>CALUTY010000008.1 GCA_944323825.1 uncultured Bacteroidales bacterium
TGACAAAATTTTCAAGGAACTCATTTTATTTACTGCCAGAGCCGCTTAGGCTCGGCTGATTTTTAACGAACTATTGAATCATTAAAATCACTATTTTATGAACTCAAAATCATTATTAATCATTGCAGTCTTGACACTATTGACTATCAGCTGCTCCAAAGATGATAATACCGCCCAATTGCCGGCATTGGAAGAAGTTGATGATGTCTGCGAAAAGATGGATGACCTTAATTTCATGGCTTATTGTTACGAACACTTTGACGTCAATAACGATAAACGGGTATCTATGGCAGAAGCCAATGCGGTAACGAGACTTAACTGTAATGATTTGGAAGATAACGATATATTATCTTTGAAAGGTATTGAATATTTCAGCAATCTCACATCGTTTGACAGTGATTATAGGGTGTCTCATTCTTTTACCGGGACACTCGACCTTAGATACAACACTAAGCTTATTACTATTTCCGAATATGCTTTTTATCAGAGTACAGGGTTGACATCTGTTATTTTCCCGGCAGGAGAAATAACAATTGAGACTTCGGCTTTTGAGGGTTGTACTGAATTGCTTTCAGTTGACATGTCCAGATGTACCGAAATTAATTTCGCTTCGACTGAAGCACAATATAATCAACAATTATGGAATCAATTCAAAAATTGCAGCAAACTGAAATCAATTTCAATAGGATGTTCAAATCCTCCGAATCCAGAATATCCGTATCCCGATATATTTTTCAGCGGGATTTCAGAAGATGCTGTTCTGTCGGTTCCTGTGGAAAGTCTGGATAAATATAAACATGCATGGGGTACGCTGTTTAAGAATATATTGCCTCTGTAAATTGATTAAAGCATAAATTTAGTTATGATGAAAACTAAGCTATTTGTTTTGACGGTGATGCTTATGCCGATAATGTTCGGATGCAGCAAGAATAATAAGCTGGATAGCAACGAACAGATTATTGGCAGTTGGCGTATTTCCTTCGTGGAAGATTACTTCAATGGGGAAATTCAACGGGACGATTACTCTGCTGAAGAAGCTTGGATATTTTGCACATTTTATGAAGATGGTAGTTTCAGGGAAATTATACAGGAAGGCCCAACACTGCATGATGAGTCTGATGTGTCAATATATTATTTTTCTTGGTCAATGGCCGATGGTTTTCTGTCAATAGATGGCGGCGCACCTGTAGAAATAGTTTTTGAGTCATCTGATGAATTTTATCAGGCCAGTGTCGGTTCGAAAATTGGTTTTAAAAGAATGACATGTACAAAAGACCTGCACTTGGATGGTACATATATTGGTACTAAGGCACTTATCGGAAGCGATGAAAAAGAATATGTGACAGTTCAGGTTGAAGCAGTCTCAAATGTCGAACTTAAGATTACAATAGGTTCTGATATATCATTCACTGAATTCTATTCCTTGAGTGGAGAAGATATAATATGGTATGGTAACGGCACTGATGCAAGCTACTATCCACGATTTAGCATCTACAACGGGAAATTATATTATAAATATGGTGAGTCCGGAGGAGTATATGAAATAATTGCATTCAAGCAAGGCAGCTGATTTATGGCGGTATGCCCATTGCTTTATTGAGGATGTATTCACTTTGAATGGATTTATACAGGAGAAGTGGATGCATCTTTTGTTTCCGGGTAGGGCAAATTTTGTTTTATTATACTAATATTATATATTTGTGATATTAAATATAGCAGAAATATGGATACAATAGCATTAGACAGGAAACAGACTGCTTTTAGGCTCAGAAAGGACTTGCTTGAAAGGCTGAAGATAGAGGCAAGGAAAGAAAACAGAAGCCTCAACAATTATGTGGAGAGTGTTCTCTTGGATGCAGTTTACAGAGAACCCAATGAGGAAACTTTGGCGGCAATGGAAGAAGCCAAGGAAGGCAAGAACCTCACAAAAGTGGATACATCAAGTTTTGAATCATTTTTAAAATCGCTTGAATGAAAGTTGTAGTAGCTTCGGGCAAATTCAAAAAGGATCTGAAGAGATACAGGCATAAGCCCGAAACATTGGAAAAATTATATGAGGTCGTGCGTATATTGGAAAGAGGGGAAAGTCTTCCAAAGCACTACAAAGCGCATATGCTGATTGGGGAATATAGCGGTCATCTGGAGTGCCATATAGAGAATGACACCTTGCTGATTTGGCTTGATGAAACAGAAAATATCATCAAGCTGGTAAGGTTGGGCACTCATTCAGAACTGTTCAAATAAGACATGCCCATATGCTGTTTATATTATCCATTATGGTATGATATTTTTTCAAAACCATAAATTTGTCTCAATGGAAATAGTTATATTTACGATAGTTTTTTGAAAGATTTAAGTTTAACTAGACAAGTTTGGGACACATCTGTTGTTGGACTAAAGTTGGACTTGAAAGGAATACCAAGGGAATAGAGATGTGCTATTCTGTTGAAAAACAGAACTGTCAAGAATTGATGACCATAGGCTTATATGCCTTGCCAAGGTCGGGGTCGCGAGTTCGAGTCTCGTTTTCCGCTCCAGAGAGGTCATCAGAAATGGTGACCTTTTTTCGTATATATCAATGTGTTGCACCGCTCTGGTGTAACTGCGTTGCCGTTTCGGGCATATCTGTGATTTCAGTGAAAATGCTCAAATAGTACCGGTACTGTCCTTATTGGTCATCAGTTGGTGGCAGAAAAAATGTCATTGTATGCAATTTGTATGTAAGCATCCGGTAAATACCGTATTGATTTGACAGAGAATATTACTATTGGGTCCGACTAAATTAATTCCGCCAACGGGTAATCAAGTTATCAATTATGAGGTTAACAGTAAATGTCCCTCAAATTTAGTTTTTTCAGGACAATATGCAAACTTCTTTGGCATCGGTACCGGCTCTTTCATATTTTTCATTTTTCAGATATAACTCTTTTGTTATTTTTATAAATTTGTGTGCCTAACGGAAATTTTCAAGACATGGACACGCCTTTCATATATGACAAATATGTCATTGACAGGAATTTCATAGGCAGGAAGACCGACTGCAACACGCTGAGGAACCTGCTTTCGGGGAAAGAGGATGTGGCAATATACGAGCCTCCGAAGAGCGGAAAGATGTCGCTGATCCAGCAGGCCCTTTTCAACATGAGGATTTCGGGGCTGAGGTTCGCCGTGGGCCAGACGGACATATTCAACATCAGGGAAAAGGACAGGTTTCTGATAAGGTTCGGCACGTCCGTGCTCAGGGCCGTGGCGACCACTCCGGCCGAATATGAGGACCTCGTGGCCAGACACCTTGCCGGGACACATTTCGTCTTTGACCCCCAGAGGTTTGCCGACTGCGAGGAGGTGGTGTCGCTTAACTGGGATACGGACAGGGATGACATGCTGGCAATGCTGAGATTCCCGCAGAAGATCGCGGAGGAGAAACAGACGCAGATATACATGATAGTGGAAGAATTCCAGAACCTTATGATGATTCCTGAATACGAGGAGATCTTCAGCGCATGGGAGACAGTGCTTTCCGAAAAGGACAAGGGCAAGGAGTTCTGCTGCACATTCATCCTGACAGGCTCCCTGCTCAATGCGATGAAATACATATTCGAAGAAAAGAAATATTTCTGGCGCATGGTGGAGCATCTTCCTCTGCAGCCCGTAGATGACAGGGAAATCATTGAGCATATAGTCAAAGGCTTCCTTTCAAGCGGGAAGGTCATCGACAGGGAGCTTGCCGCAGGTGCGGTAAGCCTGTTCCGGTCCAACCTGTGGTATCTCAACCACTTCATATCCATCTGCGACTCTCTCTCAAAGGGATTCATCAATGAAGGGGTGCTGATGGAGGCGCTGAAGATAATACTGTCCATCCATGAGCCGAGGTTCTTCGCCATGACCAACAGCCTGACAGACCACCAGATGAGCCTGATGAAGGCAATTCTCGACGGGGAGACGAAATTCAGCGCGACCGATGTGATAGAAAAATACAGACTGAACTCTTCCGCCAATGTGCGGAGGGTGAAGGACGCCCTGAAGAAAAAGGAAATAATCACATTCAACGACAGGGATGAGCCTGTAATCCTCGACCCGCTCTTCAAATACTGGCTGGAGAAAAGATATTTTGAAATGAAATGACATCATATATGAAAAGGAAGATAGCGGTGCTCACAGGTGCCGGAGTGAGCGCAGAAAGCGGAATCAGCACATTCAGGGACAGCAACGGGCTCTGGGAAAACTACAATGTGGAAGATGTGGCCAGCATAGAAGGCTGGTACAGGAATCCGGGGCTGATGCTGGACTTCTACAATGCCAGGCGCAGGCAGCTCGCCGAGGTAAAGCCCAATGCCGCCCACCTTGCAATAGCTGCCCTGGAAAATGACTATGACGTGACAGTTATCACCCAGAATGTGGACAACCTGCACGAAAGGGCAGGCAGCACCCGCATCATCCACCTCCACGGAGAGCTGACCAAGGTGCGTCCGGAAGACTGCTGCAATGAGCAGGACGGCTTCTCGGAGGAAAGCGTCTTCGACATCGGCTACGATGAAATACACCTGGGCGACAAGGCTCCGGACGGGGCACAGCTCCGGCCCCACATAGTATGGTTCGGGGAAGCCGTACCGAAGATGGAGCAGGCCATCAACGCCGTTGAAAAGGCCGACATCATGCTCATCGTGGGCACATCCCTGCAGGTGTATCCTGCCGCCGGCCTGTACCGGTATGCAGGGATAGACACCCCGATATACATCATCGACCCGAAAGATGTCCCCGTCCACGACAAAAGGATCACCCACATAAAGGATGTCGCCACCTCCGGAATGGAAAAATTCATCGGAATGCTCAAAAAATTTTGAAACTCCGGGAAAATGACTACCTTTGCAGCCGCAAATAAAAAGGAGGTGATTAAGCGATGATTATAGTTCCTATCAAGGAGGGCGAGAACATAGAGAAAGCTCTTAAGAAATTCAAAAGGAAATTCGAGAAGACCGGTGCGATCCGCGAGCTTCGTGCAAGAAAGGCTTTCGTGAAGCCGTCAGTGAAGAGAAGAGAGGAGATCAAGAAGGCCATCTATGTTCAGCACATGCAGCTTATGGACGAAAAGTAGTCCGTCACCACTGCAGATGAAAATACGATTAAAAAGATAGCGGCTGCCGACAATGGCAGCCGTTTTTCATAATATTTTTCCTAAATTTGTAGAATTGCCAATTCTTCAGACCATGAGCGGGAAAAAGAGAAAAATGAAAACGGCATGGAAGGTGCTCCTGTGGATTGCAGGCATCTGGGCCGTATTGCTGATTGTCATTCAGATAGCACTGTCTCCGGCAGTGCTCACAAGGCTCGCAAACAAATATGCAAACAAATACATCGACGGGGATGTTGCGTTCGGAGAGGTGAAGATGTCAGTATTCAAGAGTTTTCCATATCTCAATGTGGGATTTTCTGACGTATCCGTGACCTATCCTTCGGACAGGTTCAATTTTCCGGATGAAAATTTCTACTCCCGCCAGGGAAAAGGAGAAACCGCAGACACGCTGGCATCATTCAAGAACCTTTATGCTTCAATCGATGTGGCAGCACTGGCATTCGGGACCGTAAAGGTGCCGGGGATAATGCTCAACAGCCCGAGGATATTTGCCAAAAGCTATCCGGACGGAAGGGCCAACTGGGAGATATTCAAGACATCCTCTGACTCCACAGACACCGGAACCGCTGCTGAGGACACCGCAGAATCGCAGATGCCGAAAATCGTGCTGGGCAGGATCATGCTCAGGAACAACCCGCACATAGTCTACTCAAGTCCGGAAGATACGGTCTTTGCCATGCTGAACCTGAAGAAGCTGCGCTTCAACGGAAGACTGGCCACCGGCAGAAACGGCAGAAACCGCGTGGGATTTGAAATCGACAGCATGTTCGTGGCAGGAAGGCTCCCGTCCGACACCCTTGCACTCAAGTTGGACAGGTTCAGCGTAAGGGAACACCGCAGACATATCGACCTTGACGCCTCAGCCACAACATGGCTTGCAATGAGCTCATACGGCAGGATGAAGGTGCCGGTCGACATAAGTTCCGAAATAAGTTTCCCTAAAGACTCAGTCTTTGCCATCGAAGTCAAGGACCTCAAGGCCACGGTGGCCGCAATACCGTTGGAAGCGGACGCTTATGTCAGATACGGGGACAGGCTATATGTGAAAGGGACGGCGGCAATCAACGGATGCAAGGTCAACGATGTCATCAACTATTTCGGCAAGAACCTGTGGAAGCCAGCGGGGGACATCAGCACAGATGCAGAGATTTCGATGTCCGCCGCTTTCGACGGCTTCTATGACTCTTCCACAGGAGAAATACCGGACATCACAGCCCACATTGAAATTCCGGACTCATGGATAGGCAACAAGAAAGTGGACATCCGGCACGAAATAGCACTTGACACGGACATTTCCGGAAAAAGCGACGGAAAACTTGATGTAAGGCTCAATGACTTCCACATAAGAGGCAAGGCACTGCAGATCATGGCACGCGGTTCAGCTTCCGACCTCCTCGGCAAAGACCCTCTGCTGGATGTGGAAGCGGGAATTGACATGAGTCTCGACACCCTGTCCCGATATTTGAAGAAGAAAAGCGGTATAAGTGCATCAGGCTATCTCACCGCCGGTGTCAAAGGGCAGGTGACATTGTCTCAGCTCGACCCGTATCAGCTTGCCCAGGCAGACCTGTCCGGCAAGATAAAGACCACCGGGCTCAACTTCATGTCCGAAAAGGATTCACTGAGCCTCTACGCCGACAGCCTCGACGTATGGCTCGGAGCCGTGGGCAATACACGGGATTCAAGCATAACACAGGGAGAAAGGATGCTTGCCCTGGTGGCATCCGTGGACAGCACCCGCTTCTCGTACAAGAACGGCATGCTTATCATCGGCAAGAATCTGTCCCTCAAGGCCCAGAACTCCGCCGCCATTCTCAATGCCGCCGACTCATCAAAATTCTATCCGTTCGGAGGAAAACTTGACATAGGCTTCCTTTCAATGATAGGGACAGATACATCCTTCGTGTCCGTGGCCAAATCAAGCAGCATATTCAAGATTTCTCCGAAACAGGGCAATCCGAAGATACCTGTCCTGACGCTCGACAGCTCCAACGGAGGACTGTTCTTGCGCGGGCCCGTCAACCGCATTGCAGTGCGGAATCTGAAGATGGATGCTGTTGCCGCCATGAACTCGATAGAAAGACGGCAGAAGGCCAAGGCCTTTGTAGATTCTCTTTCAAGGAAATATCCGGACATTCCGCGTGATTCCCTTTTCGGACATCTGAGAAAAATGCGGGGTGCAAGGCCGATTCCTGACTGGCTGAGTGAAAAGGACTTCATGAAAAGCGACCTGAACCTGAAGCTGAGCGACAGCATGGCGAAATACTTCCGTGAATGGGATGCGGAAGGCTCCCTCTCATTCTCCAGGGCACACATAATGAGCCCGTATTTTCCTCTGCGCAACAGACTCTCCGATGTCAAGGCCGGATTCAACAACAACGAAATCCGGTTCGACAGTTTCAACCTCAACAGCGGAAGATCCAATCTCTCCGCCAGCGGCCGGCTGACCGGACTCAAAAGGGCCCTTCTCGGCAGAGGCTTCCTGAACCTCACCATGGACATACGCTCGGACAGCCTCAATGTCAACGAGCTGCTCGGAGCATATACCGTAGGGTCAAAATTCGTCCCTGCAAACACATCGTCCGCCTCCCTCAATATCGAGGATGAAGATTATATGGACATGATAGTCACCGATACGCTTGCTGAAGCCGAGGTTCCCGCTCCCGCCCTGCTGGTGGTACCGGCCAACATCATGGCCGACCTTTCACTTGAAGCGAAGAATGTAAAATACAGCACCCTGGACATAGAGAAGATGACCACCGACCTCACCATAAAGGAAAGATGCGTACAGCTGACCAACACGGTGGCAAATTCCAACATCGGAGACATCGAATTTGAAGGTTTCTATTCCACAAGGACAAAACAGGATCTCAAAACAGGATTCGACCTCGCCCTGAAAGACATCACTGCCGAGAAGGTGGTGGAAATGATGCCTGCAGTGGACAGCGTGATGCCTCTGCTGAAGACATTCAAAGGGATGCTCAATTGCACCCTCTCTGCCACCGCCGAGCTCGACACGGCAATGAACATCGTGATGCCTTCCATCAACGGTGTGCTCAGGATTTCCGGCGATGACCTCACATTCACCGAAAGCCAGGCATTCAGCCAGATAGCCAAGACCCTGAAGTTCAAGGACAGGACCAGCGGCCACATCAACCACATGTCCGTGGAGGGCCTCATATCAGACAACAGGCTCGAAATCTTCCCGTTCGTGCTGAAGCTTGACAGGTACACCTTAGCCATGAGCGGCATCCAGAATTTAGACACAAGCTTCAAATACCATGTGTCCGTGATAGACTCCCCTATCCCGTTCCGCCTCGGCATCGACCTCTCCGGCAACTTCGAGGACTTCAAGTTCAGGATAGGAAAGGCAAAATACAAGAGTGCAGATATTCCTGTATTTTCAAGCGTGATAGACCAGACAAGGGTCAACCTCCGCGAATCAATCCAGAACATCTTCCAGCATGGAGTGGACAAGGCCGTGCGTGAGAACGAGCAGCAGAAGCTCATCGAAGACTACAAGAAGAAGATCGACTACAGACAGGTCGTCGACCAGCAGCTCGACTCGCTCTCAACAGAAGAGAAGGCCCGGATAGAGTCCGAATGACAGATGGACAGACGCCTCATCATCGCCGCATTTGCCTTCCTGTGCGTAGTTTCCTGCGGGGAATATGCGCAGGAAAGTACTGAGCCGTGCAAATGGGAGAGAATATGCGGCGTCATCGACAGCCTGGCGGACTGCGGACAGAGCCGCGAAGCCATCTCCCTCGGACGGACCGCCTTCGCCGGAACGGAAGATGAGGAGGCAATGGTGCGGGTGAGGCTCGGGGCAAGACTGGGGAGACTTTACTACATGGAGTCGATGCCTGACTCGATGTACTTCTTTTTCAACGCAGTGACAAACGACGCAGACAGGCTGGAGATGTATAGCGAGAGCATGATGATTCACAATGTCACTGGAGTGTACAACCTTCTGAATGCACTGGACTATGAAAACGCCCTGTTCCATTTCCAGCAGGGCCTGGAATGTGCGGAAAAAAGCGGAGATGAGGATTTCCTCCACAAGCTTCTGGTCAACATATCCATCATCCATTACATGAGGAAGGACCCGGCCGGAATCACCACATCACAGGAGATATACGACTACGGGAAAAGGACGCACAATAACTATTTCTCCTACACCGGTGCCCTGATGTTCGCCTACATGTACCACAGTCTCGGCAAGGACGGGCAGGCCCTGGACTATGTGACCGAAGCCGCACAATGGCCGGAATACTCCAGCGGACCGAACTCCCTGGAGCCTCTGAAAGGCTCGATTCTGGCGGCGCTCGGCAGAGACGATGAGGCCGAGCGGACATTTCTCCGGTGTCTCAACGACCCGGAAGTCAGCGACGGCACGGTCCTGATCGAACTCCACATGAACTACGGGAAATATCTCACATCCAAGAGGCGCTACCGCGAAGCTGAAGAGCACTATCTCAAAGGCCTCTCAACGGCTGAGAGCAACGGGATGCACTTCTACGCATATTCAATGTATGAAGAGCTCGCCAATCTGGCCTCCGCCGCCGGTGAATATGAGAAAGCGGTGAAATGGCTCGGCCGCTACAACGAGATGAAGAACGATGTGTTCAATGTGGAGAAGGAACGGTCGTTCAACAATCTCATAAGACAATATGAGAACCAGAAGAACGCGATGGAGATACAGAAGAGGGATATGGAACTGCTCAAGCAGAGGCAGCTGATAAGATTAATTCTCGTCATATTCGTCCTGGCGGCAGTTGCCGTGGCGGCAGTCGCAGCACGCATAAGGACCCGCAACAGGATGTACAGGCAGCTCGTGTCAAAATACAATGCCTACCTCGAGAGAGAAAGGATGCTCATGGAAAGGTTCTCAGAAAACAGGAGAGACAGCGGGAGCGAAGTCATAAAGCAGATGTTCGACAGGCTGGAGACCCTGATGAAGGACGAAAGACTGTATGCGGAGAAGAACCTGACCATAGAGGATGTCGCAAGCCGTCTCGGGACCAACAGAAGCTACCTGTCCAAAGCCGTAAACACATACGCCGGGGCGTCATTCAACTCGTATCTCAACTCCATCCGCATCAAAGAGAGCATAAAGATATTGTCGGATCCTGAGAATGACGCTCCGATAAAGCAGATAGCGGACGCGGTCGGCTACAGCAATATCACCTCATTCTACAACAACTTCACGAAAGAGACCGGCGTGCCCCCTTCCAGATTCAGGGCCGAAACGACAGGAAAATCGCAGCCGGAGTATTCAAAAAACAGCAATTATACGTTTTTTGAATAGTTTTCCGTTCCCGCGTTCAGACTCTTTTGGCGCAAACCATTATATTTGTTATTCGGGCTGACGGAAACCGGAAAGAAAACCGGAAAGCCGCATGTCCTCCCTATATCTGAAATAACCTTATTAACTAATAAAACGAACCAGTATCATGAACAGACACCTATCTGCAACTGCGGCATGCGTGGCCGGACTGCTGTTCGCCATGACATCCTGCGACAAGAAGGAAGTCAGCCCCGAGGAAGGGCTCACAATCTCCGGAGGCACAACCGTCGAATTCAATGCGGAAGCTGAATCACGCCAGCTCGAATTCAGCTGCACTGAACAGTGGTTCATCTCCTACGAACCGGTCGAGTGGCTTGACGTATCCCCTCTATCCGGAGAAGCCGGCAATGTATCCGTCACCCTTACGGTGGGCATGAACGAGACCGGAGAAGAGAGAAGCACGTCATTCACCGTGATCTCCGGAAGCAGCAACGAGACCGTAACCGTGACTCAGGGCATCGGGAACGGGAACACTGACGGAATGGAATTCGATCCGGATTTCGCCGAATTCCTGATCGCCAATCACGACACTGACGGTGACGGCATCCTCAGCGTAGAGGAAGCTGCGGCCGTCAAGTCCCTCGAGATCACTGACGACATCTGCGTACTCACTTCACTCCGGGGGATAAAGAATCTCGTCGGGCTTGAAACGCTGAACTGCAGCTACAACAGCATCAGCGGAACTCTCGATCTGAGCGGCATGACAAACCTGACCGAGGTGAGATGCGACCACAACCCTATTCTGGAACTCGACGTCAGCGGATGCTCGTCCCTCAAGACACTCAAGGCCAACGACATGACAGGATACATACTCGAACGTCTTGACCTGACGGGATGCACCGCTCTCGAGGCACTGGAATGTCACGACGGAAACCTCTCGGAGCTCGACCTTTCCGACTGCACTTCCCTCAAGGACATCAACTGCTGCTTCAACGACCTTACGGAAATAGATTTCACCGGATGCGACAGGCTGGTCAACGTGACCACGCGGGACAATCCGATGTACGGCTTCACGCTTGACCTTTCAGACAGGCCTGACCTCGTCTATGTGAACTGCTCGACCAGCCACCTTGGAGGGCTCGACGTCTCGGGATGCCCGTCGCTCAACCAGCTGATAGCATACACCAACTCCATCCCGTCGATTGACGTGTCGGCAAGCACGGGGCTTACCAGCCTGTCTATGTACAGCAACACGCTCGAATCGGTCGACCTGTCGGAGAACACGCAGCTGACCGCTCTTGACGTCGCCTCCAACCGGCTCACCAGTCTGGACGTGTCGCGCAACACGGCAATCACCAGCCTGACCTGCTGGATGAACCAGATCACGTCACTCGACCTGTCCGGGCTGAAAGACCTGCAGACGCTCTCGTGCCACAACAACAGCATAGAGACACTGACTCTGACCGGATGCCCGGCCCTGTATGACATCCAATGCTACAACAATGCGCTCAGCGAAATCGACCTCTCCGAGTGCCTCGGGGCAATACGGTCCCTTACCATATACGGCAACACGCTCGCCTCGCTCGACCTTTCCGGCTCAACGGTGGAATACCTGTACTGCCAGGACAACGAACTGACGGAACTCAATCTCAAGGGATGTTCGAAAATAGTCATGCTCAACTGTTCAAGCAACTCCCTGACCACTCTTGACGTGAGCGACGCCTCAGGCATCACGGAACTGCTGGCCAACGCCAACATGCTGACTTCGGTGAATCTTCCGTCGAGCAGCGTCCTGACGACCCTGGAGCTCGGAGGCAATCAGCTCTCGAAGATTGACCTGAGAGGATGTCCCGCCATCAACTCCCTCACACTCGCGAAAAACAATTTCTCTCAGCTGAGCGTGAACTTCCTCACTGCCATGGGATACATCGACGTATCAATGAATCAGATAAGATCCCTGGACCTGAGCAATCTGACCGGACTGATGTCAGTGTTCTGCAGCGAAAACGGGATGGAAAGCCTTTATCTGAACGAGAACGCCAACCTCAACAGCCTGCAGACTGATCCCGACACGGAAGTATTCTATGTCCCGGGACGAGGATATGACGACGTCAACACTGACGACTGGGGCGACACGGAGATCAATCCATGGAACTGAGACACGAACATTAACATTTTTATTTTGAGAAACGATGAAACTGAACATATCGGCATTGGCGACGCTGACCGCAGGAATCATGGCCGCGTCATGCCAGTTCTCCGCTACGCCGGAGAAAGAGAGCGCAACTTACCGCACGGTCACGGTGACCACGGAATCTCTCGGGACAAAGACTTCCATTGAAAACGAATATTCAGACTGGACTCACCTCGTGTGGAACGACGGCGACATGGTGGCATATGTGACCGACTGCGGCACTGACCTCGTAAAAACGGCCTCAGTGTCATCTGACGGCACTTTTACTGCCGAAATTCCTGCTGAAGCAACCGTATCGAACACCCTTTATGTGGCCTATCCGCCGGACGGGCTCGAGGGCAAGACGCTGTCCGACCTCAAAATAGAGATCGGGGAGAACAACACTCAGGACGGAATGACGTCAAGTGCAGGAGTGGACGTGCCGATGTTCGCCTCGGCCCAGGTGCCGGCTGCCGAAGAAACGACGGTATCTGTGAAATATGAAATCCCGGCCTCGATTGTCCGCTTCAACATAACATCCTCAGAATATGCCGCCGACCAGCTGACATCGGTGACGATGGAGGCAAGCGTCTCTCTGGCAGGAACCGTGTCGGTGCCCGAGTCGGGCGACGGCATGTTCGCATACGAAGGAGGTTCCGGCACAGTGACTACCACTATCTCCACACTTTCTCCGATCTCGGAGGGAGGCTATGTGTACCTTCCGGTGATGCGGGGAGACTACAGCGACGTGACTGTGACTGTGACGACAGACAAAAACACCTTCAGATTCGAAGGGGGCTCCTTCAGTCTCAACAATCCCGATGCGACCGTCTACAAGGTGACGCTCAACCTCGGAGAGGCCGCAGCCGTACCGCCGGACCCTTATTTCGCGGAAATCAGCGAAGGAGAGCAGTTCTCGGCAGAAAACAAGTACCTCGTGACATACAGGCAGTCCTCCCTCTCATACAGGGTAGCAGCAGGCCACATCTCTTCGAAGATAGACGGAATGACATTTGAAGTCGACCCTGATCTCGGAGGAATACCCGCAAAGGGAGACGTGCTCAACTATGTGTTTACGATAGCCCCGGTAGCCGGAGCGGAAGGGAAATATTACCTGTACAGCGAAGCGGCAGGCAATACCAACGGCAACTATATCGGAAGTGCGGGAGGCACGTCAACGACAGGCAACTTCTTCTTCATGAAGACAGAACCGACGGCATCCGACACCTACTATATCTGGGACATAACATACGGAGACGGAGTGCAGTATATCCTCAACGAAGGGCGCAACCGCTACATGAAATACAGCACCAGCCTGGGATACTTCGTAACCAGCAGCGTGGGGCTGGACAACACCGGGAATGAACAGATAAAGGACATGACCATCCTCAAACTCATCGGGGATCTGGACGCACAGTAAACCACTGTCTTTCCCGAAAAGACAATTGAGGGTAACCTTGGAGTCCATTGACTCAGGTTACCCTCTTGTAATTTCGGAGGACCGTGGCCAGTCCTACAGCCTCTCCCTCCTGTCATTTCACAGGCAGGCAAAGCCTTCCCGCCGCTCCGCTCAGATCTTCTCCAGCTCGATGGTGAAGTGACGCATGATCGGGAGCTCCTTTGAGATACGGTAGCCGGTGGTGATGGACTCGCGACGGTCATAGACATTCTTCAAGGCTGCGGCGACATAGTCCATGTGGTTGTTGGTATACACTCTGCGGGCAACGGCGAGCCGCAGCAGCTCAAGGCGAGGATACCTGTTCTCATGCGTTTCCGGATCTCTGTCTGCGAGAAGCGCACCGATCTCAACGCCGCGGATGCCGCCTTCAAGATAGAGTTCGACGGCGAGGGTCTGGGCCTGGAACTGTTCCTTAGGCAGGCTTGTCAATATCTTCTTCGCATCCACAAAGATTGCATGGCCTCCGGCAGGTCGCTGATAAGGGATGCCGTATTCATCGAGCTTCCCGGCAAGGTAAGCCACCTGGCCGATGCGTGTGGACAGATAGTCGAAATCCATGCTTTCCTGAAGTCCTTGGGCAAGGGCATTCATGTCACGCCCCGCCATGCCTCCGTATGTGAGGAAGCCCTCGTACATGATGCTGAACATTTGGCATTTCTGCATGTCCTTCTCGTCCCTGAACGCAAGGAAGCCGCCGATGTTGACTATTCCGTCCTTCTTTGCGGACATCGTCATATAGTCGGCGTATGAATATATTTCCCTGGCAATCTCCTTGATGGACTTGTCGGCATACCCTTTTTCCCTGGTCTTGATGAAATATGCGTTCTCCGCAAAGCGGGCAGAATCAATGAGCAGTTTCACCCCGTATTTATGGCAGAGCTCCGACACGCCCCTGACGTTCTCCATTGACACCGGCTGGCCTCCTGCGGTGTTGTTGGTTATGGTCAGCACTACGGCAGGGATCTTCTCGGCAGGATGCGCCTTGAGAACGGACTCCAGCTTGTCCAGATCCATGTTTCCCTTGAACGGGATTTCAAGCTCGGTGTCGGAAGCCGCATCGATGGTGCAGTCTATCGCATGCGCCTTACGGTATTCGATATGCCCCTTCGTAGTGTCGAAATGCGAATTTCCGGGCAGATAGTCCCCTTCTTTGACGATAGCCGAGAAGAGAACGTTCTCCGCCGCCCTGCCCTGATGTGTCGGGAGCACATATTCCAGACCGGTAATGTCCCTGATGGACTCCTTCAGCCTATAGAACGAAGTCGCTCCGGCATAGCTCTCGTCGCCTTCCATTATGGCAGCCCACTGCCTGTCGCTCATCGCCCCCGTCCCGGAGTCGGTCAGCATGTCAATGTAGACATATTCGCTCTTGAGGTTGAACAGATTGTACTTGGCTTCCCTGATCCATTTCTCCCGCTCTTCACGGGTCGACTTGTGGAGATTCTCCACCATCTTGATCCTGTAGGATTCTGCAAAAGGTAGTTCCATATTCCCGATTTTTGATTGTTATTTTTTACAATATCTTGCTAATTTATCACATTTTCAAAGTAAAATCAAGTTTATCTGAAATATTTTCAAACATTTCAATCCTTTTTCATAAAAATTGTTTTCCCTGATCCACAATGCGCTGCAGGTACATCCTCAACATCATGCAAATCTCATAATGAATTTTGCATAATGTGTCTCACATAATTACATTCTTCATATGCGCCTTAATACAATAGTATGTATATTTGCAGGCAAAAATAGTCCGGAAACTGCCGAAAACGGAAAGGGCGGACATAAAACTCATGTCATGAACAGTCAGGAATATATAGAGGTGTCGATAAGGATCGAACCATACAGTGACGAGAATGCTGAAATATTGATGGCGGAGCTGGAAGAACTGCCGTTTGAGTCATTTTCGATGGAGGAGCCTTGCCTGAAATGCTACATACCGAAAGAGGCGTACAGCCTCCAGATGCTGAAACTGGCTCTCGGAGGGCTGGAGGAAGACAGCTTCGCGGTGACGGACATTTCCGCCAACCTTATTCCTGCGACCAACTGGAACTCCCTGTGGGAAAGCAATTTCACCCCGATTGTGGTCGACGGGAAATGCACGGTGAAGGCATCATTTCACAAGGGTCTGAAAAAGACGAGGTTCAACATCACGATAGATCCGAAAATGGCTTTCGGGACAGGACATCACCAGACCACCTACATGATGTGCCGGGCTCTCCTGCAGAACGAAGCCTCCGTCAAAGGCAAGGTCGTGATGGACATGGGCTGCGGCACGGCCATCCTCGCCATCCTCGCAGCCAAGATGGGGGCGGCTCATGTGTACGGGATAGATATCGATGCCGTGGCAGCCGTATCCGCCTTTGACAACGCCAGGCTCAACAGGGTGTCAAAGCATGTCGAAACCTATTGTGGGGACGCATCCCTGCTCCAGATGGGCAAATACGACATCCTCCTCGCCAACATCAACCGCAACATCCTCATCCAGGACATCCCGACCTATTCCCGCTCCCTCCGCAAGGGCGGCCTGCTGTTCGTGAGCGGCTTCTACACCGAGGATCTGCCGATGATCCGCGGCGTCGCAGAGTCCAATGGTCTGGGCTTCATCTCCGAGGACACCATGGACAACTGGTGCTGCGCCGGATTCCGCAAGCAATGACGGATTTTTTCACTCCGGACATTGCCATCCCAAAAATTTCACATATCTTTGCACTCCTCATCAAGAGGCGGCAGCAAAAGCCGGAAATACTGCGGGCGTGTTGTAATTGGTAGCCAAGCCAGACTTAGGATCTGGTGCCGCAAGGCGTATGGGTTCGAGTCCCTTCGCCCGCACAAAGGGACAGAGGCAGGATTTTCCGCCTCTGTCTTTTTTATGCGACAATCTCCTTCAATATGCCGATGAAATCAAAAGCATCCTGAGGAAGAGCATATTCCAGCCGCCCCGAATCTCTGAGCTCCATCAAAAGTCTGCCGAGAAGATTGGGGCCCTCGTATGCCGGGCCCTTCCGCTTCACACCCCAAGTGTCAGCATATCTTTTCGGAAACGATGTCTGATCCTCCACTATGAAAAGTCCCCGGCTCTCCTCAAGTGCCGACCGAAACATGTCATTCTGCTCATACTTGGTCTGCAGACAATATTTAATTGCATCCACAACCATACAGCCCCAATCCGGCCGGCGGCAGGTCTTTTCCCATTTTTTTGCCGTCATCTTCGGATTATTCGCAGCATACACCGCTGACAACGGTTCCACGGTCCTGAACTTCATCAGCTGAAACAGCTGCTCCGCAGACTTGAACATCAGCCCGTCCACAATCAGAGGAGTTCTCGCGAAATTACTGAATATCCCCCACTCACCATTGACCTTATGTACCGGTGCACATTTATCCGCCGGATATGTCTCCAATGAAAAATAATCAGGATAATGCTCTTTTATAAAAGGTGCTATACTGTAAAAGCTCATCGTCTATGAATCATTCAATCATGAATATATCTGTCCTGAAAATTTGCCGGCGCTATAAAAACAGGCATTTCAGAGCCTTCAACAAAACGCTTTCTGCTGTCCACCAGCACACGGTCTGTCCGGAGTATCTTCACCTTGCCGGCATCAAATATGGCCCGGTTTGTTCCGGCTGCAGGATTTTTCCAATTGTACGGCCACATTATGAAATCCACACCTATGCTGCTCAGAAATTCGGAAGCCGCTTTCTCTCCTGAAAAATCCGTTTTGCCGGAAAGCTGCTTTGCCAGAAATTTTCTGAAATCCTTCCCGTTCCCCGCCACTTCTTCAGGAATGTCCAGATGCAAGACATTCCGGGCACGCATCAGCACCTCTGTCTTAACAGGCTCACCGTAAGCGATAAAATTATCCTCACCAATGGCCGGCACTTCTACTGTATACACATAATTCTCATCGGAATTTTCATTACATGCAGAATAATGCGCTGCCGAACGATAGCACGAAGTGACATATACCCCATATCCGAACTTTATCTTGCCGTCACCCTCCAAAGCATGGGAAAGATCGAATTTGTCAAACAGACATGATGATCCGTGATAAAAAATTTCCTTATTCTCCATCATTGATTTATACGGAAACATTGACAAAAATTCAGACAGGAGGATTGGTGCGGCAAAAACTGTTCCAAGGCAGGTCTTGCATAAGTCTACTGCTGTTTGCGGTATTGGAGAGGGGTGAGGCCGGTGTGATGCTTGAAAAACTGGACAAAAGTGGACGGGTCAGGAAAATTGAGGGATTCGGAAATCTCAGCGACGGTCTGGTCGGTGGTTTTCAATTGCATCTTTATTTCTATGATGACGGTTTCGTTGATCCATTCGAGGATGGAACGGCCGGTCATTTTCTTTATGGCGGTGGAAAGATATTTCGGTGTACGGTTCATCTTGCCGGCATAGAAGGTCACGGTACGCTCCTTCTTGTACCATTTGGAAAGAAGTGCAAAAAAGTCATCGACCAGCTTCTCCTGCTTCAGGGCAGGCCCTGTGAAGCGGCTCACCTCTTTCTTTAGCAGGTCTATTATTTCCAGCAGCAGAGCATAGAACAAGGCCTTGCAGACTTCGTCGCGGTAGGAATTGTCAATGACGGAATATTTCTTTTCCAAGAGATCAAATGTATCCATGAGCCTGGACATCTGTTTCTCCGACACGCGTGCCACCGGCATGCGCCTGGCCAGACTGAGAATGCCGGTATCTATCGGGGTGGGATATTCAAATATGACATCGGTGGAGGCAATCAGGCTTTTTCTGTCGGCATCGGAAGAGCCGGATTCCACTTCCAGGAGCTCGTTGGGAGGCAGCAGCAGCACTGAATACGGCTTTATCTCGTATCTGCGCCCGTTGATCTTGACTGATGCCACGCCCTTCAGATAGAGACCGATGACTATGCCATCAAAAATGAAGAACGGTTCAGACTCATAAAAATCCCATATTCTTCCGGTTGAGGATATGTAAAGGTCTTTGACAGAGGACGGATCAGAAACCTCCGAAATGTCCCCCATTGCGATCCTGCTGAATTTTTCTTTCATAAATCCGACTTTTTCCACATTTTTTATTCTGCAATAATAACAATTATTCCCTTCGGCAAGCATAATTTTGCACCACATTTAAGACACAGACATATAAAAATTCAAACAATATGGAACAATTCTACAACCGCACTGCCGAAAATGTCGCCAAAGAAATGGGGACAGACAGGACTCGCGGCCTGAAAAAGGACGAGATCGCAGCCCGTCTGGAGAAATACGGGAAGAACACGCTCGTGCAGAAGAAGAACAAGCCGTTCATCGTCATGTTCTTCGAACAGTTCAAAAGCTTCATGATCATACTGCTCATCATAGCGGCAATCATTTCCGGAGTGATGGGAATCAAAACCGGCGAAGGGCTTCTGGACACATATATAATAATGGGAATCCTGCTCCTGAATGCATTCATCGGAGCCTATCAGGAACTGAAGGCCCAGAAGTCGCTTGAGTCGCTCAAGAAGATGGCCGCCCCGATGGCCAAAGTGGTCAGGGACGGGGAAGCCATGGTAGTGAATGTCGAGGAAGTGGTGCCGGGTGACCTTGTGGAACTTGAAGTCGGGGACATAGTTCCTGCGGACATAAGGCTCACGGAATCAGTCAATATGAGTATCCAGGAATCCTCCATGACAGGAGAATCCGTGCCGGTGGAAAAGAACACCGAAGCTCTCGGCGACGGGGAAATTCCTCTTGGCGACCGCACCAACATGGCCTATTCCAGCGGCATCGTGACATTCGGTCACGGAAAGGGAATAGTCGTGGGGACCGGAATGAACACAGAAATAGGAAAGATAGCCGGAATGCTCAACGGAGAGTCTGACACCCAGACACCGATGCAGATCAGACTGGAAAAGCTCGGTAAAGTGCTCGGCATAGCCTCGGTAATCATCTGTGCCATAATATTTGTCATAGGGATAATCCACGGAGGCGACTGGATCAGCATGTTCATGATAGCAGTGTCGCTTGCCGTGGCTGCCATTCCTGAAGGCCTGCCGGCCATCTCCACCATCATCCTCTCAATGGGAGTGCGCAGAATGGTGAAGCACAATGCCATCATCCGCAAGCTCCCATCAGTGGAAACCCTCGGATGCACCACTGTCATCTGCTCTGACAAGACCGGTACACTGACAAAGAACCAGATGACCGTAGTAGAAGAATATTCCGCAAGCGGAAGCCTCGACAAGCTTGTGACAATCTCCGTGCTCTGCTGTGACGCCAAGGAGGTGAAAAACAGCGAAGGCGGCACGACCGGCGTCGGCGACCCTACTGAAATAGCCCTAGTGGACCTCGGCAAAAAGAACGGGGTGGACAAGGCGGCCCTCGATGCAGCCTGCCCGCGTGAAGGTGAAATCGCCTTCGACTCGTCACGAAAGAGGATGGCCACCATCAACAGGATGCAGGACGGAAAGCTGCAGATCAATGTGAAAGGCGGTCTTGACGAAGTGCTGTCAGTCTGTACAAAGATAGAAACCGCAGACGGCATCAGGGACATCACTCCGGAAGATATTGCTGACCTCCAGCAGAGGAACCAGAAAATGGCGGAATCCGCCCTCAGGGTGCTCGCAATGGCATACCGACCTGCCAATGAAGTGTCTTCAGTGATGGAAGAAGTCGAAAGGGATCTCATATTCGTCGGCATGACAGGAATGATCGACCCTGAAAGGGAAGAAGTCATCGGGGCTATAGAGGAATGCCACAACGCAGGCATCAGGACAGTGATGATCACCGGAGACCACAAGGCCACCGCCCTTGCCATTGCCAGGAAGATAGGCATATACAAGGAAGGCAACCTCGCCATCACGGGGACCGAACTTGACCGTCTCGATGAAAAGACTTTCGACGAAAATGTGGAAAAATATTCCGTCTATGCCAGAATAGCCCCCGAGCAGAAAGTCAAGATAGTCACCGCATGGCAAAAGAAAGGAGAAATCGTGGCAATGACAGGTGACGGCGTGAACGATGCTCCGGCCCTCAAGCAGGCCAACATAGGAGTGTCAATGGGAATCACGGGCACAGAAGTGGCCAAGGACGCTTCTGACATGGTCCTCTCGGACGACAATTTCGTCACGATAGTATCTGCAGTGGCAGAAGGGCGCAGAATATATGACAACATATTGAAGACCATACTGTTCCTCCTCTCCACCAACCTCGGTGAAGTGCTGTTGCTCTTCGTTGCCTCCATATTCAACATGGGAATTCCGCTCCTGCCAATCCACATCCTCTGGATCAACCTTGTCAGCGAGACCTTCCCTGCCCTCGCCATCAGCCTTGACCCTGCAGCCAAGGACATCATGAAGAAGAGACCGCGCAATAACGGCAACCAGTTCATGGACAGAGGCATGATATGGAGAATCGGCTATCAGGGAGTGATGATGGGAGCCATAACGCTTGTGGCATTCATCCTCGGCAAGAAGATGGGCATGGACATATATGCTGGCAATGCAGCAGCCGCAGAGACACTCGGCCAGACCATGGCATTCGCTTCACTCATCGCCGCCAAACTGGTGCATGCCGGGAACCTGCACTCCAACACGGAATCAAGGTTCAAGTTCAATCCTCTGAACAACAAGCCGCTGATCTTCGCAATACTGCTTTCGCTGGCATTCTCACTCTCCGTGCTGCTCATCCCGCCGTTTGCCAAGGCATTTGAATTTGCACAGATGGGCACGGCACAATGGCTGACGGTACTCGGTCTGGCACTCGTTCCGCTCGTAGTGGTGGAAGTGTTCAAGCTCCTGAAATGGAACGGGAAATGATGACATACCGGCCGGAAATGCCGAAGAAGGCTGACTGACCTGAGATAAAAAAATGACAGGGCTCCGAAGACAAGATGAAGCAGTATTAATGCAATTTTGTTCAATGGCGATGGGTAATGTGAAGCCCTGTCATAATGACAAATAACAAATACAAAAAAATTCCCGGAAACAAATATAGAGTCATAAACGAAAGAAAATCCTGCCGGATGGCAGGATTTTCTGTTTTTTAATGAGATGTTTTCTCTTTTTTTATTTCCGTTTCCGGATTTTGTCAGAATTTCTCTTTTTTGTCATCTTTCAGATTTGAGAATCCGGCAAATTCATCTGAGATATCCTACATGCCTATCTGCTTGAAGAAGTCATTGCCCTTGTCATCAACAAGGATGAATGCAGGGAAGTCCTCTACTCTGATCTTCCAGATGGCTTCCATGCCAAGCTCTGGATATTCCACGCATTCGATGGACTTGATGTTGTTCTGGGCGAGGATGGCTGCAGGTCCTCCGATCGAGCCGAGATAGAATCCGCCGTGCTTCTTGCAGGCATCTGTCACCTGCTGGCTCCTGTTGCCCTTTGCAAGCATGATCATGCTGCCGCCATGATCCTGGAACAGATCCACATAAGGGTCCATACGGCCGGCTGTTGTAGGTCCCATGGAACCGCAGGCCATTCCGGCAGGCGTCTTTGCAGGTCCGGCATAGTACACAGGATGATCCTTGAAATACTGAGGCATCTCCTCTCCCCTGTCAAGACGCTCCTTGATCCTGGCATGGGCGATGTCCCTTGCCACGATGATGGTGCCGTTCAGGCTCAGGCGGGTAGAAACCGGATATTTCGTGAGTTCGGCAAGGATTTCCGGCATAGGGCGGTCAAGGTCGATCTTCACGGCATTGCCCTCCCCTGCCTGACGGAGTTCCTCAGGAATCAGACGGCCAGGATTGTCATCCATCTTTTCTATCCAGATGCCGTCCTTGTTGATCTTGCACTTGATGTTCCTGTCTGCGGAGCAGCTTACGCCGAGTCCGACAGGACAGCTTGCACCGTGGCGAGGAAGCCTGATGATGCGCACATCATGGGCATAATACTTGCCGCCGAACTGTGCGCCAAGGCCGATCTTGTGGGCAGCCTCAAGCACCTGTTTCTCCAGCTCCACATCCCTGAATGCGCGGCCGGTCTCATCTCCGGTAGTCGGCAGGGTGTCATAATAATGTGTGGATGCGAGCTTGACTGTCAGAAGGTTCTTTTCTGCCGATGTGCCTCCGATGACGAATGCGATGTGATAAGGAGGGCAGGCAGCAGTCCCGAGCGTCTTCATCTTTGACACAAGGAAAGGCACGAGGGTCCCCGGATTCAGAATCGCCTTGGTCTCCTGATAGAGATATGTCTTGTTGGCCGAGCCGCCGCCCTTTGCAACGCACAGGAAACGGTACTCCATGCCTTCAGTCGCCTCAATGTCAATCTGTGCAGGGAGGTTGCATTTCGTGTTCACCTCGTCATACATGGTGAGAGGAGCGTTCTGCGAATAACGGAGATTCTCCTCAGTGTAGGTCTTGAACACTCCGAGGGAAAGAGCCTCCTCGTCACAATATCCGGTCCATACCTGCTGGCCCTTTTCACCATGGATGATGGCAGTGCCTGTGTCCTGGCAGAAAGGAAGCTTGCCCTTGCAGGCCACTTCGGCATTGCGCAGGAATGTCAGGGCGACATATTTGTCATTCTCACTTGCCTCAGGATCGGAAAGTATCTTCGCCACCTGCTCGTTGTGCGCAGGACGGAGCATGAAGGAAACATCACGGAAAGCTGCATTCGCCATTGCAGTAAGGCCTTCTTTGGCCACTTTCAGGACAGGCTTTCCTTCAAATTCCCCGACGGAGACATGATCCTTCGTCAGAAGATAGTATTCAGTCTGGTCTTCGCCAAGCTGAAACATAGGTGCATACTTGAACTCTACCATATAGTCGTAATATTAAGATTGTCAATGATTGTCTCCGCCGCCCATCAGGAAGACCTTCATGAATTCATTCAGGTCCCCGTCAAGTACCCCTTGCGTATCAGATGTCTCATACCCGGTCCTCAGATCCTTGACCATCTTGTATGGGTGCAGGACATAGCTCCTGATCTGAGAGCCCCATTCGATTTTCTTCTTCTGCCCCTCCAGCTCGGCCTGCTTTGCCTGACGCTTCTTCAGTTCAAGGTCATATAGACGGGACTTCAGGATACGCAGGGCATTCTGCCTGTTGTCAAGCTGGGAGCGGGTTTCGGTGTTCTCCACCACGATACCGGTCGGGATATGCCTTACGCGCACCCCTGTCTCCACCTTGTTGACATTCTGGCCGCCGGCACCGCTGGAACGGTAGGTGTCCCACTCGAGGTCACCGGGATTGATTTCTATTTCGATGGTGTCATCCACGAGAGGATATACAAACACGGAGGAAAAAGTGGTCTGCCTCTTGCCCTGGGCATTGAACGGGGATATGCGGACAAGTCTGTGCACCCCGCTCTCGGCCTTCAGGTAACCGAAGGCATAGTCCCCTTCAAACTGGATTGTGGCGGACTTGATTCCTGCATCCTCGCCTTCAAGCACATCAGTGACGGTGACCTTGTAGCCGTTCCTCTCGCCCCAGCGCATATACATCCTCATAAGCATTGAAGACCAGTCATTTGCCTCCGTACCGCCGGCACCTGAGTTGATGGTGAGGATGGCACCGAGATTGTCTCCCTCCTCGCCGAGCATATTCCTCAGCTCCAATGCCTCAATCTCCTTCTCCACACTGCCGTATGCCGCATCAAGTTCACGGGTCTCATCCGTCACACCATCCTCTCCGGCAGCAGCAAGACTATCCTTTGCAAAGTCGTAAAGCACATCCAGATCAGCAACTCCAGAAGCCACCTTGTCATAACCGGCAACCCAGAATTTCACCCCGGCAAGTTCCTTCAGGAATTTCTCCGCCTCCTTGGGGTCATCCCAGAAATCCGGTTCAACGGTCCTTTTCTGCTTTTCCTCAGTCTCTGCCCGCTTTGCATCTATGTCAAGGCATTTCTTCAATGTTCCGACCCTCTGATGGAGAGCCTTTATCTGTTCTGCTGTTATCATAATCATTTATTATAATCTCCCGGAACCGGAACCATTTCCGTCTTCCTCCGGGCATTCTGCAAATATACGCAGAAGCCGAGAGCAATGCAAACTTGTTTGCAATTGCCGAGGCGCAACAGTATAAATGGCCGCCAGGCCAAATTACGCAGAAGCCGAGAGCAATGCAAACTTGTTTGCATCAAGACCCGATCTGGACATCCACACCGCACGGATAAACCCTCCGCGGATCCCCGAACAGGGCACAACTTTCCGCCATCATCTTCAGATCCGGCTCAAGCATATCTTCAAAGACAACCTTGCCGTTGACCATTATGGTCACAGGAGCAGAAAGGTCCACAAGATGACTGTCAAGATAGACCCTTATCCGGCCGGATGAAACATCGTCATATGATTTCTCGAATTTCATTTCAATGCCGTTTGCTGTCTCCACTGTCTCATAATGGACATTCCTTATGTCCAGACTGACATTATTTCCCTCTATCTCCATTTCATACACTGTCCTTGAGGAAGCATCCTGATTTGAGCGTTCCAATACCTGAAGATTGTAGAATCCGTCACGGTATCTCCCGTCCATCTCGAAATTCTCCCAGCAGAAATATTTCGGCCACGGATTCCTCTCATATCCTGCCAGCCACGGCGTGGTCCCGGAATAGTCAATGGAATGCCCGTAATGCGGAATAAGTTCTATCCAGTGCTTATAATATCCCGGATGCTTCTGTTCAAGCTTGTCAAACTCATCCTTTACATACCCGGTAAGCGTATTGCGGCCGAATCCGGCATCTTCCGCCCCTGTCCTGAGAGAGAAAGCGATATTGGCACAGTTCTCCGCAGGGGCATTTTTCAGAGGCTCACCTCCTGCCATCGGACCTGCCCCGGCAAGATAATCCGCATAGAAGGATGCAAGGCGCTGTGAACCGTATCCGCCCTCTGAAATCCCGAAAAAGAACACCTTGTCCGGATCAGCATCACCGCTGGCCAGAACCAGGCGCAGCAGCTTTTCCCAAGCCCATTGCTTCGACTTCTGCCACCACCTGTACCATTCTCCTGCATTCGGTATCTGCGGAATGAAATACAGGGACGGGGCATCGTCAAATCCCCTGCACAATTCAAGGCCTGTGGCCCATTCCTGGATCCTGTCACCTGAACCATGCAGATAAAGGTACAGAGGCCAGCCGTCTTCCGGCCTGTCTCCTTTGGTTCCGAAATAATACTGCATATATGCATCGGGCTCCATATCTGACGGCAATATCCATCTTCCGGAGCGGCCAGAAGACAGTGGAGAAATATCTGCCAGCTTCACTTCGGAAAAGTCTTCATTTGCTTCTTTCCATATGTCCCAAACGGCAGCAATGTCATCCTCTACAGTTTCCCCGGACAAGACTGCACCGGCCGGGAACTCCGCCCCGCCGCCTTCAATCTTCGCAGAAAAATACTCCTTAAGTGCCTGACGGCAGGATACCTCCGTTCCGCCGCGGCCGGCATCCGCATCTTCATTATTGCCCGAGCCGGCACAAGATGAGACAATGAGGCAAAACGGTGCAAGGGCACACATAAGCAGGTCTGATTTCAAAATATTGGTCTTCATCATTTTATATCATTAAAAAATCTTCTGTTCAATGTCTTCGTCAGATTGTCAAAGATACACCCGTCCTCAGGACAATCAAAATGTTCCGGACGAAGTCCGCATGCCCTGACCGCCCATCCTTTTCCGGTATTCAGCAGGAGACAGGCCGGTGTATTTCTTGAAAAATTTGGAAAAGGCGGCCTGGTCCGAAAAATGCAGGACATCGGCAATCTGCTGCACCAGCATGCCTTCATTCTGCAGAAGCTGCATGGACAGAGTGAGCAGTTCGTCCGCAATGATTTCATGGGGCGATTTCCCGGCAGCATCCTTGACCACCCTTGAAAGATGTTTCGGCGTCACGCACAGCTCCTTTGCATAAAATGAGACTTCACGCGTCTTATGGAGGTTTTTCCACACCAGATCCATGAATCCGGCCATCAGGAGGTCACTTTTCTTCAGATCTCCTACGGGAGCATCATTGCCGCTGCCGTACCTTTCAATCATAATATTGTTCAGCTCCAGCATAAGCCCCTTGAGATACAGGCGCACCAGATCTTCGCGGTACCGGTGCCTCAGATTGCCCAGAGCTTCTTCAAGAAGCCCGGCCTGCCGCAGCAACACAGCCGCCTCGGAAGGAGAAAGTTTCATGACAGGCTCCGTAAGTATCCTGAGAATATAATTATGGAGCACCGGGGGAACGCCCTGCATTGAATCCAGTATGAATTTCCTCGTAGTGAAGATGCAGCACAATTCCGCATCCGGACTCATGCTGCTGAACCCCACATCCGTACCCTCAAGCACATTCAGAAAATCATTTTTCTCAAGATTGAAAGTCTTTCCGTTCACCTGTATCACAGATGTCCCCGCACCGGCAATGGCCATCAGACGGCAACCGATGGAAAGATGGCCGTCAAGCAGATGAAGATCATTTTCCCTGAAAAGCACCATTCTGTCGGCAAGCTTTTTCGATTCATCTGCAAAATTGGCAATTTGGTTCAATATTATATGTCTCATTGTCTTTTGGCACAATTTCTGCGTATGAATGTCGCATTTTGACAAATCGGCAATATATAAATGGGTCTGTCGATATCAATGCGAATTTTGGACAAATTTAAAAGAAAATTGCACAAGTCAAAAGAAAAACTATGTCATAATTTTGTGCCCGCATTTTTAGTTAGGAAAAACATATAGAAGAAATGAAAGGTTTAAATGTTATCACAATCGGCCTGTGCCTGTTCCTCGGCATGACATCATGCAAGCAGCAGGCAGCGATGCAGCCGACAGCCGGCACTTATCCGCTTATCACGCTGGCACCGGAAGACAGAACCCTCACAGTAAGCTATACTGCTGTGATTGAAGGAAAGCAGGATGTGGAAATCAGACCCCAGGTTTCCGGATTCGTGACCGACGTCCTTGTCAAGGAGGGCGCAAAAGTAAAAAAAGGCGAGACACTTTTCATAATCGACACAATACCTTACGCCGCATCTTACCAGCAGGCAAAGGCAGCGGTCGCCACAGCGGAAGCCCAGATGGCTACTGCAAAGCTCTCTCTCGAAGGTGACGAAGAGCTTTACAAGGAAAAGGTGATCTCCGACTTCCAGCTGCAGACCACCCGCAACAGCTATAACACGGCAGTAGCATCACTGGCACAGGCCAGGGCACAGGAAGCCAGCGCGGCAAACAACCTTTCCTTCGCAAAGGTGACAAGCCCAGTAAACGGCGTTGCAGGCATGACATCCATCAGGGTCGGAGCACTCGTTTCCGCAGCCACTACAGAGCTCATCAATGTGACCGACAATTCCCAGATGTATGTATATTTCTCACTTCCAGAGAAAGAGGTCCTCAGCCTGACAAGACAGTACGGGTCAATCGACAACACCGTAGCCGCCTATCCTCCGGTATCACTGACTCTCAATGACGGAAGCCTCTACGAACAGGAAGGCAAGATCGACGTGATCAGCCGCATAGTGGACAAGTCCACCGGCACCGTCAGCCTCAGGGCAATCTTCGCAAATCCTGACGGCCGGCTCATGAGCGGAGGATCCGGAAAGATAAACATACCTTATGACAGGAAAGGCGTGATCGTGATTCCTCAGGAGGCCACCTTCGAAATACAGGACAAGATCTTCACCTACAAAGTCATTGACGGCAAAGCCGTATCCACCCAGATCAAAGTGTTCAAGATCAATGACGGGAAGGAATATATCGTGGAAGAAGGGCTGAAGGAAGGGGATGTAATAGTAGCGAAAGGCGCCGGACTTCTCAGGGAAGGCACTCCTGTAGCAGCAGCTCCGGCAACTGACGGCGCAACCAAACAAGGAGAATAACCATGAATCTTAAGACATTTATCGACAGGCCGATATTGTCTCTTGTCATATCGGTCTTCATAGTGATGGTGGGGTTGATCGGACTTGCCGTGCTCCCTATCGAGCAATATCCGGACATAGCACCGCCTACCATCAGGGTGAGCACCACCTATAGCGGAGCCAACGCGGCCGCAGTGCAGAACAGTGTGATCGTACCGCTTGAGGAGGCGATCAACGGCGTGGAGAACATGACATACATGACATCCGAAGCCAGCAACACCGGAAGTGCCTCCATATCGGTATATTTCAAGCAGGGCATAGATCCGGACATGGCGGCCGTGAATGTGCAGAACCGCGTGTCAAGGGCCCAGTCGCTCCTGCCGGCGGAAGTCACCCGTGTCGGAGTCGAGACCATGAAGCGCCAGAGCAGTACGCTGAAGGTATTCGCGCTTACAAGCCCGGACGGGACATACGATGAGACATTCCTCACCAACTACCTGAGCATCAACATAAAGCCTGAAATCCAGCGTATCTCCGGAGTCGGAGAGGCCAATGTGATGGGAGGTGACTATGCCATGCGTATCTGGATGAAGCCTGACATCATGGCACAATATGAACTGCAGCCGAGCGACATCATAACTGCCCTTTCGGCACAGAACATAGAGGCATCCACAGGGTCGATAGGAGAAGACTCAAAAAATGTTTTCCAGTATACCTTGAAATACAGGGGGCGTCTGGAAACTGAAGGACAGTTCGGAGAGATAGTCCTCAAGGCCTATGACGACGGACGCACACTCAGACTGAAGGATGTGGCTGACATTACCCTCGGAGCCCAGACATATTCATACGAAGGGCGTGTAAAGGGAGCGCCTGGAGTGACGATGATGATCAACCAGACCGCAGGCAGCAACGCGAACGAGATCATCAACGCCGTGGACGCATATCTTGCGGATGCAGCCAAGGACCTGCCTAAAGGGGTGGAATTCGTGGACATCATGAGTACCAAGGACTTCCTTGATGCATCCATCCACGAGGTCATCAAGACCCTCCTTGAAGCCATCCTGCTCGTCGTGCTCGTCGTATATGTGTTCCTGCAGAATGTCAGGTCCACTATCATCCCGACAATAAGCATATTCGTAGCCCTCATCGGTACATTCGCATTCCTCGTGGTGGCGGGATTCTCCATCAACCTCCTCACGCTCTTCGCGCTTGTGCTTGCAATCGGTACGATAGTCGATGACGCGATCATAGTGGTGGAAGCGGTGCAGGTAAAGTTTGACGAAGGCTACCAGTCACCTTACAAGGCTGCCGTAGACGGTGTGTCAGGAGTGTCATCAGCCATCATCACCGCAACGCTCGTCTTCATGGCGGTGTTCATACCGGTGTCGTTCATGGGCGGTACTTCAGGAGTGTTCTACAAGCAGTTCGGTCTTACAATGGCCGTGTCCGTAGGCCTCTCCGCCATCAACTCCCTGACGCTTTCCCCTGCACTGTGCGCACTTCTTCTCAAGCCGAACGAAATCGTGGCTCCGGGAGAAAAGCCAAAGCAGTTCTCCACAAGATTCCGTATGGCATTTGAATCCGCATTCGGAAAACTGGTGAAGAAATACAAGTTCGGAGCAGCCTTCTTCATAAGGAACAAATGGGTGACAGGACTTTGCCTTCTCGGTGCAATCGGACTGCTTTTCTATCTCATGAGCACGACCAAGACCAGCCTTGTGCCGAACGAGGATACGGGTTCGCTCTTCATAAGCGTGGATGCACCGGCAGGAAGTACGCTCAACGAGACCAACAAGATTCTCACCGAAATGCAGAAATGCATCGAAGACATCCCTGAGATCAGGACATTCAACCAGGTGGCAGGATTCTCGTTCGCCGGAAGCGGAGCATCGCACGGCATGATGATGATCAAGCTCCAGCCGTGGGACATGCGTCCTGACAAGGACCAGAGCAACACTGCGGTGATGAACAAGATATACGCCCGTACAGCCGGTATCAAGAATGCGCAGATATTCATCTTCGCGCCGCCTATGATTTCTGGCTACGGTACCGGAAACAGCTTCAATGTCGACCTTCAGGACAGGTCCGGAAAGGGTATAGAGGCCCTGTATGAAGTGACGCAGGATGTGATTGCGGCGTTGAACCAGAGACCGGAGATACAGATGGCATACACATCATTCAGCACGCAGTTCCCGCAATATACTGTCGATGTGGACGCGGCCAAATGTCTCCGTGCAGGAACGACTGCCGACCAGGTGCTCTCCGTGATGCAGGGATATCTCGGAAGCTACTACGCATCCAACTTCAACAGATTCACCAAGCTGTACAGGGTAATCCTCCAGGCCAAGCCGGAAGACAGGGACAAGCTCCAGTCTCTTGACAACATCTATGTCAAGACTGCCACCGGAATGGCTCCTGTAAGCCAGTTCGTGACACTGACGAAATCATACGGTGCAGAGATTCTGAACAGGTTCAACCTGTTCCCGTCAATCACCGTGATGGGAATGCCTAATGAAGGCTACAGCTCAGGAGATGTGATAAATGTGGTCGAGGAAGTGGCTGCCGAAACCCTGCCTACCGGATTCGGATACGAATTCTCCGGCATGACAAGGGAGGAGGCCCAGCTTGCAGAATCGCACACCACGACAATAATATACATCATCTGTATCATCTTCATATACCTCATCCTGTGCGGACTTTACGAAAGCTTCTTCCTGCCTCTTGCGGTCATCTGCTCAGTTCCGTTCGGACTCATGGGAAGCTTCCTGTTCTCAAGATGGTGGGGCATAGAGAGCAACATCTACATGCAGGTGGGTATCATCATGCTGATCGGACTTCTGTCCAAGACGGCCATCCTTATCACCGAATATGCCAGCGACAGGAGAAAACTCGGCATGTCACTCAGCCTCTCTGCAGTATCGGCTGCAGGAGTACGTCTCAGGCCGATCCTCATGACTGTCATGACGATGATCTTCGGTATGCTGCCTCTGGTAGTGGCTTCAGGCGTAGGCGCGAACGGATACCGTTCCCTCGGTGTCGGAGTGGTCGGCGGTATGATTGTAGGAACAATCGCACTGCTTTTCATAACCCCTACATTCTTTGTGATATTCCAGTACATTGAAGAAAAGGTGATGGGCAAACGAAAGGAGGACAGAGCATAATGAAAAAGTCACTATATGCGGCTGCAGGGAAGATATTCCTGATGTCAGCCATGATAACAATGATGAGCAGCTGCTCGATCTACCGCAAATACCACAGGCCTGAAGACCTGCCGACAGACAGTCTTTACCGTGCAGACCTTGTGGACACCACCGGTTTTTCGACAGCAGAGGAAGACACCACTTCTCTCGGTTACCTGCCGTGGGAAGAAGTCTTCACCGACCCTGACCTCCAGGTACTCATAAGGCAGGGACTTGAACACAATACGGACCTGCAGGCTGCAATCCTGAGCGTGGAACAGGCCAGAGCCCAGCTCATGGCATCCAGATGGGCATATGTCCCTTCAATAAATCTGGCTCCACAGGGCGGGCTGAGCAGCATCGACGGAGGGAAAGCGACATGGACCTATAACGTGAACGGTTCAGTGAGCTGGGATGTGGACCTTTTCGGCTCGCTTCTCAACTCCAAACGCGGAGCCCAGGCGACACTGCTTCAGCAGGAGGCATACCGGCAGGCAGTAAGATCACAGATAATCGGGACCATTGCCACAAGCTACTATGCCCTGATGATGTATGATGAGCAGGTGGCCATCAGCGAGGAGAACATAGACATCTACACTGAACAGGTCAGGACCATGGAAGCCCAGCTGAAGACCGGAAGAATCACGGAGAATGCCGTGACGCAGGCAAGGGCCAACCTCTACGGTCTTGAGGCCTCATACGCAGATCTCAAGAGACAGAGACAGGAAACCGAAAACTCGCTCTGCTCCCTCCTTGGACAGCCTTCCGGCACCATCACACGGGGAGAACTGGCAAAGCAGACTGTCCCGGACAATCTGACTGTGGGCGTTCCTCTCCAGCTTCTTTCCAACAGGCCTGATGTATATCAGGCGGAAATGGCTCTGGCAAGTGCCTATTACACCACCAACCAGGCCCGCTCTGCCTTTTATCCGAAAATCACCCTGTCAGGAAGCGCAGGATGGACCAACAGCCTCGGACAGGCCATAGTCAATCCTGGCGGATGGCTTCTTTCCGCCCTCGGGCAGCTGACACAGCCGATATTGAACAACGGTCAGCTCCGTGCCAACCTGCGTGTCAGCAAGGCTGCCGAAGAGATTGCAAGGCTCAACTACAGACAGGCTCTGCTGGATGCAGGCGAAGAGGTGAACAACGCCATCTATGCCATAGAAATCTATGACACGATGCTTGCAAAGCACAACTCACAGGTCACTGACCTTGAAAGGACGGTCGAAACTGCCGACCTGCTTTACAGGAAGTCCGCATCAGGCTCATACCTGGAACTTCTGACGGCAAGACAGTCACTGCTGAGCGCAAGGCTCAATATGGTATCTGACCAGTACATGAAACTGCAGGCTGTCGTAAGTCTGTACAGGGCACTGGGAGGCGGCAAAGAGTAAAGTTGCCGGACAAAATAATAATCTTCTACAAGGATGGCCTGACGGTCATCCTTTTTTATTGCAATGAATAACAGACCAGACAGATGACTCTACTGCACCCGTAATGCAGCGAAGGTATTCGCATAATCAAAAAGGACTGGATGTATGGGTGATAGAGAGACTTTTGCAGAAGATTATCTCATCCCTGCTTGTCATTATAGACTTTGTAAAAGAGGCGGAGAAGAGGGTCTATAGGGCCGGAGGCGAACAGGCGGATGTTCGGGGCCGGAGCGGAGGAAGTTACAGACATGGTCTCTGAGAGGGACCCGGTCAAGTTTTCTGAAAGGGTTTCAGATACATTCCCGGAGGAGGAAGGGAGGATGGAGTCTGAGGACATGACATCAAGGAGATGCCGGGCGACAGCAGGAGCCGGATCTATGACGGCAACGGAAGGGCCGGCGATCTTCCTGATGACATCCATGAGAAAAGGATAGTGGGTGCAGCCGAGGACAATGACATCAGCCCCGGCATCAAGAAGGGGCTGCAGGCTTGCCCTGACGACAGATTCTGCTTCGGGACCTGAGGTGTTCCCGCTCTCGACAAGTTCCACAAAGCCATCCCCCACATGCTCAACGACCCTGACACCAGAGGCAAAACTATCCCTTGTACGGTGGTATTTCATGCCGCCGAGAGTCCCCGCTGTTGCAAGCACCCCGACGACACCGCTCCGCGTCTGCAAAGCCGCCGGCTTCACTGCAGGTTCCATACCTATGAACAGTACATGATCTCTGCGGCCGGAAGTCAGCTTCAAGACATGTCCGGCCACAACGGGATCCTCCTTGTATGAATATCCAGCCCTCAATGCGGATATCGCTGCAGCCGTCGCAGTATTGCACGCTACCACTATGATATCGGTGCCTTGAGAAAGCAGAAAGTCCGTAATATGGCGCGAACGCTCAATGATAAGTTCCTGAGGCTTCTTGCCATACGGACAATATGCATTGTCGGACCAGTAGATATAGCTCTCCTCCGGAAGCATCCTGTAGATCTCCCTGAACACCGAAAGCCCGCCGGCTCCGGAATCAAATATGCCTATAGTCGCCATCTTGCCTTAATTCAGCGGAGACAAATTTAGAAACTGTTTTCATTATTCTGAAAAAAAATCCCCACTGAAAAGAAAACGATAAGGGACATGGCTTTCAGAATCAAGCCACGTCCCAAGATGTTATGTTCGTGCTCTGAGAATTGCCGTGAAATTACATGCGGGTCCAGGCAGTCCAGTCGTTGTCGGAAGCAACTGCACCGCTCTGGCCGATCATGCCGACATAGTTATTAGTGAAGACTCCTGAGAAGTCATGATCTGCATGATTGCCTGTTGCAGAAGCGAAATCTGAATTGTCATATCCGCTGCCCTCTTCATTGACAAGCTGTCCGGAAATATAGGTGTTTGTGATTGAAGATACGGAATTGTCAAATGATGCAACTGTCTGGGATGTTTCAAGGGTGATAGGGCTTGGCTTGCCTGTCACGAGAGCGTTGGCAAGAGTAACCTGGGTACCCTCACGGAAACGGAGTCCGCGGCTGTTGTCAGAGCTGTTGTTGCCGATGAAAGTGGCATAACGGATGGTAGGATGGGCAACCGGAGTGGCGTCATTGTTGTCGCCGTTGTTGTCGCACTCCATGAGGCAGTCACACTCGGCAACTGACTGGTAGGCGATGATGTATTCGGCAGTTCCGTTCCAGCCTTCTGTCCAGTCGAATGAATCGTCAGTGCAGTTCTCCACGATGCAGTGGTCGATGTTCACCGAGCCGCCGAAGAACTCTATGCCGTCATCAGAGCCGTCAGACACATGGATATAGGATATCTTTGTACCATTGCCGACACCATAGAGAGAAATGCCGTTGGCCTCATGTTCAGAGTCAAGGGCGAGACCTGAATATTGGATACGGATATAACGGAGGCTTCCGGAGTTGTCGGCATCATTGCTGCCGCCGTAAGGAGCATTGCCGATTTCTGACATTGTATCGCTGCCGGCATTGGTATGCGCATATCCGCAGATATGGAGACCGCCCCATGCTCCGGCTACAGGAGTTTCAGCAGTCATTACAATAGGTTCTGATTCAGTACCTTCTGCAATAATCTTGGCACCGCGCTCGATGAGGATGTAAATGATGCTGCCGTCAGTCACATCAGAAGTGATCGTAGTTCCCGGCTCTATCGTAAGAGTTGCAGGAGCCTGTATCTGAAGGCTTCCTGTAAGCCTGTATTCTCCTTTTCTGAGTGTCAGGTCCTGGGAATAGCGGCCGCTTATTTCACCGCCATCGAGAACGACAGCTTCGTCGGTGTCATTGTCATTCCCGTTTTTGTCACAGGAAGTGAAACATGCTGCCATGCTGACGGCAGCCAATGCTGAGATGAAAAATCTGATTGTTTTCATACTTTTAAAAAATTGGGTTTTTGAATATATTTCAATTGAATTATTTATTTTCTTTCAAAGAAGTCACATCTGATTGGACAGGATGTCACAGTGAATAGCTTATTCCTATCTCAAAGCCGGTTCCGATCCTCCATTGCTCCACATCCACAGTCCTGTCCGCATTAGGAATGTCCTGTCTGAAACGGATGGTGGAGTTAAGCATGTTCTTGAAGGCAAGCTTCACGGCAAAATGCTCATTTATGTTATATGTACCGGCAAAATCGAGCGTATTCAACGGCATCTGCTTCACATCTCCGAGCCCCATTATTCCGACGGCGTGGATCCTCGGTCCCTGAAGGTTGTAGAGGAGGGCAAGGCTCAGGCTTGAACCGTTCTTGAATGAAGGTGTATAGCTGATGTCCGCATTCACGAGGTACGGGGAAGCACCCTGGAGGGAACGCTGCTGGTTGGTGTACGCACCGCCTTCCGGCAGGATGACATTGGTGTACATGTAGGATGCATTTGCACTGACAGCAAGGTTCTTGACTATCTCTTTCCGGAATTCCACCTCCACTCCTGCAGCAAGTCCGTTGTCGGCATTCTGGAAAGAATGTTCGGTGGCTCCGCCTGAAAGCCTCTGGGTCCTTTCTATAGGATTGTCAAGATATTTGAAATAGGCGGTCACGGAGAACATGTCGGTGTTCTTTTCCGCGAAGAACTCGTACTTGAGGTCGACATTGTAGTTGTAGCCGTTCTGCAGAGAGGCATTACCCCTTATCTGGGCACCGCCGAAGCTTTCCTGATAAAGGAACGGTGCCATTTCCACGAATGAAGGTCTTGTGATGGTGCGGGAAAGCGAGAGCCTGAACATGCTTCTGCGCGTCATGTCATATTTCAGGTTAAGTGCGGGGAAGAGGTCGAAGGCATCGAGATTTCTGGTAAGATCCTCGACATCATCGTTATAGTCCACGCTCTGCCGGCTTGCCTCGAAACGGAGACCTGCATTGAGGAACCATTTTTCACCGAATTTGAGGTCGGTCTCGACAAAAGCGGCTCCTATGAGATTGGAGGCATCGTACTGGTCCCTGTCATATTTGCTGCGGTTCACGGATATCAGCCCGCTCCGGATATTTTCAAAGTTAAGCCATTGATCCGGATCATGAAAATCAGTGACCACATCGTTGATGTTGCTGACATCATAGTAGAACCGCGTCGAACGGAAGGTACGGACCTTGTCCTTGGCAGTAAGACCGAATCTTATCCTGTCATCATCATTGAAACTGTAGACGGCCTTAATGTCAGCGACCAGCTCATTTTCATCAAGCTTGCCGAAATACCGCTGCGTCTCCTGCTGGTTGAGCTTGAAGAAATTCCACTCATCATCGGAATTCAGACGGTACATCACCTGCCTCCTGTCCGGCTCGTCGCTTGAAGTCATGGTATAGGATGCACCCCAGTCGATTTCCCAGTCCTCGATTTCATGGTGTCCGGAAAACTGGTAGTTCTGAAGGGTGTAGATGTGGGTCACCTGGTTGCTGCCCATGAGGTTGTAGGATTCCTGATAGTCCATTCCGTGCCTGTCAAGGTGCGTGTCCTTGGCATTGCGGGCGAAGAATACGGTCAGGCCGATATTGTCATTCTGCCTGAGAGTGTAATCCAGGTCCACGAGAGCGGCTATGTCTACCTTCTGGGTATAGCTGTTGTAATTGTAGTCGCTCTGCATGCTTCCCACGGAACTTGCCTCGTATGTCCTGTAGAAAGCGTCTGTCATGGTCTCGTCGCCTGTCTTTACGCTTGCGGAAGCCACAAGGCTGAGAGTCTGCCCGCCGACCTTGAAGTTCTTGCCGAATCCGATGCCGCCGTCAAGGTCCGGAAGAGGATTCCTGCGGAAAGTACGGAAGGATGTGCCGAAGATGTCTTTTGACCTTGAATATTCGGCAAAATCCCTGTATGCTATATTTTCAGCGGTCCCGTCCAGCCTCGGAGTGAGGAAGAGGCTCTTGCCATCCATACGGTAGAAATCATTTGCAAGAGTATGGAAATAGCCACCTGTAGAGAATGAAACATTGAAGAAATCCTCACTCTGTCCCTCCTTTGTGCTGATGTCGACATGGGCACCGGAATAATCGGCGAAGGAACTTGCCTCATAGACCTTGCTCACAGTGATGTTCTGAATGGTAGACGAAGGGAAAATATCAAGCGGAATGAGCTTGTTGTCCGGATTCGGAGAGGCAATCGGGAGCCCGTTGAGCGTGGTGGTGCTGTACCTGTCGCCGAGACCGCGGACTATCAGCTGGCCTGCGCTGGCAATGGAGATGCCTGAGAGCTTTGCCACACTTTCCTGGGCATTGGATATTCCCTTGATGCTCATTTCCTTGGCTCCCATGTTCTCGATGGCGAAGCCGGAATTGATCCTTTCGTTCTGGAGAGCCTGGAGAGATTCGAGATTTTTCCTGGCAGTAACCACAGCATTGTCAAGGACCTTGTCGTCAGAGGCGAGAGAAACTCGTACGAGCCCGGATTCCATGGCAATGAACGAACCGTCAGCCTCCGGGTCACCGGCCTGCGATGCGCTGATGCCGTCACGGCTGACAGAAACCGCCACCGTGGCCGGCCTGTAACCTATATAAGAAATGGAAATTACATATTCCCCGTTTTTCAGGTCAAGTGCGAATGCTCCGTCAAGGTCAGTGACCGTGCCGGTAGTCGTGTCCTGGATGAGGACTCCTGCCCCGATGAGCGGCTCACCCGTGAGGATGTCAGTCACAACTCCTTTCAGCTGTCCTTTTTCTGCTGCGGCAGCATAAGACACATTTGAAATGCTGCCGTTTTCCGCAACCGATGCGTATGAATTTCCGGCCACCGTCAGGCCGATGAGCGCCAACAATATACCCGCTCTGCATGACCGGTTTCCCCCGGTACTCTCTTTCACCATATATTTCACTTTTTCAATCCGGCGGCAAAAATACCGGTGCTAAGTGAAATATTTTTTAACGGTTTTCTATATTATTGTTACAAGACAATACGATTTTGTTACAGATATTACAAAATCCATAAAAACTGATACAATATTGTTAAATAATGCGAGCACCGTGAAATTCAATGAATTAAACTTCATGGTACTGACACCTGTCAGACAAAACCATCAATAATGATTCATCGGACAGGTGCCGATTCATTTATACAGATGATATTTTGCAGAAAGCTGGCGGAAAGCTTCAACATCCTTGTCCCAGAAAGGACGGATGTCTGCGACCTTGTACCGTCTGCCGAAAACCGTGCGGATATGGTCCGAGCCGCATACCTTGTCGAAAAGGCCGACACCGGTGGCTGTCTCAAACGGCTTCTTGTCCGGATAGAGGGTTGCAATGGCCTGCATCACATAGAACTGGACAAGAGTCACCGGTGCCTTGTCATAGTCTGTGAAGAAATACTGGACTCCCTTGACCAGTTTCCCCGCCGTGCGGCCGGAGAGCGGCTTGAAATATATTGTCCTGAATGCGACACCCGGGATGGCATAGCTGTCAAGCAGCTCCTTGAGGCTCTCGGCATTGACCCATTCCTCCGCAAAGACCTGAAACGGAAGGGTGTAGCCTATGCCTATGTTCAGGAACCCGTAAAGTTCACCGCAGATCCCGGCAGCGCAATAATGCACAGGAGAGCTGCTGTAAGGTATGTTCGGGGACGGAAGCACCCACGGTAGACCGGTGTCAGAATAGAGCATGTCCCTGTGCCAGCCCTCCATAGGTACCACGGTAAGACGGCATCTGGCAGGCTGCTGCGTGCCGGTCTGTCCCTTGTTCAATCCCTCCTCATTTATCAGCATGGCAAGTTCACCCACCGTAAGCCCGTATATATAAGGTATCCTGTACTGGCTGACAAACGAAAAATATCCCGGCTCGACATAACTGCCTTCTATCTTGTTGCCGCCGAGGGGATTGGGACGGTCAAGAACCATGACCTCAATCCCCTGCTCCGCACAGGCTTCCATGACGAGGCCGAGAGTGCTGATGAAGGTATAGGACCTTGCTCCGACATCCTGTATGTCATAGACCATCACATCGATTCCTTTCAGCATTTCCGGTGTCGGCTTCCTTGTCGCCCCGTAAAGTGAATGTACCGGCAGCCCAGTCGCAGGATCCCTGGTGTCTGTGACCTTTCCCCCGGCATAGACATCGCCCCTGACGCCATGCTCAGGACCGTACAGGGCCACAAGCTCCACTCCGGGAGCATTATACAGGATGTCAATCGTGGAACGCAGGTTCCTGTCCACCCCGCTCGGATTGGTCACAAGTCCCACTCTCTTTCCGACAAGCCCCTGGAAACCTCCTTTCTCCAGGACATCTATGCCCGTAAGCACCCGGGCTGTCTTCCTGTTGCGAAAATCCCGACGGTCCCGCTTGCCGGACATGACTTCAGCAGCGGAAAGGCCGTCACCGGCATCCAGGACCGGTGCCGTCTTCCCTTCTGCCGCTGAAACGGACATGAAAGCTGCCGCAAGCAATGCCTGCAGAAATGGCTTAAGAATCCCCGAACAACTCATGACCGGACTTATTTCTGAAGATTCATGACCTTGCCCATGAACAGGATATTGTCATCTGTCCTGTCCACGATGGCAAAGAGGAAAGGCCTGTCCACGGTCATGACCACAGGACGGCCGGGTCTTGCTGAAGTAAGACGCACACCTATACTTGTGACGGCAGCGGCCTCAGAGCCCTGCTCATTCACCTCTATGAAACATTTCTGTCTGACTTCATCCACTGCAATGCCGGCATCTGATATCCCTCCGAGCTGTGCTGAAGATGTAAAGGCTTTTCTGACCCCCATTTTCTGCAGGACTTCATTCAGCACGAAATCTGTCTCGAATTTGAATTTCGGCATTATCAATGTCATTTCCGTCTTTGCAAGATTGTCAAGAGCGAGATTGAAGGCATCCTCCGAAAGCAGCTCCACAGCCCTGTTGACGTCCATGTCTGCATAAGGCAGGGCCACAAGCATGGAATAGCGTCCGCCGGCATAAGGCAGCTCGACAAGCTGGCTTTCCTGCCATGAGGCATAGCGGAACCTGCCCTTTGCATACATCATCGGGACTTCCATGTCACCTTTCGAACCGTGGAAAACTCTGTCCGCCGTAAGGTTCTCATCAAAGGCATTCTCCCACGGTGCCTTGAAATACAGGGCATTTATCAGGAACATCACCATATCCGGACTTATCTGGTCCACTATTTCCTTTATGCGACCTTCTGTATTGCCGGCACACCATCCGTTGATGGCTTCCACAGTTCCCGGATCCGAAAAATCCTTTTCGGCCACCATAGCCCCGTATGACTTTTCAAGCTGAGAAACATAATTTTTCTTCACATCGAAGCCTGACTTTATCCAGACAGAATTGGCCGACCGCACATCAACAAGCGAGTCCGCTCCAAGCCTGTCCCCGGCAAAAGTGCTTCCGCCCAAAGCCGTCACAAGTTCTTCCCTTGTCTGGTCTTCCGCACCTTCGGCAAGCATCGAAAGTGCTGCCCCGGCACTGTACGGGGAAACCAATATGTTGTCATCCGCCCCGCCGAGTTCTGTCACATTCTTGAAGAAAGTCAGCGAATATCCGGTCCTGGACCCGTTCTGTTCAGGGACATTTCCATTGTTCTGCTGTCCGCCGCAGCCGGAGGCAAGCATTACGGCCACCGCTGCAGCCGCCGTGATCATATTCTTTTTCATTTCTTGTCAATTTTAAAATTCTCAGACAAATTTTTCCCAAAGATTACAAATTTAGGAAACTGTTTTGAATGTCGGAAAATCTTCGGGATTTTTATCAATGCATATCATCCGGCCTGAGCAGGCGGCGGACGGAAACGGTGACGGCGAGGGTGGCGAGGCAGGATGCCATGACCATCCAGAAGAAACCGGTGTAGCCGAGCCATTCCTGAAGGTAGCCGGCGACCATGCCGGGAAGCATCATGCTGAGGGCCATGAAGGCGGTGCAGATGGAATAGTGGGAAGTCTTGAATTCGCCTTCGGAGAAATGCATCATGTAGAGCATGTAGGCGGTGAAACCGAAGCCATAGCCGAACTGCTCGATGAGGACGCAGAGGCTGATGACAAGGATACTGTGCGGCTGGAACATGCTCAGATAGACGAATGTCAGGCACGGGAGGGTCATGCTGAGAGCCATAGGCCAAAGCGACCTCTTCAGGCCCAGGCGGGAAGCGGCGATGCCTCCGATGATGCCGCCTATGGTGAGCGCGGCGACACCTACAGTCCCGTAGACAATGCCCACATTTTCCGTGGAGAGGCCCAGACCGCCGATGTCCTCTGGATCAAGCAGGAAGGGATTCATCATCTTCAGGAGAAAGGCTTCCGGAAGACGATACAGGAGCATGAAAAGGATGGCAATCCATACATGTCTTTTCTTGAAGAAGGTGGCGAAGGTGCGGCCGAATTCGCGGAAAATCCCGACAACCCTGCCTGACATGGACCGGACAGACACATGAGTGCGGCCGGGACAGGTCCGGACATCTGCTTCCGGAGATGCATCCGGATCTGCTGACCTGCTGAGATTTTCTTTCGGAAGGATGAACGAATGGTACAAGGTGAGGCAGGCGAAAAGGACTGCGCAGATGAGCATCGTGATGAACCATGCCCGGGGAATGTCGCCCGTCCTTGTTTCCAGTATGCCGGCAATGACGACAAGGACGCCCTGGCCGAAAATCGAGGCCAGACGGTAGAAGGTGCTTCTGATGCCGACAAAAAGGGACTGGCGGCGGCTGTCAAGCACAAGCATGTAATATCCGTCGGCTGCTATGTCATGGGTCGCCGAGGCAAATGCGGCAATCCAGAATATGACCAGTGTCACCGAAAATAGGGAAACAGGGGTATGGCCGCCTTCTATGACCTCCGGAGAAGGGTGAGGCAGGGAAAATGCAGCCAGGGCAAATGCAACTGACATGACCACCTGCATAGCCACCACCCACCAGCGCTTGGTCCTGATGATGTCCACAAAAGGGCTCCAGAGAGGCTTTATCACCCAGGGAAGATACAGAAGACCTGTATACATGGCCACATCACCGTTGGACATGCCCATATTCTTGAACATGATGACGGAAATCGTATTTACGATGAAATACGGTATGCCTTCGGCAAAATAAAGGGTCGAGACCCATGCCCAGGGAGATATCTCACCCCTGCCGTATGCTGCCTTTTCTTTCATAAAAACAACTCGATTATCTGTAATCAGATAATCATTTTTTTAACTCAATGAACGGAAAATATGGAAACGGAGGCGCCGGGATAATAATGGGAAAGAATTTCCCTGTAGAGGTACCCTTCAGAAGCCATGACGGCAGCCCCGATCTGACAGAGGCCGACACCGTGGCCCCATCCTGCTCCGGACAATACGATGCGGTCATCAAGATAATCCACAGTAAAGGCGGAGCTTTTAAGATGGGACTCTGAAAGGATCTTCCTTATCTCCAGTTCTTTCCCGACGACAAGGCTGCCATCCGTCCCTGAAATCTTCAGCAGGTCAATCCTGCCGGAAGGCCCCCTGTGCAGAGGGACCAGGGCCGTAATCAGACCGATCCTGCGGCCGCTCCTACGCTCCATAAGTTCGGAAAGTTCCTCCCGTCCGTATGAAATCCGCCATCTGAAGAAATCCGGACTTTCGCGGTCATAGTCGTTCAGCACCTGTGTCAGGATCTCAGGGTCACCGGTGCTGCAGAATGCAGGGGAAGCCCCTGCCATTTCCGGATTCAGAATCCATTTCCGGGCACCTTCCTCAGTAGAAAGGTCAGGAATCACATTTTCTGAAGAGTCCATATTGCCGGAAGGCATATCCCGGACAGGGCGGAGATACGGCAGGTCCCGGTCTTCCCAGCAGGTGGAAAACCTTTCGGTCATTCCGCCGCAGCATTTGGAGAAACGGGCATCACACACCTCGCCGTCATACATGAGCACCTCGCCCCAGGTGGAATCAATGGCCTTCCTGACCGTCTTGCCTGTCGCCCTGGTCAGCCCCTGGTATCTCTGGCAATGGTCATCCGCACAGACATCGAAATCGGAATGGTCCTCATGGTCATACCATTTCACCAGCACATCAGCATCTTCCGTAGCAGAATCATGGCGGCCGTCTTCCGTCATCATTTCCCCGGCGGTTCTTTCCGTCATGTCCGGGCTCTCTGAGCGGTCATGCCCGGCACCTCCCTTCCTCGCGGCAATCCTGGACATCACCCACGAACGGGAAATCACGGCATGCGCCTTCAGCAGCTCCAGCGACGAAGTGGACTTCATTTCCGAAGAAATCACGCTGAGAAGATAGTCCTCAACTCCTATTATATTTATGGCAAGCAGTTTGTCCCCCGCCACGGTTATCTTCAGGGCACCGGCAAAGCGCTGGTCCTCCTTCCTTTCCCAATGGAAACCGACACCTATAGTCACCCCGTGAAGGACAAAACCCGGCTCGGCAAACATGGTCGAAGGAGTCTGTTCCTCGAAATAAAGTTCATCGTACAAGGCACCGTCATATTCTATCTTGCCGTCATTCCAAACTGCCTTCCTGACTCCCGCCCCGTCGGACAATATCTCGAAGATTATCTCCGGAGCAGACATGAGCCCGACAGACAGAAGCGGCTGGGTCCTTTGGAGGCGCCTTATCATCATGTCCTCCCCTTCCGGGGAAACGGCAACTTCATCAAGCACTTCCGACAGCAGCTCCGGTGTCATCCGCTCATAGTCAGCCCTCTCCGGCATCACGAAAAAACCGGCCATGTCGGCACATCCGGGGCTCATCATAAGCCGGTCAGGACCTTCCGAAAAATAATGGTGCGGCCTGTGCCTCTCCCTGAACATGACGGCAGAGCGGTATTCGCCGCCGGAATACCAGACAAGGAGATTGAACATCGGTTCGTTGTCCCCTTCCCGGACAGGAGCACAGTCCAGGAGCCTATAGAAAAGCTTTGCCATGGACTTCGCTGTCCTTGCCCTCAAGGCGAACACGCCGCGGGCATATTTCCGGTAATGGTACAGTTCGGCTTCCTTGACGGAAGAAAGGTACTCCAAGACACCGTCCGTACCGCATTTTCCCGTCTTTACATCATCCTCATAAAGACCCATGCGTGAACTTTCCAGAGGATGAAGACCGTCCATCAGGCCGTCAATGTCCTGCTCCAGAGGCATCACGCCCTTCAGTGCTGCCTGAAAATGATGGTGGTCCGGGGCAGAGGCTCCGCATTTCGGACCGTTGTACATGAACACATGGTCCTGCCATGTCTTCGCCATATCGAGCACATCCACATACCTTTTCCATATCGACTGATCGCAATGACGGTCCATCGCTATCACAAGATGTTCATGGAAAATGGGATACGGATTGACCAGGATGTCATATTTCTTGCCTTTGCGGCCGTCGAACCTCATGCTTATCTGACCGGAAGGACGGTTGTCCCGGCAGAGGAAACATTTTCTCTTCTGTACGGAAGCGGCATCGACCTTCGCGGCCGTGGACACGATTCTTGCCGGATTGAACTGCAGGGTGACCTGCAGCCCTCCGAGCACCATTGTCCTGACTGACGCATTTTTCAATGCCCTGTAATTGTCTCGTGCCAGCGGCCAGCGGGAAAGCTGGTCATTGGTGAAATTGTCCAAAGATTTCTTTTTCACTTGAAGATTCCGTTAGAAAGCATTGTGATTTTATTGATTGTCCGCAATATCAGTTCAGATCCCCCGACTGCGCCCGGGATGAATGAGCCTTGTTCATGACAATTCTCGCCTCCAGCTCCCATGTCCTCAGCCTGTCCTTGTAGAGATTGTTGGCATTCACCCTGTCCAGGTCAAGGGCGGCATCTGAATTGCCCTCCCATCTGCGGCAGCAATAAAGTACGTCATATATGCGTCCTATGCGGTATTCCCGGCTGATTCTCAAGCCCATGGCATAGTCCTCTCCATAGCTCGTGTCCGGGAACCGGAATCTGCGCAGGAGAGAGGTGCGGAACGCCCTCGGGGCACCGAGCCCGTTGATGCGCAAGGCATTGTTCCTTCCGTTTTCATCTGTCCACTCCCTGTGGTCAATCACTCCCGGAGGAATCGGCTTCATGTTGAAATCCGTCATCTGATATGCCCCTATGACCATAGCACAGGACTGTTCCTCAAAGGCTGCCACTATCTTTGCCAAAGTGTCCGGGCCTGAATAGACATCATCGCTGTCCAGCTGCACCGCATATTTTCCGCATACAGGACTGTCGGCGGCATAATTCCAGCAGCCTCCGATGCGCAGGTCGTGCCTCTCCGGAACGAGATGGACAAGGGCCGGACTTGAGGGGTCGGGGGTCCGGGTCCCGTCCGTACCTGAAACATTTCCGCCAAAAGCATATTCCGCCACCATTTTTTCCAGCAGTTCAGAGGTGCCGTCCGTGGAATGGTTGTCCACCACTATCACATTGTACCTGAAGCTGCATTTCTGCAACATTGCGCTCTCCACGGCATCTCTTATGGTACGGACACGGTTGAATACGGGTATTATCACGGATGCAGTGACAGGGAAATCATCTTCGCCAGTGACCCGGATGTCAGACTGACGGGAACTGCCGCCGTTGCCGGAAATCATGTCCGATGTCACCGATGCCTGAGTTTGTGTCCCGATGGCAGGAAGCGGTGCAAGCCATGCCCCGATGCGTTTCAGATGCCCGGTGCAGATCCGTTCCATTTCCAGCTGCACCTCCCTGTTCCTGGGGTCAACATAGTCGAACTGCTTCTCCCCTGACTTTCTGAAATCCACGGGGATATCAGTATAGAGCATCTCATTGACATGGACTATCTTCTTCATCCTGAGCCTCAGGTCGTACAGCGCCCCGTAAAGATAATCCTCATCCATTCCGGCGACAGCCTTCCTGAATGAAGATGACCTGAACACAAGCACCGGCCCGAAATCGAAGTCATCCCTCAAAGCCCCCTTCTGGCAGTCTATGAGTGGGTGGCAGATCCTGCGGCAAGATTCCCGTCCACCATCCGGCGCCTCACCCGGACAGTCCGGAACAAGGTCATAATGGTCGGAATAAAGCATGTCAGCCCCGGTGTCCTCCGCCACGGAAATGAAACGGTCCAGGGCAAAGGCCCCCGCCTCCACAGGAGCAGGTCTTGTGCATATCAGCATGTACTTTGAAGAAACGGACTCCGCCAGATGCCTTAGAGAGGAAGTCATCCTGAACGGCTCCCCGGAAATGACAGAAACCCCGGAAAATGATACGCTGCGGCTGAACGCCTCTGTGACACGGGCAATGTCCGCAACAGGCATGTCCGGGACAAAACACTCTATACCATTGTTCATAAATTCAGATTTATTTTAACGTCAGTTCGACGAATTTATAATGCTCACTCCCAGGGAATTCGTCGAACCGTCGTTAAGGATTTCTTCGAAATCCATTTGTCTTAATCCTCAGTCGCTCCGCGACAGCCCCTTGTCAAGGGGCGTCACCCTCCTTTTTCCTCCCTGAATAGGGAGGACTGTCGCAGGACAAGTCCTGCTCCTTAAGCGGTTGTTCGATGAAATTCAATGAATTAAATTTCATCGAACTCACATTATTTTACTACAGCAGCGACAGCAGATTTTCACGGATCTTCATGAACTCTCCTTCAAAGTTAGGGGTAAAGAGTGATTTTCCCAAATTTTCATCTATCTCCTGCATCGTCCATCCGCGCACCTCATCAACCTCATCCAAGTCAGGATGCAGGCTGAATGTACCCACGGCGGCAAAGACATTCACAAGCTCCTTCTCCACTTCGGATTCAAATTCATAGGAGCGGAGCCACACAGGATTGTATTCCCGGAAGCCCAATTCCTCGGAAGACTCCCTGTAGAGGGCTTCCATGATGCTTTCTCCGTAATCCACATGCCCGCCGACGGCAGTGTCCCATTTCCCCGGCTGGATATCTTTCTTTATGGAGCGCTTCTGCAGGAAAAGGTGACCTTCCCTGTCCAGTATATGCAGATGCACCACCGGATGGAGCGGCTTTGCTCCCGAATGGCAATAGGAACGGGACGCCCTGCCGATGACAACCCCGTTGGGGGCAATCACAGGAAAATATTCCGGCCTTCCGCTATGCGGTCTGCATGAAACATCCGGCACACCGCCCGGCTGTCCGGACACCCTCGCCCATGCCGTGGATGAATCTGCCGCCGGGATAAGCGGAGCCAGTTCATCAGGATAAATCAGTTCAAACATATTCCAATACCATACATGCGCCGACAACCACGACAACGGCCAATATCAGCAGTTCGACATATTTTACAGGAGGCTTGCAGCCTTTTCCGGCAGCCCTGGCAGCCTCACGGAAAAATATGAACATGGCAGGGAGACAGGCAGCGGCAAGCAGGATGTCTTCCGGAATATTGAAGATGACTATTTTGGATATGGCGATGACTGCCCAATGCACGATGAAGATGAAGGCGAAGAAATTGATCTTCCTGTTGAAAGCCATGAGCATTCCCAGCATATAGAGTGCCACCGCACTCGGCAGCATCGGAGTGGCCATTTCCGGAAATGAAAGTCCCCTTGCGAGCGATATCAGCGGATAGGCCAGGGGCAGGAAGAGCATCACCACACCCCACGGCCTGTATTTCCCGGACTTCTGGAAAGTCGAGAACCGGGTGGCAAGGTCATAGATCCATGCGACTGCGACAAGGCACCAGAAAATGGCCAAGACACTTGAATATTCACGGACCGCACCGAATTTCATGTAATAGACAAGTGCTATCCAGAGCGATACGACGACCATGTAGACCTTGACGGCAATCTTCACCCATGTCCGCGGGCGGAACCAGAGGATGGATGTAAGCACGGCGGCAACGACGATGGAAACCGACTGCCACAGCCATGTCGCGGCATTGTAGGCCGCTATTGAATCCCAAAACGCTTCCATAAATATAACGTCAGTCCGACGAATTTATTATACTTAGCCCCAGGGAATTCGTCGGACTGTCGTTATGGATTTCTCCGAAATCCGCTTGTCTTAATCCCCAGTCGCTTCGCGACAGCCCCTTGTCAAGGGGCGTCACCTTCCTTTTTCCTCCCTGAATAGGGAGGACTGTCGCAGGATTACATCCTGCTCCTTAATAGGTTGTCCGATGAACTCATCGGCCCCATTTTTATATGAACCTTGATCCGCGTGTCATTGAATTGGCCCGTTCCTTCAGAAGAAAGACAGGGAAAGTGGCTCCGACGGCCAGCATGAATATCACGCTGAACGACACGGCACCGTTGAATATCATGGCCTGCAGATATTCGCTGCCCTGGGTCGGGGAAGAAATCTCCTGAAGGAACATTATGAGCGAGAAGACCGTCTTGTAGGCATATGTCCCGGGCACCATCGGCAGCAGGGCAGGGATATAGAGAACCGTCATCGGACAATACACCTTCCTTCCGCACCAGACGCTGCCGGTGCCGATGATGAACGCAGCCACAAGCGACGCCGTGGCGATGTCCACACCGAGGAATGTCATAAGGCAATACCTTGTTGCATGACCTATTGCGGCAAGCAGGGCGATATATGGGAAAGCCCTGAGCGGAGGGTCGGATATCGCTCCGAACCCCATTGCGGCCACAGCCGCAAACAATCCGTCCGAAATTATGTCTACTGCTATCATAACAGACTGTCCTTTACAAGCATGAGCGTGGCCGACATGCCTATTGCGATACATACTATCAGCATCAGCGCATTGACGAGACGGCTTATGCCTATCTGGATATGCCCGTCAGTGATGTCTATCACCCCGTTGATGAGCGGCACCCCAGGCACGAGGTAGAGAGCGCTGGTGGCAATCGCTATCTCCGCCGTCTTGAGCCCGAGGGACAGGGCGGTGGAGGCACAGAGCGAGGCCACAAAAGCAGAAATGATGAACACTATATAATGGTTCACTCCCTTCCTGGTCAGATGCTGCCTTGTGAAAAAGCCTATGAGAGTGGCAGTGAAAGTGACCAGCATGGCCCAGATGTCCCCGCCGAAAAGCCTGCAGAATGAGGCATTTGCAAGGCTGGCCATGAAAAGCACGAACACCGGATTCATCCTCGGCTTGGACACCAATGCCTCAAACCGTTTATTGATTTCCTCAAGGGAGAGCTTCCCGTCGTACGCAGCCCAGCTCAATGCGCTCAGGTCGGCATTCCATTCGAAACTTATCGGAAATGCTGGTATGTCCACAATCCGTGTATTCATGACGGATGTCCCCTTTTCACATACTGTCAGAGAAGCCGTCTTCTGTGAAGTGTGGATATGGACATCCACGCCGAGGGCATCACCTATGCGCTTGCTGTTGCGCACCACCCTCGATGTGTGCACTCCTGCACCCAGCATATAAGAAAGATAGCGGGTTATGAAATCCGCTATCTGTGTAACATATTCCTGTGTCATCTACTGAATCGCAATATATGCTAAGCTACTGCTATGAGAATGAGTATCTGGGCCATAAGCACCCTCATGAACATCGCCAGAGGATATACGGTGGCATAGCTTACTGAAGTGTAGTCAGTGCCGTATGCATTCTGGGCGAACGCAAGCACAGGAGGATTGGTGCAGCCTCCGGACACCAGACCGCAGATCTGGTAGAAGTTCAGCTTGAACACGATCCTTCCGAGAATCGCTATGAGGGCCGTAGGGATAAGTGTGATAAGGGCACCGTAGAGAATCCACCAGTATCCGCCGTTCACGATCGAGCTTACGAAATTCTCTCCTGCACCGAGACCGACAGCCGCAAGGAAGATGGATATGCCTATTTCCCTGAGCATGAGATTGGCACTCATGGTGGTATATGTCGTGATCTTCAGCTTCGGGCCGAAATATCCCAGAAGGATGGCTATAATGAGAGGGCCGCCTGCAAGTCCGAATTTGATGGCCTGCGGAATGCCCGGTATCATTATCGGAATGGAACCGAACAGCACGCCGAGTGCAATGCCGAAAAATATCGGAATGAGGTTAGGATGGTTGAGACCTGTCCTGGAGTTGCCCACGAACTTTGCCACCTGGTTGATGTCCTTGTCATGTCCCACCACAAGCAGCTGGTCGCCCATCTGGACGATGAGGTCAGGATTGGCCACGAGATCGATGCCCCCGCGGTTGACCCTCGTGATGCTGACACCGTAATTGGTCCTTATCTTGAGGTCACGGAGCTTCTTTCCGGTCATTGATGTCCTTGTGATGGTAAGTTTCCGGACAGCCATGGAAGCGTCCATCTTGTCCCATGTTTCCTTTGGCATGTCAATCTGCTCCCCGAAAAGCATAGTAACCGCTTCAAGCGAGCTCTGGGCAGTCACTACAAGCACATCATCCCCCTCTTCAAGCACTGTAGTGGCGAAAGGGACCTTCACTTCGCCGTTACGGCAGACTCTCGATATGATGAACTTGTTCTCTATGGCATGGCTTGCATCAAGGATCGTCTTTCCGAATACGGCCGGATTCTTGACGCAGAAAGCCACACGCTGCGGAGAGTCCATTCCGGTTTCCCGGCTGTTCATCTCGACTTCCTCTTTCTTCAGGTCCACGCGGAAAAGGGCCTTGGTCAGCATGAGTACAAGGATAACCCCCAAAACACCTATAGGGTAAGCCACAGCATAGCCTGATGCAAGAGAAGAAGCCACTTCGGAAGAATTGATCTCATGGACAAAGGAACCGGATGTGGCGTCCAGATAAGTCTGCTGTGCGGCACCGAGTCCCGGAGTGTTGGTAACAGCACCAGACATGACTCCAGTCAGTGTCACAAGATTCTCCCCGGTAACAAGGTGTATCACATATGTGGTGATGACACCTATGAGAACAAGGGCGACCGCCAGCATGTTCAGCTTGAGACCTCCGCTCTTGAATGAATGGAAAAAGCCAGGCCCCACCTGGAGACCAATCGAAAACACGAAGAGGATAAGTCCGAATTCCTTCAGAAAATGCAGAAGGGACGAATCCGCCCTGAAGCCGAAATGGCTCAAGAGAATGCCCACAAAAAGAATCCATGTAGACCCCAGCGAAACGCCTTTGATCCTGATCTTTCCGAGCAGAAGGCCCACGGCTATCACGAACGCAAGCAGCATTATCGAATGCCCGGTCCCCTGACCAAAAAACAATTCTTTCATAAAATATAATGTTTCAATAATTTAATTCTCTGTCACATACCCTGTTCCGGTACGGCATTCCGCCTGCCGGCAAATCGGGCTCAAAACACCAGTTCCGCACAGAAGGCCTGCCTTTCCCCGCAGACGCCTTCCACTATATAACGCAATGATTCCCCTTCTTCAGATTTCATTCTAAAAATGGAAACGGCTTCCCCAGGCCTTGTTTCATGATTGAAGTTGATCTTCATCTCCCTCAGCGGCCTTGCGGAAGTCACATCGTAATCAACGGCATCCATGGCCCACACGATATACATTGCATTGTTGGTATGGCCGTTCAGGTCCACATCGGAATACGAAACCCGATGGTCAGCCACGAATTCCGGAGCAGCCCCTTTGGGCATCTGCACCTTGCCGCATGGTTCTGCTATCACATCCACCTTTCTCGCAGTGTCCCCGTCCATCGGACTGTTTGCCCCGCGCACTATCCTTCTCGTGTCCACATCTATCACAAGCCATGAAGAAGTGGCCTCGACAAGAACGCTTCCGTCTGCACCTGTCATCAGAAAATCACGCAGATAGAACATCATGGAAGGTCCCTTGTGCCATGTGTCGAGATTCACCTCCTCCCTCCATCTCGGATGACGCAGGAAACGCACATGCATCCGGGACAGCACCCAAAGGGTCCTTGTCCTGGAAAGATCGTCATATCCGAATCCGAGAATGTCTGCATGCCGGTTGGCAGCCTCCTGTGCAAAATCCATGAACGAGGCCGGTTTGAGAAGCTGCGCCCCGTCCGTTTCATAACATGGTATGATGAAATGCTGCGAATATATATCCTTCATGCCTCGTGACTGAAAATGCCTCGTAACCAAACAGCCGCCATATCGGCCATCCGTTAAAATCGCCGGCAAAAGTAACACTTAATTTGATTACAAGCAACTATTGCTGCCGGTATCTGAGCACTTCAAGCTCCCCTTCGTCATACAATATCGAATTTATGAAATCCGGACACAGCCGGGCCAGAATCATATAGAGAAGAAGAAGCACGGCCGCTGCCCCTACGATGCAACCCGCAGCCACCATAACCTTGCGTACAGTACTCCTGCTCTTCCTCACGCCTTCTCCGGATTCTTCAGCATCATTGATTTCCGCTGCCTCCGGTCCGTTTTCCGCCGCCGGTTCCACATCCTCGCCGCCCTCCGGAGTCATCTCACCTCCGTCATCTGCCTTGTCCAGACGGGCTTCGCTCCATACCTCTGTCCATGCACTCGTGTCAGAAGGAGTATCTTCTGCAGGTTCTGTCACAGCTTCTGTCAGTTCCATTTCCGCTTCAGCCCCGTTCTCAGACTTCAATTCCGCCACATCTTCTGCCGGCCCGACAGGTTCAGCTTCAACCTTGACACCGTCCGCCGGCCCATTTACATTCTCCTCAACCGTTTCCGTACTGTCTTCCGGTCCCTTTTCAGAATCACTTCTGACTCCAGAATCAGTTCCGGCAAGCGCTGCAGCCAGACTTTCCATCACAGCTCCGACCTCTTCCCTTGTCTCCTGATGAGTCTTCAGGGAAACCGGCTCCAGTCCGAATCCCTCCGGATATATGTCAAGATCTTCATCCGCCACGAAGAACACATTGTTCTCCTTCGTTGCCCTGAGCCGACCCAGTCCCGGGAACACCACAGTCTTCTTCACCTTCAGCACTTCCGCCAGTTCAGAAACGAACTCCGTCACTATCCTCCCAGCAATATCTTCCTCCACCCCGTTTGCCCTGGCATAAAGCTCCGCCAGCAATGTGTCCTGCTCCAGATTGCTCCTGAAAGAAAGCCTCCTGTACGGAGGATTGACCGTATATCCCTTATCCGAAAAAGTGGCCGGAACCACCTCGGCAACAAAGGCTCCCAACCCCGGCAACGACACCTTGTCATTGTCCATGATCAGTTCCTTCACCATTTTTGACAGAAGATCTATATCCATACCTCCAAAGTATTTTCATTCTTGAATTCAGTCCTGCGGCATCTCCGCCAGCCGGCCACTTACAATCCCCGTCAGGGCAACGCAAAGGTAATACTTCTCCCCCAATTTCAGAAAAAACAACAAAAATTCGACAAAAAACATTCAAAAAATTTGCACCGTCAGAAATTTATTGTACCTTTGCAATCCCGTTTGGGAAACATCCATACGGACCAACATTCCTGAATAGCTCAGTTGGTTAGAGCATCTGACTGTTAATCAGAGGGTCCCAGGTTCAAGTCCTGGTTCAGGAGCACTTAAAAATCAAGAGGTTACAGACTTTTCTGCAACCTCTTTTCCGTTTTCAGACACTAACAATTCAATTCCTATTGCTTCCAGAATGAACGGGTGAAGATAACAAGGAATGTGAAAAGCTCCAGACGGCCGATCAGCATGATGAACGACAGGAAAATCTTGCAGAATCCGTTCAGGGAAGAAAAGTTGGACATGGGCCCGACCTCCCCGAACCCTGGACCGACATTGCTGAGACAGGTGATGACAGAACTCGTGGCAGTAAGGATGTCGGTAAAGCAGGACATGACTATGCTGCCCACTGCAAAAGTGAAGATGTAGACACAGAAAAAGCTCGTTATGCTGCCCAGCAGTTCCGGATGCACGCTTCTTCCGTTATATTTCACATTTATCACCCCGTTCGGATGGATTATCCTCTTCAGTTCATTGAATCCGTTCTTGAAAAGAAGGAGGAGGCGGATACATTTGATGCCTCCGACCGTGGAACCGGCGGATCCCCCTATGAAAAGGAGAATGAACAGAAGCATCTGCGTGACATAAGGCCAATATAGATAATCGGCAGTAGCAAATCCGGTGGTGGTGATGATGGTGACTACCTGGAAGGAGGCATCCCTGAAAGATTTCTCCAGGCCGGCATATCCGTCAAAATACAGGACACCGGCAATCACAAGCGACATGACAAGGGTTACGCCGGCATAAAGTCTGAACTCCTCGTCCCGGAACAGGCGCATGGCCCTTCCTTTGAACAGGGAATAGAGCAAGGCATAATTGGTACCGGCTATGAACATGAAGGCCGTGATGACATATTGTATATAAGGAGAATCCCAATAGGCAACGCTGGCGGTCTTGGTGGAATATCCTCCAGTCGCCATACTTGCGAAAGAATGGCACAAGGCATCGAAGAATGTCATGCCGCCGAACATGAGCATCACAGTCTCTGAAGCGGTAAGGGCAGTGTACATGATACACATGCGCCTGGCCGTAGAAGAAAAGGTAAATGAGAATTTGTCATGGGTCGGCCCCGGAACTTCGGCCACATACAAGTCCCGTCCCTCAATGCCGAGACTCGGAAGAATGGCAAGAAGGATGACGACTATCCCCAGTCCTCCCATCCATTGCGTGAGCGCCCTCCAGAAAAGGGAGGCGTGCGGAAGAGCTTCCACATCATTCAAAATCGAAGATCCGGTGGTGGTGAACCCCGACATTATCTCAAAGAAAGCATCCGGGAAAGAAGGTATGTATCCGCTTATCATAAGCGGCAGGCTGCCGAATACGGTGAACAATATCCACACGCACGACACTATGAAATATCCGTCCCTCTTGGCCAGGACCCTGTCCTTGACCCTGACGGAAAATATCAGGATGCAGGCCACGGCAAGGGTGATCCCTGCTGAAATAAGAAAGGCATCCGCATCATCTTCGCCATAAATGAGGGCAACGCCCATGCATATCAGGAGCGCAACGCTCTCCACAAGGAGAAGCTTTCCGAGAATATTGGTTATGAAACGGAAATTTATCATGCCGGCACAATCATTTGCGGAACATTTTCAGAACTCTCTTGACAGCGGACGGCAAAGCGAAGATGACAACATCGTCACCTGCCTCTATCCTCACGTCACCTTTGGCAATTACGGCCTCCCCGTTGCGGATGATGCCTCCGACATTGGCATTGTCCGGGAAATCAAGCTCCGCAAGGGTCCCGCCTGTAATTTTGGCCCCTTCCTCCACAGTCACCTCAAAGACCTCAGCCTCGGAAAAAGTGACGAATTTCAGATGCTTGACATTCACATTTATAGTATAGCGGTAAATGTTGGATGCAGCTATCAGTTTTGTATTTATGAGAGTACCTATGCCGAGGTTCTCGGCAAGCCCGGTATAGTCGATGTTCTCGACTTCGGCAACTGTCTTCTTCACGCCCAGCTTCTTGGCCAGGAGGCAGGTCAGGATATTCGTTTCGGAAGAGCCCGTCAGGCAGATGAACGCATCGGTGTTCCTTATGCTCTCTTCCCTGAGAAGGGTAAGGTCCCGGCCGTCCCCGTTGATGACGAGCGTGGACTTCAGCTTGTCAGCCAGGAGGAAGCACCTGTCCTTGTCCTTCTCTATCAGCTTGACATTGTAATGCTGTTCCAGAAGCGACGCGGCCTTTGCCCCCACACGGGAGCCTCCCACTATGATGATGTTCTTGATCTCATGCCGGGCCTTGCCGCAGATGGAGAATATTTCCGAAATGTATATTGGCTTTGTCACAAAAAACGCCAGGTCACCATAGCGGAAAGTGTCATTTCCACGCGGTATGATGGTCTGGTCCCCCCTCTTTATGGCCACCACACGGAAATTGTCGGCACCGTAAAGCTGGGCGGTCTTGGCAAGCGAAAGGTTGAGCACCGGGGCGTTTTCCCAGATCTTTATGCCCAGAAGCTGAAGCCTGCCGTCAGAGAATTCATGCTGCTGGCGTGTACCGCTGAGCTTCAGGGCCGATACGATCTCTTCAGCTGCAAGACGTTCCGGATATATCAGGGAGTCGATTCCTATGGTTCTGAGATACTCCCTGTTGGCATCTTCCAGATATTCGCTGTTGTTCACCCTTGTGATGGTGTACTTTGCACCGAGCTTCTTTGCAAGTATGGAAGAATTGATGTTCAGTTCCTCCTGATGGTTGACAGCTATGAACAGGTCACAGTCTCCTGCCCCGGCGTCCTCCAATGCCCCGATTGAAGTACATGATCCCACCTGTGAAAGTATGTCAAGCTGCGACTCCAGCTGCGCAAGCTTCTCTTCATCGCTGTCAATCAGCATTATGCTATGATCCTGTCTGCTGAGCATCTTGGCCAGGTGCGTCCCGACCTCCCCCGCTCCTGCTATGACTATCTTCATCGCTTTTTACCAGTTAACAAAAATTCCCGGCAAATATAAGGCTTTATCTTCTAATCTGGCAATATCCGGAGAAATATTATCAAAATGGGGAGAATAAAACCGGGGAGATGAAGCAGGATGCCAGATGTCAGAAAGCAGATTCAAATGTGTCAATCCAGAAATCAGAAAGAGCCTTTATTGCCGGGGCGTCATTCTCGGAGAACCGGTCCCGGACGCCGGCTGTGATGAAACCGGCGGAAGATGCGCTGCGGATGCCGGGGAGGGTATCCTCAAAGACAATGCACTCTGACGGGAGCATGCCGAGCCTTTCGGCTGCAAGGAGATAGACATCGGGGCGGTCCTTGCCATGCGGGACTTCAGAAGTCGTGGCGATGGCGGAAAACAGCCTTAAGATCCCGTTGTTTTCCAATGCCGGGGCAAAAAGCTCCGGAGTGGAGGAAGTGGCTATGCCGAGGCGGACACCACGGGAAGAAAGGCTTTCCAGATATGCCTTGACTCCAGGCTTGAGGGCTATTTCATGGGCGTAGGCATCCCGGGTCATCGCCGTCCATTCCGACATAAGGGACTCCGGGGCGTCCGGAAGCCCGAAACGGGCTATGGTATATTCCGCAGCCTGGCTGAACTCCATCCGGTTGACTGCATCCACATAGTCTTCAGGCATGGCTATCCCTCTTTTTGCAAGGAAGCGTCTGTCTATCTCCTCCCATATCCAGAGGGAGTCCAGGATGGTTCCGTCAAGGTCGAAGATGGCCCCTTTCATGCCTTCCACAGCTCCAGAAGACCTCTGGCGGCTGCCTCCACATCAGGCCGGGCGACTATTGCCGACACAACGGCTATGCCGTCTATGTCCAGACCCTTGAACTGAGGGGCAGTATTCATGTTGATGCCTCCTATTATGACAATGGGAATGCTTACCGCCTTCCTTATCTCTTTCAGAAGGTCCACTGTGATGACCTCCGCATCTGTCTTTGTCCCTGTCGGGAACATGGCCCCCACCCCAAGATAGTCAGCCCCGTCCTGCTCTGCCCGGATGGCCTCATCCAATGCCGACACGGAAACTCCTATAAGCATATCCGGACCGGCGATCTGCCTCACCGTCCTGCATGGCAGGTCATCCTGCCCCACATGCACCCCGTCAGCTCCGGCCGCCAAGGCAATATCCACCCTGTCATTGATGATCAGAGGCACCCCGTAACGGGAAGTCAGCCCCTTGACCCGCAGCGCAAGTTCCAGGAACTCCCTGCTGGAGCATTCCTTTTCCCTCAGCTGAACGGCAGTCACGCCTCCTTTCAGGGCGCATTCCACATTTTCCTCTATCGTGCTGCTCGACATGAGCCTCCTGTCCGTACACAGGTACAGGGACCAGTCTATATTCTGTTTTTCCATTACTATTTAATATGCCTATCCGCAAAAGCCCCCCCTCATTTCACCCTTATCGTGCGGCCGATTTTCAGTATGGTATTCGGTGTGATGTCATTGAGCCGGCACAAGGCGGTCACGGAAGTGCCGTTGTTGGCGGCTATCTTCCCGAGGGTATCGCCGGACTTGATGGTATAGTACCTCATTGCGGCCCTTTCGGCATCCTCCCTGGCATCATCCTCGGCATTCAGGATCTCATCCTCGAAGTCCTGCTCATAATTGCTGTACGGGCTGAAATACTTCTTCTTCAACACGAAAAGTCGGTATCTCAGGTCTCCCGTCCCGAAATCTATCAGCCACTGCGGGTCGAATGCAAAGCCTTTGTAACGGGTCTCAAAATGAAGATGAGGACCTGTAGAACGGCCTGTGGAGCCGCCCAGGCCTATCACATCCCCGGCATGCACCCAGTCCCCCGGCTTGACCTTGCGGCTGGAAAGATGTCCGTAGAAAGTCTCCAGTCCGTTTTGATGCCTTATGACCACCAGATTGCCATAACCGCCTGCATAGCGCGACACCCTTACTTCCCCGTCAAAAGCCGCGTGGACAGGCGTCCCGGTGGCCAAAGGAAGGTCTATGCCCTGATGTCTGCGCCCGCGACGGATACCGAACTTGCCTCTCGGATGCACATCACCGATATAAGGGCAATGATACTGGCTCAGACTGTCCACCACCCATAGGGACCACACATTTTCCAGGCTGTCGAGCCCCATCTTATAAGGATTGGTGCTGTATTCGTCCCAATGTTCCTTGAAGACCTCAGCCTGCATCATATAGTCCGCATCCTTGATATATTGCCATGTGTTGTCGCTGTAAAGGACCACCTTGATATGTTCATTGACCGTGTCAAGGGTGTCGAGAACCATGGCATCGGTGTCCATCATCGATTTCACCGGCTTCAGCGCAGGACGCGGGACAATGATTTCCGCCTGGCTGCGTGTCAGAGGCAATGTCCTGCCGCTCAGGCTGAAACCGCTTATGACCTCATCCCGGTCCTTCTCATCTCCGGGAGAAGCGGAACCGTCAGAGCAACCGGAAACCTTGACTGCAGACCCGGGACCTGCGGCGAAAGCGCAGACAGTCCCCGCCATCAGGGACAACACACACAATACTGCTTTTCTTCTTATCATAATTTAAATCTTGGTCCAACATGGCAGGAACGGGGCATATTCATGAATCCCCGGAAAGACAAATTCGGGATGCTCCTGCATCTGCATCCCGGACATCATCGCGCCACGAAGCGCGAAACGAGAATATCCCTGACCTCCGCCACCTTCTCATCCAGAAGCTCCTTTGAGGAAGCCTCGCAGATGAAGCGGAGATAAGGTTCAGTGTTTGAAGGACGGATATTAAACCACCATTGCGGAAATTCCACCCTGTAACCGTCGAAATCCATATATGCCGTGGCCTTTTCATTTTCCATGAAATGGTCCCTGACGGCATCCATGGCCCCCTGCTTGTCCTCAATCCGGAAATTGATTTCCCCGGAATTCTGATATTTCTCTATTCCGGATATAAGGCTGCTGAGAGATATCCCCTTCCGTTTCATATCCGCCACCACATTCAGTATCAGCATGGAAGCCAGAAGGCCGCTGTCGGAATAGAAGAAGTCACGGAAATAATAATGTCCGGCAAGCTCTCCGCCGTACACTCCGTCCAGTTCCCTCAGCTTGCGGGCGGCAAAGGCCCTGCCCACCTTCCAGGTGTGCATTTCAGCCCCCATAGGCGCAAGATATTCACCCACAGCCTTTGAACTCCTTATATCCTGGAGCACTATGCCCTTCTCCCCTTTCTTCTCAAGGAAATGATGCCCGAGCACGGCTATCATCAGGTCCGGGGAAATGAACCGCCCGTTTTCGTCCGTAAACATCACCCTGTCGGCATCCCCGTCATATATCACCCCTATGTCGGCCCCCGTCTTCTTCACGAGAGCCTGAAGAGCTTCGACATTTTTCGGAATGAGAGGATTCGGCTCATGGTTCGGAAAACGCCCGTCCATGGTGTCGAATATATAGGCCGGAGCATCCCCGAAAATTTTCTTTGCAAACAATGTGGCCATCCCGTTGGAAAGGTCCATCGCAATCTTCAGCCCGCTCCAGTCCTCCTTATATTTAAGGAGAAAATCAAGATAGTCCCCGCGGATGTCCATCTCCTTCACCTGTCCGCGACGCTCCGCCGGAACGCACGGACGCCCGGACTCTATCCATTCCTGAATCTGTCCTAGACCATTGTCCAGCCCCACAGGGAGTGCATTTTCACGCGAAACCTTCATGCCGTTGTACTCGGCAGGATTATGCGAGGCCGTTATCTGCACGGAAGCCCTGAAGCCGTAGTTTGCCGTGCCGAAATAAACCATTGGCGTAGTGCTGAGCCCGATGTCGTGCACATCCGCCCCTGCATCCGTTATGCCCTTCAGCAGATACTCATGTATCTCATCGGAAGACACCCTGCAGTCCCTTCCGACAAGGACCTTGTCAGTCTGAAGAAGTTCAGGCAGGAAATAGCCCACCTTATAGGCTGTTTCCTTGTCGAAATCCACATTGTAGATTCCCCTGATGTCGTATGCGTGAAATGCTCCCATAATTATTTTTTCTTTATTTTGAACAGGACCGATATCTTGGGACAGTACCGGAACCGGTCATGCCTTTGTCTTGTACCTGGCGGACACCTTGCCCTTGGCTATGCCCTGAAGTCTCTTTGAAATCATCTTTTTCCTTATCGGGGCCACACGGTCCACGAAAAGGTTGCCGTCCAGATGGTCCATCTCATGCTGGATCATACGGCAGGCGAACTTGTCAAACTCCTCCACATGCTTTTCGAAGTTCTCGTCGTAGTATTCCACCTTGATCTTGGCAGGACGGCGGACATCGGCATATATGCCGGGCACGCTCAGGCAGCCTTCTGAATAGTCCCTTGTCTCAGGACTCTCTTCGAGAACCACCGGATTGATCATGGTGCGCCTGAATCCTTTCAGGTAGTCATAATTTTCCGCAACGACATCCCCGTCCACGATGAGCACCCTGAGGGAAACCCCCACCTGAGGAGCGGCAAGCCCGCATCCGTCAGCAGACTTCAATGTCTCCTTCATGTCATTCACAAGTCCGGTGATTCGCTCCCTGTCGGAAAGGTCAGCTTCAGCCGCAGCTTCCCTCAGGACCTCCGCACCGTATAAATAAATAGGAAGTATCATAATACAATCAAAAAATTCCTTCTGTCATAAAAATTCCGGCATGCCGGCAGAATGTCTCTCCCGTTGTGTCACTCCGGACGGAGACACCCTGCTCAATGCCTTCTTTTTTTCTTCGTCACCTTATCTGACAATGAATCAGGCACAAAAGTATTAGGTGCTGCAAAATCCGTACCGCCGTTTTTCCTGTCAAGATATCCCTGCAGGATGATGGCTGCGCTGATGCGGTCCACGGAAGACTTGTCCCGCCTTTCCTTAGCCTTCATCCCTCCGTCAATCATAGCCCTGTGAGCCAGGACGGAAGTGAACCGCTCGTCCTCCATCTCCACCTTCACATCCGGAAAGGCCCTGCGCAGATTCTTGACAAAGGCCGACACATCAGCCGCCGCTTCTGAAGGGGTGTTGTCCATATTCACCGGCCAGCCCACGACAAAAGCGGAGACATTTTCTTTTTCGCAATAAGTTTTGAGATATTCTATTATCTTTGCAGATTGGACTGTATCCAACGCCGACGCGAAGATCCCGAGCGGGTCGCTTACCGCGACTCCCGTCCGTTTCCTTCCATAGTCTATACCGATGATCCTGTCCATAATCAGTGTGCAAAGGTAACATTAAAGTATGGCTCAGCAAAAAAAAGAGAAAAAGACGACAAAATACAGGCTCTCCCTCGTGGATGACCAGACCCATGAACGGCTATGGATCATGAGATTCACCCGCACCGGATTCCTGGTGACGGCGATATCTGCCATCGTCATATTCTCGCTGGTGATATTCGCGATTGCCGCCTTCACCCCGATCAGGACATTCATCCCCGGCTATCCTGATGCGCACAGCAAGCGTGCAGCCATCAGGAACGCAATGAGAATAGACTCGCTGGAGAGCGTCATCAACTCATGGGAACTCTACTCCGAGAACCTGAGGCGCGTCCTGGACGGTGAGCCGACCATAAGCCTGGACAGCATCATAGGCAGCAGAAGCGGCACGGCAATGAATGCCGGCAACAGCCAGGAACCCGGCAGCCGGGATTCTGTACTGAGGGAAAATGTCATGAAAGAAGAGCAGTTCGACCTCTCCGACAGGAACCGCAGGAATCTGCCCATAGAAGGGATGCATTTCTTCGTACCGCTCAAGGGCGTGGTTTCGCAGGGGTATGACAAGATCATCCATCCTTACATCGACATCACCGCCCCGGCCAACTCCGTGGTCATGTCCGTCCTTGACGGGACCGTCATCTTCGCAGGATGGAACGACGAGGCGGGATACACCATCCAGATTCAGCACGACAACGACATAGTATCGACCTACAAGCACAACCAGAAGCTTCTGAAAAAGACCGGAGACAAGGTGACTGCCGGCTCCCCGATAGCCCTTGTGGGCAACACCGGCTCGCTCAGCACGGGCGACCATCTCCATTTCGAGCTCTGGTACAAGGGAGAAGCGGTCGATCCAACCAAATATATCAATTTCTGATGGAAAAACGGCATATAGCCATACTCGGTTCTACAGGCTCCATAGGAAGGCAGGCACTGGATGTGGTGAGACAGCATCCTGACATGTTTGAAGTGGAGCTGCTGACCGCCAACAACAGCAGCAGCCTGCTCATAAGCCAGGCCATTGAATTCAATGCCAACAATGTTGTAATCTGCAACGAAGACAAATATGAGGAGGTGGCCTCGGCCCTCCAGCCGCATTATATAAAGGTATTCGCAGGGATGCAGTCAGTCTGCGACCTTGTGGGCAGCGACAACATAGACATAGTGCTCACTGCAATGGTGGGCTTCAGCGGCCTGCGGTCGACGGTGGCGGCAATAAAGGCCGGAAAGACCGTCGCCCTTGCCAACAAGGAAACGCTCGTGGCTGCAGGAGAGGCCGTCATGGACCTTGCCGCCAGGCACCGCACAGCCATACTTCCGGTGGACTCGGAGCACTCTGCCATATTCCAGTGCCTGCACTGCTCCCCGGAAGCCGACATAGAAAAGATTCATCTCACCGCCTCCGGAGGCCCGTTCAGGACCTGGACAAAAGACATGATGGCGAGAGCCACGGCTGAGGAGGCACTCCGCCACCCGAAATGGAAGATGGGCAGCAAGATTACTGTGGACTCCGCCACAATGATGAACAAGGGTCTGGAAATCATCGAAGCCCGGTGGCTTTTCGGCACCGACGAAAGCCGGATCAATGTGGTGGTGCATCCGGAGTCGATAATACACTCGATGGTGGAATATGCCGACGGCACAGTCATGGCCCAGCTCGGGCAGCCAGACATGAGGGGCCCCATCCAATATGCCCTCGGATATCCGTACAGGCTCCCGTCGGAAAGCAGGAAGCTGGACTTCGCCAGCCTCGGGTCAATATCATTCCAGGCCCCGGACCCCGACCGCTTCCCGGCCATGCAACTGGCGAGGGAAGCCCTCCGGAAGGGAGGCAACATGCCTTGCATAATGAATGCGGCCAACGAAGTCGCCGTGGCGGCATTCCTCCAGGGAAAGACAGGATTCTACGGCATCACCGACACGGTGGAGAGATGCATGAATGGTGTGGATTTTGTGGAAAATCCTGATCTGGACACCATTTTCCTTACAGACGAGGCCGCATCGGCCAGGGCAAAGGAAATCCTGGGTGTGAATTGAAAACAGCTGCATGGCGGCACAGGCCGCGGCAACATTAAGGAAAAGCAATGATCATACTGATAAAAATACTGCAGACACTGCTCGCCCTGTCCATACTGATTCTTGTCCATGAGCTCGGGCACTTCGCATTCGCCAAGCTTTTCAGGATAAGGGTGGAAAAATTCTACCTTTTCTTTGACATCGGGGGCGCACTGTTCAAGTTCAAGCCGAAAAATTCAGACACGGAATACGGCATAGGTTGGCTGCCTCTGGGAGGCTACTGCAAGATAGCCGGCATGGTGGACGAGTCATTCGACACCGAATCCCTGAAAAAGGAGCCGCAGCCATGGGAATTCAGGAGCAGGCCGGCATGGCAGAGGTTTCTCGTGATGTCCGGAGGCGTATTGTTCAACTTCATATTCGCGATACTCATCTACGCAGGCATCCTCGCCGGATGGGGGCAGAGCTATGTGGGCAACGAAGGCAACAGCATCTATGTCAACGACCTGGCATACGAGATGGGATTCCGGACCGGAGACAGGATCCTGAAATTCGATGACTATGTCCCGGAAAACTTCGGGATGCTGCAGATAGAGCTGGCACGGCAGACGGCAAGCAAGGCCACTGTCCTCAGGGACGGCGACACCCTCGACATCTACATTGACCGCAACATGATAGGGGAAGTGCTCAACACCCCGGGAATGTTCAGCCTCGCCGTGCCGTTCGTAGTGGACACCATCCCCCCTGCTTCCGTCAACAGCAAGGCCGAGCTGAAACGCGGCGACAGGATAACAGCCATTGCCGGCACCCCTGTCAGATATGTGCAGGAATCCAGGGAGATGCTGAAGCAGTATGCCGGGACAAAGGTACCCGTCTCAGTGGTGCGTGACACCGATACCATGATGATGGACCTGCAGGTGGACACCTCCGGGCTTTTCGGCATCATCACCCAGATTCCGGGCATAAAGACAAAGGAATACAACATGATTTCCGCCATACCCGCCGGAGTGAAGCTCGCCTTCGCCAACATAGGCGGCTACACCAGGGACCTGAAGCTTGTGTTCACTCCGAGCACTGAAGCCTACAAGTCCGTGGGCAGCTTCATCTCCATAGGGCAGATATTTCCGGACCGGTGGGACTGGTACAGTTTCATGAACATACTCGCCCTGCTGTCCATAATGCTCGGAGTGATGAACCTGCTGCCGATACCGGCGCTCGACGGAGGCCATATTGTCTTCACCATCTATGAAATGATAACACGGAGGAAGCCGAGCGACGGCTTCCTGATAGGGGCGCAGACCGTCGGGATAATCCTCCTGTTCGGACTGATGATCCTCGCCTTCGGGAACGACATCGGCCGCCTGCTCAAATGACTGTAAATACATTAAAACTGATGAATATGAAAAGATTGATTTTTTTGACGGCCTTCATGGCGACGCTTTTCTCCATCTGCTCATGCAAGAACTCAGGAAAAGCCCTCCTGCCGAATGTCAGCGGGAAAGCCGGTGAAATAATCGTCGTCATCAACAAAGGTGACTGGGAAGGTGCCGCCGGGAACGAGCTGCGGGACCTTCTCGCAAGCGACTGCCCGTTCCTGCCGCAGAAGGAGCCGCTCTACAATCTTGCCAATGTTTCCCCGGCCGGATTCAACAACATGTTCCAGCTTCACAGGAACATCATCTTCTGCAACATAGACACGAAAGTCACCGAACCGAAAGTCGTTTACAAGGTGGACCAGTGGGCCAAGCCGCAGACCCTGGTCATCATAAACGCCCCTGACAGCGACACTGCAGTCAATCTGATAAAGGAAAACGGGGCCATGATCCTCAGCACTTTCGAGCAGGCCGAGCGTGACCGTGTGATCATGAACTGCATACAATATGAGGAATCCGCCCTCAGGGCCACCGTCAACAAGGCGTTCGGAGGCTCTCCGTATTTCCCGTCAGGCTACAGCCTCAAAAAACAGACAGAAGATTTCATCTGGATAGGATATGACACCCAGTACACCATCCAGGGAATATTCATATACAGATATCCTGCGACAGGGAAAGACGACATGACCCTCGACAGCATCATCGGGCACAGGAACGAAACCCTCAAGGCCAATGTGCCCGGAATGTTCGAGAACACATACATGACCACAGCCGAGGCAGTCGCCCCGAACCTCGAATATCTGAAATACAGAGGCCGTGAATTCGCCCAGGTAAGAGGGTTCTGGGAAGTGCACAACGACTTCATGGGCGGCCCGTTCATCTCCCATTCCTTCTACAGCCCTGACGGAAAGGACATAATAGTCCTGGAAGCCTTTGTCTATGCCCCGAAATACGACAAGAGGAATTATCTGAGGCAAGTCGAGTCCATAATCTACTCATTTGAATGGGCAGACAGGCAGGGCATGCAGGAAAAAGAGGAAAAATGATAAAAATATTTTGTCGTAAAGATTTTTTTGCATACCTTTGCACTCCCATTTGATGAAATGGTGTGTACGGTGGGTTCGTATAACGGCTAGTACTCGAGATTTTCATTCTCGCAATAGGGGTTCGATTCCCCTACCCACTACGAAATATAAAAAATAAAGAAATGGCAAATCACGCATCAGCTGACAAGCGTTATCGCCAGAGCGAGAGACGCAGGTTGCATAATAAATATTATGCAAAGACTACGCGGAATGCTATCCGCGACTTGAGGAACACTACTGACAAGGGTCAGGCAGAAGCAAATGCACCGAAAGTTTACGCAATGATCGACAAGCTCGCAAAGATCGGTGTCATTCACAAGAACAAGGCTGCGAACCTCAAGAGCGGTATAGCACATTACATCAACAAGCTTTCATAAAGAAAAGGTTTTCTTATAGCCCGATTGAGAAGCTGTCATCGGACAGCTTCTTTTTCATAAGACGGGATGTAGCGCAGTTGGTAGCGCACTACGTTCGGGACGTAGGGGTCGGGCGTTCGAGTCGCCTCATCCCGACAGACAAGACGGAACAGAGCAATCTAGTTCCGTCTTTTTTATCCATACAGCCCAGAGCCCCTGCCCTGCGGCCCTCCGTTACACAATGAAAGAAATCAATCCCCAGGAAACGACAAGGGCATACGCATTCGAAATGTGGATGGACGCCCCCATGCCCATGGTCACATTCTTCAGAAAACTGGATGTGACCAGGCTGGTCCGTCTGTCCGGAAAGAAGGGTCTGAAGTTCAACATGCTTATGTGCTGGTGCATCGGCCGTGCAGCAAGCGGCATCAAAGAATTCTGGATGCTTCCGGTGGGGCGTAAACTGATGCAGTACGACAGCATCGCCGTCAACACGATTGTCGCCGACCGCAGGGGCGAAGTCAGCTCCTGCGACATCCCGTTCTCCGATGACCTGCACCAATTCAATGCCGACTATCTCCGCCTGACGGCCCAGGTCGCAGAAACCTGCGAAAACCACGACCTGACCGACAGCATGGTCATCGGCACTTCCGCCCTCGCCCGGTACGAGATAGACGGAGCCGTGGGCATGTACAGCGGCGTATTCAACAACCCCTTCATGATATGGGGCAAATACCGCCGCCACTTCTTCAGGACCTTCCTCACCGTTTCCTTCCAGTTCCACCACACCCAGATGGACGGAGCCCACGCCGCCCTCTTCCTTGACAACCTGCAAAAAGAAATCAACAGCCTTACTGCATAGCCCAGAACTCACAGATATTTCTCACCTGGATTTATTTTGCAATTTTTTATTATGTTTTTACATATAATTACATAATATATTATCTTTGCAGCAAGAGAACAATGTCGATGACAGATATGGAATCATTCAGAAAAGAAATACTTAATCAGATTGAACAGATCGATACAGGGCGTATATTCACATTCAGGGATTTGTCATTCGATGCGGGAAAAATAGCAAATGTAGCGGTGCTGCTTTCCGAACAAAGCCGCAAAGGCATATTGATACGGGTCGAAAAAGGGGCATATTACCGCCCTAAAAAATCAGTGCTGGGACTGGGGAATCTGCCCGTCTACCAGGATGAACAATTCCGTTATCTCACAGAAAAGCTGGGCGGCTATATCACAGGAGCCTATATTTACAATAAAATGGGACTTACAGAACAAGTGGCCAGAACCATAACTATAGCCACACCACACCCGGTGCGCCGCTTTAATTTCAAGAACCTGGATGTAGAGTGCGTAAAAGCCTACTGCACAGACTGTCAGAACACAAGCAATGTCACATACTTGCGGCTGCTTGATGCGATAAAGGACATGAAGCACATACCGGGAACTACAGAGCAGGACATCTACGACCGGATTAAGGACAGATATTTCAGCAAATACACCAGGCAAGAATTGGAAAAAGCAGTATCTTTAGCAAAGAAATACCCGCCACGTGTGAGAAAGGTGATTGCGGACATATTGGGCGACATTGAACAAAGCATTCTGCAAGCAGAAATGGCCAAAACACTTCTCCCCACGACACGATTCAACTTAAACTACAAGACAAAACTATGAATCTACATTCAGACAAAGAAGCATTCAAGGAAATCATCGCACTGGCGGCTGAACACTTCGGCTACGAACAGTCACATGTTGAAAAAGATTATTGGGTGTCGAAAATACTGCATGACATTTCCATCTCTGAATACAGGGATAAGACCTATTTCAAAGGAGGCACTTCTCTTTCAAAAGCTTACGGTCTGATTGAACGCTTTTCCGAAGATCTGGATTTATTCGTGTTCACCGGTGATACGAAAGCGTCCAAGCAGGCTGAAAAGACCTTGAACAAGAAACTTTCAAAGTACATCATAGGACAGAAGAAGACAAGTTGAACAAAAATTCGCAATCCCACTTGTCACTGGCTGATGCTCCGATATTCAAAGAAGCCGAAACAGTCATGAACCAATCCGAAATTTCGGCAGCTTACACCGTCGATTTGCGGAAATTGACTTTCAACAAGGACAAAAAACCAATACTGACAGAGGCTATCGAAACTCTGAAAAACCTGCATGGCATACTGATTCGCTTCGAGAATTTCCGGATGTAAAGCCTCCTTCCTTACTGGAGCGCCTAATACTCATATCCCATCCTGCCATCTGGCTTGTCCGCAGGAACCGGACCAGACAATATTAAATCCCGCGGCAATAAATTGCCATGCCAATCAATATCCCACCAAAGATTGTTCAGAACTCAAAGCACAGATTGACAAGGCCAAAGACATGGGCCTGTTCAAACCACGAGAAGAAACACCTCGCACCTACTCCTATATGTCCGGTTATCTTATAGGTATAGCCCGCACTCGCCACAAAACCGACACCGTTGGACAAAGGCTGCTGGAAATAACTGTATTCAGAATTGTCCGCAGGCTCGTATGAGGTCATAAGGTCAGCATCATTGATATGGGAGTAATTGACACTTGTTCCTATGTGTATCTGATGGTGAACTGTGTTCAAAGGAAACCAATAGACACTCGGTCCGATATAAAAGTAATTGTGCAGATGGTCATGAACAAATGCATTGCTGTGGCCCGTCACAGAATTGACATAACCTCCTTTCGTATAGCTGTAACCCAGATCCAGGCCGAATCCAAAATGCCTGCTATGCATATACAGCATCGTCTGCGCAGATCCGAAACCGCCTGAGGAATGATCCGAAGAATAGGCATATCCATAACCCGACATTATCAGAAACCTATTCTCTGCCAAATCGGCCACGTTCTTCGCCAGACCGGCCAACTGGCATGACAAGAAGAACATGACAATCAGCAACAACCGTTTCATTGTATTAAATATTTATCTGATCCGCCATCAAATTTAACAGAATATCCGTCATATTCTGCCATTAAGTTTATAATTTTAATGGTTATATTTTCCCTGAACATCAAAAGCAATGATTATGGACAATGAATTGAAGCATTCCATGCAACTGGCTGCTCATTTTCGGTCTTGACATGGGCATTGCGGGTGCAGCGGCGGCATCGTCATTTGCCGAACTTTGTTCATTGGCAGTCCTGGCCATTCATGTTTTGAGGACAACGGACAAGGGATTTTATGGCATGCGCCCATGTTTTGACAAAGACATTTTGCGGGATGTGTGCAGGGTGTCCGTATGGAGCATGTTTCATCAGTTTATCGGCGTGGCATCGTGGATGGCATTCTTTGTGGCAGTCGAGCATTTGGGCGAGACCGAATTGGCTGCGACGAACATAATCCGCAGTGTATCAACGCTATTCTTCGTCATTGTCAACTCGTTTGCAGCGACGACGGGCTCGCTTGTAAGCAACCTGATTGGAGCAGGCGAAAGCAAGAATGTGTTTCCGCTTTGCGGGAAAATTATCCGTCTGGGCTATGCCATTGGTTTTCCGCTGATTGCGCTTGCGCTGATTTTCCATGACGATGTAATCGGCATATATACCGAAAATGAAACATTGGTGCAGGCGGCAGGGCTGCCTTTTGCGGTCATGCTGATGAACTATGTTTTTGCGATGCCGGGGTATGTCTATATGAACGCCGTAACGGGGACTGGGGCGACGCGGATGACATTCATTTTTCAGATGACGACAATCGTCGCCTATCAGATGTACCTATGGAGCATCAGCGGCCTAAGCGATTCTCTTGCAGCGTATTGGACAACTGAATATCTCTATGTCATCCTGCTCGGCCTGCAGTCCCTGATTTGGTTGAAATGCCGCTTCCGCAAAAATCCTTTGGCAAATTGTTGATATGAGCCATTTATGAAGCGTTTATGAGCCATTTGGGGAGATGAATGATTGGAATAGCCCCTCTATTCCAATCAAAATATGACGAGAATAATTTGCCCATTCGCATCATAAATCTTATTTTTGCTGACAAACCGAATAAAGATGAGACCGATATACATCTGGCAATACCCGGAATGGCCCACCTTTATATGGGATGATTCCAGCCTCATTACCCTGCTTTCCGAAGTGCGCAATCTCGAAGGAAAAATCCAGGGAATAATGAGCATGTTGGGATTTGACCTGCAAAATCTGGCTGCCCTTGATGTGATGACCGAAGATGTGCTGCGCTCCAACGAAATTGAAGGCGTGATGTTGAACTCGGACAGAGTACGGTCTTCAATAGCAAGGCATTTGGGAATCGACACCGTCGGTCTGTCTCTACCCGACCATTATACTGAAGGCGTTGTCCAAGTTATGATGGATGCCGTGCGATACTGCAGCAAGCCACTTACCGAAGACAGACTGTCCAACTGGCATGCCGCTTTGTTCCCCACCGGACGGAGTGGCATCTACCCGATTAAAGTCGGTGCATATCGTACCGGCAGCGAACCGATGCAGATAGTTTCCGGAGCAATGGGCAAGGAGAAAGTGCACTACGAAGCACCACCTTCTGATGCAGTTCCGGCAATGATGGACGCATTTCTGGCATGGATAAATTCCCAAAGCACAGAGATTGACCCGGTACTGAAAGCCGCAGTGGCGCATTTGTGGTTTGTAGCCATTCATCCTTTTGATGACGGAAACGGCCGTCTGACCCGCACCATAACCGACATGCTGCTGGCAAAGGCGGATAATTCTCCACTCCGCTTTTACAGCATGTCCGCAGAGATATTGCGCGAAAAGAAATCTTATTATGATATACTTGAACATACTACAACCGGCTCAACTGACATAACCGCATGGTTGGAATGGTTCCTGCAAACAATGAAAACTGCACTTCTCCGGGCAGAGGAAACAGTGGAGCATATCGTGCAAATGTCATCTTTTTGGGAACGGCACCGTGAAATACCGATGAATGAACGGCAAGTCAAGGTTGTAAATATGCTATGGGATGGATTCAAAGGCAAACTTACCTCATCCAAATGGGCAAAAATAACCAAAACTTCCCAAGCGACAGCCCTTCGGGACATAACAGACCTTATTGATAAGGGCGTACTGGTTGCTGCGACTGACGGCGGGCGCAGTTCCAACTATCTGCTGAAAGACAATGCCGACACATCCAAAACCTTATTATATGAACATCTGCAACAATCAGACTAATCCGCAGGACACACATGACGACAGGCAATTTCTCATAAAGCAGGCAGAACGGATGCTTGACCAATGCGGTTATGTGGTCCTCAGCACGGTCAACGAATACGGTTTTCCGCGTCCGGTGGCAATAGACGTGCTCCGCCATGACGGCATTTCCGTGCTATGGATGACGACTTACCTTTCTTCCGAAAAAATAATGCACATAAGAAAAAATCCAAAAGCGGGAATATGCTATGTCCATAACGACAACAGCGTGACTATGACAGGCATCGTGAAAATACTTACAGACAAGGATATTCGCCACGACTTGTGGAAGGACTTTATGGTGCATTATTTCCCGAAGGGGCCCGATGACCCGGATTATTGCATTCTTCGCTTTGAATCGAAGGAAGCCACTTTATGGATTGACCGCCGACTTGAACGCATCACATTATGAACATCCTGAAATCTGTCCTGATATGGCTGTGCTTCATCCCTGTCGCAATCCTCAACGGAGGGCTGCGGGAACATGTGCTGGACAAGGTGTTAGGTGAAAAATGGGCTTTGCCCGTGAGCGGAATCGTGCTGAGCATTTGCATTTTTCTGATTTCATGGCTGCTTTTGCCCCGAATCGGACGGATTTCGGCGAAAAATTGCATCATAATAGGGTTGCTGTGGACTTTTTTAACCATGCTTTTTGAATTTGCATCCGGGCTTGCAGGCGGCAGCACATTGAGGGAACTCGTCGCAGCATACAATCCCATGACCGGCAACCTGTGGCTGCTCGTCCTCGTCACAACTCTCCTTTCGCCTGCGGCAGTACGTAAAATCACCACTGGCAAACAAGACAAACGATAACATGGAACTTTCAGAATGGTTCAGGGGATTTGAAAATGGAATTGCCCGGCGTAAAATCCGAAATCATCGAAAAAGGCTTCGCATGGCATCTGTATTTCATGGAATGCACCTGCCCGCTCCACCATAAAGGCTATGTGTCAACGCCTCTGCTCTGCGAATGCTCCCCGCAGAGCATCCTTCATGTCCTGCACTCCCTGTGGCACGACAAAGCTTTCAGCGTAACAATCTGCGAATCCATCCTCCGCGGCAGCAAGCACTGCAAGATGCGGATTTCAGTACTCCATAACGGATGACCGGGATAATGGACCAACCATTCTGGACTGCTTTGTATTTATCTGAATTTATGTCTATTTTTGTTTATAGATAAATAATGGGCATATTGCCCTTTTTATTTTTTACAATATAATAAAAATCAAAACTTATCATGAACAGAGGTCTTGTCTTTTTTCTCGGAATAATCACCGGTGTCCTCCTAACTATCGCCGCCACTTTTATCATCAACAAGTCATCTTCAGCGTCCGATATTACAATGTTCAATGAACGCGGAAAAATGATGGATGCGACATCATATACAATCATTCAAACCATAGACAACAATCATGGATTGGCAGTAGGAGATTTCCTTGATCTGCTAAACCCGGTTCTTGTACTTGGAAACAAAGATTCGCATTTCTATGATGGAATGGAAGTGAAAGCCGGCTCCAACTCCCGATTCTATCAAGTTGGCACATACCGATATATGACAAAAGACGAGATATGGAAAACCGTCCCTGTAGTCGCTCTTATGCGGAGAGAGAGGGATTCGAACCCCCGGACCCGTGAAGGTCAACAGTTTTCAAGACTGCCGCAATCGACCACTCTGCCATCTCTCCATTATTGTCGAACTTGACTCAAGAAATGCAGGATTTCTTGAGGGAGTGCAAAGGTAGCAAAAAATTTGCAAATGACAAATATTTTTGATGATCAGGGGCAAAAAATTACAGTAATGGGGAATCATTCTCAGAAAGTGTAGATAAAGGGTTTACAGTATCTAATTTTTCTTATATTTGTAAAGCTATTCAGTCAGGGAAATTTGGAAACAGATTATAACTGAAAAACAAAGTGTTATGAAAAAATTGATGTTTTCGGCAGCTTTGATGGCTGCCACTGCCTTCTCATTGTCGGCACAGGAAAAAGGGGATTTCACTGTAGGTGGCATGATTGGAGTACAGGGAGGATCAAATTCTGTCTCTGTCACTTACCAGAACCAGACCCAATCAGAAAGCACGCCGGCATCAACGTCACTCAGTTTCAGCCCTCAGTTCAGCTGGTTTGTAATCGACAATCTTGAACTCTCTGCCGGACTTGAATACAGCATGCAAAAAGACTATGCCGGAACAAATACGAATGACAAAAACTATTTTGACTTTCTCCACCTGGCAATGTTTACGGTAGGGGCAAATTATTATGTTCCGATTGTAAAAGACAAATTCTTCTACACCCCGGGTGTGCAGTTCGGATTTGGCGGAGGTTCCTACAATTCCGACAATGGAGCAGGGATAAAGACCAAACTCAAGATTCCTTTTGCATTCGGATTCTCGGCAGACCTCGGCAAATTCGAGTTCAAGCCTCTGGATTTTCTCGGAATTTCTTTCAACATTCTTGACTTCAATGTTGTTTACACATCGATAAATACGGGTGTGAATGAGGTGAAGACCCATTCGACCAGCTTTACAGCGGGATTCAACTACGGCATGTCGGCCGGCGTAAAATACTATTTCTAACCGGACGGAGCAATCCCGAAATTCACTGACTGATATACTAAAGAGACAGGTGGCAGAGAAATAAAAAGATTCTCTGCCGCCTGTCTCTTTCATAAAGTTTCCTGTTTAAAACATCCAGAAAACGACCGTCAATTCTTTCCCGACTTCTTTTCATCCGACGGATGGTCTTCGCGGGTAAAAAAGCGCCATTGGAAGAAGATCAGGTAAAGGGCACCGCAGGTGACGCAGCTGTCAGCAAAATTGAAGACAGGGGCGAAGAAGCGGAACGGGTTGCCGCCTATCAGCGGCATCCATTCAGGGAAGGTGGTGTCAATGATCGGGAAATAAAACATGTCAACCACACGGCCGAACATGAAAGGGGCATAGTCCCAGATCAGGCCGTAGAAGAAACAGTCTATGATATTGCCCATAGCTCCGGCCGCAATCATAGTGAGACCTACAGTGACCCCGGACGGTGTATCGGATTTCTTCAGAAGGCGGGAAATCCAGTACGCCAAAAGGCCGAAGAAGACAATCCGGAAAAGGGACAGGAGGAATTTCCCCACTGCGCCGCCGAACTTCATGCCGAACGCCATTCCTTCATTCTCAATGAAATAGATCTGGAACCAGTCACCAAAGACATGGATGCTCTCTCCTATCGACATGTTTGTCTTCACGAGTACCTTTATGACCTGGTCAATGACCACCAGAAGGACTCCGAGAATAATGAGTTTCTTTCCTCTTGAGATATTCATCACTTATATGAATTTCATGTTGCCCTGAAAGGCACGATACAGAAAAAATGAGGGTGTAAAAGCATATCTTTGCCACCCCCATTCATTTCCTGCAGCCTAAAAAATATTCAAGGGCCTGACGGACAACATCAGGTCCTGTCATCATTTGTTCTTGTTCATCATCTCCTTTGCCTCAACGGTGAGGGTGGCATGAGGGACAAGCCTGAGCCTCTCCTTTGGAATGAGCTTGCCGGTGACGCGGCATACGCCATATGTCTTGTTCTCGATGCGGACAAGAGCAGCCTCCAGGTTCTGGATGAACTTGTACTGACGCTGGGCAAGGGCACCGGCCTCTTCCTTGGATAGGGTGGATGCGCCCTCCTCCATCACCTTGAATGTAGGGGAGGTGTCCTCAATGTCGTTGCTGGAGCCATGGGTGACGACATCCCTCAATGTCTTATATTCCTTCTTGGCCTTTTCAAGCATGTCAAGGATTATCGCCTTGAACTCCTGGAGTTCTTCATCGCTGTACCGGACCTTGAGGTCAGGTCCGTCAGTTTTCATTTCTTCTGCCATAGTATCAGAATAATTTTAAGTTTTAATGTTCCAATAAATCAGATCCGAGGGTGAGGCTTCTCCTTTTTCAGATCTTCCTTACATCTATCCTTATGCTGCCGTCGCCCCATTCGACTTCAGTGCCTTCAGCCGCAGAATCCAGTCCGATGCTTCTGGCGAGGGTCTGGGCGGCGACATATTCCCCGAACGATGCGAGCGAAGACTCAATCTCAGCCTTTGCCTCCCCTTCAGCAGCGATGCGGACATTTATCTTGTCTGTGACATCAAAGCCGCTGTCCTTGCGGAGATTCTGTATCCTGTTGATGAGCTCCCTGGCAGTACCTTCTCTCTTCAGGTCGTCGGTGACAGTGATGTCGAGGGCAAGGGTAAGAGGCCCGTCGGTGGCCACAAGCCAGCCCGGCATATCCTCGGAAGATATCTCATAATCTCCCTGTGAAAGCGACACATCACCTGAAGGCAGATGCAGCACATAGGAGGCGCCTGTTGCTTCGGAAGCCTGTATCCTGGCTATATCCTCCTGTGAAAGCGCTCCGAACGCGGCAGCAATTTCCTTCATCTGCTTTCCGTAGGCCTTGCCGAGAGTCTTGAAATTCGGCTTTATCTTCTTGGTTATCAGGCCTGCCGTATCAGAGATGAACTCGGCGTCCTTCACATTGACTTCTCCGAGCAGCAGATCCTTCACCTTTTCAAGCTGTTCGCGTACCTTGCCGTCTATCACAGGTATCACAAGCTTTGAAAGCGGCTGGCGCACCTTTATGTTCACCTTCCTGCGGAGGGCGAGCACCATCGAAGATGCCCTCTGTGCGAGTTCCATCCTCTCCTCCAGATCCTTGTCCACAACGGAAGCATCATGCTGCGGCATCGTCGTATAATGCACAGACTCGGCTCCCGGCACAAGGTCCAGATAAAGCCTTTCCATGAAGAACGGGGCAATCGGGGCCGCAAGCTTGGCCACATTCACAAGCACCTCATAAAGGGTTTCGTATGCCGACAGTTTGTCACTGTCCATAGTACCGCCCCAGAAACGCTTCCTGCCGAGACGCACATACCAGTTGCTCAGATGGTCGCAGACGAAGTCCTGGACAAGACGGCCGGCGGTCGTGATGTCATAGTCCTCGTATGCCGCGGTCACATCCCTGATGAGGCTGTTCATCAGCGAGATTATCCATCTGTCAAGCTCCGGTCTCTCATTCATCGGTACAGGAGCCGCAGTTTCTGGATCGAAGCCGTCCACATTGGCATACAGTGCAAAGAATGAATATGTATTGTACAATGTACCGAAGAATTTCCTTCTCACCTCGTCTACTCCCGCCTCGTCGAACTTCAGGTTGTCCCAAGGCTGGGAATTGGTGAGCATATACCATCTGAGGGCATCAGCCCCGTATTTGTCGAGAGCCTTGAACGGATCCACGGCATTTCCGAGACGCTTGCTCATCTTGTTGCCGTCCTTGTCAAGCACAAGACCGTTGGAAATCACCCTCTTGAAGGCACATTTGTCGCTTACCATCGTATTGATGGCGTGGAGAGTATAGAACCAGCCCCTTGTCTGGTCAACGCCTTCGGCGATGAAGTCCGCTGTCCTTCCGAATCTCGGTGAAGTGAGGTTCCTCAGGCCTTCCTGGGCATAAGGCATGGCTCCTGAATCGAACCATACATCGATGAGGTCAGTTTCCCTGACCATCTTCTTGCCTGACGGGGACACGAGGAAGATCTCATCCGCATACGGACGGTGGAGGTCTATCCTGTCATAGTTTTCCTTGGACATGTCGTCAGGATTGAATCCCTTGTCCCTGAAAGGATTGGAAGTCATGATCCCGGCAGCCACGGCCTTGTCAATCTCCGTATACAGCTCCTTGAGGGAGCCGATGCATTTCTCCTCCTTCCCGTCTTCAGTGCGCCAGATAGGCAGCGGTGTGCCCCAGTAGCGGCTGCGGGAGAGATTCCAGTCCTGGATGTTCTCCAGCCATTTTCCGAAACGGCCGGTACCCGTGGATGCGGGCTTCCACATTATGGTGTTGTTCAGCTCTATCATCCTGTCCCTCACGGCAGTTGTCTTGATGAACCACGAATTGAGCGGATAGTAGAGCACCGGCTTGTCCGTCCTCCAGCAATGAGGGTAGGTGTGGACATGCTTCTCTATCTTGAATGCCTTGCCCTGCTGCTTGAGCATGACGCAGATGTCCACATCGAGTGTAGGGGCATCCGGTGCAAGGTCAGGATCGTATGCGTTCTTTACATATCTGCCTGCAAATTCGGCATATTCAGGGGAAACCCTTTCAGCCACATACTCCGGATCCATATCCTCGATGCGGTAGAAACGGCCTTTGCGGTCCACCTGGGCCTGCCTTTCCCCGTTTCTGTCGATCACCATGAGAGGAGGGACACCTGTGGCCTTCGCCACCTTGTCATCGTCCGCACCGAATGTCGGAGCGATGTGTACAACGCCAGTAGTGCCCTCTTCTGTGGTCACATAATCTCCCGGTATCACCCTGAATGCACCGGCATCCGGCTTGAACCACGGAATGAGCTGATGATATGAAATCCCTGTCAGTTCAGAGCCCTTGAACTCACCTTCAAGAATCCTGTACGGCACGAGCTTGTCGCCCGGCTTGTAGTCTTCGAGGGAAAGCCCCTTCGCCTTCGGATTGAATATGGAGTCCACAAGAACCTCAGCCACCACATAGATGGCCGGAGCACCGGTGTACGGATTGAACGAAAGCACCCTGACATAGGTGATGTCCGGGCCCACGCAAAGAGCCGTATTGGAAGGGAGCGTCCACGGGGTGGTGGTCCATGCGAGGAAATATACCGGGAAAGTCTCGCAGCCGAAAAGCTGCTGCGACTTCTCATTCTTTATCACCTCAAACTGCACAACTGCCGTAGTGTCCTTCACATCACGGTAGCATCCGGGCTGGTTCAGCTCATGCGAACTCAGTCCCGTACCTGCGGCAGGGGAATAAGGCTGTATGGAATATCCCTTGTAAAGGAGTCCCTTATCATAGATGTCCTTGAGAAGATACCAAAGGGTCTCGATATACCTGTTGTCGTAAGTGATGTAAGGGTCGTCCATGTCCACCCAATAGCCTATCCTCTCGGTGAGTGACACCCATTCCTTGGTATATTTCATCACTTCCTTGCGGCAGGCATCATTGTACTCCTCCACACTGATCTTCGTGCCGATGTCCTCCTTGGTGATGCCGAGCATCTTCTCGACACCGAGCTCCACCGGAAGGCCGTGGGTGTCCCATCCTGCCCTGCGGTTCACCTTATACCCGCTCTGGGTCTTGTAGCGGCAGATGGCATCCTTGATGGAACGTGCCATGACATGATGGATGCCCGGCATCCCGTTGGCCGAAGGCGGCCCCTCAAAAAACACGAACTCAGGAGCGCCTTCCCTCACTTCGAGAGACTTCCTGAAAGCATCGTTCCGCTTCCATCTGTCCAGTATGCCGTTGTTGACGGCAACAAGGTCCAGACTCTTGTACTCGTTGAACTTCATATTATAAAATATTCAATTTTTTGTCTAATTTTGCACCGGTTCAGGAAAGACCTGCCGATTTTTTCAAACTGCAAATATAGTATTTTTATTGCAAAATGAATGTTCTGGATATTATTCTGCTGCTCTGCTTCGTTCCTGCCATCATCGGAGGGCTCAGACGGGGTTTCATAGCCCAGGTTGTGGCCATCATATCCATCATTCTCGGCATCTGGCTTTCCTTCAAGTTCTCGGCCGTGCTCAGCGGATGGCTTGGCCAATGGATCGAAGCAGGGGAACAGGTGCTTCATGTCATCTCCTTCGCCGTCATCATGATCCTTGCCATCCTGTGCCTTGCCGCCGTCGGGAAACTGATTGAGGCGACAGTGAAAATAATCCTTCTGGGATGGCTCAACAGGCTGCTCGGACTCATTTTCGCCCTGTTGAAATACGCCCTCATCATCGGACTGCTGCTCATGCTGTTCAACTCCCTGAACGGGCAGTTCCACATGGTGGACAAGGAAGTGCTGGACAGTTCCCTGCTGTATGGTCCGCTGCTGAATCTGGCAAACTCCGTCTTCCCTTACCTGAAGGCACTGATATTCTGGAATTAATGAGATGAATTGAAATGGAAAGGATAATATTGATAGAAACAGCCACGGCACTGTGCTCGACAGCACTTGCGGAAGACGGGGAAATCGTATCATACAGAGAAAGTTCAGAGCCGAGGTCACACGCCTCGCTCACTGCGGTCTTCGTAAAGGAAATGCTTGACGAAAGAAGCTGCGGCGCGAAGGACTGCTCGGCAGTCTGCGTGAGCATGGGCCCCGGGTCATATACCGGGCTGAGGGTAGGAGTGTCCACAGCCAAGGGGCTGTGCTTCGGTGCGGGAATTCCGCTGCTTGCCGTCGGCACATTGGATATCCTTGCAGGACAGGCGGCCATGGAGGACATGATTCCTGAAGGATGCAGATACATCGTGCCGATGATAGATGCAAGGAGAATGGAAGTCTACACGGCAGTCTTCTCCCCTGACGGGAAACAGATTACGGAAACCGAACCTCTTGTCGTGACAGAAGAAAGCTTCGGGCAATACCTCGAAGAAGGACCGGTGCTCTTCATAGGCGACGGGGCCGGGAAATGCGCCGATGTCATCAGACATGAAAATGCACACTTCGTGCAATGCTGCCCGAAAGCCTCGGCAATGGCTGAGGCCGCATCCGCAGAATACAAAGAAAAACGGTTCAAAGATGTCGCATACTTCGAACCGTTCTATCTCAAGGAATTCGTGGCTACCACAAGCAAGAAGAAGCTCTTCTGATGCTATTTCAGCAGTCTGTCAAGAAGCCGTCGCAATGAAGAAGCGTCGCTCACCTGCGCATCCACGAGCTCTCCGTCACACAGGAAGAATGACACAGGGAGTGTCTGAACATTGTACATCCTCGCCGCTGCCGAATTGGCTCCGAGGACATCGCAGACATTTATCCACTCAAGTCCCTGGTCCTTCACCGTACGTGCCCATCCGGCCTTGTCGGTGTCCAGGGCCACCTGATAGATTTCAAATCCCTTGTTGTGATAGTCCTCATAGACCGGTTTCAGGACATCGAGGTTGAACATCTTCTGCATGGCATCGGTGGAAGTCCAGAAATGCAGCATGACCACCTTTGAATTCACCTCGCTCAGCCTGACCTTGCGGGCGTTCACGTCAGAAAGTTCGATGTCAGGGAAATTCACCTGCTCGGCCCCCTGCAGGCGCACACGCAGTTCAAGCAGCTTTGAGCGCCTGTCCGCCTCCGATTTGAGGGCCTTGACATATTTGGAATCGGGATAGACTGTCTGAAGAGAGTCGCTTATGTTCCTGAAATGGATGGCATCGGTGTCCTGCCCGAACACAGGCAGTGAGCCTACCATCTGATAGAACACAGGCACGACCGTAAGGGAATAGGGATTCTCCATGACATATTTCACCCTGCTCCTGTAATATTCGGTATAGCTGCGGCCCATCTCCCGCTTGAGTTCGGAAGCCTCGTCCGAGTCAGGATCGGCAGCGTCAAGCCTGGAGGCAAGGGCCGTGAATGATGTTGAAAATTCTGAAAAATCCTTCTCCACCTGTGCGAGCTTCATGCTCTCGTCCGAACCGGACACGGTGAAGACTCCGGTGGTGTCGGAATCCACCCGGACCCTGTCCCCCTTTTCGAGCAGGAGAGATGCAATCCTGGTGTCCCTGTAAAAGAGATATACAAACTGCGGCTGCCCCTTCTCAATGTCCATCTTATAGGAAAAATGTCCGCCGGCATCTGTCGACACCGTATCGAGAACATTGAACTGATTGACATCCAAAAGTTTCACAACAATTTCGGATGAAGGGGCGTCCTTCACGGTACCGTCTATCTTCACGCTGCCGCCGCACGATGCGAGGACAGGAAGAAGCACGGCCGGCACAAGCAGCCGTGACAGAAATCCGGATATGCTAAAGTTTCTCATATTCTTTCAGAATTGATCCGGCTATTTCGGCAAACCTCTCCGGAGAAAGCTCCAGCTTCGGCTTCCGGAAGTCAAGGTCGGCTTCGCTGTTCAGCGGCACCAGATGAATGTGCGTATGCGGAACTTCCATTCCGAGCACGGCCACCCCCACCCTCTTGCATGGCACGGCTGCCTTCAGGGCCACCGCCACCTTCTTGGCAAAGGCACAGAGCCCGAGATACACATCATCGTCCAGATGGAAGATATAGTCATCCTCCACATGCTTCGGAATGACAAGAGTATGCCCTTCTGCAAGCGGGTTTATGTCAAGGAAAGCATAGAAATCCTCATTTTCGGCCACTTTCCATGAAGGTATCTCGCCCTTTGCTATCTTGGTAAAAACAGTTGCCATAGCCTAAAGTGTTATGTCCAGTATTTCAAATTTTATCACTCCTGAAGGAACTTTGGCCTCCACCGTCTCGCCCTTGGAATGTCCCATGAGCGCCCGTCCTATCGGAGTGGTAGCCGCCAACTTGCCTGCGGCAAAGTCAGCCTCACTCTCCCCCACAAGAGTGAACTCCACCACCTGTCCATTGGCCAGATTCTTGACCTTCACCTTGTTGAGCATCTGCACCTTGTCTGTACCGATCATAGATTCATCGATTACACGGGCATTTGCCACAAGGTCCTGGAGCTTGGAAATTCTAAGTTCAAGAAGCCCCTGAGCTTCCCTTGCCGCTTCATATTCTGCATTTTCAGACAGGTCTCCCTTATCCCTTGCTTCCGCAATCTGGGCTGATATGACAGGCCGCTGGGCAATAGCCTCGGACAGGTCCTTCTTCAATTTGTCAAGACCCTCCTGGGTCATATAATGTAGTGCCATATTATAATAGAATTTTATTAAACCATACAATTAAAAAGGAGTCCTGTGAGTGACCACAGAACCCTGACTCTTCATGCAAATATACAAAATGTTTCCGAATATTCCACCTTTATGGAAGAAATGTAAATGACAGGCCGTTCCGGCCGCATTTGCATTGTATCCGTCAGACGAAGTACGGATCGTCCTTGGAGCGCCATTTAGGCTTCATGATTTCAGAATAGACAACAAGTTTCTCCGGGTCTATGTCAAATACGGACTTGGTTCCAGACTCTTTCGGCCTTACGGAGGACTCCTTCTGCTGCCTTTCGCGGATTATGTCCCGCACAGACCGGTAACCGCCCTCAAGCAGTTCGGAAGGCACGGGAGGTGTATTGCGGACCTCTGCTGCGGCAGGCACGACAGGCCGAGAGACTTCTTCCGGCATGGTGTCATCAGCTGAAACGACATCGCCGCCAGCCGGCCATTGCATAGCCGGTTCCGGTCCGAATTCACTTCCCGGATCATACGGTGAGGATGCATTGCCCCATTCTTCGTCCTTGTCGGTAGAGAATGTGTCGACAATTTTCCTCACTTTCTTGGCCTTGTCAACTTTTCCCGCCTTCTTGAGCATCTTCTCGATGGCAGGCCCCGCAACGGTCAGAACGACCACAAGCAAAGTCAATATTGTTCCTGCATCCATATCATCATTCATTACCGGTTATTACCTTTTCCGAGGGACAGGCAAAGCTTCCTGTCTTCCTCAAGCTGCCTTCTGAGGGAGTCTATGGAATCAAACCTGACTTCGTCCCTTATCTTCCGGAGGAAGGTCACTGAAATGTCAAGCCCGTAGATGTCCTCGTCGAAGCCGAAGATGTTCGTTTCAATGGTCCTGGTGTTCCCCGCCCCGACGGTAGGATGCGTGCCTATGTTGCACATCCCGCTCCACTCACGGCCCAGAGTCCTGACAGAAACTGAGTAGACCCCATTCCCCGGTACCTGTTTCAGCGGCTCGTAGAGCTGCATGTTGGCGGTAGGAAAGCCCATCGTCCTGCCTATCCTGTTGCCTGCCACCACGACCCCGAGCAAGGAATACCTATAGCCGAGCATTTCAGCGGCGTCCTCCACGTTCCCTGACTCCAGCAGGGCCCTGATCCTTGTCGAACTGACCGCCATCCCCTGTGCGGAGGATGCGACATCAGCCGTCACCACTTCCAGCCCGAGCCTTTCCGCCGTTGCCCTGACTTCGGCAGAAGATGCGGAATCGCACCCGAACCTGTTGTCATATCCGAGGACAACGGTCTTGCCTCCGAATCGGCCCATGACCACATCCCTTAGATATTCCTCCGATGTGAGGCTGCTGAACTCCCTTGTGAACTCCAGCACCTCGACATGGTCTACGCCAAGCTCCGAAAGCATGGCCTTTTTCTCTGACATGGTCGAAAGGAGTCTCAGGGAGCGTGCCCCCGACTGCAGAACATTGCGGGGATGAGGCCAGAATGTAATCACCATGCTCTCATCCCCGTTCTGTCTGGCCGTTTCGACCAGTTTTCTTATTACAAGACGGTGTCCGGTATGGACACCGTCGAAAAATCCGGTTGCTACAACCATCTCACAAGTTCGAAATCCTGTCTGTGAGGCAGCAGAGGGTTCTTTGCATATATCCTCGCCGCCACCTGATACATGCCGGTACGCTCCGGCAGCACCAGTGCCTGGTACTTGGCCACACCGTCGTTAAGTTCCACAGGAGTGAACTCGAACTTCTCCTGGATATGGAGCTTGCCTTTGGTGTCCGCCACTGCAAACAGAAGCTCAACGCCTATCTCCTCAGGTTTCAGGTCACCGATGTTGAGAACCACCTCGGACCTGAACTCGTTGCCGAGGGAGACATCGTTGTAGGAGCTGTCCGGCTTGTTCACCGAAACCACTCCTATGCTCTGCCACTCGCGGCGCATGTGCTTCTTCCAGACTGCAATCTCACGTGCCATGCGGTAATCGTCTGCCACAAGCCGGGCAGTCCTTGCAGACTGAGGCTCATAGTACTGGTTGATGTAGTCCGTGAGCATCCTGTTGGTGGTGAAGTTGCAGGCAACCATGGCCACAGTGTTCTTGATGTACTCAATCCACTCAGGAGAATATCCGGAAGCCGCATTGGTCTTGTAGAATGTAGGGGCTATCTCGTTCTCTATGATGGTGTAGATGGTGGCAGCATCAAGCTCGTCCTGATAGTTCTGGTCATCGTATGTCCTCTCCATCGGAAGAGCCCAGCCTGCACCCGGTTTGTAGCCTTCCACCCACCATCCGTCAAGGACGGAGAAATGCATCACACCGTTCATGGCGGCTTTCTCTCCGGAAGTTCCGGAAGCCTCCAGCGGTCTCGTAGGATTGTTCATCCACACGTCGACGCCCTGTACAAGACGCTTTGCAAGCGTGATGTCATAATCAGGCACGAACACTATCTTGCCGATGAACCTTTCCTGCTTCGAAATGTCCACGATCATCTTTATGAGATCCTGTCCTGCCTTGTCGGCCGGATGGGCCTTACCCGCAAAGATGAACTGCACCGGCTGCTCAGGATTGTTCACTATGTCGTTGAGCCTGTCAAGGTCACGGAACAGGAGGTGAGCCCTCTTGTATGTGGCAAAACGCCTTGCAAACCCTATCGTGAGCACGTCGTCCCTGAGTGTATCCTTTATGGTGACGATCTGTCGCGGCGAATAATGATTAGTCGCAGACGGATCGGAAAGACGGTCCTTTATTGTCTCTATGAGCTTCTTCCTGAGCTCCGACCTTACCTTCCACACCTCGGCATCCGGCACCTTATATATGCCCTCGAAGCATGTCTTGTCATAGTGATGCGTCTTGAACTGCTCGCCGAACACCTTTGAATGGATGTCCTTCCACTCCGGAGCCGTCCAGGTAGGATAGTGGACACCGTTGGTGACATAGCTCACATGCAGTTCCTCAGGCAGATAGCCCGGCCACATGCCGGAGAATATGTCCTGGCTCACCTTTCCGTGCAGCCATGACACGCCGTTCACCTCCTGCGAGATGTTGGCTGCGAGATAGCTCATGGAGAACTTCTCGTTCGGGTCGGAGGCATTGAGCTTGCCGAGCCCCATCAGGGTCTGCCAGTCTATCTTCAGGCGCTGCGGATAGTGTCCGATGTATTTTCTGAGAAGGCCTTCGTCGAAGGCATCATGGCCTGCAGGCACCGGCGTATGCGTGGTGAACAGGGATGAAGCCCTCACGACTTCCATTGCCTCAGGGAAGTCGAGATTGTCCTTCGAAATGTATTCATGAAGCCTCTCCATGCCGATGAAGGCGGCATGGCCCTCATTGCAGTGGTAGACCTCAGGATTGAGCCCGAGCTTTCTGAGGGCACGGATTCCTCCCACTCCGAGGAGAAGCTCCTGCTTCAGACGGTTCTCCCAGTCGCCTCCGTAGAGGTGATGGGTGATGGACCTGTCTTCAGGAAGATTCTCTTCAAAGTCAGTGTCGAGAAGATAGAGTTCGGTGCGGCCCACATCCACCTTCCATATCCTCGCATGGAGATTTCTTCCGGGGAAGGCAAGGCTCACCGTCATCCAGTTGCCCGAAGCGTCACGGACAGGGGATGCAGGAATCTTCATGAAGTCCTGGGCATCATATTTTGCCACCTGGTCGCCCTGGGCTGAAAGTATCTGGGTGAAATATCCGTATCTGTAGAGGAGCCCCACGGCGACAAGATTGGTGTTCATGTCGCTCGTCTCCTTGAGGTAGTCTCCGGCAAGGATTCCGAGTCCTCCGGAATATATCTTCAGGGAAGTGTCAAGACCATATTCCATGCAGAAATATGCTATGGAAGGGCTCTTTCTCTCAGCCTTCATGGCCATATATGCATTGAACTCATCCATGACGGCATCCAATGCGCCCACAAAGGCGTCATCGTTCTCCAGGACCTTGTACCTCTTCAGGCTCACCATGTCAAGCATGGCAATAGGGTTCTCTCCCGAGAGTGCCCATGCCTCAGGGTCAACACGGCTGAAAAGATTCTTCGCAGATTCGTTCCAGCACCACCACAGATTACGTGAAAGGACTTCAAGCCCCTTCAGCCTGTCTGGAAGATGGCGTGAGATGAACACGCTGTTCCATGACGGCTGGTTAACATCTATCTTTGTATACTGCATCGATTTATCATCCCTCACTTCCGGGAATGCTCCATTTTCTGATATGACTTTTTCCAAAGCTTTTGAATAAGCTTCCTTATAATATACGATATTGTTCTCCCAAAGAGCTATTTCCGAAACCTCCTTGGCGTTGTCCATATAGACCTTCCTTGTGTCCTTGTTCAGGCGGGCAATCTCCTTGACCCGTCCGACCACTTCCTCCACCACATTGTTGTAGTTGGAGTCATTGCGTGTCACCACGCTTATGCCCGGATGCTCCTTCCCGTAATGGGAGCGCACCCAAAGGCCGAATCCGGCAAGGCTCGTGGTCAGGGTCGGCACCCTGAATGCAAGGCTTTCCAGAGGGGTGTAGCCCCACGGCTCGTAATATGAAGGGAAAAGGGTGAGGTCAAGCCCCACGAGAAGGTCATAATACGGCATGTTGAAAATGCCGTCATTGCCGTTCAGATATGAAGGGATGAAATAAACCTTCACCTTGTCGCCGACCGCGTTCTTGAAATTGAGCTCGTTCAGCCGCCTGGTGATGATGTCATACTCAGGGTCCATCAGATAATGGGAGGTCCTTGTGACATAATTGGAGCCGTTTCCGGCAAGCTTGGCGGAAAGTTCCTTGTCAGGGCCGTTGTTGCCTGAAGGAATCATGATGAATGCCTGGATGCTCTTTCCCTCGAAATCCGACTTGTTGAGCCTGTCGAGGGCATCTATGAACACATCTATTCCCTTGTTCTTGTATTCGTAACGGCCGCTGATGCCTATGAAAACTGCATTCTCCGGCACTTCCTCTCCTGACATGGCGGCGGCAATCTCCACAAGGCGTCCCCTTGCGGCACGGCGCTTCTCTTCATACTCTGCGTCATCTGCAGGTGTGAAACTGTTCTCGAATCCGTTCGGAGTGACTATGTCCACATCCCTTTCGAGGAACTGCTTGCATTCCGCAGCAGTGATTTCGCTGACTGTCGTGAAAATGTCGGAGTTCTGGGCCGAATGCTTCTCCAATGAATGGCGGGCAAGGACATTGAATTCCCTTGCCTTCGCATCACCGTTGTAAACGCCCATCGCGTCATAGAGCGGAAGGTTGTTGCCTGCAAGGCATCTGCCCACCACTGTGGCATGGGTCGTGAATACGGTGGCTATCGGAAGTCCCGTGTTCTTTATATAAAGGAGTCCCGCTCCTGTCATCCATTCGTGAAACTGTGCAACGACCTTGTCGGAAGGGCTGAGGTTGAACCTGTAGAAACTCTCTATCACCTTTCCTGCGGCATATCCGAAAAGCGCGGACTCGATATAGTCCCAGTTGCCTGTAATGGAGTCAACCCCGAAGCGCTTCCAGTACTCAGTCAGAATCTCGTCCTTCTGGGTAATGAACTGCTTGAAATTGACAAGAATTGCCACAGGCTTTCCAGGAATGTTCCATCTCCCCACCCTTATCCGCAGTCCCTCGGATGCAGCCTGGGTACGCCAGGCGGTATAAAGATGCGGATCATCAATGAAATCCGGATTGCTTTCGGTATCCATCCATACATCCGGACCGATCAGTATGTGATGTCTTTTCAATTCACTCTTAAGGTAGAGGGACTTGGTCGCTATGACCGTATAGATTCCCCCTACCTTATTGCAGACTTCCCAACTGATTTCAAACAGATAATCCGGTCTGATCAAATCTTTGTTCATCTACTCTTTCTTGGTTTTTGTTGTTCTCTTCTTAGCGGCGGCAGGCTTTGCTTCCTTTTCCGCCTTGGAGGCCTTCGGAGCAGCCTTCACGGTCTTCCGTTTCGGCTTGGCCTCAGGCTCCGGCGCTGCAAATTTAGCATCAGAAACCGAAATTGCATCATCAACCCTCAAAATAAAATCGCTGAGAACATTCATATAATTTATAAATGCCTCATACGGAGTATCATACGGATTGAAATATTTATGCACGGCCCCGTCGGAGAAGAACTTGGTGCACATATAGTAGAAATGGTCGCTCTCCTGAAGATGGCCGAAATCGGACCAGAGGGCCTCGTCATTGACGATGGAAAGCTTCTCCGAAAGGCTGTAGAGCTTGCTGAACGCATCATTCTGGAGCTCATTTCCAAGCCATGCGGTCACATCCCTTTCCTCGTCTGCCCATGAAATAGGGTCCGGAACATCCAGCACACCCACCGGCTCATGCTTCCTGGCGGCCTGTGACGGGGTGACAAACTCGAATTCACCGTCATTGAGGACGACCTCAGGGAAATATCTCATGAAATCGAAAATGCCGCTCTGGGCCTTCTGGTGTTCGCCGAATGTCTCATAGTCCATGAAAAGGTTGATGATCTCGTCATTCTGTGCGGAAGCCTTTATCCATGAAAGATACTTCTCACCTGTAAGAGGCCAGTCCGGCCAGCTCTTGTCCGAGAACCTGAAGGCGATGTCATCGCTCAGGGAAGAATTCTTCAGCAGGAGCTTGAGCTTCGGAGCCATTGCCCCCGAATAGAGATAGTTGGGGCTCTTCCATCCGAGGACATGCTTTGCGCCCTCAGTCAGCATGGTCTTGAATCCCATGCCATAGACCATTTCACCGATGGAATCGGAATAGATGAGTTCAGTGTTCCTGAATGCCTTCGGAGTGACACCGAAATAATTCTCCACGGTCTCTTTGTGCTTCATCACCTGATGCTTGAACTCGTCAGGGGATGCAAGGGATGCGAGCGAGTGATAATATGTTTCGGAAAGGAACTCCACGCAGCCGGTGTCGGCAAGCTTCCTGAAACTCTCGATCACCTCCGGAGCATACCTGTCGAACTGCTCGATGACTGTCCCCGATATGGAGAATGCAACCTTGAACTGGCCCTTGTAGCGGCCGATCATTTCCAGAAGGAGTGCATTCATCGGCAGGTAGCACCTCTGTGCCACCCTTCTGAGGATGGTCCTGTTGGCAAAGTCATCATAATAGTGGGAATCCTTCCCTATGTCAAAAAATCTGTATAACCTCAATCTGCTTGGCTGATGAACCTGAAAATACAGACAAATGCTCTTTTTCATAATCATTTAGGGTTTTTATTTTATCACTGACTCGTAAACTTTCTTGACCTTGTATGCCGCGTTGTTCCATTTGAGGGCGTTGACCTCGTCGTAGCCGCAATGTGCCGCCATGTCGGCAAGCGCAGGATAGTTCAGAAGGCCGTATATGGCATCCGCCATGGCATCTATATCCCAGAAATCCACCTTGATGGCATATTTCAGGACCTCTGCCACACCTGACTGCTTGGAGATTATGGTAGGCACATTCGTGCGCATTGCCTCAAGCGGGGAAATGCCGAACGGCTCCGAAACGGAAGGCATTATATAGACATCCGACAATGCGAACATCTTCTGTACATCAGCCCCGCGGAGGAAGCCCGTAAAGTGGAATCTGTCTGAAATTCCGAGACGGGCGACATGACGGATGCACCTGTTGAGCATGTCTCCGCTGCCGGCCATCACGAACCGTACATGGCTGCACCTCTTGAGCACCTTGGCGGCCGCCTCGATGAAATATTCAGGGCCTTTCTGGAAAGTGATCCTTCCAAGGAAGGTCACCACCTTGTCCTTCACGCCCCTTTCCACGGTCAGGTTCTCCCTTCCGCTGAAGTCCACCGCATTGTGTACAGTGACAACCTTGTCCGGGGAAATGCCGTATTTGTTGATCACTATGTTTCTGGTCAGGTCGCTCACCGCGATGACCTTGTCAGCAGCCTCCATCCCCTTCTTTTCAAGGTCATAGACACGGGTGTCTATATGGTCATTGCTGCTGCGGTCGAATGAGGTGGCATGGACATGCACCACGAGAGGCTTGCCTGTCAGCTGCTTGGCGGCTATTCCGGCAAGGTATGTGAGCCAGTCATGCGCATGGATCACATCTATCTCGTCCGCATGCTGGAGGGCGATGGTGGCCCCCACCATTGCATACCTCGCCACCTCCTCCATGAGGTTGGCTCCGTATTTCCCGGAAAATTTGTATTTCTGGCCGTACTGGATACGGAAATTCTTTATCTGCTTCTTCCGCTCCTCCTCGACCATAGATGTGAACTCCTCCGGATCCACATACGGCACCATGTTGGAGCCGATATGCACGAACTGCACCTTTCCGAGGAACTCATCCACGGATGTGCTCACAGTGTCCACGGGGACATCACTCGCATTGATGATCTTCACGGCACTCTGGTCTTCGTCACCGGATGCGGAAGGCATCACGAAAAGCACGTCCACATCATTTACGGCAAGCCCCTTGGTCATTCCATAGCAGGCCGTTCCAAGACCGCCGGCGATATGAGGAGGGAATTCCCATCCGAACATCAGGACCTTCATTTCTTTTCCTCCTTATAATTATTCATCAGACTATATACTCTCAAAAGGGCAGCCGTGCTGCATGCCGAAGAAATGGCACCGTGGGCCTCATGAGGAGGATCTCCGTCATAAAGTTCGGAGAATGCACCCACTCCATGCTTGTTTATGTCGGCAAAGAACCCTTCAACAAGATATTCGGCCTTTTTGAAGAAAGAAGGGCCGACAATCTTGAAGCAGATGTCGATATACGGGCCGAGGAGCGACGGAAAGGCGCAGCCCTGATGGTAAGCAAGATCCCTGTCCCTCTGCGAACCTTCATACACGCCCCTGTATTTCGGGTTGCGTGGAGAAAGTGTCCTGATGCCCCTTGCAGTGACAAGTTCGTTGTTGATTACGGAAATCACAGCTGACTTCACCTCATCGTCCACCGGTGAATAGTCAAGGCAGATGGCGAACAGCTGGTTAGGGCGGACATCCATGTTCTGTCCGGAATTGTCCACATAATCGGCGAGATATCCGCGCTCAGGATTCCAGAACACCTGCTGGAAATTGTCCTTCACAAGGTCACGCACATGGCTCCAGCGACCTGCGAATGCGCTTTTCTTTGCTCCGTACTTCTTTTCCATGTCAAGGGCGAAGCAGAGGGCGTTGTACCACATGGCATTGGTCTCCACCTGATATCCGGCCCTTTCCGTGACAGGACAGCCGTCGACATAGGCATTCATCCATGACAGTGCCACACGGTCCATCTGCGCCCAGAGAAGACCGTTCGGGTGCATGGTGATCTCACGCCTCTTGCCCGGAGCATAGCTGTCCACTATGTTCTTGAGGAGCTTGCCGTATTTGCCCCAGATCCGCTCCTCTTCACCGGTATGGTGGATATACTGCTGTATGGTGTCCGTAAGACGGAGAGGGGCCTCCACCTGGGTGGTCCTGTGCAGAAGCCGGTCCTGCTCCTCTGAAATGAGATTGTCAAGGATTTCCTCGAATTCCCCGCCCTTGTCCCCGGCATAGAGTGTCAGGCCAGGCAGGGATTCCACGGTCTCCCTGAGAAGTCCGGTCTCAAGCCATGAATAGCCGGCATTGATGCGTTCATGCCCGTTCCTGTTGGTCTTGAGCAGGTCCGCATCATGGACGAGGAGGTCATGATAGCTCTTTATTTCGCTGTGCCTGCGGACTATGTCGGTGAATTTCCTCTTCATCTGCTTCGGATTCTCGGCATTGACTGAGGCCGAAAAGACTATGGAATCCCCCGGCTTCATGTCCATGATGAAGGTTCCCGGGACAAAAAGGTCCTCCTTGCACTCGAATCCGCGCCTCAGTTCGTCGGAATATGTAATCCCGTTGTACCAGTAAGGCATATATTTGAACTGGAACTTCCCGCTGAGCTGGAGATTGAGGTCAGGGAATCCGTCATAGAGGCAGAAAGACACACCGCCTTCCGCATCGCGGCAGGAAGTGTCGGCTTCAGTGTTCTGGTGAGTCAGGCCATGAACGCTCCTGAAGGCCAGGAACGGCTTGAGAATCAGCGTGGTCTTCATCGGAGCCTCCACAAGGTCATACCGGATGAGAACCTGGTCATTGTCCGGAACCATCAGGATGGTCTTGGTGAAGATGATTTCGCCCACCTTATAAGTGATTTTCGGCTCCGGGTCCGCATCGAAATCCACAATGTACTTGTGGCCCCTCGGCTCGTAGACATCCCCGTAGCAATGGATGCCGAGATTGAACTGCCGTCCGTTCATGACCAGACTTTCGTCAAGGGAAGAAAGCAGGAGGTATTTCCCGCCTCCGAACTTGTCGACCGGCACGGCAAGAAGTCCATGGTAGCGTCTTGTATTGCAGGTCACTATGGAAGTGTTGCAATAGGCACCTGTCTTACTCGCGACGAGAATCTCCCTTTTCAGGGAATATTCGAGGTTCACGAGCTCGGACTTGTTGAATTTAAGGAAAGCCATACTTTAATATTTAAGGTTAATTATCTTTCAGTCGATCTTCCTGAGTACCAAGGCACAGCGGCACGGAAGATATAGGTAAAGCGTATCATCGTATCTCCGGTCTCCATTGGCGGACTTTTCATGGACAGTGCAATGGATTTCTCCCTTCTTCAGCCTTGAAAATCCGTCGAATTCCTTTTCGTCAGTGTCAAGTATCAGTTCATATTTTCCGGCAGGGGCGGAGAACCCGTAGTCGGCAAAAGAAGCCGATGCATTGAAATTGAGCGCAAAGATACAATTTATTCTTTTGAATACTAATATTTTTTTCTCTTCATCCTGCACGAGAAGCTCCGGTCTTGCATCAAAAAGCGACTCAGAATGTGCCATGGCGACCATGGCCTTGTCGAAAAGCAGGAGGTTCCTGTATCTGAGATAGTCAGGCTCCGCAAGCGACCACTGCCGCCTTGCGTATTTGTAGGACCATCCGTTGCCCTCCCTCGGGAAGTCTATCCACTCCGGATGTCCGAACTCGTTGCCCATGAAAGTCAGATAGCCGTCACCGGCAGTGGTCATCGTCACCAGCCGTATCATCTTGTGCAGGGCCATGCCCCTGTCGACTATGGCCGAGGTGGAATTCTTGTCCATGTGGAAATACATCTCCTTGTCCATCAGGCGGAAGATGATGGTCTTGTCCCCGACGAGGGCCTGGTCATGGCATTCGGCATAGCTGATGGTCTTCTCGTCCGCTCTCTTGTTGGTCAGCTGCCACCACATCTCCCCCATGCTCCACTTCTCGTCCGGAAGCTCCTTAATCCACTTTATCCAGTTGTCGGCCACCCCCATGCTCATGCGGAAGTCAAAGCCCACTCCGCCGGACTCGAACGGGGCGGCAAGCCCCGCCATCCCGCTCACATCCTCGGCGATGGTGAATGCGTCAGGGTTTATCTCTTTCACAAGCATGTTGGCAAGGGCAAGGTAGGTGACTGCAGACTCGTCCACACCGTCATTGAAATAATTGTCATACCCCACGAAATCCTTTCCCAGCCCGTGGTCCCAATATATCATGCTCGTGACCCCGTCGAAACGGAAGCCGTCAATATGGTATTCCTCCATCCAGAACTTGCAGTTGGAGAGCAGGAAGCCTATGGTTTCGTATTTTCCGTAATTGAAGCATCGGGAGCCCCATGCCGGATGCCTTCCGCGGTCACCGGTATAGAAATAGAGGTCATCCCTGCCGTCGAAGAGGCTCAATCCCTCCAGCTCGTTGTCCACGGAATGTGAATGCACTATGTCCATCACCACGGCAATCCCGTCCGCATGGGCCTCGTCCACAAGGGCCTTGAAGTCCTCCGGAGTACCGAAGCGGGAACTGAGGGCATAGAAATTGGACACCTGATAGCCGAACGAGCCGTAATAAGGATGCTCCTGGAGGGCCATTATCTGGAGGGTGTCGTAGCCCAGGTCCTTGACATAAGGCAGGACATTTTTCCTGAATTCATTGAAGGTGGACACCTTCTCCTCCTCCGAGCTCATGCCTATGTGGCACTCATATATAAGGGGATGCCTGCGCGGCCCCGGCTTTCCGTGCTTCCATCTGTACGGCTTGTCAGGAGCCCACACCTGTGCGCTGAAAACCTTGGTTTCAGGGTCCTGGACAGCCCTTGTGGTATATGCGGGAAGCCTCTCCCCGCCGCCTCCGGGCCACTCGACATAGAGCTTGTAGAGCTCTCCGTGGCTGAGGAACATCGGATCGAGACGGATTTCCCAGTTCCCGTTCCCGACAGGATGAAGGGCATATGCCTCAGTCTTTCTCCAGTTGTTGAACTCCCCGATCAGGTATATCTTCGAGGCATTCGGAGCCCATTCACGGAACACCCACGAGCCGTCGCCCCAGCGGTGCAGCCCGTAGTACAGATGGTTGTTCACCGCATCGGAGAGGGCGCCGTCCCCGGCAATCCGCTTCCTTTCGTCAAGAATCCGCCCATGCCTCCTGTCTATGGCCTCCTTGTACGGAACAAGCCACGGATCAGTGTCATAAATCATTGTTTTCTCCGTATTTCCCATAGTCTATGATAATCCTTCTATCTTTTCTCTTGCACTCCTGAGATATGCCCTGCAGCCGGCAACAAGCTCCTCCGAACGCCGGATGTACTTGTCTATGTCATCCAGCCCGGTATCAGCCGACTCCACCTTTGCGGCTATCTCCTCAAGCTCGGCCACGGCCGCAGCATAGTCAAATTTCTTCTTTGCCATCTCTTTCTGTTTTTCCGGGTTCAACTTTCTCCACCCTGCATCCTATGTTCCCGTCATGATACATCAGGGTCATCCTGTCCCCGGCCTTCATGTCCGAGGCGTTCCTGATCACCTTGCCCGCCCCGTCGACCGTGAGCACATAGCCCCTTTTCAGGATGTTGCGCGGATCCGCCCCGCTTATCCTCGCCTCAAGCAGACGGACACGGCTCTCCATGGAGCTTATCTTGCCCGAGAACGCCATCTTGAGCCGGTTCACAAAGGACAGGATGAGGGCATCCTCCTGCGCATATATGCCGACGAACAGGTCGGCGAGCGCAGTCGGAGTCTTCACGGAACGCCATGCCACCATGTCGCAGACATGCACGTCCTGGTCGTGGCCCACCGCAGTGAACACAGGTATCGGGAACTGGGCAATATGTGATGCAAGCGGATATTCGTCATAGCAGGCAAGGTCAAGCCTCGCCCCTCCGCCGCGCAGGATGAGAAGGGCATCATAGCCCTCATCAGACTCCGCCACCGCATCCATTGCAGATATTATCGAGGAAGCCGAATCCGCCCCCTGCATGAGGGCGGGAAAAAGGTCGGTATGGAAGATGAATCCGTATTCATTTTCGTGCAGATGCCGCATGAAATCCCTGTAGCCCGCAGCGTCCTGTGCGGAAATCACGGCAAGCCTGTAGGGAAGACGCGGCAGCGGAAGACCCTGCTGCATGTCCATAAGCCCCTCTTCATTGAGCCGGGCTATGGTGCGCCGCCTCTCCTTTTCCTTCTCGCCGAGGGAAAAGTCGGGATCTATATCATCTATCACGAGGGTGAATCCATAAAGCTGGCTGAAATTGACCTGGACTCTCACAAGCACAAGCATCCCTTCGGAAACCGGGGATCCGGTGACAGATTCGAAAAAGGGAGCGATGATCCGGTATTTCGAACTCCAGATCACAGCCTGCGCCTTGGCCACCAGACCGTCGTCACCGCTCTGGGACAGCTCAAGGTAGCAATGACCGCCCGGCCTTGCCTTTATGGCCCCTATTTCTGCCTTCAGCCACAGCCTGGACGGGAATACATGCTCCACAACATCCTTGATCCGTGACTGCAGTTCATAAAGGTCAATGATTTCCTTTCCCATAAAATCTCTCTCGTGTATCGTTACAAATTTACATAAAATTTCATATATGAGGCAGAATTTTTTACAAGAAATGTGAGATGCCGTTTTTAATTTTCAACAAAAACATGGACAACATCTGAATATTCATAAATTTTTCCTATCTTTCGGAGAAAGAGCCGCCGGACAGGGGATTGATTTTTATTCATGTAAATCGGATATATTTCCTATCTTTGCCGCTTGATTTAATTGTAATGGTCCAAATGAAGATTTCTGAAGCATCGTTCGCCGGCAGCAGCACGAGGATTTCCGAGAAACCGAAGCAGAAATTCCCTGAATTCGCATTCATCGGCAGATCGAATGTGGGGAAATCTTCGCTGATAAACATGCTCTGCAACAACCGCAAGCTTGCGCAGACCTCCGGCACCCCCGGAAAGACAAGGCTTGTGAACCACTATCTGATCAACAGGGAATGGTATCTTGTGGACCTCCCCGGATACGGTTACGCCAAGATTTCGAAGTCGGGAAAGCAGAAACTCGAGCAGGTCATAAGGAACTACCTCAACTTCTCGGAGGAGATGCATCTCCTGTTCGTCCTCATCGACCTGAGGCACGACATAGGGAAGATTGACATGGATTTCCTGTTTGAACTCGGAGAGGGAGGCATCCCGTTCGCGATAATATTCACAAAGGCCGACAAGCTCGGCACGGACAGCAGGGAAGTGCAGATGGAAAGGAACAGGAAGGCCCTGCTGGAGCATTGGGAAGAACTTCCGCCGATATTCGTGAGTTCCTCTCAGACCGGGCTCGGCAGGGAAGAGATACTCGGCTACATCGGCTCCCTGCTGGATGAAATGAAGAAATGAAACGGAAGGAAAACAACCATATATACATACTGCGATGCACAACGAACATAAAATGAAACTATTTGCGGGCAGGAGTTCAAGACCCCTCGCGGAGAAGATCGCCAAGTCCCTGAACGTGGATCTGGGACAGTCAGATGTACTTACATTCAGCGACGGCGAATTCCAGCCGTCCTTCAACGAAAGTGTCAGAGGGGCCACCGTATTCATCGTGCAGTCTACGTTCCCGCCGGTGGACAACCTTTTTGAACTGCTTCTGATGATCGATGCCGCAAAACGTGCATCGGCACACACCGTGATTGCCGTGATGCCTTATTTCGGCTGGGCAAGACAGGACAGGAAAGACAAGCCGAGGGTGTCCATAGGAGCGAAGCTGGTCGCCAACATCCTCCATGCGGCAGGATGCGACAGGGTGATGACCTGCGACCTGCACGCTGACCAGATACAGGGATTCTTCGACTTTCCTGTGGACCATATATATGCGAGCAACATCTTCCTCCCGTACCTGCGGGGGCTGAACATAGAGAATGTGGCGATAGCCGCACCCGACATGGGAGGGGCAAAGAGGGCGAATGCCTATGCAAGATATCTCCAGTGCCCGGTCATCATCTGCCACAAGTCCCGTGAAAGGGCCAATGTGGTCGGCTCAATCACAGCCATAGGCGATGTTGCAGGCAAGAATGTCATCATCGTCGACGACATGATTGACACGGCCGGCACGCTCACCAAGGCGGCAAATGTCCTGAAGGAGATGGGAGCAAACAGCGTAAGGGCCTGCGCCACCCATGCGGTGTTCTCCGGAAGCGCCTACGAAAGGATAGCGGAGTCCGCCCTCGAAGAGGTGATAGTGACCGACACAATACCGCTTTCGTCCGACCCTGAAAAAGACAAGAGCAAGATCACCGTACTTTCAGTGGCCGACACTTTTGCCAATATAATAGACAAGGTATACAACTACGAGCCGATAAGCGACAGCTTCATATTCTGAGATGACGCTGACGCCGCTTTCCGGCCGGAAAAAATGATTTTTTATGGAAATATTCATAGCTGCCCTCCTGCTGGTCGGAATAAGCGTAATCGGACTGTGCTTCAACATCATCTTCCGGAAGAACGGGAAATTCCCGGATACGGAGATCAGCAGCAACCCGGCGATGAAAAAGCTGGGGATAAGATGCGCCAAGGAAGACGAACTCAGGCTGTGGGGGAAGAAAAACGGGAAACAGAACCCTTCCTGCAGCGATCTCGGCTGCTCCGACTGTGCCGGATGCGGTCTTGCTTACAAAACAGAGGAGAATAAGAAATGAGTCTTGTAGCGATAGTAGGAAGGCCCAATGTGGGCAAGTCGACCCTGTTCAACCGCCTCGTGGGGATGAGGCAGGCCATAGTGGACGAGACGGCAGGAGTGACACGGGACAGGCATTACGGGAAATGCGAGTGGTGCGGAAAGGAGTTTTCCGTCGTGGACACGGGCGGATACACATCCAACTCCGATGACATATTCGAAGAAGAGATCCGCAAACAGGTGCTGCTTGCAATCGACGAGGCTGACCTTGTGCTCTTCATGACCGAGGCCGGCACGGGCATCACGGACTACGACGCCGAGATAGCCGACCTGCTCAGAAGGAGCGGGAAGCCTGTGGTGCTGGCCGTGAACAAGGTGGACACCGGGGACAAGATGTATGACAGCTACCAGTTCTATTCACTGGGACTCGGGGAAGTGTGGAGCATATCCTCAGCCACCGGAGGCGGCACAGGCGACCTCCTGGACGAGATAGTGAAGAAGCTGCCGGACGACAAGGCGGAAGACGACCATCCGGAACTGCCGCACATTGCCATCGTCGGGAAGCCGAATGTGGGGAAATCATCCCTCACCAACGCCCTTCTCGGCACGGAAAGGAACATCGTCACCCCGCTTGCCGGGACCACGAGAGACTCCATAGCCACCCATTACAACAAGTTCGGACATGAATTCATGCTTGTGGACACGGCAGGGATGCGCAAGAAGACCAAGGTGCACGAAGACCTTGAATTCTATTCCGTGATGCGGTCCATCAGGGCGATAGAGCATTCCGACATCTGCATCCTGATGATAGACGCCCAGAACGGGCTCGAAGCCCAGGACATGAGCATCTTCAACCTCATAGCCAGGAACAGGAAGGGATGCGTGCTCGTGGTAAACAAATGGGACGCAGTCGAGAAGGACAGCAACACGCTGAAGGAATACACGGAGTCGCTGAAGGCAAGGCTTGCCCCGTTCAACGACATCCCGATAATCTTCACCTCCGTCATAAAGAAGCAGAGGATAATGGATGTGCTCGACGCTGCCGCAAAGGTATATGCCAACTACTCCAAGAAGATACCGACATCCGTCCTCAACGAAACCATGCTTCCGGAAATAGAGAACTATCCTCCTCCGGCATGGAAAGGGAAATATGTCAAGATAAAATATGTGACCCAGATTCCTTCAAAATGCCCGTCCTTCGCATTCTTCTGCAATCTTCCGCAGTATGTGAAGGAACCGTACAGGAGATTCCTGGAAAACAGGCTGCGTGAAAAGTTCGACTTCACCGGATGTCCGGTCCGCATATTCATGAGGCAGAAATAAAAGAAAGTCCCGCTCCGTCACAGAGCAGGACTTTCACTTACTATAACCCTATTATTAACAACTAAACTAACCGGCTTTCCCATTTAGCAAATAGCGTGCCATTTCCATAAGCACCTACTTTATGCGTTCTATCTTCAGCTGCTGGATCCGGTATCCGGACTTGTTGTAGCTGACGAATATCGTCACCATGAACATCTCTCCCCCGGCATTGAGAGTTCCCAGGGCATATTTCATGTTGGAACGCCCAGCCCTGTGTGTTATTTCAAAGGAACGGGGGGTGTAGGAGTCAAAAAAAGACTTCAATATCTGACGGGCCTGGTTCCTGCTCGAATCGTTCGATGTGGAGATGACTGTGATCTCAAGATTGTCAGCAAACCATGCGGAAAGCTTGTCTGCATTGCCCTGGCCCATATATTTGGCGATAGGCACAAACACATCGTAGGCATCGTCCTGCGCTGCCGTCAACGGTTCTGCCGCAAAGAGCATGACCAATGGCACAAATATGGCGTTCAGAAGTTTATTCATCACGAAATTCAGATTGCAGAGCACGATTATTGCAAATACCGAGCCACATTCTTACCTTTGTAAGAAACACGGAACAACATGAAGATCACTCTTCTTACGGTCGGGGAAACCGAAAGGAACTGGATAAGGGAAGGACTCGACACCTACACGGCGAGGCTGAAGCATTACATACAATTCCAGGTGCGCGAGATACCTGAACTGAAGAATGTCTCCGCGCTGAGCAGGGAGCAGATAAAGGAGAAGGAAGGCGAGCTGATACTCAAATCCGTCAGGGACGGCGACGAAGTCATCCTCCTCGACGAGCACGGCAAGGAATATTCCTCGGTGGAATGGGCAGGAGTGCTGGAAAAGAAGCTTGCCACATCCGGACGCGACCTTGTGTTCGTAATCGGAGGGGCATACGGCTTTTCGGGAAAGGTGAGGCAGAGGAGCAACGGGGAAATCTCGCTTTCAAGGATGACCTTTTCGCACCAGATGGTAAGGGTGATATTCACGGAACAGCTTTACAGGGCCTTCACCATAATGAAGGGACAGCCCTACCATCATGAGTAGCGGCCCTCATGCCGGACCGCCAAACAACGGGAAATGCTGATGAACATAAGGAAATACATCAAGAGATACGGCCATGTCTTCTGCCTGGGCGCGGCTATCGTGGCCTTTGTCCTGTCCCTTGCGGTAAACACGCAGTCAAGAAATTCGGAACGGATCGCCGAAAAGGTGGAAAGACGGGTGGAGAAGAGGATGAGAGTCCTCGACGGATATGTGAAGGAGGCACTGGAGTCGGACCACAGATCATGGCTGACACTGGATGACCTCCCGGAAGACATGGTGATATACAGATATGTCTATGATACCCTGCAATCCTGGTGCAACCAGTTCCCGATAACCAATGACGACACGGGCACGAAGCTCATCTTCCAGAAGTTCACCAATCTCAGGATGAGCCTGGTATCTCCGCTTTCGGATGTGACCGGTGAGGCCCGATACCTGAGCCTCGGGCCCAAATGGTATATAGTCAAATCCGTCAGCGACAGCATAAACTGCCGGGTGATAGCCGGGCTTGAAATCCAGAATACCCTTCTGGAGGGGCTGTACAACACTGAAAACGGCATCAACCCGCATCTGAAGCTGCCGTCGTATGTCAGCATCTGTCCGGTCAGCGCGACTGGAGGCACTCCGGTGAGCATCGGCGGCAAGCCGATGTTCAAGATAATGACAGACCCGGCACAGGCATCGGTATTTTTCGCCAATTCCATGATACGATGGGTAGCCCTGCTGCTGCTCGTGCTGGCCTCGATGATGTTCCTGTGGTCGCACAGGTCCATAAGGAATTTCATCCTGACAACGGCCACTCTTGCGGGGATGACCATCCTCCTGTATTTCCTGGGGCACCATGTGAACTCCCAGTTCTTCTCTCCTACAGTCTATGCCGGAGGCGGGCTGCTCTACTCCTTCGGCACCCTGGTGATATTGAATACCGGCATATTCCTCTATGTGGTCTGCATATTCCTGGTCCGCAGGAACTTCATGAGCCTTGTGATGAGGAAGAAGACGGCAAGGGCAAGAGCCGGATATACTGCGGGCATCATCTCGATGGTGATTCTCATCTGCATCTACACCCATTTCAGTCTGAAAAGCCTGATAATCAACTCCAACATATCCCTTGAACTCTATCTGTGGAGCGAGATTTCAATATACACCCCGCTTGTCTACCTGTCCTACTCCACCCTCTTCTTCTCGGTGCTCCTGCTTGTACAGATGCTCAAGCCCGTGTTCAAATATTATTTCGGCATCAGATACAATGCATTCTCCAGAAAATTTCTGCTGATTTACGCCGTCCTGTGCTCCGCCTATCTTACGGCGATGGCAGGCATCACGGGCTTCCAGAAAGAACAGGACAGGATAGTGGTGCTCGCCAACAGGCTTGCCGTGGACAGGGACCTCGGAGTCGAGATACAGCTCAGGTCGGTGGAGAATGACATCGCCAATGACCCGTTCATATCCTCCCTGACCGGAGAGGGGATGAACAGCATGATGATACTGAACAGGCTGACGGAAAATTACCTGACGGGGATTTCTCAGAACTATGACATCATCGTGACCGTCTGCAAGGATTCTGACCGGATAATATCCGGGAACAGCGGCAGACGGATGAACTGCCTTGAATACTTCAACGGGAGAGTCAGGGACGGGTCGCCGATAGCGGACAATTCCAGATTCATATATGTGAACAGCGACGGCGTGCCGAGCTATATAGGGATGTTCATCTTCTATTCCGAAAAATCAGGGATAGTGCGCATGTTCATAGAAGTCAAGCCGAAGTCCTATGCAGAAAACAGGGGCTACGGCAACATCCCCGGCCTGATGTCCGGCATCGGAAGCATAACGATGCCGCCTTCCTACTCATACGCGAAATACATTTCCGGGAAACTTGTTACAAGCAAGGGCAACTATGCCTACCCTACCGTCATCATTCCTGAAAACGGGCCTGACATGGACATGGAAACCGGGAAGGACGGCATGGTAAAAAGGAAGAATCACCTGCATTTCGTGAACTGGATATCGGCGGATGAAGCCATCGTGGTCTCCAGGCCGACAAGGGGGGCCATGACATACCTGATAACATTTTCCTACCTCCTGCTCATAACATACGGCATCCTGTACCTTTTCTCGAAGAAACGGAAATCAAGGACACAGACTTTCAGGAAAAACTATTACAGGTCAAGGATCAACACGGTTCTGTGCACCTCCCTGTTCCTCACCCTGATAGTGATGACCGTGGCGAGCGTCACCTTCGTCTACAACCGCAACGAGATCAACATGTACAACATGATGTCCAGCAAGATAAGCACGATACAGGCCATGCTGGAATCACGGATGAAACATGTCCCGGACTACAGTGCACTGAACTCGCAGGAATTTTCCGATGTCATCTCCGATGTCGGCAACATGACCAAGTCCGACATCAACCTGTACACTCCGGGAGGAAAGATATTCAAGAGCACGACGCCTGAAATCTTCGACAGGATGATATTGGGCTCCAGGATAAACCAGGATGCCTATTACAATATCGTATATGCCAAGCAGAAATTCTTTATAGGCAGGGAAACCTTCGCCGGGCACAAGTTCTATTCCCTCTATGCCCCGCTGTTCAACAGCAAGGGCAGGATGGTAGCCATACTGAACGCCCCGTACACCGACCAGGGATATGATTTCAAGAGGGATGCCTTCTTCCATTCCGCCACCATCATCAACCTGTTCCTCATCCTGCTCGTGGCAACCATAGTAGTCAGCACGACAATGGTCAATGCCATGTTCAAGCCTATCCTTGAAATGGGGCAGAAAATGAACTCCACGGACATACACGGGCTGGAATACATCATCTACAAACGGGAGGACGAGATATCCACCCTCGTGGAGGCATACAACAGAATGGTACATGATCTCTCGGACAGCACCAAGAAACTCGCGCAGGCGGAAAGGGACAAGGCATGGAGCGAGATGGCCCGACAGGTGGCACATGAGATAAAGAATCCGCTCACCCCTATAAAGCTGGAAATACAGAGGCTGATACGCCTCAAGCAGAGGAACGACCCGTCGTGGAGCGAAAAGTTCGACCGCGTGTCTGCCGTCGTCCTGGAGCATATCGACATCCTCACCGACACGGCGAACGAATTCTCAACCTTCGCCAAGCTCTACAGTGAGGAGCCGGTACTGATGGACCTCGACAAGACCATGAGGGAACAGCTGACCATATTCGACAACAAGGACAACATCTCCATATCATACATGGGCTTTGAAAATGCCATGGTCATGGCCCCGAAGCCGCAGCTGATACGCGTATTCGTGAACCTCATCACCAATGCCATCCAGGCCATCGAAATCCAGCAGAAGGAAGAGGCGGAGGAAGGGAAGGAGGTCATACAGGGCCGGATCGGCATATTCATCCGCAACAGCGTCAAGGACGGATATTACGATATAGTGTTCGAGGACAACGGCCCGGGTGTCAAGGAGGAGAACCTCGGCAAGCTTTTCACGCCGAACTTCACCACCAAGAGCTCAGGCACAGGACTCGGACTCGCCATCTGCCGCAACATCGTCGAGAAGTGCAACGGCGAAATCCTCTACCAGAGGTCCTTTGTCCTCAAAGGAGCCTGCTTCACTGTCCGCCTCCCGAAGCTGCAGTAAGCATCCCGAGCGCAGCCGAGGGCTTCGGTCATTCCGGGCTTGACCCGGACATTTTGCGGATAATCATTTAAAATAAACTGCAAGCCGAGAGCAGAGGCAAATTTATTTGACTATGCCGAGGCGCAGCGTTTATTGTAGACGAAGTATAAAATAAAAGGTGAGCCTGTTTTCTGAACGGCTCACCTTCATTATCTGCAATCAGTTTATTTCAGACTTCGTCTACTTTACCCTTTCGCCATATGAACGGTCAGTGGTGTTCACCCTGATCTTGTCTCCCTGGTTGATGAAGAGAGGCACCATGATGGTGGCTCCAGTTTCCAGAGTGGCTTCCTTCTGGGCATTAGTGGATGCGGTATCGCCCTTCACCGCAGGCTCGGTATAAGTCACCTCAAGCTCGACATATGTCGGAAGCTCGCAGGTGAGACACCTTTCCTCGTCAGCGACGAACATCATTTCCACATGCTGGCCTTCTTTCATAAGGTCTGCATTGTCAACAAGGTCCTCACCGAGGTGAATCTGCTCGAAAGTCTCCTCATGCATGAAGTTGTATCCGTCCTCGTCCTTGTAGAGGAACTGGTACGGCCTTCTCTCCACATTGATGGTCTCGATCTTCGCTCCGGCCGTGAAGGTATTCTCAAGAATACGGCCGTTCTCAAGGTTGCGCAGCTTTGTCTTTACAAAGGCAGGGCCCTTTCCCGGCTTCACATGCTGGAACCATACTATTGAGCATGGCTTTCCGTTGAAATTGAGATAAAGACCGTTTTTGAAATCAGCTGTTGTTGCCATAATATTTCGTTTAATTGATTGACTGTAAATATTTGCGGGTGCAAAATTATAAATTGTCGGATATTCTGCAAAATTTAATTATAGGACAGAATTTCTTTTGCGACTGCCTCAAGCAGCCATTTCGGAGTGGACGCCGCCCCGCAGACACCGACCTTGTCATCCTCCCTGAACCATTCCTTTTTCAGTTCCTCGGGGGAATCTATATGATATGTCCTTATGTTCAATGACTTGCACCTCTCACAGAGAACCTTGCCGTTGGAACTTGCCTTCCCGGACACGAATATCACTATGTCATGGTCCATTGCAAATGCAGAAAGTTTCGCATGCCTTGTGGCCACCTGGGAACAGATGGTATTGTGGGCGGTGAACATCTTCGTGCCCTTGAACCTCTCTATGGAAAGTTCATTGGCGTCCGCCATCATGACCTCCAGTTTGGAGCAGATGGCTGAATATTCCGCAGGGCTCTTGGTGGTCTGCGAAAATATTTCGACCGGACGAAGAAGGTCTATATCTCCGGACTCCACGGCCTCGTGCAGCATCTGCATGTTCTCTAACACGACTGCCCTGCCGTCCACCTGGCCTATGAGCCCGAGCACCTCCGCATGTCCCGGCTTGCCGAAGATGACGATCTGCCCGTTCCGTTCTTGAAGCCTTTCATAGGCTTCCCTTATGCTTTTCTGCAGTTTCAGCACCACCGGGCATGTACAGTCCACTATGTTGAAGCCGTGGGCGCGGGCCTTGATGTATGTCTGCGGCGGCTCCCCGTGGGCACGGATGAGCAGGGTTTCGCCCCCTGCGTCCCGCATTTCTTCAAGGTCATCCCTGTCTATGCACACAAGTCCCTTGTCTTCAAGCCGTTTCAGCTCGGCATCGTTATGCACTATCGGGCCGAGGGAAAACAGTTTCTTCCCGTCTGTCCCTGCATGGCTGTCCAGAAATTCCTCAGCCTTGTCTATCGCCCTTATGACTCCGGCACAAAACCCAGAATTGCTGTCGATGTCTACAGTAATGTTCATAATCTTAGATTTAGTCCCTGTCTGTCAGATTGAATTTCTCCGCAATCACATTCCTGATCCACTCCATCTGGTCCGCGAGAGTCATGTGCGAATTGTCAAGGATTATCGCATCCCCCGCTTTCGCAAGAGGGGAAGCCTCCCTGTGCGAGTCGATGTAGTCGCGTTCCTGGAGATTGCGCATGACATCCTCCGTCTTCACGTCCTCTCCCCTCGCCCGCATTTCCGCAGCCCTTCTTCCAGCCCTCACATCCAGGTCGGCTGTCATGAAGATCTTGAGTTCGGCATCCGGGAAAACGGTGGTGCCTATGTCTCTGCCGTCCAGCACCGCCCTCTTCTTCTTCCCGAGCTCGCGGAGCCGCCTGTCCACATAATCCCTGACCTGCGGGACTGCCGCTATGGGGCTGACTTTCCCGGACACTTCGAGAGTGCGGATATCCTTCTCCACACACCTGTTTCCTATGTAGGTCTTCCAGCCGTCCCCCCTGTCCTCGAAATGGACATCCAGCCCGTCGAGGGCCTTTTCAAGGGCCGGCAGGTCTATCTTTCCGTCCCGGGATATGATGCCGTTCTCTATGGCATGCAGGGTTACAGCCCTGTATAAGGCTCCCGAATCAAGATACAGGAACCCCAGCTCCGCTGAAATGAGCCTGGCAAAAGAACTTTTGCCCGTCGAAGAATAGCCGTCAATCGCTATGATTATGTCAGGTATATGCATCAGTACACGTTTAGCAGACAAAAATAGAAATTTTTATGCAAACAGATAAGAAAATGTCCGATATTTGTATGGTGTCCGCTCCGGCAGCGGACGGCAGGGCACAAGGGACGGCTGCCGGAAAACCGTCCGACCATCATCGGAAAACATCCGGAGAAACATAAAAACCCAATAAGGGAAATATAAAAAAACAAATACATGAAGCTTCTTATCATAGACGACGAGCGTTCCATCAGGAACTCGCTGAAAGAGATACTCACAGACGAAGGCTATGACGTGGACGTGGCAGAAGACGGGGTCATAGGATGCGAAATGGCAGGAAAGGAAAGGTACAATGCCATATTCTGCGACATAAAGATGCCTAACATGGACGGAATTGAAGTGCTTGACAAGCTTCACCAGGACGGTGTGGACTCCGCAGTGATAATGATTTCCGGACACGGTGACATCGACACCGCAGTGGAATGCATCAAGAAAGGCGCCTTCGACTTCATCCAGAAGCCTCTGGACCTCAACCGGATACTCATCACCATCAAGAATGCCACCGACAAGGCCACCCTCGTCGAGGAAAAGACCAGGCTGACCAACGAAACCACAAGGCTCACGAAGAAAGTCTACGGACAGCAGATGATAGGCGAATCCCCTGCCATCCTCCGCATCAAGGAGATGATTGACCGTGTGGCGCCGACCGACGCCAGGGTGCTCATCACCGGGTCAAACGGTACCGGAAAGGAACTCGTGGCGAGAAGCCTGCATCAGAAAAGCCACCGTTCCGCCCTCCCGTACATCGAGGTGAACTGTGCCGCCATACCTTCCGAGCTCATAGAAAGCGAACTTTTCGGCCACGAGAAAGGAGCCTTCACCTCTGCCATCAAGCAGCACAAGGGCAAGTTCGAGCAGGCGGACGGCGGCACCCTGTTCCTTGATGAAATCGGTGACATGAGCCTTGCAGCCCAAGCGAAGGTGCTGAGGGTGCTGCAGGAGAAAAAGCTCTCCCGTGTCGGCAGCGACAAGGACATCCAGGTGGACGTCAGGGTGATAGCCGCCACCAACAAGAACCTCAAGGAAGAGATAGCCAAGGGAAATTTCAGGGAAGACCTCTACCACAGGCTGAGCGTGATAGTCATACAGGTCCCGTCCCTCGACGAAAGAAAGTCCGACATTCCTCTTCTCGTGGACCATTTCATCGATCAGATATGCTCGGAAACAGCATTGTCCCGCCGCGAAGTCGACCCTGAGGCCATGCGCCTCCTCATCGACAAGAGCTGGACCGGCAACATCCGCGAACTCCGCAATGTCGTCGAACGCCTCCTCATCCTCTCCGGCGACCGCATCACCGCCGACGATGTCCGGGCGTATGTCTATTGAGCAGACAGTGCGCCGAATCCAGTTACAAGGAAAATCATTTTGAGGAGCCGGAAGAGGTCTGGGGATTATCCTGTGCCTTGTTCTGGGCGGCCTGCCTGGCATCGGTGAAGGCCGTGGAGCGCTTGAGGACGAAGTTGGAGCCGAGATATTTGGTGCGGACATCGTCATCGGCGGCAAGCTGCTCAGGAGTGCCGCTCTGAAGGATGGCACCGTCGTAGAGGAGGTAGGCACGGTCAATGATGGCAAGGGTCTCGCCGACATTGTGGTCGGTGATGATGACTCCGATATTCTTGTATTTCAGTTTGGCGATGATGTGCTGGATATCTTCTACGGCAATCGGGTCCACACCGGCAAACGGCTCGTCAAGAAGGATGAACTTCGGCTCTATCGAAAGAGCCCTGGCAATCTCGCAGCGCCGCCTCTCGCCTCCTGAAAGCTGGATACCGAGGCTCTTGCGGACCTTGTGAAGGCTGAACTCGTCAAGCAGGGATTCAAGCCTTTCCTTTCTCTCCGCCTTGCTGTAGCCTTTCATCTCCATGACGGACAGAATGTTGTCTTCCACGGACATGCGGCGGAACACCGATGCCTCCTGGGCAAGGTAGCCGACTCCTTTCTGAGCCCGCTTGTACATCGGAAGGGAGGTTATATCTTCATCATCGAGATAGATTTTCCCGGCATTCGGCACTATCAGGCCGGTTATCATATAGAAGCTGGTCGTCTTTCCGGCACCGTTCGGTCCGAGGAAGCCCACGATCTCCCCCTGTTCGGCCTCCATCGAAACACCTTTCACGACGGTACGCACACCATATTTCTTGACAAGATTTTCACAACGCAGTTTCATGTCGGTTCATTTTGAAATCATGATTATTTCACATCAAGGCCAAAATCTGAAATCAGATTCTTGACCTCGGCATTCTTCTCCATCAGATCCTTCGCCTTTTCGCTCGGCGTGTACGGCCCGGCCTCGGACTGCTCGTCGGGCACTACATCCACCCTGAGATAAAGCCTTGAGGAGCCGGCAAGCTTTCTGAAAGTACCTTCAAGCTCCCGCAGCAGCTTTTCTTCTATCCATGTCTTCTGGGCCATGTTAAGGACGCTGAAAATGACGCATTTCCCGTCTTCGTGATCAGTTATCTCCAGCTTCGAAGAAGCCAGGGTGTTGGCAAGCCTCGGCTTGGAGGAATATGCCACCACAAGCTCCTTCCACCTGAGCCTTATGGTATCATCAGAAGGCAGGACAGAGGCAGCTTGGCCGGCATCCGTTGCAGCGCCGGCGACGACCGGGTCTTCCGGACCGTTCATCAGGGACTTTATGGAAAGAGATGACGGCTGCCGGGCAGCGCGTCTGCGTGGTGCCCGTGCGGAGGAAGCTTCATCTGCAGCGGATCCGGCAGGCTGCGGTGCTGCAGGAGCGGCAGGCGTTTCCGGAGCCGGTGCAGCTGCAGAAGCAGCCTGTACGGAAGGAGCAGCAGCCTGAACAGGCCGGGAAGGCGGCACTGATGACGCAGTTGGAGCGGCATGTTGCGGCTGAACCGGTGCTGCAGGGGCCGCAGAGGTTGCAGAGGCTGCGGAAACAGCGGAAGGCTGCGCCGCAGGATGTGCCTGCTGTCCGCTGAGGTTCTTCATAAGAAAACTGAGCTTCATGAGGGTGAACTCGATGTGAAGCCTCGGATTTACACTCAGCCTGTAGCCTGATTCACACTGCACGGTGATGTTCAGGCATTCATAGAGGAACTGGAGCGGGCATCTTTCCGCCTGTTCCTTATATCTTTTCTTCAATGAGTCAGGAAGTTCCAGCAATGCATCAAGGCCTGCACTCCTGCTCACGATAAGGTTTCTGAAATGACTGCTCAGGGCGGACACGAAATGCAGGGCATTGAACCCCTTTGCCAATATGCCGTCAAACGCAAGGAGAGCCGAAGGATAGTCCCCTGCGAGGAAGTTATCCACAAGATTGAAGCAATGCTCATAGTCAAGGACATTGAGATTGCTCAGAACATCCTCATATTTCACATCCGTGCCGCAGAAGGCCACAGTCTGGTCGAATATCGTCAAGGCATCGCGCATCGCCCCGTCTGCCTTTCTGGCAATGACATGCAGGGACTCGTCGTCTATGGTGATGCCCTCCATGTCGGCTATATGCCTCAGGTTCTTCACGATATTGTCGACAGTGATTCTGTTGAAGTCGTATGTCTGGCACCTGGAGAGGATGGTCGGCAGTATCTTGTGCTTCTCTGTGGTGGCAAGGATGAAGATGGCATGGGCTGGCGGCTCCTCCAGGGTCTTCAGAAAGGCATTGAAGGCCGACTGTGACAGCATGTGCACCTCGTCTATGATGTACACGCTGTATTTGCCGACCTGCGGAGGGATCCGCACCTGCTCCATCAGAGCCTTGATGTCGTCGACACCGTTGTTGGATGCCGCATCCAGCTCATGGATGCAGTAGGAACGGCCCTCTGCGAAAGAAATACAGGATTCGCATTTGCCGCAAGGCTCCATGTCCGGAGTGGGATTGGAGCAGTTTATGGTCTTGGCGAAGATTCTCGCCGTACTCGTCTTGCCGACGCCGCGCGGACCGCAGAACAGGTAGGCATGGGCCAGCTGCCCGCGGACTATCGAATTCTTGAGAGTCCGTGCTATATTGTCCTGGCCGACCAGAGATTCGAAATTGTCCGGCCTGTATTTTCTTGCTGATACGATATATTCTGTCATGACCTGCAAATTTAAGTAATTTTAAGCATATTTTTGTAACTTTGCCATCCGTTTCGGCAGTAACGGCCGGCATATTGCATCCGGCGGCCGACCTGACGGATGTCATTTTATACAGAGTTGAGATGAAAAGGATTCTGCTGCTGATTGTTTCAGTCTTGGCGCCTGTGATCATGTCAGCCCAGGCGCAGATAACTACAAAAGACGAGAAAATCGAAGATTTCCCGGAAAAGACGACAAAGGTGGTCCTGTCGGGAAATGACTTTTTTGATGCCGCACTGAAGGAGGAGATCAGGGCGAGATGGAACATATCCGCATTTGAATTCTGCACCCTCGCGGAGTTTCAGGAACTTAAATCGGACGACAGCTATTATTTCCTGATGCCGGTGAAAAGCCGTTTCCGCAAGGAGAGCGAGCCGGGAATCGAGATGCTGACCCTCATAAAAGGCGGGGAGGGAGCAGACAAGGGACTCAGCAAAATGCTTGAAATAGTGTCAATTCCCGTCAGGGCAGCAAGATATCCGTCAGGCCGGGAACTCATCTTCCTGCCGGCCCTCATAGACATTATCCAGGAACATGTGCTTCATTCGCTCGAACGCGGACTCAATGCATATTCCACGCTCGCAGGCACATCCACCAACATAATGGAGGCGGACACAATGAAAATCGTACTTGCGGAAGACGACCTTTCGGATGAGATCACCCCGGAAATCAGGGAATTCTATTTCAGAGACGGGGTCTGCTCCTCAGACGAGGAGACGGCGGACAACATGATGCTGGAAAATGCTCCGGGGACCCTCGTAAGTTATACGGTGTTCCCATACGATCCTGTTCCCGGTTCATACTGCTACAAGATGCTTATAGATGCCGGCACACACAAGCTGTATTATTTCAGGAAACACAAGATAACAAAAAAGAGAGGACCGGGATTCCTGACGGAAGACCTGATGAGAATAACGGCAGACAGGAAATAAGGAAGGGATGAAGTGCGGAAAGACGCCATGCGGCATAAGGTATGCCGTAAAGACAGGAGGGTCGGCAGTGGGATATTGCGCCCTGAGCATAAGATGCGGCACGCGGGATGAGGAAGGCTACCATTCCGGCATAGCCCATCTTGTGGAACACACCCTGTTCAAGGGAACGGCAAGAAAGAACGCCACCACCATAAACGGCTATCTTGACAGGCTCGGCGGCGAGCTGAACGCCTATACAACAAAGGAGGAAATAGTGCTGCACGCGACGGTACTGAAGGAGGACCTGAACAAGGCCGCCTCACTGCTCTTCGAACTTGCCACATCCCCTTCATTTCCGGGGAATGAGGTGGAGACAGAAAAGGGGGTGGTCGTGGATGAAATCAATTCATACAAGGATTCCCCGTCTGAAGAGATATACGACAGGTTTGAAGAAATGCTGTTCTCCGGACACCCGCTCTCAGGCCCGATATTGGGGACCGCATCCTCTGTCAGAAAAATTACCCCGGATGAACTTCTGAAATTTGTAAAGGAGAAATTCAAGCCTGAGAACATGGCCTTCACAGTCGTGGCAGGACTGAATGAGGACAAGATGGAGAAGACCGTGCTCAAAATGGCTGAAAAATACTTCCCGGAATGTGAAAAGCCTGCGGGAGAAATGCCTGAACCGAAACGCTTCAAGCCGGAGGCAGCCTGCTTCGACAAAAAGATGACAAGGCGTAACCACCAGGTAAACTGTGTGATAGGGACCACTGCCCCGTCACTGTATGAAGAAAAGGAAAGGGTGGCGACCGTCCTGCTGTGCAACATTCTCGGAGGCCCTGCCACCAACTCCATCCTCAATTCCGTCCTGAGGGAAAAGAACGGATGGGTCTACGGGGTGGAATGCTCCTACACGCAATATGCCGACACCGGCATCGTGGCCATCTGCCTCGGATGCGACAGGGACAACCTGGAAAAATGCTGCAAAGCCATCGGCAAGGAAATCAGGAAACTGCAGGACAGCCCGATGAGCGAAAGGAAACTGAAGGCGGCAAAGAAGCAGCTGCTCGGACAGCTTGCCATAAGCTCCGACAACGGGGAGACCCAATGCCTTTCTATGGGAAAGAGCCTGCTCACATACGGACATATCGCAGATGACGGGCAGACAAGGGAAAAGATCGAGGCAGTCTCGGCTGAAGAGCTGATGGAACTTTCACGCAGGATTTTTGACAAGGAAAGGCTGTCAAGGCTTGTATTTGCCTGACACACAATAAAAGACTATGGAAGCATCGGACAGATATATCAGGGAACATTCATCAGGACAGACGGAAGCCCTTGCCTGGATAGAACGCCAGACCAACATCAGGACAAACCATGCCAGGATGCTTTCCGGAGCCGTCCAAGGGAGGTTTCTCACAATGCTCACGGAGATGATACGGCCTGCCAGGGTGCTCGAGATAGGCACATTCACCGGCTATTCCGCCGTCTGCATCGCCTACGGACTGCCCGAAGACGGACATCTCGATACCCTTGAAATCAATGACGAGCTTGAAGACCTGATTCTCGAAGGATTCGACAGGGCCGGGGTAAGCGACAAGATATCCCTTCTCATAGGTGATGCGAAGAAGACGCTGGAACGGCTGAAATCCGGGCAATACGACATGGTGTATATCGATGCCAACAAAAGGGAATATCCTGAATACTACGATCTTGTCTTCGACATGGTGCGTCCCGGAGGCTATATCCTCGCAGACAATGTGCTCTGGGACGGCAAAGTCTGGCTCAATCCTCTTCCGCAGGACAAGCAGACACAGGGCATCGCTGCATTCAACAGCATCGTCGCCCGCGATCCCCGCGTCGAATCAGTCATCCTCCCCGTCCGGGACGGCCTCAACCTCATCCGGAAGAAACCCTGAACTAATTTCTTGAAATATGTGCACCGAGGGCATTAAGACGGATGTCGATGTCTTCGTAGCCACGGTCAATCTGCTCTATATTGCCGATGACGCTCGTGCCCTTGGCGGACATGGCAGCGATGAGCATGGCTATGCCGGCACGGATGTCCGGTGAAAGCATGTTGTTGGCCCTGAGCGTGAATTTGTGGTCATGGCCTATCACCACGGCGCGATGAGGGTCGCAAAGAATGATCTGCGCCCCCATGTCTATCAGCCTGTCCACAAAGAAAAGCCTGCTTTCGAACATCTTCTGATGAATTAGGACGCTGCCCTTGCACTGTGTGGCCACGACGAGCATCACGCTGAGGAGGTCAGGAGTAAGACCGGGCCACGGGGCATCGGCTATGGTCAGGATGGAACCGTCCAGAAAGGATTCTATGACATAGCTCTCCTGCTCCGGAATGAATATGTCATCACCACGCTGCTCAAGGTTTATGCCGAGGCGGCGGAAACATTCGGGGATGATGCCGAGATTGTCGTATGAAACATCCTTGATGGTGATGGAGCTGCGGGTGATTGCAGCCATCCCGATGAAACTTCCGACTTCTATCATGTCCGGAAGAAGGGTGTGACTCGCACCGTGAAGCTTTTCCACACCTGTGACGGTCAAGAGATTGGACCCGATGCCTTCAATCTTCGCCCCCATGGACACCAACAGGCGGCAGAGCTGCTGTATATACGGTTCGCAGGCGGCATTATAGATGGTCGTGGTGCCTTCTGCAAGGGTGGCTGCCATCAGGATATTCGCCGTGCCTGTCACTGAAGCCTCGTCCAGAAGCATATATTTGCCTTTCAGGCGTTGGCCTTCCGGGACATGGAGATAGAAAGCCTTCTTGTCATTGTCATATTCCAGGCCGGCACCGAGGTTCATCAGGCCGAGGATGTGCGTGTCCACCCTCCTGCGGCCGATCTTGTCCCCGCCCGGCTTCGGGAAATAGGCGCTGCCGAAACGGGCAAGAATCGGGCCGACAACCATCAGGGATCCGCGGAGAGCGGCGCATTTCCGGACAAAATCATCGCTCCGGACATAGTCAATGTCGATTTCATCGGCCTTGAACACATAGCAGCCCTTTTCCTTGCGGGTGACCTTGACCCCCATCCCTTCCAGAAGGATGATCAGGTTGCGTATGTCCAGGATTTCCGGAATATTGGAAATCGTGACCTCCTCATCTGTGAGCAGGACGGCACTTATCACCTGAAGCGCCTCATTCTTCGCTCCCTGCGGGCGGATGACTCCGCTGAGCTTGTGCCCGCCTTCAATGACAAACGAACTCATAATGTTGCAGATTTACACATGCTCCACTTCCGGATGAAGTGTCACACCGAATTTTTCATATACCGCCTTTACTGCCATCGCCTCAACGGCAAGGATTTCTGAAGGAGAGGCATTCCCCGTCAGGTTGACTATCACCAGCGGCTGTTTCTCATAGATGCCTGCATTCCCGGCGACAAGGCCTTTCAGCCCGCACTGGTCCAGCAGCCACGCGGCAGGAACCTTTATAAACCCCGAACCGGCGTCATAATGAGGGACTTCATAATCCGCCCCGTGCTCTATCCTCGCCACGGAGGCAATCCGTTCATAGTCCGACCTCGGGATGACCGGATTCTTGAAAAAGCTCCCGGCACTCCCGATGACTGCAGGGTCCGGCAACTTGGCATTCCTTATGGAAAGTATCACATTCCTCACAAGCATGGATGACAACCCTGCTTCCGTATGGTTTCCTGCAGTTTCAAATGCAGCGTTCACCGCCTCTTTCACATGACCGTAGTCCAGCCTCGGAACGGGCACTGAAGAAAGAGTGAAGACAACCGAAGTCACCACATACCTGCCTTTGGCCGAATCCTTGAACATGGAATCCCGATAGCCGTAGCCGCACTCCGAGGCCTTGAAGGCAACCCTGCGGCCCGTGACGCAGTCAAAGCATTTCACCTGAAAAATGATGTCCTTTGCCTCAACCCCGTATGCCCCTATGTTCTGGACTGCCGCAGCCCCGACCTCGCCAGGAATCCCGGAAAGGTTCTCCGGCCCCCAAAGCCCCCTTTCAGCGCACCAGAGGCAGAAGTCATCCCAGAGCACCCCGGCTCCGGCCTCTACAAGCATCTTGCCGTCCGCAGCCAGGTCTGCACAGATTTCCGCTGCAGACACCCCTGCCTGATACTGATGCCCGGCACCTTCCAACACAGAAATGAACCTTATGTCAGAATGAAAGACAGTCCCCGGGAAATCCTTTGTGAAAAGCAGGTTGCTCCCCTTCCCTATATGCAGGAAAGGGCTCGGCAGACCGTCCGGAGACATCCCGTGCCTCATCTTCCAAAGCTCCTCCAGCTCCTCCACCGTCCCGTATTCCACAAAGCATGCGCAGGACACCTTCATTCCGAAGGTGTTCCACGCCCTGAGATCCATATTGTGACTTGTCTTCATCTGTTCTTTATCCTATTTCGGCGCCGTTGGAAAGTGGCTCCTGAGGGGTGATGAAGCGCATCTTGCCGTCGCCCTGGCGGGCCATGAGGATCATGCCCTTGGACTCGATGCCGCGGATCTTGCGCGGAGCGAGGTTGGCAAGGATGCAGATCTGGCGGCCGACCATCTGCTCGGGAGTATAATATTCGGCTATGCCGGAAACGATGACACGCTTGTCGATGCCGGTGTCAATGGTGAGCTTGAGAAGCTTGTCGGTCTTAGGGACACGCTCGGCCTCAAGGACTGTGGCAGTGCGGATGTCCATCTTCTCAAAATCCTCAAATGTGCACTCAGTCTTCTGCGGAGTGACACGGCGGGCCTCTTCGGCGGCCTGCGCCGCCTCGTTGGCCTTGCGGATTTCCTCAAGCCTGTTGATCTGGGCCTCGACCACGCTGTCCTCTATCTTGCTGAACAGAAGTTCCGGCTCGCCAAGCTGGTGTCCCTCAGGCAGGAGGCATCCCGCACCGAGAAGGCTCCAGGTGAGGACGACAGAGAAATCATCTGCAGAAGAACGCCTTGCACCGGTGTCCCCGCCATCCCTTGCCGGATAGGTATGCAGAGCGGCAGCCTCATTCTCCCCATAGAAATTGACGGTAGGGGCACCTTCCCCGTGACGATGGTCAGCACCGGCTATAAGCCCCACATTGAGAATCTTCCTGAGCTTCTCCGCGGAGAACGGAAGGAACGGCTCGAATGCTATAGCAAGGTTGGCACATATCTGGAGGGCGACATTAAGGATGGATGCCGTCCTGTCCATGTCTGTCTTGGCGACCTTCCACGGCTCGGTGTCGGTCAGATACTTGTTGCCGAGACGGGCCATGTTCATGGCTTCCTTCAGGGCCTCGCGGAACTTGTAGTTTTCAAGATTGCCTTCTATCGCTTCCCTCATTGCCGGCAGCTGGGCAAGGGTCTCGGCATCAATCGGCTCGGACTTCTTGTCGGCAGGTACCATGCCTCCGAAATATTTGTGTGTGAGGACCACGGCACGGTTTACGAAATTGCCGAGGATCGCCACAAGTTCGTTGTTGTTGCGGGCCTGGAAATCTTTCCAGCTGTAATCATTATCCTTGGTCTCAGGAGCATTGGCGCAGAGCACATATCTCAGCACATCTTCCTGTCCCGGGAACTCCTTAAGATATTCCTGGAGCCATACTGCCCAGTTCCTGGTAGTGGAAATCTTTCTGCCTTCAAGATTGAGGAACTCGTTTGCAGGTACATTGTCCGGAAGGATGAAATCCCCATAGGCCTTCAGCATTGACGGGAAGACGATGCAATGGAAGACGATATTGTCCTTTCCGATGAAATGTACGAGCTTGGTGTCCTCAGACTTCCACCATTTCTCCCATGACTGTGGCAGGAGTTCCTTGGTGTTGGAAATATAGCCGATAGGGGCATCGAACCACACATAGAGCACCTTGCCTTCAGCTCCTTCCACCGGCACCGGAACACCCCAGTCGAGGTCACGGCTCACGGCACGAGGCTGCAGGCCGCCGTCAATCCAGGACTTGCACTGTCCGTACACATTGGTCTTCCATTCCTTGTGGCCTTCCAATATCCACTCCTTCAGCCACGGTTCATATTGGTCGAGAGGCAGATACCAGTGTTTAGTCTTCCTCTTGACAGGCTCGCTGCCGCTCAGGGCGGACTTGGGGTTTATAAGCTCGTCCGGGCTGAGGGTACTGCCGCATTTTTCGCACTGGTCACCGTATGCCCCCTCCGCCCCGCATTTCGGGCAGGTCCCGACTATATAGCGGTCTGCAAGGAAGGTATTCGCCTCGGTGTCATAATATTGCTCGCTCTCCTTCTCGATGAATTTCCCTTCATCATAAAGCTTCCTGAAAAACTCGGAGGCGGTCTTCTCATGCACATCCGAAGTGGTCCTGGAATATATGTCGAAATTGATTCCGAGTCCGGTGAACGAATCCTTTATTATCCTGTGGAACCTGTCCACGACATCCTGCGGTGTGCATCCCTCCTTTTTGGCCTTGATGGTGATAGGCACCCCGTGCTCGTCGGAGCCGCAGATGAAAAGCACATCCTCGCCTTTCATCCTCAGATATCTCACATAAATGTCGGCAGGCACATAAACCCCGGCAAGATGGCCGATATGCACCGGTCCGTTTGCGTACGGAAGCGCACATGTGACAAGTGTCCTTTTGTAATTGTCTTTCATATCCTATAGTCTAAAATTTCAAACATTGTCCATCATACCCGTCCGAGACGGTTGTTGAGGTTTTTCCTGGCCTTGTTCAGTCCATCCATCACCTTCAGTATGTCCATCTGTGCGGCGACATCATCACCGGCGGACTCCAGCTTTGCATCGTATTCGGCAAGCATCTTCTCTATCCTGCGGCTCTGGTAGGCCATCACGGACTTGGGAACATACATCACAAGCATCGTGGACTTCGAGGTGAGGGCATTTATATAGTTTTCCACCGTAATGATATACTTGTCCTCCAGAAGGTCGGCTGTGACAAGGGCGATTTCCCTGTCCGTACTGTTCAGCAGCCTGTTCCTTATCTGTTCCTGGGTCAGTCCCCGGTCATACATCCCGAAATATTCGTCATAGACCTTTCTGTATATGCCGTTGGCAAACTGCACATCATCTCCGGCAAGGGCGGAATCGATGAATTCTGCTACAGTCTGGGACTCCCCCTCCATATAGAATTCCGAATCGCGGTCAAATGCCAGATGCTCATCACCGGATTCCACAATGAATCCCAGCAGCTCCTTTTCGCACGGTGCAAGATAAACATCATCGAATTCCAGCCCTGCCGGAGCCGAGAGCATGCTCACCGGGCGCGGTTCCGAAGCGGAGGCACCCGTGTCTTCCACCGGGCGTGACAGGGTATGTTCCTCTTCCCTGCGCCTGCGGCTGTCATTCCTGGTCTTCTCCTCCGCAAGCATTTCCCCCCTGGTATGACCTATGCGCTCGAAAAGTATCTGCGAGTCAATGTTGAACTTGCGGCTGCACACATCCACATAAACGGAGCGCTTGACGGCATCCGGAATGAGAGCCACGGTGTCAGCTATGTCATTTATCAGGTTGGCCCTTTTCAGAGGGTCGTCCCCGGCTTCACCGAGCAATATGTCCGACTTGAATTCTATGAAATCCTGCTCATGGGAGTCAATGAAATTCCTGACCTCCTCCAGCGTATGTTTCCTCGAAAACGAGTCCGGGTCATCTCCGTCAGGAAGAAGCACCACCTTCACATTCAGCCCTTCCTTCAGCACCAGACCGATGCCCCTCAACGCGGCATGTATCCCCGCCGAATCCCCGTCATATATAATGGTGACATTTTCAGTGAACCTTTTAATCAGCCTCACCTGTTCCACTGTCAGGGATGTGCCGCTGGAAGCAGCCACATTGGTGATACCGAGCTGGTGCATCGATATCACATCCAGATAGCCCTCGACAAGGAAGCACCTGTCCCGGCGGACAATCTCGTTTCTCGCGAAATAAATCCCGTACAGAGACCTGCTCTTGACATATATCTCCGTCTCCGGGGAATTGACATATTTCGCCACTGTCTTGTCCGTCCTCAATGTCCTGCCCCCGAAGGCTATCGGCCTCCCGTTCACGGAATGTATCGGAAAGATGACCCTGTCGAAGAACCGGTCCGAAAGACTGCCGTCATCCCTTTTTACACACAGGCCGGTGTCCACAAGAAATTCCTCCTTGTAGCCTGCCTCCCTTGCGGCATCGGCAAGGGCATGGCGGCTGAGCGGTGCCCATCCGAGCCCGAATTTCTCTATGGTGGCATCCTCCAGCCCTCTTGACTTGAAATAGGCGTATCCGATGGCATGGCCTTCCTCTGTCTTGAGCGAATCCTTGAAGAAGCCTGCGGCAAATTCAGAAACGAGCATGAGGCTCTCATTGCGCTGCCTCAGGGCAATGTCCTCGGCGGACTCTTCCTTCTCGACCACTTCGATGTTGTATTTCTTCGCAAGGAATTTCAGGGCTTCGCCATAGGACAGGTTCTCATGCTCCATCACAAAGCCCACGGCAGTGCCCGACTTGCCGCAGCCGAAGCATTTGAATATCCCCTTTGCGGGAGAAACATAGAATGAAGGAGTCTTCTCATTGTGGAAAGGACAGCATGCGACAAAATTCGCCCCTCTTCTTTTCAGCGAGACGAAATCCCCGACTACATCTTCAACACGGGCTGCATCTATTATCCTGTCTACTGTCTCCTTCGGTATCATATTAACGTCAGTCCGACGGATTTGTTTTACTCAGCACCAGGGAATCCGTCGGACTGTCGTTAAGGATTTCTTCGAAATCCATTTGTCTTAATCCCCAGTCGCTCCGCGACAGCCCCTTACTAAGGGGCGTCACCCTCCTTTCTCCTCCCTACATAGGGAGGACTGTCGCAGGACAAGTCCTGCTCCGTAATTAAGAAGGGTCATCGACCTTTTCGTAATCTACATCCTTGATGTCATCAAAGCCTGACTGCCGGGCCTGGCTGCCAGGCTGTGCAGCGCCCTCCCCGAACTTTATGTCATATTCCTTCATGGCCTTGCGCATCTTCCACGATGCTATGAGTTCGGACACCCCGTAGACCAGAAGGACGATGCCGGCCACAAGCGTCAGAGCCGAGGCTATACCGAAAGGCTTGAACACCAGCAGAATGCCTCCAACTACAGCCAATGCCGGGAAAAGGAAGGCAAAGACCCCCATATTGACAAAACTTGATGCACTGACCAGGGCGAATATCTGGAAAAGTCCGAGGACAAGAAGCACGATGCCGAGCACCACTATCACAAAACTTGCGACAAATTCAGGGAAGCAGAATATGAGAATGCCCAGAATGATATCCACGACAGAATTGAATACCATAAGGCCAAGTCCGCCGTTTGTCCTGTTGATGAAGCCGAAAACGGCCGAGACGAGCCCGGATGCAATGAGCACTGCCGCCAGCACCTGCACAAGCACGACGAGGGACGACCCGGGCATGGCAATCATCACTATCCCCAGAACAATTGCCGTAATGGCGCGGAGCAGCCCGCTGGTCTTGTTTTTGAACCCGAATGTAATCATAATCCAGTTGGAAATTTCCGTTTCACTTAAAACTACGGGCCGGAAAATGTCATTCGCCGGCCATATCCTGCAAAAATAGGAAAAATTTCAGTATTTTAGCGACTTCATTTCCGATGAAATCACAATAATCAACAATACACCGTGGCCATGAAATCTGACATCGAAATCGCAAGGAGCATCAGCATGAAGAAAATCACGGAAATAGCCGCCGAGACCGGCATTCCGGAAGAATGCATTGAACAATACGGGCATTATATGGCCAAAGTACCTGAAACACTGATTGATGAAACTGCAGTAAAGAAAAGCAGGCTCATACTCGTGACCGCCATTACCGCCACCAAGGCAGGCATCGGCAAGACCACCGTGTCCGTCGGACTCGCCCTCGGACTCAACAGGATAGGCAAGAAAGCCATCGTGGCACTCAGGGAGCCGTCCCTCGGGCCATGTTTCGGACTGAAAGGCGGGGCTGCAGGCGGCGGATATGCCCAGATCATGCCGATGGACAAGATAAATCTGCATTTTACAGGCGATTTCCATGCGGTCACATCCGCACACAACATGATAGCCGCACTGCTGGACAATTATCTCTACCAGCACCAGAGCGAAGGATTCGCCCTCAAGGAAATCCTGTGGAAGCGGGTACTCGATGTCAATGACAGATCCCTGAGAAACATCGTCACCGGACTCGGTCCCCGCACCGACGGCATCACGAGACAGTCTGGATTCGACATAACCCCGGCTTCAGAACTTATGGCCATACTCTGCCTTTCATCCGGACTTGATGACATGAGAAGGAGAATCGAAAACATCACCCTCGGACTGACATTCGACAACAGGCCGTTCACGGTCAAGGACCTCGGAGTGGCGGGAGCCATAACCGTCCTGCTTAAGGATGCGATACATCCGAACCTTGTCCAGACCACGGAAGGCACCCCGGCCTTTGTGCACGGAGGGCCGTTCGCCAACATTGCACACGGATGCAACTCACTGATGGCAACGAAGATGGCTATGACATTCGGAGACTATGTTGTCACGGAAGCAGGCTTCGGGGCAGACCTCGGAGCCGAGAAGTTCTTCAACATAAAATGCCGCAAAAGCGGACTGCAGCCGGTGCTGACCGTGCTTGTCGCATCCCTGAGAGGACTGAAGATGCACGGGTTCGTGTCCGAGGACAAGATTGACGCCCCTGACGCGGAAGGGCTGAGGCGCGGCTTCGCCAACCTCGACAGGCACATACAGAATCTGAAGGCATTCGGACAGACAGTGGTCGTATGCTTCAACAGATATGCTTCCGACACGGAGGAAGAAATCAATATGGTAAGGGAACACTGCATGGAAGACGGAGTGGGATTTGCCGTCAACAACGCCTACTGCGAAGGCGGAAAGGGAGCAGAGGAACTCGCCCGGCTTGTGATCAGGACGATAGACGAGAATCCTTCCGGACCGCTCAAACTCACATACGAAGATGACCGCAGCGTGGAATCCAAGATAGAAAGCATAGCGAAGAACATATACGGAGCCGGTTCCGTGTCCATAGGCAAGACGGCGAGGAACAAGATAAGGATGATAAACGAGATGGGCATCTCGCATTTTCCGGTGTGCATAGCCAAGACACAGTATTCGTTCTCACAGGACAGCACCAAATTCGGAGCCCCGTCAGGCTTCAATTTCAGCATCAAGGACATCGTTATAAACACCGGGGCGGAAATGCTCGTGGCCATCGCAGGGGACATAATCCGTATGCCGGGACTGCCGAAAAGGCCTCAGGCCCTGCACATCGACATCAAGAACGGGGAGATAGACGGATTGAGCTGATAATCAGTTAACGAAATACAATAATGCACATCCTGTACGACAATCACAACCATAGCCAGTTTTCATTTGACGGCAAAAGGACTTCGGTGGAGGAGTCCGCAGCCGCAGCCCGTGCCAACGGGCTTGCGGGCATCTGCTTCACGGACCATTGCGACTTCTATGTGCCGCCCATGAAGGCCGCATTCGAGAATCTGGTTCCGGAAACATTTGACGTGAAGGCCCAGCAGTCAGAAATAGACAGGGTCAATGCCCTGATGTCCAGCAATAAAAAGGACAGCCTCAGGACAGACGGAGAAGCCGCTACGGAAACTGCCGGACAGAGCCGTCCCGATGACTTCCGGATATTCAAAGGAGTAGAAATCGGGATGCAGAGGAGCTGCAGGGACAGAATAAGGGAATTTCTGGCGGGAAACTCCTTCGACGAAGTGATCGCCTCCGTCCATTATCTTGATGACACGGACCCGTTTTACGGAGGTTATTATGAAGGTAAAGACTGGAAGACTGCATACGGGCACTACCTCGAAACCATATATGAAGAAATGACCTGGCTCGGCGACTTCGACATCATGGGTCATTACGACTATGTGGCAAGATACGCCCCATACCCGCAGGCAAGCATATTGTACAGGGATTTCGGTGACATATTCGACGCCATTCTGAAATACCTTGCGGAAAATGGGAAAGCCATAGAAATCAATACCAAGACCTATCAGGACTATAAGGGACGCACCCCCGTCCTTGACAGGCACATATTGCTCCGCTTCAAGGAACTCGGAGGAGAGGCAATCAGCCTCGGCTCCGACTCCCACGACCCGAAGCGCCCCGGTGACAAGTTCCTCCAGTATGCAGAATTTGTACGGTCACTCGGTTTCCGCCACCTCGCCCATTTCGAGGGTCGCCGCCTCGTGATGGCCCCTATAGGCTAAGAATATAAGGACTCAGTTGGCGACCTCGCAGAGGAACTTTATGCGGACAAGGCGGACTTCCCTCTCATCATAGTCGGAACCGAGTTCCTTCATGGCGTCTTCAAGGGAGTCCGATTCGGCATCCTCACGGAAATAGGCATAGATGTCATCCACGATGTCATCATCGATGTTCTGCTCTATATAATAATTCAGATCGAGCTTGGTGCCTGAATAGACGATGGCTTCTATCTCGTCCAGAAGTTCCTCCATTTCCAGGCCCTTGGCCTCGGCTATGTCCTCTAGCGGAAGCTTGCGGTCCACGCTCTGGATGATGTAGACTTTGTTGGCGGACTTGTTGACTACAGACTTCACGACAAAATCGTCCGGACGGCTGATGTCATTCTCCTCCACATATTTCTTGATGAGAGCAAGAAATTCCTTGCCGAATTTGCGGGACTTGCCCTCCCCTACTCCCTGGCAGTTCTTCAGCTCATCGTATGTCTCGGGATAGAGTATGGTCATGTCCTCCAGGGAATTGTCCCCGAATATCACCCACGGCTGCAGCTTCAGCCTGCGGGCCATGTCCCTCCTGAGATCTTTCAGCATGGAAAGGAGAACGGGATCCCCTCCGCCGCCTTTGGCCACAGCGGCGATGGCCTGCACATCATCGTCGTCATCCTCGCCGTCCACGAACTCACGGTCCTCTGTGAGCATCAGTTCGTATGGCTTCTCATAAAATTCAAGTCCCTTCTCCGTCACATTGATGAGACCGTAGGACTCTATCTCCTTGTCAAGCAGATGCAGGATGAGACCCTGGTGTATCACTGCACACCAGAATCTCACCGTATGGTCCTTACCGGCTCCGAATAGCTCCAGTTCGTCATGACGGTACGACTTTATGAGGGAATTTGCCTCCCCGGCAAGTATGTTTGCAAGATGTTCGGTCTTGAAATGCTCCGGCAGGGACTGGATGAGTTCTATGACAAGCGACATCTCCTCCTGTCCGTCAAACTGCTTCTTCGGATACAGGCAGTTGTCGCAGGCACCGCAGTTGTCCTCGGTATAGTCCTCGCCGAAATAATTGAGCAGCAGCTTCCTGCGGCACTGGTTCGACTCGGCGTAGGCCACCGTCTCCAGCAGGAGCTGCTTTCCTATCTCCTGCTCCGCCACCGGCTTGCCCTGCATGAACTTCTCCAGCTTCTGTATGTCCTTGTAGCTGTAGAAGGTGATGCATTTGCCTTCACGGCCGTCCCTTCCTGCCCTTCCGGTCTCCTGATAATAGCCTTCTATGCTCTTCGGGATGTCATAATGTATGACGAACCTGACATCCGGCTTGTCTATCCCCATGCCGAAGGCTATTGTGGCCACTATCACGTCCACCTCCTCCATCAGAAACTTGTCCTGGTTCTCGGCGCGGGTCTTCGCATCCAGGCCGGCATGATAAGGAAGGGCCCGGATACCATTGACATTCAGAAGCTCTGCAAGTTCCTCCACCTTCTTCCTGCTGAGGCAGTAGATGATGCCGGACTTTCCTGGATTCTGCTTTATGAACTTTATGATGTCACGCTTCGGGTCGGACTTGTCCCTCACTTCATAATACAGGTTCGGCCTGTTGAAGGAAGACTTGAAGACCCTGGCATCGAGCATGCCCAGATTCTTCTGTATGTCGTTCTGCACCTTAGGGGTGGCGGTGGCTGTGAGCGCAATGACCGGAGCCGGGCCTATCTCGTCTATGATGGCCCTGATACGCCTGTATTCCGGACGGAAATCATGCCCCCATTCGGAAATGCAATGCGCCTCGTCTATGGCATAGAAGGATATCTTTATCTCTTTGAGGAGCGCGATGTTCTCCGGCTTGGTCAGCGACTCCGGAGCAACATAAAGCAGCTTTGTAGCCCCTGAAAGCAGGTCCTCATGCACCTCATTTATCTGGGACTTCGGCAGGGATGAATTCAGGAAGTGTGCAATGCCGTCATTCCCTGAAACGAACCCCCTTATGGCGTCCACCTGGTTCTTCATGAGCGCAATCAGCGGGGACACCACTATGGCAGTCCCCTCCATGACAAGGGCGGGAAGCTGATAACAGAGCGATTTCCCGCCTCCCGTAGGCATAAGTACGAAGGCATTGTGACCGGCGACAAGTTCTTTTATAATCTCTTCCTGATCGCCCTTGAACGAATCAAAGCCGAAGAACTCTTTCAATTTCGCATGAAGAACAGACGAATCAATATCCATAGGAACACAAATTAATTCTTCTAATATAGCGATTTTTTTATAAGCGCAATATTTTATATGAGATTTTTTTAGTTGTATATTTGCGGAATCAATGAATAAAACTTGAAACAATGCCTTCCACGACAGATACGCATTCAGACCACGGACACAGGAACAGCCTCCCTTCAAAAAAGAACATCAGGCTGATGAACAGGCTCAATGCCATGTTCCACAAGAAGGCCACAATCGGGGTGCTCCTTCTCATCTGCACCATAATATCAGTGACTATGGCATCCTTTCCATCAACGGCATGGTTCGACAGGATGTGGGACACCGAAGCCGGCATTTCGTTAGGAGGATTCTCGCTGGAAATGAGTCTGAGACATTGGATCAACGACGCCCTCATGGCCATATTCTTCCTTACGGTCGGGCTTGAGATAAAGAGGGAAATGATAGCCGGACAGCTCTCGTCCGTCAAGAAGTCCGCCCTCCCGATCATGGCGGCAATAGGCGGGATGGCCGTCCCTGCAATCATATATTCCATATTCAATGCAGGACATCCCGAGACAGCCGGAGGCTGGGGCATCCCAATGGCCACGGACATCGCATTTGCCATAGGCATCATCTCACTCCTTGGCGACAAGGTGCCTGACGGGCTGAAGGTGTTCCTAACCGCCCTCGCCATAGTGGACGACCTCGGAGCAATCATAGTGCTGGCCTTGTTTTACCCGTCACACGAACTCCAGCTCGAATGGCTCATATATGCGGGACTACTCACCGCCCTGCTTTTCTTCTTCAACCGGGCAAGGCTGACATCCAAATGGCTGTACATAATACCGGGCATCTTCCTCTGGTACTTCATCTACATGTCCGGAGTGCATGCCACCATAGCCGGGGTGCTGCTCGCAATGACAATCCCGTCGCAGGGGACTTCCAGCAAGGTGAGGTTCCAGCACAGGGTGGCGCATTTCCTTGACAGGTTCAGGAAGTCTTCCGGAGAGAGCGGCATCAACATGCTCTCGGACACGGAGCAGCAGCAGAACGTGCACGGGATATGGCTGGAGACCAAGCACATCGACCCTCTAATGCACAGGTTCGAAAGCAAGCTGCATCCTTTCGTCAACTTCCTGATAATCCCGCTTTTCGCCCTTGCCAATGCTGGTGTGGCCCTTGACTTCGGCGACTTCGCAGGCAACGGGATACCGCCGGTTTCCCTCGGCATCTTCTTCGGCCTTCTCATAGGAAAGCCTGCAGGCATTCTCCTCACGAGCTTCCTCGGCGTGAAACTGAAGGCTGCGGCCATGCCGGAAGGCATCACATGGAGCCAGGTGGCGGCCATGGGACTGCTCGGCGGCATAGGCTTCACCATGTCCATCTTCATCAACAGCTTGGCATTCTCCGACCCTGAAATCATCGACACGGGAAAGATAAGCATCCTTATGACCTCGGCGGTCGCCGCCATTGCAGGGCTCATTGCCCTGAGCCTCGCCTGCAGGAAGAATCCTGGCAAGGCCGGCGGTCTGCAGTAATTAAATGGATGAAAATAAGACCTGACAGAACCAAATATCGAATATTTTTCCGATATTTGTATGATTTTGCATTCCGTCCGGCATACAACGGCCGTGCGCAGGATGCAATGATGACAGGAATTTACAAAACAATAACATAATACACAATGAAAAAGACAATCAGAATCATTGCAGCAGCCGCTGCAGCGGCAGTGCTTGCCACTGCCTGCAACTCTTCGTCAAGCAAGAGCGATGTAAAAGTTGATGTTCAGCTTCCGACAAGTGCGGAAACGGATTCAGTGAGCTACCTCGTCGGTATCAACTTCGGTTATTTCATCAAGGCCAACAACTTCGGCAAGGACCTCAACTATTCCGAAATCAAGAAAGGAATGATGGACTTCATCAACGCCGAGGGCGACATGAACACCCCTGAGTTCAATGCGCAGTTCAAGGTGAATCCGGAAGAGATGAACAAGCTGTTCAACAGCTTCATTTCCAAGAGGAACAACTATGAGGCTGCAGTCAACAAGGCCGAGGGAGAAAAGTTCATGAGCGAGAACAAGATGAAGGACGGTGTCGTTGTGACTGACAGCGGACTCCAGTACAGGATCATCGAGCAGGGCAACGAAGTCAAGGCCGGTCCTAAGGATACTGTATGGGTACACTATACCGGAACACTTATCGACGGGACTGAATTCGACGCATCCGACAAGGAGAAGGATCCTGTACGCATGATGCTTACAAGGGTCATCAAAGGATGGACGGAAGGTCTCCAGCTCGTTGGTGAAGGCGGAAGGATCGAACTCTTCGTGCCGGATTCCCTCGCATACGGTGCCCGCAGGACAGGCAAGATAGGTCCGAACTCGACCCTCATCTTCGACGTGAATGTGGAGAAAGTCGGCAAAGTGCCTGCAGAAGAAGAGAAAGCCGATTCCAAAAAATAATTGAAATATGGCATTGGAACTCGAAGGAAGAATAATAAGGAAACTGAATGTCCAGACGGGTGTCTCCGCAAGGGGCAACTGGTCCAAGCAGGAATTCATCGTCGAATATCAGGAAGGCAGCTTCCCGACCCAGGCATGCTTCAATGTGTGGGGAGAAGACAAGGTGAAGGACATGGAACGGTTCCAGATCGGAGACCAGGTGAAGGTGTCGTTCAACATCAACAGCCGCGAATACAACGGCAGATGGTACACCGACCTGCGTGCATGGAGGATTGAAGCCTCATCAGGACAGGCCCAGGCCGGTTATCCGGCACAACAGCCTCCAGTACAGGGGGCGGCACCGGCGGGCGCTCCGGCACAGCAGGCTCCGATGCCTCCGGCTGCGGACATGCCTGACACAGGGGATGATGACGATCTTCCGTTCTGACCCTAAGGACAGGCGACTGAAACACAAAACAGATGAAGGGGCTGTATCAAAACGACCGTTTGATACAGCCCTTTTAAATGTATAAGAATCAGCAAAATGCAAGGCATTGAGGATGGGGGCGGCAGGAGACGGGGCTCAAGCCGTCAAAGATTTATCCAGCGGATTTCGGGGTCCCGCGCCCACCAGGTAAGCTGCCTTTTGGCATAATGGCGGGTATTGCGCTGTATCAGTTCCACGGCCCTCTCCAGAGAAATTGAACCGTCAAGATAATCAAAGATTTCCCTGTAGCCGACCGTCTGCAGGGCCGGGAGAGACCTGTATGGCACAAGTGAACGGACCTCATCGACCAGACCGTCATCGGCCATCTGGAGGACACGGCGGTTGATGCGGTCATACAGGACATCACGAGGTCTTGTCAGCCCTATCTTTTCTATCTCAAAGTCCCTTTTCTTGACCGTTGCCGTCTTGAATGAAGAGAATTTCCGCCCTGTCATCAGACACACTTCCAGGGCCCGCACCACACGCTGTCCGTTGGCAATGTCAATGCTTTCATAGCTTTCGGGGTCGAGCTTCTTGAGATCAAGCCTGAGAGACTCCACCCCCTCTGTCCTGAGCCTCTCCGAAAGGGCTGCCCTCAATTCCTGATCCGCAGGAGGGAAGTCATCAAGCCCCTTGCACACGGCATCTATATAGAAACCGGAGCCGCCCGCCATCACAAGGGTTTCATGTCCCTCTGCAAAAAGCCTTCTGATAAGCTCCAGAGCCTCAACCTCATACCTGCCTGCGGTATAATTGTCAGTGACGGAATGGGAATGGATAAAATAATGCTTCACGGCTGCAAGCTGTGAAGCGGAAGGGACGGCTGTCCCTATGGTCATTTCCCTGAATATCTGCCTGGAATCGCATGAGATTACAGGCGAACCGCATTTGAGCGCAAGCTCTATGCTGAAAGCGGTCTTTCCTACGGCGGTAGGACCGAGCACTATGACGAGCTTCCTTCCCATGTCAATATGCGGCACAGAGGCAAGACGGCCCGTGATCATTCATCACCGCCGTCTTCATCCTCATCATATATCTCTTCCGGAGAATCATCATCCTTGTCATCATCATCCCAATCGTCGTCATCATCCTCCGGAGCCTTCTTCTTGTCGTCCGGAAGGTCCTCGAATGCCACATATCCGTTTTCGAACTCGACTGGATTCGGCCCCTTGCTCTCCACGAGCATCGGATAGGCGGCATCCTTACGGGGCTCCGCCTCGCCCTCGAAGGTCACGATGACGCTCTTGGCATTGGTAGTGTCGTAAAAATATATGAACGATATCTCGCCCTTCTTCAAGGTCTGCCCCAAGGTCACGGAATCGATTGTGCCTGCCCCCAGGTCAAAAATGCCGTATCTGGCGGAAACATTGCCGTCCCCGTCCATGGCCTTGAACAGGACCATCTGATCCTGCGGGAAATCCATGTCTGCCCTCATCTGCTTGTGGAAAGCATACAGTGTGGCATTGTCATTCACTTCATACACTCTTGCAAATCCCTTGATTCCGGGAAGAGAAACTCTATATTTCAGTATCATGGTCTGATAATAAATATGTTTCTGAACATGTCCGCATACCCTTCTGCGCGACGCGATGCCAAAGGTACAAAATATTTCCCATGCGCAGTCAAAATATTGTCACGGTATTGTAAAATAGTCGGGAAAACACTATTTTTGAAACCGGTATGGACGGACTCGACAACAGCATACAGGATACATACAAGAGCATTTCAGCTCCTTCCAAAGGGCTCTTCAAGGACAATGGCAGCCGATTCATTGCCCATGCATATCCGGTTGAAACAGAGGACGAGATAAAGGAGATAGTGGCATCGTTGAAGAAGGAATATCATGATGCCAGACATCATTGCTATGCATGGAGACTCGGATACAGGGGCGAAAGATTCAGGGCAAACGATGACGGGGAACCGTCCGGCTCGTCCGGAAGACCCATCCTCGGCCAGATAGACTCCCGCGGGCTGAGCGACATCCTGGTGGTGGTTGTCCGCTATTTCGGCGGCATAAAGCTCGGCATACCGGGACTGATCAGGGCATACAGAACATCCACGGAAGACGCCCTCTGCAATGCGGAAATCATTGAAAAGACAGCGTCAAGGCGGTACAGGCTCCATTTCGGATACATGAACATGAACAATGTCATGAAGATGGTGAAAGATCTGGGGCTCACCCCTGCCGGACAGGATTTCGGCATGGAATGCAGCATGGAAGTGTCCGTGCGGCTGTCCCTGGATGCGGAGTTCCTGAAACGGACGGAAGACATGGAAGGATGCACCGCCGAACCGGTTGGTTGACGGCGCGCCCTGGATGCAAAAGGAATTTGACCATACTTAAACTGCATTAGATTCATCAGAACCTCATTGACATAAACCGACAACAGAATGAAAAAAAGCCTCATTTCCATCAGGGATTTCAGCAAGGAGGAAATCCTGCATGTACTGGAAGTCGCCAAAGAATTCGAAAAGGACAGGGTCCAGAAAATCCTTGACGGCAAAGTCATAGCCTGCATATTCTTTGAGCCGTCCACAAGGACGCGTCTGAGTTTCGAGACCGCCGTGAACAGGCTCGGAGCAAAGGTCATCGGCTTCTCGGATGCCACCAACACAAGCGTGAGCAAGGGAGAGACTCTCAAGGATACCATAAAGATGGTGTCAAACTATGTGGACATGATAATAATGAGGCATCCGCTCGAAGGAAGCTCCAGATATGCATCAGAAGTTGCCTCTGTACCTGTGGTGAATGCCGGGGACGGAGCGAACCAGCATCCGTCCCAGACCCTCCTTGACCTGTATTCGATAATGCAGACCCAGGGACATCTGGACGGGCTCACCATCAACATGGTCGGGGATCTCAAATACGGAAGGACCACACACTCCCTCCTGCAGGCAATGTCCCATTTCGATCCGAAATTCATCTTCACGGCTCCGGACGAGCTGAAGATGCCTGTAGAATACAAGGATTTCCTGAAGGAAAAGGGCATCGGCTACAAGGAGACAAGGTCACTGGAAGAGCACCTGAACGACTGCGACATATTATATATGACAAGGGTACAGCAGGAAAGGTTCACGGATCCGATGGAGTACGAAAGGGTCAAGGATGTCTACCGGCTCGAAGCATCCATGCTCGGAGGGGTGAAGCCGAACATGAAGATCCTCCATCCGCTCCCGAGAGTCAGCGAAATAGACCAGGATGTGGACGACACCCCGTACGCATATTACTTCAAACAGGCCGAAAACGGTCTTTATGTGCGGATGGCCATCATAGCATACCTCCTGGGGTACAGATAGGAATCCGCCGGAAGGGTCTGACAACATCATGCCCCTTCCGGACACCATGTCTGACAACCGGGCCGGACATGCCATACAAAAGAAAATATCCAAAAGAGACAGAATCATGACACATACTGACAAGGAACTCGTAGTTAGCGCATTGGAAAACGGGACAGTACTGGACCACATACCGGCGGAAAATGTCTTCAAGGCTCTGGACATCCTGAATCTGAGGGATGAAAAAAGCCAGATAACCATAGGGATAAACCTCAACAGCAAGCTTTACGGGAAAAAGGGGATAATAAAGATCGCAGACAAGTTCTTCAAGGACGAGGAGCTCAACAAGCTCGCCCTCATAGCGCCGAAGGCCACGGTCAACATAATCAGGGACTTCAGGGTGGTGGAAAAGAAAAAGCTGGTCATGCCGCATGAAATAGAGGGCATAGCCCGCTGCATGAACCCGAAATGCATCACAAACCACCAGCCGATAAGGACCAGGTTCACGACCATAGAAAACGGCAACGAGATATCCCTCCTGTGCCATTACTGTGAAAAGATCACGGACGCCAAAGGTCTCTATTGACAGGAAGCCCCAAAGAAAACCATTATCAAAAATGGTTAATTTCGGCAATTATTAACAAATATCCGGACAATTTACAGAAAAATCATTACATTTACCTCAGATTTTAATTTCAATCCGTAATATGAAACAGGTTCACAATTTCAATGCAGGTCCATGCATCCTTCCGGATCAGGCAATCGAGAATTCAATAGAGGCACTTAAAGACTTCATGGGGACAGGAATGTCCGTGATAGAAGTATCCCACAGGTCAAAGGAATGGAGCGCCGTAATGGACGAATGCCGGGCTCTTTGGAAAGAGCTCCTCAACATCCCGGACACCCACGAAGTGCTGTTCCTGGGCGGAGGTGCCAGCATGCAGTTCCTGTATGTCGCCATGAACTTCCTTGAGAACAAGGCCGGCTACCTGGAAACGGGAGTATGGGCCAAGAAGGCCCTGAAAGAGGCAAAGGGACTCGGAAACGCCTATGCCGTGGCTTCGTCAGCCGACAAGACATACTGTTACATTCCAAAGGACTATGAGATACCGTCCGACCTCGACTATTTCCATATCACCACCAACAACACCATCTACGGCACGGAAATCAGATACGACATGGACTGCCCTGTCCCGCTCATCGCCGACATGTCTTCCGACATCATGAGCCGTCCCGTGGATGTGAGCAAATATGCACTCATATACGGAGGAGCGCAGAAGAATGTAGGCCCTGCTGGCGTGGCATTCGCCATCGTGCGCAAGGATGCCCTCGGAAAGGTCAGCAGATACATCCCTACCATGCTTGACTACCGCACCCATGTGGACGGAGGCTCCATGTTCAACACCCCTCCTGTATTCCCTATCTTCGTGATGAAGGAAACCCTCAAATGGCTCAAGGGAATAGGCGGAGTGGAAGCCATAAACAAGATAAATGTGGAAAAGGCCAGACTTCTGTATGACGAAATCGACAGGAACAGCCTGTTCGTCGGAACGGCGGCCAGGGAAGACCGCTCCATAATGAATGTATGCTTCGTGATGGCTCCGGGCCATGAGGCTCTCCAGGACGAATTCCTCGAATTCGCGAAAGGCAAGGGAATGGTCGGCATCAAGGGGCACAGGTCCGTGGGCGGATTCAGGGCTTCGATCTACAATGCATGTCCGGTGGAGAGCGTGAAGGCTCTCATCGCCTGCATGCAGGAATTCGAAAGCATCAAATCCAGATAAACAGGCTTTTTCTGAATAACCATTTAATTAATAAACATTTATTGCAATGAAGATACTTGTTGCGACAGAAAAGCCGTTTGCTGCGGCGGCAGTAAACGGAATCAGGGAAATATGCCGGGCGGGCGGGCATGAAGTCGTCCTGCTTGAAAAATATACGGAAAAGGGACAGCTGCTGAAAAGCGTCGCCGATGCGGATGCTCTGATAGTGAGATCAGACAAGGTGACACGCGAAGTGGTGGACGCGGCAGGCCGGCTGAAAATCGTGGTCAGGGCCGGAGCAGGTTATGACAACATCTGCCTTGACGCCTGCACTGAAAGAGGCATTGTGGTGATGAACACCCCGGGACAGAATTCCAATGCAGTGGCCGAACTTGCCCTGGCAATGATGATATACATGTCCCGCAACTGTTTCACGCCTGGCACAGGCAGCGAACTCCGCGGCAAGAAGGTCGGCATACAGGCATACGGGAATGTCGGCAGGCTCGTGGCGGCAAAGGCAAAGGCCCTCGGCATGGAAGTGATGGCTTTCGACCCGTTCGTGCCGGCAGAAAAGATGAACGAGGAAGGCGTAACGCCTGCAGAGACGCTGGAGAAGATGTATTCTGAATGCAATTTCATCTCACTTCATATACCTGCCACGGCGGAGACAAGGGGATCAATAGGATATGACCTGCTTACCCGCATGCCGGCAGGAGGGTGTCTCGTGAACACCGCACGAAAGGAGGTAATAAATGAAGCCGAACTGGAGAAGGCCCTTGCCGACAGGACTGATCTGAAATATGTGACGGACATCGCGGCGGACTGCCAGACGGAGCTGAATGAAAAGTTCGGCAAGAGGGTCTTCGCGACACCAAAGAAAATGGGGGCAGAGACGGCGGAAGCAAACATGAATGCGGGACTGGCGGCGGCGAGGCAGATCGTGGAGTACTTTGCCACGGGCTGCACACGCTTTCAGGTCAATGCCAAATAAAGATACAATAAACTGATATGGTGAGAATCAAGCCTTTTGCGGCGGTGAGACCGCCGAAAGAGATAGTGAAGGAAGTGGCGGCCAGGCCATACGATGTGCTGAACTCGGCCGAGGCAAAGGCCGAGGCATCTGAGAAGTCACTTCTGCATATAACGAAGCCGGAGATTGACTTCGACCCGATAATCGACGAGCACAGCAGCGAAGCCTACGGCAAGGCCGTGGAAAACTTCAAGGCATGGCAGGAGAAAGGCTGGCTGGTGCAGGACGACAGACCATACTATTACATATATGCCCAGACGATGGACGGAAGGACACAATACGGGCTTGTGGTCTGCGCCCACACGGATGACTATGCGGAAGGGAAAATCAAGAAGCATGAACTGACCCGCAAGGAGAAGGAGGACGACAGGATGATCCATGTGAAGATACAGGACGCCAACATAGAGCCCGTATTCTTCTCCTACCCCGACAATGACGGGGTCTCCGCCATAATAAGCAGATACACGGCCAGGGAGCCGGAATACGACTTCGTGGCAGAAGACGGCTTCGGACATCATTTCTGGGTGATTGACGACAAAGAGGACATAGACCGTCTGACCGAGATATTCAAGAATATCCCTGCGTTCTATGTGGCGGACGGCCACCACAGGACAGCGGCTGCGGCAAGGGTCGGAGCCGAGAAGCGGGAGAACAACCCTGCCCACAGAGGCGACGAGGAATACAATTGGTTCATGGCGGTGGCATTCCCTGAAAGCCAGCTCAAAATCATAGACTATAACCGCGTGGTGAAAGACCTCAACGGACTGACACCGGCGCAGCTCCTCGAAAAGCTTGAGGAAGACTTCACAGTAAGGGAACTCGGAGGGAAAGAGCTGAGCGAAGGGAAACAGGGTGCCGAAAAATGCCGTCCGGAGCATCTGCACCAGTTCTCCATGTACCTTGACGGGAAATGGTATTCCATGGAGGCAAAGCCCGGAAGATACGATGACGGCGATCCGATAGGCGTGCTGGATGTGACCATCCTTTCCAACCTCGTGCTTGACAGGATTCTCGGCATAAAGGACCTGCGCACGGACAAGAGGATAGACTTCGTGGGAGGCATCAGGGGACTCGGAGAACTCGCATCAAGAGTGGACAGCGGAGAGATGGCCGTGGCATTCGCCCTTTATCCGGTGTCCATGAAGCAGCTGGTGGACATAGCCGACTCAGGAAACATCATGCCGCCGAAGACGACATGGTTCGAGCCGAAGCTACGCAGCGGGCTGGCAATCCACAAGCTGGAAAGCGGAGACCGCTGACATATTTGAAATATAACATAATTATGGAAAGGATAGTAGAATGCGTGCCGAATTTCAGCGAAGGCAGGGACAGGAAAATAATTGACTCCATAGTGTCCGCCATAGAGGAATCCGGCGGAGTGAAGATATTGAATGTGGATCCGGGCGAGGCCACCAACAGGACGGTGGTGACATTCACCGGCTCGCCGGAAGCCGTCACGGAAGCGGCTTTCATGGGTGTGAAACGGGCAGGAGAGCTGATTGACATGCGACATCATCACGGGGCGCATCCGCGCTCCGGAGCGACAGATGTGCTGCCGCTCATCCCTGTGGCAGGAATCACACTCGAAGAATGCGCTGAGCTGGCAAGAAAACTGGCTGAGCGCATTTATAATGAACTGGAGATCCCATGCTACTGCTATGAGGCGGCTGCATATAAGCCGGAAAGGAAAAATCTTGCAGTGTGCAGGGCCGGTGAATATGAGGCTCTTCCGGAAAAGATGGCCGACCCTGACAAGGCTCCGGACTTCGGCCCGGGAAAATTCACCGAAAGGGCAGCCAGAAGCGGAGCCACCAATGTGGGGGCAAGGGACTTCCTGATAGCGGTGAACTTCAACCTGAACACCACTTCCACACGCAGGGCCAATGCCGTGGCATTCGATGTGAGGGAGAAAGGCCGTCCGAAAAGGGAAGGCAACCCGATAACCGGCAAGGTAGTGAAAGACGCAGACGGCAAGACTGTGATGATACCGGGCACTCTCAAAGGATGCAAGGCCATCGGCTGGTATATAGACGAATACGGGATAGCGCAGGTGTCCATGAACATCACGGACATCAATGTCACCCCTCTGCACAAGGCCTTTGACGAAGTCTGCAGGGCCGCATCAGAAAGGGGAATGAGAGTCACGGGAACGGAAATCGTGGGACTTATCCCGAAGCGGACTCTTATCGAAGCCGGGAAATATTTCCTTGAAAAGCAGCAGCGCTCCACCGGCATCTCCGAAGACGAGATCATCCGCATGGCCGTCAAGTCAATGGGACTTGATGACCTCAAGCCGTTCAACCCTAAGGAAAAGGTCATAGAATACATGATGGAGGACGAGGCGGAGATTGCGAAGAAGGAAAGACTGGTGCGGATGACCTGCAAGGGATTCGCATACGAGACGGCTTCCGAATCGGCTGCCCCGGGAGGCGGTTCGATTTCAGCATACATGGGTGCACTTGCAGCTGCACTCGGGACAATGGTGGCAAACCTTTCTTCACACAAAAGGGGCTGGGACGAAAGATGGAAGGAGTTCTCTGACTATGCAGAGCAGGGCCAGGCCGTCCTGAAGGAGCTTCTTGCCCTTGTGGACGAGGACACGGCGGCATTTGACGGCATAATGGCCGCACTCGGGATGCCGAAAGGCTCTGCTGAAGAGATCGAGGCAAGGAAAGCCGCGTTGGAAAAGGCCACAAGATATGCCACAGAAGTGCCTCTGCGTACCATCAAGGCGGCAGGCAAGGCATTCCCGCTGCTGAAGGCCATGGCTCTTGAGGGCAATCCGAATTCGGTGTCCGATGCCGGCGTGGGAGCCCTGGCAGCAAGAAGCGCAGTCCTGGGGGCGGAACTCAATGTGCGCATCAATGCTGCAGGACTTGCAGACCGTGAGACGGCCAAGGCATTGACCGACGAAGCGGCCAGACTGGCGGAAGCGGCCGAAAAGGAAGAAAAGGAGATTATCGGCATAGTGAACGGAAAGATCCGTTCATTGTAAAGATCCCCGCCGGACAGCTGTCAGTCCGGAATCTTTTAGTGGTAAACATTCAATTTATTTTCAATGAATACGGAAGAATTCAGAAAAGCCGTTGCGGAAGGCATTCCTGACATATTGCCGGATCCGAAGCCATACGACACGGAAAGCAACCATGCCCCAAAACGCAAGGACATACTTTCAGATGAAGAAAAGGTACTGGCGATAAAGAACGCCCTGAGATACTTCCCGGAGAAGCACCATGCCTTGCTGGCAAAGGAATTTGCCGGAGAACTGAAACAATACGGAAGAATCTACATGTACCGGCTGAGGCCGGACTATCCGATGTATGCGAGGCCGATTGACGAATATCCTGCCAGATGCAGGCAGGCTGCGGCAATCATGGCCATGATACAGAACAACCTAGATCCCCGTGTGGCCCAGCATCCGCATGAACTGATCACCTACGGAGGGAACGGTGCAGTCTTCCAGAACTGGGCACAGTACAGACTTGCCATGCAGTATCTGTCCATGATGACTGAGGAACAGACTTTGGTGATGTACTCCGGCCACCCTCTCGGCCTCTTCCCGAGCCACAAGGACGCGCCGAGAGTCATAGTGACCAACGGCATGGTCATCCCGAACTATTCGAAACAGGATGACTGGGAGAGGTTCAATGCCCTCGGAGTGTCCCAATACGGGCAGATGACCGCAGGGTCGTACATGTACATCGGGCCTCAGGGCATAGTCCACGGCACCACCATCACAGTGATGAACGCCGCCCGCAAGCAGCTCAGGGCCAAAGGCATCCCTGCCACAAGGGGAAACATGAAGGGAATGCTTTTCGTCACCTCGGGGCTCGGAGGCATGTCCGGAGCACAACCAAAGGCAGGCAACATCTCAGGAGTCGTGAGCGTAGTGGCGGAAATCAATCCTCTTGCCGCCAGGAAAAGATATGACCAGGGATGGGTGGACGAGATACACGAGTCGCTTGACGAACTTATTCCGCGAATAAGGAAAGCCTGCACCGAAAAGGAAACCGTATCGCTTGCCTATCAGGGCAACATTGTCGACCTCTGGGAAAGGCTCGACCGGGAAGGGATTCATGTTGACCTCGGCTCCGACCAGACTTCGCTGCACAATCCGTGGGCAGGAGGCTATTATCCGGCAGGATATACATACGATGAATCACGCAGAATGATGGCTGAAGAGCCTGAGCGCTTCAAGGAATGCGTCAGAGCATCCCTGAGACGGCAGGCCGAAGCCATAAACAGACTGGCTGACAAGGGAATGTATTTCTTCGACTACGGCAATGCATTCCTTCTCGAGGCATCCCGTGCCGGGGCAGACATAGTGAAGGCAGACGGAAGGTTCCGCTATCCTTCGTATGTGCAGGACATCATGGGGCCACTGTTCTTCGACTACGGCTTCGGTCCGTTCAGATGGGTGTGCATGTCGCAGGACCCGGAAGACCTCAGAAAAAGCGACGAGCTGGCAGTCAAGGCCATGCAGGAAGTTGCCGCCCACGCCCCGGAAGAGATAAGGGGACAGATGGAAGACAATATCCACTGGATAGAAGAGGCTGGAAGAAACCATCTCGTGGTCGGCTCCCAGGCCCGCATCCTCTATGCCGACTGCGAAGGCAGGACGAAGATAGCCCTTGCCTTCAATGAAGCTATCGCCAAGGGCGAAATCAAGGCACCGATAGTTCTCGGCCGCGACCATCATGATGTTTCCGGTACGGACTCCCCTTACAGGGAAACATCCAACATTTATGACGGCTCTTGCTTCACTGCCGACATGGCCGTGCAGAATGTCATCGGCGACTCATTCCGCGGGGCCACATGGGTATCGCTCCACAACGGAGGCGGAGTCGGCTGGGGCGAGGTGATAAACGGAGGATTCGGCATGGTGGTGGACGGAACGGAAGATTCCGAAAGACACATCCGTGAAATGCTTTTCTGGGATGTCAACAACGGCATCGCCCGCCGCAGCTGGGCCAGAAATGAAGGGGCCATGCACTCCATAAAAAGGGAAATGGAACGCACTCCGGGCCTGAAGGTGACGATGCCGTCCATCGCGGACGACTCGCTCATCAGGGACGCATTGAAATGAAAGGACAACAAATCAGTAATTTAACATCATACAGTCAGAAAAATCATGGTACATCAGATCTCAAACAGATGCCTTTCGATTGACAAGATAAAAGAGATACTTACCAAGGGATATGAGATAGAAATCAGCAGCGAATCCGAGGAGGCGGTCATCAAGTGCCGGGAATACCTCGATTCAAAGATGGAGAACATGGACCGTCCGGTCTATGGAGTCACCACCGGATTCGGCTCGCTCTGCAACATCACCATTCCGGCCGAGGACCTTTCCGCCCTTCAGCACAACCTTGTGATGTCGCACGCCTGCGGCACCGGCGACACCGTCTCACCGGAAATCGTCAAGCTTATGCTCCTGCTGAAGATACAGTCCCTCGCATACGGACATTCCGGAGTCCAGCTTGCCACCATCCAGAGGCTTGTGGATATGTTCAACAACAATGTGCTTCCGGTGGTCTATCAGCAAGGATCGCTCGGTGCCTCAGGAGACCTCGCCCCTCTCGCCCACCTCTCCCTGCCCCTCATCGGCCTTGGAGAAGTAGAATACAAGGGGCAGAGAAGGCCATCTGCCGAAGTATGGGCGGAACTCGGATGGGAGCCGCTGAAACTCCAGTCCAAGGAAGGCCTTGCCCTGCTCAACGGCACCCAGTTCATGAGTGCCCACGGGGTATGGTCCATCATCAGGTGCGAAAGGCTTTCCGAATGGGCAGACCGGATAGGGGCGATGTCCCTTGACGCATACGACGGCAGAATAGAGCCGTTCTATCCGCAGGTGCATGCTGTCCGTCCGCACAAGGGACAGGCCGACACGGCAGCACGCATCATGGAGCTGCTTGACGGCAGCGAGATCATCAGCCGCAAGAAGACCCATGTGCAGGATCCGTATTCATTCAGGTGCATTCCGCAGGTGCACGGGGCGGTAAAGGATACAATCCGCTATGTGAAATCCGTAGTTGAAACCGAAATCAACAGCGCGACCGACAATCCTACCGTATTCCCTGACCAGGACCTGATAATCTCGGCAGGCAACTTCCACGGCGAACCGATTGCCCTTGCAATGGATTTTCTCGCAGTGGCAATGTCCGAACTGGCAAGCATTTCCGAAAGGAGGATCTACCGCCTTATAGCCGGACAGCGTGAGCTCCCGTCATTCCTTGTCGCCAATCCGGGCCTGAACAGCGGATTCATGATACCTCAGTACACCGCCGCATCCATAGTCAGCCAGAACAAGGGGCTGTGCATGCCGGCATCGGCTGATTCCATCCCGTCGTCCCAGGGGCAGGAGGACCATGTGAGCATGGGAGCAAATGCAGCCACAAAGCTCGTAAGGGTGGTAGACAATACGGAAAGGGTCCTCGCCATCGAGCTTTTCAATGCGGCTCAGGCCCTCGAATTCCGCCGTCCTCTGCATTCCTCCTGGACCATAGAGAAGATATACGCCCACTACCGCAAGGAAGTGCCGTTCGTCAACGATGACACATACATGCATCCGCTCATAGAGAAGTCGGTGAAGTTCCTGAGGGAGTATAACCTTGTTCCGTTCTCCGTATAAAAATATTTTATGAGAACGCTCATAAAGAATATAGGGACGATATACGGAATCCTGCCGGAAGGGGTGATGAAAAAGGAGGGCACGGAAATGAACGAGGTGCTCTCCCTGGACAATGCCTGCATTACGGTGAAAGACGGAAAGATAGAATCTTTCGGAAAAATGGAGGAGCTTCCGACGGACGGTGAGGGATATGATGAAGTCATCGATGCCGGAGGCGGATTCGTGATGCCGTCATTCTGCGACTCCCACACACATATCGTCTATGCCGGATGCCGGGACGGGGAATTCCGGGACAAGATAGACGGGCTCTCATACGAGGAGATAGCCGCCCGGGGCGGAGGCATACTCAACTCCGCCGACCTTCTGCACAGGACATCCGAAGATGAGCTTTACAGGCAGTCCTCCGAAAGGGCAAGAGAAGTGATGCTCATGGGTACCGGCAGCCTTGAAATCAAAAGCGGATACGGACTGACCGTCGAAGACGAGCTGAAGATGCTCCGTGTCATCAGACGGCTGAAAGAAGATTTCCCGATGGAAATAAGAAGCACTTTCCTCGGAGCACATGCGGTCGGAAGGGCATTTGCAGGCAGACAGGCTGACTATGTGGACCATGTATGCAATGAAATGCTCCCGGCCGTGGCTGCAGAGGGGCTTGCGGACTTTGTGGATGTCTTCTGCGACAAAGGGTTCTTCACACCGGAGGAAACCGTAAAGATTCTGGAGGCGGCAGGCAGATACGGTCTTGTGCCGAAGATACATGCCAATGAACTCGCCATATCGGGAGGAGTCCAGGCAGGAACGGCACACGGGGCCTTGTCAGTTGACCATCTTGAGCAGACCGGACCGGAAGAGATCGAAGATCTGAAAAAGCACCGGCATACAATGCCTACAATGCTTCCGGGAGCGTCTTTCTTCTCCAACCTGCCTTTCGGGAACGCAAAGGGATTCATCAGGGCGGGACTCGGCGTGGCCCTGGCCTCGGACTACAATCCCGGTTCGTCTCCGAGCGGGAACATGCGGTTCGTGATGTCGCTCGCCTGCTTAAGGATGCGGCTGACACCGGAGGAGGCATTCAATGCCTGCACCATAAACAGCGCCTACGCAATGGGCGTCAGCGACATCGCAGGCTCCATCACCCCCGGAAAGAGGGCGGATCTGATCATCACCGGACCGCTGCCGTCATTTGCATTCATCCCGTACAGCCACCAGACCCCGTTCATTTCCAGAATATTGGTGAAAGGGCAGACTGTATCAATTCCGGCCTTGCAGAAATGACAGGCCACTGACAAAGATGACGGAACTGTGCCAAAATGTCAAGAACCTCCGCAACGGCATACGAATTGCATCTGTCTTCCTCCGGTCACCGCTCCCGGAAAGTACCGGAACGGGACCTGAAATGACAAAGTACAATAATAAAATTATAAAGCCATGATTTCAGAAAAATTACAGAAAGCGATCAACGATCAGATCACTGCAGAACTTTGGTCATCAAACCTTTATCTCCAGATGTCATATTTCCTCGCAAAAGAGGGATGGGACGGTTTCGCACATTGGATGATGAAACAGTCCGACGAGGAGAGGGAACACGCAAACGGGCTTGCAGCCTACCTCATCAAGAGAGGCGGAGAAGCAAAGGTCAGCATGGTAGACGTAGTCCCTGCCGGTTGGGGCAGCGTCCTCGAAATCTTCGAACATGTCTACAAGCATGAATGCCATGTGTCTGAACTCATCAACAGCCTCGTTGATGTCGCTTCCGCAGAAAAGGACAAGGCTTCCCAGGACTTCCTCTGGAGCTTCGTAAGGGAGCAGGTGGAAGAAGAAGCCACAGCAGCCGGCCTAGTTGAGAAAATCAAGAAAGCCGGTGACTCCGGTCTCCTCTTCCTCGACAGCCAGCTTGCCCAGAGATAATTGCTTCCGCAAATACAAAAAATGAGGGTGTATCAAATTGAGAAATATTTGACACGCCCTCTTTTTCATTATTAGAGGTATGGAAATTCATCAAGCGGCCAAATTTTGAGAGTTTCCCTCAAATCTTTGTTTTTTCACATAAAAAATTATGGCAATGTCCGCAATTTGTTTTTGTTTTGGACAAAATCTTCCATTGATGCCCAATTTTGTCTTGTCATAGTTGAGCACATTTTCTTCAGATTGAAAGCAATGGCGAAGAAGGCAAAGTCCATTTTGACCTTGTCGCTACCAAAATTATTGAAGTCCGGTTGCTCGTAACCGGCCAGCCAAATGAAATGGATATCCCGCTTGAGGGCCGATTCTATCTTGCGGCAGGAATAAAGGTTGTTCATGTAGCCATATATCACCACCTTGAGCATCATATTCGGATGGGAAAGTCGGGGCTTTGTTCATTTTTTTATCTTCGCTTTTCGGTTGGATATGAAAGGAGGGTGTACCTGAATTTTGATACACCTTCTCTGAACCATAAAAAGCGACGTTGCAGATACTCCTGTCAGCGTTTCAGCAGCCCGTATATATACATGAACCTGCGGCGCAGGATTTCGACATCAAGACCGTCGGCATACGACATCTGGTAGGACAGACCGATGAAGACCTGCCGGAACAGCGCAGCCGCCTCCTGGATATCGGTGTCGGAGCGCAGTTCGCCATGCTCGACCCCTCTCCGGATGACATCGCACTACAGCCGGTATTCCTTCTCCATCCATTCATGAAGCTTGCGCTTGCCGTCAGAGTAGTAGAACAGCACTTGCTGGTAAAGGTGAAAATACCCGGCATTGGCCGACTGTCCAGGCATCTCTTCGCGCTTGAGATTTCCCAGACGCACAATCTCGCTCATCGTGCGGCTTACGCCCACGATATACTTGTCGATGAAGTCGGCCACTGACCCGTCCGAAGGCTCGAACTTGTTATCGGGATTCTGAGCGTGGGAAAGATAGCGGTCGGCCACAGCGACAAAAAGGTCAAGCTTCGAGGGGTAATAGTTGAATATGCCTGTCTTGGTCAGCCCGACCGTGCGTGCTATCATCTGCAGGCTGACGCGCTCGTAATTCATAGACATGAACAGCTGCAGAGCACTCTGCAGGATCTCATCGCGGTTGGTTTTCATAATTTCCTGTCTTTTTCGGCATCAAAAAATGTCCCTGTCCCGAAGCGGCCTTGTCCTACAGTTCGTCAGGACTCCATTTATCCCTCCATGGGATCCTGATTTCCCCGTCCTCGAAAGACAGAGGCAGCCATACATAACGGGAGTCCTCCAGGTCTGTCTTGTTCCACCTGTCAAACATGGCGATATACATATCCTTTTTGCCCATGACTTTCTGCACAAAAGTGCTTTGGCTGAAGAAAGTCTTGTCCGCGTCAGGCCCGACGCACGGGTTGCCGATTGTCCGCCATTCGCCCATAATGGAGTCAGCCACGGCGAGTTCCGCCTGATTCGGATCCCAGCCGGTGCATCCGGAAGAAAGCATGTAATATTTGCCGTCATGCTTGAACACTGCAGGGGCTTCACGGCTCCTCTTGATGAAGTTGCGAGTGAACCGTCCGGCCGGTCTGAGATAGTCGTCCGTCAGCTCGCTGATATACAGCGTGGCATTATGCTCAGATGAATAGATATGGTAGGCACGTCCGTCATCATCCGCAAAGACAGTCTGGTCTCGGCTCATGGCGCCGTTCGGGCGGAAGCTGCCCAGATATTCAAACTCTCCCGTCGGAGTATCGCATACGGCCACGCCTGCACATGCCTTGCTGTAGTCAGCGCTGTCGATATGCATCCACATGACGAATTTTCCTGTCTTCCGGTTATATATGACCTTCGGACGCTCCAGCACATTCCCCGGATGCAGATCGTGCTCTTTGTCATTTTTCACCGCAGGCAGGACAATGCCCTCGAACTTCCAGTTCAGCAGATCCTGGGACGAATAGCAGCTGACACCAGTCACATCTGTGCGGTAGCATTCCCATGTAGCCCATTCCGGCAAGACGGTCTTGCCCTTTTTGTATTCCCCGTACCAATAGTATGTCCCGTCGTGGTACAAGATGCCTCCTCCATGAGCGTTTATCGGATTCCCCTCTGTATCGTTCCACACTGCGCCCGGTACAATTGCGGCTTCCGGTTCAGCCGTCTGCGCCTGTGCCGTCATGAATCCCGACAGAGCCGTGACAGTCAGCGCAGCCATAAGGCTGCCTATAGCGTTCATCTTTCTCATTTATTTCTTCTCCATTCTTTCAAAGATATTACCGCAAATTAAATATAACAATAGTTCGTTAAAAATCAGCCGAGCCTAAGCGGCTCTGGCAGTAAATAAAACCAGTTCTTTGAAAAGTTTGTCAATAATATGCGGGTCTGGTTTCATACTAATACTTCGGTAAATTTTACCGAAGTATTAATTTCATAAAACCATATGAGGAATAAATAACAATGAGCAAATCCATAAACATCTTAGACAAAGATTACGCTCAATGGATTCAAGATCTCAGCAGGCGTTATCGTCAAAGCCAACTGAAAGCGGCAGTGTCAGTCAACACTGAAATGCTCCGTTTCTACTGGGATTTGGGAAGAGACATTGTAAAGATGAAGATAAAACAGCGCTGGGGCGAAAAAGTCATGGCACGATTATCTATGGATTTACGCGAAGCCATGCCTGGAATTTCCGGTCTGACCCAGCGCAACATTTACTATTGCAAACAGTTTTATTTGTTATACTCACCTTTGACTGAAAGTCTGCCCCAAGCCGGGGCAAAATCCTCAAATGAAATATTGGATATGACGTTGCTTGCAATCATATTCTCCGCAAGGATGGGCGCGACAATCCGACCATCGGCTTGCTGATATGCAAGGAAAAAGACCGCATACAGGCTCAATATGCCTTGGAATCAAGCAGTCAGCCCATTGGCATTTCAGAATATGACCTTGAGAGATTTTATCCTGAAAAAATCGAAGGCATAATGCCTACGATAGAGGAAATCGAAGCCAAATTGGGTGAAGACCTGAGCAAGCAGGACACCATATAATCATTCCCGATACTATTTCAACAGGAAGTCTTCGACGAGGGATTTGAGGTCGGATTTGGGCATGAGGCCAACTTTCATCCGGGGTTCGCCGGAGAGGGGGATGAAAAGGACGGAAGGGATGGAGCGGATGCCGTAGCTGCGGGCGAGGGAGCCGGCATTGTCCACATTGACCTTATAGACCTTGATTTTCCCGGAATATTCGGCGGCAATCTCGTCAATGAGAGGGGCGAGCTGGCGGCAAGGGCCGCACCAGTCCGCATAGAAATCGACTATGGCCGGGACTTCACCGAGATATTCCCATTCATCGGTGGTGAAATCTTCTATATTTTCCTTATAGGCAGCCTCTGAAAGGAGCTCGACATTCTTGCCGTCACCATTGTCAATTACGCTGGGATCCGCTTCAATTACGGCGGCATTGGAGATGAATCCTGTCGCCGCCACGGCAGCAATCATGGCAGCCGTCATAACAAATCTTTTCATTGTCTTCTGAATTAAATTACCGGGAGGCCTTTCTTCTGGATTTTCCGGATGATTTTGCATCCCGGCCGGAAGTTGGCTTGCCGCCCTGACGGGAGCTGCCGGACTTGCCTGATTTCTTCTTGGAGGCCTTTATGGCTTTGTGCACCTTCTCCTTGCGGGCCTGGCGGTTTCCGCCGTTTTCACCACGGCCGTACTCATCTGAACGAGGAGCATCGGAATGCATTTCCTCATACTCGCCGGCATCCATACGGTCTTCATTGCCGGTCTCCACAAGTTCATAGTCAAGGAGTTTCTGCTCCAGATTGGCCTTCTTGACCCTGATCTTGACGGCATCGCCGAGGTTGTAGACAACCTTGGACCTCTTGCCGACAATCCTGTACCTGTCCTGGTCAAATTCGAAATAATCCGACTTGATGTCACGCAGGGCCACCATTCCCTCGATCTTCGAAGGCTCGGTCTCGACATACATTCCCCATTCGGTGAGACCTGAGATGTGACCGTCGAACTCGTAACCGACCTTATCCTGCATGAATTCGACAAGCTTGTACTTTATGCTGGAGCGCTCTGCCTCTGCAGCCACCACTTCCCTTTCGGAAGCATGCTTGCACTGTCCCTCATAATAATCCTTCTTCTGGGAATCCGCTCCGGCAAGGTACATGGCAAGAAGCCTGTGCACCATCATGTCAGGATAGCGGCGGATTGGAGAGGTGAAATGCGTGTAGTATTTGAATGCCAGACCGTAATGGCCGATGTTGTCGGTGCTGTAACGGGCCTTGGCCATGGTACGGAGGGAAAGCATCTCTATCGCATCATACTCAGGAGTGCCCTTCGCCTTGGCAAACAGGCTGTTCAATTCCTTTGAAATCTCCTTGCCGTTCTCGGTCGAACCCATTTCATAGCCGAAATTATGGATGAATGAGCGCAGTCCGTCCAGCTTTTCCTGATTCGGCTCGTCATGGATACGGTAGACGAAAGTCTTGGCCTTGGATCTGGCAGCGGCCTTGGCGGCTTCCTCCTGCGAAATGCACAGATAACCCAGGCCGGTCCCGGGCACGGCAGGATAGCGGCAGCCCTTGGCGACAAACTCAGCCACGCTCCTGTTGGCAAGCAGCATGAATTCCTCTATGAGCCAGTTGGCTTCCTTGCTTATCTTCTGATATACGCGTATCGGACGGCCCTTTTCATCTACTTCGACCTTCATTTCCGGACGCTCGAAACTGATGGCTCCGGATGCGAAGCGTTTCTTGCGGAACTTGGTCGCAAGCTTGTGCAGGATGAGGACAGCTTCCTTCAGCTCGTCAGGTATAAGGCAACCGGTGGTCACGCCCTCGCCCATTGCGGACTCCGAATGCACGGCGGCTTTTTTGCGGGCTTCGGCAGCCTCAGGGGAAGCCTCCAGGACTGGATCGCCTACCACTCCGTGCTTTCCGTCGGTACCTCCTCTCAGCTCCATCTTCATGGCCTTGTCACCCGCATCTATTATCTGCTGGGCAGTCTCGTATGCAAAACGGTAGTCGGAATTTATCACTGTGCGTCCGAACCATTGTGACACCACCTTGGCAAGCGGGGTTATCTCAAAGACGGCAGAGAAACACAGTTTCGGTTCATTCGGACGCAGGGAACAGAGCTTGTTGGAAAGCTTCTCCGGAAGCATCGGGACAGTCCTGTCCACAAGATACACCGAAGTGCCCCTCTCCTGAGCCTCCTTGTCCACCACGGAACCTGGCTTCACATAATGGGTCACATCTGCAATATGTACCCCGACCTCATAATTGCCGTTGTCCAGTTTCCTGAACGAAAGGGCGTCGTCAAAGTCCTTGGCATCTGCAGGGTCGATGGTGAAGGTCAGCACATTGCTGAAATCCCGTCTCTCTTTCCTGTCGGCAGCCGTTATCTTGTCCGAAATCTCGTCCGCGGCATTCTCCACCTCCGGCTCGAACCTGTAAGGCAGGGAAAATTCCGCAAGGATTGCATGCATTTCGGTATCGTTTTCCCCAGGCTCACCGAGCACATCCACCAGATGCCCCACAGGGTCGGGGTCCTTCTTGTCCCATCTGTCCACGATTGCAGCTACCTTCATCCCCGAGCGGGCCTCAAGCTCCTGCCGCTTTCCATCCACGGTCTCATAGACACCGGACACGGAATAAAGCCCGTTGCCTTTCTTCTTCAGGAAGCCGGTAACAGTCTCCGGTGCAGTCTGTCCTGCAGCATCAGACTCAGCCGGCCTGCTCTTTTTCTTGCCAGAAGGACGGCCTGCAGGCTCCGCTCCTGCAATAGGGATGGATATATCGTATGGCATGGCCCTGCTCTGCATCAGCACCCATGCCTGTTCTCCCACTATATGAAGGATACCGACAAAAGGCTTGCGGGAACGCTCCATTACCTCCAGCACTTCACCTTCCCTGCGCTGACGGTCGGTCTTTTCCTTTGTCACAGCCACTCTGACGGTGTCGCCGTTCAGTGCCCCCCTCGTCTTGGAGGCCTTCACGAAAATGTCGTCCTCTTCCCCGTCAACTATGATGAATGCATAGCCCTCCCTCGTCATCTGGACCCTGCCGATGAACTCCGGCAGCACTCTTTTTTCCTTTTTCTCCTTTTTACCGCGTTCCTTGCGCCTGTGTCTGTTCCAACCTGTCATGATATCGAATGATTTGAATATGCCGAATCCGGCAAATGATTATCTTTGCAGAGAATTTCCGCATTGATGCATCAATCCGGCAAATTTAACAATTATTGTACTATTACAAGCGGCTCGCACAAATATTGTAGGGCAACCGGACGGAAAAATTACATGACAATTCAAATTTCATTTATATTATGGACAGAAAAGTACTTTTGATGATCCTCGACGGCTGGGGCGAGGGCAAGCATGACTGGACAAACGCCATCTACACGCAGGGGGCTCCCTACATCGAGTCCCTCAGGGAAAAATATCCTTTCGGCCACCTTCAGGCCTGCGGAGAGTATGTCGGCCTTCCTGACGGACAGATGGGCAACTCCGAAGTGGGACACCTCAACCTCGGTGCAGGAAGGGTAGTATATCAGGACCTCGTGAAGATCAACATGGCCTGCCGCGACCACAAGCTCCTTGACAATCCGGAGATAAAAGCCGCCTACGACTATGTGGCAAAGACCGGCAAACAGCTTCATTTCATGGGACTTGCATCAATGGGAGGAGTGCACAGCTCCCTCGCTCATGTATATGAGTTTCTCGCCGTGGCAAAGCAGTACAACCTTGACAAGGTGTTCGTGCATTGCTTCATGGACGGACGCGACACCGACCCGAAGAGCGGAAAGGGCTTTGTGGAGGAACTCGAAAAGAAAATGGCAGAGACCACCGGGAAAGTCGCTTCCGTCTGCGGACGCTACTATGCGATGGACCGCGACAAGAGATGGGAGAGGGTGAAACTCGCCTACGACCTCCTTGTAAAAGGTGAGGGCGTGAAATTCACTTCTGCCACAGAAGGCATCCAGGCTTCATATGATGAGGGAGTTACAGACGAATTCATCAAGCCGATATGCATCACAGGGGCTGACGGGAACGCCCTCGGTACCATCCAGGAAGGCGATGCCGTCATCTTCTTCAACTTCCGCAACGACCGCGCAAGGGAAATCACTGCCGCACTCACACAGCAGGATATGCCTGACTTCGGCATGAAGACCATTCCGCTCTACTATTGCTGCTTCACCCCATACGATGACAAATTCCAGGGGCTTCACATCCTCTTCGACAAGGAAAATGTACATGACACTCTCGGAGAGACAGTGGCAAAGGCCGGCAGGCACCAGCTCCGCATCGCAGAGACCGAAAAATATGCACATGTGACATTCTTCTTCAACGGCGGCCGCGAAGCCCAGTTCGAAAATGAGGACAGGATACTCGTAAGTTCACCTAAGGTGCCGACATACGACCTTCTCCCGGAAATGAGCGCCCAGGAGGTGACAGACAAACTTGTTGAAGTGCTGAAGACAGGCAAGGAAGACATGGTCATCCTCAACTTCGCCAACGGTGACATGGTAGGACATACCGGAGTATTCTCCGCAATATGCCGGGCCGTTGCCAAAATCGACAGATGCGTCAGGGAAGTCGTCGAGACGGCCATAGCCAATGACTATGTAGTGCTTCTCACCGCCGACCACGGCAATGCCGACCATGCATACAACGCGGACGGCACCCCGAACACGGCACATTCTCTCAACCAGGTGCAGTTCATCGTCATCAACGCCGGAGTGGAGCATGTGAAGGACGGCAAGCTCGCGGATGTGGCTCCTACCATCCTCAAACTCATGGGCATCCCTCAGCCTGAGGCCATGACGGGAGAGGCTCTCATCTGACAACAACGGACACACATAATACAAAGGCTTGCGCACGCTTCCGCGACGCAAGCCTTTGTTTCATATGGCTGTACCTGACTATTTCAGGATCTGATATTGAAAACAATTACAGCAGGCGGTATTTCTTGGTCTCAAGGCTGAGGATGCGGCTGAAGGGGCGGGAGGCACGGCTGCGGCGGGCGGAGGAAAAAAGGGTGGTAACATAAGGGTCGCCGAGGGAGGAGAGGCGGGTGAGGTTGTCGGAGCAGAGGCGCTCCAGAAGGTCATGGAATTCCGGACCGTGGTCATGATGACGCAAATGGGCGAGCTCATGCAGGAGGACATAATCGCAGACGGGCTCGGGAAGGCGGACCAGATTGAGGTTGAGATTGATGTTGCCGAGGGTGGAGCAGCTGCCCCAGTTGGAGGAATTGTGCTTGATGGTCACGCCATTGTAGCAGAAGCCGTATCTTTCGGCAAAGAAACGGAGCTTGACGGGGAGCAGGGAGCGGGCCTCATCGCGGAGTATCTTCACAAGAGCCTTCATGAGGGCGGCGGAGAGGGCCGGACCGTCGGGGGCACAAGGATAATGCACCTCCTTGCGGGAGATGGGGCGGTCAAGGCTGAGATAAAGGCGGCCGGTGAGCTTGACATCTTCCACGAGGGAAGAACGGACGGAAATGCGGAGAGGACTGGAGGAATCCGACAGGACACCGAAGGCACCAGGGATTCCAGAAGGATGCCCGGCCGCCGGGACATCACGGACGAAAACAATCTCGGAAAGGAGGGTCCGCACCACTGTCCCGTCATGAATGGAGGATACGGCCATGCCGTCCTTTTCGGCCTGACGCAGGCGCTCTCCCTGACGGCGGACAGTCGAGAGCACCCAGTCACGCTTCCGGAGGAAGAATTTCATCCCGTCATCATACCTCATCAGCCAAGGGATGGTGACGGTGACGCCACGGACGGGATGTACCCGGATGCTTAGCCGCCGGCTCCTGGCATTTTTCACGAGACGTATTTCACCGATTTCGGTGTCTGTATATATCTTCTCTTTCATTGTTTTCATTATTTTTCGGTCAAAGGCTTGTTTAATCGGATTTTATGGCTAACTTTGCGCCGCTTTTCTGCCCTTCGGGGCAAATATGCAACAAAATTTCATCAACACATTAATCTTTTTGCAAAATGGCTGAATATTTACAGGCTGAAAAGAAGCAGGAGATTTTCGCGAAGTACGGAAAGTCTAATACGGACACCGGCTCTCCAGAGAGTCAAGTTGCTCTATTTTCCTACCGTATCGCTCATCTTACCGAGCACCTCAAGAACAACAAGAAGGACTATGCTACCCGTCTTTCTCTTCTTAAGCTGGTCGGCAAGAGACGCCGCCTCCTTGACTACCTCAAGGAGAAGGACATCGAGAGATACAGAAATATCGTGAAGGAGCTCGGACTCCGCCGATAACCGATACTTTGTGTAGGACAAAAGGGGGATTCCTGTACGGATTGCCCCCTTTTTCATAACGGAAAGACTTTGGCCCCTGCTTACAAACGTCCCGCGGCAGGCACCAGAACACAACATATATCAAGAAGTACAAACGAGGAAACAGTATATTATTAATCAACTTCCATAGGGGAAGGCGGGACGAGAAGACTTTCATGAACATAATCAACAAAAAAATCGAATTGTCCGACGGCCGGACAATCGAAATCGAGACCGGAAAACTCGCCAAGCAGGCAGACGGCTCAGTAGTGGTGAAAATGGGAGGCACAATGCTCCTTGCCTGTGTGACATGTGCCAAAGACGCAAAAGAAGATGTTGACTTCATGCCGCTCCAGGTGGATTACAAAGAGAAATTCGCTTCGGCAGGAAGGTTCCCGGGAGGATTCATGAAGCGCGAGGGGAAGGCCTCAGACGCTGAAATCCTCACCGCAAGACTTGTGGACAGGGCTCTCAGGCCTCTCTTTCCTGAAGACTTCCACGCAGAAGTATATGTCACCATCAACCTCATTTCGGCAGAAAAGGACATACAGCCGGATGCACTCGCAGGACTTGCAGCATCATCGGCACTCGCAGTGAGCGACATTCCTTTCGGAGGCCCGATTTCAGAGGTAAGGGTGGCAAGGATCGGAGGAAAGCTCAGGATCAACCCTAACTTCAGCGAGATGGCTGACGCCGACATCGACCTCATGGTGGCCGCCACATACGACAACATCATGATGGTGGAAGGCGAAATGAAGGAAGTGAGCGAAGCCGAAATGCTCGAGGCCATCAAATTCGCACATGAGGAGATCAAGAAGCACTGCAAGGTGCAGATGGAGCTGATGGAAGAGGCCGGAAAGACCGTAAAGAGGACATACTGCCACGAAGAAAACGACGAGGAGCTCCGCAAGGCCGTGGAGAAATTCTGCTATGACAGGTGCTATGCCATCGCCAAGTCAGGCTCAAGCAAGCATGAGAGGTCAGACGCCTTCGACGCCCTCAAGGAAGAATTCTACCAGACACTCCCGGAAGAGGAAAGGGATGAAAAGAAGATGATGGTCGAAAGATACTACCATGCGGTGGAAAAGGCGGCCATGAGAAACATGATACTTGACGAGGGCATCCGTCTCGACGGACGCAGCACCACCCAGATCCGCCCTATATGGTGCGAAGTGGGCTACCTGCCTTGCGCACACGGTTCTGCCATCTTCACCAGGGGTGAGACACAGTCCCTCTCCACTGTGACTCTCGGCACCAAGCTCGACATGAAGGAGCTTGACGAAGTCCTTGTGCAGAGCACAGAGCAGTTCGTGCTTCACTACAACTTCCCTCCATTCTCAACAGGTGAGGCCAAGGCACAGAGAGGTGTGGGCCGCCGCGAGATCGGACACGGAAACCTGGCATGGAGAGCCCTCAAGCCTATGGTTCCGCTTGCTCCGGAAAATCCTTATGCAGTGCGCGTGGTATCCGACATCCTTGAATCAAACGGTTCTTCATCAATGGCCACAGTCTGCGCAGGCTGCCTCGCCCTGATGGATGCCGGTGTGAAGATCAAGAAACCGGTAGCCGGTATCGCAATGGGACTCATCACAGACGAAAAGAACCCTAACGACAGATACGCCATCCTGAGCGACATTCTCGGAGACGAGGACCACCTCGGAGACATGGACTTCAAGGTGACAGGAACAAAGGACGGCATCACAGCTACCCAGATGGACATCAAGGTGGACGGACTTTCATACGATGTCCTCGAAAGGGCCCTCGAACAGGCCCGTCAGGGCAGGATGCACATCATGGGCGAAATGATGAAGTGCATCAGCGAGCCTCGTGCAGACTACAAGCCGTTCGTTCCTCGTATCGTCCAGATCAGAATCCCTGGCGACTTCATCGGCGCCGTCATCGGCAAGGGTGGTGAGGTCATCCAGAAGATACAGAAGGAGACCGGCACAGTCATCACCATCACCGAGGAGAACAACAACGGCATCAGCGAAGGAGTTGTGGATATCTTCGGCGAGAACAAGGAGAGCATGGACATGGCCCTGAACTGGATCAACGGCATCTGCGCCGTGCCTGAAGTAGGCCAGATCTACCACGGAAAAGTGGTTTCAGTCCTTGAGTTCGGCGCTTTCGTCGAGATCCTGCCGGGCAAGGAAGGCCTTCTCCACATCTCCGAGATAGACTGGGGCAAGACCGACAAGGTGGAAGATGTGCTCAATGTCGGCGACGAAGTGGATGTCAAGCTCCTCGAAATAGACCCTAAGACCGGCAAGATGAGGCTTTCACGCAAGGCCCTCATCGAAAAGCCTGAGGACTATGTGGAGCCTGTCCGCAGACCGCGTCCGGCAGCCGGGGACAAAGGCCCTCGCCGTGACAGCCGCACCAACGGCCGCCGCGACGACAGGAAGTCATCCGATGACCGCCGCCCGGGCAAGGGGCCTCGCCGCGACAACGGCCACAGGCAGCCGAGACCGGAGCACACGCAGCAGGAAACATCCTTCACTTCAAATGATTCCGACGCCGGCTTCGACACTCCGGACTACAACGATCCGGACATGTTCTGACGGCATCTGATCTCAATACCTTAAGGGGCTGGCGAAAGTCAAGCCCCTTTTTCTTTGCCCCTACAGTCCGCAAAACCTTGACAAATTTCCTGCAAGCGAATGGAGGCAACTTGACATACCGTTCTCTTTGAAATTATTTTGCTACTTTTGTATATGGATCATTAACGGAGCCGGCCATGGAAAAGTTATACCCTATCGGAATACAGAATTTTGAAAGTCTGAGGAAAGACAATTATTTTTATGTGGATAAAACCGATCTGGTCCATAGGCTTGTGTCCACAGGCAGATATTATTTCCTCAGCAGACCCCGCAGATTCGGGAAAAGCCTTCTGATAAGCACAATAGAGGCATATTTCCAAGGAAAGAAGGAACTTTTCGAAGGGCTCGCCATTGCCGGGCTTGAATCGGAATGGAAGAAATATCCTGTAATCCATCTGGATCTCAATACCAGGAAATATGACTCACCGGAATCTCTGTCCTCCCTGCTCGATGAAACACTGATTGGCTGGGAACAAATATACGGCAGGAATGAGGCCGAAGTCGGACTTGAAAGGAGATTTGCCGGAATCATCAGACGGGCGCACGAAAAGACCGGAATGAGGACCGTGATACTTGTGGATGAATATGACAAGCCGCTTCTCCAGGCTATCGGGAACGACAGCCTCCAGAATGAGTTCCGCGGCATTCTCAAGGCCTTTTACGGGGCGTTGAAATCCGAAGACGGCCACATCCGCTTCGCAATGCTCACAGGCGTCACGAAATTCGGGAAAGTCAGCGTGTTCAGTGACCTCAACAATCTTGAGGACATATCGATGCAGAAAACTTATGAGGACATCTGCGGAATCACTCAGCAGGAACTGGAACATTATTTTGACGAAAGCATCGAAGCCCTCGCAAAAGAAAACGGACAGAGCCGCGAAGAAGCCTATGCACGGCTGAAAGAGTACTATGACGGTTATCATTTCAATGAAAGAGCCTCCGGAATCTACAACCCCTTCAGCATCCTTAACACGCTGAAGTCAAAGCAATACGGCCGTTATTGGTTCGAGACCGGCACCCCGACCTACCTCGTCGAACTACTCAAGGCTCACAAGTACGACCTCTACAGGATGGCTCACGAAAAGACTACGGCAAGGGTTCTCGACTGCATAGACGCCTCTTCAACAAACCCTATCCCGGTCATTTACCAGAGCGGTTATCTCACCATTAAGGGATTCATCCCCGAGCCGAGAATCTATGAACTCGGATTCCCCAACAGGGAGGTCGAGGAGGGGTTCATGGACTTCCTCCTCCCGTACTACACCCCCGTTGAGAACACTGAAACCGGATTCGCAATCTGGGAATTCATCGGCGATGTCAAGTCCGGAAACATCGACGGCTTCATGGAAAGGCTCCAGGCCTTCCTCGCTGACTGCCCTTACGAGATGGCCAAGGACATCGAGCTTCACTACCAGAATGTCCTTTTCATAGTGTTCCGGCTCGCGGGACTGTACACAAAAGTGGAATATCACACCTCTCGCGGAAGGATTGACCTTGTGCTCCAGACCCCGGATTATGTCTATGTCATGGAGTTCAAGCTGGACGGTTCCGCAGAGGACGCCATGCAGCAGATCAAGGAAAAGCAGTACGCCATGCCTTTCGCAAAGGACCCTCGCAAGGTCTTCTGCATCGGCGTGAACTTCAGCAGCGACACACGCAACATCGACAGGTGGATTGTAAGCCGATAAAGAAAAAATGGGAACTGCGAGGATAAAAATTAAATATGGAGATATTTTCAAAGTAAAAATATCCGATAACGAGGTATGTTATCTACAGTATCTGGCAAATGACATAAACCAACTGAACGGAGATGTGATACGGGTTTTCAAAGACCGGTACAAGGACGAGGACACGCCTTCTCCTGAAGAGGTCATTAATGGAGAAATTGATTTCTACTGTCATGTATTCCTGAAAAGAGGCGTACAACTCGGTTTCTGGACACAGTATGCTCATTCGGATAATGTTGGAGATTTAAAAAAAATTTATTTTAAAAATTATATTGATTCTTTTCCTTGTATGACATATTGGCATGCATGGAATATTTATGATTCTAAACTAATAGAATATAAGAAATTACCAAGGCGTTTTCAAAATGCATTTTGGGGTACATTATTCCAGCCAAGCACTGTATTTCATAAAATAACGACCGGTCGCTTTTATGAGCGCAAAAACATCGCTGATGGCGACCCCATATAATGAGGCAACTGGACATACCGTTCTCTTTGAAATTATTTTGCTACTTTTGTATATGGATCATTAACGGAGCCGGCCATGGAAAAGTTATACCCTATCGGAATACAGAATTTTGAAAGTCTGAGGAAAGACAATTATTTTTATGTGGATAAAACCGACCTGGTCCACAGACTTGTGTCCACAGGCAGATATTATTTCCTCAGCAGACCCCGCAGATTCGGGAAAAGCCTTCTGATAAGCACCATAGAGGCATATTTCCAGGGAAAGAAAGAACTTTTCGAAGGGCTTGCCGTTGCCGGGCTAGAATCGGAATGGAAGAAATATCCCGTAATCCATCTGGATCTCAACGCCAAGAAATTCGACTCACCGGAAGATCTCACAAGACTGATTGACAGACAACTGCTCGTCTATGAAGATGAATACGGAAGGGTCCGGGAAGATGTTACCGTTGATGACCGTTTTGTCAGCCTCATCCGGAATATGTCAAAAAAGACCGGCGAAAGGGTCGTGATTCTGATTGACGAATACGACAAGCCGCTTCTCCAGGCTATCGGGAATGACAGCCTCCAGAATGAATTCAGAGGAATTCTCAAGGCTTTCTACGGCGTGATGAAATCGATGGACGGCCACATCCGCTTCGCTATGCTCACAGGTGTCACGAAATTCGGAAAAGTCAGCGTGTTCAGTGACCTCAACAATCTTGAGGACATCTCGATGCAGAAAACTTATGAGGACATCTGCGGAATCACTCAGCAGGAACTGGAACATTATTTTGACGAAAGCATCGA
>CALUTY010000009.1 GCA_944323825.1 uncultured Bacteroidales bacterium
GTAAACACAGTCAGTGATACTGTAAACCATATTAGTTAATCCGCTCTAAAAGTGTCAACCTAAATCAGGGAAGGTCAAAGTCTCCGGTTTTCATGTGTATTTTTTCGGCGGCGGTGCAAAAAATTATTCGTTTTTTGGATTATTTTCTACCTTTGTGGGCGTTCTTGACAAATTAAAATCTTAAATTATGGCAGCATTCAGACAAAGAGCATTGAATGAAGCGGCTTCACATCATGCCGAACGCTTCTTCGTTGAAGATGGCCCGGTATCCAGGTATTTCGGGCAGAATGTACTTGATCTCAACAAGATGAGGAGCTATATGTCGAAGCAGGCATACGAGGCAGTCCTCGCAGCCGTGAAATTCGGTGCAAAACTTGACCGCAGCGTCTCCAACGAGATCGCTTCCGGCATGAAGGCATGGGCCATGGAGATGGGAGCTACCCATTACACCCATTTGTTCCACCCGCTTACTGATGCCACGGCAGAAAAGCATGAGGCTTTCATCGTCGTAAAAGACGGCCAGGCATTCGAACGGTTCAGCGGAAGTGCCCTTGTACAGCAGGAGCCGGACGCCTCCAGTTTCCCCAACGGAGGATTGAGAAACACTTTCGAAGCAAGGGGCTATTCTGCATGGGATCCGTCCTCCCCGGTATTCATCCTTGACGGGACCCTCTGCATCCCTTCTGTCTTTGTTTCCTACACCGGTGAAGCCCTTGACACCAAGGTGCCTAATCTGAAGTCCCTTCAGGCATTGAGTGATGCTGCCAGCTCAGTGGCGCAGCTTTTCGACGCTTCAGTCACGAGTGTGCATGTCAACCTCGGACTTGAGCAGGAATATTTCCTCGTGGACGAGTCTCTGTACAATGCAAGGCCGGACCTCGTGCTCTGCGACAGGACTGTCATAGGTCATACTTCGGCCAAGGACCAGCAGCTCGAGGACCATTATTTCGGGGCCATCCCGACCAAGGTCAGCGCATTCATGAAGGATTTCGAGACAGAGGCCTACAAGCTAGGCATTCTCCTTCAGACAAGGCACAATGAGGTGGCACCCAACCAGTTCGAATGTGCTCCAGTCTACTGTGAGGCCACTAAGGCTATTGACCAGAACATGATGCTGATGATCATAATGCAGAAAGTGGCCGAGAAGCACCATCTGAAAGTAATATTCCATGAGAAGCCTTTCGATGGCGTCAACGGTTCAGGCAAGCATTGCAACTGGTCAATGGTGACTGATACCGGGGTCAACCTTCTTTCACCCGGCAAGACTCCTACGAAGAACCTCCAGTTCCTTTCATTCTATGCTTCCGTCTTGAAAGCTATACATGACCATCATTTTCTGCTGATGACCAGCATAGCCACCTTGAGCAATTCATACAGGCTCGGAGGAAATGAGGCACCACCAGCCGTCATGTCCGTATTCTCAGGCTCGACCCTGTTCAACATTTTCCAGGCCATCGAGAACATGCAGGACCTTCATGACGATGCGGTCAACCAGGAATCGATAAAGATCGTGAATTCTATACCGGAGATTTTCCCGGACAATACAGACAGAAACAGGACATCCCCGTTCGCCTTTACCGGGAACAGGTTCGAGTTCCGTGCCGTAGGGTCGTCCGTGAATGTTGCTTCAGCCGTGTATGTGCTGAATTCCATCGTGGCCGAGAGCCTGAAGAATTTCAGGAAAGAAGTGGACGCCCTTACCGCAAAGGGAGAGGAGCTTTCAAATGCCGTGATGGCCGTGGTCCGCAAGTTCATACATGAATCCAAGAACATAATGTTCGAAGGGAACGGCTACAGCAAGGAATGGGAGGAAGAGGCCCGCAGCCGCGGACTCCGTGCCGTGACCAATGTCCCTGAGGCATACGAGGTGTACCATGAGCAGAAGACGGTAGACCTGTTTTCCAAGCTCGGAGTGCTTGCCCCGAATGAGGTGGAGGCCCGTTTTGAGGTGCTCAATGAGACATATGTCAAGAAGCTGCAGATAGAGGCCAGGGTCATCGGTGACATCTGTCTCAACCATGTGCTTCCTGCAGCCATAAGATATCAGAATGTCCTTGTTGAGAATGTGAAGGGAGTGAAGGATGTCTTCGGAGATGAATATGCCGAGCTGTGTGCTTCGGAAGTGGCCACCCTCAGGAAGATATCGGCCTTCATCAACAGGATGTCTTCCGATGTGGAGGCTCTTGTCGAGGCCCGCAAGCATGCCAACAGGATCGAGGACATCGCCGAAAGGGCAAAGGTGTATTCGCATGAGGTCAAGGATCTCATGGACAAGGTCCGCTACAGTGCAGATCATCTGGAGATGCTGGTGGATGATGAAATGTGGCCTCTGCCGAAATACAGGGAACTGCTTTTCATCTGATTTCAGACCGCAATCTCATCTTCAGCCATGTTTTTGAGCAATATAACAGCAGAGGAAATGGAACGCATGGACCAGGCCGGATTTCCCGGCCGGATCCATGTGATAGATTCCGTTGGCTCGGAGTTCAATAATGCCGTCAAATATCTCAGAAGCCAGAAGGTGATAGGTTTCGACACTGAGACGCGGCCGTGCTTTTCGGCTTCGCAGCCAAGGTACGGGGTGGCATTGCTGCAGCTTTCCGGACCGGACCGGGCATACCTTTTCCGCATAAATGTGATCGGGATGCACCGCCGTCTCTGCAATCTGCTTTCAAATGCGAAGGTCATAAAGGTGGGGGCGGCCGTTACTGATGACATCAGGGGACTCCAGAGGTATCAGGAATTTACTCCGAGGGCTTTTGTGGATCTCCAGAAGATAGTGGGGGATTACGGGATAAGGGACAGGAGCGTGAAGAAGATGACTGCGATAATCCTCGGATTCCGTATTTCAAAGGCACAGCAGCTTTCCAACTGGGAAGCCGATACACTGTCAGAGCCGCAGATAAGATATGCGGCCACTGATGCCTGGGTGTGCAGGGAAATGTATCTCAAGCTGATGCGTTCAGAGCCTGTTGCCGGCGTCGTGCGTGGTGAATGATTTAATTTGACAGTCTTATATGATAAAGGTGATACTTAAGAGGGGCAGGGAAGAGTCCCTGAAGCGTTTTCATCCCTGGGTGTTCTCCGGTGCCATCGCACAGGTCCAGGGAGAACCCGCCGAAGGTGACATCGTCGGCGTTTATGCCTCTGACGGGACTTTCCTCGCATCCGGGCATTACCAGATAGGTTCCATTGCAGTCAGGATATTGAGCTTCGATTCGGACATTCTGCATCCGGACTTCTGGAAAAATATGATTTCCAGAGCATTGCAGGAACGTGTAGCCCTCGGTCTTCATAAGGCCGGGGCTTCTACGAACTGCTATCGGCTCGTGCATGGGGAAGGGGACGGCCTTCCCGGTCTGATAATCGACTGGTATGACGGAGTGTGCGTGCTTCAGGCCCATTCTGTCGGCATGTTCAGGGCGCGGCATCAGATAACCGAAGCTCTGAAGGCTGTCTATGGCGATTCACTGGAGGCTGTCTATGACAAGAGTTCCGGCACCGCCCCGTTCAAGGCTGGTCTTGACCTCGTGGACGGATACATATATAAAAAAGACGGGTTTTCTGACGATGACCAGGTCGTGACGGAAAACGGTCATAAGTTCATAGTCAACTGGACCGAGGGCCAGAAGACCGGCTTTTTCCTTGACCAGCGGGAAAACCGCAGCCTTGTGGAGCGCTATGCCGCAGGGCGTAATGTGCTGAATCTCTTCTGCTATACCGGAGGATTTTCTGTCTATGCACTGGCCGGAGGCGCTGTGCATGTGGATTCCGTGGACAGTTCGAGAAGGGCTATGGATCTTGTGGACAGGAATGTGGCCCTGAACGGATTTGACCCTTCAATGCACACAGGTTTCTGCTGCGATGCCATTGACATGCTCAAAGGTGTCCCTGAGGGAAAATACGACATGATGATAGTGGACCCTCCGGCCTTTGCCAAGCATAGGGGGGCCCTTAACAATGCCCTGAGGGCATATCAGAGGCTCAATGCCGCAGCCATATCACGTGTCGCATCCGGCGGCCTGGTGTTCACTTACAGCTGCTCACAGGTGGTGGACAGGGAAACTTTCGCCCTCACCGTATTTTCGGCGGCAGCCCGGACCAGACGCAGTGTACGCATCCTCGACCGCCTGAACCAGCCTGCCGACCATCCTGTCAACATCTATCACCCGGAAGGGGAATACCTCAAAGGACTTCTCCTTTATGTGGAATGATCCATTCCGGGCATAGTCAAGTAATCTCCGTCCCCTTCGGAACGGCACAAAGTGATATTTATTTGCGGATAATCATAAATTTTATCTGAAAATATTTTTTTGGCACGGATGTTGCTATTATTTCTGTCGTGTTTTGAAATAATGGTATCGGCCAAAAGGAGAGATTGAGGGGAGAGACAAATAAATTCAAAAAAAGTTTTGGATTTAAAGAAAAAATGTCTATCTTTGCAGTCCGCTTGAGCGAAGCGATTGAAAATTGACATAAGGTGCTATGGCCGAGTGGTTAGGCAATGGTCTGCAAAACCATGCACAGCAGTTCGATTCTGCTTGGCACCTCGACTTATTGGTTATTAGTTTTAGTGTTATTAATTATGTGGTTAGTATGAGGGGTCCCCACGTGAGTGGCGACAACCTCTTTTTTTATGTCTACCCATCTCATGCAATGAGGTAATGGTGCACGAAATATTTGGTGAAGGACTGTATTCGTGGCCCGGCAGAGGATGCGTTTCCCCTGAAGAATATGTACCATCTGATGTAGTTCCTGTGGTGCTCGAGAGAGAGTCACCTGCAGAATCGTTGCAGTTCTTCGTACACCCGGTGTACAGGCAGCCCCATGATGGTGTAGAAGGAGCCTTCGATGGAGGTGATGCCGATGTAGCCGATCCATTCCTGGATGCCGTAGGCACCGGCCTTGTCGTATGGACGGTATTTCTCTATGTAATAGGATATTTCCTCATCGGTGAGCGGCTTGAAATGCACGGTGGCGGTGTCGCTGAAGGTGATTTCACGCTTCAGGTCACGGATGGTCACGGCGGTGATGACCTCGTGGCTCTTTCCAGAAAGGTGTTTCAGCATTCTTGCAGCTTCCTCCCGGCTGTGCGGCTTGCCCATGACTTCATCTTCACAAAGGACAAGGGTGTCGGAGGTTATCAGGATCTCGTCTTCGGTGAGAGGTCTGTGAAAGCCGTGGGACTTGCCCCGCGAGAGTAGCTCGGGGATTTTCCTGTGGGGAGTGTCGAGGCTGTACTCTTCCTTGAAGTCATTGCCTGTATCGACTTCAAAATCAATGTCAAGACCTTGCAGAAGCTCCCGCCTTCTCGGGGAACCGCTGCCGAGTATTATTTTCTTGTCAGAGAATTTCATTGTCATCAGAATTTCCGTTTGTATTCCTTCACATCCAATTGCCATGTTCCCTGCAGCTTCATGACCATTTCGATGATGAAGCGGGCGAAACCGTGTCCGCCTGCATGCGGGGAAACATAATCGGCTATTTCTCTGACTTCCGGGACAGCGTCGGCCGGACATGCTCCGCAGCCGCAGGCCTGCATTACAGGTGCATCAGGCAGGTCATCTCCGCAGTAGAGCACTTCTTCCGGCCGGAGGCCGTGTCGGCTGCAGAAGTCGCTGAAGTCCTCCATCTTGTCCCGCGACCCGAGATAAACATCTTCTGGCTTTACTCCGCATGTCTGGAATCTCTTCCGGATGCTTTCCGAGCGGCCGCCGGTGATGATGCCCAGATGGTAGCCGTGCATCGAGGCCATCCTGAGCCCGAACCCGTCCTTGGAGTCGAATGTGCGGTACAGCTCTCCGGAAAGGTCAGCGAATATGCCTCCGTCCGTCAGCACCCCGTCCACATCAAAAGCAAAGGCCCTGATCCCGGTCAGCGCCTTTTCAAGATTGTTGCCGGCGGACAGGCCGTTTTCCTGACCCGTCACCGGATATGTCTGATCTGTCTGGCTTTGCATAGGCTGCATGTCAAGATTTGGCTCCTGTGCCTCCCATGTTGCCGAATCCGCCCATCGGGAATGTTGCCTTCGGCTCTCCGAGGCTTATCGGACCGTTTTGGCTTTCGTATTTGCTGATGTTGTCCTGGAGGGCGAGATAGAGCCTCTTGGCATGTTCCGGGGACATGATGATCCTGTTGGTGACCTCAGGCTTAGGAAGGCCAGGGAGCATTGACGCAAAGTCGATTATGAACTCGCTGTGGGAGTGGGTGATGATTGCGAGATTGGAATATGTGCCCTTGGCGATTTCCGGTTTGAGCTCAAGGCTCAGCTTCTTTTCGTTGTTATCCATGATTCTTATGTTTTTTCTGTTCAAGAATGCGTCTTGTCGCATTCAACCTTGCAAGATACGAAATATATTCATATTGTCAAAATGTGAATTTCTTCAAGGATGACGGCAGCCGGTGTCGGAAATAGCGAAAAAATCTGTACATTTGCACGATATTGCGCGGCGGAATGCGTGATGCCGTGCATTTTTCATGTGAATTTATGGGAATAATGCCGCGCTTTGCGGCAGCTTATCATTGTTTTTTGAATATTTATGGAACTTCCTGCTAAGTACAATCCTGCCGAGACGGAGGACAAGTGGTATGCCTGGTGGCTGAAAAACAAGTTTTTTCATTCGGAACCAGATGAGAGAGAGCCTTATACGATAGTGATCCCGCCGCCAAACGTGACGGGCATCCTGCACATGGGGCATGTGCTGAACAATACCCTGAATGATGTGCTGGTGAGGAAGGCGAGGATGGACGGGAAGAATGCCTGCTGGGTGCCCGGCACTGACCATGCTTCCATCGCGACGGAAAGCAAGGTGGTGGCCAAGCTGAAGGCCGAGGGCATAAACAAGGAGGATCTGACCCGCGAGGAGTTCCTCAAATATGCCTGGGAATGGAAAGAGAAGCACGGCGGCATCATCCTGAACCAGCTCCGCAAGCTCGGAGCCTCATGCGACTGGGACAGGACAAAGTTCACTATGGATCCGGACCTCAGCGAGGCCGTGATAAACACATTCGTGTATTTCTATAAGAAAGGGTATATCTACAGGGGCATCAGGATGGTGAACTGGGACCCGGTGGGGCATACCGCCGTCAGCGACGAGGAGGTGATCCACAGGGACACGGTCAGCAAATTCTATCATCTGAGATATTTCATCTCGGACGGGAAAGGCAACCCTACCGACAAATATATAATAATAGCCACGACAAGGCCGGAAACAATCATGGCCGATGCCGCAGTCTGCATCAATCCTGAAGACGAAAGATATCACTGGCTGAAAGGAAAGAAGGTACTCATTCCGCTGATTGATAAGGAGATTCCTGTCATAGAGGATTCCTATGTGGAGATGGGCTTCGGCACCGGCTGCCTGAAAGTGACACCGGCCCATGATGTGAATGACTATGAGATAGGCCTCAGGCACAACCTTCCTGTGATTGACATAATCGACGACCACGGCCGTCTGAATGAAAAGGCGCAGATCCTTGTGGGAGAGGATCGTTTCGAGGCGAGGAAGAAGATTGAGAAGATGTTGGAGGAGGCCGGGAATCTTGAAAAGACGGAGGACTATACTTCGCCTGTCGGATATTCGGAAAGGACGAATGCCGTCATAGAGCCGAGGCTTTCGATGCAGTGGTTCCTGAAGATGGATGCCCTTGCAAAGGATGCCCTGGAGTCCGTGGAGAGCGGCAAGGTGAAGCTCATTCCAGACAAATACAGGAACACATACAGGCACTGGATGGAGAATGTGCGTGACTGGTGCATCTCCCGCCAACTGTGGTGGGGTCAGAGGATTCCTGCCTATTATCTGCCTGACGGAAAATATGTTGTGGCCGCTTCACCTGAAGAAGCGCTTGAGGAGGCGAGGAAGCTCGATCCGGCAGTCACGGCAGACAGCCTAAGACAGGACGATGATGTGCTTGACACATGGTTCTCATCATGGCTCTGGCCGATTTCGGTGTTCGACACGCACAAGGCCGGCCATCCGGAGGCAGATCCGAACAGGGATCTTGCATACTATTATCCTACCAACGACCTTGTGACAGGGCCGGACATCCTCTTTTTCTGGGTGGCAAGGATGATAATGGCCGGGAATGAGTTCATGAACGACGTGCCGTTCCATAATGTATATCTTACGGGCATCGTGAGGGACAAGCTGGGCAGGAAGATGTCCAAGACCCTCGGAAACTCACCGGACCCGCTTGAGCTCATAGCCAAGTACGGGGCCGACGGGGTGCGCCTGGGAATGCTCCTGTGCACATCGGCAGGAAACGACATCCTCTTTGACGAGTCGCAGGTGGAGCAGGGAAGGAATTTCTGCAACAAGATATGGAACGCATACAGGCTTGTCCGCGGATGGACCGTTGACGGGGCTGCAAAGCAGCCTGAGGCTGCGGCGGTGGCTGTGAAGTGGTTCAGGAACAAGCTCGATTCGGTGCTTGCCACAGTCGAGGATCACTATTCCAAATTCAGGATTTCAGATGCCCTGATGTGCATATACAAACTGTTCTGGGATGACTTCTGCTCATGGTATCTGGAACTTGTGAAGCCGGCCTACGGGGCAGGAATCGATGCGGAGAGCTATAAGGCCACCGTCGGGTTCTTCGATTCCCTGCTGAAGATGATACATCCATTCATGCCTTTCATCACTGAGGAGCTCTGGCAGAACATGGAGCAGAGAAAGGAAGGGGAGACCATCATGCTCCAGAGGATGCCTGTTGCCGGAGATTTCGATGAAAAGTTCATTTCAGAGTTTGAGCTTGCCTGCGAGGCCGTGGTTTCAATCCGCAGCATCAGACAGCAGAAGGGACTTTCACCTAAAGATGCACTTGAACTGAAGTTCAAGGGGGATTTCCCTCAGGATGTGCTGCCTGTGGTGACGAAGCTTGCCAACATATCATCCGTGGAGAAGGTTGAGTCCTTCGGAGATACGGCAGGAGTTTCATTCATGGTCAGGACCATAGAAATGTTCGTGCCGCTAACCGGGCTTGTGGATACGGCTGAGGAGCTTGCAAAGCTGGAGGCAGCCCTGGACTATCAGGAGAAGTTCCTTGCAACTGTGCGCAAGAAACTCTCCAATGAAAGGTTCGTGGCCAATGCACCTGAGCAGGTGGTCGCAGTGGAACGCAAGAAGGAGGCTGATTCGCTCTCCAAGATAGAAAGTCTGAAGGCTGCAATCAAGGCATTGAAATAGATGTTGTCATGATGAGATCTGAACTTGAACTGGATGTCAGGTACTATGAGACTGACCAGATGGGCATAGTCCATCATTCGAATTATGTGAGATATTTCGAATGCGGACGGTCGGACATGATGCAGAAGGCCGGTCTGCCGATAGAGGTGATCGAGGCGGCAGGAGTGATGCTTCCGGTAGTGTCGGTGGAGTGTCACTACAAGACACCGGCGAAGATGGGGGACAGGGTGAGAATCGTGTCGATGATTGAGAAGGTGCCTATGGCAAAGCTGGTGGTGAACAGCGAGATATACAATCAGGACAATGTGCTGCTGTGTACGGGAACGGTTGTCCTGGGCTTCATTGACTCGGTGACAAGGCATCCTGTCAGATGTCCGGAATCCCTGGCTTCAGTGATAGAGAAGAACATGGAGTGACATACGGTCCCTTGACTGCACCCGGAATGGCAGGTTGGGGACATTTGGTGCATAATCATTTATTTTTATTATATTTATCAATTTTTACCGGTTGATAACCATTAAAAGGCTGGAATTATGTCTGGACTCATGATATTGCCCCTTTTTCTCGGGGGCATCGGCTGGAGCGAGATAGTGATCATCGCCCTCATCATTCTTCTTTTTGTCGGCGGAAGGAAGATTCCGGAGCTTATGAAAGGGCTCGGAAAGGGAATCAAGAGCTTCAAGGAGGGAATCAATGAGGGGGACGGCGGGCCGGACAAGCCCGATGAACAGAAGCAGCTGAAGGAGTCTTCCGGACAGAGGAATACTGAGGAGAAATGATTTCGATCAACAATCTGACTGTCGCCTATGGGGGATTCACCCTGCTGAACGACATCAATTTCCATATAAGCGAGAATGACAAGATCGGTCTTGTGGGAAAGAACGGGGCCGGCAAATCCACCATTCTCAAGCTGATCTGCGGGCTGCAGCATCCGACTTCCGGCAAGATAGCCGTCCCTCCGGGGCTGAAGATCGGGTACCTTCCGCAGATAATGGAGCATCACAAGGGCAAGAGCGTCATAGATGAGACGATGACGGCCTTTGCGGACATGCTTTCCCTTGAAAGCGAGCTGGAAAGGGTAACAACGGAACTTGCGTCCAGAGAGGATTATGAATCCAAGGAGTATCAGGATCTCATCATCAGGATGAATGAGATAAATGATGCCCTTGCATACAACCAGGCGGAGTCGCCGAGGGTGCAGGCTGAGAAGACCCTGCTCGGGCTCGGCTTCAAGTATGAGGAACTGGACAGGGCTACGGAGACTTTCAGCCAGGGCTGGAACATGCGTATCGAACTGGCAAAGATACTCCTTTCCAAGCCGGATGTCCTGCTTCTGGACGAGCCTACCAACCATCTCGACATAGAGTCAATAGAATGGTTTGAAGGCTATCTGAAGGACTACAGGGGCTCATTGGTGCTGATTTCACATGACAGGAAATTCCTGGACAATGTGACCAACAGGACTGTGGAGATAATGCTCGGGCGCATCCATGACTATAAGGTGCCTTACAGCAAATATCTGGAGCTGCGCAGGGAAAGGATAGCGCAGCAGCAGGCTGCGTATGAGAACCAGCAGAGGATGATAGAGAAGACGGAGGAGTTCATCGAGCGCTTCCGCTACAAGCCGACCAAGTCCAACCAGGTCCAGTCCCGCATAAAGCAGCTGGAGAAACTGGAGAGGATTGAGGTGGACATGGAAGACAAATCTGCACTTGCAGTGAAATTCCCTCCGGCACCGCGTTCCGGGGAGGTGGTCTTCAAGGCTTCCGGCCTTACTGTGGGCTATGGCCCGAAAGTGGTGTTCTCCCATGCCGGAATTGAAGTGAGGAGAGGGGAAAAGGTGGCCCTTGTGGGCAGGAACGGGGAAGGAAAGACCACCCTGATGAGGGTGATAATGGGGGAGCTTGAACCTATGTCCGGAACCGCCGCCACAGGATATAATGTGAACATAGGGTACTATGCCCAGAACCAGGAGGACATCCTGGACAAGAATGACACGGTGTACGGCACTCTGGACAGGATTGCAGTGGGAGATATCCGCACAAAGCTCAGGGACATCCTTGCGGCTTTCCTTTTCAAGGGGGAAGACATAGACAAGAAGGTGGCCGTGCTGAGCGGAGGGGAGAGGGCGAGGCTGGCGATGGCAAAGCTGATATTGAAGCCATACAACCTTCTTGCGCTCGACGAGCCGACCAACCACATGGACATCAGGTCCAAGGACATACTGAAGCAGGCTCTGAAGGCCTATGACGGGACGCTGATAATTGTCTCGCACGACAGGGACTTCCTTGACGGGCTGGTGGACAAGCTGTATGAGTTCAGGGACGGAAAGGTGAAGGAGCATCTCGGAACCATTTCCGAATTCCTTGAAAAGAGGAAGATAGAGAGCCTGAACGAGCTGGAAAGGCATTACAAGGCACAGGAGCAGAAGCCGGCGGAGATTGTGGAGAAGAAGACGGCCTCGCAGCAGGAGTATCAGGCGAAGAAATTCGTCTCCAAGGAGGAGAGGCGTCTGAGGAACAGGGTCGCCTTTCTCGAAAAGGCCATAGCCGAGATTGAGGAGAAGATGAAGGGCATTGAGGCAAAGCTGGCCGCTCCCGGACCGGAGGATGATGTGATGGAGCTGACAAGGGAATATCTTGAACAGAAGCGGGATCTTGATGCAAAGACCGAGGAGTGGATGACAGTGGGCAGCACTCTGGAAGGCCAGTGAAACTTGAATAAAATAAAATTATGGAAGAGGAAAAAGGAAAACAATATCTTTATGGGGTGCATCCTGTGCTGGAGGCGGTGAAGGCCGGGAGAAATGTGGAAAAGGTGTTCCTGAAGCAGGGGCTTGAAGGGCCGCAGCTCAAGGAGATTCTGGATGCCCTTTCCGAAAAGGGGATTCCGTACCAGTTCGTGCCGGCGGAGAAGCTGAACAGGCTTGCCAAGGGGGCGCATCAGGGGGTGGTGGCATCCATAGCCCAGCTGGAGCCTGTTTCTCTTGAAGAGCTTGTGAACAATGCTCTGGCACAGCAGGATTCCCCGATGTTCATCATTCTTGACGGCGTGAGCGATGTGCGGAACCTCGGTGCGATAGCCAGGACACTTGAATGTGCAGGAGGCAGCGGGGTCATTCTTCCGGCAAAGGGCGGTGCCGCCCTGAATGCCGATGCCGTGAAGACTTCAGCAGGAGCTTTGATGAGGCTTGACGTATGCAGGGTGCCTAATCTTCGCTATGCAGCCTATTATCTGAAACAGAACGGATTCCGGCTTGTGGCTGCGACCGAGAAGGTTGACAGGCTGATATATGATGCCGACATGACCGGTCCGGTGGCAATTGTGATGGGCTCCGAAGGCAAAGGCATTTCCAGGACAATGCTTGAACTCAGTGACGACAGGGTGGCAATACCGATGGCAGGGGAGATTTCCTCTCTGAATGTGTCTTCTGCGGCTTCCGTGATGCTGTTCGAGGCCGTACGGCAGAGGCGCTTTGCCCGGGTCGGGGAATGATTTCATGGAACGATAAAACTGTTTTGGACATTATGAAAAGATATTTGACCGTAATCCTGTCGCTGTTGTGCATTGCAGCCGTAAATGCCTTTGCACAGAGGACGGTGACAATGACACATGACTATTCCGGATACAGGAAGATTGATGTCAGCAACAGGTTCGATGTCAGTGTGGTCAGAGGCGACACATGCAGGGTGAAGATTTCCGTTGACGAACTTATTGCATCGTATGTCACTTCATATATCAAGAACAATACATTGTATCTTGATGTCGATGAGAAGGCGTTCACGCCTGAGCTGAAGAAGACTTTCAAGGGCAAGAATGCGATAGTGCCTGTGCTTGAGGCCGAAGTATCGGTGAAATATCTCGATACGCTTTTCCTGCACGGAAATGCGGTGCTTGACAATGAACTGCCGCTGTTTTCCGATGATTCCGTGGCTGTTGTCATGGACGGTGCATCGATGATAAGCAATCTTGAGTTCAAGGGCAGGAAACTTTTCGTCAGCATGACGAAGACGGCTTCTGCCAATCTGACGGCTGATGCGGATGCCATATATGCAAGCACATACGGGGCCTCTGCCCTGAATCTGAAATATAGTGCTGACAGCCTGATGCTTAATGTTGGGGGGACTGCATCTGCGAAGACAGACGGAACTTCAGAGTTGTGCCGTGTCTATTCCGAATCATCATCTGAGGTGGTGATGAAAGGCTCATCAGACATGCTCCTGCTGAAAGGTACGGGGAAGAGTTTTGTGAATGCTGATGCCTTGGAGACAGCAGCTGCTTCATTGGCGATTACCGGGCCGTCCAAATGCATTGTGGATGCCACTGACAAACTTAAGGTGGATTTGAGCGCAGGGGCGCATCTTATTTTCAACGGAACCCCTGCAGTGGAGATCAAGAGGATAGTATCTTCTTCGATGACAAGACCCGGAAATCCCGAAAAATGAAGCTGCCATGTTTGTCCTTGATTCCCATTGCGACACTCCTTCGCAGATACTCAGGCTGAGAGATGTCGGCATTGAAAATGCCAGGGGGCATGTGGATTTTCCGAAAATGCGCAGAGGGGGAGTGGACGGTGCATTTTTCGCCTTGTACACCCCGGCTTCACTTGCTCCTGAACAGGCTACTTCAAAGGCTTTTGAACTGCTTGCAGGCGTGTATGATGCCCTGGATGAAAACCGGGACAGTGCGGCTCTTGCCTTGACATCTTCCCAGGCATTTGAGAATCAGGAAAAGGGGCTTCTTTCGGTGTTTCTGGGACTTGAAAACGGGAGCCCTGTTCAACATTCGCTGTCCATGCTCCGCCAGTTTTTCAGGGCAGGAGTCAGGTATATGACCCTGGTACATTCGGCTGACAATGCAATATGTGACTCCAGTGCATCCAAAGAAAAGACCTGGCATGGCCTGAGCCCTTTCGGCAGGCAGGTGATAGCTGAAATGAACAGGCTCGGGATGCTGATAGATGTTTCTCATGCTTCTGATGAGACTTTTTATGATGTCATAAGCTGCTCGGAGGTACCTGTGGTTGCTACGCATTCATGCTGCCGTGCCCTTGCATCACATCCGAGGAACATGACGGACGGGATGCTCCGTGCCCTTGCCTCAAACGGAGGGGTGATCCAGATAAATTTCTATCCTGTATTCCTTGATGACAGATTTGCGGAAGTTCTGCGCAGTTCCGGCATTGAAGAGAAAGGGGAGCCCGTGGAAAAAGCCTTTATCGAAGACCCTTCCGATCTGCAGAAGCGTCTTGCATGGTACGGCATACAGGACGAGCTGATGTCACTTCCTCGCCCTTCCTACAGGCGTATAGTGGACCATATAGACCATGCGGTGGAGGTCGCAGGCATTGACCATGTGGGCATAGGCTCCGATTTTGACGGTATAGAAGTGACTCCGGACGGTCTTGACGATATTTCAATGATGCCGCTTGTCTTTGATGAAATGCGGGCAAGGGGATATTCGGAACAGGACATTGCCAAGGTTGCCGGCGGGAATTTTCTCCGCGTCATGGACGAGGTCCAGGCAAAGGCCGGCTCTCAGTCCTGCCTTTTCTGATGCATCACCACGATTGTCACGGTGACAAGGATGAGAATGATTCCGGTGACACTGCGCAATGTAAGTTTTTCCGAGAAGAAGACTGCACCCATAACGACGGCGGTAAGCGGTTCCAAGGCCCCGAATACCGATGTAAGAGTCGGTCCTATCTGTCCTATTGCTTTCACGAGGGTGAAGTTGGATATGGTAGTCGCCACAATTCCTAATCCAAGTATGTAGAGCCAAAGCTCCGGATCCCTCACCAGATGCATTCCGGATGTGAACTGGGCTGCAATGAAGAAAAACAGGGCTCCGAGTCCCATCACAAGGCATGTAAGAGCCGTAGGTTCTATCTTGTCCGCACCTGTGGTCTTCATCAGTATCATATAGCCGGAATAGCAGAATACGGATATCACGGCAAAAATGATTCCTGCTGCTGTATTTCCGCCTTCTATGGACACGGAATCACCGCCGGCAAGCAGACAGGCTCCGATGATGGATATCGCTATTGCTGTCATAACGACTGGGGATTTCCTTTCTTTTGTGAAGAGCATCATGCCTATGGCCACAGCCACGGGATACATGAAGTGTATCACCGATGCCGCTCCGCTGGCAATGTTGGAATAGGCCACCAGCAGAGATGCCGAAGTCCCTGCCCTGAAAATGCTCAGAAGAAATATCTTTCCGAACTGTTTCCCTGTAACGGAAAGCGGACGGCGCATGATCAATGCGAACAAGGCGAGGGCTGCCGTTGCAGTTCCCCAGCGGTAGGTGAGTACTTCAGCCGCCGACAGTCCTGCGGCCATCAGTGATACGCTGAAGAATGGGGCAAAGCCGAAAGTAGAGGATGAAAGCACTGCGTTGATTATGCCGGAAACTCTGCTTCCGGTTCCTTTTTCAGCAATGGATCGCATGGTGAAATCTGGTATTTTTTCTCTTTATCCCCTTTGGAAGGGGGCAATTCTTGCGTTTATGCGACAAATCCGTATCAGTTTACAGATTACATTGATTTTTAATTACTTACCTACAAAATAGGCTCTCCTTATAGTTGACAAATCTAAATATAACATTTTTGTTTTGTTAACAAACAATAATGTTAAAAATATTATGTTTTAATTATTTAAATCTGATTCAATCATCTTGCGGAGAAAATCCAAAGCTGAAGCTGCAAAACGCTCCATATTCCGGATACGGTCGTTTTTGAAGAGCCTGCTGCAGGTCAAAGTGCGACTCTTGGAGCTGGCACCAATCCATACGAGACCGGCAGGATTTCCGTCGGCTCCGTCACCGGGACCGGCTATTCCGGAAGTTGCCACGGCATAGTCGCTTCCGGTAAGACGGCGTACTCCTTCGGCCATTGCGGCGACGCACTCGCTGCTGACGACACCGTATTTTTCTATGATTCCGGAAGGGACTCCGAGCACATTTTCCTTGACGCTTACTGCGTATGAGGTGACGGATCCGAGGTAGTATTCAGATGCACCCGGGACAGATGTAATGAGGGATGATATCATTCCTCCTGTGCAGGATTCGGCTGCACTGAGTGTCTTTCCTCCTTTCTTCAGAAGCCTGCCCACCGTGTTCTGGAGTGTGTCGTCCTGTTCAGAATAGATGATGTCCCCGAGGAGCTTCCTCAGGCCGGCGAGCTGCCTTTCGACTTTCTCCTCATCCGCCTCATGTGTACCTCCGTAGATTGACAGCCTCAGGCGCACGCCCATGACCGGATCCGGCAGATATGCCAGGTGCATTTCAGGCGGCAGGGAAGTCTCCCAGGCTTCGATTTTCTTGGCAAGGGCAGATTCTGCCATGCCGTATGTCATGATTGTCCTGTGGTATATTTCTTCGGTCTGGAAGTGGCTGCGGATGTCTGCAAGCACATCATTAAGGGCTCCGATGGCCTCGAACGGCACTCCGGGAAGCGAATACAATGTGCACATGTGTCCGAAACGCTCTGCACTGAACCGGAACACCATTATCGGGGCGGTGCCGAGCCTGTTGGGAATCACTTCGCAGCTGTCAGGTACAAGGGCCTGCTGCCGGTTGATGTCAAGCATGTCCAGACCGCGTGCCTGCAGTATCTTCCTGATTATTTCCAGCTGGACGGCGTTTTCAATGTAGCCGGTGCTGCCGGAGAGTTCCGCAAGGGCGGCCTTCGTGATGTCGTCCTTTGTCGGCCCGAGTCCGCCGGTGACTATCACGATTTCATTTTGCCTCAGCTCGTTTCTGAGATTTTGCAGTATTGCTTCGCGGTCATCTCCTATTGAAAGCATTCTCGTCACCCTGATGCCAATGCTGTTCAGTGCCGCTGATATCTTTGACGAATTGGTGTCGACGATCTGACCTATCAGTATCTCGTCGCCTATCGTACATATTGAAGCCTGTGTCATGGTCAGTAATATTGTTTCAGATTCTGTCTCGGTCTGTGCAGGTCCTGCCTGCCAGATGCCTGTTGATGCGCTTTACCAGTCCCGGCCCTTCGTATATGAAGCCGCTGCATATCTCAATGAGGGAGGCCCCGGCATCAAGCATTTCTGCCGCCTGTTCAGGAGACATGATCCCGCCCACGCCGACAATGGGCATCTTGCCTGCGGTCTTTTCGCTGATATGCCTTACAAGGGCGAGGTTCTTCTTGTAGAGAGGGGCTCCGGACATTCCTCCGTTGCCTATCTTTTCTATTTCTTCCCGGCTTATGGTAAGTCCTTCGCGGCTTCTTGTCGTGTTTCCTGCCACGACCCCGTCGATTCCTGCCTTCATTGCATAGTCAATGATGCTGTCCACCTGCGAAAACTCTATGTCAGGGGAGAGCTTTATGAGAATCGGGCGGTATTCCTTCCGTCTTGCCCTTTCTTCCAGCAGTCTGTCTGTGATGCCTGAGAGGAAGGTGACATCCTGAAGGTTCGTGAGTCCGGTCACATTAGGACAGGAGACATTCACGACGAACATGTCCACATGGTCGTACATTGCCGTGAAAGCCTTTTCATAATCCTTTCCGGCATCTTCATTGCTGCACTTGGCATTCTTTGAAATGTTGGCGGCGATTATCGTTTCCGGCCTGCGCTTTTTCAGGTTGGCTATGGCATGCTGCACACCCTTGTTGTTGATACCCATCCTGTTGATGATGGCCCTGTCACGGATGACACGGAAAAGCCTCGGCTTGGGATTCCCGTCCTGGGGTTCGGGGGTAAGGGAGCCGATTTCAATGAAGCCGAAGCCGAAGTCGGCAAGCTCGTTGTAATGGTCGCCGTTCTTGTCGAGTCCGCCTGCAAGGCCGACCGGGCTCTTGAACTTCAGTCCGAAGACTTCTTTTGACAGGCTGCTGCAGTCTGTCCGGAACATTGCCCTGATGACATTTCTTGCAAAGGGAATGTTCCTCAGGACGGTGAGCATTGAGAAAGTCAGACTGTGGGCAGTCTCTGCATTGAAACTGAACAGGATGGGCCTGATGATGTGCTTATACATTTTTCCGATGGTTTGCATTGCGGCTGTACCCGCAAAAATTTCCGCAAATATACTCCATTCCCGGCAAATTTGTCGCGGAATCTTCATTTCATAAGCACATCAGTCCGGGCAGTTCAGAATTCCTGGAATGTGTTGTCGTCATAGAATATGACAATCTTGACCGCTTTACGCTGTCTTACAGCGGTTTCAGCCCTATCGTATATGGTTGCATTGCTTCCTGTGGCTGCGATATCCGGATGTGAAGCGTGTTCCTGCCCGGAAATATTGCGCTCCTGGAGTGTTATGCTCTCCGTGGCTGGGGAGCCGGACGGTGCTGCCGGTTCCTGGAATTCACGCTCAGGCTCGTCGAAGTCACGGTAATCATCAAACAAGTTGACCGGATAGGTCTGTGCCGGAGAGGAGGCTTTCTGCTCCTTTGTCCTTGACTTGTACATCTTTCCCTGTCCTGTAAGCAGCCATTCCACATTCAGGTCAGGGTAGCGTTTCAGCATATTCTGGATAAAGTCGTAACCAGGCTTGTTCCTTCCGGCCAGAATATGTGACACGCTTGCCCTGGCCACACCGATGCTGTCAGCAAACTGGGCCTGGTTGATGTTTTCTGCAGTCAGAAACTGCTGTAACCTGTCATTCATTTTTGTCAATCATTTGCGTTACAAATGTAGTCAATTATTTGTTAACTTTTGCAAATTATTTTGGATTACATTTGGAATTTTAACTCTGGAGCAAATGTAAAATATTGACGAGCTGATTTAGATTCTATATTATAATATATTGATTGAAAATAATATGATTTATACTTAAATCCATTATACATATATCCTGAGATAGGGAAGACATGGAATTTACTGCAAATACATAAATAACAAGATAAGATTATTATAGATATTTTGCTGATTATAATGTATTTGTAAGTAAGTAATAATTTCGATAAGAAAATATTATTATACAAAATCAAACAAATGTGAATATAAGGAAAATTGCTCTGGAGATGCGGATAAAATTTACTTTTATGAATCGTGTTGCTGATTGATTGTAATTCATTTTTGTTAATCGGATGCATTAATTGACATTTGTATTTGCCAAGGTAATTTTTCAAAATTTGAAACTGTTTCGTAATTTCGCGGCGGAATTAGAATAGGAAAATTATGATACCGGAAATAAGAATATCTGACTATGACTATGCATTGCCTGACGGGCGTATTGCAAAATATCCGCTGGAGCGTCGGGATGCCTCGAAACTTTTGATATATAAGGCCGGAAAAATCGATGAATCTGTTTTCAGGCATATTCCTGACCTGCTGCCGGCAGACTCCCTGATGGTCTTTAACGACACCAAGGTGGTGCCGGCGAGGCTGCATTTCATGAAACCGACAGGTGCCCATATTGAAATCTTCTGTCTGGAGCCTTCTGCTCCGGCTGAGTATAACCTTATATTTTCCGAAACATCCTGCTGCAGATGGAAATGTATCGTCGGCAATGTCAAACGCTGGAAATCCGGGCGCCTGACCCTGTGCAACCCGGAAATGTCACAGCAGGTGGCGGCTCTCGGTCTGGAGGCGGAAATGATCGAACGGGACGGGGAAACATCCGTCATAGAGTTTACATGGCAGGACGGTTCGCCGTTTTCCCGGGTGCTTGAAATATGCGGCACCATCCCTATTCCGCCCTATCTCAACAGGGACTCCGAGAGCATTGACAGCGAGAGGTACCAGACACTGTATGCAAAATACAGAGGCTCCGTGGCAGCCCCTACTGCCGGGCTTCATTTTACGGAAGAGGTGCTGGACGGCATAAGGGCAAAGGGAATCGGCATGGAAACCGTCTGCCTCCATGTGGGTGCGGGTACTTTCCTTCCGGTGAAGAGTGCGGAGATTTCCGGGCATACCATGCACAGGGAGCCGTTTTCCGTCAGCATAGGGCTTCTGGAAAAGCTCCGCCACAGGGACAGGAAAGTGATTGCGGTCGGAACCACTTCGGTCAGGACCCTTGAATCCATCTATTATGCAGGTGTCAAATGCATTGAAGACGGGCAGCCGTCGGACATCTCCCAGTGGATGCCGTATGAGCGGGAATACGGATACAGTTTTGAAGAGGCCGTCGATGCCCTTGTCAGATATCTGAAGAGCAATTCTCTGGATTCACTTAAGCTCGGCACGCGGATCATCATAGTCCCGGGATTCCGTTTCCGTGCGGTGGATGTGCTTGTCACCAATTTTCATCAGCCGCAGAGTACCCTTCTGCTTCTGATTTCTGCCTTTGTAGGCGGCAACTGGAAGGAAATATATGATTATGCGCTTTCCCATGATTTCCGCTTCCTCAGCTACGGTGACAGTTCCCTCCTGTTCCGGGAGCAGAGGTGAGCATTATTATATGGAATCTGCCGTTGACAAATTCATAAAATTGGCTAACTTTGTAATGATTTTGTAATTATTGGAACTGTTGAGATTTTATTCTGATATGAACTGAAACGGTTTCATGAATTTTTATTGAACTGTTTGCATTTGATTTGACAAGATCATGATAAATTTGTCTGAATTTGAAAGTATCAGCCCCTATACTGATGAAGAGGCGGTTGAAGCGTTGGGGAAAGTGGCTGAGAATCCTGTCGTGGCTGAAGTTTCGCAATATTTCTTCCCGGAAGAGTCGCCAGACTTCCTGAAGAATCTGCTCAAGAGCGTCAGGAGCATTGATGACTTCCAGGTGATGGTCATGTCCAAGGTCATTGAATGGGTGCTGGCCAATACCGCACGAAACTTCTCATATGACGGTGTGTCCAACATAAAGAAGGAAAAGGGAAAGTTCCTTGCCCTGTCGAACCATAGGGACATCATTCTTGACCCAGCCATCACCCAGCTTGTACTCTACAGGAACAATATCCCGATGACGGAGATTGCCGTGGGCGACAATCTGATCTCCAACCAGTTCATAGAATATCTCATCCGTTCCAACAGGATGATCAAGGTGGTCAGGGGCATTTCCGCACGGGAGCTTTACCTTTCATCGCAGCTGCTGTCCAAGTACATAAGGCTCAACATCACTTCGCAGGAAAGCTCCATCTGGCTCGCACAGCGTCAGGGACGCACCAAGGACGGGCTTGACATGACCGAACAGGGGCTTCTCAAGATGCTTGACATGAGCGGCTCTTCCGATTTCAGGAAAAACTTCGAGGAACTCAACATCATCCCTATGAGCATTTCATACGAGCTGGAGCCTTGCGATGTGCTGAAGGCCCGCGAACTGCTCATCTCCAGGAGGCAGAAATATGTCAAGGGACCGATGGAGGACCTGAACAGCATCCTCACGGGCATCAAGCAGCAGAAGGGCAATATCCATCTGAACATAGGAAAGCCTCTGACTCCGGAGGAGATAGCCGTGGCCGCCCTCTGTGACAAGAACGACAGGTACCAGCTCATCCGCCATGCAGTCGACATCCGTGTCATCGAGGGATACAAGCTGTGGAAGACCAATTATATTGCATACGACATAGTCAATCAGAGCTACAAATACAACGAGTACTACACAGGTGAGGAAGTCCAGAAGTTCGTGGACTATATGGAGCACCAGCTTGACACAGTCGAAAAGGAGCTTTGCCGCGAAGAGTTGCGTGACATCTTCCTCCGCATCTATGCCAATCCTATAGTCTCGAAGGAGATGCTCCGTGAGCACAATACGCTTCCAGGCTGGAAATAGCTTTTCATGAATATTAATATTGCAAAAAATGGCGTGACTCCGGATGCGGTTCACGCCATTTTTTGATCCCTTGACTGTGCTCGGAATTTCAGTTCTGACTGGTAAGGTGCACATCCATCTGAGGGAACGGGAAGTTGATGCCTTTCTGCGGAAGGATGGTGTAGATGCGGTCATTGAGGGCATAGAAGACATCCCAATAGTCTGAAGACTTCACCCAGACACGGACTACATATTGCACTGCGCTGTCCATAAGCGAATTAATTTCAATCAGGGGGTCTGCTGGAGCCCCTGAGGCAGCATAGAGCACACGGGAGTCGGCTGTGACTATCTCCCTGAGTGCGGACTTGACCTTTTCGGACTCAGTGCCGTATTCCACGCCTACAAGCCATTCCACACGGCGCATGGTGTTCAGCGAGTAGTTGTTGACCGTGCCGTTGGACAGAGTGCTGTTGGGTATGATTATGATCTTGTTGTCCGTAGTCGTGAGTTTTGTACTGAAGATGTTGACCTCTGACACTGTGCCGGAATAGCCGTTTTCAGTGTCAATGTAGTCACCGGTCTTGAACGGCTTGAAAGCCAGGATCATGATTCCTCCGGCGAAATTCTGCATCGTGCCGCTTAGTGCCATGCCTATGGCCATACCTCCTGCGGCCAGAAGGGCTGCAAGGGAGGTAGTGTTGACTCCGAGCGTACCCACAGTGATTATGACTAGAATGACGGTCAGTGATATGCTGGTCAGGCTTTCGACAAAGGTCGCGATGGATTTTTCCGTCTTCCTTCTTTCGAATATCCTGTGAATCATCCCGCGTATTTTCTTGATGAGCCATGCACCGGCGAAATATATGAGCAGGGCAATCAGGACCTTTATCCCGAAATGTATTATGCTGTTGAGCATTTCAGGGATGAGGTCTTCGATTGGAGTCGAGACTATGTGCTCAATGGCCTCCCTTGCGCCTTCTTCGATCTTGCTGACGGCGGCCGTGTCCTCCGGGGTGACGGTCACCTGTAAAGGCAGATGTATCATTTCCGTTTTTGTTTCTCAGGTTCCGGACCACGGCCGGAACCTTGTTGTTCTTTTCGGATTAAAAAAGCTTTTCTACCTGTCTTATTATTTCTTCTGCAGGGAGGAAGGTGTCAATCACGAGATCAGGCTTTGCATATACGACATCGTGGTGTTCCTTGGTGAGGGATTCTCCGCCTCCGGTTATGTTCAGCATGATGACTTCGTCCTTCCTTACATCTCCTGACTCCACGGCCTTCGCAAGGCTCGCCACTGCCACTGAGGCTGCAGAATATATGTCAATCCCTTCAAGCTTCAGGAATTTTTCTTTCCATATGTCTATCTCGGCATTTGTCACCTTGAAGATGTCGCCTCCGGCATCATTGAGGGCATCGAACAGCCCGCCGGCAAGGGAATAAGGCGGCTTCCTGTTGGAGAGCACCTTGGCCTTGATTTCAGCAGCCTGTGCCCTGGCATCTTCTGCAGAAAGATGGACAAGTTTGCGGGAGTGTGCCTTCCAGGAGTCATACATGATGGTGAACGGGGCGTTCTGTGACGGGTAGAGCCTCATCCTGTGCTTGCCGAAGCGTCCGTCTTCTATGAGCCTGAGATTGTTTTCCCAGACGGCGATGGTGCCGGTTCCGCTGCCGATGGCCTGGAAATAGGCATCAGGAATCCTTCCGATTACCTCTACGGCTGAAAGGAGGGTCGTTCCCATCCCGTCACGCCTTGCGATGTTCTTGGCCCCGCCTTCCGCCATGAACTTCGGTGATTCGCACACTTTGTCGCCGAGCACGATGGCATCGAAATAGTCGCATCCAGAAGGTGCGGCGATGATCTTGACGCAGTCATTCAGGGGCTTGTGGAACCACAGGGCACTGATGTTGTCCTCCGGAATTGAAAGCAGGAGCGGAATGCCGTTGTCGGAGCATACCTTGGCAAAGGCCCTGGCCGTGTTCCCGGCCGATGCCACCACAAGTATCCTGTCATGGTTTTCCGGCAGCCTTGCGCATACTGAATAAGCCTCGGTTTCCTTGAATGAGCATGTCTCCATCTGTGCCCCGATTTTCGGAAAATATCCGGAGAATGTGATATACAGATTTTCCAGTCCGAGGTGTTCTGCCAGTCCCTTGCTCCTGTATGTGACAGGGGCGTGGGAATGCAGGAGTGTCCTCTTTATGGGAAGCCAGTCGGCGAATTTGTAGAAACCGTCAAGATCTTTCCTCAGCCCGAATTCCTTCTTTTCATAGACGGCCCGTACGAGGGCGGGACCGTCACCCTGCGGATCGGCGAGGGTCCATCCTTCATCCTCGAAAATCCTTCCTGTTCCGCAGTTCATAAGTTTGTACTTGGTCGGTGTGAATGTCATGGTATAAGGTTTTTAGTTGCTGCCGCCCGGATTCAGCGAGGCTGGACCGGCAGCGCTGGTTACACATTTCCTGTCGATTATTTCCGCTATGTCCTCCACTGGCCTGTCCGCATATCTGTTGAATGTGCTTCTGCAGAGCGGGCATGCCGTCACTATGATGTCCGGCGCTCCGGCCATGAGATTGGCGAGGGCATTTTCAGTCATGGACTTGCGCTTGTCAAATCCGAGGCTCAGGCTGCCGAGGCTTCCGCCGCAGCAGATGCTTTCCTTCCTGTTTTTTGTTGCCTCCACGAGTTCTCCTGCGCAGGAGAGCACCTCACGCGGCTCCTCGTAGACTCCGCAGCCTCTTCCGAGTTCGCATGGGTCATGGAAGACATACCTTGTCGTGTCCTTGTCCACCCGAAGCATTCCGGAGCGGATGAGCCTGTCGATATACTGCGTATGGTGTATGATTTCAATGCCTTTGAGGTCATATTTCTCCTTGAATATCCTGTAGCATATCGGACAGGTGAGAAGCAGGGTGTCCGCACCGGAATTCATTATGATTTCCGTGTTCTTCTCCACCATCTGCCTTGCCTGGTCAAAGCGGCCTGCCATCATCATCGGCCTTCCGCAGCAGAGCCCTCCGTCCTTGTCCATCAGTTCATAGTCCACTCCTGCCTTTGTCAGTATTGACTCCATGGACTTCCTGATGACTGGAGTCAGGGCAGTCATGCAGCCTGCATAGTAAAGCACCTTGCCGCCATTCTTGACCGTTGCTGCAGATTCCGGGGCGGAAACGGCTGCAGGAGAAATGTTTCCGGGCGATATCGGCAGCATTTGCGCTGAAATGTTGGAATAATCCTGGTTGATCGCATATCTGCGGATTGATCTCTGGGCTATTCTGAGCTTGTCGCCTTCCACCCCGACAGGGCAGACCGCCGTGCATTTTCCGCACAGCAGGCATTTGTCGCTTATCTCCTCGATCCGTGCCTCATTGTTGCGTCTTATCTGCCTGTTCAGATATACTGTCGTGTCCTTGATGTGAGTCTTCATCACGCCCATCGGACATGCGTCGATACACAGGCCGCAGCTCGGGCAGGCGTAGACCTGTGCCTTTGCGAGCCCTTTTCTGGCGTGCCTTATCTTTATCCCGGCATTCCTCAGGGGAATCAGCAGCATTTCTGCCGGGATGTGCATATATCTCGTGAACGGGAGCACAATGAAGAATACCCCAAGGGCACATGAATATGCCCACCATGCCGGGAGCATGTTGGTATGGTCGCTGAGAAACGAATTCAGGACATGGTTCAGTGATTTTGTCAGGAACGAGCCTCCGCTGATGTCTGCCGTGAACCCCTCAGCAATGAGACGCAGAGGGAAGATTGCCCACAGGGAATAGAGTCCGATCAGGTCCAGGAAACTCGGATTGGTCGTCCTTCTCATCCCGAAGAGCCTTGACTGGAGGCGTTTGATCATGGCGAGGGCGATGCCGCTGAGTACCATAAGCAGGAAGAAGTCCATCAGGAAGAAAAAGAAGGCTCCCTTCATCGTGCTTTCCGTCTCTGCCACAAAATATCTGAAAAATATCGGAAAATAGAACAGCTTTGCCCTGTGAGGCACATAGAACAGAACTTCAATGTGGCCTATGACTATGAGCATGAACCATCCGAAGGCGATGCTGGAATGCATGTAGCCCAGCAGCTTGTTCCGTTTCCACAGCTTCACATGGAAGAGGCAGTCGCAGAATATGTCCCGGATGTTCTTTGCAATTGTCTTCGGGGTGACAAGGGAAATGAAGAATTTCTTCCTGTCCTCCTTCGGGAGCTGCATGATGATTCGTACAAGGGATATGGCGCAATATGACAGGATGAAGATCATTCCTATCATGAAAGGCAGCACGAAGTCATTGTAGCCTGTCAGAAATCTCTCTCTCACTTCGCTTCCTCCTTATAAAGTTTGCAGATGGAAAGGATCAGGTGTCTCGTGTTGATGCCGCGCGGGCATACCATCGTGCATTTCCCGCAGAGCATGCAGTTGGAAAGCATTCTGGCCGTCTCCTTCTCTTTTCCTCTCTGAAGGTTGAGAATGGCCTTCCTTACGCTCATGCCGGAAAATCTGTTTGCCGGGCATGATGCGGTGCAGGAACCGCATGCGATGCATTTGCAGATATCCGGCTCGGCCTCAAGAAGCCTGTTGTAAAGCGTGAGGTCCACATTGTCAAGGTTGACGGCCGAGCTTGGGGATATTTTGAATCCGAAGTCCATCACATTCCGTTTAAGATGTAGTTGTGGATTTCAAGCGCCGCAGACCTGGCCTCGGCGAGTGTCTCGGGCACAGTCTTCGGCCCGGTGCATGTACCGGCATAGAAGATTCCTTCCCTTGGCGCCTCCGTAATGTCGGCGATGTTGTCACGGCTCTTGAGGAAGCCGTCGGAGTCTATCGGGAGCGAGAGAAGGCCGGCCGTCTTGCATGTCTGCTGGTTGCACACTATGCCTGACATCAGCACGAGCAGGTCAAGAGTGACTTTAACCGGCTTGCCGGAAAGGGTGTCCTCCGCCTTGACCACAAGTTTCCCTTCTATGTTTTCGCTGACTTCCGACACGCGGCCCCTTATGAACCTTATGCCGTAGTCTTTCTGTGCGCTTATGTAGAAGTCCTCGTATTTCTTTCCGAACATCCTGAGGTCCATGTAGAAGCAATATATCATTGCCTCAGGGAACTTCTGCTTCATCTCTATGGCCTGCTTGACCGCAGTGATGCAGCACACCTTGGAGCACTGAGGATTCCTGGCTTTCTCGTCACGGGAGCCCACGCAGTGCACGAAGCCCATGGCGGCAGGTCCTTCCTCGGGTATCCTTTCGTCCTGTCCGGTGTTGAACCAATGCTCGAGGTCGCTGTTCGTCATCACCTGATTATAGACCCCATAGCCGTATTCTTCCTTTTTCGAAGCATCGAAAAGTGTGAAGCCGGTGGCGAAGAGCAGGATTCTCGTTATTATTGAAATGCCGTTGCTCAGCATGATGTTCCAGCTGTCCTTCAGCCTGTTGACGAACGATATTTCCGTGTTCAGAAAAATGTTGGCTTCGGATGAAGCCGCTATCAGCCTTGACACAAGGTCTTCTGCAGGGGACATGTCCGGGAATAGCCTGTTCCAGTCAGCCACATGGCCGCCGAGATGGTCGCTCTTTTCCACTATTATCGGATTGTATCCGAGTTTCAGCAGCTGTCCGGCAGCTTCGAGCCCGGCTATCCCGCCTCCGATTATGAGGATGTTCTCTTTCATTTACCTTAGGGTTTGGTTTTCAGTACAATGGATATCCTGTGCTTCAGCAGCACTTAAGCACTCCCGGCAGTTCCGGGCGCAACAGGTTCTTATGGTTCAGCCCTTCATATTTCCTTGCAGGGTCATATTCCACGCCGATCTTGTCCAGCAGCGGTTCCACAGCCACCTGATGCAGCTGCAGACCGAGGTCCCAAGGGTCATAGCCGAGGACCAGCCCCGCCACTTCCTCGTAGGTGAAGACAGGGATGCCGTAGCCGTTTTCGCCGTAGGTCTTTCCTTCCATTTCCGCAATGGCATACTGCCATCTGTCGAGGAAATAAGGGCATCCCGGACAGTTGGTTATTATCATGTCGGGATGATACGGCTCCATCGACTCGAACTTCTTGTGCGTATTGGATATCGAATAGCCCCTGTTGGCCTTAACATGATACTGCCTGAAGCCGTATCCGCAGCAGTGGCGCCTTTCGGGATAGTCTATGACATTGCCGCCCCAGGCTTCTATCATCCCGCAGAGCACATAAGGGTATTCGGCGCCTCCGACTCCCTTGGACGGAAACATCTTCGAGTAGTGGCATCCTATGTGTTCCACGACCTTCAGCGGCTCTCCGGTGTGCCTGTTTATCAGGCGGTATTTCGCCCTTTCCGCTATCAGGTTCCTGTATTTGTATATGAGGTCGCTTGCATGGGCGACATATTTCGGTTTCTTGAACTCCCTTTTGCAGGCTTTCCACAGCAGTTCCCTGATCTTCGTCTCCAGTTCCGGGAATTCCTCCCATGTCTGGAGGATTTCGATATAGTTGCCGAAAGAGGTGATGCAAGATGCCACATAGTTCTCATATCCGGCTTCCGTCATCAGAGCAAACTGGCGTGCAACTATCGTCATCACGGTCTCCTGCGGGATTGTGTCGCAGTGGTAGGCGATTCCGCCGCATGTGGTGTGGCTGGCGTTTTCATGGAAATCCTTCCCGAGCACATTGCGGCAGATTTCCAGGAACATCTTTTCCGAGCCCGGGAAAAAGTTCTGACGGATGCAGCTTCTCACATAGTACCAGTGGTCATCAGGGATTTCCTTCTGGTAGTCGGCCCATATCTTCTGTTTTCCTTGATAGATCATTGTATTTGGTCTGGTTTTGGTGCCCTTCAGGGATGCCTCTTGTCGGTCAGATGGATCCCGGCAGGACCGTCACGTTCTATTGCTTCTATTCTTCCTCGCTGTTGAGATGCCCCGGGGAAATGTGGCTGAAGGTCTCCTCCATATATTCGTCCATGTCCATCCCCATCTCCTTTGCCTTCATTTCGGAACATCTGTTCACGGTTTCTATGCGCTCGGTGGCTCCGGTGACATCGAATATGCTTTTCAGTTCATCCAGGGACTCCTGCGGGATTTTTCTCAGCACTCCAGGACCGTCCCCCTGGTAGTTGGCCCCGAGCCTTGCAAACGAGTCCTTCAGATGCTCCAGATGCCATTTCATGACAGGCCCCGACTCCACATGGTCTTCCCATTTGAAAGTCTCCGGATATACGCAGTAACCGTAGTTCAGGATGTTTCCGGTAAGCATTTTTGTCAGCGGATACAACTGTCGCCCCTTTTCGGAGCATACGAAATATCCGAGCTTGGCGGAAAGATTGCGCAGGGCCATCAGTACAAGCCCCGGGGCATTCTTCCTCGGACATCTGGTCACGCATGACATGCATTCCCCGCAGTACCATATGACATCGCTCTTGAGCAGCTTCTCGATCTCCGCATCATCCTTGCTCTGGACGATGTCCACGATTTTCCTCGGGTCATATTTGTAGAATTCGGCGGCAGGACAGATGGCTGTGCAAGTCCCGCAGTTTATGCAGGTCTTGAGCCCTTCCTTTATCCTGTAGTCCTTGGCCAGTTCGTCGTAAAGTTTACCCATTTTGTCTTATTAAAACAGACACATAATTCTGCAAAGTTATAAAAATATCCCTAAAATTCTGCTATTTTTGTAGGGAAGCATGTCCTTGCGGGCATGCAGGAGTGCATACCCCTTTGAAAATGACGCATTATGAAGAAATTTCTGACCATGCTGCTTTTCCTGGTGCCGGCCATGTCCGCCTTTGCCGGGACGACGCAGGACCGGCCGTCCGCTGAAACATCCGGAGAAGAAACCATATTTTATCGCATCAGGCTTGACGCAGACATAGACAAGGCTGCCGAAAGGCTTGTATCCAAGGGGCTTGAAAAGGCCCGGGAGGCGGATGCGGACTATATCATCCTTGACCTCGACACATACGGAGGGGCCGTGGACGCCGCCGACAGCATAAGGAGCGCGATTCTCCAGTGCCCGGTTCCGGTCATCGCCTATGTCAATCTCCAGGCCGCATCGGCTGGCGCCCTCATCAGCATTGCGTGCGATTCCATATACATGAAGCCGGGAAGTTCAATCGGGGCGGCCACGGTGGTGAACCAGGCCGGGGATGTGATGCCGGACAAATACCAGTCCTTCATGCGCGGGATGATGCGCTCCACGGCCCAGGCCACAGGCCGGGACCCCGAAATAGCAGAAGCCATGGTGGACACCGCCAATGTACTCAGCCTGACTCCGGAGGAGGCCGTGGAGGCCGGATATTGCGAAGGGATATGCGCCGACATTGATGCCGTGGCGGCAATGGTGCTCGTGGCCGGAACTGATGCAGATGGTGCCGACGGGGCCACACCTGCATACAGGATAGAGAACATGAGGCTTTCATGGGTGGAAAAACTGGTGCAGATACTCCTGAATCCGTTCCTCCAGTCCATTTTCCTGATGATGATCATAGGCGGCATATATGTGGAGATAAGGACTCCTGGAATAGGGCTTCCGCTTGCCACGGCAGTACTCGGCGCTCTCCTTTATTTTGCTCCGCTGTATGCAGAGAACCTTGCCCAGAACTGGGAAATCCTGCTTTTTGTCATCGGTCTCATCCTTGTCGGGCTTGAAATCTTCGTCTTCCCGGGCTTCGGGGTGAGCGGCGTGACAGGCATTGTGGCCATCGTCGTCGCCCTTGCTTTTGCCATGGTGGACAATGACCTGCTGTTCAACATGGAAGGGGAGTTTGACATCACTCCTGTCCTCATGCCGATAGGAATAGTGATAATATCCGCATTCGTGGGCCTGACCGGAGGCGTGCTGCTTGTGAAACGGCTTTACACCACAAGGTCATTTGACTATATAGCATTGCGCAAGTCCCTTGACGAAAAGGACGGCTATGTGGGCGTGCAGACCGTGGATGAGGATATGAAAGGCAGGCAGGCAAAGGTCTTTTCAGACATGATGCCATCCGGCAAGGTGATATGCGACGGGCGCATCTATGAGGCCACCATGACATACGGATTTGCCGTCAAGGGCGAAACCGTAAGGGTGGTCAGGACCGGTCAGGGACGGCTGTACTGCGAGAAGATAGCTTAGAGCCGTTCCAGCGCCACCACATTCTCGACATGGTGCGTATGCGGGAACATGTCCACAGGACGGACAGCCGTGATGCGGTATCTGCTGCAGAGTGTGGCAAGATCCCTTGCCTGTGAAGCCGGGTTGCAGCTGACATACACGATTCTGTCCGGCTCTGCATCAAGTATCACTTGAGCTACATCCGGATGTATTCCGGCTCTCGGAGGATCGAGGATTATGACATCCGGCCTGCCGTGCAGGGCGATGAAGTCCTCCGTAAGGATATCCTTCATGTCACCGGCGAAAAACTCGCAGTTGGATATGCCGTTGGCCTCTGCATTTGCCTTTGCATCCTCAATGGCCTCCGGGACATATTCAATGCCTATTACCTTGGACGCCTTGCCTGAAACGAACTGGGCAATGGTGCCCGTTCCCGTATAGAGGTCATAGACAAGTTCATTCCCAGTAAGTCCGGCAAATTCCCTTGCCGTACAATAGAGTCTGTAGGCTTGCTCTGCATTTGTCTGGTAGAAGGATTTGGGGCCTATCTTGAACTTCAGCCCCTCCATTTCTTCATATATGGCTTCCTGGCCACGGTAAAGTATGCATTCCTGATCGGCTATAGAGTCGTTCGGCTTGCCGTTGATCACATAATGGAGGGATACAATCTCCGGAAAGCGTTCAGAAACGGCATCCAGAAGGGCTTCACGTGCCTCCCTGTCTTCGTGATAGAAACAGATTATCAGCATCACTTCTCCTTTTTCCGTGGTGCGGATGAACATGTTCCTGAGAAACCCGGTATGTTCCCTTATGTCAAAGAATTCCAGCCCGTGCTTCAGGGCGTATTCCTTTACGAAAAGCCTTATTGCATTGGACGGGTCCTTCTGCAGCCAGCAGTGCCTGATGTCCAGCACCTTGTCGAAGAACCTGCCCACATGGAATCCGAGGCCGCATCTTTCTTCCGGCGACAGTGCCTCAGGGTCTTCTCCGGCATCAATCCATCTTCTCTTTGAAAAGGTGAATTCAAGCTTGTTCCTGTAATATGTCGTGTTTTCCGAAGGGATTATCGGCTGTATTTCAGGCACATCGAGGTGCCCTATGCGTACGAGCTGGTCGTAGACCTGCTGCTGTTTCGCCTCCAGCTGCATCGGATATGGCAGCGGCTGCCATTTGCAGCCTCCACATACGCCGAAATGGCTGCAGAACGGTTCAAGCCTGTCCGGGGAAGGGGACACCATGCGGAGGATAAAGCCCTCCATATAGTTTTTCTTCTTTTTGGTCACCTTCACATCCACAATGTCCCCCGGAACTGCAAACTGCACGAAAAGCACAGTCCCGTCGATTCTCGCGATGGCCTTTCCTTCGGCCGCCACGGACTCTATCCTGACATTCTCCAGTATTATTTCCTTCTTTTTCCTTGACATAAATTCGGATTTATTCCTTACCCTTTACAAGGGCCTGGGACACATTTATCATGAAGTCTCCCATGGTTTCCAGCTGCGAGATCACATCCATGTAGTACATGCTCGTCTGGTAATTCTTACCGTCATGCTCAAGATTTGCTATCTCCTCTTCCCTGAGAGTGTTGCGCATTTCATTGATATTCTGTTCGGCATCGTAGGCGTTTGAGATGTCCTTCAGGTTGTCGTACCCGACATTGAGATTGGCGATCATTACATCGTAAGCCTTGTCTACCATGTCAGTAAGGCGGTTGAGCTTCCTCAGCTCGTCTTCATCAAAGGCCTGTCCGTGGGCATTTTTACGCGAGAGTATGCGGCTGATGGCTTCCCCTGAGTCGCCGAGGCTCTCCAGCTCGCTGATAATCTTGTACATGGCCCGTATCTGGGCCTTTGAGTCACTGCTGATCTCTTCCTTGGAAAGTGCGTTCATGAACGATGCTATCTCATATTCGATCCTGTCCGAGATCTCTTCGTATTTTACGAGTTTTTCGCGGTATTCCTCGAATTTGTCCGCATCCTGCTCATTTATTGCGGACTTCACATAGCCGAGCCCTCTTTTTGAGATTTCTGCAAAATGCACGATCTCCTTCATTGCCTGCTCGATGGCCATTTCTGCCGTGGCAAGGTGTCCTGCGTTGATGTATTTGAGCTTGAAGCTCTCTTCCTCAGGCTTTGAAGGGCTCTTGATGATCCATTTCACCGCCTTCTCTATCCATGGGATGAACCATATCAGTATGCAGGTGTTGATAAGGTTGAACATGGTGTGCAGCATGGAGATGCCATACAATGCTGCCGTCGATTCCATGGTCTGGGTCCCTTCGACCTCACCGGCAAATGTGGCGGTTGTAGGATCCGGATAACCGAACAAAGTGATTATCTTGCCGATGAATGACAGGAACGGCCTGTACAGGATCAGTACCCATATCACACCGAAGACATTGAACATCGTGTGCGCTATCGCCGCACGCTTCGCCTGGACATTGCCCACCGCCGCGGCTATGTTGGCCGTGATTGTCGTACCGATGTTTTCTCCGAGCACCATCGCAGCCGCCATCTCAAACGGAATCCATCCCATGTTCAGCATGATGAGAGTGAGTGCCATTGTGGCGCTTGAGGACTGCAGCACGAGGGTGAGGATGGTGCCGAACACCAGGAAGATAAGGACGGAACCGAATCCGTATCCTGTCCATTTGGCAATGAACGAAAGCACTTCCGGATGGCTTTGGAGATCAGGCACCGACTCCTTCATGAAAGAAAGGCCGAGGAAAAGCAGGGCGAATCCGATGATGAATTCCCCGATGTTCTTGGTCCGGCTCTTCTTGCCGAGGGTGCAGATGAAGCCCACTGCCATCAGCGGAATCGAGAGCACGGATATGTCCATCTTGAACCCGAGGAGGGAAATGAGCCATGCGGTCACAGTCGTACCTATGTTGGCACCCATGATCACCCCTATGGCCTGCGTGAGTGTCAGAAGCCCGGCGTTCACGAATCCCACCACCATGACAGTGGTGGCACTTGAAGACTGTATTATGGCCGTGATTCCGAGCCCTGTAAGCACCCCGCGCAGTGGGCTGGATGTCATTGCCGCGAGGAAATTCCTCAATTTTTCGCCTGCTGCCTTCTGCAGGCCGGAGCTCATCGTGTTCATTCCGTAGAGGAACATTCCGAGGGCGCCGATCAGAGTCAGAATCTGTAGTACCATAATATTATATTCTTATCAATTGGTTTCAAGGCAAATGAGGGAGTGCCTGCCGAAAAGGCGGGGCACTCCACTCATGGTCATTTTATCAGTTTTTCTCCCTTTCTGATGTCCATTGCAATCACTTCGGTGCATGCCTGGTATCTGTATGGGATATATTCGTACAGCTGCACGAACATTTTTCCTGTCTTGCTGTTCCAGTAGGCGTCGAGCCTCAGCCCGTTGCCTTTGTTTTCCTCGCTCAGGTCCGCATTTTCAGGGGAGGAAGAAATCGCCTTCGTGAGCGCGTCCTTGCTGTGTGCAGGGAAGAAACGCTCCTTCTTGCGGAAACTTTCGCCCGTAGACTTGTCCTTGTAGCCCGTCCTGAGCACCAAGGCGAGCACAAGTCCCGTCAGTATGAGGAAGAAACCGAGTATGTTGACCGGCGTCGGGGAGGGGATTGCCACCAGGATGCAGCCGGCTGCGAGAATTATAGCTGAAACCGTTATGTCTGTTGCAGAATGTACTCTGCTGAATTCTTTTTCCATTGTCTTTATGTTTTCTTTGTTTTCCGGCAGTGCCGGGATGTCTTGACTGTTTGTTTTGTTATTGGAATTGGAGCATGATTTCTTCATGCTGCCGGCAGAAATCCGCATTTAATGGAAAAAGATTCTAAATGACTAATTTTCTTAATATTATGAAGTGATGGTCTTTTGATTTCGTTCCTGAGGGAAATAGTCTCAGGGGACATTCGAATTCATGCAGCATCCTTTCTGAGAAGATCTTTCCGGCTTTCAGCCAGCACGAGTCCCTGTGCGGTATCTTCAAAGGATTCTGCCCCCGCATCGTCCCTCCGGTCTGCTGGCTCCGTTCAGTGAAGAATTCCGTCCCCGAAGCCGAAAGTCCGGGCGAGTTCCAATCTATGTACCGTTCGGAGGAATTGTCATATTCCCGTATCTGGAAAATCTCACCGGACGACTCTGCAAATCTCTGTCTTTCAGTGTTGTCCTCTGTTTGCTGACAATCCGCCGCCAGATACGCGAGCGCACCTGCCAGCAATGAAAGGATGAGTATATGCAGTTTTTTCATCATAGCGGTGCGCAAATTTATCCAATATTTCTGATATACCAAACTGACTGTAACAACATTTTAACATTGAGATTGACTGCAGGGGGGACTGCTTCCCCGCATTGGTTAACATAATATAAATTGTATGACAAATTTTGTTCAAATAAATTCCTGGTATTTAGAGGTCGCAACGCCGCGGCTCCCATTAAATTTTATTCTTATGGAAATTTCTGCGGTTATGGTAGCCGGAAGATTTTGTACAATTCCGGTTTATTGATATATTTGCAGCGATTATACAGTTGTTACAATTCATTCAGAACTATGAACTTAAAGGAAACTGACCTGAAAATGCCGCTCTGCGCAACGCTGGCGGCCATTTCTGTCATGTCTGCGGTCTCTTGCGTAAATGAGGAATACGACCTGAACAAGGACATAGACACGACAATCAACATCAACGGTGACATCAGCGCGCCGCTCGGCAGCACGGAAGCCATAATGATCGGGGATTTTCTTGCCATAGACGAGGAAAATTCCGTACTGGTGGCTGATCCGCAGACTGGTGACTACTCCCTGCATGTGGAGGCGGAAGAGCCTATCAGTCAGAAAATCAATATAGACAGGGTCAACTTGAATCCTGATGAACTCATCATGGACGGAGGCTTTTCGGTGAAAGTAGATGTGAAGAGCCTTGTCGAAGGTGCTTATGAAGGAATTCTCAATGAAGACACAGATGTGTCACATGTCATAATTGAAGATGCAGACCTTCTGTCTGGCAAATCGGAGACTACTGAAATAAATATCAATGAGGATGTCAGCGGGATGACAACTACCGTGAAGGCCCTCGGCACGGTCTATCTGGATACGCCGATTGAACTCAACATCAGCATGACCTCAGGAAAGGTGACGGTCAAATCAGGAATGACACTGAATTTCCCGGAATATGTCAGGCTTGAACTTTCAGGTGACTATAATTTCTGTTCTATACAGAATGGACATACGCTTAAGTTTGACAGAGATGTGGAAGTCAGGACAGAAGGGCTGGTCTTAAACATGAACATGACCGAAATATATCTCGACAGGCTTCATGAAGCCGAACCGGACCAAGGTCTTGTAAATGATCGTATTGTTGTAAATCAGGATATTACCGTTTCCGGACTGGTAATCGATGCATATGCTAAGGACTTCGGAGAGACATATGGCGATATGCCGGATGAACTTGGCCTGGACATAACAATGAATGTTACCGGGATGGATATAAAAGGCGGGACGGCAGTGATCGAGCCGGACATAACTGTCGATGACCAGACCATTCCTGTCGGAGAAATGCCGGAATTCCTGACCGGTGAAGACATTGTGCTGGACATTTACAACCCGTACATCGTCCTTGATGTCACCAATACATCTCCGGTGCAGATACTGTTCACCGCCAAGCTTGACGGAGTGAATGCTGAGGGCGCTTCTTTGCTGGACATGGGGCCGATCATCGTGGGGTCACACGATTCTGATGACCCTGCCGCCATTCTGCTGGAGCAAGGAACTTCCAGGATGTACCTTTCGGCAAGGAGCATGGATGTTTCCGGAGAACCGGGTGCAAAGAATGTCGTGATAGACAGGCTGGCGGACATAGTGAAGACCATACCGTATGAAATCAGACTTACGGAAGTGACTGCGGATGTGCCTCTTGCCGGAAATGCAACTGACGGATACAAGGAAAGCGACTATATCGAGTTCTCATTCCCTGATGACGGCACTTCAGGACTTGAATATGACTTCAGTGTTGACTACAGCGTGGATGTTCCCCTTGCATTCGGTGAGAATCTGAAGTTGACTTATCCGTATGACATCACCGGGCTGAATGACACTCTCAACCCTGATTCATCAGAAGAAGGGACCGATGACAACGGGATGACGATCCGCCTTGAACAGGCTCAGATAAAGATGACCTTTGTCAATGCGATTCCTCTCAATATGGAAGTGACGGCCTCCCCTATCGATGTTGACGGGAAAGTCATTTCTGACCCGTCCCTGAGCGTGGAGCTCAAGGCAGCCGACGGAAGTCAGGCCACGGTTGCAGCCGGTGCCATCGGAAGCGAGTCTTTGTGTCCTACTGTAATAAATGTGACGGCTGATGCCGAATCCCTGAAAAAGCTTGACGGCTTCAGACTCAACATCACCGGTACATCAGATTTGTCATACATCAATGTGCCTCTCAATTCCGGCCAGTATGTAAGGATTACCGACATGTCGGTGAGGATAAACGGCGGGGTGGACATGCAACTGTAAACTGATCTCAAAACGATGGATATGAAAAAAACATATATGGTTTTGCTGGGCATCATGCTCAGTGTCTCTGCCTTTGCGCAGAATTTCAATTCGGCATATTTCGCAGACGGCTACAAATACAGGCACCGTCTCAACCCTGCATTTGCATCAACAAGAGGTTATTTCGGTCTTCCGGGGATCGGAGGGACATCTGTTTATGTGCAGAGCGACCTTGGAGTGAGCACATTGCTGTATCCGTACGGGGACGGGCTCACGACTTTCATGAACGCAAGCGTGAGTGCGGATGAGTTCCTCGGAAAGCTGAAAAAGAACAATTATATAGGAGCAGACCTGTCTACAAACATCATTTCAGTGGGTGCGTGGGGGAAGAAAGGCTTTACTTCAGTGGAACTGAACCTGAAAGCCTCGGCATATGCCAATCTACCCTATGACCTGTTTGATTTCATGAAAAATGCCGGTGCGAGACAGTCATACGATATAAGCAATCTCGGCGTGAGGACCAATGCGTATATGGAACTTGCCATAGGGCATTCCCATAACATCACAGAGCATCTCAACATAGGTGCCAAGGTCAAACTTCTGGTCGGGCTTGCAAACGCAAGGGCGCAGATTGACAACATGAATCTTGTGATGAATGAAGACAGATGGGCAGTGACCGCTGACGGTTCCCTTTACGCATCGGTTCCGGGGCTTGAGATACCTACAAGGGCGGAATCAGGAGCGGAAATCACAGGCAGCCAGAGTCCTGATGACCTTGACTTCAACAATATAGGCTTCGATACCGACAATCTTCTTTCAGACCTGTCTTCATCTCTCGGCTTCGGTGCGGCGATAGACCTCGGTGCAGAATACAGGTTCGGGGGAATTCTTGAAGGGCTGAATGTTTCCGCAGCCATTCTTGACTTGGGCTTCATCTCCTGGGGCAGCGGCATCAGGGCTTCCACCGGGGAGAACGGATGGGAGTTTGACGGCTTCGACAATGTATCATTTGAGGAAGGCAGCGACCAGACAATAGGGAACCAGTTCGAGTCTATGGGAGATGAACTTCTCAACATGATGAATTTCCACAAGGACGGTTCAGGCAAAGGCAACACGGAAATGCTGTCCTGCACGCTTAACCTCGGAGCTGAATACGAAATGCCATTCTACCGCAAGATGTCCGTGGGCTTCCTCTATTCTTCCCGGATAGCAGGGCCCTATTCCAAGAATGAAGGGAGATTCTCCCTTAACCTCACGCCTGCAAAGTGGTTCGGTCTTTCTGCAAGCTACGGCATATCGAATCTCGGCTCATCATTGGGAGGCATCATCAACTTCGACCTTCCGGGCTTCGGACTCTTTGTCGGGACAGATTATGCATTCTGGAATGTCACACCTCCGATTGACGGGCTCGGCATCGGTGTCCCTTACAACAAGCTGAGGCTTAACCTCAATTTCGGTCTTACCTTCAACATCAGCCGCTACCGTACTCTGGGCGACTGGAGATGACGGATGAAACAGATTCCGGGTCAAGCCCGGAATGACCTTTGGTGATAATTATGCGAAAATAAAGAGGATCCGGCATGCGGGTCCTCTTTATTTTTGTATTTTACTGCCGTCAGGCAGCGTTTTCCGCTTTATTGTTGCTTTGCCATCAGCTCAGCAACTGCGGCCATGTCACATTTTTCAGGAGTGTAGCCCTGCGGGAATGAAATCCCGTCTGAAATGAGTTCCATGTCCTGTTTCCTTGCCATTTCGTTGAGCAGCCGTACGCTTGCCCCGGCCCAGGTGAACGAGCCGAATGCAAAGAAGCGCCTGTTCTTCACAAGCCTTGCGCAGACCCCGTACATGAAATTGTAGGCCGGCGGGAAGATGTCATTGTTGTATGTAGGCGCACCTATGGCAATAGTGTCATATTTGAATACATCCCTGTAGGCGTAGGAAACATTTTCCGTGCAGAGATTGTGGAGCGAGCATTTCACTCCCCTCCTGGTGAGTTCCGCAGCAAGGGATTTTGCAGCCTGGGCGGTGTTCCCGTACATCGAGGCGTATGCGATGCACACTCCCCTTTCGGCCTCATACCTGCTGAGCCTGTCATAATATGCGACCACGTCTGCCACATGATTCTCCCATACCGGGCCGTGAGTGCTGCATATCCTCTTTATTTCAAGGCCGGAGAGCTTCTTCAGGGCAGCCTGCACCGTCTGTCCGTATTTTCCGACTATGTTGGAATAATACCTTGTCATTTCATCCTTGAATTCCGCAAAGCAGTTCTCTGTCTTGTCCAGCCAGCCGCACAGACGGGCATCTGTATCGGCGATTCCTCCGTCCACTGCCCCGAATGTCCCGAAGGCATCTCCGGAGAAGAGAGTTTTCTCTTCAACGAAATATGTCACCATCGTTTCCGGCCAGTGCACCATAGGCGCCATGTAGAATGCCAGGGTGGAGTTCCCGAGACTCAGGGTGTCTCCTTCCTTTACCACATGTATGTTGTCCGTAACTCCGTAATAGCCACTTATCATCGGGACAGCCTTTGCATTGGTGACTATCCTGATGTCCGGATATATTTCCCTTATCACTCCCAGAAGCGAGGAATGGTCAGGTTCCATGTGGTTCACCACCAGATAGTCTATCGGCCTGTCCCCTATCTGCTTCCTTATGTTGGACAGATATTCCGCACTGAAATCCGCCTCGGCTGTGTCTATCAGCGCCACCTTTTCATCGATGACGAGATATGAATTGTAGCTTACGCCGAACGGTAGCGGCCAAAGCCCTTCAAAGATGACCTTGTGATGGTCGTTTACCCCTACATATCTGATCTTTTCAGAAATTTTCCTGTTCATGGCATCAATATTTTTATTCCTCAATTTTTCAACCGACAAATGTACATGATATTTTTGAAATTTCAATTTTCCTGCGCGGTCAAGTCAGTCCATATCAGAAATTCAGGCCTATCCCGAAGGAAAGCGCATTTGCTGCGATGTCATTCCTGCGGAGGCGGCTGCCGGTGACCGGTGTGGACACGCCGCCGATGTCTTCCGTGATTTCCGGGTGAGAGAACAGCAGCTGCCAGGCAAGCATGAAATCAAGTTTCACGCTCCGGCTGAGGCTCACCCTGTAGCCTGCCCCGAGCTTTCCGAACGGAGAAAGGTCCCTTTCACTGAAGCTTCCTATACCGACACCTGCATCGGTGAAAGAAAACCATCTTCCTTTCAGCGGATTCTGGCCGTAGAACACGGTCACACGGACTGAAGCGGGTACTGCCGTCTTGTTCCTGTATATTCCTGCAATGCCGACATATAGGGCGATGTTCACCCTCCTGCTTATGTTGCAGCCTATATTTGCAATCAGCTGACCGTTGGTGCTTATGGAATGGTTGTAATCCTTTATGTTGACCCTGTAGCCTTCATCAGCTATGTAGTTGAAATGCCTCCAGGCGCCGAAATTCAGCATAAAGTTTCCTTCCACCCCGAATGTCATCCTTGGGAATGGCCTGTCGGAGTTCCCGGCATGGAGAACCGGAACCGGCAAGAGAAGAATCATGAGCATAAGCAATTTTTTCATGGCGGTCAGAATCTGTATCTTATTCCCAATTTCGGGGAAATTATGTGCAGCAGCCCGTTGGTGTACATGTCCATGGCCGTATTCCCTTCCTCCCTGGCCACATGGGCAGCGAAAGAAGGCGTGAGCCCTATGGAAATGCAGACCGGGATGTCAAAGTTGAATTCCGCCCCTATGTCGGCGCAGAGCCCTGCCATCAGGCCGTAGCCTTCGCTTCCCCGGTCCATGACATAGCCTGCAGTGAATCCGGGGCCCGCATACCAGTTTAGCGTGAAGTTCTCATGTTCCGATGATGCGAATATGAAGTCTTTCACATAGCTGAACCTGACACCTGGAGTGCGGCTTTCTCCTGAAAGCACCTGATAGAGATCCATTTCCAGAGAAATGTTGTGAAAAGTGCTCCGGGACGCATTCTGCTGCCAGTTGATGCTGATTCCGGTAAAGGCAAACCCGGCACCGGCTGATTTCGGACCTGCCGCAGCCGCCGGCACTCCTCCACCTGCGGATAATAGGGCCAGAACCGGCAATATGTACATGATATGCTTTCCCATTGCAGTCAGCCCGGCTTCAGCCGATGTCCATCTGAAGATGCTTCATCTTCTCTCCGAAAAAGTCCTTGTAGCCGGCAAATCTGAAGCCGAGCCTGAGGTATAGCGCCTCCGCCTTGGGCTTTTCCACATCAACGATCAGTCCGACCTTGCTGAAGCCTGCCTGCCTTGCCCTTTCGGTCATTGCTCCGAACAGTTTTGAACCTATTCCCATCGACCTCATGTCAGGCCTGACTCCTATGGAGTCGAAGTAGAACTCTCCGGCACCGGTTTCCCTGACTGCCCCGAAATCAGACTCCGAGTCCGGGAACCTTCTCGCAAAGTCCTCAAGTATCGGGCGTTTCAATGCATCGTAGTCGGCTCCGTCATAGCCGTTCATCGCACCTGCAATCACATTGCCCACTTCGGCGACCATCGTGTTCCTGTAGCTGTAGAGCGTGTCTTCAGCCTGCACATAGCCGCTGATGATTTCCGCAAACTTGTCCTCGTCCAGTTCAGGACTCATCGCCAGGAACGAATCCATCGGCCAGGCCATCATGAACAGCCTTGCCACTGCATCGGCATCTTCCTTGCGTGCCGGTCTTACGGTCACAATCTCCATATCGTACTAAACATATTTGAATTCCATGTAGGTGGCGCCGAGCTCTTCCTTGAAGCTCCCTCCGATGAAGGCCACAAGGTCGCCCTTGGCGATCTTCCCGTCTTCAAGAAGAAGCTCTATCGAATTGCGCACAAAACCTTCCTTGCTCTCCTGGATATCGAACTTGTATGCATAGATGTCGTATGTGAGGGCGAGCTCCCTCATCGTATATGCATTGTAGCACATGGCATATATCGGAACCTTGGGTCTGAACTCGGCAAGGTACCTCCCCGTGCGGCCGGTCCATGTGTCGAAGATGATGGCTTTCACCGGCAGGTCCTTGGTGGATTCCACGAGGCTCTTTGCGAGTACTGCTGCAATCGGTTTCAATGCCTTGTCGAGATTGAGTTCCAGGGATATGTCGATTGACTTCTCGGCCTCCAGGGCGATGTTGCACATCGTCTTTACCGCCTCCACCGGGTATTTCCCGTTGGCGGTTTCTCCGCTCAGCATGATTGCGTCCGTGCTCTGGAAGATTGCATTGGCGACATCAGTCACCTCAGCCCTTGTAGGGCGTGGGTTTTCTATCATGCTGTGGAGCATCTGAGTCGCTATGATGACAGGCTTCTTGCGCAGACGGCATGTGTGTGTTATCTGCTTCTGCAGCAGCGGTATCCGTTCAGCCGGTATCTCCACTCCGAGATCCCCTCTCGCCACCATCACGCCGTAGCAGTAGGACAGGATATCGTAGAGGTTGTCTATCCCCTGCTGGTTCTCTATCTTTGATATTATCTTCAGATGACTGTTGCGGGAGTCGAGAATTTCCTGTATTTCAGTAAGGTCATCCTTGCTGCGCACGAATGAATGGGCAATGAAGTCGATGTCGGCATCGATGGCCCAGTTGATGAACTTGCGGTCCTTTTCGCTGAGAGCCGGCAGCGAAATGTGCACATTGGGCACATTCACGCTTTTCTTTCCCTTTATGACACCACTGTTCTGCACTTCGCACAGCAGCTTTCCGTCGTCCTTTCCGGTGACGAACAGGTCGATAGCACCGTCGTCTATCAGCACATGCGCCCCGACAGGCACATCATTCACAAAACCTTCGTAAGTCGTATAGAGCACATTCTTCGTGCTCACCATCCCGGGACCGTTGTGTACCTCTATCCAGTCCCCGTCGTTGACTTCGTATCCGTCCGGGTCTTCAGTCGGAGTCAGCCGCACCTCAGGCCCTTTCGTGTCAATCAGGATCGCTATCTTGTCAGACACTTTCCTCACATTGTCCACTATCTTCTGGGCACCTTCGAGCGATGCATGTGCGGAATTTATCCTCACGACATTCATGCCGCTTTCATAAAGCTTCTGGATGAATTCGACATCGCACCTGAAGTCGGAAATCGTGCATATTATCTTGGTCTTCTTTGCTGGCATTTTTCTCTTGTATTTTTGGGAGTGCGAAATTAGCAAAAATATTTGCATCCGTCAACACGCCAAGGCTGCTCCATGCAGAATTCACGGGAGTCTGCTCCGATTGGTTACAATATGTCCCCAAAATGACAAAAAACCGGGGCGGAAGCAGGGGGATTTAACGGATGATCATTATATTGCATGAGACCTTTGAGATTGTCAGCGTCCGATTCATTTTGTCAGTGTTTAAATTATTGAATCTTAATGTTATATATTGATTTTCCGAATTTTTCGCAATTTTCCCGATTAATTATAACAAAAATGTTCTATTATTAAACCATTTTGTTTTATTTATTGATATACATGATTCTATATTAAAATTTCATATAAAATGGAAAATTCTCCCTGATATTCATCCGAACCGCCGTTTTTTTGTATTTTTGGCCTGACGGCCATTTATACGGTTCACGCCTCGGCAATGCGAACTTGTTTGCTTTGCTCTTGACTTCTGCGTATTTTTGCATCCTGACAAATAAAATCGGAGAAATGGATTTTGATGACAATATAGGACGGAGCCGCATGCTTCCGCCGTTGCCGGAGAGAATGCGGCCGCACACGCTTGACGGATATGTGGGACAGAAGCACCTTGTCGGGAAAAACGGGGTGCTCAGACACATGATCGAGACCGGGAATCTGACTTCATTCATCCTGTGGGGCCCTCCAGGCGTGGGCAAGACCACCCTTGCAAGGATAGTGGCAAAGAATCTCGGCAGGGAATTCTTCACCCTTTCCGCCGTAAGTGCAGGCGTAAAGGAGGTCCGTGATGTGATTGACAGGGCACGGGGAGGGTCGGTGTTTTCATCAGGCGCAGCCCCGGTGCTCTTCATCGACGAAATCCACCGCTTCAACAAGTCGCAGCAGGACGCCCTTCTCGGCGCCGTGGAAGACGGGACAGTGGTGCTTATCGGAGCGACGACCGAGAACCCTTCCTTCGAGGTGAACACTCCCCTTCTCTCCCGCTGCCAGGTGTTCGTGCTCAAGAGCCTGGAGCCGGCGGACCTTCAGGAACTCCTGGACAGGACTCTCAGGGAGGACGAGATTCTGAAGAACATGGACATCAAGGTCACTGAAACTGAAGCCCTGTTCCGCTATTCCGGCGGCGATGCCCGCAAGCTGCTAAACATACTTGAAATGTGTGTCGGTTCCCTGCCCGGCGGACAGCCGATGGTGATAGACAACAAGGTCGTGACTTCCTGCCTGCAGGAGAACACCGCCATCTACGACAAGAGCGGCGAGATGCACTACGACATCATCTCCGCCTTCATCAAGAGCGTCCGCGGCTCCGACCCGAATGCCGCCGTCTACTATCTTGCCCGGATGCTTGTCGGAGGCGAAGACCCTCTCTTCATCGCCCGCCGCCTCTGCATCCTTGCCGCCGAGGACATCGGCCTTGCCAATCCCAATGCCCTCCTGCTTGCCAATTCCTGCTTCCAGATAGTGCACAACATCGGCATGCCCGAGGCCCGCATCCCCCTTTCCGAGACGGCCATTTACCTCGCCTCCTCCCCCAAGAGCAACTCCGCCTATATGGCCATCAACAAGGCGATGGAGCTTGCCTCCAAGACCCAGACCTCGTCCGTTCCCCTCTACCTCCGCAACGCCCCCACCAAGCTCATGGAGGACCTCGGCTACAGCGACGGTTACAAATACGCCCATGACTTCCCCGGCCATTTCGCCGACCTCGAATTCATGCCCTCCGACCTCTCCGGCACCCGCCTCTACGACCCCGCCGACAACAAAAAGGAAGAAGACATGCGCAAGCGGCTTGCCGCCCTGTGGGGGAAGTATGGGTATTGAAAGACATTATTCAGGATTTTCCTTAATTTTGTGCACTGATCATCAATTATCATTAATGACACTTGAATATGGCTACCCAGAGCGAAGCTGCATTAGAGGAAGGTTTGATAAAGACTCTGATCGACAACAGTTACGAAAGAGTCTATCTAAAAGAGGAAGAAAACCTCAAGGAAAATTTCAAAATCCAGCTTGAAAAACACAATGCCAAAGAACTCTCTGCCCATGGGCGCACATGCTTTACGGAGAAGGAGTTCGACAGGATAATGCTTTACCTTGAAGGCGGAACGCGTTTTGAAAAGGCCAAGAAGCTCCGGGACATCTATCCTTTGGAAACAGAAGACGGCGATCATATCTGGGTGCAATTTCTCAATCAGCAGAAATGGTGTCAGAATGAATTCCAGGTTGCCAACCAAATTACGGTTGAAGGCCGGAAAAAGAGCAGATATGATGTCACCATACTTGTCAACGGTCTGCCTCTGGTGCAGATTGAACTGAAAAAGAGAGGTGTTGAGCTGAAGAAGGCGTATGACCAGATTCAGGGATATCACAAGACTTCGTTTCACGGACTGTTCGACTATATACAGATATTCGTAATCTCCAACGGGGTCAATACGCGCTATTTCGCAAATAATCCTAACGGGGGCTACAAGTTCACATTCAACTGGACAGATGCCGAGAATCATCCGTTCAACGACTTGAACATGTTTGCGAACTTTTTCTTTGACAAATGCACTCTCGGGAAGCTGATAAGCAAATATATTGTGATGCACGAGGGCGAAAAGACACTTATGGTCTTGCGTCCGTACCAATATTATGCCGTCGAGAAAATCATTGACAAGGTTCAGAACAGCAACAGGAATGGCTATATATGGCATACGACAGGTGCTGGAAAGACTTTGACTTCGTTCAAGGCGGCGCAGCTTGTAAGTGAACTGGACGGCGTTGACAAGGTTCTTTTCGTCGTTGACCGTCATGATCTGGATACACAGACAAAGTCTGAGTACGATGCCTTTGAGCCGGGAGCCGTAGACGGCACGGACAATACGCATGAGCTGATAAAAAGACTTGGAGGCAATTCCAAAATCATCATAACCACCATACAGAAACTCAACTGTGCAATAACCAGGGACTATTACAACAAGCACCTGCAGGATATTCGCGACAAGAAAGTCGTGATGATCTTCGATGAATGCCACCGCAGCCATTTCGGGGAATGTCATAAGAATATTGTATCATTCTTCAGAAATCTCCAGATATTCGGATTTACCGGAACACCGATATTCGTTGAGAATGCAAAACAGGAACATACCACCGCCGAGGTATTCGGGGAGTGCATGCATAAATATCTGATAAAAGATGCGATAGCGGATGAGAATGTGCTCGGATTTCTTGTTGAATATTATAAGGGCACTGACGGGATTGACCTCATGGCCCGGGCGAGGATGGAGGAAATAGCCCGTTTTATCCTTAACAATTATTCCAAATCCACTTTTGACGGGGAATTCAATGCACTCTTTGCCGTGCAGTCCGTCCCGATGCTGATCGAGTACTATAAGATTTTCAAGGAATTGAATCCTTCGATAAAAATAGGGGCAATCTTTACATACGCAGCCAATGCAAGCCAAGATGACGAATTGACGGGGATGAATCAGGGATTTGCAAATCAGAATGTCACTTCTGATGACCTGAAGATGATAATGGACGACTACAACAGTATGTTCGGGACAGCCTTTTCTCCGGATAACTTCAGTGCCTATTATGACGATGTCAATGAAAGGATGAAGAAACGCAGGAAGGACATGGAGCCTCTGGACCTGCTGATCGTGGTCGGCATGTTCCTGACTGGGTTTGACGCGAAGAAACTCAACACTTTGTATGTGGACAAGAATCTGGAGTATCATGGACTTCTCCAGGCCTTCAGCAGGACCAACAGGATATTGAATGAGAAGAAACGGTTTGGTAAGATTGTATGTTTCAGGGACTTGAAAGACAATGTGGATGCCGCCATAAAACTGTTCAGCAACAATGAACCGGATGAGCATATAATCAGGGAGCCTTATTCAAAAGTCCGCAAGGATTTGAACATAAAGATGATCAATTTCCTTGAGAAGTATCCTGATGCAGACTATGTTGATACATTGAAGAGCGAGCATGACAAACGGGATTTCATACTTGCGTTCAGGGAAATAATCAAAGGAAAGATAGAGATTCAGATTTATGAGGATTATGATGCTGATGATCCATATTTCATAATGTCTGAGCAGGAATATATGGATTTCAGGAGCAAATATCTTGACATTACCATAGGCGTGGTAGACAAGGCGGAAGCAGACAAGGTAGAGGCTCCGGCTGTCCAGTACGGTGACAAGAAACTGGATGACATAGATTTCTGTCTGGAACTGCTGCATTCAGACATAATCAATGTGGCATATATCCTTGCTTTGATTGGAGATCTCAACCCTGACAGCGATGACTATCAGGAAAAGCGTCAGCATATTCTGGACACAATGATAAAAGACGCATCAATGCGTAACAAGACCAGCCTCATAGACGGTTTCATCAAACTGAATGTCGACAACGACAAAGCCGGTTTCAGAAAGGCAAAGGCAGACGGTACCATTGATCTGGAGAGCCGTCTTACCGAGTATGTTTCAAAGGCGAGAAACAAGGCTATTGAGGATATGGCCACTGAAGAAGGACTGAATCTGGAGCTGGTTCAGGAATTTTTCAGGGAATATGACTATCTCCAAAGAGAAAAACCCGAAATAATCCAAAAAGCCATCAATGAAAAGAAAGTGGGACTTCTGGTCCGAACTTCAATATTCCAGAGGGTGATGGCAAGAATTCATGCAATAATCAGCACATTCAGCTGGGAATGACATCAAAGAAAAATAAAAACAGGAAATATGAGCGAGGAACTTCAGCAAAAACTGCGTACGCAACTGTGGTCAGTGGCAAATACATTGAGAGGCAACATGTCCGCAGGTGACTTCATGTATTTCACTCTGGGCTTCATTTTCTATAAGTATCTGTCGGAGAAGATAGAGCTGCATGCGAATGAACTTCTGAAATATGACAATGTCACATTCCGCGAGGCCTGGGACAGCGGGAATGAGGACATAAAGTCGGTATTGAAAAACCAGTGCATCCAGGATCTCGGATATTTCGTGGAGCCTGAATATCTGTATTCCACAATCATTTCCATGATTGGGCACAAGGAAAACATCCTCCCTTCTCTGCAGCGCTCTCTGAAGAAAATAGAAGACAGTACCATAGGACAAGACAGCGAAGACGATTTCGGCGGACTTTTCTCAGACATTGACCTGGCATCACCGAAGCTCGGGAAAACAGCCGAAGACAAAAATCGCCTGATCAGTGATGTGCTGGTCAATCTGAATGGCATAGATTTCGGCCTGAATGAAGCTGAAGACATTGATATTTTAGGTGATGCATACGAATATATGATCGGGCAGTTTGCTGCAGGAGCCGGTAAGAAAGCCGGTGAGTTCTATACGCCCCAGGAAGTCAGCCAGATCTTGTCGGAAATTGTCATCACCGGAAAGACCAGGCTCAAGACAGTATATGACCCGACCTGCGGAAGCGGCTCCCTCCTGCTGAGAACTGCCAGAGAAGGCAATGCCGATGCAATTTATGGACAGGAAAAGAATCCCACCACATTCAACCTTTGCAGGATGAACATGCTGCTGCATGGCGTAAAGTACAATGATTTTGAAATACATAATGGAGATACACTTGAAAATGACGAACTTGGAGAAAGGCAGTTTGATGCCGTAGTTGCAAATCCTCCGTTTTCTGCAGACTGGAGCGCAGCGGCAAAGTTCAACAATGACGACAGGTTCAGCAAGGCAGGTGTGTTGGCCCCGAAATCCAAGGCTGACTATGCCTTTATCCTTCACATGATCTATCATCTCAATGACGGTGGAACCATGGCATGCGTAGCTCCGCACGGAGTCCTTTTCAGAGGTGCTGCTGAAGGCAAGATCCGCCGCTTCCTTATAGAAAAGAAGAATTATATCGATGCCATCATCGGCTTGCCTGCCAATATCTTCTACGGGACGAGCATTCCGACATGCATCCTGGTGATGAAGAAATGCCGCAAGGAGGACGACAACATCCTTTTCATAGATGCCAGCAAGGAATTCGAGAAGGTCAAGACACAGAACAAACTGCGTCCAGAACATATCAAGAAGATAGTGGACACCTACCGCAACCGCTCAGAAATAGAGAAATATAGTCATTGTGCCACATTGAAAGAAATTGAGGAGAATGACTATAATCTCAACATTCCGCGTTATGTGGACACTTTCGAGGAAGAAGAGCCGATTGACATCAAGTCCGTAATGGCAGAAATCAAGGAGTTGGAAGCCAAACGTGCAGAGCTTGACAAAGAGATAGATGTATATCTGAAAGAATTGGGGCTGGTAGAATAAAAATGGAGGCAATGGCAAAGCGGTTTGAAATAAGAAACAGTACGGCAGAGTTCCTGATATTTGTGCTTGATGGGAAAGAGGATGGGATTCAAGTGATGTATAAGGACGAAACGATATGGGCTACGCAAAAGGCTATGGCTCAACTATTCGATTGTTCCAGTGACAATATCGGCCTGCATCTGAAAAATATATTCGCATCAGGTGAACTTGTCAAGGATTCAGTTACCGAGAAAAACTCGGCAACTGCTTCTGACGGGAAAACCTATCAGACTATGTTTTATAACCTTGATGCCATTATATCTGTCGGTTATAGGGTCAATTCCGTCCGGGCGACGCAATTCCGCCAATGGGCAACATATGTGCTTCGTCAGTTTGCCATACGAGGCTATGTGATAGACAAAAAGCGGATGGAAAACGGTTCTTTATATGCCCATGACGATGGAAGAATGGACAAAACTTATCGACATCATTCTTGAAGCTGTGTTGCCATTGGGAATTAACTCTGATAATGAATAGTGATATGACAAATAATAACGATAAAAAAGTCCTTAAATCTTCGGTTGAACGAGAGCAGAGCGAATCTGTTAGCTCTGCCGGGTGTGAGAAGATAAAAGGTTCAAAGAACCTTAATGTTCCGGCTAAGAGAGAGCAGAACGATACTTGCATCAGTTCTGCCGAACGGGAGGAACAAGTCACGGAGGCGCAGTCGAAGGGAAATGTGCCGGCTTTGAGATTTCCGGAGTTTAGTGGGGAGTGGAATTTTGAGTTATTAGACACAATCGCACCTAATATAACTTCTGGAAAGAGTAAACCATCTCTTGGCGAATATAATTTATACGGTTCGACAGGAATTATAGGAAAAACTGCAACTGCGGATTATTCCGGAAATATGTTATTGGTCGCACGCGTTGGAGCAAATGCAGGCTCATTACAATTGGTTAATGATAATTGTGGTATTACAGATAACACATTGATAATAAAACCTTGTAAACTATCCTCTCATTATTTATATTTCTATTTACAACATTATAATCTTAATAGATTGGTTTTTGGTTCAGGACAACCGCTAATAACTGCTGGTATGTTAAAGACGGTAAGAATACCTTTTGGCAATCAATTAGAACAACGGAAGATTGAAAGGCTGTTGCTATTGATAGATATGCGCATTTCTACCCAAAACAAAATCATTGAGGATTTGAAAAAGCTAAAGTCCGCCATTGCAGAAGCTCTATTTTGTACTCCCAAAGAATCAATGCCAGCTAAAAGGGTATCCACATATAGCAAGGAATGGAAGTTGATAAAACTTTCCGATATAAGCCAAAGGGTTCAAACTAAAAATACAGGTAGTAAATGCAGACAGGTTTTGACCATTGCGGCGCAGCATGGACTTGTCAATCAAGAAGATTTTTTCAATAAGATTGTTGCAAGTGAAAACTTGGAGGGGTATTATTTATTGCGAAAGGGAGATTTTGCCTACAATAAAAGTTACTCAGGTGATTACGCATGGGGTGCAGTAAAACGGCTTGACCGATATGAACAAGGTGTATTATCCCCTTTGTATATCTGTTTCCGTCCTGATACTGCCAAAGTAGATGCAGACTATCTTGCGCATTACTTTGAATCAAAAAAATGGCATAAAGGCATTGCAGACATAGCAGGTGAAGGTACAAGGAATCATGGACTGCTCAATATTTCTGTAATTGATTTTTTCAACACTATCCATCGCATACCTGATTTGGACGAACAAAAAAATATAGCGCAAGTCCTTAATTTATTAACATTCAAATTATCTTGTGAACAACGAGTTATGCAAAGCCTCACAATGCAGCGGAGCTATTTACTGCAAAAAATGTTTATATAAATAATTTACTCAGTAGATATTTCTTTTGAATAGCATAATGCTCCGTAAGGAGAATTTCACAGGCTATTTTTGCATCTATGGCTGTCAGAATTGATATTATACTCTTTTGTTTGTTAATTGTGGGTAGCATAACGGGGAAGCAGAGTAAATCTTTCTTTTGTATATTGGGTAAACCTGACCCTATACGAAGTGCCATAATATTCTCCTCTTGCCATTTGAGGAAGTGATAGAGATACAAATCCAAAGTTTCTTGCGGGTGCAGTATTCTTAACGAATAACAATGTCCTCCGCTCCAATAACGCGAAGTGTTATATTGTACATAACCACAAGAGTTACCTCCTTCGCTAATTGAAATTGTATTACATTCTGTATTGTATGTGTTTAACCATCCAGATGGTGCTGTACCGCCATTCATTACATAATAATCGCCTTGCTCCAACAATTCTGTACCATTTACCTGTTTCCCTTTGATTATTTCTGCAATTTGACCCAGCTTTAATGTTGGTGCAACAAGGCTTTCAAACAATTTTTGATAAAGGGCGGACATTACCGTTTAATTCATCCTTAATTCAGGGGATTGTTGATTTCATTTTTACATCGAACGAATACCCGAAAGTTTCATTTAAGGAAATTTATATTCAGGCTGGCGAGGGTGGAACTCCAGCAACTTCTAATTCTGAATATTATGATGATGGTACTATTCCATTTATAAAAATAGATGATTTACAAAACAAATATATTGAATTCAATAAAGATTATATTACAGAACTAGGATTACAAAAATCATCGGCATGGCTTATTCCTGCAAATTCTATTATTTATTCCAACGGTGCTACAATCGGAGCAATCTCAATAAATAAATATCCTGTTTGTACAAAACAGGGAATTCTGGGTATTGTACCTAAAGCAAATATAAATGTGGAGTTCCTATATTACTTTATGACATCAACAGTATTCATTAAGGCTGTTGAACGGATTGTAACAGAAGGAACAATGCGAACAGCATATCTAAAAGATATAAATCATATTCCTTGCCCACTTCCTTGTTCTATTAAACAAATTGAAATTGCAAGATTGCTCTCGACTTTGTCTGCCAAAATGGAAAATGAAGTAACACTCCGAAGAAAATTGCAGAAACAAAAGGAGTTTTTATTGTCGCAGATGTTTATATGAACATTCGTGACAATAGATAATTTTTTTGCTTTTGAAGGCATAATAACATTAGTTTTTCCACATCTATTTTATTTTCTAAAAAAGAAAGTTGCTGGGCAATAAATGTTTGCTGTCGAATGGGCGGGCAATAAATTTTTGCCTTACTATAATCCTTGAAATAGATATGTGGTATAGCCATTCCTGTTTTATAGGGTTCAAAACTGAATCCTTGAAGAGTGAAATATAGATACTTTAAGCAATATCCCTTCTTTGCAATCAAGCGGTTAAGAGTTCCGATGTAGCTATATTCTCCGTCTACAAACATAACCGTACCAACACTTGAACCATCTTTAATTACTAAAATGGATTCACCATTTACATCTGCGGTTTCGGTATAGCCACTTATGCCTGTTGCTCCATAGACGGGGTAATCTCCATTTCCTGCAATTTGGTTTTCCTGTAATGTGGATGAATAACATTCAAGGCAGTTTTTTATAAGAGTATTAGGCTTCTGCGAAGAAATAACAGTTTCGATAATCCCCTGAATTAGAGATTCATATTTCTCAATGATTTTGTTTTGGGTTGCTATACGTTGGTCAAGTAAAGAAAACAAACTTGTAATTTTTATTTGTTCTTCAGTTGTAGGAGGGAATGCTATTATATAATCTTGAATATCCGATTGGCTTATATGTGGTATAGCAGATGCCGTTTTTACTGAATCTACGTACCTATGGAATTTTGAATTATTTATATTGTGAAAAATATATTCTACATTATGTTTTTGAGATCGAATACGACAAACCCGTTGCACAAGGTAAGAGCCATGTTCAGAGATAGTTAATATTGCAGAGTTACGTCCTACTTTAGACCCATCCATGCCTAAGACAAGATCTCCTTCTTTTAGAATGTATTTTTCTAATCTTGATATATCTCCAGAATAATATCTATCTAACTCCTTTGAATGCCGTATTTCTCCTTCTGTAATATTAATCCCTCTTAATAATTTAACACTGCCACTATCTTCTAGTATATCTTGACCATCAAATGGGTATCCACATAAAATGTCGCATTCATTCCACAATGATGAATACCTCCACTCTCCGCTAAACTCCGGAAATCGCAAAGCCGGAACCTTGATCGATGTTTGTTATGGGGGTTAAGCGGTATACATTTGTTTTCCTTAATTTTTGCTTCTGATTTTCAAAAGTCATTTTATGAACTTTCCAATTTGAATGGCTGAGGTTTTTCAATCGGATTACCTCGATTAGCCTATTACTAATTCTTGAAATCGCTTTCCATGAAGATGCATTAAAAAACTTAATCGTAAAAATTAAAAACAGTTTCTAATTATTTAAAACATGAACGAAAAAAATGTCAGAGAAATTGCGGCTGCTTGGCGGGAGTACAAGCGGCCGTATGTGAAACAGTCAACTTTTGCAGCCTATATGCTGATTCTGGAGAATCACATACTGCCATGGTTTGGCGACAGGAGCGAATTGAACGAAAATGAAGTCCAGGCCTTTGTGCTTGACAAGATGGATAGTGGGCTGGGAATCAAGTCCGTAAAGGATATCCTGATAGTACTGAAAATGGTGATGAAGTTCGGGGTGAAGAACAAATGGATGACTTATTGTGAATGGGATATAAAATATCCGGCAGAAGCTTCTTCCAAATCATTGGAAGTCCTTTCTGTAAGCAACCACAGGAAAATCTTGAAATACATAAGATGCCATTTTTCTTTTTCCGGCCTCGGCATTTATATCAGTCTGACTACCGGCTTGCGCATAGGCGAAATATGTGGTTTGAAATGGGATGACATCAATGTTATTGAAGGGACAATCACCGTAAACCGTACTATTGAACGCATATATGTCATAGATGAAGGACGGAGGCATACAGAACTTATCATCAATACACCAAAGACGAAGAATTCATGCAGGGAAATACCGATGAACAGGGAGCTGCTGGCTATGCTTAAACCTTTGAAAAAAGTGGTGAATGGAGATTACTATGTGCTGACAAATGATGAGCGACCAACGGAGCCGCGGACTTACAGGAATTACTATATGAGGCTTATGAATAAACTGGATATCCCTAAATTGAAATATCATGGGCTTCGCCACAGTTTTGCCACCCGCTGCATAGAGGCCGGGTGCGATTATAAGACTGTCAGTGTGCTGTTGGGACATTCCAATATTTCGACAACCCTTGACCTGTATGTCCATCCCAATATGGAGCAGAAGAAACGGTGCATTGCAAAGGTGTTTAAGTCATTGGAAAAATAAAATTTGCTCCGGCATTCTGATGTTCCGTTTATGCCGATGCAGTGGCACCCGAAGACAAGCAGCAGCCAGGTGCCACTGTTTTATGCTACTGTCATAAATCAGGAAAATATAAGTTGATTTGCTTGCCTGACATTATTGTTGTATCTTGTCAAAGATAGTGTCCATTTAAGAAATTCATATAGTTTCAGATAGTATGAAAAGATTTGTTTTGCTTGCGATGTGCATTCTGACAGGAATGGTTTGCAATGCACAGCTTCGGCCTCCTGTGCAGACAGATACTCTAATAATCACGGGGGTGAAATATAATTATGCAGAGATCCGCAAGGAAAACTGGCCTTGCTCAGTCATCTACAAATCGACGACTATGTTTTCGATTGGTGACAGCAAATTTAAAATACTAGATGCCGAGGAAGGTCTGTTCAATGATTCAATTTACTTTACACTGACGGATTTGCCTTATACGAACAATAACGAGTATACACTGATCTATAACGAAAATGAAGATGACGGTGTGATCAGAATCCGGTTCTCTGATTATGAGTTTACGTGCAAAAAACTTCCTCCTGCATTTGATACTGTTGAAATTGTAACGGATGAAATTGGTGGACAATTATTTGCGGATACATCAAATGTCTGTTACAGTCAATCCTCGGACGCTGTTGATTCAATTGACCAAATTGAAGAAGAAATACCATTCCAGCTTGTTGAAGAAAAGCCGTCGTTTATGGGTGGTGATGCCAACGCATTTTCAAGATGGGTAAATGAAAGACTCGTTTATCCGGAAGTAGCAAAGAAAAACGGCATTTCAGGCATAGTTACGCTTCAGTTTACCGTGGAAACGGACGGAAGAGTGACCAATGTTAAAGTTCTTAAAGGTGTTGATCCATCACTTGATAGAGAAGCAGTCAGAGTGGTGTCCAGGTCACCCAGATGGAAACCTGGCATGCAGGACGGCAAACCGGTTAAGGTGACATATACATTCCCTGTCATTTTTCAGTTGCGGTTGTTCTTCAGTTTATAAATTCAGTCACAAGCAAGTCGGATACTGAAAGTCCATGCCGAAGGCTGCCGTGAGGCGGGAGCGGAGGGACGGGGAGGATGGAGGGGCGAGGAAGAGGCCTTGAGGGGTGAGGAGAAGGAGGAGGTCGGAGAACTGGAGGGCGACTTCGAGGTCGTGGGTGGAGCAGATGACGGTCTTGTGCGCTTCGGTGGAGAGGCGCTTCAGGAGGAGGGCGGTCTTGCGGCGGTTGGGCCAGTCGAGGAAGGCGGTGGGCTCGTCGAGGAGGATGACGGGGGTGTCCTGGGCGATGGCGCGGGCGATGGAGGCCATCTGGCATTCGCCGTCGGACATGGTGTCGAGCATCCTGCGGGAGAATGAGGACATTCCGGCGAGGGAGAGCGCCTTTTCTATGGCCTTTTCATCGGCGGAGGAGAGGCTGCCGGACCAGCCGGTGTAGGGGGAGCGGCCGAGGGCGACGAGGTCATGGCAGCTCAGGCCGGGGATGCGTACCTTTTCGGTATTGACGAAGGATATGAGGCGGGACCTTTCAGGGATGGAGAGGGAGGTCAGGTCCTTGCCGTCGTAAATGATTTTTCCGGACACGGGGGTCAGAAGGCCGGCCAAGGTGCGCAGGAGGGTGCTTTTCCCGGAACCGTTGCAGCCGGCCATGACGACGAATGTGCCTGAGGGGATTACGGCATTTAGATCGGAAAGGATGGTGCGGCGGCTGTAGCCGATGGAAAGGTCTTTAATTTCTATCATAAGAGCTGTTGTCAATTTCTATTAAAAATAGATGTTTTCCCGGATAATCATCTCAAAACGGTTTTTTGATCCTGAGGACAATCCAGATGACTATCGGGATGCCGAGGAGGGAGGTCATGACATTGACCGGAAGGGAGCAAAGGCGCGACAGGATGTCACAGAGAAGCATGAGGACGGCTCCGGCAAGGGCGGTGCACGGAAGCAGGATGTGGTGGTCAGAGCGGTCTGTCATGAAGCGGGCGATATGCGGGGAGGCAAGGCCGATGAATCCGATGGGGCCGCAGAATGCGGTGACGGTGCCGGCAAGGAGGACGGTGGCGGAGTATATCACATACCTGGTGCGGCAGACATTAAGGCCCATTGTCACGGCGTATTCCTCGCCCAGAAGGAGCATGTTGAGCGGCTTGACGGAAATGACGGCGAGGAGCAGGCCGACAAGCACTGCCCCGGCAAGAAGAGGCAGCTGGCTATGGGAGACAGAGCCGAGTGAGCCCATTGTCCAGAGGACATAGGATTTCAGGGATGTGCTGTCGCTGAAGAACTGCATCACCTGCACGAGGGCGTCGATGCCGGAGCTGAACATCATGCCGAGTATCAGGACGACCATTATGTCTTTCATACGGTGGCTGACGGCGGCGACAAGAAGCATCACGGCTCCGGCTCCGATCCAGGCTGCTCCTGCAAGGCCGAGGTTTCCGGCGAGGCCGTTGCCAATGCCGGCGGCGGGCAGGCCAAGCACGAAGAGGGCTGCTCCGAGGGAGGCACCGGAATTGATTCCGAGCACGAACGGACCGGCAAGCGGGTTCCGGAAAAATGTCTGCATGATGAGGCCGCAGACGGATACGGCTATGCCTGCAAGAAGGGCTGTGACAGTTCTCACTGTTCTGATTTCAAGGACAATGGACCTTGTCTGCGGCGGCACATCGCAACCGGCATAAGTCCGGATGATGTCGCCTGGGGAAATTTCTGCCGAGCCCGTGGTGAGGTCCAGGGCAAAGAGCAGAAGAAGGACAGCAACAGACAGGAGAATGAAAGCCTTGTCTTTATGTTTCTGGAACATTTGCATTGATATTAATCACTCATATTCTATATGTTTATTCGCAAAAATGGTCCGGGTCATGCCGGAATGACCTTTGGGGTAATTATGCGGATAAGTATATCATTTTATATTATTATATGGCAATTTTCTGTAGTAATACAATGAGTCGCAGGAGGATGCGTCCGCTTCGGGATGGAAGATGCGGATCAGGTCCCGGAGGACGAGGTCGGGATGTGCGGGGGAGGTTTCCCAGAACTCGTTGCCGCCGCCGGGGCTTTTTCTTGCGTCATTGTTGTAGACAAGGCCTTTCCTGAAGCATTCCACGGAGGCGAAACCGGGGCATGCCCTTGCAAGTTCCTCCAGGGTGGATATGCTGCCGGTGTCGAGCCAGATGTCCGCTGAGGATGCGAGCATGAAGGCCTCTTCACGGTCAACGGGAGTCGATCTGTTGGTGTCATTCCCTTTGTAGACATACTCCCCTCCCGCATCCCTGATCATACGGACGATGGAGCTGCGGGGCGAAGCCATGAACCATGTGTCCACGTATGGGGCATTCAGCATGACCGCAGGCCTTTTCCGTGAGGACAGTCCTGCGGCGACAGTCTTGAGGGAATCATATCTGTGGACGATGGAGCGGAACTCGGACTCCCCTCTTTCTCTGATGCCGAGTATCTCAGCCAGGGGCACAATCCATTCTGCCCTGCCGAGAGGATCCTCTTCAAGGTATTCTCCCATATAGAAATAAGGTATGCCCAACGAGACGAGCTTCTTTTCCATCGGGCTTTGCGAGGAGATGCCGTATATGAGCACAAGGTCCACGGGACAGGACAGAAGACCTTCGTAGTCCGGGTCGGAATCACTGCTGATTTCCAGAATATCGTCCATCCTCCGCAGAATCTCCGGGTCTGAAATGAATTTTTTGCCGGAAATTGCGGCAATGCTGTCACAGGCATCCAGGCGGGAAAGGAGGCCGACATAGGAGGATGACATGACTGCCAGACTGGAGGCATGGTCTTCTAACACCTGCCCTTTGAAGCCCTTTGGCGGCCGCTCTCCTCCGCGTGCGATGAAAAGCTCCATTGCAGTGGAATCGGCTTCCTGCCAGGCGCATTTGACGCGTACGACACGGCTGCTGCATCCCATGTTGCCGACTATGTCGAAGCCGGAGGCATATTCAGGGCTGTAGTGGACAGTGTCGTATTCGACGGAGGCATTTCCTGCGGATGAACAGGATATGGAAAATATGGCGAGGACGGAAAATATCAATATTTTATTCATTTCCATTTCGGTGTTATTCCTATGAAAAATTCAAAATTTATCCCGGGCATCGGTCTGGACAGCACGGTGACATAGCTTTCGTTGAAAAGGTTCTTGACGGCGAGTGACAGGGAAATGTCTGCCCATCTGAAATCCAGTCCGCGTGAAAGGGTCAGATCATTCATGAAATAGGGCGGCACGGAACCTGAGGGGCCGGATTCGTTGCTTGACATCACATAGCGTGTGCTGTACCAGCACCATTTGTAGAGGAGTTTCCATGACCTGAACGCCAAGGATGCCATGACCGAGGACGAATATTCGGGGACATACACAAGCTGTTTCCCGGCGGAGGTGTCGCCTTTGAGACCGGTGCCTGAAATATTTCTGGACGGGGACCATGTGAAATTGCCGCCGAAACGGAGCTGCCACTCCCCTGCCGGTTTCCAGGAAAAGTCAGCCTTCTGCTCCACACCGTAGGCATGGACTTCCAGAAGATTCAGCGGAGTATAGAAATTCTTCCTCGGCCCGTATGGAAGCCAAAGTATCCAGTCCTTTATGCGTGAGTCGAACCAGGCTCCTTCAGCGGAAAGGGAAACAGTCTTCCATTTCTTTGAGAATGACCATCCTGCATCATAGGAGAATCCGGTTTCGGGTCTGAGGTCGGGATTGCCGCCGGGGAGAAAATACATGTCATTCAATGTCGGATAACGGTAATTTCTTGAGGCAGAGCATTTCAGGTACAGTCCTGCGGCCTTCCATGCAAGGAAGTCGGCATTGAACACCGGCACCGGCAGGGAAACTCTCTTTCCTGCAACCTCTTCCCTCACCGACAATGACAAGCCCACTCTCTCCACAGGCTTCCAGCTGAGGGAAACGAACAGATCGGCATCCGTACGGGAAATGTCATATCCCTGCCGGGAAACATCCTCTTCAGAACGCACGATATAATGATGGGCAGCAATGTCGGCGCGGAAAATCCATCTGTCAGCAAAGCGCCAGAGCACGCCTCCTTTGAGGAAAACGGTGTGTGTCCTGCTGCGGGAATGGGTCATCTGCGACCAGTTGCCGTTGCCGGCGTCGAAGGCATAGTCATATCTGAAATCCGTATTCGCATAGCCCGCATGCGCCGAAAGATCCAGGTTTCCGAAACTTCGCCTCCATGAAGCAACCGCCCGGGTCGTGACTTCATTCTGTTCATTGATGAAATCTCCCGGGTCGGAATAGTCCACTGTCAGCTTCGGCAGCTGCCTGTATGATCCGAGGTGCCACACGGAGAGTGAGAACCTGTCCCCGGCCTCAGTTTCATAGCCTGACTCGAAAAGGATATGATAATCCCTGAATTTGCCGTTTTCATTGTATTCCACGGGATGATATGACGAAATTATGTTCATTTCATCGTCATATACATTTTCCTTCTTGTCCATGTTCGTGTATCTGAATCTGTTGGGGGAATATGAAAATACCGCCCGCAGGGATGCGTGGAACCGCTTGTGCCCGTAGTCAAGCCTGAGGAAATCGTCCACAGTCAGAAAAGAGCCGAAGCCCTGTACGAACTGCATTGAAAATCCGTCTTCCTTTCTTGGCTCCGTATGCAGCAGGACTGCGCCTCCCAACCCTCCGGAAACTGCCTGGAGCGAAGATGAGCCGTGCAGAAGCTCGGCGCTGTCGGTCAGGAAGGCGGGAATCATGGAAAAATCCGTCATTCCGAGCATCGGGGAATTGAGCTTCATCCCGTTCCAGAGCACCTGGGTATGGGAGGCTGATGTCCCCCGGAACGACACGGTGGACTGGGTGGCGCGTCCGTACTGTTTCACGAAAACGGAGGAATTGTAGGACAGGATGTCTGCAAAAGAAAGGGATATGTTTTCCTTCAGCGCGAGGCTGTCGAACGGAGTCCTGTGCATTCCGGCCGCTATGAGAGGCCGGGAACCGTACACCGATGCGGCGTCAATGCAGACCGATGCAGTATCTGCATCAGGGACAGCTGCGTACGCGACAAAAGCAGGCAGCAGAGTCATGATGACGGCTGCCCACGGTTTCAGGACACTCCAGAAGACTATGTTTCTGATGCACATCAGTCTGTACAGGTCAATACCAGCAGAAGGCTCCCGGACAGATGCCGACGGAAAATTCCGATTTGAGCGTTCCGTCTGCAGAGTAGCGGTACACTTTCCCGTTCTGGGAATAGTCTATGGCATCCCCGACATAGATGTCACCGTCGGAAGGACTGACCGTCAGAGAGTAGAATGTCTGTCCGGAAGAATTTGGGATCAGAGGCTCTGAAGGCAGGTCCGTGGCGTTTATGTCCATTTTGCAGACACCGGACCGCAGCCAATACAATGTGTTCCCGTCATGGCTGACGGTAAGATCGGATACAGATGTGTAGTCGTCAAACTTCCATTCGGCATCCACTTCCCCGGTACTGAGGTCGATTCTGGACATTCCGGGGCTTTCATAGCCGGCAGGATTGCCTTCCCATCCGCCTCCGTCGGTAAGCACCCACAGCCTGTTTTGGGAGTCAAGGGCCATGCTGCAGGGCTGTATCCCCACTTTTATCCGTTTCACTATGGCATCGGAAGCAAGGTCTATCTTCAGGATTTCCGTGCCGTATGACCAGCAGTTGACATACATGTATCCGTCCGAAATGATCATCTGCTCAGTCGAGGCCTCTGTTTCAATCCACCCTGTCACCTGATATGTCTGCGGATTCACAATCGTGATCTTCGTGTCATAGAGGTCGGTGACATATGCCTTTGTATCAGACACGAATGCAATGTTTCTCGGAGATGTCAGCCCTGTGATTCTCCCCTTTTCCTTCATGTCGGAAAGTCCGACTGCGAAAATGATCTTTGAATTGTTCACGACCACCCAGCCGTTGTCTCCATGGATGGTCATTGACTGGCCGGTATCTCCGAGGGGAACACCGTTGGCCATGCTGAAAACCCCGTTTGTCACCGTTTGTGAGACGGCATCATAACATGACAATGAAGAATTGCCTGAACCGAAACTGCCTTCATTGACTACAAACAGGCTCTGTCCCTGTACCGGGCTGAAGGTTCCGTCTTCAGTTCCGGGATTCTGCTCTTTCATGCAGGAAACGAGGCACAGGAGGAGTGCCGGTGCGAAAAGATAAAAACGTCTCATGATAATAATGAATTAAATGATTATTACTATGGACGCAGGAAAACTTCTGCACTGGCCGCAATGCAAGAACAGTCCCTTGGCAGTCATGATAGAACACCTCGGAGACCCCCCATGAACTTCCGGTCAATGCAAAGGATAGCCGTAATCCCGCGACACCTTTCATGCAGGGCGGCAGGTCTTCTGACTTGTCCCGTCCATGCGCCTTCCCGCCTTGCGGCAGTGACATGATGCATGGATTGTCGGCATGCAGGAGCCAATCCGGCATACCATACGAAGATGGCCTGATTCTGAATGCGGCCAAGGTCCGCAGGGACTTACAGCAACGGGTATTGTTCCGGATTCGCACCGGATTCCCTTTTAAGGATCGGCAGCATGAATCTGCCTTTCTCACCGTCATGCGGTGCAAAAATATCAAAAAAAGACGAGAAGCAGAATAAAATTTGTCAAAAACAACGGCTATCTGCATAAGAGCCGCTTTGATCTGTTCTGCCCGTCAGAACGGATATCCGACACCGAAATGCACTGCGTAGTTGCCGCGGCGGAGCCATTGTCCTGGTCCCAGCCATCTGCTGTCAGTGCGCGCCGGATCATGGACGCGCATGCCCATGTCAAACCGGAGAAGAAGAAAATTAAGGTCCAGCCTGATGCCGGCGCCCCAGTTGACGGCAATGCTTTTGCCGAAGTTGCTCCATGTGAATAAGGAAGTGTTCCCCGATGATTCGCTGTCACGCAGGGTCCATACATTCCCTGCATCGACGAACAGCGCTCCGGCAACTTTCCAGAACATTTTGAAACGGTACTCCACATTTGCCTCAAGCTTCATGTCGCCTGTCTGGTTGGGGATGATGAATGTGGTATCCATCTGTGAAAGTCCTGGCCCGACAGCCCGCGCCTGCCATCCGCGGAGGCTGTTGGCACCTCCGGAATAGAAATGTTTCTCAAACGGAAGGGCCGTTGAATTGCCGTAGGCATACCCGGCACCGGCAAGGAATCTTGTGGCTACTGCCTGTCCTCCGTTCCTGCCGAACACCCATGTCCTGCCCACAGATATTTCCGACTTCACATATTGTGAAAACGGAGTGTTCCAGACCATTCCTGCACCGGATGCATCTTTCTGCATAAGGGGTCTGAAGGCACTGAGCAGATTACCGGCAATGTCAAACTGGAGCCTCGTGTAGAAATAGGATGTCTTCGGATTCACATCCGTGTTGGTGGTATATTGGAATGTCGCCCCGGAACCGAGGTCAAAGTGGTCCTGATAGGAGTTTCTCATGAAAGGGTCATTCCTCAGGCTGTTGTAGAAACCCTCGTCAAGGTCAAAAAGCCTCACGATGTTAAGCTGCAGAGGATAAAACTGGTAGAACAGCCGGCCCTTGATGTTTCCGCTGTAACCGAATGATGTGGATATTATGTTCCTCGTGTATTCCGGTCTGCTCTGATAATTGTACGAGACATTTATGTCTGTCCTCGGAACTGCTCCCGTGAACAGGCTGTAGGGAAGGAAAAGGAATTTCGGAAAGCTCAGTCCGGCCGAAACACCGAATTCGTTGGACCTGGTGTCGTCATTGGGCCTGAACTGGAAATTTCCCATGAAGCTGAGGTTGAGCCATTCTCCTCCGCGGAATATGTTCTTGTGGAAATAAGAGAGCTGGGGGGAGACGCCGAACAGTCCGGAAGAATTGGTCGAGCCTTCTATGTTGAACTTGAATCCCTGGAGGCGTGACTTGGCCAGACTGATATTGCAGTCCACGACATTCGAGTCCGCCTGGTTCATCTCGATGTTGACACTGCTGAACATGTTCAGGGATGAGAGTCGCGTGTATGTGTTGTTTACCGTGTTTTCGCTGTAGATGCTTCCTGGGATTATGGTGTTAAGGTTCCTCAGGACATTCTCATTCACTTTCAGGTCCTGCGGATAAGATATGGCCACGTCCCCGATGCTGAATTTCCTCAATGGGCGTGCGTCATCCGGGCCCTCGTTCCTGGTATACTCGCTGATCCTCATTTCAAGCAGGGCGGAGTCCGGGCAGGTGATTGTATCTGCCTCGAAAGAATAATAGTTCTTTGAAAAACCATAGAAGCCCATGTTCCTGAGATGCCGGCTTGAACGGTCTGTCTCCCTGTCTAGCGCATCTTCAGAAAGCCATGCCCCTCTTTTGATTGTGACCGATGAGGTGTCCTTCCAGAACTCTTCCGCAAGCTCCCCTTCCGGAACGGAATATGTTATTTCCTTTATCGGAAACCTCTTGCCCAAAGTGACGAGGTAGGTTACGGTTACCTTCCTTTTCTTCACTTTAATGCGGCTGTCCACCTTTGAGCCGTAATAGCCTCTGTACTGAAGGTGGTCACTGATGTTCGTGATCGAGCTGCTGACCAGATCCGGATTGTACACGACCGGGGCTACACCGATTTTTTTCACGAACCTGTCCCATCCTTTCCCTTTTCCGTTGGCCATGTTATATATGTTCAGGAAAGGATTCCATCCGAACATGAAGTATGAATTGGGGCTTTGCTTGATATATGGTTCTATGTCATTGGTATTGAATTTCTTGTCATTCATCACCTCGATCTTGTTCTTCGCCAGCCTGTATTCCCCTTCTTGCAGCACCCTTGTCGTACTGCAGGATTGGAAAATTGCGAAGACGCAAAGCAGCAATATCGCAGTGATTGTGTGTTTCTGTACCATTTGCCCCGTCAAATCACGCAAATTTATCTCAATATCCCGTATTCTCAAAATTTATCCATTAAAAATGGATTTAATCATAGGAAAGACAGATTTATGTAATATATTTGCAGCCGAAAAGCAAAAATCCGACCGATTCGGATTGACCGAAAAACGCAAATGTAACTTAATCGCTTTATCAAATTTTTCGAAATGAAGAACAAGTACATTGATCTGATTGACCAGACATTCGAGTTCCCGCAGGACGAATTCAGGGTAGAGGACGGGGAGCTCCATTTCCATGACATCAATATGATGGACATCATCAATCAGTACGGGACTCCGCTGAAAATCACCTATCTGCCGAAGATTTCGTCCCAGATCCAGCGGGCCAAGAGAATGTTCAATGTGGCTATGGCAAAGGCCGACTACAACGGGAAATACCATTACTGCTACTGCACCAAGAGCTCTCATTTCGAATTCATCCTCAGGGAGGCCCTGAAGAATGACATACACATCGAGACATCTTCTGCTTTCGACCTCAATCTCATCGAGGCGCTTGAGTCCGAAGGTGTGGTCGACAAGGACCTCTACATTATCTGCAACGGCTTCAAGAAGCCGGCTTACATTGAGAACATAGCCAATTTCGCCAACGGAGGATGGCACAACATCATCCCTGTCCTTGACAATATGCGTGAGCTTCAGGACCTTGACGCACAGGTGAAGGTACCTTTGAACATCGGCATAAGGATAGCCTCCGAAGAGGAGCCTAATTTCGAGTTCTATACCTCGAGGCTCGGAATAAGGTACAGCGACATCCTGCCATTCTACGAAAACCTGATCAGCAAGAGCGACAAGTTCCGCCTCAAGATGCTGCATTTCTTCATAAACACCGGTATCAGGGACACGGCATACTACTGGAACGAGCTTGCCAAGTGCGTAAATGTGTATTGCGACCTGAAGATGATATGTCCGGAACTGGACTGCCTGAACATCGGAGGCGGCTTCCCTATAAAGAATTCGCTTGCGATGGATTTCGACTATGAATACATGGCAGAGGAAATCATCCTCCAGATCAAGACCATGTGCAATTCCCGCGGAGTGGCCGAACCGAACATCTTCACTGAATTCGGAAGTTTCACCGTCGGCGAATCCGGTGCGACCATCTTCCAGATACTGGACATGAAGCAGCAGAATGACAGGGAGCGCTGGTACATGATAGACAATTCATTCATGACCACCCTTCCGGACACCTGGGGCATCAAGCAGAGGTTCATTCTCCTTCCGATAAACAAATGGAATGAGAAATACCAGCGTGTCTTCCTCGGAGGCCTGACCTGCGACAGCCAGGACTATTACAATGCCGATGCCCACGCAAATGCGATCTTCCTCCCGATAATGGAGGACAGGGACGATCCCCTCTACATAGGATTCTTCCACACAGGAGCCTACCAGGAGTCAATTTCCGGATACGGCGGCATCCAGCATTGCCTGCAGCCGGCCCCGAAACACATCATCATCGACAGGGACGAGAACGGTGACTATACCACGAAACTTTTCAGCAAGGAACAGACATACAAGTCAATGCTGAAGATCCTCGGATATTAATAATATTATTTATCATGATGAAAAAACTGTATTTTTTAGCAATGGCGGCAACGGCTGTGGCAATGGCCGTATCTGCTCCTGAAATCAAGGCACAGCAGGGGACAATTCCGGTCGAAGGCAAAAGTTTCTCTTCTTCGAACTGGTACATATCCGCACTCGGAGGAGAGCAGGCCCTGCTGAAAGGAAGTGCTACCGGAAAATATTTTGTCGGGAAACTCAATGCCGGCACATGGTTCGACACATGGTCGGGACTCAAGATAAATGTCCAGGGCGGTCTGAAGAAAACCAACGGCAACAATTCCGCGAGATATTATTCTGCAGGGGTTGACTATACGCTGAATCTTCTGCGGGTTTTCGGGGGATACGATGAGAAGACACCGTTTTCGTTCTCATTGTCCGCCGGACCGGCATACAACCTTATCCGATATGCGCATGATGGCCACGACTATACCCATGCGGTGTCATTGAATGTCGGAGCACAGGCAGGCTATGACTTCTCTCCGCGCTGGGGAATTTTCGCGGAAGCCATGTCATATACAATGGAGAATTTTGCGTCACCGGGAAGGAATGTCCTTTTCGGAATAGATTGCGCCGTGGGCATCAGATTCAGATTCAGCCGCCACAAGTACGGACATCGTGATGACGACAGAAGATACTATGAATCGCGTATAAACGCACTTGATGCCAGGATAGCCGAACTCGAACGTGCGGCAGAGGAGAAAACTGCCACGGAGACGGCGGAGAAGGTCATCGTCGCCCCGGAAACCGAAGCGGCATCAGTGGATATCTATTTTGATGAATTCAGCTCATTCATCAGCGATGAGCAGCGCAAGAAAATCGACGGAATAGGAACATGGATGACAGACAACCCTGATTTCAATGTGAGGATTATTGTGTTCAGCGACAACCTGAGCGATCCTGAAACCGGGAAAAGAATTATGGAAAGCAGGGCTGATGTCCTTGAAGACCTTCTTGTCGAAAAATACGGCATTGATTCTGACAGGATTGAATCTGTCGGTTCTGAGGAAGTCGGCTACCGTAACCTTACCGGATGCAATGCCAAGATAATATTTCTGAAATAAAAATCATGAAACTCCATAAATTCTTGAAAAGCAGGGCGGGCCGCAAATTCTACAATTTTGCGTACTGCTGGGGGGCATGTCTGGTGATTTTGGGTGCTGTCTTCAAGATAGCCCATATGCCTTTTGACAGTGTCCTGCTGATGATCGGACTTTTTACAGAGGTATTCATTTTTTTCATATCGGGCTTTGACACACCGGATGATGTGTACGAATGGGAGAAAGTGTTCCCGGAGCTGAGAAAGGATGAAAAGACCGGTACGGACCTGTCCGGCACTCTCGAAGCCGCCAGACAAAAATATCTGGAAGGCGCCAATGAACTCCAGGGCAAGATGAATGACCTCAGCAATGCATATACAGAACAGGCAGACAAGATCAGGAAAATGTCAGCTTCCGTGTCTCCGGAAGCTCTGGACAGGATGGAAAATGAAGTCACGGAGATGACGCGGCTGCTTCATGAACTCAACTCCAGATATGGCAGGATGCTTGAATCCATGGGGCCTGAGAAGAAAAGCTAAAGGCCATGGCGGACTACAGACTACCTCCGCGTCAGAAGATGATAAACCTTGTCTACATCATTCTGATAGCGATGCTTGCCATAAATATTTCGGCCGATACGCTTGACACGTATTTTCTGCTTGACAAGGGGCTTCAGGGCAGAATCGCCGGACTCGAGTCCTGCCGGGACAGTCTTTCACGGCAGCTTGCCTCAGAATTTCCTGAGGCTTCACATGATGTGCAGACCATTGATTCGATGGCAACCGGCCTTTTGGACTATATTGATGCCATCAAGGAAGACATAGCCCGTGCCGCAGACAAGAAAAAATATACATCTGCAAATGAACTGAAGGCCTCAGAGGAACTCAATGCCGTTCCTGATGTAATGCTGTCGGCCGTCAATCCGAGGGCATCATACCTGAGAAGAGCCTTGGCGGACTACCGGGACTCATTGGAGGCAAAGCTCCCTGACATAAGCACGAAAAATCTGATAAGTTCATATCTGGACATCGAACATGACAAGAAATTGACTTCCTGGGAAAAGGAGACTTTCACGAGCATGCCTGCAATAGGCGGGATGGTCTATATGAATACCCTTAAGGAAAATATTCTCCACGCAGGGATTGAGGCATACAGGGGCCTAATGTCTTCTTTCTATGTAAAGGACACGGTAAGGCATGAAGCCGACGCCAGATATGTTCTTGTAAACAACGACCAGATGGTGGTCGCCAGGGACGGGACGATAGAGGTTCCGGTAGTGAATGTGACTCCGCATATCGAGAGCGTAATTTATGCAGGACTTGACAATCTCGTGGATGTTCTGGCAATAGGCATCACCCCTGATCAGATGGACATTGAAGTGAGCGGAGGGACTTACAGACTGCGTAACGGAAAGCTGTATCTCTGCCCTGACGGAGCCTCCGGAGAATTTGTCCTGAAAATGTCGTGCATCAGGAACGGTGAGCGCAAGGATTTGGGGACAAAGACATTCCATATCAAGCAGCTCCCTACTCCGGCTCCTTATGTCATTTTTGACGGGGGAACAATATATTCCGGCAATGTCCCTATCGGAAAGGACATGTTGAAGAAGGCATCAAGCATAGGTGCAAGCATAAATGACCCGGTGCATGTGGAATACGATGTCCTCGGGTTCGAGATGGTACTGATCAGGAGAGGAGACAAAGGGGTGCTTTCAGCCAGGTCTGAAGGGCCTGTGTTCACGCCCGAGCAGAAACGGATACTCGCTTCTGCCGAGAACGGTGACAAGATTTATTTTACCGGAATAAGAGCGGGAAGCCCGAACGGGCAGTCCGTATATCAGCTGCCTCCGGTCAGTGCTCCGGTATATGAATAGGAAAGAGCTATGCCGACAATTTCAGTAAATGAAATAAAAAGAATCAAGTCCCTGGCATCAAAGAAGTTCAGGGACATGTACGGAGAGTTCACCGTGGAAGGGGAAAAGATGGTCGCCGAGGCCGTCTCTTCCTCTTTTGCCGTTGAAAAGATATGGAGACGGGACGAAATCGGAGAAGAAGCCATGTCGCGCATCAGCCAGCTCTCCTCCCCTTCTCCTGTACTGGCGGTAGTCCGCAAGCCGGAGAATGTGTCTTTGGATACCGGAATGCAGATCAGAGAGGCCTTGATGAGTGCTGCAGAGCCGGCTGGAAAAGATATCTCTAATGCAGGCAAAGGCACCGGAACCGCTGATGACGCCGTATCAGGCCGCAGGCTTTCCGGTCTTTATCTGGCCCTTGACACAATGCGTGACCCAGGCAACCTCGGCACAGTCCTCCGCATCGCTGACTGGTTCGGCATCAATGCCGTCTTCGCCTCCCCCGACACCGTGGATGTCTTCAATCCCAAGGTCGTGCAGTCCACAATGGGGGCCATCTTCCGCGTCAGATTCCATTATGCCGACATCCCAGACCTTGCAAAGACCGTCCTTGATGCCGGCGGCAAGGTCTACGGCACCTTCCTCGACGGCAGGAACATCTACAGCACCGGCCTTGACTGCGGCACCGCCTCCCCTGTCCTGATTGTCATCGGCAACGAATCCGAAGGTATTTCCGATGAAGTCGCCCGCCTAGTCTCCGACAGGCTTTTCATCCCGCCCTACCCTGCCGACGACCCCGGCTCCGAATCCCTCAATGCCGCCGTCGCCACCGCCGTCACCGTCGCAGAATTCCGCCGCAGAAGCATGCAGAAAGTATAGACAGAAACTTTTATTTTATTCCACCTTGAAGGTTATCGTCAGGTCCTCTCTGACAGGGATGTTGCGCCTTTCGTTTACCAGATGCTCCCTCCTCAGCATGAATCCGTACTCGTGGCCGCTCATCTGGGATCCTCCATGCGATGGCCCCGAGTTCGTGCCGTTCGTCTGCATAGACTTTGGAGGCTGCTTAGCAGCACATTGAAAATGAGACTGCAAGAATGATGATGAAAATTTTTCGCTTCATATCGTATGGTATTTTTGGTTTGCAGGAGGTCTCCTGCAAGACGGTTTCATTTCCCTGCGTTTCTCAGTTTTACTTCCGTGATTCCGCCGGTATATTTCCGCTGGAGCCTTGTGTTTCCGAACTTGTAGCTGAGAGATATCCCTGCCGTCCTTGGATGTTTGTAGTTTGTGGTGCAGAAATTTATTCCGGACAGGCGGTAGTCGATGCTGAACTTTTTTGAATGCAGCAGGTTTCCCGGACCGAATGTCAGCGACCACCTGTCACGAAATTTCTTTGTGACATTGAGATCCATGCCCCAGAATGAGGACTGCCTGTAGGTCAGTGTCTTGAGAGGAGACAGGTAAAAGCCGGAAACAGACACCTTCCATCCTTTGCCCGCGTGCCACTGGAGGGAACACCTGCCGTCCATATTGACGGACCGGACTATCTGCAGGTCGCCTCCGGAATAGAATGCATATTCGGCATTGATGCCAGCATTGAACATCAGCCGGTCTTTCCATATCCAGAACCAGGTGTTGGCGAATGCCGAAAAGGCATGCCCCTTGGCTGATGATGCCGGAGCCAGGAGTATTCCGGTCTTGTCTGCCGTTATCTGCTCATATTCCAGGTCCCGGTTCCGGAGCCAGGATATTCCGACGGAATGCCTGTTGCCCAGAATCTGTGTGAGGGAGATTTCGTGTGTCCTGGCCGGGAGAAGCGACTGGCTGCCCGTACTGCGGACCTTTCCGCTTTCGGAATAGACAAAAGGCTGGAAGCTGTACATGACGGGCCTGTGCCTCCTGCATGCACGACGGAATGTTCATAGCGTATTCCCGCTTCCAGGTCTACGCTTCCGCCAAACAGTGAGATGTAAATGTCAGCATATGCTCCTTCTGCCATAGGGTTGCCCTTCATGGATATGATGATGTCCCTGCCCCTGTGCCGTAAGTATTCTGCAGTGATGACGGATGCGGAGATAGTATCGTCCTGCTGCATATGCCGGCAGTCCGTGCTGTCGGCCGTATATGAAAAATGCTGTCGTTGGTGCCCTGCGGCAGGCAGGGCCGAAAACGGCAGAAGTGTCAGCAGAAGTGTCAGCAATAGTTTCATGTCAATTCTATTATTTTTTGCTCGTCATCTGACTCCTATAATTAATTAGTTGGATTAAAATATCTGGAAATTAATATGAACATGGCATTTCCCTGTCGTTGTAGTTCCAAAACTCTGATTCAGAAAGTTAAATATTTTATCATTGAACTACAAAAAATCTTCAGACTTTTTATTTCTTTATTTCAGACACACTTTTGGAAACAGTATGAAAAGTCACATGATGATATAGAAGTCAAGCGGGTGAATTATGTCTCGGGTAATATAACAAATACCGGAATCTTCAAGTCAATACTCGAACTGCTTCATTCCTTTTGACACTGCTGCTGTCTTGTTTTGATTTATTTTGCCGAAGTTGAATGAGAGGCTCAGGAGAAGTGTCCGGCCAAGGACATTCGAGTATCTGTCTTCAACAGATTCGGCAGACACTGTACGCGTGAGATTGTTTGTCTGATTGAGGATATCAGCAAGCTTGAGCCCGAAAGTCACGGACTTTACTGTTTTGGAGAAGTTCATGTCCCATCTCAGTTCCGGGGTCCCGAAGCCGTCCGAAAAGCCCCGGTAGAAGACATACGACAGTTTGTTGCCTATCTCCCATCCCTTGCCGAAGGTGAACAGGAACTCAGTGCCGGAATTGAATGTCCAGGTATTCATATTGGCTGTCTTGTCAAGTGAATAGCGTGAAATGCTGTTCATGACAGAAGTGAAAACAGTACCGTTAAACCAGCTGTTGTTATACTTGAACCTGACATCCGCACCCCAGTCATAGGTCCGGGTCAGGCCCTCTTTGAATCCGCTCGCTCCGGAATAGAATCTGTCGCCGTCGGCATTCCCCCAGAAGTCACCCATGAACGACTGGTAATCGAAGTTCACGAGGTCAATGCCGGGCATCCTTGCTTCAGCCTGATAACTGTAGCCTCGGTTCATCCCGAACTGTCCGGCGAAACTGAAGGTAAAGTTTTTCTCCCGGCCGAATGGCTGGTTCAGGAGCGCATAGGCGGTAACCGATATGTTCGGTTTTCCGGAATTGACCGGAACGGCATATCTGGTGCCGTTGTTGTCAAACCAGCTTGCATAAACGATCCCGTTTCTTTCAAGATCTCCCTGCACATAAGCCGTCAAGAATGTATATGCGGAATAGTTTATATAATCATAATATGCCATCAGATTGTTCTTGAAGCCTGACTTCAGGTAGATATTGCCTGCCAAAATCCGCATGGGGTCGGTAATATCCGGTGCCGGGATCATCATTCGGCTTGATACCGGGCTCGCTCCACCTGAATATTGCAGGCTGAAATTACTGCCATCCACATAATGGCTGTATGTCACGACCGGGGAGATATCCCATTTCCAGACATTCTTGCCTGCAACAGTCGTCCTGTCCTGATTTACAGCCTGTGTAATGTCATTGCGGGCGGATGCCCTTATGCCGAACTGCACCGTACTTGTGTCGTTGCTGTACTGCATCAGTACGGTGGCATGTTCTTCATTGAATTTCCTGTTGGAAGAGTTTGTATAGAAGTCATTGCGAGCCCCGTAGATATCAAAGGCATCCCGGTCGTCGGTCCCGGAAGTATGGATGCTTCCGAATGTCGCCTGCATACCCCACCGTCTGCTCAGAGGTTCATAGTAGAATATCTTCCCGTCAAGGTTCAGGAAGTTCTTACTGTCTTCGTAATTCAGGTTCTGGACGGAATTGTCGTTTTCATTTCCATCTGAAAGTCCTCCGCTGTAGTTAAGACTGAAGCCGACACGTCTCCCTGTTTTGCCGAGATCTTTCCCGGTCACACCGATATAGCCGTTTGAGAAGAACTGGCCGTTATCGGATAAGGATGTCGCTGAAAGGGAGTTCAGCTGCGACCCAGTTGCGATATCGGAGCTCGTGGAGAAGTTTGAACTGTTTACGCTGCTTTTCCTGAAGTTGAATCTCGGCTGTATCTCGACCAGCAGTTGGCCGTCCTGCTTTGACGCTTCAAAAGCCACGCTCAGCAGGTCTTCTTTGCCGACGGCATCTGAACCTCCGTCCGTCAGGATGTCATTTGCCCCATCGGTAAATGAAGTCCTGGAAAAGCGTTTCCTGTCATCTTTTACCCTATGCTTATATATTGCGGAAACTGTTGTCTCGAAATGGTTTATGCGACTCGTATTGTAATTGGCGCCGGCCTGTACTGCTGTCAATATGCCTTCAAGTCCGGTGAAGTCATCTTCCGGTATTGCAGATGATGTCTGTCCCGTACTTCCTTTTGCGTCATTGAAGGCGTTGGCTATCAGGACAACCTGGTCTTTCTCCCCATAGCCGGACAGCATTGCATTGCCTTCATAGAGGCCTTTGGTGTCTTCTGTGAGCGGATTGTCGTTCTTCCCTGTCAGTATGGCTCCTCCTCCGAGCTTGGCATTGCCGAACCAGCCTTTTTTGTACTCCTCTTTGATTTCCACATCCATTACGGTTTCCTTGCCGATTTCGGTGCTTATGCCCTGCATCTGTTCTTCCTTGCTTGTCTGCTTGGAGACTTTGATACGCTCCACGATCTTGGCCGGCATGTTTTTCAGGGCCACGGACGGGTCATCAAAGAAGAAGGTTCTGCCGCCGACTGTGATCCTGCTGACTTTTTCTCCATTTACGGAGACGCTGCCGTCACTTCCCACCGTCATTCCTGGCATCTTCTTGAGAAGATCTTCAAGCATGGCATTCTCGCTTACTGTATATGACGATGCGCTGTAATAGATCGTGTCGTTCTGTATCATGATCGGATGACCTGTCACCGTGATGGATGCCGCATCTATCTGCTCCATGTTTTCTTCCAGCCCTATGGTGCCGAGGTCGAGGTCCCAGCCGGGAGCGGATGAGATCTCAAACACCTTCTTGAATGTGAAGTAGCCTATATGCTCGGCATTCAGTTCGTATTGTCCTGGCGTCACATTGTCCATGACGGCTTTTCCGTTGGCGTCGGAAATGGTGAAGTTGGTGACTGTTGTGTCTCCTTTCGGAATGAGATATACTGATGCGTACGGTATGGGCTCTGCCGTCTTGGCGTCAAGGACGAACGCCTTGACTTTGACCGGCTCATATATAATGGCATCAGATGTTGTCTGCGCATGATTGATACGGAAAATAATGCCCAGATAATTGTAAGAATGTTTTTTCTTGTTGCACTCATTCACTCAAATTTATCAAAGCCGAAACAATGAACTGAATACGCCACCACATTTCGCAATTTAGAGCAGGTTCAATTTTAGATGTCTTCAGTCAATCATCTTGATCAAAAATACTTTAATGGATGAAATTTATTAAAATTATTTATAAAAAGCAAGGCTGCGGCAGTCTGTCCCAGGCTATGAATGTAATTAACAACAGGAGCGTAGAGTCTTCTAGGATGTTGATTGTGATGCGTGATATGCACATTCAACCTGAGCAGATCCAGCATGGAGAAGATACTCATACTGAGGGCCATTATGACCGAGCTGCTTGATCTCATCATCGTGCATGACACATACTGCTTTACAACTTTTCATGTGAAAGACAATATCAGACCACCTTATGGCATCTTGTGATTTTTTCATGTCGATTTTTTTAATATGTATAGATTTTGTGTAAGTTTGGGGTCAATTTGTCAATGAGGGTATGCCAACAGGTAAGGATATGGAACGGCAGATATTGCGGGCATCGTATGTCAGCATTTTGGGCAACGGGATACTTTCCGTTGCCAAACTGGTCGCAGGCTTCATCAGCGGCAGCTTTGCGGTCGTCAGCGACGGGATAGATTCGGCTTCTGATGTGGCGGTGTCGGCAGTCATGGCGGTCACGGCCAAAATAATGGGACGGAAACCCAATGACAGGTATGTCTACGGCTATGCCAAGGCAGAATCCATTGCCACCAAGATATTGTCGATGGTCATCTTCTTTGTCGGGGCGCAGATGTTCATTTCGGCCATACGGCAATTCTTCTCCGACGAGCCGAGGATGATGCCGGAAATCATAGCCGTCTATGTCACGGTATTTTCCATAGTGTGCAAGCTTCTGCTGTCCCTCTATCAGACCTGGATGGGCAAGAAGACCGGTTCCTCAATGCTCACTGCCAACGGTATCAACATGAGGAATGATGTGATCATCTCGCTGAGTGTCCTTGCCGGCCTGTTCTTCACCTTTGTTCTCGGGATGCCGATATTCGACTCCATCACCGCCCTTCTCGTCAGCTGCTTCATTATCCGCTCGGCCATAGGCATCTTCATGGACTCCAATGTGGAACTTATGGACGGAGTCAAGGATGTCTCTGTCTATCAGAAGATATTCGAAGCCATTGAACGCGTGGAAGGAGTAAGCAATCCGCACAGGGTGCGCTCCCGCAGCATCGGAGGCAAATACATGATTACACTTGATGTGGAGGCTGACGGAGGCATCACCCTCTCTCAGGCCCATTCCCTCGCCAGCAAGGTCGAACAGAACATCAGGGAAAATATCCCGGAGGTCTATGACATAGTCGTCCATGTGGAGCCCATCGGCACCAGCCCGGAAGATGTCTTCGGGGTCAAGGAAAGCGATTCCAAATTCAAAAGAGTTTCTTAATTTTGCCGCAACAAAAGAATTGCCATGAACACCATCGAACCGGTCAATCTGAAAGAACTGAACCATACGGACTATGAGTCTCTGATCAAATTCAGGATCAGGAAGATACTGATGATATGCAGCAACTATGACGCATTCATACTTGAGGAGGACGGACAGATAGACGGCCAGATATACAGGGAGTATATCGAGCTGAACCTGACCAACCCGCCGCAGTTCGTGTGGGTGACAAGCGCGGCCAAGGCGCGGGAAACCATTGACATGGATCCGGGAATAGACATGGTGATATGCATGTACAATGTGGGTGACAAGGATGTCTTCACTTTTGCTGACCATCTGAAGTCCATGGGACGGGACATACCGTTCGTGCTGCTGACGCATTTCTCGAAGGAAATCTACCGCAGGCTCGCCATGCAGGACACATCTTCTGTGGACATGACATTCAGCTGGCATGGGAACACTGACCTTATCGTAGCGATAATCAAGCTTTTCGAGGATCAGATCAATGCAGATGTGGACATCCTGAAAATCGGCGTGCAAGCCATCCTGCTGGTGGAGGACTCGGTGCGCTACTATTCCACATATCTGCCTGAACTTTACAGGATGGTGCTGCTGCAGAGCGCAGAGTTCCTGAAAGAGACGCTGAATGACCAGCAGCGCAAGGCGCGGAAACGCTCCCGGCCGAAGATATTGCTTGCAACAAATTATGAGGATGCCAAGAATTATTATCAGAAATACAAGACAAATATCCTGGGAGTGATTTCGGATGTGGGCTTCGTGCTGCACCGCAACGACCCGCCGGAGACTGAGAAGGCGGATGCCGGGATAGACCTTGTGAAGATGATCAAGGAGGATGACCCTTATATGCCGGTCCTGCTCCAATCATCGCAGGAAAGCATTGCCGATGTTGCCAAGGAGCTCGGAGTGGGTTTTCTCAGAAAATATTCCAAGACCCTGATGCTCCAGCTGTCGGAATACATGAAGGAGGAATTTGCCTTCGGGGATTTCGTCTTCAGGGACAGGAACCGCGTCGAATACGGCCGTGCGGCCAATCTGAAGGAGCTTGAACACTGCATAAGGGAGATTCCGGACCACGTCCTGCTGCACAACACCTCCCGCAACATGCTTTCCAAGTGGTTCTATGCCAGAGGGCTCTTTACCCTTGCAGGCCGTTTCAGGAAGGTGCAGGACAGCCATTTCGCAAGCACAGACGAGCTGAGGGCGTATGTAACTCAGGAAATACATGACTACCATGCCCTTACAGGAAGGGGTATCATCGCCCATTTCGACAAGGACACATACGAGAAATACATCTGGTTCTCCCGCGCCGGGGAAGGCTCACTCGGAGGCAAGGCCCGCGGACTGGCCTTTCTCAACAGTCTGATACTCAAATATCACCTGACAGACAAATACCCCGGAATAAAGATTTCCATCCCGCGTACGATTGTCGTGGCTACGGACTATTTCGACCAGTTCATACTGGAGAACGGACTCCAATATGTGATTGATTCAGATGTCTCCGATGATGAGATACTGTCGGAATTCGTGGCCTCCAGGCTTCCGGAAGAATTGGTGGAGGAACTGAAGGTGTTCATCTCCACGGTGCGCGGACCGCTTGCCGTAAGGTCGAGTTCCAAGCTGGAAGACAGCAACTACCAGCCTTTTGCGGGAGTATATTCCACCTATATGGTACCGCTCACGGAAAATATGGACCAGATGCTGAGAATGCTAGGCAAGGCCATAAAGAGTGTATATGCCTCTGTATTCTTCAACGGCAGCAGGACGTATATCCAGACCACCGGCAACCTGCTGAGCGAGGAGAAGATGGCAGTGGTCATCCAGAGCATCTGCGGGACAGAATACGACGGGCTGTATTACCCGATGCTTTCCGGAGTGGCGAGGTCTGTCAATTTCTATCCCATCGGCAACGAAAAGCCTGGGGACGGCATCGTCAACCTGGCCTTCGGCCTCGGAAAGACGGTTGTGGACGGGGGGAACACGCTCAGGTTCAGCCCGAAATACCCGAAGAAGATATTGCAGCTTTCCGACCCGAAGCTGGCCATGAGGGACACGCAGAAGATGATGTATGCCCTCGACCTCAGGCCGGGAGCATTCAAGATATCAAAAAATGACGGGATAAACCTTGCTCATGAGCCGGTGGCGGAGATGCTGAAGAAATTCGCATGGCCGGAACTGGTGGCATCCACTTTCAGTGTCGCCGACAACAGGATGGTGCCCGGAACAGGGATACAGGGGCCGCGGGTGATATCCTTCGATTCAATCCTCAAATACGGACGCTTTCCTCTCGCCAAGGTCATCTCCGATCTTCTGGAAATCTGCAAGGAAGAGCTCATGAGCGATGTGGAGATGGAGTTTGCTGCCGATGTGATACCGGAATCCGAAGGTAGCGCCTGTGTCCTGAAGCTCCTCCAGATACGCCCGATAAGCGAATATCTTGATGACAAGGACACTTCCATAGAGCAGGTGGAAGCGGAAATGGACAAGGTGCTGGTCTCCTCGGACAAGGCCCTCGGCTCCGGGTATATCTCCGGAATGAAATACATAATGTATATCAGCCCGGCCTCCTTCGACAGTGCAAAGACCAGGGAAATGAAGGCTGAAGTGGCCCGTTTCAATGCCGAAATGAAGCAGAAAGGTGCCTCATACATGCTGATAGGCCCCGGCAGATGGGGTTCATCCGATCCGTGGCTCGGCGTGCCTGTCACCTGGGACGAGATATCCGAAGCCAGGATGATAGTGGAGTGCGGCATCCCCGGCTATCAGATCGAGCCAAGCCAGGGCACCCATTTCTTCCAGAATATCACATCCCTCGGCGTCGGCTACCTGACCGTAAACACCGTCAGCCGCAGCGGCAGCCTCGACACCGCCTCCATCGAGTCCCTCCCATGCGTTGCAAAGGGCGAACATGTCTGTGTCTATGAAGCCCCATCCAAAATCACCGCCTTCATCGACCGCTCCTCAAATAAGGCCGTAGCAGGGATTTAAAATCTTTATTTGCGTCAACAGGCATTGAAAGGTTGGAAAAGTGTGGCCGCCCGTGGCCTCATGAACGGGAGGGGCCCGCGCCGAAGGCGTGGGAGGGATTTACTTTTCCGGCCTTTCAATGCCGTCCATCCATCTGGGGACACAGCCTTATCACCACCCCGTCCATCGCCGGCACCCGCACCCTCAGTGTCCTTTCCGGATTCAGTTCCTCGCTGAACGGCATTCCCAGCCACTCGAAGGCATGCTCCGGAATCCGTATTTTCATATCCGCTTCCCTGCCCGAAAAATTCACGGCTATCAGCAGGGTTTCCTCCTCATGGTCACGCAGCCATACGAAATGCCTGTCTTTGTCAAAGCCTTCCGAACTGAAATTGCAATAGCACAGATCGTATGTAGTGCCGCTGTTTATCGCAGGGTCAGTCGCGGCGAACCTGAGCGCATTGTTGTATCTTCTGAACACTTCTCCGGCTATTTCATCATCTGTGCGGCTGACTGCGGCCTGCCTTCCTGCCGTCCCGTTATTTCTGACGATGCCGTATGAACCATCAGCGTAGCCTTTATATTCCCCGTTGTCTATCATCCTGTGCAGCCTGCTTACAGACTGCAGAGTCCACCAGTCGAATATGCTCGTACGGCCGTCCCTGCCGCTGAACCCTTCTTCATCCATCCCCCTCTCGCCCACTTCCTCTCCGAAATAGAGCATGAACGGGGCCCTGTTGAAATACAGGGACACATACAGGGCGGCAAACGAATTCCGTGCATCCTTGCCGAAAAATTCAGATGCAAATCTCTGCTCATCATGATTTTCGAGAAAATTCAGCATATAGGGCTGGATGTCGCCGAGATATTGCCAGTTCCGTGTGATTCCGGTTGCAGACTGCCACAGCTCGACAGGCATCCCGTTGTCATCGGTATTCTTCTCCACCACTGCCCTCAATGTGTCATACAGCCCTGACTTGTCATAAAGGCAGTCGAATCCTGCTTCCCTGATATATTTTCTGTAAAGTTCCTTCTTGTAGACCTCGGCAATGAAGATGATGTCCGGAAATTCTTCCTTTATCTTGGCTATCATCCATTTGAAGAACTCGGCAGGTACCAGTTCCACCATGTCACAGCGGAAGCCGTCAACTCCCATGGATGCCCAGAAGCGGACAATATGATACATCTTGTCCCATGTGCTGTTGTGTGAATCACAATAATTTATCTTGACAGTCTCGTACCAGTCATTGACACTCGGACAGGCACTGTAGCAGTTGTTTCCCGTAGCCCTTGCCGGAGTCTCCTGATACGGCACCAGCAGTTCCCTGTACTGGTGCAGAAAGGCCATATACTCCTTCTGGGCCTTTTTTCTGGCGGCAGCGGAGAGCCCGGTCTTTTTCCCGTCAGAAGAGGCATCGCTTCCAGTGTCATTGCCTTCAGCCGGCACAAGTCCGAGTTCAGAGGCCTTGGTGAAAGCCTTCTCCACCAGCCACTGCGGCACAATCCTGTATTCTCTGGAGAAATCCGTTGCTTCAAGGTCCCTGCATTCCTGTGTGAATTCCGCATCATCAGGAAGCCTCAATGTTTCGCCGGGATAATAGAAAAAGTCGTTGTCTTCGCACCAATGCACTCCCGTGTCGTCATTTTCCCCGAGAAGCGGCTCTCCAGCCGCCACCCTCGACTGGCGCGATATCTTTCCATAGTCCCTTGAAACATGATTGGGCACGAAATCCATTATGACCTTCAGACCTGCATCATGAGTCCTTTTCACCAGAGATTCGAATTCTTCCATCCTCCTGTCCGGGTCATCTGCCAGATACGGATTCACATCATAATAGTCTTCAATGGCATACGGAGACCCGGCCTCCCCCTTCACGAACTGCGGATGCGAAGGTACGCAGCCCTGCCCCCCGGCCTTTGTGGAATGCCTCAGAATCCCGGTGAACCATACATGGGAACAGCCCAACCACCTGATATACTCAAGCGTCGGGCTGTCAATGTCTGAAAACTTCCCTGTCCCGTTGTCTTCAAGCGACCCCCGTTTCTTGAGGCCGCCGTCCGCATGTCCTTCCACGTCTGCAGTATTGTTTTTCCTGCCCCAAAGTCTGGGCAGCATCTGGTATATTATCATTTTCTCCATAAAGGCATCTTGTTTTGACAGTCCCCTCTTCTTGCATTTTCAGTGCCAAACATAATCTCATTCCGGGATTTCTTCCATATTGACATTCACTTCCTCCTTTCCGGACATATCAGGACAATTTTCCGGACTCGCCCAGGCCCGGACTCCGGCCGACAAGACAACGGCTCCTGCCTTGCTTATGACAAGCAGTCATTCACAGAGGCAGGAGCCGCAGCTGATTTATTGAAAAAACTCTTACCACTCCAGAAAATGAAAACATATTGATTATCAACAAGTTATCAACCACTCTCCTAAAAATTGGTGCGAAAAAATCTATTGCTAATGATAGACAGATTTTTCCACTCATTCCGGTTTTAATAGACATCGTCACAAATCTGATAGTTATCTATCTATTCCACTTTTTGCACTTCCCCACCTCGAACATCGTTGTTTACGGCATCAAAGATACGAAATAAACGAATCTAATCGCACTATATTGTCGCTCCAATCTGTTTTTAGCTGAAATATAAAGGATTCAGAATATTCTCCTCACATGAAGCTAATCCTGAGACCCATCTCTTCAATAAAATTCTGGGCGTTTCACAGAAAAATTACAATAGCTGTCTATCCGGTTATTTTCTTGAACAACCGGGTAAAATACTGGGGAGTCTGAAGGGAAAATGTAGAATTTTACTACCGTCGCAGCTATAGCATATTTAGAAAGATGAGAGCTGCGCAAATCAACAAATATTCAAAGAAAATCAATGTTGCCATAAATGAAATTCCTGTACCGAAACCTGAAGACAATGAAATACTTGTAAAGGTGAAAGTTGCTGCCTTCAACCCCCTGGAAATTCTTCAGATAACCGGGAGCATAAAGTTGATACAGGATTATACGATGTTGGCATAATTGTAGAGAAAGTTTTTCAAGAAACAGAAAACATTTTACTTGAATTTAATAGAATTTTATATATCTTTGCAAAAAGATGTGAAAAAATCACATCTAAAAACAAAAGGAGGTTCCTATGTTAATTAGACTACATCAGTACTGCCCAAATATTCACATATCGTCCGTTTCAGGGCCTCTGTCATAATGCCTCTGCCCCAATATGGCTCGGCAAGCCAGTATCCTGCCTCCGCACTGAAACGCTCCACATCAGAACCTCTTGTGAAACTGATATTGCCGGCTGCCTCACCGCCTATCTCAACACAATAGTTTCCCTGCTCTTCCTGTCCCTCAGCGGACCTTATGAATTCCTCCGCATCCTTTTCCGTATATGGATATGGAAGGGAGTCACGGCAGTTATCCCATATTTTCCTGTTGTTCAGATGACTTGCCAGTGATCCGATATCATTTTCCGTCCACTTCCTTATCCTGAATGTCTCCATAACTCCATAATATAATTCCGGTGACGGACGAAGTTAGCGTTTTTCATCCATAAAAACTATTGCCTGACGACAAGATCCGGCAGAGCAGTAAATTTGTTGTTCTCTTTCTGCGATATACGAAAAATGACGGTCTGTCATAATTGCAAACTGCCGAGTTATTATCGGGATTCGGGCTAAGTCATTTGCGGGAGTAAACTCCTGTCGCCCTCACTCCCAATGCCTTGCATTTTATCAATTCTAACACGCCGAAGAGGCTGCACCGTAATTTTTAATTACGACACAGCCTCTTCAATCAGTTCTTCCAGCTGTTTATTCCCTGTTACCGAGAATGTGCTTTGCATAGGTGTAGCCGGCGGCATCATATCTGGCGCAGAGCTCCGGGGCGCTGCCGAGGAAGCGTTCCCACGACCTGTTCCCCGGCTGGCACCACTGGACTTCGCTGAGGGCGGCAAGCCTGGGGAGAAGCATATATTCAAGATGGTCGTCTCCGGAGATGTATTCGGTCCACATGTTTGCCTGCACACCGAGGATATGGGCTTTCTGTTCGTCTGTCATGTCTGCGGTAAAAGGCTCGAATGAGTAGCATTTCTCCACAGGGACATAACCTCCTATGGCCAGGGGTTCGTTCTCCCTCTCCTCTGACTGGTAATAGTCCAGATAGAGATACTCGTATGGTGTCATTATCACATCATGCCCGAGCCTTGCGGCCTCCTGGCCTCCGCTTGTCCCGCGCCATGACATCACTGTCGCATCTGGCGATATCTGTCCCTCAAGGATTTCATCCCATGCTATAATCCTGCGGCCGCGCTCAGCCAGGAACTTTTCCATCCTTTCCGACACATAGCTCTGGAGATAATGTTCGGCAGAATATTTCCCGTCATCCTTAAGGCCCAGCTCAGCAATTTTCTTCTGGCAGTACGGACAATGCGCCCAGCGTACCTTAGGACATTCATCCCCTCCTATATGGATATATTCCGAAGGGAAGAGCTCGCATATTTCCGAAAGGACATCCTCAAGAAATTCCATTGTGGACTCCCGTCCCACACAGAGGACATCATCTGAAATCCCCCATTTCTGCCACACCTCATAAGGACCTCCCGTGCATCCCAGCTCTGGATATGCGGCCAGTGCAGCCACCATATGTCCGGGCAGGTCAATCTCAGGAATGACAGTTATTCCCCTTGCCGCCGCATAGGAGACGACTTCCCTTATCTGGTCCTGCGTATACCACATGCCTTCGCCGTATGGCTTCCCGTCATATACACTGCTGCTGTCAAGATGTCCTACAAGGGTCTGCCGGCGGATAGAGCCGATGCCGGTAAGTTTCGGATACTTCCTTATCTGCACCCTCCATCCCTGGTCATCGGTAAGATGCCAGTGAAGGGTGTTGAGCTTATGGATTTCCATAATGTCGATATAGCGCTTCACCATATCCACACCGAAGAAATGGCGGGCCACATCCAGGTGCAGGCCACGGTATCCGAAGCGCGGGCTGTCAGATATCCTGCAGCACGGTACTGACCAGTCCTCCCCGGCAGCAAGCGAATCGCCATAGACTGCAGGAGGAAGCATCTGTCTGAATGTCTGCAGCCCCCAGTTGAATCCGCGCAGCGAAGAGGCCCTCAGAATGACACGCCTCCTCCCCACTTCGAGCACATAGGCCTCACCGGAAAGTGAAGTGTCACGTATAAGGTTCACTCCCTTCCCCTTGTGCCCGGATATGAAACGGCTTTCCTGTCCTGTCACCAGCGAGAGCCTGTCAGCAAAACGCATGGCAAGTGCCGCCACCGCAGTATCGGCATCGCCGGTATACCTTATATCCGCACCCGCGGCATCAAAGGCACCACACTTGAGTTCCACATTCTGCGGAAATGGTACGATATCCGGATTTTCTGCTGCTGGCCTGCAGCATGAAGCTGCCATGAAAAAGGCAGCGGCAAGCGAAATCAATCTGTTACCGATAATCATGATAATGTGTTTTTCAGGTCTTTGAGGGCCAGGTAAATATGGCGTTCGACCGTACGTTCGGACAGTCCCAGAGCTTCGGCTATCTCCCTTGAGGAGAGATGCCGGTATCGCGACATCAGGAAGATCCGGCGTCTCTGGGGAGGCATGGCCCGGACAATGCCCTCTATTGTCCGGGAGGCTTCCTTTCCCATCATATTGGCCTCTATGTCTCCGGAATTGTCCTCGACATCCGGAAGATCACAGCGTACGACCGACTGGTTGTATTTCAGATACAGATAGTCATAGATCTCATTGCGGATACTGACAAGGAGATAGTTGGATAGGGAACGGTCCTCATCCAGCCTTTCCCTGCCGACCCACAATTTCAGGAACACATTCTGGAGTATGTCTTCAGCGGCATCCCCATCATTGAGCAATGCACAGGCGAAGGCGTAGAACCTGTCATAGTACTTTCTGAAAAGTTCTTCGAAGGCCCTGCTGTCACCATGCCTTATGCTTCGTATCAGCTGTTTGTCTGAAGGCATATCCATATTCCGCTCAGAAAATTTCTATGAGTCTGATTGTATGGGAAGTCGCAGAAGAGACATAGGCACTCATGCAGTTGTCTGCGACATATACATCCGACGGGTAGAAGCCACTGGCTACTGTCTCTATCTTTCCTCTGGTGAAATCTCCGGAGTCATCAGGGGTAAGCCTGCGCACTATCTGGTTGGAGATATCTGTAAACCAGATGGAACCGTCTTTTGCTGCATACAGTCCGTTGGTCTGGCCGACACTTGCGGTCGACGTGTCTCCGGCATTGCCGTTCGGGTTTTCCGACTTGGCATAGCTGCCGTTGCCTGCTATAGCTACAGGCTCCCCGTCCCCTTCGACCATGTACATGTATCCGGCTGTAGTGGAACCTATGAACATGCGTCCTTCAGCATCAAGGGACAGACATGTAGGATATGTTATGTCGTATGTCTTCACAACCACTCCTCCTGACACCTTATAGACCTTGTTGTTGTTCCTGCTGGCCACCCACATGGCCCCATTGCCGTCAAACTCGACATCCATAGGGTTATCCAGTTCGCCTCCCGTGAATGCAACCGTAGAAAGTGTGCCGTCGGAGGCAATCCTGTACACTGCCTTCTTGTCCTTGGCTGTGAAATAGAAACTGCCTTCAGCATCAAAGCAGCAGTGCCAAGGGAGTTCGGTCCTGGCCACCGTTGTCACATTATAGTTCCTGTCCATCTTGCGGATGGCCCATCCGGAAGTTCCGCGCTGCGTAATCCAGAGATTTCCGCTGCGGTCCATGGCAAGACCTTCCGGCTGGTGAATCTTGGCAGAAGAACCGTTCCCATCCTCAAAGCCGACAGATCCTCCGGCTATGGTTGAAAGGATGTATTCATGCTCAGGCTTTTCCTTATATTCGAATTGAAGGCCTGTCACTGTGCCTTTCGGGGTAGTGACTGTTATGGTATAGATTCCCGGCTCCTGTTCAGGAAGCACGATTGTCAGATCCCAGGCATTGTATTCCAGTACCTGAGCCTCAAGTTCTCCGACAAGCACATGGTTTTCACCGAATTCCCCGCTGAAATTCCTTCCGAGGATTTTGACTATGCCTCCGGAATATCCTGATGATGGTGAAACGCTGGCCAGCTGAAGTTCCGTCACAGATGCCACATACTTGTCACCGCTGCAGGAGGCCATGATGGCTCCTGCGGCAATGGCTGTCATTATTATTGAAATTGGTCTCATTATCTGTAGTATATTTTTCTTATTGTCACATTTGCAGTACCGTCTATCATGTAGATGGTCTTTTCATTCTCTGCGAAACAGATTCCGTTAGGATATACGAATCTCGCTACCGTACTCAGGCCGTCCTGATGTCCTTTGGATGTGTCATAGGCCTTTCCGGCAATAGTTGTGATTGTTCCTGCCGCATAATTGCCATCAGGACCCGGTCTGAATTCCCTGAGCGTACCTCCTCCGGCTATATCACAGAAATATACGGTACCGTCCTCCGCACATATCGCACCCTCCACCTGACGCACTGTTGCGGTAAGAGGGTTTCCTGCTTCGCCGTCAGTGTAGTTGTCAGCATTGCTGTGTGCTGTACCTGTTCCGGCTACAACCGTATTCTCCCCTGTCGTCAGGTCGATCATCCTTATGTATCCGTTACCGTTGCTGAATACAAAGACCTTTGACCCGTCATGGCTCAGGAGCATTGTATCAAACAGTTTCATTCCTGTGAGGTCATACCTGTCCAGAACTGCCCCGTCCCTGATTTTTACGACAGAACCGTTTCCTGTACCGCTGTTTCCCCTCAGCAGGAGATAGATATTGTCATCGCTGTCAATCGCCACGTCCATAGGATTCATTCCTGTTGTCACAAGATTCTCTACAGCATATTCGGAAAGCACGCCTCCGCTGGTATATGCAAGCAGTTTTCCTGTTCCTTTGGCCGCAATATAGAGAGTTTCTTCCGAATCAAGGGCACATCCCCACGGGTAAGCGCCGGTGAGCATCGCATTGTCTGTCTGGTTGACGAGCTTGGTGAACATGTAGTCTGATGTCATCATATAGATTCCGTGGTCTTTGTTGCGGAATGTCATCAGATAGTTCCCGTCACTCCTGCGGACAATTTCCTGTCCGTACCACATTCGTGCGTCAGAACCTGTACCCTCTACATTTCCTGTCACTCCGGAAGGGACTCCAAGTACCGTTTCAACCCTCCAGCAGCCGGAATATGTAAATTCTCCTCCGGACGCCGTCCTCCCGCCGACAGTGACAGCAAAGCTGTAAGTGCCTTCAGGATTGTCTGGAACAGTCACAACAAGTTCCTCCAGCGAAGAGGAAATGACCGGTGCAACCACACCATTTATGGTAACCTCATTTTCAGCAGGCACTTCACTGAAGCCCTCGCCACTGATTGTGACTTCCACACCTTCCGCCCCAGAAACAGGCTGGTTGGATGTGACAAGCAGTTCGACATATCTGAAAGGCACACTGGAAGTCTGGCCGTCCATAGTCACCTTAACTTCAACATTTCCCCTCCCGTGTTCAGGCACTATCACTTCAAGTGAATTGGCAGTTGCCTTCACAACTTCCGCTTCAGTTCCTCCGAAAGTCACGATATTGTCGGCCGGGAATGTGCTGAAATTTTCTCCGGATATGGTCACAATATCTCCGGGATATCCGTAGGATGGTATGACAGACGATACCGACATTACTATTTCCGGAAGTTCGCCATATGTGAATTCCAGTGCGCCTGAAGCCTCCTTGCCATTTACTGACACCCTGACTTCAACATCCCCCAGAGAATGCTCCGGCATAGTGAGTGTCAGCCTGTTTCTTGCCGCAGCACTGACCGGCACTTCCGTACCGTCGACAGTCACAGTATTCTCTTCTGGATTTTCAGAGAAATATTCTCCTGAAATAATGGCAGTACATCCGGAATATCCGGTGCCCGGCACTATGGAAATCAGTTTCGGTGCCGGAGTCTCCGTCTCAAGGCCAGTCCCGTTTTCGCATGCGGCAATGCCCGTAAGGGCCAATGCACAGAGCAGTATTCTTGTATATATCCTTTTCATTGCTGTTATTTTTTAATGATTGCAAGCCCGCTTATCACCGGCCTTTCTCTGCCGTCTGACGGGGAATTTGCGATACGGCACATACCGGTATGAGGGTCGCGTACAAGCATCTGCGCCGAACCGCCGCCGTCAAGGTTTACAGCCGATTCGCACCCGAGAGAACGGAACATCTCCCCCATTTCCCTGTATGTGAGACCGGATGCGCCAGAGAATCCCCTTCCGTCAGCCACGAGCAGCCAGATGGTACCGTCAGAATCATAGCCTATTGCCGTGCGCGGGTCCCTCAGATTGTAGATATCTTCTGTCACTTCACCGTCGGCAAGCATTATGACACCGGCACCGGTGCACTGGACAAGTTCCTGCTTCATAGCTGTATAGAATGAGCTGTCACGGATTACAGGCGTACCGTCAGTGAGGATACCGGCGAAGCTGAGGGCCTGCTGCGGCACCCTGTCGCTGTAGTCCCATGATGAATTGACCACCTTTCCGCAGCTATGCAGTGGCCCGCGCGGGTTGATGGGTTCCGATGTGTCCCAGAAGTCGGCATTTGTCATTGCCACCACTGTCATTCCTTCATCTTCAAGGACATCTGCCATTGAAGTGAGTGTCTGCCTCCTCCACCCACCGGAGATATCCGTATCATTGTCGGGAAGGACCACATTCAGTCCATAGCCGCAATCTGGCTCTATGGCCACAATGCATATATGCTGCATTACGTTTCCTGCCGTAGTCAGCGAAATTTCATTATAGCTTACTCCCGGAGCAAGTACCGATGTGGTATCCCACAATATTTCCGAAACTGCAGGACAGAAATCTTCCAGAAGTTCAGCTGCAGAAGGTACTTCATCCCGTCCGCATGCCTGCACAGCCAGCATGACAAGTGCAGGTCCCAACATACAATTGAATATCGTCTTCATGGCACTAAGGTTCTCTTACGATTACTGTCCAACCGTTTATTACAGGCCTTTCGGATCCGTCGGAGGGACTGTTCCTTATCTGGTATACATCAGCTATAGGATGTCTTATGAGCATCTGGGCCGAACCGCCTCCGTCCAGATTGGCTGCGCCTGAGCATCCGAGAGTCTGGAATATATATCCCATTTCCTTGTAGGTCATACCGGCAGCACCAAAAGTCTTCCTTCCGTCGCACACAAGCAGGTACACTATGCCGTCATCGGTATATCCGATAGACGAGCGTGGATCTCTGGCATTGTATGCGGTTCCCTGCCATACACCATTGCTGAGCATCATCACACCGGAACCTGTACATTCGCGAAGACGGTTCTTGTACTCTTCATACCTGGAGCGTTCAGCTATGATCATGGAACCGTCATCCAGCACACCGACAAAGCTCAGCGCCTGCTGCGACAACGCCTCGTCATAGTCCCACTGGTCCCAGACTATCACACCTCCGCGGTGCACCGGTCCACGTGGGTTGATAGGGGCGCTCATCTGCCAGAAATCACCGTTGATCATAGCAGCTACCCTTGCCCCCGGGGCATCCATACGGGTCGCCATATCCGTAAGTGTCTGCCTGTTCCATCCGCCGGATATGTTATTGCTGTTGTTGGGCATTGATACGGCCATTCTGACTCCGGGCACATTTGTATCTACCCTGATTATATATACCTGATTTACATATCCGTCATTTGTCTGTATATGCAGGTCGGTTTCCTCCACGCCTACCGTTATAAGGAATGTAGTATCCCTGAAAATCCTGGCGACTTCAGGACATTCATCAAGCAGAAGTCTTCCGATAGGGGTTGTCGGTACATAATGCACATCAGCCTGTTCCTTTTCACATGATACAAGTCCCGCAAGAAGGACAGAGGCAAGTGCCGTCAATATAATCTTCCCTTTCATCTTATTGTCTTTTTATTTCCACAATTCGTTCTGTACAAGCTTTGAATTAAGGTCTATCTGGGTCTGCGGAATCGGGAATATGGTATACTTCTCTTCCATTCCCATTGTTTCAACAAACTTCCCTGTACGCACCAGGTCAAACCATCTGAAGCCTTCCCCGAGGAATTCCAGTCTCCTTTCAGCAAGTATCGCATCAAGGAACTCGTCTTCAGTCTTTGGGGACACTGCAGGAAGTCCCCTCTTGGCACGGAGCTGGTTCAGGCGTCCAAGCCCTTCCTTCAGGCCTTTGCCTTCGGCTGAAATAAGGTACATTTCCGCCAGCCTGCTTACGGGAATAGGGTTGGTTGAAGTCAGGTTGTTGTATTTGTTCAGAACAGTCTCGTCCCCGTCAACCATTATTGAAATGTTCATCCTCTTGTCCGCACTGACGAAAAGGTCTATCATCTCACGCGTAGGGACATAGGTCGTTGCCGGCTGGTAGAATTCGCCGGCAAAATTAATCCCGTTTTCCTCGACATTGTTGGAATATGTGAATATCTCCTCGCTGTTCTCCTCCCCGCGGAAAATCTGGTCAAAGTCCGCAAGGTCAAATGCCGGGTCGGCAATCACCTCCTCAGCCAGCACTGCAGCTTCGGCCTTCTTTCCCTGTCCGAGCTTTGCCCTGGCCATAAGTGCCTTGGCTGCCTGCTGAGACACATAGTTCTTGGATGTGAATTTTGGGCACATCTTTATCGCAAGATCCAGGTTCTCCTCACAGAAGGCCCAGCAGTCGGATGCAGGAGAGTTCGGAATCTGCTCATTGGTGGCCTGCCTCAGAATCTGGACATTACCATATTTTGAGGTCAGATTGTAATAGATAAGCCCTCTGAAATAATATGCGACTCCCAGCATCTCACGGACACTGTCGGTCTGTTCAGCCTTTGATGCGGCATATATGAATTCATTTACCTGATAAAGCCATGCATAATATCCGACCCACGGAGTACTTGACCATCCGTTCGTCGGAAGGATACAGTCCCTTATCCAAAGCTGTGGAGTGGCATAGGAGGAACCGCCTCCCCTGGTGAAGTCCCCTCCGGCCATGTCATTCTGGAAATAGCCGGTAAACGTAGGCTTGTACTGTGAATAGCAGTACAGTCCGGTGAACAGGAGTGACAGGTCCTCTTCAGAAAGGTTGTCTCTTGAAACGGCATCATGAGGATAGCGGTCCAGAACATCGCAGGACATGCATCCGCAAGCAAGTGCCGCAGACATCAGAAGCGTATATATTGTCTTTTTCATCATTCACTAGAATTTGAGGTTGAAACCGAGAGTGAAAGTCCTTGGCTGTCCCGGATTGAGCCAGTCATATCCGTATGTTGCAGCATTGTTGCTTACAGACACCTCCGGATCCAGATAAGGCCATTTTGTGATGACAAACAGGTTGTCTGCAGAGAAATATACTCTCAGGGCATCAATATTGGCCTTGCGCAGGACTCTGTTCGGAAGGTTGTATCCGAGTGTAAGACTTCTGAGACGGATGTATGAGGCATCGTACAGAAAACGGGTATTCACGAATTTGGTACTGTTCCAGGCATGGCCGTAGATGGCCCTTGGATATGTATCTGATGTGCCGGGCCCTGTCCAGCGGCCTTCGCACACAGACTTCAGCTGAGGCCATGTTCCCTGTCCCATACGCAGGCCTCCGTTCCAGTATTCATATATTTTCTGGCCATAGGAATATGTGAAGAATACAGACAGTTCAAGTCCCTTATAGGAAAATGTGTTGTTGAAGCCTCCTGAGAATTTCGGATTTGCGGAGCCGACGAACTGACGGTCATCCGCATCAATCTTCCCGTCGTTGTTATAGTCTTCGTATTTCACGTCACCTGCACGTACACCTTCATTCTCATAAAGGTATTCCGGCACTTCTTCATCGCTCTGATATATTCCGAGCATCTTTATCATATAGAAACTTCCGACCTCCTCTCCGACCTTGAGCCCATGGAAGCTGCTCGGTGTGATGACATCCTCGTTGTCGAGGAGTTTTGTCAGCCTGTTCCTTATGAAGGATATGTTGAAGTCTGCATGCCAGCGGAAATTGTTCTTGCCGGCATTTGCAGCCAGGGCAAGTTCTATACCCTTGTTGTTCATCGAGCCGATGTTGCAGAGCTGGGTTGTATAGCCGGTCGTGATCATTGTCGGCTTGTTGTAGAGGAGATTGTCCGTATCCTTATTGAAGAGGTCGACAGATGCTGAAAGCGCCCCGTTCCAGAAGCCGAGATCCACTCCGACATTTGTCTGTGTGGCTGTTTCCCATTTGAGGTCACGGTTTCCTGCCGTAGTCAGTCCGAGGCCGTTCTCACCGCCATAATTTATACCGCCTGAAGCAAGCGCCTGATAGGCGTAGGCTCCGATTCCGCCCTGGTTGCCTGTGGCTCCGACACTTGCACGGAGTTTCATTGTCATGGATTTCTCTTTCCACCAGTTCTCTTCATCGATGTTCCATCCGATACTTGCAGAAGGGAAATATCCCCATCTGTGCTCCGGTGCGAATTTGGATGAGCCGTCTGCACGCATTGTAAATGTCGCGACATAACGGTTCCTGTAATTGAGGTTAACGCGTCCGAAGAATGACTGCAGCGCATAGGAACTCTTACCGGATGAGATATCGGTAAATGAGGCAGCCACGGAATTCACGTCAAATGACGATGAAGGGAATCCAAGGCCAGTCTGTGTCGCAGAGGAGGATTCGTATATCTGTACGGAATGTCCGAGTACAGCCCCGAGATTCAGTCCGAATCCGAATGACTTGCTGTAGCTGAGGGTATTGTCCCAGAGAAGGGAGCCCCGGTTGGCACGGCTGTCCGTAAGGCGTCCTCCCATAGGATTGTCCTCAGAAGGATATCCGGACTGGTGTTTTGAGGAGAAATAGACATGTTCCTCTATGCTCTGGAAATCTTCGCCGAGGTTCGTCTTGAAATCAAGTCCAGGTATTATGTGGAATTCGAGGAAGGCTGAACTGATTGCCCTATAGGTCTTGATCCAGATGTCGGATTCCTTGATTGCCTGCAGCGGATTGTTGTTTACAAGGACATTCTTGGATGTTGCCCACTCTCCGCTAGGGAGGAACGGCTCGTCCCACGGATACTGCTCTACTGCAGCCTTTATGACATTCAGACCTGAATATCCTGAGCCGACGCGGTCGTTGTGGCTGTAGCTAAGCATCGTATTGACGCCGAAGGAAAGCCACGGCTTTACTTTGCCGGAAATGTTGGCCTTGACACTGTACTGGTCCATCTGGTTGTCTACGGCTGTCCCTTCAGTATGCTTGTATGTACCGGAAACATAATATTTCACATTGTCTGTGCCACCGGATATCGATGCTGCAATATTGTGGGACCAGGCCTTTCTGAGCACCACTCCGAGCCAATCGTATGCAGGTTTGCCCGGCATCGGGTTGATATAGCGCTCTACATTCTGGTTGTACTGTCTGTTGTAATTGTCTATACCCTCATTGAACACCTCTATCAGAAGGTCACCGGAAGCGAGTTCAAGTTTGTCTGTCCTCGGCTGGTAGCCCATGCTCACGCTTGCGTCCAGGGATACGGAAGGGGCACCTTTCCTTCCAGATTTAGTAGTGATGATAATGACTCCGTTAGTGGCGCGTGAGCCATAGATGGCTGCCGATGCGGCATCCTTGAGCACTTCTATGGATTCTATGTCCGAAGGGTTGATCGATGCGAGGCCGCTCATTGACTCTCCGTTGCTCCAGGCGCCTGTATCACCGGAAGTGGTCGTGATTGGTATCCCGTCAATCACATAGAGCGGTTCGTTGCCGGCATTAAGCGATCCTATTCCCCTGATGCTCACCCTTCCTACAGACCCTGGGACTCCGGAAGCCGTCGAGATGTTCACACCTGCCACACGTCCCTGAAGAAGCTGGTCTACAGAAAGCACTTCCCTGCGTTCAGATGGTTTTGGCTTAAAAGAGCCGATGGCTGAAGTGACGTCACGCCTTGTCATGGTACCATATCCGACGACAACGACATCATCAAGTGAAAGGGTCTGTTCAGTCATTCTCACATTGATCTCATCCGACTTCCCTACGGCTATCTCTTCATCCGCAAATCCGAAGAATGAGAACAGGAGCACCGGATTTTCCGTGGTAAGCCTGATACTATAGTTCCCGTCAGAATCAGCCACCGCACCGTTGGACGTTCCCTTTTCAATGACACTTGCACCGGTAAGCGGAACGGAATCATCATCCAGAATCTGTCCGCGGATGATCCGCTGTTGAGCTGGTGCCTGTGGCTGGACTGTCTTTGAGGATCTTACAGAAACAGACATGCCGCTGATTGAATACACGACCTCCTGACCGGCAAATATCTGGTCAAGGACATTGTTAAGGGATGCCCTGCTGGCCCTGACGGTTATGATACGGTCAATATCCACCTCATCAGACCTGATACTTATGGAGTAGCCGTATTCCCTCTGGAGATACTCTACCGCCTTCCGGACACTTACCTTTTCCAGGGACATGTCTATATTCTGGGCCATTGCGGCCAGAGGAATGACAGCCATGACTGCTGAAAGCACGGCACGCCGGAATTTTGCTAATAATAGGTGATGAAACATAATGTGTTAATTAGTTGTTGATATATAGATTGTTGAATCCTTTTCAATGATTTCAGTACCTTCCTCTCCGCAGAGGGCATGGAGTATATCCGTTACGGATTCGTTGTTAACGAATGAGGCGAAATGCCTGCTGTACGCGAGATCCCTGTCGGATATGACGATCCTCACACCGAATTCATGCTCGAGTTCTGCTGCAATTTCAGAAAGGGTCTTGTCGTTGAAATAAAGCACCCTGCGGTCCTTCCAGCTCACATAGTCCTCATGGATGAACTTGTCTATCCCGCCGTTAGTCAGATTCACCACCACAGTCTCGCCTTTCTTCACGTCAAGGGAAGCCTTTCCCCAGGATGTCGTATATTCCAGGTCTACATCACCTTCAATGAGAGTCAGCTCCACATTGTCAGTTTCCGGATATGACCTCATGTTGAAAGTTGTCCCTTTCACGATCACATTTACATTGTCTGCCGAAACGACAAAAGGACAATGACTGTCGGATTCAATCTCGGCATATATTTCACCTGATACAAATACCTGGCGCCTGCCGCCGGTAAAGGTATCAGGATAGACCACCCTGGTATCATTGTGCAGCCATATATGGGAACCGTCAGGCAGGACGACCTCCCTTATTTCCCCATAGTCTGCAGTGACTTCTGTCCATGATGCAATCTGCCTCATGTCATTCCGCATGGAGGCAAAGGAAAATGCAAGTACGGCCAGTGCGGCACAAAGGGATGCCATCACTGAGCCGATAAGGATATTTTTACGTTTCTGACGCCTGACATATGATTTCTGCCTGCTGTCAGCCGCTATTATTGTCTTCAGATTGGACAGGACACGCTCTTTGCCAGCCGGGTCATTCACGGCTGGTATCCTTTCCATGAGTTCTTCGAAATCCCCATCCGCCGAACGGGACTTCAGATTGAGCATGAGCCACATCTGTACCCTGTCCTGCTCTTCCCTGTCCGCCTTTCCCTGGAGATATTTCTCCATCAGTTCCGTATCAATGAATTTCATGCCGTTCAGTAAAACAGTTACATGAATAGTACGGTTCGCCGGCGGTTTCTACGCAATGGGGACGGGTTAATTTTTTGTTACATAACTGATGGCTGCCGGAGTCTTGCGGCTGCGGCTCAGCCGCGCACAAATACCATGTGGTCCCCAGTGCTCACGGACGGGTCATAGGAGAATCCATCCCAGCTGAATCCGGCAAGCTCTTCAGGAGAATCAATCCTGTTCAGGACCACATGACGCACCATTTCGCCACGGCACATCTTGGCATACATGGTGACAGACTTCAGTCTGCCGGACCGGCGTTCGTAGAAATCCGGCCTGACAACCCTCACGGAAGACATTACGGCATTCCAGTCAAGGAAGAGTCTCATCTCTTCGCTTGCCAGGTCAAGCAGGACACCTCCGGAATCCTTTACGAGTGAAATGAAAGATTCTGTCAGGAGAGGCCGCCATGAAGCTGCGACCGTGTTCTGTCCGTCAAGGGACGCAGTAGCCTCCAGCCTGTATGCGCTTATGCCGTCAAGGGGACGGAGTATGCCGTATAGCGAGGACATTATGCGCAGGTGATCCTGGGCGAAAAGCCAGTCACCCTTTTCAAAGCCGGATGGGGCTATTCTCCTGAATACGGCACCGGTATATGCCGCAAGGGCAGGTAGGATTTCAGCCTCTCCCCTGCTGATCATCTGATACTGTTCCGAAGTGCGGCAGGCTATCTGTGCGCTGACCTTCAGAAGGTCCATCAGTTCCGTTTCAGACAGGCCTGCCATATGGTCTGCCGTTACATGTGCCCTCCCCAGAAATTCCGGTTCGGTAACAAACGGTATCCTGAGGGCGGAATCCTTTCCGCCCATTGTCTTGGCAAATGCTATCCACGTTATCATATCACAAGCCTTATCCTTCCGTCGCTGAAACAGAACATCTGCGGATTTCCCAGGACTACCGCATAAACCTGTTTTACAGAAACCGGCAGGCCGTCTTTCCGCCGGTGCAGTCCCTCCGCATTTATCTTGCCTGCAATCTGTTCTGCTGTCATCCCCCTGCCGGACGATGCCAGTACATATACTATGGCTTCTTCCGCTTTCATATATTTTCTGGATATAAATATACATTCCGCCAACACCTGCCGACTTCCGGCCACTAATGCCGGTCCCTGTCCCTCAGGGCGATGGATGCGTCGGTATATGAGCATTTTCCTGAAATGTAGTCCGCATACAATTCCTCCGGATCACGCCCCCTGAGAATACTGCACCTTCCGCACATTTCGCAGTTGTGCATGCACTTCCACATTTCCCTGACATATTCCCGTCTCTCCTGCTCGGTTGTTCCAGTGATTTCCGGTGCTTTCATCTGCATGTTTCCTGTATATTCCAAGACCGCAAACTTACCGAATATTCCAGGAGGGATTATACAATTTCTATATAATCCATCATAAGGACGGAATATGTCGGCTTTAACTATCGCCCCAAGAACTCTATAAGACGGAATATTTTTTGCGTCAGAATAACCATTCTGTTCATTATTGATCCAATTTTCAAACTCCTTATTATTCAATCGGGATGCAACAATTTGAGCTTTTAGCAATATCCCGTTAATAGGCCTGTCATCTCCTAAATCTTGAATTATCTTATCAATTATATTCTTTATCATTTCGTATACAAAAGGAAGTTATTACTGATTACAACAAGGAAACAAGCTATTAATAAAAATACAACTATCCAAAATTGCAGCGGTCAGATATTGCAAATATCTGGCTAAAACGATGAAGATAATATTACTTAGGGTTAATATTAATATTCAACCTCAATCCTCTCAGCTCAGCAATCCTGAAAATATATGACATGAAGCAGTCATCATGAACCTGCCATGAATATATCGTAGTCGCTCCAAGATTCAGGTCACGGCAAAGGTCTGTCTTGTTGATGCGGTACTGATTGAGAGCTATGGTAAGGAAATCCAGATTCTTCGGTGTTTCCGGAGAATACAGTTTGGATGTCACCTTCACATTTGGGTTTGTCTCCTCTTTCATATCTGTCAGGCTGAACCGAATCTCGTAACCGAGCACATCAAACAGCCTGTATATGTTGGACATCTTCACGTCATCCTTCTTGAACCAGTAGTACACAGACTGCCTTGAAAGCCCCATCCTGGCAGCCAGATCGCCGACGGTCAGATTCATTTCTGCCGCAAAATCATACAGAAACTTCAGATTCTTCAGCGGATAGGAACCGCTGCGGACATTCCTTGCTTTTTTGTTCTCCATCACTCCGATGCTTATTAAGGCAAGTCAATATTTTGAAATAACATCATTTTCTATTAACTTTACCTCTGTTTTTATTAACACTTGCGATGATTCTCAGATGAATCTTCACAAAGATAACCTTTTGATGAGTTTTTACAAACATTTGATTTTACTTTACAATACATCAATAATGCCTGCATTTACAGAAGAAGAGAAGAGGATACTGCTTCAGACACCCATAGAACTTATACTGTCCCATTTTGGCAAGGCCACTAAGCACAGACGAGGGAACATGTTCTACTCCCCTTTCCGGGACGAGTGCACTCCGTCTTTCCATGTCAATCCAAACAATAATACCTGGTATGATTTCGGGACAGGCGAAGGAGGTGGGATCATAGACATAGTGACAAGACTTGCAGGGTGCAGCAGGTCTCAGGCATACGATTTTCTGGCATCCATGAGGAAAGACTTTGTCGCCTTATCCAAATACAGCCATCCGAAGGAAAAGGGAAAAGCAAGCAGAATTGACATTGCTTCCTCCAGGAACGGATTCAGGAACAGGAGCCTGATCAGTTATGCCGAAGAAAGAGGGATCAGTCTTGAAACCCTTGAATCTTTCTGTAAGGAAGTCATATACAGCATAGACGGAATACGAGGCAGACAGTTCTATGCCATAGGATTCAGGAACGACTCTGGCGGATATGTCCTTCGGTCCCGCTTTACCAAGAAGTGCACATCGAACGATTTGAGCACACTGAAGTGCATACCGGAGAACGACCGCAGTTCTGTTGCGGTCTTCGAAGGATTCTTTGACTTCCTTTCCTGGTACGAGGACAACGGATACTGCACACTCCCCTGCGACGTCTGCATACTGAACAGTGTCGTGAACACAGAACGGAGTTTGGATTTCCTTAGGGCGCACGACAACATACTTATATACTTTGACAATGACGAAGCCGGCAAGAAAGCGACTCAGTCAATAATCGAGAAAACCAAGGCAAAATATATCCTGGTACAGGACATGTCTGGAACCTATTTAGGATACAACGACTATAACGAAATGCTGAAGGATAGAATAAGCAAGCAACAATCCAATTAAAGCAAATGATTCATTATGGAACAGGAAATCACTAAAGATGTCCAGGAAAAGCTGGACAAGATCGACTGGAAAACCCTTGAGCAGAAGTACGGAATCTCCCGCAAAACAGTGGAGCAGTCCCCTGCTATCGCATCTCAGCTTGTGTACGGGCAGATGACCGACCTGGTATATGCCTGCACTCCTGAGATGAATGCCATGTTCTCCCTCAGGGCCTATCCGACCCAGGATGGAGACTGGACGGTCAAGCTCTATTCGATGGAGAAGCCCAAAACTCCGGCAGACACTCTCTACCTGTATAACCAGCCTATAACAAGCCAGAGAGTCAAGGATGCACTGCTGGAAAGGGCTTCATGGGAGGACGGAGACCACAACAAGAGGTACGGCTACGCGAATGCCAACGGCGGCAGGCCGATCAGTCTTGAGATAAACGGCAGGAAGCAGGACTTCCTGGTGTCAATCCACCAGCCGACAAACAGGGTGGTCGGGATGCCGGTTGACCTTGTCAAGTCGTACCTGCTTGACAAGGAGGGGCACTCCAAAGGGAAAGGAATCTACGGGGTCAAGTTCACTGACGAACAGGCAAAGGCACTTTCAGAAGGGAATGCCGTCGTGATAAGCGGGACCCGCAAATCAGGGGAAAAATTCACATGCTGCGTGCAGTTCGATGCCGCACAGAGGCAGGTTGTGGCATGTCACCCGTCATGGTTCAAGGAAGCAATGAAGGCCGGACTCGACATGTCGAAAACGCAGGAACAGGCTCCAAAGCAGGAAGTCCAGACTGGTAAAGGCAGGAAGATATAACCGGGTAGATGATGGATTCTGGAATAAACGCGTACGGCCAATGGGACGTTCCTGCTGTTTTCGGGGCGGTAGTCGGAGATATAATAGCGTCTCCGTACCGCCTCGTGAACACAGACCGATATGACTTTTCTCTCTTCGAGAAAAACAAAGGCCCATTGGGACATGTCTTCCATCCGGGAATTACGGGAGTGTCGGTAATTACTGCCGCTGTCTCTAAATGGCTGAAGACAGATTCAGAGCTGACCCCCAAGGCTCTGGACAGGCTCATTATAGAAATGATAAGAGACGATATGGACAGGAATTATACATCCTGGCTGTTTCACTGGATCGACTTGCAATCAAACGGGGAGAAGTGCAATTTTGACCTTAACTTTGCAGCAGCCATAGTCTCCCCTATCGGGATGTGCCGCATACCTCTAAAAGATGCCATAGATACAGCAGGCAAGGCCGCTTCCGTCATTACTTCAGACAAGAACACGGTCAGAGGAGCAAAGGCCATTGCCGAGGCTGTCTGGCTGGCATCCAACGGACGCAGCAAAGAGGATATACTGTTCTCAATGGAACATGGATACGGCTACAGTCTGTCTTTGCCACTGGAAGAGATAACTGCACGTGCAAGAGGATACCTAAAGGAACCTATAATCGTCAATGGCGAGGAGACTGGGGAATACTACTTCAGGGATATAGGTCGTCGGGAATTCAGGACCGGCCCGGCGGTAACTGCCGCCCTGAAGGCCTTCATGGATGGAAACGGCTTTGAGGACACCGTAAGACGCGCAGTAGTCATCGGCGGGGACAGCTGTTCAATAGCTTCCATAGCCGGAGCCATTGCAGGGGCGAAATACGGGATTCCTGATGACATCAAGAGGAAAGCTGTCTTTGAATTGAACAAAGGCGGATAATAATCAAGATATAAGTACACCTTCCCGTTCCCAGCTGGTCTCTTCCTTAAGGTTATCATTGTATTCTTCCTCATATCACTAATATTATACTTTATACTGCAATTATACTACAAAATGTTAAATAAAACTAATTATTTGTTAATTATAAATAATGTTATATTGAAATTAGACCAAGATTAGACTTTATTGAGTTTAATGAAATCCTCAAGTTCTTTCCTGGCGATCCACAGCCTTCCGCATACATTTCTGCTTGGAATGTCCAGTCTCTTGACCACCTTGTAGAGACGCCCCAGCTCAAGCCCTGCCATATCGGCGGCATCCTGGGCTGGCACGTAATTTACATCCAAGTCACGGCGGTCCCTGAAGATCTCATCAACATGCTTTTTGGAGTAATATGCAGTCCTATAGACTTTCTTTTTTGGTATCTTGTATGAAAATACAAAGTTGTATACCGACCTGCGTTCCATATCGTATGCCCTCATTATCTCCTCGACTGTATACCATTCCTTTATTTCAGGATGGTTCTGTCTGACTCTCTTCCTCACAAACGCATCGACATCCTTCCTCTTGTAGAATCTGATATTCCTGAATCGCTCAAATGGTAGGTTGCTTTTGCGAAGAAGGAAAGGCAATGATGGAAGTTCATTGCCGTAAAGCTTGAGGGATTCTGAAATCGTAATGTATTCGAGAGAATTGGATATGACAGGATTGACTGATATTTCCTGTGCAGGCTCCTGTTCCATGATCCTCTTTCTCGATTCTGAATTCTTGGAGATGTATGCATCAACCGAGGACTTCTTGATGAGAACGACGCCTCCGACCTCTGTAACTTCGAATGCCCCTTTCCACATTGCCCTGTAAACACTTGTCCGGCTCATTGACATATATTCTGCCACGTCCGCGATCCGCATAAGATCCTTGGGCTTCTTCGGTTCCGGGATGCTGTCAACTGATGTCTTGACGTGAAATGTCATTCTATAACGCCTGGCACAGTCACTGCTGCAGAATCTTGTATTGACCTTCTGCGCAACGAATCTCTTTCCGCACATTTTGCACTCCCTGGTGAATTTCATGTATACACCTCTGAGAACAGACGGAAGAGTCTTGTTCCGCCGTGGATGCCTGCTTAGATTAGTGCCGGCATCATGACATTTTGTGCAGCAATACTTGCCATTGATAAACCGAGTAATGTACTCACGACCGCAGTTTGCGCATGTCTTATGGAAATAAATGTACCCATCCTTCAGGAATGCCCCCAAAGATTTGTCATACGTCTGAATTTGCTCAAGCCGTTTCTTGTTAGCCTCAGCCCGCTTGAATTTGAAATAGCAGCTCTGAGAACAGAAGACCGTCGGATAACGGGTCGTCTTAAAAACTGTTCCGCACTGTTTACACGTTTTTTGAAACATTGTTTTGTTCTTTAGTGTGTCCGAGTACGGGACATGAAAAAGTGTTTCATCGTGTTTCAGAATGTTTCAGAATGTTTCAAACCTTCTATATTACTTCACATTTCCCCACACTCCGTCCTACGAGTTTGCTCTCTGAATTCACTTTTGGTACAAATACGGTACAAAAACAGTGAAAACATTGATAGTTAATGATAACTATCGTCATACAAACAAAAAAAAGAAGAGCTGTCGAAACAACTCTTCTTCAATCATTTATATGCAAATGTGCGACTTTAGTCTACATTTTCATTTACCAGTTCAGGATCTTCTTGAAATCATAGTTCTCAGGATCGCTCACATATTCCTTGGCAGCCTCGTAGTCGGCCTCGGTGATGTAGTGGGCGATGAAGTTGTAGTAGTTCTGGGCTGTGCCTGAGTTGATGTCCACAACTCTCGGAGGTATCTTTCCTGTCTCAGGGTCCTGGAGATCGGAGAGATAGAGAGGTGACACATTGCCGTATGCGTCCACATACACCATGCAGCCGGTCTTGCCCTCGCTGAAGAGCTGGTACACTCCCATTGCAAGCTCGGTGCAGTAGGTGAGGTCGTATGCGACAGGGTCCTGGCAGCGTACATCGTAGCCGATTTCCACAGGACGGCTCTTGACCTTTATGCCGATCTTCTTGAATTCCTTCTCGAGGAGGTCGTTGAAGAGGACAGCCTTGGAAATCTTGCCGAGCTCAGGATGACCGTGCTCGTCGTAAGTGAAATGTATGCCTGCGTCAGCAGCTTCCTTTGCCACACCTGCATCATGGAAAAGGCCTTCGGCAGCCACGATGGTGCCGTAGTTCACGCCCATGATCTTTCTCTTGAGGATGGCGGAGATTGAAAGCCTGATGATCTTTTCGAGTGTCATCGAAGTCTTGTTGAACATCTCAGGGATGATGGTCATCGGACAGTGGGTGGCTTCGCCGATTCCGAGGGCGAGGCTTCCGCAGGTACGGCCCATGGCCGAAATTACGAGCCAGTTGCCTGAAGTGCGTGCATCCTCATAGATGGTCCTTGCAAGGTGTGCTCCCTCATTCTTTGCCGAATTGTAGCCGAAGGTCGGAGTGTTGTTCGGAAGAGGAAGGTCATTGTCTATGGTCTTCGGGCAGTGGATGTTGGCGATAGGATAATTCTTGGCAGCAAGGAATTTTGAAATCCTGTTGGCTGTCGAGGCAGTGTCATCGCCGCCGATGGTCACGAGAAGCTTTATGTTGTTGTCCTTGAAAAGGTCGAGGTTGAAGTTCTCCTCGAAATCCTTGTCAGTCGGTTTGAAACGGCTCATTTCGAGATAAGACCCGCCCCTGTTGAAATAGCGGTCAGCCTTGAAGAAGTCCAGATCTTCGGTACGGGCATTCTTGCTGAAAAGTCCTGAATATCCGCCATGAAGGCCGATGACCCTGTATCCTTTTGTAAGGAAGGTCTTTGCAACACTCATTGAAACTGAATTCATTCCCGGCGCAGGGCCGCCTCCGCAAAGGATGATTACTGCATCTTTCATGTCAATTGTCATTAAAAAGTTATTTTGCGGTGCAAATTTAGAAACTGTTTTGAAATTTTCAGAAGCTGTTTTGATTTTTATTGAATAATTTATAAAGTCTTAGACAGTATAGGCAGATTTCAGCGAAAAATTCGCTATTTTTGCGAGATGTTATGACCCGGACACCGGGCTTATTTGAACAGGACATGCCACAGCAATCCATATCTGACATGACAAGGGAACAGGCCAGCGCAAGGGCGGCGGAACTCAGGGAAATGATTTCTGAGAACAACAGACTGTATTATGTGGAAAATGCGCCGGCAATCAGCGACTATGACTATGACATGCTCATGAACGAGCTTATTGCCATAGAAAAGCGATTTCCGGAGCTGGTCACGCCGGATTCGCCCACAATGAAGGTGGGAAGCGACCTGAAGCAAAAGCCGGCAAACGAGCCATTTACGGCATACGCCGGAAAAGATGGAATACCGGCAGACGGAACCGGGAACAAGGAATTCGAACAATACCCCCACAAATATCCGATGCTCTCACTCGGGAACACGTACGACATCAGCGAAGTGGAGGCATTTGCGGAGCGCGTTTCCAGGACCATCGGGGATGGCTTCAGCTATTCCTGCGAACTGAAGTTCGACGGCACGGCGATATGCCTCACATACAGAAACGGGGAGCTTTTTAGGGCACTGACAAGAGGAGACGGCACCATAGGCGACGATGTGACGGAAAATGTCAGGCACATCAGCAATATCCCGCAGAAGCTGCACGGCAACGGATATCCGGACGAATTCGAGATAAGGGGTGAGATATATATGCCGTACAAGGCCTTTGACCGCCTGAACGCGGAAAGGGAACGGGACGAGGATCCGCCGTTCGCCAACCCGAGGAATGCGGCTTCCGGCTCCCTGAAACTGCTCGACCCCAAGACCGTAGGACACAGGGGACTGGAATGCACCCTCTACCATATCCTCGGAGAGAACCTCCCGTTCAAGACACACAACGAGGCATTGTCAGCCGCAGCCTCATGGGGGCTTCCGGTATCGGACAAAAGGCGAATCTGCAGAAGCATCAGCGAAATAGAATCCTATATAGAATACTGGGACAAGGAAAGGAAATTCCTTCCTTTCGCCACGGACGGAATAGTGATAAAGGTCAATGAGCTTGAATATCAGAGGATATTGGGTTTCACTTCCAAATTCCCGCGCTGGGCTGTGGCCTACAAGTTCAAGGCGGAGCATGCCCTCACAAAATTGCTCTCGATAGACTATCAAGTGGGCAGGACGGGGGCTGTGACCCCTGTGGCCAATCTGGAGCCGGTCCAGCTGGCGGGCACTGTGGTAAAGCGGGCCTCCCTGCACAACTCAGACCAGATGGAGATGCTTGACATCCGTGTGGGCGACCATGTCTATGTGGAAAAAGGCGGGGAAATCATCCCCAAGATCACAGGGGTGGAGCTGTCATTGCGCGACGGAAGCGAGACACTTCCGGTATTCCCGGACAGATGCCCGGACTGCGGGACCCCCCTTGTACGAGATGAGGGGGAAGCCAAGTTCTTCTGCCCCAACACTTCCGGCTGCCCGACGCAGATAAAGGGCAAGCTGGTTCACTTCACGAGCCGCAAGGCCATGAACATTCTCGCCGGGGATGCCACGATGGAGCAGCTCTACAATCTCGGACTGGCGAAATCCCCTGCCGACCTGTATGACCTCACCAAAGAGGACCTGCTCAGGCTGGAAGCCTGGAAAGACCGCTCTGCTGCCCGTTTCCTGAACAGCCTCGAAGCCTCAAAGAAAGTCACATTCGACCATGTGCTCTATGCCCTCGGGATAAGGTATGTCGGAGAGTCCACCGCCAAGGAGCTTGCCAGGCATTTCGGGGACATTGATGCCCTGATGGCGGCTGACAGGGACACGCTCCTGCAGGTCGAAGATATAGGGGAAGTGATAGCGGACAGCGTACTCGCATTCTTCTCGGACCCTCATAATGTGGAGGAGGTGGCACGCCTCAGAAAGGCAGGGCTGCAGTTCGCGATGCGCCAGGAGGAAGGTCCGTCATCGGAAGTCCTCAAAGGCATGACCATAGTCATTTCCGGCACCTTTTCCATCTCCCGTGACGAGATGAAGAAACTCATCACTTCCAACGGGGGAAAGAACAGCGGTTCCCTCAGCGGCAAGACATCATATCTTCTGGCCGGAGCGAAACCGGGTCCGGAAAAGATGCAGAAAGCAGAAGCATTGGGCATCAAGGTTATAGGAGAAGACGAGTTCATGAAGATGCTCGATCCTGCGGCAGGACGCCAGGAAGATGGAACGGATTCTCCGGCAGAAGAAAACGCCGTTCAAGGCAGCCTGTTCGGGGACGACACGGAAGGCGGACCGACATTGTTCGAATGAAAGCCGCTATCGGAAACTACAGCACTGAAGACAGGCATGGCAAGGAATCTCAAGGAAATATGGCACAACATCCGCCGTTTCATGGCGGAAGACATCTGGATTCTCAATCCGGATGAGCTTTCCCGTGCCAAGGCGAGATTCATCAAATATGTGAAGGTGCTGATCATCACCATCAAGACATTCTCGGCTCAGAAGATAGGCTTCCAGGCCGTCGCACTTAGCTTCTTCGGGACAATGTCGGTTGTACCTTTCCTTGCCGTGACATTTGCCGTGACCGGAGGCCTCGGGCTTGAAGGCAGGCTGAAGGAAATGCTCTATGAGAACTTCAGCAACCATCAGGAGATAATCAACATGGTCATGGGCTTTGCCGACAATATCATCAATACTGCCATGTCGAGCGGAGTCGGGCTTGTCAGCTCGCTGTTCTTCATCTGGGTGGTAATCTGGATGATGATGTCCGTGGAGAGGGTCTTCAACAACGTATGGAAGGTGCACAAGTCGAGGAACCTGTTCAAAAGGCTTTCCTTCTATCTGCTGGTGCTGATAATCGCACCGCTGGTGCTGATGCTCTTCTTCGCAGGCTCCATAACCTACTCCAACCTGTTCAACAACATGGACTGGGGAATTCTCCGGATGGAAGAGATAAGATCCTTCTTTTCATGGCTTCTGTTCTATGCCGTGGCCATGCTGACATTTTCCGCCATGTACAAGTTCATACCCAACTATAAAGTAAAATACAGCCATGCCCTGAAGGCGGCGGTCATATCCGCCCTTGCATTCACGGTGATGCAGTATCTGTATCTTGAGACCCAGCTTTTCGTGAGCCGGCTCAATACGGTGTACGGGGCCATGGCAGCAATACCGCTTTTCATGTTCTGGATGAATTTCGGATGGTTCATCATCCTGTTCGGTGCCGAACTGTCATATGCTTTCCAGAATGTGGACAACTATAACCTGGATGATTGAAAATTATGAGTGTTTCTGAATTTACGCAAGCGGATTACGCCGTCATCGGACGGGACTATGCCGACCTTAAGGAGGCCGCCAGAAAACGGTGTGCCAACCAGGCAGAGCTGGATGTGGTCCAGAAGGCCTTTGACTTTGCCAATGAAGCCCACAAGGGAGTGAGGCGCCGTTCCGGCGAGCCTTACATCCTGCACCCGATTGCAGTGGCCAAGATTGTGGTGAGCAATATCGGTTTAGGCTACAAGTCCATTGCCGCCGCCCTGCTTCATGATGTGGTGGAAGACACCGACTACACGGTAGATGACATAAGGAATCTTTTCGGGGAAAAGATTGCCTCCCTTGTGGACGGCCTCACCAAGATCAAGACTGTCCTCGACAATGAGGACAAGGCCAAGCAGAAGAGCATTCAGGCCGAGAACTTCAAGAGGATACTCCTGACCCTGAACGACGATGTGAGGGTGGTGCTCATCAAGCTTGCGGACAGGCTCCACAACTGCCGGACAATAGAGTTCATGCCGGAATACAAGAGGGACAAGATCCTGAGCGAGACAATGTTCATCTTCATCCCCCTCGCCCACAGACTCGGCCTTTATGAGGTGAAGTCCGAAATGGAGGACATATGGCTCCGCTATAAGGAACCTGAGGTCTTCAATGACATCACAGCCAAGATCAACCGGAACATCAACGACAAGGAGAAGGAGATAGACGAGTTCATCCTGCCCATCAGCAATGCCCTGAAGACGGCCGGATTCAATTTCGAGATTAAGAAAAGGGTCAAGACGCCATATTCCATCTGGCACAAGATGGTCACCAAGAACATCACCTTTGACCAGATATATGACCTCTATGCCGTAAGAATCATTTTTACTCCTGACGAATCCGCCACGGAGAGCGAGAGGGACCAGTGCTATCATGTCTTCTCCATCATCACAGGCATATACCGCTACAAGAGCGACAGGATCCGCGACTGGGTGAAGCACCCGAAGAACAACGGCTATGAGGCCCTGCACTGCACCGTCATGAGCCATTCAGGCATCTGGATAGAGGTCCAGATAAGGACCAGGAGGATGAATGACATCGCAGAAAAGGGAATCGCTGCGCACTGGGCATACAAGAAGGACGGTTTCGTGGGCGAGAATGACAGCGAGATGGACAAATGGATCAGCAAGGTCAAGGAAATCCTTGTGGACCCTGATGTGAACGCCCTTGAACTCCTCGACATAATCCACAACGACCTGACCACCTCCGAAATATTCGTCTTCACTCCAAAAGGAGACCAGAAAAGCATCCAGAAAGGGGCCACAGCCCTCGACTTCGCATATTCCATCCACACCGAAATAGGCAACCGGGCCATCGCCGCCAAGGTCAACATGAAGCTTGTCCCTCTCTCGTATGAGCTGAGGACCGGTGACCAGGTAGAAATCATCACGGCTGAAAACGAAAAGCCGAAACGGGAATGGCTGAAGTTCCTGCAGACCCGCAAGGCCAGGGGTATCGTGCTGGACTATTTCAAGGGCGAAAGACAGGAAAGCATCCGTGTCGGCAAGAAGATGGTGGAGGAGCAGCTGAACGCAATAGGCCGCAAACCTGATGAGGCCACCATTTCGGCCATGCTGGACGGCTATGAGATATTCGAAAGGAGTGCGGATGAACTTTATTTCAGGGTAGGGCTCGGTCTTCTGAAACTCAACAATCTCGATGAAATCGTTAAGACCGGAGAAGTCCGGACAGGCAAGCCGCGCCCATGGAATTTCGGATGGTTCAAGGGTAAGGACAAGGAGAAGAAAGACAGCTATGTGATCGGGGATGTCAATGACACAAAGCATAAATATGTGATAGCCAACTGCTGCAATCCTATCCCGGGTGACAGCGTCGTGGGCTTCCTTGCTTCCGACGGGACAATAACTGTCCACAAAAAGACATGCAGCGTCGCCAACAGCATCGCCGCCAAGCACGGGGACAGGATAGTGGTGCCGGAATGGGAAGGGGCTGTGCCGGACAGCTCTTTCCTCGTCAGGCTTTCGCTGAAGGGATTCGACAGGCTCGGCATAATCAACGAGATTTCAAGATATATTTCCCTCGTGATGAGCGTGAATATAAGAAGGTTCTATCTCGGCACCGAGGAAGGGGTCTTCGAAGGCTACATAGATCTCTATGTCCATGACAAGGATGACCTGGAGAAGCTGATAAAGAAGCTTAACAAGATTGAAGGCATACAGAGTGTAGTACGGTCGGACCTGTAGTTTCGCAGCATTTACGGCACGATGATTGAGGTCTCCCCGCGTCCGGCCGGAAAATGCCGGGCAACTGATGACAAGCAGACAGATTTACAGATGAAAAGATTTTTTGGAAAATATTTTCCGGTCATTCCGGTCGGCCTTGTGTTGGGCACGATATTGTTTTCGCATTCATGTGCCAACACCACCACCCCGCCGAGCGGAGGTCCCAAAGATACAATTCCCCCGGTGATAGTGGAGCTGTTCCCCTACCCTGGTGCAACCCATGTCCCTGTGCACAAGACACAGCTTGAGTTCAAGTTCAATGAATTCGTGACAGTCAAGGACCAGCAGAGCATCTTCCTCTCACCGCCTATGGAAAAGAGGCCGAAATACAAGCTGAAAGGCAAGAGCCTGGTGGTATCTTTTGAAAATGACCTCGATTCCAACAGGACCTATGTCCTCGACATCACCAATGCGATAGCCGACAACAACGAAGGGAACATGTACCCTGGCTATGCCCTCGCCTTTTCCACCGGGCATACGCTCGACTCCATGATGATCACCGGTACGGTGCAGGATTGCAATACCCTCATGCCGATGAAGGGAGTCACCGTCATGCTGTACAAGGATCAGGCGGATTCCGCTGTGTTCAAGCAGAGGCCGGTCGCCGCAGGAAAGACTGACGACTGGGGGTATTTCTGTCTGAGAAACATCCAGGACACCGTCTATCGCCTGTATGCAGTGAAGGATGACAACAATGACAACATGTACCAGGCCGAGAACAACGAGCTTGTGGCCTTCTGGGACACCCTGATACGGCCTGTCACAGTAGTGAAGGACTCGCTTCCGGAAGTCATCAAATATCTGATGACAGACACCCTCGCCTGCCTTGCGAGGAAATCCGAATATGAACTGAACATGTTCAGGGAAACTCCGTCCAAGCAGATGATAGTCAACAAGGAAAGGCTCGGAGAGCGTACGGCGTACATCACCTTCATGGCTCCATATGCCCAGATCGACTCTATCTGGATAAAGGATGTTCCTCATGAAAAGCTCATCACCCAGTTCAACCTGGAACGGGACAGTCTTGAAATCTGGGTCAACGACCCGAAGAAACAGCCTGACACGCTTTTCCTGTATGTGAATTACATGAAGACCGACACCTTGGGCCAGCTTGTCCCGTTTACGGAGGAAGTGAAGCTTTCCAAGCCCCGCACACTCGGGGCGGCAAAGAGTTCGAGCCGTGACATAAAGAAAGAAGACACCACAGCCGTGTTCACCGTGACTGCGGAGCCTGAAACCATTGAGCAATACGGATTCGTGATAGAATTCAAGTATCCGCTTGTCACGGATGCCTTTGATTCCCTCGACTTCTGGTATGTCAACCCGAAGCAGCAGGAGGTCAAGGAAAAATACACCGTCACGAAAGACAGCCTGAACCTCAGGAAATATGTTGTCACTCCAGGAGTCAAGCTACTGCCGGGATATGAATATTTCCTGAAGATACCGCACCGCAAATTCGTGGACATAAACGGTTTCTACAATGACAGTCTGGAGGTGAAGGTCTCGCTTCCGAACGACGACAAGCTGAGTTCAATGACGGTGGAGATGACTGATGTCAAAAACAAATACATCATCGACCTGCTGAACGAAAAGCGCGACCAGGTGCTCAGGTCATATACGATTGACAGCGACCAGACCCTGCTTTTCCCTTACCTGAAAGCAGGAAAATATTCATTGAGGCTCACCGAGGACCTGAACAGGAACGGGCTTGTGGATACCGGCAACCTGCTGGAGCACAAGCAGCCTGAAAAGGTCAAGTTCTTCAAGCTGGACGACGGCACATTCCTCATTGACATCCCTGAGATGACGGAACTGCAGCAGACAATAGATGTAGGAGAAATGTTCAAATAGAAGAAGTGCCATGAAGAAAAAATCACTGCATATTTTTCTGCTGTTTCTGCTCCCGTTCTGCATATCGCTCCGCCTTTCCGCACAGGATACGGCATCACTGGTGATACGGGCGGACACCTCCCTGATGAATCTCAGAGACTCATCCGCAGCCATGTCCATCATGAAGACCGACTCCCTGCATAACGGGAAGAAGCATCCTGCAAAGACCGGAAGGAAAGCCCGGAAAGAGACACTGGAACTTGCCATGCAGGACACGGCGTCGCTCGCCTATCTTGATTCTCTGGATGTGAAGAAGAATAATGTCATCAACGACTATACGATGATAGGAGTCCAATACGGCATGGCCATGAGCCAGGTAATGTGGAATCCTTCCATGCGGCAGGGCTTCCTGTTCGTCCCGTACAATTTCGGCATAACATACACACGCTATGGAAAGATGTTCGGCTACATGCCGTATTTCGGCTTCCAGGCGAGTCTGATCTATGCCAGGGAAGGCTACAAGTTCAAGGCTGACGACCAGAGCGGCTACATCCCCGATGTCGAAGGGGCGCACGAGGCTGTGATGGATGTGATTGAGGTGCCGGTGATGGCGCATTGTCATGTTGATTTCTGGAAAATGAAACTCATGGTCAACATCGGTTTCTTCGCAGGATACCGGCTGAGCATCCACAGGACCGGGGAAACGGTGGATCCGGCCATCCGTGATGCCTTCCTGGACACTGACAGGCGGTTTGACTACGGCATAAAGGGCGGGGCCGGGTTCGGCTTTGTCTTTGACCCGGTCGAAATACATTTCTCCGCAATGTACAAATATTCGATGTCATCCCTCTATCAGCCGGACTATTACAGCCAGTACTACTACCGCTACGCCTATCCTTCCAACATAGTCTTTTCTGTCGGACTGCATTTCCAGCTTACCAAGAGGACAGGAAAGACAAGGCACCAGCTGAAACAGGAGGCACGGCAGCAGATGGAAGTCGTCAATTCACTCGGAACTGTCGGCAAACAATAGTATGATTATGAAATATATTACAGCAAAGGCAGGAAATGTCCTCATAGGTCACGGACATCCGATCGTGGTGCAGACAATGTGCAACACGCATACATCCGACATAGAGGCCACAGTGGAGCAATGCAGGAGGATGCATGAGGCAGGTGCGCAGCTCATCAGGCTCACCGTGCCGGGAATGAAGGAAATAGAGGCAATCAGGGACATAAAGTCAAGGCTGAGGAAAGAAGGCATAGACACTCCACTGGTCGCAGACATACATTTTTCGTCCGAAACGGCAATTGCCGCAGCTGAAACAGTCGAGAAGGTCCGCATCAACCCGGGCAATTTCCACAAGGACCATGCTCAGGCCAGACTGCAGTTCGCAAGGCTTGTGGAAGTATGCCGCACACACGGGACAGCCATAAGGATAGGCTTGAACCACGGTTCCCTCGGACAGAGGATAACCGAACTCTACGGCAACACTCCCCTTGCGATGAAGGAGGCAGCGATGGAATGGATAGACATGTGCATAGAGAATGACTTTTTCAATGTAGTCGTTTCCCTGAAGGCAAGCAACACCATCGTGATGGTGGAGGCCTACCGCCTCCTTTATGCCGCCATGAAGGAGAAAGGGATCATATTCCCCCTCCATCTCGGGGTGACAGAGGCAGGCAACGGTGATGCAGGCAGGATGAAGTCCGCCGCAGGGATATCCGCCCTGCTGTCGGACGGTATAGGAGATACCATCAGGGTATCCCTGACAGAAGACCCCGTAAATGAAATCCCTGTGGCAAGACATATAGCAGAAAGATATGACGGACTGCGCCATTCCTCAATGGTCTCTGTGAAGATTGAAGACAAGAAAGCCACGGCCGTCTACCGCGCCCCTTCGCGGGAAAGCCTTATTCTGGACTTTGCCTGCGATTTCGGCAGGCGCCTTCTTGACAGGGAAATAGATGAAGTCGGCATAAGCGGCGAATATTCTTTGACAGAGCCTGACGGCAGCAGTAAGACTGTCCTCCTTGACGGTTCGGACGAAGCTGCATATCTCAGCGACGAACTCATGCAGGCCACCAGAAGGCGTTTCTACAGGCCGGAATACATCGCCTGCCCGGGATGCGGCCGTACAATGTATAACCTTGAAGCCACATTCAATGAAGTCAAGCGCAGGACCGCCCATCTCAAGGGCATGGTCATAGCCGTCATGGGCTGCATTGTCAACGGGCCCGGAGAAATGGCAGATGCAGACTGGGGCTATGTAGGCGAAGGCGACCATAAGGTAGCCATCTACAAAGGCAAGACCCCAGTCCTCCGCCATGTCCCGGAATCCGAAGCCATCGACCGCCTCCTTGAACTGATCGGTCAGGATGCCCAATAGAAAAATCCTGCCCATATTCCAGTTCCAGGAGTATGGGCAGGACTATTTTACTGGTGACGCCCCTGTCATTCAGGGATTTTCCCGATATCATATCTGCTCCGCCGGAGTTTCTTCCTTGCGGATCCTCTTCACGATCACCTTGTCGATCCGGGCACCGTCCATGTCCACGACTTCAAAGGAGAAGTCCCTCCATGTAGCCTTCTCGCCTGCAATCGGCACATGCTCCAGTTCATCCAGAATCAGACCTCCGACAGTGGTATATTCCGAATCGGGATCATTGTCGTCTATGTCGAAGTACATCCTGAAGTCATACATGGAGCATTGGCCGTCCACGAACCAGCCGTCATTGTCCTGACGGGCAATGATGTCCGGCTCCTTCTGATGGTCGTCATTCACTATTCCCACAAGGGCCTCCATTATGTCCTTGAGCGTGATTATTCCGGAGCAGAAACCGTATTCGTCGCATACGAGTGCCCTGCTTATCCTCATCTTCTTCATCTGCTCCAGCACGGCATATACGCTCATGTTCTCATGGAAATATACCGGCTCGTGTATCATCCCTTCAAGGCTGAATTCAGGCTTGCCCACATTCAGGACAAAATCCTTCAGGGAGAGCACACCGACCACATGGTCGAGATCACCGTCAGTCACGGGATAAGCCTCAAAGAGGTTTTCCTCTATCGTGTTGCGTATCTCCTGCTCGGTCATGTCCTTGTCAAGCCACACGATGTCCCCTCGCAATGTCATGATGGTATTGACCTTCAGGTCACCCAGCGCAAATACCCTCTCCACTATGTCCTGCTCGACCGGAGATACTTCTCCTTCGACAGTCCCCTCCTGTATTATGGACTTGATTTCCTCCTCAGTGACCTTCGACTCCTGGCTCTTTACTCCAAGGACCTTGATTATCAAGGCAGTGCTCTTGGCAAGTATCCATACGAAAGGAGATGAAACCATGGCGATCACCTTCATCGGCCCTGCCACCACCTTCGCCACCTTTTCAGATGCGCTGAGGGCAATCCTCTTCGGGACAAGCTCCCCGAAGACGATGCTCAGGTATGTCACAAGAATCACTATCAGGGCCTTCGCGAGGGCGGAGGCGATACCTGCGGACATCCCGGCATTGATGAAGAGCGATGCAAGCCCTGCGGCCACCTTGTTGCCGGAGAAGATACCGGTGAGGATGCCTATAAGTGTGATGCCTATCTGTACGGCGGAAAGGAACTTGTCAGGATCCGAGGAGAGCTTCAGGGCGGTCTTTGCCGCCTTGCTTCCCTTGTTGGCATCCGCCTGGAGATTGGATTTCCTGGCTGAAACCACCGCCATTTCAGACATGGCGAAAATGCCGTTCAGCAGGATAAGAAACAGGATTATGAATATCTCGCTCATATAACCTCCGTTTTAGTTAAAGAAATTGCGATTACATGAGCATTGCCCGGCAAGGGCACCGAGTCATCCGGATTGTTTTCCGATTCAGGCAGCATTGAGGCCGAACCGTTGTTTGTTTCCTTGTCCATTGTCTTATATAAATAGTTTGTGTACATTTAAAGTTCGGCAATCACCGATTCGCAGGCCTTGACATAATCCCCGACCTGGACCTTTATGTCAGCATCCAGAGGCAGGAACATGTCCACCCTGGAGCCGAACTTGATGATGCCGCACTGTTCGCCCTTCACGCCCGGCTTGCCTACTTCTGCATAGGAAACTATCCTCCTTGCAAAAGTCCCGGCAATCTGCTTGAAGAAGACTTCACCCTGTCCGTTTCTGATGGCCACCGATGTGTGCTCGTTCAGTTCGGATGCCTTCGGCATGAAGGCGAGAAAATATTTTCCCGGGTGGTATTTATAATAGGTGACTTCACCGGATATCGGCCAGAAATTGACATGGACATTGAAAAAGTCCATATAGACCGACACCTGTATGCATTCCCCGTGTATGAATTCGTCTTCATAGACCTTGTCCACGATCACGATCTCCCCGTCGGCGGCGGATGTCACCACATTCTCGCCCTGCACGGTTTCCCTTTCAGGCACACGGAAAAAGTAGAACACGAATATCATGAAGGAGGCTACGATGACGGTGAGAGGGTATGATATGAAAGTGCACTGAATGAAGTGCAGCACGAGATAGATCAGCACTGCGCACAACATCCATATCCCCAGTATCGTTCCCCTTCCGTCTTTGTGTATAGTCATGATACCCTGTGTTTCATCCTGCAAATTTAAATATTTTTTCCGAATATCAGAGAATGTTGAGCACCACAAGGTATATCACCCCCATCGGAATGGCCATGAGCGCACTGTCAAACCTGTCCCAGATGCCGCCGTGCCCGGGAATCACCGAGCCGGAATCCTTTACCGCATAATGCCTTTTCCATTGAGACTCAATGAGGTCCCCATATACCCCGGCGATGTTCATCAGGGCTGCCATAATGATGCAGTGGTGCAGCGGATATGTGAACAGTCCGCCATAATGCAGGGCAACTGCCACACCTATGGCAAGGATAAACCCTCCCCAGAAGCCTATCCATGACTTTTTCGGAGAAACCTCCGGAAAGAGCTTCTTCCCGTATTTCTGCCCGAGTGTGATACCGAAGATATAGGCGCCCACATCAGAAGCCCAGATGATGCAGAAAAAGCAGAAGAGCAGCATCCCGTCATATTCCCCGTTGAACTTGAACACAGCAAAATTCGACAGGGTTACAGGCACTGCTATATAAAGCAGGGCCGTATAGAGGTAAGCAAATTTTCCGAAATCAGTCTTGTCCTTGACATACAAGGAGTTGACCATCACAATAAAAATCGGGATGAAGGCCAGCATCACCAGCCTTCCAGGCAAGTGGAATCCGGTATAGAAAAATGTCAGAATGAAGAGCGTGCAGCCGGCAAATATTGCCAGCAGCTGCGAAAAGCGGTATTCGTTGCCCATTGTCATCCTGAAGAATTCCACCATCATGCATATCATCAGGACAAGCATCAGTGCGCAGAAAAAGAATTTTCCGAGCAGCAGCGACACCACGACGGCAGCGATTATGAGTATTCCCGACAGCGTCCTTTGGATCAGATTCCTCATGTCATTCATCGGCTTTGGTTTCTGACTCGGTAACGGCTTCTGAAACGGCATCGCCCTCAATTTCTGCAGGTTTCCTGTCCTCTTCCGGGACAGCGGCTTCCGAATTGGCCCTCGGGCCGAATATCCTTTCGAGGTCATCGGAGAATATCACTTCCTTCTCGAGCAGGAGGTTGGCAAGCTTCTCGAACCCTTCCCTGTTGTCCATCAGTATCTTGTAGGTCCTGTCATGTATCATTCCTATGATATCCTTCACTTCCCTGTCAATGAGCTCTGCGGTATTCTCGCTGTACGGCTTGGAAAGCTCGTATCCGCGCGAGCCTGTGGAGTCATAGAAAGATACGGTCCCTACCTTCTCGCTCATGCCGTAGTAGGTGACCATGGCATATGCCTGCTTCGTGAGCCTTTCCAGATCATTGAGCGCACCTGTTGACGGCTGTCCGTTGACTATTTCCTCGGCCACACGCCCGCCGATGAGGGAGCACATCTCGTCTATCATCTGGTCGCGCGTCACAAGCTTGCGCTCTTCAGGCAGATACCAGGCGGCTCCGAGTGACTGCCCGCGCGGCACAATCGTCACCTTGAAGAGCGGATTGGCATAAGGAAGAAGCCAGCTTACCGTGGCATGTCCTGCCTCATGGAAGGCTATGGATTTCTTCTCCTGCGGAGTTATGATGGTGTTCTTGCGTTCAAGTCCGCCGATGATCCTGTCTACCGCGTCAAGAAAATCCTGTTTGTCCACCTCATTCTTGTTGCGTCTTGCTGCTGTAAGTGCGGCCTCGTTGCAGACATTTGCGATGTCGGCTCCGGAAAAGCCAGGAGTATGCTTTGCAAGGAACTCCACATCGAAGTCCGGGGCGAGCTTAAGCCCCTTGATGTGCACCTTGAATATGGCTATCCTCTCATTGAGGTCCGGCAGGTCCACATGTATCTGGCGGTCAAAACGGCCTGCCCTCAGCAGAGCCTTGTCAAGGATGTCGGCCCTGTTGGTCGCTGCGAGGATGATGACGCCGGAATTGGAGTCGAATCCGTCCATTTCCGTAAGAAGCTGGTTGAGAGTGTTTTCCCTTTCGTCATTGGAAGAGAAGCCCACATTCTTTCCGCGTGCGCGGCCCACTGCATCGATCTCGTCTATGAACACGATGCACGGGGCCTTCTCCTTTGCCTGGCGGAAGAGATCCCTGACCCTCGATGCGCCCACACCGACGAACATCTCCACGAAGTCGGAGCCGGAAATGGAGAAGAAAGGCACATTCGCCTCCCCTGCCACGGCCTTGGCCAGCAGGGTCTTTCCCGTACCCGGAGGGCCTACCAGGAGAGCTCCCTTGGGAATCTTTCCTCCCAGTGCGGTATATTTCTTCGGATTCTTCAGAAAGTCCACTATCTCCATCACTTCCTCCTTCGCCCCGTACAGTCCGGCCACATCCTTGAACGTGATCTTTATGCTGTCCTTCTCTGCAAGCTTGCCTGTGGAACGGCCCACATTGAATATATTCCCGGGGCCTGCACCTCCGCCGGCACCCCTGTTCATCCCCCTGAACATGAACACCCACATGGCGATCAGCAGTATCGGGAAAAGAAGCCATTCAAGTATGGAGGACCACACCTTGTTGTCATTCTCTATTATCAGCTTGAAACGGCTTTCCTCCGGAAGCGATTCATTCAATGCCCCGAAAGTCTCCTCGGCGTTGAAGCTGCCTGAGACAAGGAACACAAAGTGCGGTGACTTCTTTGGCACCGAACCTCCGAACTTGTCAGCATATTTCTCAAGCCTGTCCGGACGGATGGTGACCCTTCCTTCATAGTCATTCCTCACGAATACGATTTCCTTGACGTCCCCGGCTTCAATCTGCGCCTTGACGTCATCCCATTCTATCTTCTGGGGATTGGCTCCGCCCTGATTGAAGAACATCCATATTATCCCGAAAATCAGGAGAATATAGAACCAGGACATGCCGAATGAAAAATTTCTCTTGCCCCGGGGAGAATTGCCTCCAGGGAAACTGTTATTGTTGCCGTTGCTCATTTCTGTCCGATGGAAATTACTCTTCTGTATGGTATTCCGTACGCTCTGCATCCGCCCAGAGGTCTTCAAGGCGGTAAAACTCCCTCATCGGGGTCTGGAACACATGCACCACTATGTCACCGTAGTCCAGGATAATCCAGAAGGCATTTTCGCGGCCCTGGGCCCTGAGTACCTTCCTGCGGCATTTTTCAATCATCCTGTCCTCTATGTTGTCGGCTATAGCCACCACATTGGTCGTAGAATCCGCATTGCAGACCATGAAATAGTCCGAGATAGCCGTCCCTATTGACTTTAGGTCAAGCGACACGATATTCTGACCCTTCTTTTCGGCCATCGCATCAGCAATAACCTGAAGTTCCTTATTGTCCATTCTCTATATTTATTAATTTTGCATTCGTTTTGCGTCCGCAAATATACGAAGAAGCCGAGAGCAATGCAAACAAGTTTGCAATTGCCGAGGCGCAACAGTATATGTGGACGTTTATGGCCAAATATACGAAGAAGCCGAGAGCAATGCAAACAAGCTTGCTTAAATTGCATCGTTCTGCTGCCGGGCCACACACAATCAAAATCCGCACCAATGGAAAAAAAGTATGACATTATATGGTATGAAAGCCTCGATTCCACCAATGACGAGGCCCTGAGGCATCTTGACAGCCTTGACAATCTGTCAGTCATTGCCGCGGAAAGGCAGACTGCAGGACGGGGACAGCGCGGCAATGTATGGGAAAGCGCCCCGGGGAACAACCTGACTTTCACCTTCGTCATGAAATTCGGTGACGGCGCCCTGCCGGCTCTCCCTGCATCCTCACAGTTCCTGATAAGCGAGGTCACTGCCCTTGCCGTATCCGCCTTTCTTGAGGAGAACGGCATCCGTGCCCGGATCAAATGGCCCAACGACATCTATTGCGGCGACAGGAAAATCTGCGGCATCCTCATCGAGAACCGTGTCCGTGGCGAAATGCTTTCTTCCTCCGTCTGCGGCATCGGTCTGAACCTCAATCAGACAAACTTCCCATCCGGCATCCCCAACCCTGTCTCCATGAAACTGGAAACAGGCAAGGATTTCAACCCCAAAGCCTCCCTGAAGCGTCTGATGGACATATTCACGGATATTCTTGACACCGCCCTTTCGCCAGGCGGTCACGAAAAGACTGAATCCCTTTACCTCAGCCGCCTTTACCGTAAAGACAGCCTTCACCGCTTCGTCGACTGCTCTTCCGGCATCCCGTTCGAAGGCATCATCCGCGGCATATCGCCCACCGCATGCCTCCTCGTCGAAATCCCCGGCTCCAGCCTCCGTGCATTCTCATTCAAGGAAATCCAATATATAATAAACGAAGCATAGAAAACCGGAAGAAAAATCAGGGCTGATTGCCTGAATCTAGGACAAGGGCTTGCCGTTGCGGTCTACGGGATTCAAGTTGACCTTCCGGAATCTGTAGCCGTCTTTTTTCAGCTGGATGGCAGCACCGATGCGGAACATTGCGCGTGTAGTGCGGGCAAAGACATGAAAGGCCATGACCGTCTGCCCTTCAATATTTTCACGGCGTATACGGGCAATCGACTGCTGGGCGCATACAAGCATTATTTTGGAAATCACGCCCGCCTCCGGACTTCCAAGTTCATATCCGAGAATGTCGCGGACAATATGGTCATCCATGTCATCGAATCCACGGCTTCCGAGAAGGGTGTCATATTTTTCTCCGTGATGCCTGCTCCAGTCCCGGTCCCACCATTTGGCTACCGCCATGCCGACATATCCGGCCCAGCCCACTGCGGCCTCCGGAAATGAATCGAGATTCGGCACTGCATCCGCCATATATTCCGGGGCGAACTCCTTCCACTTGGCATCTATGTCCTCCGACGACAGCAATGTGCCCTCCAGCATCCCGAACGAAGTGCATACTCTCAGCAGCTCGTCCAGCAGCGAAGTCTCAAAGCTGTCAAGATATTCCATATCCTTGTTTTCCATACGCATTGATTCCTGTGTTTTTTCAGATTCCTTGACTCTAGTCGGGATGACTGATGAAGAGCCTCAACCGCAGGCCGGAGAAAGTCCGTCAACAGCCGCTTCCGTCCATATTGCATGAAGCCCCGTCACCTGCAGGCCGCGACCGCAGCCCTGCCTCTTCCGGAACAAGAGTGACCCTTCCGTCTTCCAGCACGAAGCACGGTATCCCCACAGCACCTGCAATCTTTGCCCCGTCGAAGGCCCTGTCATTGTCCCTCAATTTCAGAAAAGCCTTCAGATTCCTCACATGAGCTCCGATGTCAACAATCTCATATCTGCCGTCCTCTTTCACCTGCTCCTCCACATAAGTGCAGTCCGGACAGGTTTCCATCCCATATATCCTTATCATATCTATAATTATAATGGTGTCCGTTAAAATTCCCCATAAGCCTTGCAAAATTAATGAATTTTCGGGCAGAAACCTATCATCTGCCATCAGGCACAACCTCTGTCCAGTCAGAATAGCCGGAATTTCCGCTGGAGAAGCAGCCGGAACCACCTGAGACATTGGTATAGGCAAAAGTTACAGGTGCAAGACCGATGAAGCCGAGGACATTGCTGCTCTTGTCGTTGCAGGCGATCTCATAGCGGAGACGTTCGGGAGAAATCCGCTGCAGTTCGATACGGAAATAGGACTTCTCATCGCCGGACGGAAAGCTGAAAGGAGCAGTAACTTCAAATTCTTTTAGACGGCCATTGAAAGAGTCGTCGAAAATGCCATAATAGCGGTAGCCGTCCTCCCAGGTCACATCAAATGGTCCGCTGTCCGGAAGGGAAGATTCTGAAGAATTCCCGAAAGACAGGTCGAGTGTTGTGCCCATTGCGGCATCATCAGGCCGATAACGTGATGATATAGTCCTGAAACATACGGCATAGGCATCATCTGTGTCCGCATCATCCTCAAAAGAGAAGCGGATATTCAGATTGTCGCCCGACATTGAGAAGGATGCCTCCACTGCCGGTGGAGCCTGCGGGATGACCGTTCTGGATGAAGCCGTCGGAAAACCGGCTGATTCTGCCGTCACAAGGACCTCATCGCCGGGCTTTACAGGATATTCATCAGCTATGAGCCCGAAAAAGGACTGGATCGTGATATAATCCTTGGTGTCAATCAGCTCTGAATTCCTGTACACTTTGAGTGTACATCTGGCTTCCTCGCTGAATTCCCGCTCTCCGGCGGCGGACGGCACAGCATACAGATACATCTGAAAATTGCTTGTCGACGGGCTGTATGGCTCGGACTTGACGGCACCGTCCAGCAGGAACAGCGGGTCGCCGTCCAGTTCCTTGAAGTCAAATTCGACCTCACATGCAGCAAAGGCCATAAGGCAGAGCCAGAAAACCATGATATGGTACAATTCTCTCATTTTTCAGAATTTTAAGGTATAGCTGAAAGACGGTATTATGGGAAATATTGCCCGTCCGGTCCCGTAGAGGCTCTTGTCCTCACGCTCATCAATGGAAACGAAAACCACATTCTTTCTGCAATACGCATTGTATATGCCTATGTTCCATATATGTTCCTTCCCGCCTTTCGACACTTTCCTGAAATTCGCGCCAAGGTCCAGACGGTGATAGTCCGGCAGATTGACATTGTTCGGCCTGGTATATATGCGGTCGAACACTTCTCCAGGATTATAAATGTGCGTGGGGACTGTCATCCATCCTCCGCTATGATAATTCCATGTGGCATAAAGGTCCACGGTCCTGCTGACTTTCCAGCTGCCCATCAGCGTGAGCTTGTGCCTGTTGTCATGCCTGTGTGAATACCAGTCAATCCATATGGAGTCAAACTTCCTCTGACTCCAAGACAAGGTATAATATGCTGTCAATGAAAGATTTTTGGAGCTCCATCCTAATTCGGTCTCCAGTCCGTATGAACGGCCCTTGCCCTTGCTGAAAGAGGTTTCCCATGTGTCAAGCGGAGGGAAGAAAGAATTTGCTCCGGAATATTCCAGAATATTGTCCATGGTCTTGTACCAGCCCTCGATGTTCAACCGGAAATTGTGCGGGAGCCTGCAATATATGCCTCCTGCTGCCTGTCTTGAATGCATCGGGGCAATCTTTGATGTTGACGGCAGCCAGCAGTTCGTGGGAATGTCAAGATATGTGGTGGAAATCAGATGGGCGAACTGGTTCATTTCTGTATAAGAGACTCTGAAATCCACTCCGTCACAGCATTCCACATTCAGGGACACTCTCGGCTCCGCACGGTGCCACGCCTTGCCGGAAACGCCGAACAACACATATCTCAATCCAAGGTTCACGGAAATCCTGTCCAGAAATGTCATCTCATCCTCAGCATAAAGAGAAAATTCGCTGCCGAGATAATGCTGCGATGAAGAGGTTCCGTTCCGTACAACGCCACTTGTCGCGACGGTCTGCCTTGAAGGATTGTATATATGGAACTGGTATGATGTCCCGAACCTGACATTGTGTTTCTTATGCGGCATCCAGCCGAAATCCGCATTGAATGCCACATCATTGACTCTCGAATAGTTGGACTCCTCCACAGAATTATCGGATTCAGTCCCTCCGGAGTATCCGGTCCCGTCGGACAGCCTGGTGCTCCAGTAATACCAGACATCCGCATTGCTGCCCGTATAATACAGCACAGTCTTCATCTTCAGGTTGTCTGAAATCCTGTATTTCCAGTTCAGCGATGCCAGAGTATTTCCCCAGGATATGTCTGTATTAAGATTGTCTGTGCCATATGCCGTATTGAAGTTTCCGTTTTCATCCTCTACTACCGGTGAGTACTGCGAATCAAGCCTCAGCTTCAGGTGGTCCCTCCCGTGATAGAATTTCAGGGAAAGTATGTTGTCTTCGCTGAACTTATGCGTGACGGATGCATTCATGTCATAAAATGAATAAGTGCCGCCGACGGTCTCGCCTTCCTCCCTGTTCCTCCTGTTGACCAATGCAATGACCGGCACAAGCACCGCATCCATCCAGCTCCTCCTGACGGCAACATTGAAGGAAGTCTTTCCCCTGACTATCGGCCCCTCGAACTGAAGCCGTCCGTCGATAAGACCGATCATGAAAGTTCCCCGATAATCATTGAAATCCCCGTCACGGGTGGAGACATCCACCACTGAACTCATCCTTCCGCCATACCTGGCCGGAAACCCGCTCTTGTAGAAGTCCAGATGTCCCACCACATCCGTATTGAACGACGAGAAAAGCCCTCCAAGATGACTTATCTGGTACATCGGCACCCCGTCAAGAAGAAAAAGGTTGTCAGAGCCCTCCCCTCCATGGACATAAAGCCCGGACATCAGTTCCGTTCCCGGATTCACCCCCGGAAGATTCTGGAGTGCCTTTATAAGGTCCGGAGAACTGAACACCACATTCCCGTATATGAAGTCTGCCTCTTCGAGCCGTTTATGTCCAGTCTGGCTGCGTGCCGCCTTCTCCGCATATTTGTCCGCAGTGATTCTCGCCTCCGTTATGCTGTCCCTCCTTTCCGCAACAGCCGTGGAGTCCCCCTTTTCCTCAACAGGCAAAGTGCCGGCAGCTGCCAATGAGTCCCGAGGCGCAGCCGCTCCGGCTGCGACCCAGCTCACAGACAGGACCACAATCCAAATCCCCCTAAAAATCTTTTTCATCAGGGCAAATATACGCAAAAACCCCGGTCATGCAAACAATTTGATCCGTTCACATGGCCGGGGCCTTGCTCAATGTGCGAGACTCAGAACTCCAGGCTGATTCCGCCCATTGCGGTGGCACGGGGCATGGGATAGCCGGCGTTGATCTCATACTCCTGGGCGAGGAGGTTTTCACCGTCGGCCCAGACGGAGAGGCAGTCGAAGATACGGAAAGAGGCTCGGAGGTTCCAGAGGACAAAGTCCTCGGTACGGGCATCGGAGCCGGTGGATGTGTAGAGTCCCTTGATGTACTGGATGCCTGAGGAGACGCTCCAGCGGCCCTTGCGGAACATGCCGCCGGCGTAGAGCTTGTGCTGAGGAGAGGCGACTATCGGGGTTTCCATGTGCAGGAAGCTGTAGTTGGCATCGACGGACCAGGCTTCAGAAATGCGCCAGGCAACCTGTGCCTCGACACCGGCATTCCTTGCCGTACCGGTGTTGACATTCATCCTGCGGCCGTCCACCATGTCGACGGTGATGAGATTGTCGGCATCGATGTAGAAAATGTTCAGGCCATATGAAATCCGGTTGTCAAGGAGCTTCTGTGAGAACGCAAGCTCATAGTTCCAAAGTCTTTCGGCCCGGAGGTCAGGATTGGCGACTCCCCACATGAACATTTCACGGATAAGGGGATAGCGGAAGCCCTTGGAGGCGGAAAGCTTGATCTCGGCGGATTCCGGAAGATGGAATGAAAGACCGGCCTGGGGCACCCACTCCGTGCCTGCATGGGAATGATGGTCCACACGGAGGCCTGCATTGAAGGTCAGCCATGAACCGACAGACTGTCTGAAATCAATATAGCCGGCAAGCTCATGCTGGGTCTGAGGCATCCCGGCTATGGTCTGCAACTGCCCCTTGTTCTCGCCTCCGACATATTCGTTCCATGCATCGCCGCCGAAACGGTACCAGTCGAAGCCGGCAGTGATCCTGTTGCCCTTGAAGAACCGGGCGCTCTGGTAGACTGAAATGCCCATCATGTCGTCACGGGAATTGAAGCGGTAGTCAAGAGGTTGCTCCGTCATGGCATCATAGCCGTCATTGATGTGGTGGCGGCCCCAGTTGTAGAAGAAACTGATGGCTCCGGAAGTGTTCTCATAATGGTTTTCAAGGGCAAAGGAAGCCATTCCTCTCGTAATCCGCTGGTCGGCATCGGTCAGAGGTTCCGAAATGCTGCCCGGATTGGAGGCATTGAAATGCGTAAGATTGACATCCGCAAAGGCATTCCAGTTGTCATTGAAATCATATCCGAGCTTGATGTAGTTGCTGTACTGCTCGAATTCCATGTCAGCCCTGTGCCCGTCAGTGCGGTTGTAGGATGCACTTATGACACTTGAAAAGCGGTTCTTGCGGATACGGCTGGTCAATTCGGTCTGCATCGTATTGTAGGATCCGTAGCCGATGTTGAGATTGGTGCGGCTGCCGTCCTCCGTCATCTTGCGGGTCACGATGTTGACCACACCGCCCATGGCATTGGAGCCGTAGAGCACTGAGGCAGGGCCGCGCAGGACTTCCACCCGTTCCGCAAGGAAAGTCTGGTAGGAATCGGCTATGGGATGGCCGAAAAGCCCCATATACTGCGGATGGCCGTCGATCAGAACCATGAGCCTTCCGCTGCCTCCGCTCATTCCGCGCAGGGATATGGCACCGGCAGCACCGTCGGAAACCCCATAGCCGAGAATACCGCGCGAAGTCGTGAAAAGCCCCGGAATCTGCTCGGTCAGCACCGGAAGCAGGGAGGCATTCCTGCTCTGCTCTATCTGCTGCCTGCCGATGACGGACACGGTGAATGGAAGATGCCGGATGTCGGTTTCGTTTCTTGTTCCGGTCACGACGACCTCGTCAATGCTCTCATTCCATGCCGCCCTTGCAGTGTCTGACGGGCTGACAACCTCTTCTTTCGCTGCCGCAACGGAAAAATCCCGATTTGGGGAGGCGGCGATTGAAATTACAGACAAATCACTGGATACAAATAATAAAAACAAAAATGTTTTAATTGATAACTTTTTTGTTAAATTCATTGGATTTTATTCGTTAAAATTTAATAATTATCTATTGTTCAATATTTTAAAAAGTAACACAAACTAATAAAATCGTGTTACCGATGCCGCAAAAAAAATATCAGTCTGCCCGGCTCATCAGCAGCTTCCCGTGCCGTATCCCCTTGATGGAAGTAAGGCGGTCCGAGAGCTCCGTCAGCCTGTGCGCCTCCCCCATCACGACAGTCACCTGCAGGCAGAATCCGCTGTTCATATAATACTGCGAGGAGGACAGGATGACATCCCGATAACTCTGCTGGATGTCAGCAATCTTTGATATTATGTCCTTCCGGTCCTGGGCATGCATTATGACCACCGTACCGGCGACGATATGGTTGCATTGCCATTTGTTCTCGGCAACATTCTTCTCCACCAGAAAACGGATAGCCTGTGAGCGGTTGGCAAAGCCGTTTTCCGCGACATAGCTGTCCAATGCTTCCAGCAGACTGTCTTCAAGTGAGACGCCGAATCTTTTAAGTGCCATATGATCATTCATAAAAAGGGACGGAATGACTCAGTCGGCGGCATTCCGTTCCCATGGAAACAAAAAACTGAATTTGTCCGAGCTTTGCAGTCAGATTCACGATGCAAAATTATGCACTTCCGCAGAATGACGGAAAATACAAATGACGGATATTGTTACAAGAATTACTGAAGTCTGAATTTCATTGCCTTCATTGCTCCGGCTTTGACTTAAGGATACCCGATGACTGCAGAAGAAAATATATGGCGGCCGCCAATATGATGAATGTCATGACTATCGCCCAGATGTTGGTCTCCCGTGAAACAGCATCCAGTTCATAGTCACCGTACAGGAGCCTGTAGCAGTCCACCTTCCACACCGGAGTGCCGTCATCAAGCACCGGGGCGTCTGTCCTCACGACCTTTCCGGGAAGATTGACACGGTTCTCAAATGAAAGGGAAAAATATTCAAGAACCTTTTCGCTTTCGTGGTAAGCAGAATCAATCGCACTGCTGTTGCGCACATAGACTTCATGGAAGAATGGTGCACCAGCCATCAGACTGTCGAACTGTCTGCAGAATTCCTCCGGAGTCCAGCCGAGCATATCCCCTTTGGTCATGGAACTGAAGACCTTTTCCTTTTCTGACTTTGCAGCGGCAAGCTGTTCCGGGGAAAGGAAACCTTTTATCGCCCCGTATGCCACCGTGAAGACATTTGCATTTATCCATCTTGAGAATGAGGTGTTGATCTTGTCAAGACTGTTGTAAAGCTCCACACCGTTGCTGCCCTCCGGAACCACAACCTTCAGAAGGAAATTCCGCTGTTCCTCTGGGGAAAGATATCTGTCCAGCGGCACCGGAAGGCTGTCAATTCCGGCATATACGGCATTATAGCGGTATTCTGTGAAAAACCACCTGAATTTCCTCGATACATTTTCTTGCGGGAAAAGCAGAGGGTTGCCCTCCATTTCCGGAGAGGCTGGCACAAAACATTTTTCAGAAAATGAATTGAAACGTCTGGTGGCAGAAACATTCATCAATACATTTTCGCCGTCAGCCACAACGCTGAAAGGCTTTTCCAATCTGAAAATGCTCCATAGCGAGTCAACTGAAAACATGAACGCTCCCCTGCCCCCGTTATCGGCAAGGTCAGATGAATCGGCACCGGCATATACAGTCCTGTCAAAGGAAAGGTCCCTGTGGATGTCAGTTGTCATATAATGATATGACACGCAGGACGACGCCAAAAGCAATGGCATGATTGCGGATGACATCTTCACCAAAGTTTGTAACAGTGATTTCATGATATATGCAATTTATTGAAATGATTATTTTTATATATGCCGTATCAATCGGGGCTTAGACAAGAATTTCCGGGCAGCAGTTTTTCGGCAGCGGCTTTCCTCTGCAGCGATGCGAGATAGCCCTCATATTGCCGGGGAAGACGCCTGTGGCTGATAGATGGTCCGTCTGTCACCTTCTGCGCCGCGACATCACTGTCTGACAGGTCTGCGTGTGCTGCCATATCTGAAAAGTCTGCCGCCATCGGTGCCGCATCACATTCAGACTGTTTTTTCTGTTTTCCGTCACCGGAAAATGCAGCCGGCAGCATAAGGACAAATGTCAGCACGGCGGCGGCAATCATGGAAATCACGGCACACCGTCCATTTCCCTGCACATCCTTTTCATGCCCGCAGACAGAAATCCGGGACATCACCGATGCTTCAATCAGCTCTTTTGAAGGGAGCTCTCTGCCTATCCGGTTCAGATTGCCGGCAAATTTTTCATATTCTCCGTTCATCATTGGCATTAAATTTAAAATTGTCTGGACACCATCTCCCGGATGGCCTTCCTGGCATGGTAGAGATTGCTTTTTATCCTGTCCGGAGTCATTCCTGTAATAGCGGAAACCTCATCTGTGCCAAGACCTTCAAGCTCCTTCAGAACAAATGTGATGCGTTGTTTCGGCGTGAGCCTTGAAGCGGCGGCAATGAATGTTGACCAGGTTTCCTGCAGTATCACCCTGTCTTCCGGCGAAATCTCAACCGGGAGCAGACGGTCGGGCAGCCCGCCTGCATCGGAAAGCTCCAATCGGCTGAAGGGATGGGTGATGCGTCTTCTTCTGATGAAATCGATGCAAAGATTGCATGTGATCCTGTATATCCATGAGGCAAAGGGACGGCGGCCGTCGTATGATGCGGCCTTTCTCCAGACCCTGATGAACACCTCCTGGGCAATGTCCTCCGCCTCAGATTCGTCACAGACTATCTTGAAAGCAGTCCGGAAGACCAGATCCCCGTAATTCCTGATGACAGACCTCAATGCCTCCTCGTCCCCGTCAGCGACAGACCGGGCCAGCACATTGTCCCGTATCTGCTGAACATCTGCGGCATTGTCGGATATATGTCTGTCCTGTTTCATCGGCAATCAGTTCTCCTTCAGCAGACAGGACAGCCTGAGGCTTTCCCTTTTCTGCCGTCTTCACAATTAATACGAAAAAACGCCGCGAAAGTAAAAAAGAAAAATCAACTGACATGCGAAAAAAAAATATCCCCATTGGGATGAAGTCATCTGGCGTCCGGGGAATCAAGACATGCCCTGTATAGGGATTCCGTTTCGGAAGGATTTTTTGTGTTGAAAATGATGATCTCTCCCGTATCAAGTCCCAGAAGCACGAAAGGAGGGTATTTCAGGTCCACATAAAGGCGGCAGGAGCCGAAACCTTCAATGCTGAAATGTCCTTTCTGGATGTTTCCCATCCCTATGCCGTTTGTCCGGACTTCAATCTCCGGAAGTGAGTCAAGGAGCTGCACGGAGCGGATGCTACCGCGGTCCACCGTCATCCCGTATGAGCCGCTGATTTCAATCTCGTCTTCAGTGACCGCAATCCTCACCGGCCTTGACCAGGACCAGAGCATGATGCAGATGGCAACCATGAAGACAGCCACGACAATGATATGGACATTCGCTTTCTTCCGCTGCGTATTATGGTCATATTTCCGGAGCACTGCCGTCAGGACAATAACCCCGGCCATCATCGCAACTATACAAAGAGCCAGGGCAAGTGCCGGATGTCCCATAAAATAAGTGACATAGTACAGGACCGCACACGCCAGCCCGGTAACCGCCATTATCACTGCAGAACTTTTCCCGGCAGCCTTCATGTCCACCTTTTCCCTCTCCTGAGGTGTCATCAGCGAATAGAAAGAAATCAGCCCGGGCCATTTCATGGCCACAAGCCCGGCTGCAACAAGCAGAACCGCGATAATGAGTCCGATGTATATCATGGTGTAAAAATTGGTCAAGTAAATGATATTACAAACATTTTTTAAATATACTGCAAAATATACAAATTTATACAACTTATAGACTGCAATTTTTACACATTTTATGCAGTGGTCAGGTTAAAAAATATTCCGCTATCTCCTTCATACGGGAAGACTGGGACACATGGAACGGGCAGCGGAGGTCACAGTGGCCGCAGGAGATGCAGGCATCGGCCTTGACGGCAAGGCTTTGATAGTGGCTGACGGCAAGGCGGTCGCCGGTCTTTGCAAGGTCATAATATTTGTTGACGAGGCCGACATCGATGTGGCGGGGACAGGGCTGGCAATGGTTGCAATAGACACAGATGCCTTCGGCCTCGGCAGGAGTGAATGAGCCTATGACAGAATAGTCCCGTTCAGACGCCGGGGCCTCAAGGAAGCCGAGGACATCATCAAGGTCGGCACTGTTGCGGACGCCCGGAAGGACGGTAAGCACACCGGGCTTGTCAAGGGCATACTGGATGCACTGGTACCTGCTCAAAGCCCTGTGGGGCAGTGGATGAAACCGAAGTCGATATAGTCAGTACGGAGCATCTTCATCTGCCATTCGACTGATTTCCTGATTTTTTCGGGATTTGTGGTCCAGCCGTAGCTCCCGGACTCATAGTTTGCGCCGAAATGTATCTGGAAAAGCGCCGAGGAGCGTTTTCCCGTCGCTGCAAGAGCATCCCCATACGGCGCAAACGGCTTTGAATCGCCCGCTGCCATATCAAAGTAATTCACTCCCTTTTCAAGGGCATGTTCTACTGTTTCCTGTATTTTCTTTGCAGATGCCCCGCCTATCGAACTTGAGCCGAGTCCGATCACGCTGATATCCTTTCCGCTTCTGACATTTTTCCTGTATTCCATAACAAACTGTGATATTTTCCGTCAATACGACGGTGCAAATTTACATTCTTCTGTGCCTGTCCGTTGTATACGGATTACGGAAATTTTAATATTTTTGTTCATCTCAATTTGTTCTCCATGTCATGGCATCGCCGGCATGAACACAAAAATGGTTTAAAGGGCATTGAAATGGGAAATGCAGGAAAGGAAGCGGGTACCGTGCTGCACATCAAGAACATGGTGTGCAACAGGTGCATAATGGCGGTGGAAGGCTGCCTGAAACAGTCAGGGCTGCATCCGGCACATGTGGAACTCGGGACGGCGGTCATCAGCGAAGAACTGACAGACGAGATGCTCGGGAAGGTAAGGAATGCCTTGGAGGCGCTTGGACTTGAACTGATTGATGACAGGAAGTCGCTGCTGATAGAGCAGATACGCTCTGAAGTGATCAAGCTTGTGCACTATGGAGGCAACGGGCTGAAAGTGAACCTTTCCGAACATCTTTCATCGAAGCTGAACCGGGACTACAGCTCCCTGAGCAAGCTGTTTTCCGAAGTCACCGGCACCACGGTGGAAAAATATTTCATAGCACAGAAAATCGAGCGGGCAAAAGAGCTCCTGGCTTACGGAGAACTTAGCCTCAATGAGATAGCCGACATCCTCGGCTACTCCAGCTCGGCATATCTCAGCGCCCAGTTCAAAAGCGTCACAGGACTGACCCCCACGCATTTCAGGCAGATCGGGGAAAACCGCCGCAAACCGCTGGACGAGGTATGAATCCGGCAAACCACCGGTCATGGTACAAAACTTATAAAATCCTTCCATAATTCCATAACGGTTTTTCTGCAGACTGAGGTAACTTTGCCATAGACAAAAATGGAAATTGACTATGGCAGAAGACGGAAAAATCGTAAAAGATACATTCCCTGTCGTTGGCATGAGCTGCGCAGCATGTGCCTCGAGGGTTGAAAAGACTCTCGCCGGGCAGCCCGGAGTGCGGATGGCGGCGGTAAACTATGCGGCAGCGACCGTTAAAGTGGAATATGACAGGACAGAATGCACTGCGGAATCACTGCAGAAGGCGGTGCAGGATGCAGGATACGACTTGCTTGTACAAAAGGACGGCAATGCGGCGGACGAGGCGGAGAAGGCGCATGACGAAAGGTATGCACAACTGAAATCCAGGACAATCTGGGCGATAGTGCTTTCGCTGCCGGTGGCGGTCATCGGAATGTTTTTCATGGACATGCCATACGCTGAATATATAATGTGGGCGCTGTCCACTCCTGTGGTTTTCTGGCTCGGAAGAGGCTTCTTCATCAGCGCATGGAAACAGCTCAGGCACCGCACCGCCAACATGGACACCCTCGTGGCCAACAGCACAGGCATCGCATACCTGTTCAGCGTGTTCAACATGCTTTTCCCTGAATTCTGGCTTTCACGAGGCATCGAACCTCATGTCTATTTCGAGGCTTCGAGCGTGATAATAGCCTTCATCCTCTTGGGAAGGCTGATGGAGGAAAAAGCCAAAGGAAACACATCAGACGCAATAAAGAAACTGATGGGACTGCAGCCCAAGACCGTGACGGTGATATCAAGGGGGAACAATTGTCCTATGGAATATATGGAAATTCCCGTCGGGGCCGTCAGGCCTGGCGACATCATAGCCGTAAAGCCCGGAGAGAGGGTGGCTGTGGACGGCACCGTAACGGAAGGCAGCTCATATGTGGACGAAAGCATGCTGAGCGGGGAACCTGTGCCGGTGGCAAAACGGAAGGACTCGAAAGTCTTTGCCGGGACCATAAACCAGAAAGGGAGCTTCAGGTTCCGTGCTGACAAGGTGGGGACAGACACCCTCCTGTCGAAAATTATAGCAATGGTCCAGGATGCACAGGGCAGCAAGGCACCGGTCCAGAAACTCGTTGACAGGATAGCCGCCGTCTTCGTGCCTGTCATAATGGGAATCGCTCTCCTCTCATTCATCCTGTGGGCAGTTCTTGACGGGGAAAACGGGGTGACGCACGGACTTCTGGCAATGGTGACAGTGCTGATAATAGCATGTCCGTGCGCACTCGGACTGGCCACCCCGACAGCCATTATGGTCGGAATCGGGAAAGGGGCAGAAAACGGCATACTTATCAAGGATGCCGAAAGCATAGAGACCGCCAGGAAGATAGACACTGTGGTCCTGGACAAGACAGGGACAGTGACCGAGGGCCGTCCTGAAGTGACACATCTGATATGCTCCCTTCCTGAAGCTCCATCCTGGTCTGACATCATGAAAAGGGAGGCCGATTCCGCCTCGGGAGCACAAGATACAAAGGTGTCCCGGGAAACATATCTCAAGAACATATTCTTCAGCCTGGAAAAACTGTCCGAACATCCTCTGGCCGAGGCGGTTGTCAAATATCTGAAAGGCTCGTCGGAAGTCAAAGTGAAGGAATTCGAAAGCATCACAGGGGAAGGTGTCACAGGTGTCTGCGAAGGAAGCAGATATTTTGCCGGAAACCTCAGACTGATGAAAAAGAACGGAATCAGCATCAGCCCCGACCTGTCACTGAAGGCTGACGAACTTACGGCTGAGGCAAGGACAGTAATCTGGTTCTCGGACGAAAAGAATGCCCTGGCATTGGCTGCTGTCACCGACAGGATAAAGGAAAGCTCCATCAGGGCCGTCCATACTCTTCAGAATGAAGGAATCGAGGTATACATGCTAACCGGTGACAATGAGGCGACGGCAGCAGCCGTGGCGGCACAGGCCGGCATAAGGCACTTCAAGGCCGGTGTCCTGCCACAGGACAAGGCCGGCTTCATCCGCAATCTGCAGCAGAAAGGCAGGAAAGTCGCCATGGCAGGTGATGGGATCAACGACAGCGCAGCCCTTGCCCAGGCGGATCTCGGCATTGCAATGGGAGGCGGAAGCGACATTGCAATGGATGTGGCGGGGGTGACCATAATATCCTCTGACCTGAGCAAGATCCCTGAGGCACTGAGGCTTTCCCGCCTGACTGTCCGCACCATCAGGCAGAATCTCTTCTGGGCATTCATCTACAATATGATTGGCGTGCCGATAGCAGCCGGCATCCTCTATCCGGTCAACGGCTTCCTGCTCAATCCTATGATAGCCGGAGCGGCAATGGCCTTCAGCAGCGTCAGTGTCGTCAGCAACAGCCTGAGGCTGAAACGGAAGAAGCTGGATGCCGACACTCCCCTGTCCGGCAGGAAAAAAGACAAGGAGAATTCATCAGAAACCTCGGACTATGGATACAATACGGACTCATGCCTGACAAATGACAGTTGTCACAAAGAAATAAATGGAAAATCTTCAGACATGACAACAGAAAACGGGATTGACCGGTGCCGGACCCAAAATGCCGGATATGGTGAAAACTATGAAACTGCTGACAAGGAAAAGGAAAAAAAGACTGAATACAAAGACATTAAAAAGGAGAAAATCATGAAAAAGGAATTCACAGTGGAAGGAATGATGTGCAACCATTGCCGCATGCATGTCGAAAAGGCCCTTAACAAACTCGAAGGAGTCAATGCGACAGTAACCCTCGAACCGCCTGTGGCAACAGTTGAATTCACCGGCGGCCGGGAATACACCCTGGAAGAGCTCCAGAAACAGGTGTCGGAAGAGGCCGGAGACTATAACCTGAAATAGGGAAAGCGGTGTGCCGGCACATCGCGACATGATGATTGCCTTGAATGAGGTCCAGTAAAGGCTCACCCACGGAAACAGGCAGGTAAAAAATACCCGAAAGTGCAAGTCGGGACATCATAAAATCCTTAAAAGTAGGTATTGCCGGACAGCTCCATGCCCTGTACATTTGCAAAAGAAAAACAGAAACATTGTTCATTTCAGATGCAGGTGCTGAAGGAAGACATACGGAGTCAGGTATTGGCAGCTGCCCGGCAGCAATTCCGGCAGAAGGGATATTCAAAAACTTCCATGCGCGAAATAGCCGTGTCGGCAGGTGTTGTGGCCGGGAATATCTACAACTATTTCACGGGCAAGGACGGGCTGTTCCGCGAGGTGGTCCGTCCGGTTCTGTGTGCCCTGGAAGCAATGCTGCAGGAACACCATGGCATACGAGGTGAGGATATCATGGCGATGCGGTCAGAGAAGTATCTGAAATCCTGCATAGACGAATATGTCTCACTGATGAACAGGCACCGCGAACTGATGGAGATCCTCCTGTTCCGCGCTCAAGGCTCTTCTCTGGAGCATTTCCGGGAAGATTATACCGACCGTTCAACAGAGGTGGTCAAAGTGTGGTTCGCAACCATGCAGCAGAAGCACCCGGAAATCAATACGGCAGTGTCTGATTTCATTATTCATCTGCATACGGTATGGATGTTCACGATGTTTGAGGAATTGCTGATGCATTCAGTACCGGAACAGGAAATGGAAGCCATTCTGCACGATTACATCTTATTTGAAATCCAGGGCTGGAGGGCAATCATCCAAATATGAGAGAAAGACTATGTACATACAGACGAACAGCCACAACAAAACGGCTGGCAAGGAGGAAATCTTTACGGAGGTTTCCTCCTTTTTTTATGAACAATTCTGAATATCGTTCACTTTTGCCCGGCTTTCCCACATTCGGCAAAACAGGCAACTCCCCATGCTGCACGCAATCGGAATATTCACAATCAAACAACAGCATATAAAATGAAACAGGAACACAAATTTGAGAACATTGTAGCGGAAACATTGTTTATTCCGCTGTACATGAGAGCAAAAGAAAGCCGCCGGGAACATCCCATTCTGAATGACAAGGCAGCGGAACAGTTAGCGGACAGCCTGGAATACGAATACTCCCGATTCGACGGGGCAAAGCTGAGCGAAGTGGGCTGTGTGGTGCGCGGCTGGTATTTTGACCGGGCGGTAAAACGCTTCATCGACACTCATTCCCGCCCGGTCGTCGTAAATGTGGGCTGCGGACTGGATACCCGTTTCCAGCGTATCGGAGGTAAGAAAGCCGTCTTCTATGATTTGGACTTGCCGGAGGTCATTGCGCTGCGCCGGGAGCTGATACCGGAACAGCCGGGCAATGTCTATATCGCGGCATCCTTGCTGGAAACCGGCTGGATGGACGACCTCCGCCGCAAGCATCAAGATGCGGAATTTATCTTCATCGTGGAAGGAGTGCTGATGTATTTTTACGAGAAGCAGGTAAAAGAATTCCTGCATCATGTGGCTAGCCGTTTCGGTGGCGGAGAATTGTGGTTTGACGTGTGCGGCACAATGATGAGCCGTCACGGAGTGAAGCCAGATTCGCTCCGCAAACACGAGGCACAGATCCGTTCCGGATTGAGTGACGGGCATCTGGTGGAGAGTTGGGAGCCGGCCTTGAGGCTCATTGAGCAGGCCAACTACATGAAGTTCTTCCGTCCGCGCTGGGGCTTCTTTTTCGGACAGATATTGGGGCGAATGACGCGACTGTGCTACAAGTTCAGCTCATTGCTCGGATATGAGATCAAATGCAGGCCGGATGCATGAGTGATTGAAAACGCAGTTTCAAATAATTTCTATTACAATGGATAAACTGAATAAGAAAAAAGGTCTGTCCCGGCTGTTCGAAATAGCGGGAGAAAAGAAAGGGCTGCTTATACTGGCGGGAATACTCTCGGCAGGCAGTGCTGTATGTATGCTTGTGCCCTACTGGGCGGTTTATGAAATTTTGAAAGAATTGCTGACGCATGGAGGAAATCCCGCCGATTCGGACGGAGCCGCCATGATACGCTGGGGCTGGATAGCGTTTGGAGGACTTGCCGGCGGACTGGTATTGCTTTATGCCGCCCTGATGTCTTCTCATACTGCGGCTTTCCGGATTCTTTACGGACTGCGTGTCCGTCTGTCGGAACATATCGGCAGGCTTCCGTTGGGGTATCTGAACAACACTTCCACCGGAGCCATCAAGAAAACAATGGACCAGAACATCGAAAAGATAGAAGGGTTCATTGCCCATACCATTCCGGACTTGGTGAATGTGGTGGCCACTGTGGCGGTGATGCTGATTATCTTCTTTTCGCTGGATGCGTGGCTGACGGCCGTATGCCTGGCGGTCGTAGCGGTCAGTCTGTTTCTTCAATTCTCCAATTTCATGGGCAAAAGGGCAAGGGAGTTTATGGGCATCTATTACGATGCGCAGGAAAAGATGAGCGCATCCGCCGTGCAGTATGTGAGGGGGATGCCCGTTGTCAAGATTTTCGGGCAGAGTGTCCGTTCGTTCCGTCAGTTCAATGCCGAAATCCAGGCATACAAGACCTTTGCCTTAAAGTGTTGCGACACCTACCAGAACGGAATGATAGCCTTTACGGTTCTGCTCAATTCGATGGTGACATTCATTCTCCCCATGGGCATTTTGCTGATGCAAGCTAATCCTCAGTCGTTGTCATTGGCGGCGGTATGGTTGTTCTTCATCATCATGGGGCCTGGTATGGCTTCTCCCGTCTATAAACTGACATTCTTGGGAGGCAACACGCGTGATATTGATGAAGGTGTAAAACGCATCGACCGCATCTTGGAAAAGAAACCGATAGCGGAACCGGAGTGCCCGCAGGTGCCTGCATCCTACGATGTGGAGTTCCGCCATGTGTCATTCTCCTACGAAAACACGGAGCAGGGAACACGGACAGAAGCCTTGCGCGATGTCAGCTTTATAGCACCGCAGGGGAAAATAACCGCTCTTGTCGGCCCGTCAGGAAGCGGCAAATCAACGGTTGCCAACCTGATACCCCGGTTCTGGGATGTGGAGCAAGGAGAAATACTCATAGGAGGCGTGAATATCCGTCAGATAGCCACAGAGAAGCTGATGGACATGGTGTCTTTCGTATTTCAGGACACTTTCCTGTTTTATGACACATTATATGAGAACATCGCCGTCGGTTCTCCCACAGCCACCCGGGAAAAGGTGATAGCCGCAGCCAAAGCTGCCCAATGCCATGACTTCATCGAACGGTTGCCGCAGGGATACGACACGCGGATAGGCGACAAAGGTGTGTATCTCTCCGGAGGCGAAGCGCAACGGATATGTGTGGCACGTGCTATCCTAAAGAATGCCCCGATACTGGTGCTGGACGAAGCCACGGCATTTGCCGACCCGGAAAACGAGTATAAGATGCAGATGGCCCTGCAATCCCTGATAAAGGACAAGACGGTCATTGTGATAGCGCACCGGCTGTCTTCCATCGTTTCGGCATATCAGATTGTCGTCATGAAAGAAGGGCGCATTGTGCAATACGGAAAACACGAACAGCTGTCAGTAACAGAAGGTGTATATAAGAATATGTGGGATGCCTATACGAGTGCTTACCACTGGACGTTGAACAAAAACCAAGAGGAGAACAGAATATGAACGCAATCAAGAACATTACTATAGGACATGTCGAACGGCTATACAAGCCAGTAGGATACACCATGCTTGCCAACCTGGTCAACATCGTGCCGTTCTGCCTCTCTATTGAAGCGGTACGCATCATCTTCAGTGCTTTTGACGGGAGCGGACAGCCGCTTGACACCACCCGCCTGTGGTATATATTCGCTATTATGGTTGTTTATATGCTGGTCATGGCTTTGGCGGAACGGGCATCCTATCGTGCCAATTTCCGGGGAGCCTACGAAATGAGCGCATCGGGACGCTTATCGCTGGCGGAACATCTACGGAAACTTTCGCTGGGATTCCTGTCCAGACGCGACCCCGGCGATTTGTCTTCCATGCTTATTACGGACTTCATGATGGCGGAAACCGGTATCTCGCACCACTTGCCCCAGCTGATGGGTGCCGTGGTCATGCCCGTACTGGCTTTTGCCTCGCTGGTCTGGATAGACTGGAGGATGGCGGTCGCCATGTTTGCCGCCTTGCCGCTTGCCATGCTCGTGTTATGGGCAAGCACAAAGGCACAGCGGAAGTTAAGCGGCAGGCAAATTCAAGCAAAAATAAATGCTGGAAATCGGTTGGAAGAATACTTACAGGGTATTCGTGTAATGAAAGCGTACAATCTGATAGGTGACCGCTTCGTCAGGCTGCGCGACGCATTTGCGGAACTTCGCCGTGTCTGTATCCGTCAGGAAGCCCTGCTGGGCCCGTTCGTCTTGCTGAGCATCACTTTAGTCCGTGCCGGGCTGACGATGATGGTCCTGTGCGGAACTTACCTTCTGCTTGGAGGCGAACTTTCTCTGCTTGTATTCGTTCTGTTCCTCGTGGTCGGCTCCCGCGTGTTCGATCCGCTGACTTCCGCACTGACAAACTTTACCGAGTTCCGCTATTTTTCCATTGCCGGAGGCCGCATCCTTACCCTTATGAACGAGCCGGAAATGAAAGGAGAACGGCAGTCCCCGGAAGCAGGCGACATCAGGTTTGAAGATGTATCGTTCTCCTATCAGGACAAGGAAGTGCTGCATGACATTTCGATGACCTTCACTGAAAATTCATTGACTGCCCTTGTCGGCCCTTCCGGCAGCGGGAAAAGTACTGTGATGAAACTATGTGCCCGTTTCTACGACCCGCAGAAGGGACGGATCTTTTTCAATGGTGTTCCGACTGATGAAATAAATCCCGAAAGTCTGATGAACCATATTACCATGGTGTTCCAGGATGTCTATCTGTTTCAGGACACCATACGCAACAACATCCGTTTCGGCAAGACGGATGCGACGGAGGAAGAAATCATCGCTGCAGCCAGAAAAGCCTGCTGTCATGACTTTATAATGCGTTTGCCTCAGGGCTACGACACGATGGTGGGCGAAGGCGGCTGTACTCTTTCAGGCGGGGAAAAGCAGCGCATATCCATAGCCCGCGCCATTCTCAAGGACGCCCGAATCATCCTGCTTGACGAAGCCACCGCCTCACTTGACCCCGAAAATGAAGCGGAAGTGCAGAACGCCATTGACACGCTCATCAAGGGACGCACCGTCATTGCCATTGCACACAGGCTGAAAACCGTCAAGAATGCCGACAGGATAATTGTCATGGACAACGGACAGATAAAGGAAGAAGGCACACATGAGACATTGATGCAGGCCGATGGCCTGTATACCCGATTGTGGAACATCCAGGAACACATTTCAGGCTGGAGGCTGTAGAATCCGCCTGCACATCCCCCGATTGTCTCCTGACCGGCGTTTTCCGGAGAATCATTAATTTTTTCAGTAAAAATGATACACCGGAAAAATGAATATATTCCTATCTTTGCAGCCGGTTGAAGACAATCGGCTTGAAAAGGAATATGGCAAGAGCAGGAGAAAAGAGCCAGAACAGGCTACTCAAGATGGTGCAGGACGGTCTTCCGATGACCCTCGGGCAGCAGCTGAGGCTGACCGTGCAGCTCAGTATCCCGGCCATAATCTCCCAGCTCTCGTCCATCCTCATGCAGTTCATTGACGCGTCGATGGTGGGCAGTCTCGGGGCAGAAGCGTCGGCCTCCATAGGTCTGGTCTCAACGACCACATGGCTGTTCATGGGACTTACATCGGCCTGTGCCACCGGATTTTTCGTCCAGGTGTCGCACCTTCTCGGGGCCAAGGACAATGCCACGGCAAGGGATGTCCTGCGGCAGTCGATAGTGATGTGCATGATATTCAGCTGCATACTGGTGGTCATCGGCTGTGCTGTAAGCGGTCCGCTGCCACGGTGGCTCGGCGGTGATGAAACGATACACAGGGATGCTTCCCTGTACTTCCTCATCTTCATGCTGTCACTTCCGGCAATGCAGCTCAATGTGCTTGCCAGCGGGATGCTCAGGAGCAGCGGGAACATGTACACGCCGAGTGCGCTGAACATATTGATGTGCTTTCTGGATGTGGCGTTCAATTTCTTCCTGATATTCCCGACCCGGACAGTATCCGTCCTCGGACTTGACATAACCATGCCGGGAGCCGGGCTCGGAGTCAGCGGTGCAGCTCTCGGAACAGCCCTTGCAGCCCTTGTGGTGGCGGCACTCCTGATGAAGGAACTGTGCCTTAAATCCCCTGAACTGAGACTCACGCATGAAAAGGGAAGTTTCAGACCGACAAGGGCCTGCTTCAGCAATGCCATAGGAATAGCCCTGCCGATGGGCTGCGAGAGGGTGGTGATGTGCGGTGCACAGATAATGTCCACCATAATCGTCGCCCCTCTCGGAACAGTGGCAATAGCAGCCAATTCATTTGCCATCACGGCTGAAAGCCTCTGCTACATGCCGGGATACGGAATATCAAACGCTGCCACTACGCTTGTGGGCCAAAGCATTGGGGCGAGGCGGAGAGATCTGACATGGAGATTCGCACATATCTCGGTGCTCATGGGAATGGCAGTCATGGCTCTGATGGGGGTAGTGATGTATGCCGGAGCACCGCTGATAATGGGGATAATGACACCGGATGCGGAAGTGATGGCCCTCGGAGCAAGAATCCTCAGGATAGAAGCATTTGCCGAACCGATGTACGCAGCTTCGATAGTGGCCTACGGAGTCTTTGTCGGTGCCGGCGACACCCTCATCCCGAGCATAATGAATTTGGGCAGCATCTGGGCCGTAAGGCTTTCGCTTGCGGCATTTCTTGCTCCGGAATACGGACTTGAAGGAGTGTGGATAGCCATGTGCGTGGAGCTCTGCTTCAGGGGAATCATTTTCCTGACAAGGCTGTACCGGAAAAAATGGCTGAAATGAGCTTGCCTGGGACTGCCGTAATTATAGTTGAATGATAAGACAAAAAGGAAATAAAATGGAAAAGATCATCAATGCCGAATTCGGCGGGGAGCGCCCGCTTTTCGCTTCCCATGACCTGTATCTCGAAAATGTGACCATCCGTGAAGGGGAATCGGCCATCAAGGAATGCAGCAACATCGAAGCCGTGAACTGCCGCTTTGAAGGGAACTACCCGTTCTGGCATGTGCACGGATTCAGGATTGACAGGTGCTACTTCGATGTCGGCGGCCGTTCCGCCCTGTGGTATTCCGACCATCTCAAGATGACGGACACCACGATAGATGCCCCGAAGATGTTCAGGGAAATGACTGACATCGAGATTGAGAATGTGGTGCTGAACGATGCCGATGAAATCTTCTGGAGATGCGACAGGATAAAGGCGAAGAACCTCGTGCTGCACGGTGGCACCTATCCGTTCATGTTCAGCAGGAACATATATGTGGACGGCCTGGAGAGCGACAGCAAATATGTCTTCCAGTATGTGAAGGATGTGGAGATACACAACGCCAGGATAACTACCAAGGATGCCTTCTGGGAAGTGGAGGATGTGACCATCTACGACTCTGAACTGAACGGCGAATACCTCGGCTGGCATTCGAGGAACCTGCGTCTGGTGAACTGCCATATAACGGGCGAGCAGCCTCTCTGCTACGCCCACGACCTGGTGCTGGAAAACTGCACATTCAGCCCTGACTGTGACCGTGCCTTCGAATACAGCACCCTGAATGCCGACATCCGCGGAAGCATCACCAACATCAAGAACCCGATGTCCGGACGCATCACCGCCGACCATATCGGCTCAATCACAATTGACGGGAACATCAAGGCTCCGGCTGACTGCATCATAGAAACAAGGGATGAGAAGTAATGTGAGTCCTATGAAATACAATTTTGACGAAATGATCGACCGCCGTGGCAGCGGTTCATACAAATGGGACGGCATAGACAGGAAAGACATACTCCCCATGTGGGTGGCAGACATGGACTTCCGAGCCGCCGACCCGATAATGGATGCACTCAGGAAAAGGGTTGAACATGGGGTCTTCGGCTATACCAGAGTCCCGGACGCGTATTATCAGGCCGTAATGGACTGGTTCCGGAGAAGACACGGCCTGGAAATGAAGAAGGAATGGATCACCTATGTCCCGGGCGTGGTGCCGGCCATCTCCGCCATCATCAAGGCATTCACATGTCCAGGTGACAAGGTTCTGATACAGACGCCTGTCTACAACTGCTTCTTCTCCTCCATCCGGAACAACGGATGTGGATCAGCGGAGAACACACTCATATTGGAAAATGCAGCCGAAGACAATACGGGCCACGGCCCGGCTGAGGCCGGCGCACCGGCTCATACGGGAAGATATGTCATAGACTTCGATGACCTGGAAAAGAAAGCGGCAGACCCTGCGGTGAAACTTATGCTTCTCTGCAATCCACACAACCCTGCCGGCCGCGTCTGGACCCGTGAGGAACTCACACGCATAGGAGAGATATGTCTCAGAAACAATGTCATGGTCGTGGCAGATGAAATCCACTGCGAACTTGTCTTCGGCGGTCATAAGTACATTCCTTTCGCCTCGATTTCAGAAGAGTTCCTGCATAACTGCATCACCTGCATATCCCCGAGCAAGGCATTCAACATAGCCGGGCTACAGATAGCCAATATCGTGGCCTCAGACCCGGAGAAGAAGGCAAAAATCGACAGGGCAGTCAACATAAACGAAGTCTGCGATGTCAACCCGTTCGGCGTCAATGCCCTGATCGCAGCCTACAATGAGGGTGAAGAATGGCTTGAACAACTGCTTGAGTACATCAGCGGCAACTGGCAGTATATGAAAGAATTCTGCGCAAAAAAACTGCCGGATTTCCCACTTGTCGAACTCGAAGGGACCTATCTTGCATGGATGGACTGCCGCAAGCTCGCAATGCCTTCCATGCAGCTCGAAGAAGACCTTATCGAAAAGACCGGTCTCTGGCTGAATGCCGGTTCCATGTATGGAGAGGACGGGGAAGGCTTCATGCGCTGGAATCTCGCCTGCCCTCGCGCAAGGGTCATAGACGGCCTCGGCAGATTCCTGAAATATATTTCTGCAGCCGGGAAATGAGATGCCTGGGTAGTGTTTCATACAGTGTGTCCGGAGTAAGCCTTCAGACCTTTTAGTTTTGCAAATATATCAATTTATCCGTTACCTCATTGGCAGGC
>CALUTY010000010.1 GCA_944323825.1 uncultured Bacteroidales bacterium
CACTAGTGTCCCGTTAAAGGACTGTTAAGAGTTTACAATTGATTTATTTTTAGTTAATTACAAAGGTTTTTTCTTGTACACGACTTGAATCGTAATTTTGGACTGACCATATTATCTGTCAGCCTATGTTCACAGGGAAAACCGTATTTGCTCAACTTATGTCGCTCATACCTCGCAGAGACTTCAATACTTGTGTCGCCAGATACAAGGGAGATTATCGTTCCAGGAACCTTTCCTGTTACGATCAGTTTCTCGTGATGTGCCTTGCGCAATATGCTTCGAAGAACAGTCTTCGCGACATTGAGGCCAGCCTCATTGCTGTCGAGCATAAATTGTATCATAGCGGTATCAGTTACGCTGTTCCAAGGAACACTCTTGCCAAGGCAAATGAACAAAGGGACTGGCGTATCTACCGTGACTTTGGACAAGCTCTTATCAGGAGAGTCCGTCCTCTGTATGCGGAAGATCCATTCAGGCTCGATATTGACAATATGGTCTATGCCTTTGACAGCAGCACCATAAGTCTCTGTCTGAAGCTCTGTCCTTGGGCCAGATTCCGAACGACTAAGGCAGGTGTCAAGATGCATACGCTCCTTGATCTCAGGGGGAATCTTCCGGTCTATATCCACCTTACAGATGCCTCTGTGCACGATGTCAAGGCTCTGGACAGTCTCTGTGTCGAGATGGGAGCCATCTATCTTTTGGACAAGGGTTATGTCGATTTCTTCAGACTCTTCAACCACATCCACAAGAACGGAGCGTTCTTCGTAACACGGGCAAAGGACAACATGCTGTACGAGGTTGTTGAGTCCAGAGGATGTGATCCCGAAGCCGGTATAGTCAGCGATGAGATCATCAAGCTTACAGGAGTTAAGCCGTCCAGGTGCTATCCTGAGACTCTCAGAATGGTCACATATGAGGACTTCGCTACCGGTAAGGTCTACCGCTTCCTTACCAACCTTTTGGGATACGAAGCCCTGACAATCGCAGAACTCTACAGAGAGCGCTGGAACGTCGAACTGTTCTTCAAATGGATGAAGCAGCATCTTCATATCAAGTCATTCTATGGCACATCGGAGAATGCCGTCTATACCCAAATTTGGATTGCTGTCTGCTCTTTCCTGATTCTGGCACTTGCCAAGAAAAAGTTTGGGCTGGAGCAATCATTATATACGATTTCTCAAACGTTAGGCTTTGTGCTATTTGAGAAAATACCTATAAATCAATTGTTTAACAAAAATCAAAATTCCGTTTCAACTGATGAATATCCTAACTTATTTAGTATGAGTTAGTTTAAACGGGACAGTAGTGAAACAGAATAAAAGAAAGAAAGTGAGCCAGACTGATGTGACTCACCTTATATACAATCCTGCTCCGGGGAACAAAGGGGATAGATGTGCTCCACTCCAGATATGACCAGGTATGATGCTACTCCAGGCCGCGGGCACGCAGGAGGGCGCGAGGGTCGGGCTCGGAGCCACGGAAACGCTTGTAGAGGAGCATAGGGTCTTCGCTGCCGCCTTTTTCAAGGATGTTGCGGCGGTAGGACATGGAGACATTCTTATTGAAGATGCCTTTCTCCATGAAGAGCTCGAAGGCATCCTTGTCAAGGACTTCTGCCCAGAGATAGCTGTAATAGCCTGCGCTGTAGCCGCTGTTGAAGATATGATTGAAATAGGTGGTACGGTAACGTGGAATGATCTCGTCAATCAGACCGGCCTGTGACATCACATAGGCCTCGAACTTGACAGGATCTATCACCTTCAGGTCTGAAGATGAGCCTGCTGCAAGCGGCTTCCCGTTCACGATGAGAGTACCGGCTTCAGCTCCTTCCGGTGCGGCGGTCTCAGATGCAAACGGACAGTCGGCAGGGACATAAACTGAAGTCAGTTCATGCCAGCGCATGTCCAGAATGGCCGCAGCGGCAAGTTCGGTGGTCATGAAGCCCTGGTTGAATGTGGCGGCTGCACGGATCTTCGTCACCAAAGAATCAGGAATCACTTCGCCGCTCTCATAATGACGGGCGTATGTGGCAAGCACCTCCGGCTGAAGCGCCCAGTTTTCGTTGAGCTGGGACGGGAGTTCCACAAAGTCGCGGGCTACGCTTGTGCCGCTGACATCCTTGTAGGTACACTGGCTGAGAAGGCCGTGAAGGGCATGACCGAACTCGTGGAACATTGTGGCTGTCTCATCGAGAGTCAGAAGGGACGGCTGGCCTGCGGAAGGCTTGGTGAAATTGCCGACATTCACTATTATCGGCCTGATGTCCACACCTTTTTCGGTGACCTCCTGGTTACGGAAATTGTTCATCCATGCCCCTCCCCTCTTGGTAGGACGAGGGTAATAGTCAGTCAGGAGGATACCGACAAGAGAGCCGTCTGAGTCAGTGACCTTGAAGCCCTCCATGTCCGGATGGTATGACGGGATGCTGTCAAGCTTCTCGAAATTGAGCCCGTAAAGCTTATGTGCTGTGCCGAAGACGCCTTCACGGACATTTTCCATCTTGAAATATGGCTTGATGGCATTCTCATCGAGTTCATAATGGCGGTTACGGACCTTCTCGGCATAGTATGCCCAGTCCCACGGACGGATCACGGATGTGCTGTCTTCCGGAAGCAGTCCGGCCTTGACATCCTCATCCATTATCAGCTGCATGTCGGAGATCTCCTTTTCTGCCTTTGCCACGGCCGGGGTGAAGATGCCGTCAAGAAACTTGTCCACAGTCACGGCATCATGCGCCATCTTGTCCGAAAGGATGAAATCAGCAGGAGTACGGTAGCCGAGAAGCTGTGCCTTCTCTATCCTGAGCTTCATTATCTCTATGACCACGGAATTGTTGTCACAGGCATTGCCCTGGTTGCCTCTGGAGGAATATGCATTGAACATCTTTTCCCTGAGGTCGCGCCTTGCGCTGTATGTCATGAACGGGACATAGCTCGGATTGTGAAGGGTGAACAGCCATGGACCGCCTTCTGACACGGAATCCGCTCCGGTCATCTTCATGGCGTCACGGGCGGAAATCCCGGATGACGAGGCATCGGCCGCAGCTGCTGAAATCACAGGCTGAGGCAGGCCGGCAAGCTCAGATGAATCGGTCAGGACCAGACGGAAGGAATTGGTCTCGGAAAGAAGATTGTTGCCGAACTTCTGTTCCAATGAAGCGAGTTCCTTGTTGATGGCCCGCATCCTTTCCTGGCCGGCGGCATCAAGGGAGATTCCGTTGTTCACAAAACGGCGGTAAAACTTCTCCAGCACGGCATTCTGCTCCACTGTAAGGCCGAGTTCCGACCTGCTGTCGTAGAGTTCCTTCACGCGGCTGAAGAAATAAGGGTTCATGAATATGTTGTCATTATGCCCGGTGAGCATGGGCAGGGCCTCTTCCACAACCGCCTGCATCGACTCGGTCGCATCGGACTCCGAAAGGTTGAAAAGCACACCGGTGACCTTGTCAAGCAAGGCTCCGGAACGCTCGTATGCAGCCACGGTATTCTCAAATGTAGGCTTGTCATCCTTGGCGATGATGGCGTCTATTTCTGCGGCCTGACGGTGTATACCGGCTTCGATGGCCTCCATGTAATCTTTTTCATGAATCTTGTCGAACGGAGGGATGCCGTACGGGGTGTCCCACTCCGAAAAGAACGGATTTGTCCTGTGACAGGCTGATATTCCCATAATCAATGATGTGACAATCAATGCTTTCCCAAGTCCTCTTTTCAGAGGAGAGCAAAAATCAGGTTTCATGACAACAATAGTTTAGTACACGGGAAACGGCTCCAAAACCGTTTTGAATGGCACAAAAATATATAAAAAATGATTTCAATACTTGTTCCAGGAGGAAATTTCTTCCAGCGGTTTCCTGACCTTCTGCCTTGTAGGGGCATCTGGATAGCCGACCGAAATGAGCAGAGGGATGCGCTTGGAGCGGGGCACACCGAGAAGTTCTGCGACCTTCTTTTCATTGAACCAGCCCATGATGCAGGTGCCGAGACCGAGGTCGGCGGCCTGAAGGCAGAAATGCTCCACGGCCATGCCCAGGTCCATCATGCTGTAGTCCTTGCCTTTGAGCATGCTTCCAATCCTGGCGGTGACATTCATCTTTTCCAGGACGACGGCAACGATGACAGGCACCTGCCAGGCAAACTTGTTCATGCCGGTCCCGCAGGCGGCATCCGCCAGCTGGCTGAGGAGCTGTCTGGAATCCGCCACAACGAATTTCCACGGTTGGGAATTGCAGGCGGACGGAGACAGCCGTGCCGCCTCCAGACATTTCATCAGTTTTTCCTTTTCAACAGGCAGAGGACTGTATCTACGGTCGCTCTGCCTTATTTTCACCAATTCTTCAAAGTCCATAACTGCCTAAAGTGATGACAGGTTCATTTCATTCACGATGTTCTTGCCCTCAGGGGTGTAGGCAAAACGCATCCTGTCCTCGTATGCCTTCTCCACCTTGCCGCGCACAATCTTCATGGTGCTGTTGACCATGTGGTTCTGCTCGGTGAACGGTTCCGGAAGCACACAGACGGCGGCAGGAAGCCACCTTTCAGGGAATGCACCGTAATTCGCCCCGCCCTTGCGGTAGGAATTGACCTCATCCTGCAGCTTTTCAAGCATGATTTTCTTTGCCTCGGCGGAATCAGGAGCAAGCTGAGGGGCGGTTTCCTTGACAAAGGACTTCAGGGCATCCTTGTTCGGCACAAGCAGGGCTATCGTATAAGGGTCCTGGCTGTTGTGAAGCACTATCTGGTCGATATATTTTGAATTTTCCACCATTGACTCCTCTATCCCCTCCGGACTGTATTTCTCACCGTCGGCACTGATGAGCAGGGATTTGAAACGGCCCACGACATAGAGGAAGTCCTTGTCCCTCATATATCCCATGTCGCCTGTGTGCAGCCAGCCGTCCACAACGGTGTCGGCGGTGGCCTTAGGATTTTTCCAATATCCGGCCATGACATTTTCGCCCCTGATGACAATCTCGCCCTTCTCGCCGTATGGCAGGGACTTGCCGTCAGAGTCGCAGATCTTGATGTCCATTGGCTTCACCACGCAGCCTGACGAGCCGAGGATGTGTTTGGCCGGAGCATTCGCAGATATGATAGGAGTGGCTTCGGACAGTCCATATCCCTGATACATAGGGATTCCGATGGCGTAGTAATATCTCTGGAGGTCGATGTCCAGCAGGGCACCTCCGCCAACAAAGAACTTCATCTGCCCTCCGAGAGCCTGGCGGACACTCTTGAATATCAGCTTGTCGAACAGGGCAAGCAGAGGCTTTTTCCAGAACTGGGTGATTCCGCCCTTGTTGTAGCCCTCCTTGTTGTAGGCTATGGCCATGTTCAGGGCGAAATGATACAGCTTTTCCACCTTTGGTCCCTTTGCCTTGACCCCGGCTTCTATGTTTTTCTTGAAATTCTTGGCAAGTGCCGGAACACTGAGCATCACCGTCGGCTTCAGTTCATTGATGCTCATCGGAATGTTCCTCAAGGCCTCCATAGGCGTCCGGCCTGCCGGCACCGTGCCTATCGACGCCCCGTATGACATCATCGTGTAGAATCCTGCCACATGGGCGAAGCAATGGTCCAGAGGAAGGATGATGAGCATCCTGTCTTCAGGCGTAACGCCGATGACGGACTGTGCCTGTTCCACATTGGCGGTATAGTTCCTGTGCGTGAGCAGGATTCCCTTTGGGTCGGCCGTGGTTCCGGATGTGTAGCTGATGTTGGCGTAGTCATCCGGACCGATTGACATATATCTCTGCCGGAACATTTCCCAGTTCTTCTGAAGGAAGTCATTCCCCATCTTCTGTATCTCGGAAATCGGCATTTCCTTTTCCTGATATTCAGGAAGGTCGTCAAGGACAATGACCTTCTCCACGAGAGGCAGGTCCGGGAGTATCTTTCTTATCTTCGGCAGCTGCTGCGCCGACACCATCACATATTTAGAATCGGAGTGCCTGATCCTGAACAGGAGGTCATTGCTTTCCTCAAGCTTGATGGAAAGAGGAACATTCACGGCTCCGGCATAGAGGATTCCAAGTTCACCGAGCACCCATAGGTTGCGCCCTTCGGAAAGCAGGGAAATCTTCTCCCCTTTCTGCACGCCGAGGGCCATGAGTCCGGCGCCTATCCGGTATGCTTCATTGCGGGTCTGTTCAAATGTTGTAGAGGTCCATTCCTTTCCCTTCTTTTCCCAGAGAAACGTATTCCCTGAATAAAGTCCGACATATTTTTCGACGAACTGGATGATGGTCAGACGGGGTGGCTTGTTGCCGTTCTCATTGGATGCCATAATCATGTGGTTTTATATTGGTTTTGTTGCTGTCCGGATGTCATTGGCCTTGCGCCGTCACTCCTGCGGTTCGGACGGGAAGAGCCCGAAAAGCTCCGCATCAATCTTGTCTGTGATTTCCTGGAAATCCTCAGGACGGTTCTCGAACTTTATCCTGTCCACATCGATGACGAGAAGCCTGTGCCTGTAGCCTGAAATCCATTCCTCATACCGGTTGTTCAGGCCGGTGAGATAGTCTATCCTTATGCTCTTCTCGTACTCCCTGCCGCGCTTCTGTATCTGGCTGACAAGGTTGGGTATGGACGAACGCAGATATATCAGCAGGTCAGGAGGATTGACAAGTGACATCATCAGGTCGAACAGGTCGGAATAGTTCTCGAAGTCCCGGGTGCTCATCAGCCCCATCGAATGGAGGTTCGGGGCAAAGATGCGTGCATCCTCATAGATGGTCCTGTCCTGGATTATGGCCTCGTCAGATTTGGATATCTCCACCACATCCTTGAAACGCTTGTTGAGAAAATACACCTGAAGGTTGAATGACCACCGTTCCATATCTTCATAAAAATCAGCCAGATATGGATTATAGTCAACGGATTCGAACCTCGGAGTCCATTTATAGTGGGCCGCGAGCATCTTTGTGAGCGTCGTCTTGCCGCTGCCGATATTGCCTGCAACTGCTATATGCATGTCGTATTTATTTTAATTTTAAATCACACAAAAGTACAAAAATATTGAAATAACCATGCAGGCAAATTCATTTTCCATGATGCAGACGCAGGGGGCAAAACTGTTTTGAAATTTTCCGAAACAGTTCCTAAATTTGCCGTTCCACTGACACACAACACTTGACAACAGCATGAAAGAAAAGACTTCCGCCGCATACCCGGATTCAAAGCCGCATTATGAACTTCTTGACGGGCTGAGGGGCGTGGCTGCCCTGATGGTGATGTTCTACCACATAGGCGAGGGGTTCGCGACAAGTCCGGTCGACCAGCATGTCAACCACGGATATCTGGCGGTGGACTTCTTTTTCATCCTGTCCGGATTTGTGATAGGATATGCATATGATGACAGGTGGAAGACTTCGCTGAACCTGAAGAATTTCTTCAAACGGCGCCTCATAAGGCTGCATCCCATGGTCATCATGGGGGCCATTCTCGGCGCAGCGGCATACTGCATACAGGGAAGGGTACAGTGGGACGGTACGCAGGTGCCAATGACAATGGTGCTGATCGCGCTGCTGCTGAATCTCTTCCTGCTTCCGGTGGTGCCGGGGACAGGGGCGGATGTGAGGGGCAACAATGAAATGTTCCCGCTCAACGGCCCCAACTGGTCGCTCTTCTTCGAATATATTGGCAACATTCTCTATGCGCTCGTCATCAGGAAGATGTCTACAAAGGCCCTGACCGTGCTCGTGTCAGTTGCAGGCCTGGGGCTCGGAGCATTCGCTGTCTGCAATCTTTCCGGCTTCGGCCATCTCGGCGTGGGCTGGTCCATGACGGACTGGAACCTGCCCGGCGGCTTCCTCAGGCTCATGTTCTCATTTTCAACAGGTCTGCTGATGTCCCGCGTATTCAGGCCGGTCAATATCAGGGGAGCATTCTGGATATGCAGCGCCGTCGTCTGCGTGCTGCTTGCCCTGCCGCACATCGGCGGAGGAGAAAAGCTTTGGTTGAACGGGCTTTACGAGGCTGTCTGCACGATATTCATTTTCCCTGCCATCGTCTGGCTGGGCGCATCCGGGAAAACCACCGACAAGGCGACATCCAGGGTATGCAAATTCCTCGGCGACATCTCCTACCCTGTCTATGTGGTACACTACCCTCTCATGTACCTGTTCTATGCATGGCTCTGGAGCGGTCCGGAAAAGATACCTTTCTCCCAGGCATGGCCTGTCGCCGCAGCCGTCATCATCGGCAGCATCATCCTCGCCTGGCTCTGCCTGAAATTCTATGACGAGCCACTGAGAAAATGGCTCGGGGAGAAGTTTCTGAAGAAAAAATAGTCTTCATTTTTCAGAAAAACTGCAGGGTTACGGTGATTTTATGTAATTTTGTCTGATTGCAGAACAGGGAACAGAAAAATCAAAAACAGATTCCAAGATGCTTCAGATAAAGAATTTCTATTTCAATGCACTGCACGAATGCTGCAGTGTGGCATGGGACGGGACAGGCGAATGTGTCATCATAGACCCTGGATTCTACACGCCCGCAGAAAGGGACGAACTGAAAAGGTTCGTGGAGGACAACGGGCTGAAGCCGGTGAAGATACTGCTTACCCACGCCCATTTCGACCATATATTCGGACTCAAGGAATGTGCGGAAATGCTCGGGGTGCCGGTGTATATGGACCCGGCCGACAGGGGAACCCTTGAAAATGCGGGATATTTCTGCAGGATGTTCGGATTCGACACGCCGGCCACGGATGTGAAGACAGAAGACATCCACGACGGGGACATCATCAGGTTCGGGAACACTGAATTTGAAGTGCTTTCCACTCCGGGACACACTCCGGGAGGGGTCTGCTTCTATGACCGGGCGGACAAGGTGCTTTTCAGCGGAGACACCCTCTTCGCCGGGGCGATCGGCCGTACAGACCATCCGGGTGGAGACTATGACCTGCTGATTGACGGCATTTTCAAAAAACTGACCGGACTGGACGGGGATGTTACGGTGATTCCGGGGCACGGACCGCACACCACCATCACTGACGAACGCACGAAGAACCCGTTCCTCCAGCCATTCAACGAGCCGTATGAAGACTGTCAGTACGAGGCCGCTCCGGACAAGGAGTGACCGGAGGAATGAATGAGAGCAGAAAATGGACAGGAAAAAGGAATACATAGACATAGCCGGGGCAAATGTCCACAATCTCAAGAATGTGTCGCTGTCGATTCCGAGGAATGAATTTGTGGTGATCACCGGGCTGAGCGGGAGCGGGAAATCATCCCTTGCCTTCGACACCATATATGCCGAAGGGCAGAGGAGGTACATGGACACGCTTTCCGCATACGCAAAGCAGTTCATGGGCATTCTGGAAAAGCCTGATGTGGAAAGCATCACCGGACTGAGCCCCATCATTGCCATAGAACAGAAGACCACAGGCAACAACCCGAGGTCCACTGTCGGCACCATAACCGAAATTTATGATTTTCTGAGGCTTCTTTACGCCAAGGCATCCACGGCATATTCCCCTGCCACGGGAAAGCCGATGGTCAGATACACCGACGAGCAGATTGTTTCCCTGATAATGGACAATTACAGGGAACGCAAATGCCTGCTTCTCGCTCCTCTCGTAAAAGGCCGCAAGGGACATTACAAGGAACTTTTCGACCAGCTCAGAAGAAGAGGCTACACGCAGGCACGCATCGACGGCGAGATTCTTGACCTCTCCACAGTGACTGTCCTCGACCGCTACAAGCCGCATTTCGTGGAACTGGTGGTGGACAAGCTGAAGCCGACAGCCCGTGACGAAAAACGCATCAAGGACTCGGTGTATACGGCTCTGAATCTCGGGAAAGGCTCACTCGCCGTCATGGACATGGAGAGCGGGGAACTCCAGCATTATTCCAAGCATCTGGTCTGCCCTGACACCGGGCTTTCCCTCGCCGAACCCGCCCCGCATTCATTCTCTTTCAATTCCCCGCAGGGGTATTGTCCTCATTGCAAAGGACTCGGAATGATTGTGGATGTCAACATTGATTCCATAATTCCCGACAGGAAAATATCAATCGCCGACGGGGGCATCCTCCCCCTCGGGAAAATGCGGCAGACGCGGAAATACGACATTGTACGGTCAATAGCAAGGAAATACGGATTCTCGCTCCACGACCCCATTGAAGACCTGGGCGAAGAGGTGATTTCCCTTCTGATATTCGGCTCCGATGAGCTGTACCGCATCGGGGAAGGGTCTTCGTCAGAAATGGTGAGCTATCCCGGCATTGTGGACGACATTTCCGACAAGATTGTCTGCCCGGTGTGCAACGGCACCAGGCTCAACAAGGAGACCAATTATTTCAAGATAGACGGAAAGACCATTTCCGAAGTGTCCGCGATGGAGATTTCAGCCCTGAAGGAATGGCTGGACTCCCTTGACGGGAAATTCAACGAAAGGGAAAAGACCATAGCCAGGGACATCCTGAAGGAACTCCGGGAAAGGGTTTCATTTCTCCTCGGCGTCGGTCTCGAATACCTGTCCCTCGACAGGGCGACCGCTTCGCTCTCAGGAGGTGAAAGCCAGCGCATCAGGCTTGCGACACAGATAGGTTCAAAGCTCGTGAACGTGCTCTACATCCTGGACGAGCCGAGCATCGGGCTGCACCAGAGGGACAACAGGAAGCTCATCGCCTCCCTGAAGGAACTCCGTGACGAAGGCAACTCGGTCATGGTCGTGGAGCACGATGCGGAAACGATGCTCTCTGCCGACTGGCTTGTGGATGTCGGGCCGGGAGCGGGGGCAAACGGAGGCAGGATCTGCCTGAGCGCACCTGTCGACATGCTTCTGGACAGCACCCGCGGGGCAACGGAAGGGACTGGCTGCGATGAGGACACCAGAAGGCACTGCATCATCGGAGAGTCCGTCACCCTCGACTATCTGACCGGAAAAAGGAAGATAGAAATCCCGTCCAGACGCAGGACCGGCAACGGACTTACGCTCGGACTGCGCGGAGCGAGGGGGAACAATCTGAAAAATGTGGACATAGACTTCCCTCTCGGGATGTTCATAGGCATAAGCGGGGTCAGCGGAAGCGGAAAATCCTCCCTCATCAACGAGACCCTGATGCCGATTCTGAAAAACAAGTTCTACAACGCCAGGATGCAGCCGCTGCCATACGGCGGCATCGTGGGGGTGGAGAACATCGACAAGCTGATAGAAATTGACCAGAGTCCCATCGGAAGGACGCCGAGGAGCAACCCCGCCACATTCACAGGAGTCTTCAACGACATAAGGACACTGTTCGAATCCACGCCTGACGCAAAGGTGCGCGGATTCAAGGCCGGAAGATTCTCCTTCAATGTGCCGGGAGGGCGCTGTGAAGAATGCAAGGGAGCCGGCATCAAGGTCATAGAGATGAACTTCCTGCCTTCCGTCAATGTGGTCTGCAAGGAATGCCGTGGCAGAAGGTACAAGGACGACACCCTCGCGGTGAAATACAAGGGCAAGAACATCAACGACGTGCTGGAGATGCCGATCAGCGAAGCATACGGATTTTTCAGCAACATCCCTTCCATCAGCCAGAAGCTGAAGGCCCTCGTGGAAGTCGGGCTCGGATATGTGAAGCTCGGACAGTCGGCGGTGACCCTTTCCGGAGGAGAGAGCCAGAGGATGAAGCTCGCTGCGGAACTGGCAAGGAAGAGCACCGGCAACACCCTCTACATTCTGGACGAGCCGACCACCGGACTGCATTTCGAGGACATAAAGATTCTTCTCGGTGTGCTCCAGCAGCTCGTGGAGCAGGGCAATACCGTAATAATCATCGAACACAACCTCGATGTGCTCAAGTCCGTGGACTGGCTTTTCGACATGGGGCCTGAAGGCGGCAAGAAAGGCGGCACCATTGTTGCTCAGGGCACGCCGGAACAACTCGCTGAAGACCCGGCCTCCGTCACCGGACCGTTCCTGAAGGAGGTACTGGAACAGGGAGTATAAATTAAAAGATAATGGAAGAGATAAGGATTTTCTGCGAGAACGACAGGAGTTTCCACAATGTGAAGCTCGGGACTCCCCTTTCGGAACTTTCTGAACAGATATGCAGCACCGTATTTGACGACAAGAACAATGTCGAACTGCCTGTACTCGCCGCGCTGGTGGACCATCAGCTGAAGGAACTCGAATTCAAGGCAAGGGTTTCCCATCAGGTGGAGTTCATCGGCTACAACCATCCGGACGGACGCAGGACATATGTCCGGTCACTCTGCTTTGTGCTGCAGAATGCCGTCAGGGAACTCTATCCCGACAAGGTACTTGCCATAGAATACTCTCTCCCGAGCGGCCTCTACTGCGAACTCAGGGCAACAAAGGCCATGGAAGACGGACATCCGGATGTTTATTACATCACAGACAATGAACTGGAGGGACTGAAATGCAAAATGCAGGAAATCATAGACGCTGACCTTCCCTTCCATAAACTGAAGATGAACTTCGATGAAGCAGGAAAGCTCTTCCTCTCCAACAACCAGCCGGACAAGGCCGAACTGCTGAAATCAATCGGAAAATTCACATACAGCGTATACACCCTCGGCGGACAGACGGATACCTTCTACGGTCCGCTTGTCCCGTCCACCGGCTACCTGAAGGTATTTGACATAATGGGCTTCAACAACGGTTTCTGCCTGCAGTACCCTGCCGAAGGCAATGTCAGCAAGGTGATGCCGATGAAAAGGCAGTCAAAGATAGCCGCCACACTGAAGGAATATGCCGACTGGTGCTCCATCATGAAGGTGCGCGGAGCCGGCACGCTCAACAAGACCATTTCGGAAGGCGGGGCAGTCAAGCTCATAAACATCGCAGAAGCTCTTCACGAAAGGAAATATGCTGACATAGCCGACCAGATTTACGCCCGCAGGGACAAGGTAAAGATAGTATTCATCGCAGGCCCTTCAAGCAGCGGGAAGACATCATCTTCAAAGAGATTGGCCATCCAGTGCAAGGTTCTCGGACTCAATCCGAAAGTCATAGAGCTGGACAATTATTTCGTGGACAGGGAGCAGACCCCCAAGGACGAAAACGGGGAATATGACTTCGAGGCTCTCGGCGCAATGGACCTCGATTTCCTCAGCACCCAACTCAATGCGCTCCTGTCGGGAGAGCGGGTGGAACTGCCGAGATTCGACTTCAAGGAAGGGTGCAGGCATTTCGCGGGCGACTTCATGCAACTGGAAGAGAACGACATACTCATCATGGAAGGCATCCACGCCCTCAACCCTGCGATGACTCCGGCAGTGGACAATTCCAGAATATTCAGGGTCTATGTATCCGCCCTCACATCCCTTCCGCTTGACGAGAACAACAACATATCCACCTCCGACAACCGCCTTCTCCGCCGCATGGTACGCGACAACCGTGTCCGCGGCATCACGCCGGAAGGCACCATCATGAGGTGGCACAGCGTCCGCCGGGGCGAAAACCGCAACATCTTCCCGTTCCAGGAAAATGCCGATGCTGTCTTCAACTCAGCCCTGATTTTCGAGCTCCCTATGCTGAAATATTATGCAGACCCGCTCCTGAGGCGCATCCCGCCCCACTCTCCGGCCTATACGGAAGCCATCCGCCTCCTGAAGTTCCTGGAGTATGTGGTAGCCCTCTCCCCCGACGAAATCGCCGCCATCCCTCCGACATCCATCATGCGCGAGTTCATCGGCGGCCAGTCACTCTGACGGAAAACGCACCTTTTTGGGGTGATTTTTTATAGGAAAACGCACCTCTCACAAACATAAATAACTGATAATGAAAATAATCGTATTTTTGATGGCGGCGATTATGGCTTGTGGGGCAGTCTGCGCCCAGGAAAGGGAAACATATATGATGAGGCCGCATGAGAAGCTGCCGGTGGCGGACACGGCCGGATTCACGAAGATTTTCCTTGCGGGGACCATTGACATGGGCAACAGCAGGGACTGGCAGGGTGAACTTCTGGAACATTTTTCCGACAAGGACGGGAAATACCTGCTTTTCAATCCGCGGCAGGAAAACTGGAACGGCGGCAAGGACGGGGAAATGGACTATCAGGTGTATTGGGAACTGGAACATCTCGAACAGGCAGACATCATCATAATGTACATCATCGGCTCCAGCAAATCCCCGATTACCCTTCTGGAAATGGGACTGCATGCCCGCTCAGGCAAGCTGATTGTGGCCTGCGAACCTGATTTCTACCGCTACGACAATGTGCGCATAACCTGTGCATACTACGGCATCCCCCTCTATTCCAGCCTTGAAGAACTCCTGAAAGCATCCGGACTGTAAGAATCCGGGGCATCTTTTCCAGTCCCTGACATCTTTTCCCAGTCCGAATACCTTTGCCGGACTCTACAGCATGTTGAGAAGGCGGAAGAACTGGGAGGCGCGGTAGCCGTCGGCGAAGCCATGGTTAAGATGGACGGACATAAAAAACCGGGGAAGCCACCAAAAGGAAACGGGGATGACTTTCGCTTCTGAAGTCATCCCCGTATTCCATTCATGTCAGGAGAGTTCTGCTCTCTCCAATCAGTGCCGCCTGCTATACCATTCCGGAGAAGCCCATGAAGGCCATGGCAAGGATGCTGGCTGTCACAAGGGCGATAGGAATGCCGCGGAACGGCTTTGGAACCTTGTTCAGGGCAATCTGCTCACGCAGGCCGGCAAAGAGGATCATGGCGAGTCCGAAACCGAGTGATGAAGCAAAGGCATATACCACGGTCTCCACAAGGTTCAGCATGTGAGGGTCGCCGCCGAAGGTGAACTCCTTGGTCACCACGATGAGGGCGATTCCGAGCACGGCACAGTTGGTGGTGATCAGCGGAAGGAAGATGCCCAGGGCCTGATAGAGGGACGGGCTTATCTTCTTGAGGATGATCTCGACCATCTGCACAAGGGCTGCAATCACAAGGATGAACGATATGGTCTGCATGAACTCTATATGGAGAGGCACCAGCACATAATACTGGAGCAGATAGGTCACCAGTGTAGAAAGGGTGATGACGAAGCACACGGCACCGGACATTCCGACGGCAGTGCTCAGCTTGTTGGACACTCCGAGGAACGGACAGCAGCCGAGGAACTGCGCAAGCAGGATATTGTTTACGAATATCGCTGAAACCAGGATTATCAAATATTCCATAGTCTGTAATTTCTAATCAGTTATTCATTTGGCTGCCGGCTAATTCATCTTCGTGATCTTCCTGAACAGCACTATCAGGTAGGCAAGCGCGAGGAAGGCTCCCGGAGCAAGCACGAAGGCAAGGATTCCGTCACCGGAAATGAACTTGAAGCCGAAGGCGGAGCCGCTTCCGAGAATCTCACGGACAAGGCCGAGGATGGTCAGGGACATGGTGAATCCGAGACCGATGCCGAGACCGTCACATGCAGAATCAATGACGGAGTTCTTGTTGGCAAATGCCTCAGCACGGCCGAGCACGATACAGTTCACTACAATAAGAGGGATGAACAGGCCGAGAGTCTCGTACATTGCAGGGGTATAAGCCTGCATTATGAACTGGAGCACTGTCACGAAAGCCGCAATGATGACAATGTACGAAGGAATTCGCACCTTGTCCGGAATATATGGGGCAGTGGCAGAGATGGCCATGTTGGAAAGGACGAGCACGAACATTGTGGCCAGCCCCATTCCCATTCCGTTGATGGCGGATGTGGTGGTAGCCAGTGTCGGACACATTCCCAAGAGCAGGACAAATGTAGGGTTCTCCTTTACAAGTCCTTTGGTGATAAGTTTGAATTTTCCCATTTTCCTGTCCTCCTATTTTTCTGTTTGTGCATCTTCAACGGATGCCCCGGTCGAAACATCCGGAGCGGAGCCTTCCCTGATGGCCTTGTATATGGCCAGCGCATTGTTGACTGCGACTATGTACGCCCTTGAAGTGATGGTGGAAGCCGTGATGGCATCTATGTCACCGCCGTCCTTCTTCACTGCCAGCTTTGTCTTCGAAGGATCCAGGTTCTTGAACTGTCCTGCGAATTCAGGCTCGGTGCATTTCGCCCCGAGTCCGGGAGTTTCGCTCTGGGAAAGCACTGATGTATTGTACACGATGCCGTCAGCAGTGATGCCGACCATGACGGTCACAGGACCGCCGAAGCCGGAAGCGGATGCGGTTATGGCATAGCCTGCCACAGCCCCGCCCTTGTTGACGACATAATAGTCATAGCTCTGCCCGCCGGCCTCTATGGAAGCCATTTCAGGCTCGCCGTCAAACTCAGGAAGCACCTGCCTGATGGCGTTGTTGGTCTTTGCCGCAGCTGCGGCCTCGATCGGCTCCTTTGTCAGGGCATACACCCCTGCAAGAATCGCTGAACTTGCCAGGCAGATGATGCCGAGGCTGAGGACCATATTCTTCAAAGTGGATTGTAATGCCATGGTCATGCCCTCCCGTATTTTTTCTGTTTGAAAGCCTTGTTGATAAGAGGAACCACTGAGTTCATGATGAGGATGGCGAAGGAAACGCCCTCAGGATATGAACCGAAGTACCTTATCAGCATTGTGAGAAGTCCTATGCCGACACCGTAGATGATGCCGCCCCTTGCACTCATCGGGGAAGTCACGTAGTCGGTGGCCATGAATACGGAACCGAGGAGAAGACCTCCGGTGAGGAGATTGAAGAGAGGGTCGGTATACTGCTCAGGGTTGATCAGCCAGAATATGCCTGAGAACACGATGACGGTGGCCCAGATGGAAAGCGTGATGTGCGGTCTGATGACCTTGCGGGCAAGCAGATATACAAAGCCTATGAGGATTGCTATTGCGGAAATCTCTCCGGCAGAGCCTCCTATGTTGATGAAGAGGGTCTGGAGATAGGAGAAATCGTTGGCGGCGAATATCTGGCCGAGGGAGTCGCCCTTTGCAAGACCTTCCTTGACTGTTCCGAGCAGCGTTGCTCCGGAAGTGGCGTCCACATTGATGAATCCCGCAGGCTTCGCCCAATTGGTCATGGCCACAGGGAATGACACAAGGAGGAACACCCTGGCAGCGATGGCAGGGTTGAAGAGGTTCTGTCCCAATCCTCCGAAAGTCATCTTCACAACACCTATCGCAAAGATTGCCCCGATCATGGCCACCCACCACGGGCAGGCTGGCGGAAGGTTCAGGGCAAGCAGCACGCCTGTCACGGCAGCGGACCAGTCGCTGATGGTGCACTGGCTCTTCATCAGGAATCTCGTGATGAGATATTCCACAAGGATACAAGTAATGACGCTGACTGCGAGCAGCATGACGGATGACCATCCGTAATAGAGGATGGAGACGACCACCGACGGCAGGAGCGCAATCACCACATCACGCATTATTCTCGCCGTGGATATGTCTGCGTGGATATGTGGAGATGGTGAAACCAATAATTTGCTCATTGTTCTTTCTCTTTATCGTTCAATTCAATACTCCTTATTTTTTCGGTGCCGTCCTCGCCCTCATGGCTCTGATGACTTCACCCTTCGCTACCCTGATCATGTCCAGAAGCGGAATGTTGGCCGGACATGAATACAGGCAGCATCCGCATTCAATGCAGTCCTGGACAGCATTCTGCTCCAGCTCCTCCATCATGCCGTTGCGGGCGAGCTTGTTCAGGAGGAACGGTTCGAGCCCCATAGGACAGGCCTCGGCACATTTGCCGCAGCGGATGCAGTTGCTCTCAGGCTTGCGGACAGTCTGCTCTTCAGTGAGATACAGGAGGGAAGACGAGCCCTTCTGCGTGGTGGCGTCAAGGTTGGAAACAGCCTTGCCCATCATCGGACCGCCGCTGACGATCTTGGCAGCCTTCTCAGGAACCCCGCCATTATATTCCGCAATGTATGAAAGAGGGAACCCTATCCTGAAGAGATAGTTCTTCTGCCTGTCTGCAGGAAGGCAGTTCCCGGTGACAGTCAGAGTGTTGGTGATGAGAGGCATGTTCTTCTGAACGGCATCATAGACCGCAAGCGAAGTGGCCACATTCTGCACCACCGCCCCGACATCTATCGGAAGTCCCATCGACTTCACCTGACGGTGCATGACAGCATCGATGAGCTGCTTTTCACCGCCCTGCGGATATTTCTTCTTGAGGGTCATGACCTCTATGCCGTCATATCCCTTTGCCGAAGACTGGAGCTTTGACACGGTCGCTGTCATCCTGGCGATGGCCTCCGGCTTGTTCTCCTCTATGCCTATCACTGCACGGGAAACGCCGAGAACCTTCTTCATGATGGCCGCTCCAATCACTATCTGCTCGCTCTTCTCAAGCATGATGCGGTAGTCGGAAGTAAGATACGGCTCGCACTCGGCCCCGTTGAGAATCAGGCACTCGGCCTTCTTGTCCGGCGGCGGGCAGAGCTTGACATGGGTCGGGAAGGTGGCTCCTCCGAGTCCCACGACGCCGTTGTTCTTTATCCTGTCAAGAATGAACTGCCTGTCCTCCGGAATATCCGTGACAAGGGTGTCGGAAGTGTCTATGCCCTCCATCCACTCGTCCGGCTCCACGGCTATCTCCACATGGACCACCTGGATACCGTTCAGGTCCTTGCGGAGCCCGACGGACTTCACCGCGCCGGTCACGGAAGAATGCACATAAGCCGAAATGAATCCGGTAGGCTCACCTATCACCTGGCCGGTCTTCACCCTGTCGCCCGGAGCAACAATGGCCTTGGCCGGGCCGCCGAGATGCTGTATCATTGAAATATAGACAGTCTTCGGAAGAGGCAGGACTTCTATCTTGCTGCCGGCGGATATCTTGCTGTCGTCCGGATGGACACCGCCTATTGAAAATGTCTTCTTCATGGTCTACTCCTCTTTCTTTTCTGGTTTTGCAGCAGGTTCTGCAACAGGCTCTGTAGCAGGCTTTGCAGCCGCTTCAACTACAGGCTTCACCTCTGCCGCCGGTTTTGCAGCAGGCTTGGGTGCCGGCTTCTGGGCCGGAGCCGGGAAATTCACATCATGGATGGCACCCGTAGGACATTCCACGACGCATTTTCTGCAGAGCTTGCATTTGTTGAAATCTATGTAGGCAACATTGTGCTCCACCTTGACTGCACCGAACGGACAGGCCTTCTCGCATTTGCCGCATCCTATGCAGGCCGATTTGCAGGCCTTCCTTGCAGTTGCGCCCTTTTCCATGTTTACGCAGGAAACGAATACGCGGCGGTTCTTCGGCCCCTTGTTGCGCAGCTCGATGATCTTCTTCGGACAGGCCTTTGCACAGGCACCGCAGCCGGTACATTTCTCCTCATCAACGACAGGCAGACCTGTAACAGGGTCCATCGAAATGGCTCCGAACTGGCAGGCGGCAACACAGTCACCGCAGCCGAGGCAGCCGTAGAAGCATCCGGTGTCGCCGCTGTAGAGGGCGGCCTTGACCTTGCATGACTTGTAGCCGTCATACTCATTGGTCTTCGGACGGTTTTCACATGTCCCGTTGCAGCGTACCACGGCCACCATAGGAGCCTTTTCAGCGACTTCCATGCCGAGGACAGCAGCAACTTTCTTCATAACTTCATTTCCTCCCACCGGACAGAAATTGTTGTCCAGATCAGGAGCTTCGACACATGCTTGGGCGAAAGCACGGCAGCCTGCAAACCCGCAGCCACCGCAGTTGGCCCCGGGCATCACCTTCTCGACCTCGTCCACACGCGGGTCCTCCTCCACCTTGAACTTCTTCGCAACAAGGTAAAGGACCACTGCAAGCAGAAGACCCAGAAGGGTAACGGCCACGACAGTCCAGATAATCGTTGTTGTCATTTCCTTTTATTGTTTGATTGATTGTTTTTCATGTTCCGCGTCAAAGGTTCATTTCCCGGGCGCATCCTTTATATAGAACACAAAATCCTTGGCGAGCCTGTCCCTGAGAAGGTATATGACAAGGTAGTACAATGCCACTGCCCCGACGGATATGAGCCCCACATAAAGTTCGTGCACGGTAACGGACGACAAAGATAATATTAAAATCATTAAAATGAGCAAAGGAATGACATAAGATAACCACACCGCCTTCAGGCCCATCGACCTTTTCAGCACAACCTGCACCTCATCCCCGACCTCACGCAATGTGTACGGGTCGGTAGGAACGCCTATCAGCTTGACCTTCTCCTCGGACACCCCGCATACCCCCTTGGCATGGCAGGCTGAACACGCGGAAGAGGATATTATCTCCACCATGGTCAATTCCGGCGTGATTTCAACTATTTTCCCGAGATGGGAAATTTCATTCTTTGCCATATATTTCTTGTTTTTCACCTTTTTCTGACATACGATGAGAACGGGTGCTTCAGTCCGGAGCATTCCACCAGCCTGCCGCTCGCCGTGCCCACAAGTATCGGGGCCTCGAACAGCACAGGTATCCTGTTGTCATCATCTGAAATCCATATCGAAAGATCCTCCTCGCCGGTGAACACGTTCCCGGCAAGCAGCTTTGCCGAAAACTTTATCGTGTTGACCACTCCCAAGCCCTTGACCTTCTTCTGCTCTCGGCCCCGCCAAATGAAATATACATCGTAGACATCATCGTCTATCGCAAATGTCATCGGATATTTCACATTTGGCTCCACCTTGTCGAAATCCATGTTCCTTGCGAGGAAGAAAAGCGCCGGAAGGTCGTATGTGCAGCTGTCCAGGGGCAGTTCGACATATCTCTGCCCGCTGGAGGAGGAAAAGACATCCGCTATGATACGGTCGCCCTCAGCCCCGTTCCAGGCATAGACATATTCATTCTTTGCAATGTATTTCCCCTCCTTTGTGTCGCGTGTGAAGCGCAGAGGACGGATACCGTCACGGGTAAACCACGAGGAGAAGTCTTCCCTCACCTTGAAAAACAGGTCATACAGCCTGGTCGTCTGCCCGTAGACAGAGCATTTGAATGCCTCTTCCCCATTGAATGTCAATGAATCGAGATTGACCGTGGCCCAGCCCACATCGGAGTCTATGACTCCCCACTCGTAATGTATTGTGAATTTCAGATACTCCCCTGCCTTGTATGCAAGGTCCCCCTCGGAGAGCGACTTCACGGGGATGCACCCGCTCTGCCTCCCTTCCCGCTCATCTGCGGAAGAAGAGAAGGCAGCAAGGCACAGCACCGCCACGGCCGATATGAGGAATCTCACCATTACATGAATTCCGTATTTTCACCGAACTCTTTCCCGGCCTCAAAGCTGAAAGGGTTATAACCATTCTGCGCAGGTCCGGCCGGCAAATTCATCCCCGAATCCACCGTAAATGAAGACATCTGGTTGACAAGGGTATCCGACATGTCCACGAAACGCACTTCGGAAGCCCGGAACATCATGTCTATGTCGGCAATCTCTCCGTTCCTGTGCTTGGCTATGATGATCTGGGTCTTGCCTATGTCATCCGGATTCTCGGAAAGGCCCTGATAGTCGAACCTGTGTATGAAGATGACCATGTCCGCATCCTGCTCGATGGAGCCGGACTCACGCAGGTCGCTGAGCTGAGGCCTGTTGTTGGCGCCCGTACGCTGCACCGCCTGGCGGCTGAGCTGCGAAAGGGCGATGATAGGCACATTCATTTCCTTTGCCGTGGCCTTCAGAGTCCTCGATATGGCGGCCACTTCCTGTTCCCTCATGCCGCGGAGCTCCGCAGGCCCCTGCATAAGCTGGAGATAGTCTACTATCACAAGGCGCACGCCCTTCTGCTTCACCAGACGCTTCACCTTGGAGCGGAACTCCATTACCGGAAGCGAAGGAGTGTCATCTATATAGAGAGGGGCCTTCGCAAGGTCTTTCAACTTCTGTTCCAGCTGCACCCATTCGTAAGGCTCCAGCTTATGTCCTCCCTTTATCTTGTCCGCACTCAGGCCGGTTTCGGAAACCATCATACGCTTTGCAAGCTGGATGGCAGGCATTTCCAGTGAGAAGAACGCCACAGGCATGTGATACTGTACCGCCGCATTCCTGGCTATGTTCAGCACGAATGCAGTCTTACCTACCGACGGCCTTGCGGCAAGGATGATGAGGTCGGAAGCCTGCCACCCGAGGGTGATCTTGTCGATGGACGGGTAGCCGGAAGGCACGCCGCTGAGCCCGGTGGAGTCCTGGAGCCGTTCTATGTCCGATATGGCCTGGTTGATGACCGACCCGATCTCCTGGACATCACGCTTGACATTGTTCTGGATGGCGGCGAATATCTTGGTCTGCGACACATCTATCAGATCGTCCACATTGACCGTCTCGTCATAGGCATTCTTCAGGATTTCGTAAGATGCCGTGATGAGTTCCCTCTGGATGCATTTCTGCTTGAGAATCTTGATGTAATATTCGACATGGGCAGCCGCGCCGACCTTCTGGGAAAGTCTGGCAAGCGCCACCGGTCCGCCGACGATTTCAAGGTTTCCCTGCGACTTCAGCTTCTGGGAAACGGTCAGCAGGTCTATGGATGTATGCTCATTGACAAGTGCGGACATCGCCTGGAAGATCATCCTGTGCTTCTCGTCATAGAAACATGCCGGAGTCAGTTCCTCCATCGCCTCGTCCACACAGTTCGGCTCTATCAGGAGCGCTCCTATGACCGCCTCTTCTACATCAAGAGCCTGAGGCGGTTTGTTTCCCACCTCAAGCCCCAGCATTTCAAGATCCACACTTTCCTTTTTCCGCGTTGTCCGCCGTTTTCTCTCCTCGGCCATGACTGCTATTCGAAGTCAGGGTTGACAAGTATCCTTCCGCAATATTCGCAGATGATCATCTTCCTGTTGGAAGCGATGTCAATGAGCCTCTGCGGCGGAATGGTGTTGAAACAGCCCCCGCAGGAGTCGCCGTTGAACACGGACACCACTGCAAGATGATTGTTGCAGCTGCTCCTGATGCGGTCGTATGCGCTCATTGTCCTCGCATCTATCTTGGCTGCATAGGCGTCCCTGACCGCCCTGAGCTTCTCCTCCTCACGGGAAGTGGACTCAACGATGGTGGCAAGCTCCTGCTTCTTGGCTTTCAGGTCATCATTCTTCACTGATATCCTGGACTTTATGTCTTCAAGGTCGGCCTTTTTCGCAGCGATTGCATCCTTGGTCTCGCTGATGTTCTTCTCTGCTATCTGCCTCAGGAGCTCCTGATTTTCGATCTCTTTGTTGAGCGAGTCATATTCGCGGCTGTTGGCCACATTGTCAAGCTGGGACTTGTATTTCTCTATCTGTGCATCGCACTCGGTCATGCTCAGCTTGTTTTCGGCAATCGACTTGTTGGCGTCGTCGATCTTTGTCATGATATTGGCTGACTTTGCTTTGAGATCCGCGATCTCATTTTCGAGATTTTCCACCTCGACAGGAAGTTCGCCCCTGAGCTGGAGTATCTTGTCTATCTCCGTGTCTGCCTGCTGGAGTGCATACAGAGTCTTGAGCTTTTCCTCAACGCTCAAGTCAGAGTCGGCGAAACTTTTCTGAATGGACACGAAAGTCTCCCTCTGGTCGATGGGAGTTTCGATTTTTTTTGTCTTTTTAGCCATATCTATCAATAATAATATATCGGGTTACTGTATATGTTCTCCGTAATTCGGACTGCAAAGGTAGGAAAATTTTTCCTCAACAACGAAAATAAAATATCAACTATCTGTATCTCACTCTCGTAATGCCCTATGTCCATGATCATGAATCCCGGCTTCGTGAAGAAATGATGATATGACACATCCCCGCAGAGATAGAGCTGCGCCCCGGCTTCCATTGCCTTGTCAATCAGCGAACTGCCCGAGCCTCCGCACATCGCCACGCGGGAAATGGGCCCGTCAATGGGCCTTGAGGCCCTCAGCGCCTTCAATGCGAACCTCTCCTTCACAAGCTTCACCGCCTCATCGGCAGTCACCGGTTCCGGCAGGTCGCCCACGACCCCGAGCCCGATGCCATCCCCCTCCGCATCCAGCACTTCCACATTCTTCAGCCCGAGCTTCCCGGCCATCGCCCCGCTCACTCCTGCAATCACCTTGTCCGCAGAAGTGTGTGCCGCATACACAGAAATCCCCGCTGCCACGGCCTTCATCACCGCCAGCCCCACAGGGTCCTCCGGACTGATCTTCTTCAGTCCTGAAAATATCAGCGGATGATGCGTGACTATCATGTCAGCCCCCGCCGCCACAGCCTCGTCCACCAGCTCCGGCGTGCAGTCCAGCCCTAAAAGAACGGAGCTGACCCCCGCCTCCGGCGACCCGATGCACAGCCCGCTGTTGTCCCATTTTTCCTGTATTCCCAGCGGTGCAAATTCCTCTATCACCGCCGCCACATCCTTTACCTTATATTCTTTCATTGTCTTATTTAACATTCAGATTTTTCCGGACATCCTCCAGTTCGGAGCGGACCTGGCGGAGGAGGGCGAGCATACGGGAGGCCTGGGCGACCTTGTCCTTTTCGGAGAGCATCTTCCTGTAGGCGCCTTCGAGGGTGAGGCCGCAGTTCTTCACGAGGAAGTGGATCTGGCGGAAGGTCTCAAGGTCGTCGGAAGTGTACATCCGGTTGCCCTTGGCATTGCGCACGGGTTTGAGGAGCTTCGGAAACGAGTCGGACCAGAAACGCACGAGGGAAACATTCTCGCCGAGGGTATCGGCCACTTCACCTATTGAATAATAAAGTTTTTCCATAAAATCTAATCCATTGACTGGGCTATGCTTTCACCGAGAATCATCATTTCCATGTATGTTTCGGGGGTGACGGAACCGAAGAAATGGTTAAGAGGATCAAGGACAACGGTGTCTTTCATGACCGTATAGTGCAGATGAGGGGCGAAGGCGCGGCCTGTCATGCCTGAAAGGCCTATCTTGTCCCCCATTTCGACATGCCTTCCCCGGCGCACATGGATTTCCTTGAGATGGGCGTACCTTGTCACATAGCCGTTCCCGTGGTCAATCACCACCACATTGCCGGAACCTCGCCCCGAGCGCACCGTTTCAACGACCACTCCTGCCGCAGAAGCATATACCGGAGTTCCGGACGGCACAAGCAGGTCCAGACCGTCATGGCTTACGGGCACCTTGTAGAAAGGGTTGATCTTGCTGCCGACAGAGGCTCCTGTCTGTGCATAGGAAAAATCCTTCAGCGGAAGATGAAGCGGCGGGAGGGAATCCCCCATTGAAGCACACTTCTCCAGGATGTACCGGAAGGCGGCGTCTACCTTCGCAGCCCCCTTTTCGGCTGAGGCAAGCTTCATTTCGGTATATCTCACCACGCCCTCGTCCGACACGGAGTCCCCGCCGGACACGAAGTCCGCATATCCGAAATCCATCGACGGAAGGGCTGCAGAATGGAAAATCTCCCCGTAGATGCTGTTGTCCCTCTGCTGAAGCTCCGTCACCACATCGCCGAGAAGGGCCTCCTTTTCCTCCATTTCCGGATATAGCTTCTCGAACATCCTGTTCTCCTGCTTCAGACGGCGTTCGGTGTCGGTGCTGATGAAAAGGGCGAAGACTATATAATATATGACTGCAAGGCCAACGCTCACGACAAGATATTTGAGGACACGCATGAAAACAGACCGGACAGAGGGCCGGTCCTTTCTTATCCTGAAGTCATCCTTGTCGATTATATATCTGCTGCTCATGACTCCCCGCTTTGTACATTTCCGACAAGGGACATGTACTCGCCTGTGTCCATGGAAAGGTCAAGATAATTGATCGGATTGACAGGCCTGCCCTTGTATATCACCTCATAATGCAGATGAGGGCCGGTCGACTTGCCCGAATTGCCTGAAAGGCCGAGGAAAGCCCCCCGCTTGACCGTCATTCCCTCATGCACGGAAATTGTCTTCATGTGCGCATAGCGGGTCTTGTAGCCGAATCCGTGGTCCACAAGCACGGAATTCCCGTAGCCGAAGAACTCATGCCGCACTTTTTCCACGACGCCGTCGGCAGTGGCATAGACGCCGTTGCCCGGAGGCATCGCGAAGTCAAGGCCCTCATGGAAGGCCGTCCTGCCATAGACAGGGTCAGTCCGATAGCCGAACGAGCTCGATATGTGATATGTGCCGGGAGCCGGACAGATCGGAGAAAGGGCCGGGATGCGGAGCACCATATCGCCCGAATGCTTTGCAATAGCCGCCACCTCGTCGAAGGACTTGCTCTGGACATAGGTCTTCTTGGTCAGTACATCCAGACGCACGACCGTCTTCTTAAGCAGCCCTGAATGGTCTGCAAAATCGAGGTAGGAATATCGGTTGACACCGCCGAAGCCTGCATTGCGGACTTCGTCCGGAATCTCATACATGCCGAATACCGAGCGATAGATGACATTGTCCCTCATGGCAAAGGCGGAAAGGGCCTCGTCATACATGTCGAGCTGCCTGTTCATCATCTCCACCTTCGAGCACCATTTGGCATTGGTCTTCTTCAGAATCACTGTCTTGGGAAGTTCATGGCCGAGCACGGAAGTATAGATCCAGACATAGAAGACAGCCGCCCCCACGCTCGCCAGAAAGAGGAAAAGGCTCTTCAGGAAACGGCGCCGGGGAGATTTCTCTATCATCTCGTAGCTGAGGGTGTCGCTGTTGAAAATATACTTCTTGAATTTGGGCATGACGCAAATATACTCCTTTATTTGTAAAAACGGCAACAATACCTGTTTTAATTTTCCCAAAAATTCATCAGCAACCCTATATTCTGTCGGTAAAATTCAAAATAGTTTATAATTTTGCAGGTCAATTTGCATGAAACGAGATTTGAATTGAAATGAAAAATATGACTTCCAAAGAAATAAGACAGGCTTTCCTTGACTTTTTCGCTTCAAAGGGGCATGTCATAGTACCTTCGGCACCGATGGTGGTAAAGAATGACCCGACGCTGATGTTCACCAACGCCGGAATGAATCAGTTCAAGGACTGGTTTCTCGGAAACAGCAAGCCGGCTCACAAGCGCGTGACCGACAGTCAGAAATGCCTGAGGGTGAGCGGGAAGCACAACGACCTTGAAGAAGTGGGGCATGACTCCTACCATCATACCATGTTCGAGATGCTCGGAAACTGGAGCTTCGGGGACTATTTCAAGAAAGAGGCGATAGCTTGGGCATGGGAACTTCTGACAGAAGTGTACGGGATAGACAAGGAAAGGCTCTACGCCACAGTGTTCGAAGGAGATGCCGAGGACCATACCGAAATGGACGCCGAGGCATACGAGGAATGGAAGAAATACCTGCCGGAAGACAGGATACTGATGGGCAACAGGCACGACAATTTCTGGGAGATGGGCGACACCGGACCATGCGGACCATGCAGCGAAATCCATGTGGACCTCAGAACGGACGAGGAGAGGGCTGCCCTGCCGGGGCGCGAACTTGTCAACAAGGGACATCACCTCGTGATAGAGATCTGGAACCTCGTGTTCATGCAGTTCAACCGCAAGGCCGACGGACACCTCGAACCGCTCCCGAACAAGAATGTGGACACCGGAATGGGTTTCGAAAGACTGTGCATGACGCTCCAGGGCAAGACCAGCAACTACGACACTGATGTCTTTACGGGAATGATAGCCAAAATCGCCAGCCTCTCCGGACATGAATATCATGAATCTGAAAAGACCGAGGTGGCAATGAGGGTCATCGCCGACCACATCAGGGCCATAAGTTTCTCCATCGCCGACGGGCAGCTGCCGTCGAATGTGAAGGCCGGATATGTCATCAGGCGCATCCTGCGCAGGGCAGTACGCTATGGCTACACTTTCCTCGGCTTCAACGAGCCGTTCCTGTGCAGGCTCGTGGGCCAGCTCGTGGATGACATGGGAGAGTCCTATCCGGAGATAGCCAAGCAGCAGAAGATGATAGAAAAGGTGATACAGGAAGAGGAGATGGCTTTCCTCCGCACCCTCGACCGCGGCATCAAGCTGATGGACAACATAATGGTGAAATCCAAGGACACGAAGGTCATCACAGGTGAAGATGCCTTCGTGCTCTATGACACATACGGCTTCCCTTTGGACCTGAGCGAACTTATAGCAGGGGAAAACGGATACAGGATAGACATAGAAGGCTTCGAGAAGGAGCTACAGAAGCAGAAGGAGAGGGCCCGCAACGCCACTGCCCTCGAATCGGGCGACTGGGTTGAATGCCACCCGTGCGACAATGTGGAGTTCATCGGATATGACTTCACCGAAACAGAAGGCGCCGTCCTCGCAAGACACCGCACCGTAAAAGCCAAGAACAAGGTCATGTACCAGCTCGTATTCGACAGGACCCCGTTCTACGCAGAAATGGGAGGCCAGGTGGGAGACACCGGCTGGATAATGTCAGAAAGCGGAGAAAAGATACAGATAATCAATACCATAAAGGAGAATAACCTCACCATCCACATTGCGGAAAGGATACCGGAAGACTGTTCAGGGACCTTCTCCCTTCATGTGGACGCCGAAAGGAGGCGCAAGATTGAAAACAACCATACAGCGACACATCTCCTGCACAGGGCCCTCAGGGAAATTCTCGGCACTCATGTGGAACAGAAAGGTTCATTTGTTTCCCCGGACTATTTCAGGTTCGACTTCTCACACTTCGAGAAGCTGACCGACGAACAGACAGACCTTGTGGAAAGACGGGTGAACAGCCTTATCAGGGACAACAGCCCTCTGGAGGAAAACCGGTCCGCCACCATGGACGAGGCTAAGGCAATGGGAGCCATGGCGCTGTTCGGGGAAAAATACGGCGACAGGGTGAGAATCGTGAAATTCGGAGATTCAGTGGAGCTCTGCGGAGGAACGCATGCGGCAGCCACAGGACAGCTGGGATTCTTCAAGATTGTATCCGAATCTGCCATAGCCGCCGGAGTCAGGAGGATCGAGGCCACCACAGGATCCGCTGCAGAAGATGTCGTAGACGCAATGGAAAACATGTTCAGGGCTGCAAGGCTGCTGTTCAACAATACTCCTGACCTCGCCGCATCCATCAGGAAGCTCATCGAGGAGAACGAAGCCTTCAAGAAGGAAATCGAAGCTGTCGTGAAGGAGAAGACAGTCGCCCTCAAGAACGGGCTCATGGAAAAGAGCCGCCAGATGAACGGGGTGAATGTCGTCGTGTTTGACACTGCCATTGAGCCTGTCATGCTGAAGAATGCAGCTTTCATGCTCCAGAAGGAGACCTCCAACATGGTGGTTGCCGGAGCCTTCGAATATGAGGGCAAGCCGCAGCTGCTTCTGATGTATTCACCTGACCTCGTGGAGGCAGGGCATAATGCGTCAAAGGACATAAAGGAAGCCGCAAAGGCCATCCAGGGAGGTGGAGGAGGACAGCCGGGGCTGGCTTCCGCAGGAGGGAAAAACAGCGCCGGACTCGGTGAAGCCCTCCGCACCATGCTGGAGCTTGCCACGAAATAGCCACACAGAAATGCCGCCGGAAGGATGAAGAAACTCGACTCATTCATACTCAAGTCGTTCATAGGGCCGTTCTTTGCGGTTCTGCTGGTCGTTGTCTTCATTCTCATGATGCAGTTCCTGTGGCTCTACATTGACGAGCTTGTCGGGAAAGGACTGAGTATCAAGGTCATACTTGAATTTCTCGGATGGGGATGCGCCACACTGCTCCCCCTTTCCCTGCCTCTGGCCACGCTGCTCTCATCCATGATGACCCTCGGGACACTGGGCGAGAACAACGAACTGCTGGCCATCAAGGCGGCGGGCATCTCCCTCAAAAGGGTGCTCACTCCTCTGATGATAGCCTCGTTCATCATAAGCGTAGGCACATTCTTCGCCACCAACAATCTTGTGCCGGTGGCGTACAACAAGATATTCACCCTCAGGGATGACATACTGAAGACCAAGGAGGAGATAAAGATTCCGACCGGGACATTCTACGACGGCATCGAAGGCTACATAATGAGGGTGAACGCGAGAGACGAGGAGAGCGGCATGATGCATGACGTGATGGTGTACAACCACAACGGCAACAAGGGGAACACAAGCCTTACCCTGGCGGATTCCGCCCTGATGAACATGTCCAAGGACAAGAGCTACCTCACCTTCATCCTGTACCACGGGGCCAACTACGAGGAAACCAATACGAGAAAATACAGGGACACCACCCTGCAGCTCCAGAAAGTGGAGTTCGACCGGCAGGAAATGGTGATACCTCTTGAAAACTATGCATTCCAGAAGTCCGATGAGACCAGGTTCGGCGACGAGGTGAAGTCCATGAACCTCAAGCAGCTCAGGCATGGTGAGGACTCCATCGGCAACCTCAGCCTTGACTCGAAGCTGGAGCATGTCAAACGGCTTCAGAGCAGCACGACACTGCTATACAACAGGCAGCTTGACACTTCCAGGAACCAGACAGCCACCATGCCGTTCAGCTTTGAAGGCTTCGGGGAATGGAACAGCATCGAAAGCGAAATACGGGCATACGAGAAGGCACTTTCACAGACCAATGAATACATCTCCACCCTCACCACTTTCGGCAGGGAAACATTCTACTATTCATACACTCTCAGGAGAATCGATGTGGAAAAGCTGAAGAAGTTTGCAGTGGCGATAGCCTGCTTCATATTCTTCTTCATCGGCGCACCGCTCGGTGCCCTCATCAGGAAAGGAGGACTGGGCACCCCGGCCATCATCTCGGTGCTCTTCTTCGTGGCGTACTGGGTGATAGACATCTCCGGGACAAAACTCGCCAATGACGGGGCCATCTCTGCCGCCGCCGGAGTCTTCATATCGTCATATGTGCTGTTCCCGATAGGCATCTTCCTCACCTGGAAGGCAATAAATGACTCGTCCATCTTCAGCACCGACAGCATGAAGACATGGTTCACAAAACTGAAAATGAAGATTATGACCAGGATAAAGAAAACAAGGATAGTATATATGGGCACGCCTGAATTCGCTGTGGCTCCGCTGGATGAACTCATCCGCAAGGGATACCACATAGCAGGCGTCGTGACCGTGGCGGACAAGGCGAGCGGAAGAGGGCTGAAGGTCAATGAAAGCGCAGTGAAGAAATATGCCGTGGAGCACGGGATTCCTGTGCTGCAGCCGGTGTCGCTGAAAGACCCGGAATTCATTGCGGCATTGAAGGCATGGAAGCCTGACCTGTTCGTGGTGGTGGCCTTCCGCATGCTCCCGAAGGTTGTATGGGAAATACCGAGGCTCGGCACCTTCAACCTGCATGCCGCCCTGCTCCCTCAATACAGGGGCGCGGCTCCTATCAACTGGGCCATAATCAACGGGGAACATTTCTCCGGAGTGACCACCTTCATGATAGATGAAGGCATGGACACCGGAAACATCATCCTCAGGGAACAGTGCAGGATATCCGACACCGACACCGCAGGCGACCTCCATGACAGGCTCATGGAACTCGGATCGAAGGCCGTCGTGCAGACAGTCGAGACCATAATAGACGGGCATGTCGAGCTCAAGTTCCAGAAGAGCTACATACAGGGCGATGAGGTGCTGAAACCTGCGCCTAAGCTCACCAAGGAGCTCTGCCACATAGTCTGGGACAGGAAGACGAAGGATATATACAATCTGATCCGGGGACTGAGCCCGTATCCCGGAGCCTATACGGAGCTTGTCAAGGATGACAAGACCCTCCAGCTGAAGATATATGCCGGAGAAAAGCTCACACCGGAACAGCTGGGTACACTTCTTGCCGGAACAGGGAAGCCTGCGGAGGAAGGCATGGCTCCCGGCAACATCCTTTCCGACGGAAAGAGCTGGCTCGCCGTCACTACAGCCGACGGGGCCATATCCCTGACGGACCTCCAGACAGCCGGAAAGAAGAGAATGAATGTCAGGGACTTCCTTGCAGGCTTCCGTGAGCCTGAAAGCTGGTCCCTGTCCTGATATGGAACAAAATGGGTAAGACAGCCGTCATCATCTGCAACGGGGAGTTCCCCTCGCGGGAATACCCGAGATATGTCATCCGCAACGCGGACCGCATAGTATGCTGCGACGGGGCCTTCGACAGGTTCATGAGGGCCTCGGAAAAGATATTCGGGGAAAAGAGGCTTCCCGATGCCGTGGTGGGAGACCTGGACTCCATCTCTGCAGGAAAGAGAAAGGCATACGGCGACCTCATCATACACGACCCGGATCAGGAAACCAACGACCAGACAAAGGCGTTCAGACATGTGCTTGCCGCATGGCCGGATGTGACGGAAATACACATTCTCGGGGCTACAGGGGCAAGGACGGACCACACGATAGGGAATGTATCCCTGCTCATGGAATATGCAAGGTCTTATGATCTCGAAGCCAAAGGAATCACGGTGGACATCATCTCAGACCACGAAACCATCATCCCTGTCACTGACACAGTGGAGCTGCAGTGCGGGACAGGCCGCAGAATTTCCATCTTCACCCCCGACAGCACCCTGCGTATCCGGTCGGAAGGACTGGAATGGCCCACAGACGGCGTAGTGTTCGACAACTGGTGGAAAGCCACCCTCAACAGAAGCTCCGAAGACACCGTAAAGCTCATATTCAGCCACAGGTCAATGGCTCTGATAATGATGGACTGAAATAACTGAAAATTTATTAGGAAAATCATTATTTTAGTCATATTTTTGTATATTATTGAAATAAAAACAATAAAAATATAAGCCAAATGTCTGAAGAGAAATATTTCCCTGCCGTCAGTGACATCGAGACGGCAGAAACTGTGCTGGGAGAAATTCTCGAGCCGACACCGATGATGAGGAACAACAATCTTTCGGAAAAATACCAGGCGGATGTGTTCCTGAAAAGGGAGGACCTCCAGATCGTACGATCCTACAAGATACGCGGGGCATACAACAAGATACGTTCCCTCTCTCCTGACATCCTGAAATACGGAATAGTCTGCGCGAGCGCCGGCAACCATGCACAGGGAGTGGCCTTCTCCTGCAACAAGCTGCAGATAATGGGCTCCATATATATGCCGACCACCACACCGAAACAGAAGATAGAGCAGGTGAAGATGTTCGGACGGGAATACATTGACATTGTCCTCACCGGGGACACTTTCGATGCAGCCAACAATGCAGCCATTGACTATGCACGCAAGAGCGGAAAGACATTCATCCCGCCGTTCGATGACCCCAAGATCATTGAAGGACAGGGAACCATAGGATATGAGATGGTACAGCAGTGCAAGGAGCCTCTTGACTATGTCTTCATCCCTATCGGAGGAGGAGGACTGGCATCCGGAGTGGGGGCATACCTGCGACAGTTGTGGCCGGATGTGAAGCTCATAGGCGTAGAGCCGGCAGGAGCCGCCTGCATGAAGACTGCCATCGAGAAGGGAGAGATCGTGGAGCTGGAGCACATAGACAAGTTTGTGGACGGGGCAGCCGTGAAGAAGGCCGGAGAATACACATACGAAATCTGCCGCCAGATTCTGGATGACATCATCCCCGTGCCGGAAGGAGCCGTATGTTCCACCATCATAGACATGTACAACAAGAGCGCGATAGTCGTCGAGCCGGCAGGAGCGCTTTCTGTGGCAGCCATGAGATTCTATGCAGACAAGATCAAAGGCAAGAGGGTGGGATGCATCGTCAGCGGCAGCAACAACGACATCACCAGAATGGAGGAAATCCGGGAAAAATCCCTGCTCTTTGAAGGTCTTAAGCACTATTTCATAGTGAACTTCCCTCAGAAGGCGGGGGCCATCCTCACTTTCGTAAGGGATGTGATAGGGCCGACAGACGACCTTGTCTACATCCAGTACATCAAAAAGACCAACAAGGAGGAAGGACCCGCCCTCATCGGCATAGAGGTGTCCTCCAAGGAAGACTATCATGCGCTGATAAACAGGATGGAGGCTCATCACATCACATACGAATACATCAACGAGAACAACAAACTTTTTGAAATACTGATTTAATACAAATGCCATGGCAAATATAGACTGGAGCAGACTCACATTTTCCTACACAAAGACGAACACCATCCTCCGCTGCACCTTCAGGGACGGCAAATGGGGAGAAGTGGAAAGCTTCACCGATGACGACATCAGGATCAGTTCATTTGCAGGCGCACTGCACTACAGCATCGAATGCTTCGAAGGGCTGAAAGCCTTCAGAGGCAAGGACGGCAAGGTACGCATATTCAGGCCGGACGAGAATGCGGCCAGGCTGCAGAGGTCGGCAAAATTCCTCGGCATAAAAGCCCCGTCCACGGAAATGTTCATAGAGATGTGCATACGGGCAGTGAAGGAGAACATTGATTTCCTGCCTCCGTACGGCACTCATGCTTCCCTTTATCTGAGGCCTACCCTGATAGGCATCAATCCGCAGCTCGGAGTGAATTCCTCAAAGGACTGCATGTTCATGATGCTGTGCTCTCCTGTGGGCGCATACACGGGAGGCAATCTCGAACCTATAAATGTGGTCATCGCCAGGAACTACGACAGGGCTGCGCCAAACGGATGCGGCTGCTACAAGCTCGGCGGAAACTATGCGGCGTCCCTCTACTCCTACAACCTTGCCCACAAGCAGGGCTACAAGGCTGTCCTTTATCTTGATCCGGCAGAAAAGAAGTACATAGACGAATTCAACTCCTCGAATTTCTTCGCCATAAAGGGGAATTCATATATAACCCCTTTGTCGGATTCCATCCTCCCGTCCATCACCAACAAGTCGCTTGAAGCTGCAGCCAGATACTGCGGGATGGAAGTGGAGAGAAGGAAGGTCACGGTAGACGAACTGTCAAGCTTCGAGGAGGCCGGAGAATGCGGCACGGCAGTCGTGATCACCCCTGTATATCAGATCGACGACAAGCCTTTCCTTGAATCGGACGAAGTGACATCATATACTTTCGGCTCTAAGACCGAATGCGGACCGAAGAGCCTCCGGCTCTATAAAATGATCACAGGCATCCAGTTCGGCGAAACCGAAGACCCGTTCGGATGGTGCGTGTTCGTGGAATAGCAGACAAGAACCGGACATAAAAATATCCCCGCCACAGATGTGACGGGGATATTTTTATGTCCATCTTATTTTTCAGCCGTCACCTTGGTCTTCTCCGCTCCCGGATCCTTGAATATCAGGGCGAAGAGGACGGCCACCACAAGGGCATAGCCGGCAAAGATGTACCATGCTGCACTCCAGTTGCCTACGGTATATATGATGCCGTCCACCTCCGTCGGATATGTGAAATGGTTCACTACCGCCTGCGCCCCTATCATCCCGATAGAGGCCCCTATCCCGTTGGTCATGAGCATGAACAGCCCTTGTGCACTGGAACGTATGTCCTCCGTGGTCCTGTCATTGACATAAAGGGAGCCGGAGATATTGAAGAAGTCGAACGCCACACCGTACACTATCATTGAAAGGATGAACATCCATACACCCGGCCCGGGATTCCCTGCCCCGAAAAGGCCGAACCGGAACACCCATGCCACCATGGCTATGAGCATGACCTTCTTGATGCCGAACCTTTTCATCACGAACGGTATAAGCAGAATCCCCAAGGTTTCTGACACCTGGGATATGGATATGAGGGCATTGGCATTCTCTGCGCCGAAGGCCCCGGCATATTCAGGCATGGCCTTGAAACTTGTAATGAACGGGTTGGCATATCCGTTGGTGATCTGGAGCGCCACGCCGAGCATCATGGAAAATATGAAGAATACTGCCATGTTCCTGTCCTTGAACAGGGTGAAGGCCTTGAGTCCGAGGGCATCGGCAACGCCTTTCTTCTCTTTCGACGCCCTGACAGGACAGTTCGGAAGGGTGAAGGCATAAAGCATCAGCACAAGACCGAGCGCACCCGAGGTGAGGAACTGGTTGTAGGTGGACTGGAACTGCACACCGTCGGCATCACGCATGAAATTCACGAAGAGCATGCTGCAGATGAATCCGATTGTCCCGAATACCCTGATGGGAGGAAAATCCCTTACGGTATCGTAGCCGTTGTCCTCAAGAATGGTATAGGCGACAGAATTTGACAATGCGATGGTAGGCATGAAAAATGCCACGCTCAGCGAATACAGAGGGAAAAGCACGCCGAATTCCACAGATGAACCGGCCGTCATCCCATAATATCCGGCCGCCAGCATGGCCACTCCGGCTATCCCGTGACACAGGCTCAGGACCTTCTGTGCCGGCATGAGCTTGTCCGCCACAATCCCTATGAGGGCTGGCATGAATATGGACACTATGCCCTGCATGGAATAGAACCAGCCTATGTTTTCACCAAGTCCCGCCTTTCCGAGATAATTTCCCATAGAGGTAAGGTAAGCGCCCCAGATGGCAAACTGGAGGAAGTTCATTATGATCAGCCTGACGCGTACGGATTTGCTTTTCATGACATTGTTTTTTATGTGGCACATGCCGGTTTTCCGGCAATGGAAACAAAGATACAAGTATTTCTTCAACTTTCAGAACCTGTTCAATTTTTTTCGGCATAAATTTAAATACTTTCTTACTATCTTTGAAGTTTGAAATTTTGTGAAAAACGGGAACAATAGAGGATGAAATTCGTCAAGACACATACGGACAGCGGCTCTTCGGCCAGATGCGGGCTCATCACCACGGACCACGGGACGATAGAGACGCCGATATTCATGCCTGTCGGTACGGTAGGCTCGGTCAAGGGGATATACCACAGGGATCTGAAGGAAGACATAGGGGCAGAGATCATTCTCGGCAACACATATCATCTCTACCTCAGGCCCGGACTGGAAATCCTCAAAGCCGCCGGCGGTCTCCACAGGTTCATTTCCTGGGACAGGCCGATACTGACGGACAGCGGAGGATTCCAGGTCTTCTCCCTCTCCCCCATCAGAAAACTCACTCCGGACGGATGCACATTCCGTTCCCACATCGACGGCTCTAAGCATGTGTTCACTCCCGAAAACAATGTGGACACCCAGCGCATCATCGGCGGCGACATCATCATGGCCCTTGACGAATGCACGCCCGGTGACGCCTCATTTGAATATGCAAGGAAATCCCTCGACCTGACCAAATCGTGGCTGGAGAGGTGCATAAGGCATTTCGACAACACCGAACCCCTGTACGGATATTCACAGACATTCTTCCCTATAGTGCAGGGCTGCGTCTATCCGGAACTCAGACGGGAGGCGGCCGAGCATGCGGCATCCTTCGACAGGGAGGGCTATGCCATAGGAGGGCTGTCTGTGGGCGAGACCACCGAACAGATGTACGAGATGCTGGAGGTGGTATGTCCTATTCTTCCGGATGACAGGCCGAGGTATCTCATGGGAGTGGGCACTCCGGCCAACATCCTTGAAGGAATTGCCAGAGGGGTGGACATGTTCGACTGCGTGATGCCTACGCGCAACGGCAGGAACGGGATGCTGTTCACATGGGACGGCATCATGAACATGCGCAACCGCAAATGGGCCGACGATTTCTCTCCGCTTGACCCGAAAGGCTCCTCATTTGTGGACAGGACATACAGCAAGGCCTATCTGAGGCATCTTTTCGTGGCGGGGGAAATTTTCGCCGGGCAGATCGCCAGCGAACACAACCTCGCCTTCTACCTCGACCTTGTCCGTGAGGCAAGGAAGCACATCAAGGCAGGCGACTTCAGCACATGGAAAGAAGAAACCGTCAGAAAGGTAATGACACGACTTTAAACCCGAAGGGCAATGGAACTCAAACCCAGACTGCTTGACATATACATAATCAAGAAATTCATCCTGACTTTCTTCGTGGCTCTCCTGCTGATCATCGGCGTGGTGATCATCTTCGACATCAGCGAGAAGATTGACGACTTCGTCAGCAAGGAAGCCCCGCTGAAGGCCATCATATTCGACTACTATCTCAACTTCATCCCATATTTCATGAACATGTTCAGTCCCATGTTCGTGTTCATCACGGTCATCTTCTTCACTTCAAAGATGGCCGCCAACTCAGAGATAGTCGCCATTCTGTCATGCGGAATCAGCTTTCACAGGATGATGGTCCCGTATATGGTCTCCGCAACCCTCATTGCCATATTCTCCTTAGGTCTGAATCTTTTCGTCATCCCGCAGTCGAACAAGATAAGGGTCGAATTCGAGAGCAAGTACATAAAAGGGCACAACAAGACAACAGCGAGAAACATACATTACCAGATAGCCCCGGGAGAATTCGTGTTCATCGAGTCCTTCAGCTCATGGAACAACACCGCCTACAGGTTCACCCTTGAAAAGGTGAAGGAAAACAGGCTCGTGTCGAAGCTCTCCGCCGAAACGGCAGCATGGGACAGCACCTCCGCCTCCTGGAGGCTGAAGAAATATTTCATCAGGGACTACACCTCTGCACTTGGCGACCAGGTCAGGACCGGAGCACAGTTGGACACCGTCATAGACCTGAATGTGAGCGACCTGTACATCCAGAAAGGAGCGGTGGAGACTCTATCCTACAAGGAGCTGAACAACATGATAGAAGTCCAGAAGATGCGCGGGGACGAAAATGTGAAAGTCGCGCTGATCGAGAAGCACACCAGGTTCGCCCTCCCGTTCTCAGCATTCATCCTGACCATAATGGGAGTGTCGCTATCATCCAAGAAGCGGCGGGGAGGCATCGGATGGAACATCGGCATCGGCATTGCGCTGAGCTTCTCCTACATCCTCTTCCTGAAGTTCAGCCAGATGTTCGTCTACACTGATTTCCTGCCTCCAGGCATCGCCCTATGGGTCCCGAACATACTCTTTGCAATAGTGGCGGGATTCCTGTACAAGATTGCACCGAAATAAATGACACAAAGGGGATGGCTCAAAAATGAAAGCCATCCCCTATCAAATCTTTTTTGACCCGCCTCATTTTATGTTCTACCTCTTTTTCACCGAAGAGGCACCTGACACATGGACATCACTCTCCGCGTCTCCTGAATAGATAAGGGTGGATGCCCCTGACACTTCCCCGGAAAGCGACTTGTTGCATATTATGCGGGCACTGCTGGCTCCGGAAATGTCGCATGAAGTATTGTCTGTCACAATCCAGGAGTCGGACATGCCTTTGAGAGACGAGGCCCCTGATACAGTCAGGCTGCATGTCCCTGCCCTGCCGGAAAGCCTTGCATCAGAAGCGCCGGAAAGGTCAATGTCAAGAGATGAAGCTTCCACTTCGCAAGAAATGGATGAGGCGCCTGAACCTGAAACAGACACCTTGTCCGCATGCACCGCCGCATCAAAATCAGAGGCACCGGTGACATCAACCGCAAATTGCTCCGCTTCGAATACCCTTCCGGAAGTCAATGAACTTGCCCCGCTGACATCTACTCTTTCAAGGGAAGTGCTGTAAGGCAACACGACAGTGACATCACCATAATTCCAGTTCCTGAATTGTGCCGGGAACTTGATATACAGGCAGAGTTCATTCCTGTTTCTCTCCACTCTCACATAGTCAATGACCGACTCATCTGCCGTCACATAGACAGAATCCGCCGTCTCGGAAAAAGAAACCTCCATGGCATTGGAAATATCCAGCGAAGCATAGTCCGGCTCTACTGCATAACCTTTCGTCTCTTTTATTCCCGATAGCTTTTCTCCGGCAGAGCAGCCAGACACATTAAGGCATACGGCGCACGCGGCCGCAATAAGAACAACAGTTTTCATATCAATTTTTATCTGTTTTGTGATTATATACAAAATATCCTTATCCTGAAGCGCAATCAAAGGTACCGTTACGGATCACGCCATCCAGTCAATCAGTTCCCTGCAATGCCTGTAATTGGCATTGCTTATATAAGACAGAAAGACGGCACAAAATGTTGCAGCCTGTGTGTATTTTACCGTTACGAAGGCCTGCCTGTCAGTCCCAGCTTCCTCATCAGAGCCTCAGGCTCCGGATCCCTGCCCCTGAACCTGCGGTACAGGACCGCTGCATCTTCCGAACCGCCCTTTGAAAGGATGTTCTCCCTGAATGAGCCCGCGACCTCCCGGCTGAATATCCCTTTCTCCTTGAAAAGCGAGAATGCATCGGCTTCAAGAGCCTCCGCCCATTTATAGGAATAATATCCTGCAGCATAGCCACCGGAAAAGATGTGGTTGAACGATGTCGAGATGATGGTTCCCTCAGCCTTCGGCAGCACTGAAGACGGCTCCAGCACCCTGCGCTCGAACGCCTCCACATCTTCTTCAGGAAGGGTCTTTAGCGTATTCCAGGCCATGTCAAGGATACCGAACTGGAGCTGGCGCACCTGATAATACCCGGCAAGATAATTCTGCGCATCCACAATCTTTTTCACGAGGTCATGCGGAATCGGCTCCCCGGTCCGCCAGTCCTTTGCGAACGAATCCAGATATTCAGGCTCGTATGCCCAGTTCTCCATTATCTGCGACGGAAGTTCCACAAAATCCCTCGCCACATTGGTCCCGGTGAGCGAAGGATAACGGCCCTCCGCCATGATGCCGTGGAGGGCATGTCCGAATTCATGAAGGAAAGTGACAAGTTCCGAATGTGTCAGGAGCGACGGGGAATCCTTCCCCGGCTTCGTGAAATTGGTGACTATGCTTATGAAAGGGCGTTCCTCCACGCCGTTCAAGACGCCCTGCCCACGGAACTCGGTCATCCATGCCCCTCCCCTCTTGCCCGGACGCGGGAAGAAGTCGGCATAGAAAAGAGCCAGATGCCTGCCTGTCTCATCAGTCACGTCAAAGACCTTCACATCCTTATGATAGGCAGGAATGTCCTGCCTTTCCTCAAACCTCAGCCCATACAGTGTCCCTGCAAGACCCAGCACCGCATCAATGCAGTTCTCAAGCCGGAAATACGGCTTCAGAAGTTCCTCGTTCAGAGAAAATTCCGTCTCCTGATATCGTTCCGCCCAATAAGGGAAGTCCCATGGCTGGAGCCTGCTGCCCGTGAATCCGTTTTCCTTTGCAAAGCTGAACAGTCTGTCAACCTCCACCCGGGCGAACGGCAGCGTCCTTCCCAGCAGCCCCGAAAGGAAAGAGTCCACCGCAGCGGATGTCTTTGCCATCCGTTCCTCCAGCGCATAGTCGGCGTATGTCCCGTAGCCGAGCAATTCAGCCATCTTCATGCGCAGCCAGGTGATTCTTTTGACCGTCTGCCTGTTGTCGTACTCACCTGATGCGCCCCTTGTGCTGTAGGCCATATACATTTCCCTGCGCAGCTCCCTGTCCCGGCAATATTTCATGAAAGGACTGTAGCTCGGATATTCCAGGGTGAAGACCCAGCCGTCCACACCTTTTTCCTTTGCAGCCGCCGCTCCCGTCTCCAACACATAGTCCGGAAGCCCCTCCAGCCTTGACCTGTCCGTTATCCTGAGCATGTATGCATTGGTAGCATCAAGGACATTCTTCCCGAAACGGAGAGAAAGCAGGGAAAGCTCCTCGGCATATTTCCCGTATGTCTTCTTGTCTTCATCGGAAAGGGCCGCCCCGTTGCGTATGAAGGACTTGTAGGTGTCTTCCAGCAGCATCGCAGCCTCCTTGTCCAGCCTCAGGCTTTCCTTCTTGTCATACACCTTCCTGACCCTCTCGAAAAGCCTGCTGTTCAACGACACATACATCGAATGCTCTGTCAGAAGCGGGGAAACCTCCTCCGCAATCTTCTGCATCTCATCATCCGACTCCGCCTCCAGAAGATTGAAGAATATGCCCGACACCCTGTCCAATGTACGCCCGCTATACTCCAGCCGTTCAATGGTATTCTCAAATGTCGGCTCCGAAGGGTCATCCGCAATGGCGTCAACCTCTGCCCGTGCTTCCTTCAGCGCCTCCCTGAATGCCGGCATATAATGGCCGTTCCTTATCTTGTCGAACTGTGGTGCCCCGTAAGGACATCGGGACACCTCCAGCAATGGATTTTTGTCATTCATCATTTGTTCCCTTTATGTTCCGGATGCGAATTTACGGAATTTTTTACTGAATTGCCGGGGTCAAGGGAGCAAGGGATCCTTGAAACCGAACATATCCTTGTAGGTGTGAGGATGAACCTTATGTCAAAACAGCAGAATTCGTCATGCCTGCGTATCTTCCGGTACGAGGTCACATAGTCCGTGTCAAATCCGAGATGCTTCAGCTCCACAAGGTCCATCGAATCCATCCCGAGCTTCAGCATCCTGTCCAATATCCCGTGGTTCCGCTCAAGGGAATTTATCACCTTGAGCTTCGTGACCCTGCTGTTCCTGGATTTCCTGTTGTTGTACCTGTTCTTGCAGCTTTCACAGCAGAACTTCTTGTCAGGCCGTCCATACTTGATCTCATCCCCGCATTCAAGGCAGGCAACCGCCTTGTGTTCTTCTTCCGTGTTATATCTCATGGCATCGTCTTTGGTTTGCCCAAATGTGCACAAAGCCCGGCCCTTATGCAAATAAATGTGGCGGAATCTTCCAGCTTCCGGAAAACTTTTTCTCTTTTTTGCAATCCCCACACAAAAATGTATGTTTTTTCTCTTTTTTACACCGTTCCATACCGCTCCGCATTTCGTAAAAATAAATTTTCATGCCCGGCTTCAGACCTCCAAATGAATTGTCATCCATATAAAAAAATCATGTTTTCAAAAGAAAAAGAAAAATCCTGCACAAAAAACAGAAATACCTGCATTTTCCGAGAAATATCCCGCATAATATGCTGATTATTTTGCCTTACTTTGCCAATGCCCAGCAGAAGTGCGCACGACATGCGGGAAGAAACCGAACAAAAAGCATTTACTATGGAACAGTTGAACAGAATCGAATTGAGGGGAAATGTCGGCAACATCCGCATTTCGGCCGCAGGCTCCGGCCAGGTCGCAAGGTTCTCCCTCGCCACCAATTTCCTTTACAAGAACCGCGACGGCGAAGCCGTGGTCGAAACCACCTGGCACAATGTGGTAGCATGGAACACCAAGGGCATGCCCGACTTCAGCCTCATCACCAAAGGCTGCCCTGTCTATGTCTGCGGCCGCCTCAAAAGCTCCAAGTACACCGGCAGCGACGGCGTCGAACGCCAGTCCTACGAAGTCGTCGCCAACAAGCTCGTAATCGAAGAGCGTGGCGAATGACATCCGCCCCTCAATGCTGAAGAGGTGCCCATATGCACCTCCGGGAAAGGAGTGCGGTCCAATTCCCTTTCGGCCCGCCTCCTTTCTCCATACACATTGCCTTCAAGTAAAGCTCAGTAAAAATCAGTCCATGAACCAGACACGAACCTGTCAGTTCAGGACAACGAAGGGGAAATATTCACGGAAGAGGGCTTCGGCGCTTGAAAGCTGGGCTTTGGTGTTGAGGGGGACGGATTTCAAGGGGTATTCCTGGCCGAGGGAGGCATATTTGTTGACGCCGAGGGTGTGGTACGGGAGGATTTCGACGCGCTGCAGCATCTTATAGGTCCTGAAATGCTCGCCGAGGGCACGGATGTCTTCCTCGAAGTCACTGTAGCCGGGAACAAGGACATAGCGGAGCCAGAACGGCCTGCTATGCTCCTCCAGCCAGGCGGCGGTCTTCAGGGTCTGATGATTGCTGCGGCCGGTGAGGGACTGGTGCCTTTCGGGGTTGAATTCCTTGACATCAAGGAGGACAAGGTCAACGATGGAAAGGAGCTCTTCCACGTCGCTGTTCCAGATGCCGACGTTGGAGTCAAGGCATACATTTATGCCCTGGCCGTGCAGCTGATGGACAAGGGGGACAAGAGCTTTCGCCTGGACTGTGGGCTCGCCGCCGGAGAATGTGACCCCGCCGCGTTTCCCGAAAAACGGCTTTTGGCTGACTGCCATTCGGAGAATCTCCTCCGGGTCGGTTTCCTTGCCGCCTTCGTACGGGATGGTGTCCGGATTGGCACAATACAGGCATCTGAAAGGGCAGCCCTGCAAAAAAACGACGAGCCGGAGTCCCGGCCCATCGTAAGTCCCCATCGATTCGTATGAATGTACTTTCAACTTCATATAATTAACGTCGGTTCGACGAATTTATAATGCTCGCTCCCAAGGAATTCGTCGAACCGTCGTTAAGGATTTCTTCGAAATCCATTTGTCTTAATCCCCAGTCGCTTCGCGACAGCCCCTTGTCAAGGGGCGTCACCCTCCTTATTCCTCCCTCTCCGGGAGGACTGTCGCAGGACTAGTCCTGCTCCTATAGCGGTTGTCCGAGGAAATATATTTCATCGGACTAACATTATGATTATCCCCCAAATACCCCTTGTTGTCGTTCCTGCCTGTTATAGCAGATTCCTCGACTGCGTCCTGGATGACTTCTGGCGGGGTACTTTTTTTGAATATGTAAAATTTCCAAAACAGGGTGGAGAACAAGGCGTGCGCAGCTCCGAGGACCGGAGCAACCTTCCGGTTGTGAGGACCGGAAGACAAGCACAACGCCGTTATCCGCCCTGTTTTAAATTTTATAGGCTGTTGTGGAATGTACGGGCAATCACTTCCAGCTGATGCTCCCTGCTGAGCTTCGTGAAGTTCACCGCATACCCCGACACACGGATGGTGAGCTGAGGATAGTTCTCAGGATGCTCCATTGCATCTTCAAGCATTTCACGGTTGAGGACATTCACATTAAGGTGATGTGCTCCCTTGGAGAAATAGCCGTCCATCATGGTGACAAGGTTATCCACCCTTTCCTCGGAAGTAGGGCCGAGTGACTTCGGCACTATGGAGAAGGTGTTGCTTATGCCGTCCATGGCGTCATGGTAGTCGAGCTTGGCAACGGAGCTGAGGGATGCAATGGCACCGTGACAGTCGCGGCCGTGCATAGGGTTGGCACCCGGAGCGAAGGCGACGCCCTTTGCCCTTCCGTCAGGAGTGGCTCCTGTCTTCTTGCCGTACATCACATTTGAAGTGATGGTGAGGAGAGAGAGGGTCGGCAATGCATTCTTGTATATCGGAAGCTTGGAAAGCTCCTTGCTGAAAAAGTGCACGAGATCCACGGCAAGGGAATCCACCTTGTCATCATCGTTGCCGAAGCATGGATATTCGCCCTGGATGTCGAATCCGTCAGTGAGCCCGTCAGCATTGCGGTGGGCTGTCACCTTTGCATACTTTATGGCGGAGAGGGAATCCACAGCGATTGAAAGCCCTGCCACGCCGTATGCAAGATTGATTTCAGGGTCAGTGTCTATGAATGCCATCTGTGAGCGCTCATAGTCGTATTTGTCATGCATGTAGTGGATGATGTTCATGGCCTCGTTGTAGACCCTGGCCACTTCATGAAGCACCTTCTTATAATTGGTGAGCACTTCCTCAAAGTCAAGCACATCGCTCTTGAGAGGCTCGATGCCTTCCACCATGAGGGTGCCGGTGTTTTCGCAGCGGCCTCCGTTGATGGCGAGGAGGAGGGCCTTGGCGAGGTTGGCGCGAGCCCCGAAGAACTGGATGGCCTTTCCGATGGCTTGATATGACACGCAGCAGGCAATGCCGTAGTCGTCGCAGCTGCGGACATGGCGCATAAGGTCGTCGTTTTCATACTGCACGGAGCTTGTGTCCACGGACACCTTCGCACAGAACTCCTTGAAGCCCTCCGGAAGTTCCGGGCTCCAGAGCACAGTCATGTTCGGCTCCGGTGCCGGCCCGAGGTTGTACAGGGTCTGGAGGAAGCGGAATGAAGTCTTGGTGACCTTCACCTTTCCGTCATTGAACCTGCCTCCGATGGACTCGGTCACCCAGGTAGGGTCGCCCGCAAAAATATCATTGTAGGACTGCATCCTGAGATGCCTTACCATCCTGAGCTTCATGACAAACTGGTCGATGAGCTCCTGCGCATAGCTCTCGTCTATGAGCCCGTGGTCAAGGTCATACTGGATGTATATGTCAAGGAAGGATGACACATTGCCGAGCGACATGGCCGCCCCGTCCTGCTCCTTGACGGCTGCAAGATAGGCCATATATACCCACTGCACGGCCTCTCGGGCGTTGAGGGCCGGCCTGCTGAGGTCGAGATCGTAATAGCTGCCCATCACCTTGATCTCATTGAGCGCCCTGATCTGCTCAGACACTTCCTCTCGCAGCCTTATCCTTGCTTCTGTCATCGGGCCTGTAAGCCTGCTGAGGTCATCTTTCTTCGCCTCGATAAGCCTGTCCGCCCCATAGAGGGCAAGCCTCCTGTAGTCACCGATGATGCGGCCTCTGGAATAATTGTCAGGAAGCCCGGTCAGGAAGCCGAGGGACCTGAATCTTCTGATTTCCTCCGTATAGACATCGAACACTCCGTCATTGTGGGTCTTGCGGTAATGCGTGAAAATCTCCTTTACTTTCGGATCAATCTCGATGCCGTTTTCCTTGCAGGCCTTCTCCACCACCTTGTAGCCGCCGAAAGGCTTGATGGCCCTTTTGAGAAGTTCGTCTGTCTGGAGACCGACAATCAGCTCGGATTCCCTGTCAATATACCCGGCCTTGTGTGATGTTATGGTCGATATGGTCTTTGCGTCGATTGAACGCACTCCGTTGTTCTTCCTTTCTTCGTCAAGTGCGGCAAGACATTCGTTCCACAGCTTTTTCGTCCTTTCAGACGGTCCGCAGAGGAATGATGCGTCTCCGGTGTAGGGGGTAATGTTCCTGTACACGAAGTCAGACACGTCAATACCGCGGCTCCACGCGCCGTCCTTGAATTTCTCTTTGATTTCCATAAATCGTCAGTTATTGTTTCCTCTTTAATCCGGTCGCAAAGATAGATGATATTTTTAATAATTCAATTTTATTCCTGACAATGACAGAAAAATAAGGACGAAAAATACAGATCCCAAAAACAAAAAAAATACCCCGGACTGCCGCAATGATGACGACAGTCCGGGGATCATAAGGAGTCATCCCGAGCAAAGCGAGTGGAAGACACTATTTTATTTCCTTGAGGGAAATGGCGAAGCCTCCGCCCGGAGCCATATACATCTTGAGGGTGGATTTCGAAGTGACTTTCTTTGTGGAAATCACATAGGCCTCAGGATTGGTCCTGTAGTCGGCATCCTTGGCATCGGCGTAGATCGTAGCTTCGTACTTCTTGCCCGGCTCAAGGAAATCGAAGACGACTTCAAGAGTGCGGGCATTCTCATCGGTGACTCCGCCCACGAACCACTGGCCGGAAGCCTTCACTGCGTATTCAGGGGCATCGGCATCCCCCGTCACATCCTTTGCCTTGCGGGCAATCACGATGTAGTCGCCCGGCTCGGCCAGAAGATAGCGGCTCTCCGACCAGTCCACGGCCACGTCCTCGATGAACCTGAACGCGTCCAAATGAGCCTGATAATGTTCCGGAAGGTCTGCCGCCATCTGAAGTGGAGAATACATCGTCACGTAGAGGGCCAGCTGGTTTGCGAGCGTCGAATTCACATGGGAATGATTTTCAGGATTCAGTTTCTCCACATCCATCATGAAAATTCCCGGCGTATAGTCCATCGGACCGCCCTGAAGCCTTGTGAACGGAAGAATGGTAACGTGGTGCGGCTTCGTTCCTCCGAAGGCCTGATACTCTGTACCCCTTGCAGATTCGTTGCCGATGAGGTTAGGGTATGTCCTGCAAAGTCCCGTCGGACGCACGGCCTCGTGCGCATTCACCATTATTTTATGTTCGGCTGCCTTCTTGACGGCGTAAAGGTAATGGTTGTTCATCCATTGCCCGTAATGATGTTCTCCGCGCGGGATTATGTCTCCCACATATCCGCTTTTCACTGAATTGTAGCCGTATTTGTCCATGAGGGCATATCCTGCATCAATATGCCGTTCGTAGTTGCGTACTGAGGAGGAGGTCTCATGGTGCATCATCAGGCGCATCCCCTTGGAATGGGCATAGTCGTTCAGGGCCTTAATGTCGAAGTCCGGATATGGGGTGACGAAATCGAATACATAGTCCTTGCTGTTGCCGAACCAGTCTTCCCAGCCCACATTCCAGCCCTCTATGAGAAGCTGGTCAAAGCCGTTCTCAGAGGCGAAGTCTATGTATTTCCTCACATTTTCATTGTTGGCGGCATGGCGTCCCGTAGGCTTTGAGGAGGCATAGTCAATGCCGTCAAGCTTTACGGAAGGATAGTCTGCGGTATATGCCCAGTCGCTCTTTCCGGTGATCATTTCCCACCATACTCCCATATATTTCACCGGTCTGATCCAGGAGACATCTTCGTATGCACACGGCTCGTTCAGATTCAGGATCAGCCTCGATGCAAGGATTTCACGGGCATCGTCAGTCACCATGACAGTCCTCCACGGGGTCTTGCAAGGGGTCTGCATATAGCCTTTCCAGCCCTGGGCGTCAGGGGTAAGATGCGATGTGAACACAAAATCTTCGTCATCAAGGTCTAGATGCATGCATGAATAGTCGACCAGGGCTGCCTCATGAATGTTTATATAGAGGCCGTCATCGGTCTTCATCTGCAGTGAAGTCTGCACACCCGTAGGCGAGAACGGTGTCTGGGAGGAATTCGGAGTGACTGCGGAAGGCATCAGGCCACGGATTTCAGACAGCCTTGACTCCACATAGTCATACTCCTGGGTGTCATAGTCCCCCGGAATCCAGAAGGCCTTGTGGTCTCCTGTCATGGCAAAGCGGGTGAGCTCCTCCTTGATGACGAAATAGCTCAGGCTCTCCTGCATCGGGAATTCATATCTGAATCCCAGACCGTCATCATAGAGACGGAAACGGACAACCATCTCATAGCCGGTACCGGCCTGCTTCAAGGACACAGCCATTTCATTGTAGTGGTCACGGATCTGCGACTCCTCGCCCCAGACCGGAGTCCATGTACCGTCATAGGTATTGCGGGCCACTGACTCAAGACGGAAACCGTCATAAAGGGAAACAGGCTCCCCCACACTTCCCCTCTCTATCTCCTCCCCGAACTCAAGCACGGGCTGCTTGCCCCTGAGTTCAAATCCCATCGTACTCGGCAGAATGGCATTCCTGTCCTTATAGTCGAGCCAATAACAAGGCTCTCCCCTTTCCGTGACAGTGAATTTGAGGGAAAGGTCCCCGTCAGGAGAAGAAAGAGTCTGCACTCCTGCAGGAACGGCATCCTGAGCCGAAAGTGCGGCTGCGGACGCAAAGGCTGTAACAAGCATCAGTATCTTTTTCATAAAATTCAGTGATTGTCTGTATTATATTCTTATCTCTTGTATTCCACGACAAGCACCTGGCGCGGACCGACACTGGTCGAATCCGTGATCTCAACAGCCTCGCCGGTGAGCACATTGCGGCCGTCATGCAGACCGTCGGCTATCTCGGCATAATGCGACCACGGCACATGCTTCTTGCCGCGGGAATTGTTGATGAAGACAAACACGGCATCGGTGTCGTCATAGCGGAAATAGCCGTAGGTATTGTCCCTTGACAGAAAATGCATGGTCTTGCCGTCATGGATGACTTTCTTGTCCTTCCTCCACTGGAAGAGCCTGCGGGTGAAATCGTGCAGATCAGCCAGCTGTCCTTCAGGAACAGGCTTCCCGTCAGTGGCTGTGAGGGCAGACGCACGGCCTTCCGGAGTGAAAAGGTTGACGGCATCACCGGCCCATCCGCCGGGGAAGTCCACACGCAGGCCGCCGTGGCCCTGGGACCTGTCCTTCGATACGAACATCATCTCGTCGCCATAGAATATCTGCGGAATGCCGCGCATTGTGGCCATCATGGTCATGACTATCTTGTGGCGGTCAGGATTGTGCTTCAGCACATCGCCGATGCGGTCGGTGTCGTGGTTGCCTGGGAAAATCATCATCTTCGACAGGTCATGATATACGAAATCATGTGAAAGGCAGTCATAGACCCTTGTCATGCCCTCGCCCCAGGCCTGGGAATCGGTCGGCACTGCACGCCAGATGGCTTCCTGCAAAGGGAAGTCCATGATGGAAGGAAGGTGAGAGTCGAAGCCGTCCTTGTTGGCGTTTCCTCCCTGCCAGTAGGCGAGCTGCGGGATGGACGATGTCCAGCACTCACCGACGATATTGAAGTCCGGATACTCGTTCAGGACGGCTGCGCACCATTCGCTCATAGGCCCTTTCTCATTGTAAGGATAGGTGTCGACCCTGAACCCGTCCAGCCCGGCATATTCTATCCACCACACTGCCCACTGCTTGAAATACTGCAGGACATAAGGATTGTCCAGGTTCATGTCCGGCATTGAAGGCACGAACCAGCCGCTCTCCTGAAGATTTAGGTCATACTTCGAGGCATTCGGGTCCATATTGGTGGAAAAGCATACATTTGTCCCCGTATATTCCGGGAACACATGTACCCAATCCTTGAAAGGCAGGTCATTCATCCACCAATGGGCGGTACCGCAATGGTTTGTGACTATGTCCATTATAACCTTCAGTCCCTTGCCGTGAGCCTTGTCCACAAACTCCCGGTAAAGCCCGTTGGAGCCGAAACGGGGGTCGATATGGTAATAGTCAGCGCAGGCATAGCCATGATACGAGCCTTCAGGTTCATTGTCCAGAAGCAGAGGGGTGTTCCAGATGGCAGTGGCGCCAAGGTCGGCTATATAGTCCAGATGGTCGATGATGCCCTGGATGTCCCCTCCGTGACGGCCGAAGAACTCATCGCGGGCAGGCTTCTCCGCCGTGTCCGGAGTGGCGTCATTGGACGGGTCGCCGTTGGCGAAGCGGTCCGGCATGATGAGATAGATCATGTCGGCGGTCGTGAAGCTCTTGCGGGAAGCGGAGCCCTCTGCACGGGCGGCTATCTCATACGGATATTTGAAAGATTCCCCGTCCTTGCTGAACACAAGCCAATATGTGCCCGGGGCGGCCTTTTCCGCGACAGCAACATCCACGAAACAATAATTCGGGCTGTCGGCCTTGTGGACAGCCTTCACCTCAACACCATTTCCGCCCTCGATGCGGACATCATACTGAGAGATGCCCTCGCCTCCGACCAGAAGCTGCAGAGGAGTCTTCATCCCTGTCCACCACGAAAGAGGCTCCACACGGGCCACACGCTCCCCCGCATCCCCGACAGAAGCCGGGTCAAAAGCCGGGCCTCCCGCACAGGAAGCAAGCCCGGCAAAAGCCATTGCCATAAATATATTCCTTAAATGCATATCTGTTGTAAAGTTAAAAATTTTCAGAATACCATCCAGCCCCACGGGGCAATGGTGACCCTGTCGCCTCCGCCATATGTCTTTCCGGAAAAATATTCCTTACGGGAGCCGCTGAAAGGCAGCGACAATGTGACAGGCCCGTCGCCGAGATTGGCAATGACAATCACCTCGTCCGCAGTGGAAGTCAGACTTTCTTCTGCAGAAACAGTCCGGCTGAACACAAGGAGATTCTCTGCCGGTCCTTCATGAACCTCAGGGGCAAGCCAGTCGGCCTTTCCGCCCTTTTCACCGGCAGCAAGAGCCGGATGGGCATGACGCAGATCCACAAGACTCCTGTAAAAATCGGAACGGGCATTCCACTCCCATGCCGGTACAGGGTCCTTTTCAAAGAATTCAAAACGGTGGTCATATCCGATTTCCTGCCCGGTGTAGATGAGTGGCTGGCCTGACGGGAGCACAAAGGTAAGCAGAGCCATTACATCAGCTGCCTCTCCCATACGCTCGAACTCCGTCCCTGCCCACGAATTCTCGTCATGGTTGGATGTGAACATCAGCCGGAAAGCCTCTGCAGGGACGCCTGCCGCATCTTTTGCAATATATGATTTAAGGTCAGAAACGGATTTTTTGCCCTGAGCGATGTCATTGAGCAGGTGATGGAGTTCCCATGCGTATGAAGCGTCGAAGGCATCCGTATGCAGCTCCGGATTCTCTCCTTCAGCCAGATAATATGTCCCTGGATATTCAGCCCTGAGTGCAGGCAGGGTCTCGCGCCAGAAGTCCACCGGCACTTCACACGCCATGTCGCAGCGGAAGCCGTCCACTCCCCTGTCGAGCCAGAACCGCATGGAACTGCGCATCTCGTCGCGCATCTCGCGGCTGTCATAGTTCAGTTCGGCAATGTCGGTCCAGTCATACTGCGTGACGGTATTGCCGAGCGAATCCCTCACATACCAGTCCGCAGGCTTCTGCGACTCCCAGACGGCGTCCGGAGAAGTGTGGTTGGCCACCCAGTCCAGAATCACCTTGAAGCCGGCCTCATGGGCCTGCGCGAGAAATCCGTCAAAATCAGCCATTGTCCCGAACTCGGGATTTATGGCGCAATAGTCCGAAATGGCATAATATGATCCGAGCGTTCCCTTTCTCTGCTCCAGACCTATCGGATACACCGGCATCAGCCAGATGACGTCGACTCCGAGCTTCTTTAGCCTCGGAAGTTCCCGCGCCGCTGCCGCGAAAGTCCCCTCCGGAGTGTACTGTCGCACATTCATCTCATATATGACCGAATTATAGGCCCACTCAGGATGCACCGGAACGGTCTCAGCCCCCTTGCGGGCACACCCGGCCGCCAGCAGGAGCGTCAGTCCCGCCCCGATGGCCGCGCCGAGAAATGTCAGCAATCTTTTCATGTCTCGATTTAATCTTATGAATCAATAATATAATTACATAATCAGCAGAATTATCACATACTCAGCAGGCGGTCACTACGGTCGCCGCGATGACCGCCTTCAGAGCCTGAATACCACCGAAGAATACCCCGAAATGGTAAGGACGGAGCCGGGACCTGCGGTCTCCACTGAAGCGTCGCCCTGAAGTCCGACAGGATGCGAGAGATCGTCTTCAAAGGCGAGAGTCTGCTCCTCTGCTCCGAAATTATGAACCACAAGCATCCTGTCGCTGCCGCTGACCATATACCATGCGGCTATCGACTGCTGCTGGCAAGTCTCGTTATAGACCGGATGCCTCGTCATCTGTCCCTCGGCAAGAGTCGGATAGGTGTTTCTGAGCCTTGCAAAGTTGCGGTAGGTGGTCAGGACGGACGAAGCACGCTCCGACTGAGCCTCAACCGAGATCGCTGAAGTGAGCATAGCTATGTCCACCTTATCGGAAAGGCTGCCGTCAGCAAGGCCCGAGCCGTCCCTGTTCCACATGATAGGAGCACGCACAAATTCGTCTCCGTTGCTCTTTGTGCCCCAGTAGCCGAGCTCCTCGCCCTGATAGACATATGGTTCTCCGCCCGAGGTCAGAAGCACGGCTGCAGCCAGCTTCATCTTGTCCTGATCCTGTCCGAGATCCGAGCCGGTCCTGTCCTCGTCATGGTTGGAGAGCTTGGTAGCCTCGATATAGTCAGGCCTTACAGACTGATAAAGAGCCTGATAGCTAAGAATATCATTGAGAAAATAGCAGCCTATGCCGTTCTGTATCGCCCATTTGAGCCTGTACCAGAAGGAGAACTCGAAAAGAGCCGGAAGTCCTTTGTAGTAAGGGGCTACATTTGCGGCCTCGTCAAGCATCTCGCCTACCATGTAGAAGTCGCCTTCTCCTCCGGCGGCCTTGTAGGTCTGGTTCATACGGTCATAGAACTTCTGCAGGAAAGTAGGGTTCTCGTCGGTCGCCTGATTGTGATAGATGTGCTTCACAGCGTCGAGACGGAAGCCGTCCACGCCCATCTCGACCCATTTGTCCGCAATCTCTGTCATGGCGATGAAGGCGTCCGAAGTCTCGGCCGTGGACACCGGACCATAATTGAGGTCGGCAAACCAGTCCGTGCTGAAATGCGAATGGTACATGGTCGGAATCGAAAACTGCACATTGGCCGGATCGAACGAAGCCGTGCTCGGATGCAGGTCAAAAGGCTCTCCGTATGATATTATCGTCTGATTGTTAATTGCTCCGTATTTTTCTCCGGCATTCCACGAGGTCGCCGAAGTCCTCACGAGAAAGCCCCAGCTGGAGTCGAAGTCAAGGACAAGCTCATACACATTGTCGCCGTCCTCGTCCTGGAAGCGGCTCAGCTGCTCCTCCCCGTAATACAGATATTTTCCTCCGGCAGAGACGTCGTCGTCAGGCTCATCCGCAGGCTCATCGGTCTGCGTCACGGTGATCTCAGGATTTGTACCGTCGCCCCAGTCAAGTACGAATTTCATTCGGCCGGAAGCTCCGGTCTCCTCTCCGGTCGGGAACCATTGTCCGCTCACATATCCTGCCGAACCCTCTGTGGCAATCTGGGCAATTCTGCCGTCGATTATGTCCTGCTGAGGATTCTTGGAGAATATGTAATAGTCGCGGTACTCGCTGGTCTCGGACTTCTTTGCATCGATGAACCATTCGCAGTCCTTGGAGGTGTGGTTGAGGACATAGTCCAGATACACCTTGATGTCCCTCTCGTGCGCCGCGTCGATGAACGACTGCAGATCCGTCTCCGTTCCGAAGTCCGGATTGACGGCGGAATAGTCAATCACATCATATCCGTGATATGAAGAAGACGGATGAATCGGAGAAAGCCAGATGGCCGACACTCCGAGGCCGTCAAGATAGTCGAGACGGTTCTTCAGACCTGTGAGGTCTCCGACGCCGTCTCCATCTCCGTCCGCAAAGCTGTAGATGAGAGCCTGATAGGTGATGTTGCCTCTCTTGACTCCATCCCACTCGTCAGGAGAGACCTCCAGTCCGATTCCCTCCTGCCTGACGGCGACCTCAACAGGGCTGCAGTCCGGAGCGGTGAAAGTCAGCACGGCAGAGCGGGCCTCTCCGGCATTCTCCGTCACCGACACATAAAACGAAGTGGAAGTCTTGCCGGAAGTGCGCTCGGGCACACACCAGTCCTCCGCGCCCTCACTAACAGCCAGCGTCCACGAGCCGGCGTCAGTCCTCACCTCCAGCATGGCTTTCCCCTCGTCAAGAGTGAACTCAAGCTCGGAAGGCGTCACGGCCAGAGAATGTCCCGTCTGGGCATCCGGTTCCTTCTCGCAGGAAGTGAACACCGCCGAAGAGAACATTGCCGCAAAGATTGCCGCCGCAATGATAAAGAAAGCATGTCTTCTCATATTCATTCAATCCCCTTTTTTTAAATAGGGGCCGACTTAGATATGAAAGTCAGGCCCCTTCAGTATTCTGCGAGACAGGCGCGGAAAGCCGTCCCGACATATTCCGGAACAGGAGTTCCGGCTCATGAGAGAGCGGACGGGCCAAAAGCCCCGAAAGGACCGCGTCCCATCCGCTCCCGTCTTGTCATCAAAGCCCGTAGTCTTCAGCCACAAGTTCCCATGTCATGTTGGACGGGTCGTTGAAGTTGACATACAGACGGTAGTTGCCTGCAGGGGCAGTTATGTCGTTGCCTCCGTCAAAGACTCCTTCCGTAGCGGCAATGCTTCCATCGGCTGCGCCCCATGACACACCCCAGTCAGCATCCTTGCGGATCTTGAAGCGTCCCTCTGCAGGGAACTCGATGTCGGCCCAGAACCTCTGGGTCTCGGTGTCGAAGTTCAGCACGACATCGCTGCCCCAGTCATTGAAGTCTCCGATGGCTCCTATCTGATCGAATGACAGGTCGGTGGTCAGTATGAGAGAGCTGCGGTCGAAAGTGAAGCGGTAATATTCATGTGAATATACATTGGAGATGTTTGAAGAGCCTCCTGAGGTTATCAGCTGAATTGAAGTTGCCTCAGGCTCCGGAGCCTCGGCACCTGAGTCAAGCCCCCAGTTGCAGTCATCAGACCAGCCGGTCTCAGTGCCTTTGATCTTGAAGCCGTTGGATGCCATTCCGTTGAAGCCGATGACACCGGAATAGGTGACCTCATCGCCCGAGAAGCTGAAGAGCTCCTGGGTCTGTCCGTCGGCCCATCCGCAGAAGTCGCCTATCACATAGACCATAGGATATGTCCTCTCTGCTTCGGTAACGGTCATCTTCACTGTAGCCGGCTCTGAATAATATTTGCCGAATGTGTCACCGATGGTGGCACTGACATAGAAGTTGACATCAGAAGGAGTATCGGCCGGCACTCCGAGACCGCCGTCCTCTGCTGACAACACCAGGGCCGAATTGATGATCTCGTATGTCTGCACTGACGAAGTGCCTGAAAGTCCGGTGAGGACGACAACAGTGTCAGAGCCGAAAGAAGCCTCTATGGAATAATTCACCTGAGTACGGACTCCGAAGTCGGCCGCATCCCATGCGAAGGCCATGCTTTCGCCCATGTTTTCGGACGTGATCACGACAGACGTCGGAAGCTCGTGCAGGACGGGAGCCACGACCTCCTCAGGAGAATATGTCATGGCCTTGTCCAGTTCCTGACAGGCGGAGGCCACTCCGGCCGCCGCAGCCAGCATTGTCATATATTTCAATATTTTCATAAATCTTCTTCTGTTGGTTAATAATTCTATATGGCCTATTCGGCTGCGGCTGCTCCATATCCCGGATTCTGATGAAGTTCAGGATTCGAAGCAAGTTCGGATGCAGGAATGGCAAATATGTTCATGTGAGAATCAAAGCCCTGGCCTCTGTAGTTGTCTCCGCCCTTATATGTCCAAGTGAACGTATTTGAGTTGAACAGGCCGTAGCGGATGAGGTCCGTGCGGCGGTGTCCCTCCCAGAGAAGCTCGCGGAATCTCTCTGCGACGAGCCAGTCCTGAGTGATGCTTGAAGGGGCACTCACACCTGCCCTTGCGCTGAGTTCCTGAATGTACCGCATGGCAGGAGAAGCATCTCCGAGTTCCATGCAGGCTTCCGCATAGATGAGGTAGATCTCGCCGAGCCTTATCATCGGATAGTCGATGTCACTGTATGCCTTTGTCTGGGCTGTGGAGGCAAAATCCCCGCTTGACTGTCCGTGAGGCACATTGTTGAACTTGAGGCAGCTCCATCCGTTGAGGAACACATACAGGGCATCCTCCATGGACTCTTTCCTTCCGTTGATATAGAACACTTCTGCTCTCTTGTCTCCATTGCTGACTGTATATGTGCCATCGGTATAGTTCGGGTCCGCTATCTCAAAGTATTTTGAAAGCTCCTCGTAAGGTACTCTGATACCGGCCCAGCCGGCATTCACTCCGTTAGGAAAAGTACCGACATCGGTCGAGGCGATGGCGGCAAGGGTGAGATATGATGTTCCTCCGTATGACTGCGTCTGTTCCGCATTGTACGACACTGCCCACAGCATCTCATCCTTTGCGTCCTGATTCTCTCCGTTGTCACCCCTGAAAAGGTCGGCATAGTTGTCGCAGAGTGAATATCCCATATTGAATATTGCCTCGCAGGCTGTCTTTGCTTCAGCCCATCTGGCCGTGCCTGTATAAACCTCGGCATTCAGATACATGCGGGCGAGAAGTCCCTGTACGGAACCCTTGTCCGCACGCGGATAGTTGGACTTTGCGGCAGGCATTGCACTCTGGTCCGATGCCAGATAAGTGAGTTCTTCGATACAATAGTTGAACACATCTGTCCTGGAGGACTGCTTAGGATTGATTCCGCCCCCGAAAGGAGAATCCTCAGTGGTGAAAGGCACATCTCCGAACGTGTCAAGAGCCATCCAGTAGAAATATGCACGGAGGAAGCGGGCCTCGTCCCTGAACTGCTGGATCTTGGCACGGACATCATCAGGAACGCCCCTGTCGTCAAGCCTGTCCTGGGACGTCTGACGCAGAAACTCGTTCACATATGCGATGCCCTGGAGGGTACGCACATACACTGCATATGTGGCGTCATTGTCGGCATCCGACCATGTGTTGGTGTTGAGGGCACGTACCCATGCATCATTCTCCCATGCGCATTTCGCCTCGTCCGTAGTCACCACCTGAGTTGACCAGAATGCCCTGATGAGCTCTGAGGCACCGCCGTCGCTCACCTGAAGGTCCGTGGTCTCATTGGAGACGAAATGGAAATATATCTTGGTCAGACCGGAAAGATAGCCGGCCTCATCCTGGCCATAGACGGTCTCAGAGACGGCATCGGATTCGTTAAGAGGCAGCGTGTTGAGGTCCCCGATGCAGGATGTCGCCATGAGGGCCATTCCCGCCGCCAGCGCTGCCGCTGATCTCATATTGAATTTCATTGTTCGTTCGGTTTAGAAGTTAATGTTCAGACGGAAAGAATATGTACGCGGACGCGGCCAGATGGAGCGGTCAATACCGTTCACATTAGGCACCTCAGGATCGACTCCGCTGTAGCCCGTGATCACAAACACGTTCTGCACCGCGAAGGCGAGCCTTATGTCGGTCTCCCATTTCCCTATGCCTCGGAACGTGTATCCGAGGTTCACATCATCAAGACGGAAGAAGGAGGCGTTCTCAAGGAACATGTCCGAATACCACTGCTCCCCGCTGTTGGCTGCGGTGAAGCCTGTCTCTGTGACGACCGTGGCGAAGTTCGGCAGATTGCCGGCATTCACATCGAGGTTGGAAGTGGAGTTGGCCGAGGCAAAGTCGTTGAATACCCAGTTGCCGACAGAGCCATGTCCGTTGAGGCCGAAGTCCCAATTCTTATATGAGAGCTTTATGTTGAGTCCGTAGAAAAAGTCCGGATTAGGGCTCTTGCCTGTCATGTAGCGGTCAGCCTGTGTGATGGAGCCGTCGCCGTCCCTGTCCACAAGGGCGTTCTGCACCGGATTGCCCTCGCTGTCATACACCTGCTGGAAAGTATAGAAGGTGTATGGGGCATAGCCTACCATGTGTCTCTGGAGCATGTTTCCTGTTCCTTTCGTGATTCCTCCTGTCTGGATGGAATATGTAGGGTCATCGGTATTGTTCAGCTTGGTGAACTTGGTGTCCTGGAAAGTACCGTTGAAGCCGATGGATAGGTTCCAGTCATCAGTCTGCACAGGGATGAAGTTGAGGGCGAACTCGATACCCTTGTTCCTCATCGAACCGATGTTGGTGAGGACAGTGTTGCCGAAGTTGGAGCCCATAGGGGTGATGACGCTGTTCAGGAGGTCCTTGGTGTCCCTGATGTAGGCATCCACGCTACCGGTGATCCGGTCATTCAGGAATCCGAAGTCGAGACCGACGTTATAGGTAGTGGTTGTCTCCCACTTGATGTTAGGATCATAGGCCTGAGGGGTCAGGTAGAACATGTACCCGTCAGAACCCATGTTGTACTGATGGTACACGTCCGTAGACATCGAGTAGCGGGCAAGATAAGGATAGTTGGAGCCTATCTCCTGCTGTCCGGTCTGTCCGGCGCTGAGACGGAGCTTGAGCTGGGTCACCGGCCTCACATATTTCAGGAAAGACTCCTCCTTGATGTTCCATGCGAATGCGCCTGACGGGAAAAGACCCCAGCGGGTGTCAGGAGAGAAGCGGGAAGAGGCATCGTCACGGAGGGTGAATGTGAAGAGATACCTTGAATCAATGGAATAGTTGATACGCCCGTAGAATGAGATGAGGTAGCTTTCCTGATTGTTGAACGGATAGCGGGAATCCTCTCCCTTCTGTTCTCCTGTCTCATTGAAATATGTCACTGAACGGTCAGAGCTGAAGAAATGCTGCCAAGAGTATCCGGCCATCACATCAAGATGGTGCATGCCCCATTCTTTGTTGAAGTTGGCATAGAATTCAAGCACCTGGTTGCGGCGGAAATTCGTGGTTTCCGTGTACTGTCCCCAACCTCTTGCCTCAGTGTCGGAATAGGCCTGGAACGAGCCAGGGTTCACACCGTCATACACATTGGCGTTGGAGATATCCATTCCGAGGCTGAGATTGAACCTGAGGGCCTCGAAACCATGTACCTTATAGTCAATCTGGGCATTTCCGATGAAACGCAGGGCATTGACATAGTTGTTCCTGTCATACAGGAGCGAAAGAGGGCCGGCGCCGAGAAGCGTGTTCGGAGTGAAGCTCTCGCCTCTGCCTTCTCCATAGTTCCAGAAACCGTTGGTGGTGCTGTAGTCAATGGAGCCGTCCTCATTTCTCCAATATGGATCCTGCGTCGGGTTGAAGAAAGCCGCAGAGCCGACAACTCCTCCGTCTGCATATTTCTGGTGCGTGTACACACCCTTGGCGTTGAGGTTGACGGTGAGGTGCTTGTCGAAGAAGTTAGGAGAAAGGCTGAGGTCGAGGGTCCCCCTGTCATATTTTGAAGTCTCAAGTGTTCCCTGCTGTCCCGTGTAACCGATTGAAGCCCTGTAAGGCATTCTTTCATTGACATTTCCGAGCACGCTGACATTATGGTCATGCGATATGGCCGTGCGGAAGATAAGGTCCTGCCAGTCAGTATCAACGGTTCCCATCTTGGAATGCACATAATCACCTACGGCAGTCCCCGGCACGAATGTCTGGTCCACATAGCTGCGGAACTCTGACGGAGACATCACCGGAAGGTCCTTGGAGTTGGTCTGGACGCTCACGCTTCCGCTGTACGAGACCTGAGGCTTGTTGCCGCGGCCCTTCTTTGTCGTGATTATGATGACGCCATTGGATGCACGGGAGCCATAGATGGCCGCCGAGGAAGCGTCCTTCAGTACTGAGAATGACTCGATGTCGTTAGGATTGAGCGTTTCAAGAGGGTTGGCCATTCCAGTGCCGCCGTCCACAGCGATAGGCACTCCGTCTATCACGAAGAGAGGGTCATTGGACGCGTTGAGCGAAGCGGCGCCGCGGATACGGATCGTGGAGTTGGAGCTCGGACCGCCGTCTCCAGGAATCACATACAGGCCCGGCACCTTGCCCTTGAGCAGATCCTGCGTGGTGGTCACTGCGCCTCTGTTGAGCTCATCTGTCTTGATGGCAGTGATGGAGCCGGTCATGTCTTTCTTCTTGACCGTACCATAACCGATGACGACGACATCTTCAAGCATTTCGCTGTCTTCCTGGAGCATCACTTTCCCCGGAAGAGAAGATGCCGTATATGTCAATGTCTTATAGCCGATGCAGCTGATTTCGACGACAGCCGAAGGGCCGGATACGGTCAGAGAATACTCTCCGTCAAGTCCTGTCGACGTGCCGTTGGAAGTCCCCTGCTCCATGATCGTCGCCCCGATTACAGGCCCCACCTGATCAGACACGACGCCTTTTACCTCATACCCGCTCTGAGCGGATACGGGCGGGGTAAAGACGCAGAAAAGCATCAGTCCCGCAAATAAGGATAAAATTCTGTTCATAGGAATGTGTTGATTGTTAATAATTATATGGTTTTCAGCATTTTTCGCCTCTACCCACAAAAGCGGTGGACACTGCGGCCAGCAGCATGAACACTCCCGCGAGGGCGAGCATCCAGACGGCCTGCGAGCCGAAGATCCATTTGACTATGAGGCCGCCAGTGAGGCCTATGACTATCTGTGGTATGGTTATAGTGAAATTGAATATGCCCATGTATGCTCCCATGCTGGCAGCCTGCACGTCGCGGGAGAGGATGGAATAAGGCATGGCGAGGATGCCGGCCCAGGCAATGCCTATGCCAACCATCGGAAGCATCATCAGATACTGGTTGTGGACAAGCAGCAGGCCTCCGAAGCCGAGAGCCCCGCAGAGGAGGCAGGCTGCGTAGACGGCCTTGTTGCCATAGCGCGCGGCTATGCGGCTGAGGAAGATGGAGACGATGCAGGCCGGTATCGGATAGATGCCGTTGAGCACTCCGACCCAGGTCTGCGTGGCACCTGCGGAAAGCACTTCGCCCGTGACCGGATCGGTGACCACCCCGGTGATGGCAGGCTTGAGATAGGTCCACATCAGGAAAAGGGCAGCCCATGAGAAGAACTGGGTCACACCGAGCTGGAGCATCACCTTCGGAATGTTTCTCATGAGTGTGAGGAAGCCGGGCTTCTTCTCCGCTGCGGCGGATTTTTCAGGGAGACCGTTATATTCGGCAAATTCCTTCGGAGGATATTCCTTTGTCTTGAACACTGTGACGAGCACCGTCAGAAGCAGGATAACTCCGCCGGCATAATACGAATAGGCGATGTGCTTCGAGACCTGGCCCGGGACAGCCTCGTCCGAAACGCCCAGCCATGTCATCACCAACGGCAGGAAAGCCCCGATGACGGCGCCGAGATTGATCAGGAAAGTCTGGACCACATATCCCTCGGTCTTCTGCGAGTCATCCAGCATGTCCGCCACGAGGGCGCGGAACGGCTGCATCGTCACATTGAAGGAGAGGTCCATGAAAAGGAGGATGAACGCGCCCATCGCCAGAGGAGCTATCGCCAGAAGCGTAGGGCAGTTAGGCATCAGGAGGAGGGCTATGGTGGAGATGACGGCACCGCCCAGAATGTAAGGCATGCGCCTGCCGAAGCGTGTCCATGTCCCGTCAGAGAACATGCCGACAATCGGTTGTATCACCATGCCGGCAAGAGGGGCCGCCAGCCAGAAATAGCTGAGATGGCTCACATCGGCTCCGAGAGATTCGAATATCGACGAAGTGTTGGAATTCTGGAGAGAATATCCTATCTGCACCCCGAGGAAACCGAAACTCAGATTCCATATCTGCCAGAATGACAATTTTGGTTTCTTCATTTCCGTGTCATCAATTAATGTGTCCGGCAAAACTAAACAATGGCACACTCCTCTAAAAATCATGAGCGACGAGCGGAGAGAAACATCCGACGAACGGAAATATTTTCGGGATGAAATCCAAATGATTTTTGCACCTCTTCCGAAAAATCGTAAATTTGGTATCATATTCCGCATAATGATGAAAACACCCGGAGCAAACGGCATAATACATATTTTCGCGCTGCTGCATCTTGCAGTGGCTCTTCTGTGCAGATACTCCGGCATAATGGACGAGATCTGGCTGACCCTGCTCACCATCACCATGGTCGTCCTCATCGGCATAAGGCTGCAGGTCAAGGTGGAGCTTATCGTAGCAAGCGTCATCATAATAAATCTGATAGGCTACTTCCTCGGAGTGTACGGAGCCAGGCTGATTGCACTCGTCTCCACCTCCGAACTCTTAACCCATTCGCTCGCCACATTCGTCACCACCGAAATCATCGGATGGGGCACATACGGATTCATGAGGATATTCCGCAAGGATTCCGGAAAAAAGTCCGCAGGCGTCTTAAAGGCTGCCCCCCCCCGGCAATCTGAGGAAAGAGCATTTCCTGTGGCTATTCGCGGCATTGGCCCTTGTCCTGATGTTCAGGGCCGCACTCACCTTCCTGTTTTCCTCAGACAGGATTCCTGACGGCAATGTCATCCGGATGGCAGGAACTCTCATGTCCCACTCTGCCGTCCTTGCCGTGGGACTATGCCTCATTGTATTGACAGTAAGATATATACGACTTAAGTGCCGACATTGGAGCCCGATGGCAAAGACCGCCGCCATAGCATCGGCCCTGATACTGATGGCTGCAGGGACAGCTTTCCTCACAGGAATGGACTATCCTCAGGGCCACGGACAGGAAGAGCTGTCCATGCACAGGTTCTCGCAGCTTTTCGTCATAACCCTGGCCATGGACCTCATAATGTATTCGGCAGTCTACATCATAGATTACGCATTGGCCACAAGGGCAGCAATGTACGAAGAACGCAGCAAGGCAAGCCAGGCCCGTTTCCAGTATGCCAAGCTCAAACAGCAGGTCAATCCGCATTTCCTTTTCAACTCGCTGAACATCCTTGACTGCATGGTACAGGAGGGGCAGACGGAACAGGCCAGCGCATTCATCCACAAGCTCGCCGGAATCTACCGTTACATGCTCCGCAACGATGAGAAGACGGTACTCCTGCAGGATGAGATGAAATTCGTGGGAATGTATGTGGACCTTCTGAAAGAAAGGTTTTCGGACGGGTTCAAGGTAATCACCGAAATCCCTGAAGACATCGGCCGCCAGAAGCTTGTGATACCATGCTCGGTACAGATGCTCATAGAGAATGCCATCAAGCACAATCAGGTGGGAGGCAAGGAGCCTCTCGTCATCAGAATCACCACGGACGGTGAAGCGCTCACAGTCACCAACAACCTGAGGCCCAAACTTAACGGGAGTGAATCTACCAAGGTGGGGCTGAACTACCTCCGTGAACAATACAGATACCTTTACGGGAAAAATGTGGAAACTTATTCCGACAACACACAATACAGGGTCAGCATCCCACTGACAGAAAACCAGGATGTACGGAGAGTCCGGGAATGACCCTCCGCCCACATATACCGCAACACCGAAATCTATAACCGGCAGCACAAGATGAATGTACTGATAGTTGAAGACGAAGCAATGGCAAGAAGAAGCCTTGCCAATACCCTTAAAAGGCTTTACCCTGAGATGGACATAGTCGGGGAGACAGGCTCTGTGACCGAGACCCTGGAATGGCTCGGCAATCCCGCCAACAGGGCCGACATAATATTCATGGATGTGGAACTTTCTGACGGAAGCTGCTTTGAGATATTCCGCCAGGCGGACATAAAGTCCAAGGTGATAATGACCACTGCATACGACAGCTATGCGGTCAAGGCATTTGAAGTGGAGAGCATCGACTATCTCCTGAAGCCCATTGAAGAGTCCGACCTGAAAAGAGCCGTGGAGCGGTGCAGGGCAAGGATTGCCGCAGACGGGAACACTGCCCCGGCTCAAGCCTCTTCCGGCACAGCCGCTCCGCAGAATCACCGGCATTTCAAGGAAAGATTCCTCGTGAAACTGAATGACACCATCGTCCCAATAAAGACTGAGGGCATCGTATGCCTTTATTCCGAGGACAAGTCCACCTACCTTGTTACCCGTGACGGCAGAAAATATGTCATGGACTTCTCCCTCGACATAGCCCTGGAGCAGCTCGACCCGGAGACCTTCTTCCGCATCTCGCGCAACTGCATCATATCCATGTCGGCCATATCAAGCATAGCCAAGATCGGAAGCCGGCTCAAGATCGAGTCCTCCCCGCGCACCTCCTTCGACATGATAGTCAGCCGCGCCAGGACAGACGACTTTCTCCAGTGGCTTGAAGGCCGTTAGTCCGCCCGGCCGGAGCTGAGAATCATGTCTCTGAGCGCCGAGTTGAAGCCGGTCTGGCCGAGCAGAGACTCCAGTGTCAGGTGCATCCTGTAGCGCCAGTAGTGGCGAGAGACGGCAGGAATGTTGATCCTTTCCTTTGAAGGGTCCTCAAGCCTTATGTCCCCGTCCATCGACAGCCAGTCCTGAAGAGGCAGAATCGCAAGCATGGACGGAGACTCCAGATGCATTTCCACTATGCGGCGGCAGATCCACGGCTCGCAGAACCACGGGGCATCGCCCTGGCCGCCGAGAACCTCGTGCCAGAAGCGGGCGGTCACGGAACGGTCCTCCTCCCACCATGCCCTTATCGGATTCATGTCATGGGTCGAAGTGGTGCAGACCGAACGGTAAGGATAATGCGCCGGATCGGCAAATGTTTCCTGCGGATTCTTCGGCATGCGCTGTATCTCCAGTGAGAGTATCTGATATTCATTCATCACATCAGGGACGCAGTCCGGAATCATGCCCAGGTCTTCTCCGCAGGCAAGCATCCCGGTGGCGGAAAGCAGGGACGGCAGTTTCCTCATGGCAGACTCCTTCCAGAAGGCATTGTGCCGGTGATAGAAGAAATCATCATAGAGCCGGTCGAACGCACGGCGGCGGTATTCGTCGAGAAGGCCGTAGCTGTAGGTGTATTGCGCTGCAATACGCGGATGCCACATCCCCTTCCTGCGCGGATCCTCCACAAAGAGCACATTGTCAATGATGTGCATGAGACCTTCCCTCAAGACAGCCTGCTCGCCATCCTTCGCAGGAAATTTCTCAAGCACCTTCCTCTGGGTGGAATATTCCGGCTTGAGCCTTCCGTCCTTCATGCACCTGCTGCGCACCTTGTCCGCAAGGTCGCCGAACACTCCGTCGATAAGGCTGTCGTCGATATACGGTTCAGAATACCTTCCGGATGACATGTCAAAGCCGAGCCGGGCCAATTCTTCCGAAGAATACGGCATGGCCGGATTGAAATGCCCGAGCAGCCCGTGTACGGCCGACACAGGTATCTCCCAGATGCGGAAAAAGCCGAGTATATGGTCTATCCTGAATGAATCGAAATATTGCGACATCTTCGCCAGACGGTCTTTCCACCAGGAATATCCGTCCTTGGACATCTCTTCCCAGTTGTAGGTCGGGAAGCCCCAGTTCTGCCCCTCCGTCGAAAATGCGTCAGGCGGCGCACCGGCCTGTGAATCAAGATGGAAAAGCCTTCTGTTCACCCATGCGTCAGCGCTGGTGCGGCTCACACCTATCGGCAGGTCGCCCTTGAAGATGATTCCCTTTGAATGGGCATAATCCCTCGCCTCAACCAGCTGACAATGCAGATGATACTGGACAAAACAATGAAAATCAATTTCTTTCTTGTGCTCAGCCATGTATTTTTCCACAGAAGCACGGTCATATGCAGACCAGTCGGCATCCGAAGCCGCTCCTGCCTTGACAGCGGCCTTGTCTTTCGTGGCTTTCCACCGGGTAAAGTCAGCCGTCCCGTATTCATCCCTCAATGTGCAGAATGCCGCATAAGGCAGCAGCCATGAAGCATTTTCCTCAACGAATTTCCTGTACGCCTTCGTTGCCGTCACACGCCGCCCGGTCCTGGCGAAAGCCTTGCCCAAAAGCCTCCGCTTCTCATTGTTGACCTTTTCATAATCCACTTCCGGCAACGCATTGAGCTCATTCCTCAGGCTCACATATTCCTCATCCTCCTCCACTCCGGCAGCAGGCAGATGGATGAACTGCGGATGCAGGGCAAAGCTCGAATTGGCATTGTACGGATAGGAGTCCTCCCATGTCCCCGTCATCGTGGTATCGTTCACAGGCAGCAGCTGCAGCACCTTCTGTCCTGTCAGTGCAGCCCAGTCCACAAGAGCCTTCAGGTCATTGAACTCCCCGACCCCGAAACTCTTTTCAGACCTCAGGGAGAACACCGGCACGGCAGTTCCTGCAGCCCTCCATGTCCTGCCCGGCTCCGTCTTGAACACCCCGTTCCTGAAAGGAGCTGAATGCAAAGGGAGATCCGCCGGAACATCCGACCAGAAATCCTGTACCCCTGATGCCACCGGACCGGATGCCGGCACAATGAATCTGTGTGAATTCCATTCAGTCCTGATGCAGACCCCGCCCTGATGAAGTTCGTAACGGTATTCGAATGTCTGCCCCGCCTTCAGCCGGTCAACAGTCCCGACCCAGATGTCCCCCGGGGTATATTCCATGCGGAAAAGCCTGTCCCCGCTCCTCATGAAAAGTTCCTGTCCCCAGTATGTGCGGTATTCGATGCGTGTTATCAATTTCATGGCCAAAACAATTTCTACAATTTTTCAAAATTAACGAATTATTCCGGTTTTGCCGCCCGCCCTCCGACGGCCGGCGAAATAAAGACGACGAGCCCTGCAAAATCCCGGAAGAGTGAACCTCAATTCTGCTTCATCTTCTTCCAGGTGACGACCGGCAGGACGAAGGCTATGAGCATGGCGAACAGCCAGAAGATCGAAACGGGGGTGAAATTGTAGACAGCCTCACTAATATCAGCCGCCCCTTCGGTATAGCCCTGAATCAGATAGCCGCTGACAATGTCCTGGATGCCTGCGGCCACATAGCTGGAAATCCCGACAATCCCGAGGGCGGCACCGGTAGCCTTTCTCGGCACTATGTCCATCGCCATGACCCCTGCCACTATGCAGTAGAGCACGCCCACGGCGAGGCTGAACAGCGACACATACATGATGTTGGCCAGATAGCCGCCTCCGGCAAAGAGGAAAAGGGCGAATGCGATGAAACTCAGCATGCCGGAAATGACTGCCGGGGTGATCCTGCTCCCCTTGAACACCTTGTCCGACAGCCAGCCCGCAAGCACAGTCCCAAGCACGCCGAAAGCCGCCGAAAAGGCGATTATCTGCGTGGCGGACTCAAGGGAGAAGGCCTTCTCCTTCTGCAGGAACAGCACTCCCCATCCGGCAATGGCGTATTTGGCTATATATACGAATGCGCTGGAAGCGGCGATAATCCAGATGCCGGGATGTTTCAGCACGGATTTCTGGATTTCGGATGTCTTCATGCCGTCCTCCTTCCTCATTTCCTCCCCGGAAAGCTCCTGGACCGAAGGAAGCCCCTTGCTCTCAGGCGTGTCGCTCACAAAGAAAATGATGATGGCCGCACCGATGAGGCCGCCGAGCGAGGCAAAGATGAAACCGTACTGCCAGCCGAAGGCTCCCACCACAAGCCCCACTATTATAAAGGAAAGGAATTCACCCAGATACGGGCTGGAACTGAAGAAGCTGTAATATGTCCCCCTCTTGGACAGAGGGAACCAGCGGGAAAGGCTGATGATGCCCGGAGGCGAACCCATGGACTGCACCCAGCCGTTCACGCCCCACAGCATGGCAAACAGGATGAAGAACACTGCGGAAGACGCGCCTGTCGCCCCGTGGAACAGGCCGAGAAGTCCGAGCAGGAGATTGGCAATGGCGGAAATTATCAGCCCTGTCGCCATGAAGCGCTTTATGTTGCAATAGTCTGCAATGAATCCGTTCATGAATTTGCCCACGGCATAGACAAACAGCAGGGCCGAGCCTATGATACCGAGCTGCCCCGCCGTGAAGACCTCCCCGTCGATGAGCGGCTGCTTGATCACGCTCAGGCTCAGCCTGCACACATAGTACAGGCTATAGGCCACCGCAGCCCCCCAGAATGTCCGGGCCCTCAATTTCTTATATACCTTCTCCGTTTCCTCCCGAGGCACTTTCTCCACCGAAGGCTTGCTGATTCTGTAAAAACTGTATAGACTCATTCCACTGCAACCTTACGCCGTCCTGTCCGCTGTCCAACATGCACATTTACGCGGACTTCCGGCTCAATCAAAGCACCAAATATACGCAGAATTATTTTTCCCGTTTTGAATTTCAAGACAAATTCAAATATTTTTGCTAAATTTGTTTGTTCGTCCATATTTTTTTTGACACTATGCAAATATCATCAAAATGAAAAAAATTCTTGCAGCAGTCGTGTCCGTCATAATTGCGGCATCAGCAATGGCCCAGGACACAGGAAAGAACGGGTTCGTATTTACCGAAGCATCTGAACTCAACATCATAGGGAAGCTTTTCCCGGACACGCCCAACCCTTACCACAGGGTAGACACATGCCTGTTCAAGGGATTCACCCGGGGTGAAAATGAACAGGTAAGATGCTCGGCCGGTCTCGCCGTGCTGTTCACCACCGACTCCCCTGCCATTTCAGTAAAAAGCGAATACGGGTACACCAACCACGGCGTGAACACAATGGGCATCTCCCTCAGGGGCTACGACCTCTACATCATGAGGGACGGGGAATGGATCTATGCGGCATCCGGCGGCACTGATTCCAAGAAAAACACCCTGCTCATAGGCAACCTTCCGGAAGGCGAGAAGAAATGCATGCTCCACCTCCCGATATACAGCGAAATGTATTCCGTCAAGATAGGCATCAGAAAAGGCTATGACATCAGCCCTCTCGAATCGCCGTTCAGGCACAGGGTGGCCGTCTTCGGCTCCAGCTACACCCAGGGCATAAGCACCAGCCGCCCGGGGATGAGCTGGCCTATGCAGTTCATGCGCAACACAGGCATACAGATCCTGAGCCTCGGATGCAGCGGGAACTGCAAGATGCAGCCGTATTTCGCCGATGTGCTCGCCGCAGCCGATGTGGACGCCATCATCTTCGACGCATTTTCCAATCCGGACGCAGACATGATCAGGGAAAGGCTCTTCCCTTTCATCGAAAGGCTCCGGAAGGCCCACCCGGACATACCTCTCATCTTCATCCAGACTATATACCGTGAAAGCCGCAACTTCAACTCATCAAACGACATGAAGGAACAGGCAAAGATGGATGCCGGAGCGGAAATGATGGCCGAAGCCGTCAAGAAATATGACAATGTGTACTTCGTCAATACTACAAGCACGGGCAAGGGACACGAAACTTCCGTGGACGGGACACACCCTTCCGACATGGGCTACAAGGCATGGGCTGAATCCATCGAGAAGCCCGTCATGAAGATACTCCGCAGATACGGTCTGAAATAATACTTTTCGTTCAAGCCGCCTTCTGCAGAATATGTTTCCTGTATCCCGCTGAGAGATACAGGGCCCTCATGACAAGATGTGCGACATAGCCCAGGAACAGCCCGTGAAGTGCGGCTTCTCCCTTTGCCGTCAGAGTGCCTCCCTCGGCAGGAGCCAATGCCATATACCCGAAACAGAAAATAAAGAACATCAGGGTTGACCAGAGCATGGCATCCCTCATTGTCCTTGACTCTGTCGCCCCGATATAGATGCCGTCCCATGTGAATGCGGCGCATCCCGCCACCGGCATCACCATCAGCCACGGCACATATAGCCGCGCCATGTCCATCACCGCCTGGTCCGATGTCATCGTTGAAAGCATCGGGACAGTGCCGAAAGCGTATGCCGCCACCGAAACTATGCCCACCGACATGCTCCAGGAAAAGATGCACCTGACCGTATTCCTGAGCCCTTCCTCATCCTTTTCCCCTATGCATTTCCCGGCAAGAGCCTCCCCGGCGTATGCAAAGCCATCCGAAAAATAAGAGAACAGCATCATCAGCTTCATAAGGATGGAAGAAGCCGCCAGCACCACATCCCCAAAGCGGGCGGAAACAGTCGTGAAGCCGACATATATGCAGATGAGGCACAGGGACCTGATGAAAAGGTCGAGATTCATGCTGAAGAACCGCCTTGTCCCGGAGCCCGAGAATACATGGAGCATATCGACAGGACGCCAGACGGCAAATATTTTCCGGCCATATCTGGCCACAAGGATCAGCACGGCGCACAGAAGTCCCGAATACTGGCCTACGACAGTTCCAAGTGCAATGCCGTCAAAGCCGATACCCGCAAACGACACCGGACCGGCATCGAACCCGACCGCAAGCCCTATGCTCATCAGGATATTCATGACATTCACCACAATGTCCGTCACCATCGGGCTTACCCCGTCCTGCATCCCGATGAACCATCCTTTGAACACCATAAGGCTCAGCGTCGCCGGAGCGGCCCAGATGCGGATGAAGAAATACCGCGAGGCGAGGTCAGCAGCCTCCGGAGAGCAGTCCACCAGAAGGAGGGCGCCCTTGACGAACAGCCATTGTATGGCTATGAGAAAGACGGAGCACAGAAGCGCCAGGCTGATGCCCCTTGTAAAGACGGTCGCCGCCTCTATCGTGTCACCACGGCCGTATGCCTGCGCAGCAAGTCCTCCGGTTCCGACCCTCAGGAAGCCGAAATTCCAATACATCAGGTCGAAAAGCATGGAGCCTACGGCCACCCCGGCGATGAACGAAGCTGACGACATTGCCCCGGAGGCATCCAGATGCCCGGCCACAGCCATGTCCACAAGTCCCACCAGCGGTACCGTCACATTTGCCAGAATGCTCGGCACCGCCAACGACAATATACTTCTGTTAAGTCCCTTTGTCATCTGTATTTTCCCTTGCCTTCTTCATCCAGCATCCCGAGGTAGGAAACATACCTCTCCGTGCTTATCTCCCCGGACTCCACCGCCGCCTTCACTGCGCAGCCCGGTTCATGTGTATGTGTGCACGGGGTGAACCTGCATCCGCCAGAAACCTTCAGCATTTCAGGGAAATAGAGTGCAATTTCCTCCTTGGCAAGATCCACGAGTCCGAAACCTCTGATTCCCGGCGTGTCCACTATATATCCGCCCGATGCGAGACGGTACATTTCATAGAAAGTGGTGGTATGCTTCCCCTGCAGGTGGGCTTCCGAAATATCCCCTGTCTTCGGGTCCAGAGCCGGGTCCAGAGCCTTTATCAGCGAGGATTTCCCCACCCCGGAAACTCCCGAGAAAAGGGAAAGGCTCCCGTCACACATCTTCCTGAGCCCGTCCACCCCCTCGGCGGTCTTTGCTGACACTGCCATCACAGGATATCCGGCCCCTTCATATATCCTCCGGAAATCCTCCAGCCGCGCAGTGAGCACCCCGTCATAAAGGTCCGTCTTGTTGACGACTATCACCGCAGGGATGCCGTATACCTCGCAGGTCACGAGAATCCGGTCCAGAAAAGGCAGCTTCACTTCAGGGAAGTCCATGGTCACCACGATGAATGCCCTGTCGAGATTGGCCGCTATTATATGCGACTGGCGGGACAGGTTGGCGGAACGCCTGATGATATAGTTCTTCCTCGGCTTCACCTCTGTTATGAGCGCGGGATTTTCAGGAGTGGGCATTTCCCCCTCTGAAGATGAGCCGTATTCAAAGGTCACGACATCTCCCACTGCCACGGGATTGGTGGCGGTATTTCCCTTCAGACGGATCTTCCCCCTGAGCACCGCCGGGAAAAGGTTCCATTCCGGGAGCATTGTCAGCAGATAATGGCTCCCCGTATGCTTGACTACTACTGCTTCATTCATTTTCAGACCGGTTCGATTCGACAACATTCTGCAAATATAATCTTTTATATATCGGGAGATTTATTATTTTTGTCATATTTTCATTTTTACTAAAATACACCGGTATGATCAACGAAGCACAGATCGAAGACACCCTGAAAGAGTTGTTCGACAATTTGGATTTTACGGCGGAGCCCGCCGGCCTTTATGATCCTCTCAGATACATGATAAGCATCGGCGGGAAGCATGTGCGCCCGAGACTGTGCCTTCTGGCCTATTCCATGTTCAAGGACAGCTTCACTGAAGAGATTCTCCAGCCGGCGGCAGCGATAGAAATATTCCACAGCTTCACCCTCATACACGACGACATCATGGACAGGGCTGAGATGAGGCGCGGAATGCCTACCGTGGCCACCAAATGGGACGGCAACACGGCCATTCTCTCCGGGGATGTGATGTGCATAGACAGCTACCGGCGCATAGCCAAGGCTCCGGCCGCAATCCTCCCGGAAGTGCTGGAACTCTTCAACTCCACGGCGGCCCAGGTCTGCGAAGGGCAGCAGTACGACATGGACTTCGAACATGACAGGGAAGTGCCGATGGGCATGTACATGAAGATGATAGGCCTGAAGACAGCCGTCCTTCTGGGATGCTCCGCAAAGATGGGGGCGATGATAGCCGGGGCGGACAGGCGTGCCTGCGACTATCTTTACAAGTTCGGCTACAACCTCGGTCTGGCCTTCCAGATCACGGATGACTATCTCGACACATTCGGGGACCAGTCCGTGTTCGGAAAGACTATCGGAGGGGACATAACCAACAACAAGAAGACATGGCTCCTGACGAGGGCCCTGGAAAAAGGCGGCGAAATGGAAAAATCCGGAGTAATCGCCCCTGAATACGGCAGAAAGGCCCTGCTCGCAGCAATGGAAATGCCGGTGGCAAACGGACAGGAAAGGGACGCCAAGGTGGCCAGGGTCAAGGAAATATATGAAACAATCGGCGTTGACGAAGACGCCAAATATGAAATCATCAAGCTGCATGCCGCTGCAATGGACTGCGCCGGCCTCATCGGGCTCGGCAAGGTGCGCTATGAAATGCTGCACAGGTATGCGGACAGACTGCTCGGAAGGAACAAATGACAAGAAAAGAACTGGAAATAATGGCTCCTGCGGGCAATTTCGAATGTCTGCAGGCGGCGATACAGGGAGGGGCAAACTCAGTATATTTCGGAGTTGAGAAGCTCAACATGAGGTCACATTCGGCCAACAACTTCAAGATGACCGACCTCAAGGAAATATGCGAAATATGCCGCAGCCACGGCGTGAAGTCGTATCTCACCCTCAACATAGTCCTGTATGAAAGCGACCTTGAGGACATGAGGCTCACCCTCGATGCGGCGAAAGAAGCAGGGGTAACGGCCGTCATAGCGTCAGACATGGCAGCCATAATGTATGCAAGGCAGACAGGAGTGGAAGTGCACATATCCACCCAGCTCAGCATATCCAACCTGGAAGCCCTCCGGTTCTATTCGCAGTTTGCGGATGTGATAGTCCTTGCCAGGGAGCTGGACCTGCATCAGGTCAAGGCCATCCACGAAGGCATCATCCGTGAGGGGATAAAGGGCCCGTCCGGACGCCTTGTGGAAATAGAAATGTTTGCCCACGGGGCCCTCTGCATGGCCATTTCCGGGAAATGCTACCTGAGCCTGCACGAATACGGGGCATCTGCCAACAGGGGTTCATGCTACCAGATATGCCGCAGGGGCTACGAGGTCACGGACCTTGAAACCGGCAACCGGCTCGTCGTGGACAACAAATACATAATGTCACCCAAGGACCTCTGCACCATAGAATTCATGGACAAGATCATAGATGCCGGGGTGACGGTGTTCAAGATAGAGGGCCGCGCAAGGTCGGCGGAATATGTGAAAAGGACTGCGTCATGCTACAGAAGGGCCGCCGATGCCGTGTGCGACGGGACATACACACCTGAACTGGCGGCAGAGCTGAAGAAGGAGCTCTCCGAGGTGTTCAACCGGGGATTCTGGGACGGATATTATCAGGGCGCAAGGCTCGGGGAATGGAGCGAAGTCTATGGCAGCAAGGCCACTCGCAAGAAAGTCTACACCGGCAAGGTCACCAACTGGTTCGGCAAGATAGGCGTGGCTGAGGTGCTCATAGAGTCGGCCACTCTGAAAACCGGAGACAGGATACTCATAACAGGCCCGTCCACAGGCGTCATCGAGACCGAGGCAAAAGAAATCAGGGTGGACCTGAAGCCCGTACAGGAGGCCACTAAAGGCACATACTGCTCGATTCCGGTGGACGCCTCCCTGCTCGATTCCTGCGGCGGCAAGCTCCGCCGCTCCGACAAGGTCTACATCTGGGAAGATACGGATAAGACTGTCAACAAAAATTTTGACTGAAATATGAAGAAGAAAGTGGCACTTGTCCTCTCCAGCGGAGGCCCGAGAGGATTCTCCTACATAGGAGCAATAGAGGAACTCGTTTCCAGAGGATATGAAATCACTTCCATAGCAGGGACTTCGATAGGCTCCCTGATCGGCGGGATGTATGCCGCAGGCAAGCTTACGGAAGTCAAGGACTGGCTTTTCTCGCTCGGAGTATGGAAAGTCTTCTCTCTCATGGACTTCTCCATCAGCAGAAACCATCTTGTAAACGGGGACAAGGTAATCTCCGCACTGAAGGAGATAGTCCCGGATGTAAACATAGAAGACCTCAGCATTCCCTACAAGGCCATCGCCACCGACTTCTACACCGGAGAGGAGGTGGTGTTCGACCGGGGCAACCTCTACGAGGCCATAAGGGCATCCATCTCCATCCCATCCCTGTTCAGACCTGTCAAATACGGCTTCAGGACCCTTATCGACGGAGGCATAGCCAACACGATGCCGATGGACAAGGTGGACAGGAACGAAGGCGACATCATGGTGGCAATCAATGTAAACGATGTGGATGTGGACAAGGTGAGGCAGATTCTCATAGATGATGCGCAGCATGAGGCCGACAAGGAAGCAAGGGACAAGGCCAGCGCCCAAAAGACAAAGGCAGTCATTGAATCTATGCGGCACAATGACACAATGAGCTTCATGGAAAAGCTGCGTCTCGCCAGAGAAGAGGGCTACAGGATGATGAAGCACGCATTCGAGCCGGACCCGAAGCAGGACGAGCTGTTCAATGAGGAAAGCACCTATTTCAGCGTCCTTTCCCGTACATTCAGCCTCATGAACCATGTCAACACCAGGCTCGCCCTCCAGATCACCCATCCGGACATCCTTGTCAACCTGCCATTCGATGACTTCGGAGCCATTGCCGACTACGCCAGAGCCGAAGAAATCTCCGAAGTCGGCCGCATCCGGATGAAAGAAGCCCTCGACACCTACGAAAACAATTAACAAAAACCAGCCAAGCTGAGAATGCAACGCATCAGAATATTCATAAGCAGCGTGCAGAGTGAATTTGCCGAAGAACGGGCAATGCTTTGCCATTACATCAGGACAGATGCATTGCTGGGCAAGTTCTTCGAGCCGTTCATTTTTGAGGAAGTTCCGGCAAATGAATTTCCTACAAGCCATGTGTATCTGAAGGAAGTTGAAATGTGCGACATTTATCTGGGGCTGTATGGCAATCTGTATGGCTACGAAGATGAAGAAGGCATATCACCGACTGAGCGTGAATATGATCTGGCGGCAAAACTGCACAAAAGCCGGCTGATTTTCATAAAGAGCATAGACGAAGACAGGCGACATCCCAAAGAAACCGCTTTGATCCGGAAAGTTGAAATGGATATCGTCCGTAAGACTTTTGTAGATATTGACGGGCTGCGCACTTCTGTATATGCCTCTCTCGTCAGATACTTGGAAGAAAAAGAGTTCATCAGGTGGAAACCTTTTGATGCGTCTTGTGACAACGGAGCGACATTGGATGATCTGGATGAAGACAAAATGAGAAACTTCATCTATATGGCGCGTTCAAAAAGGAATTTTCCGCTGCCGGTAGAAACATCTCCCGCTGCACTGCTTGCTCATTTGGACCTGATCGATGACAACGGCAGAATAGCCAATGCGGCATTGCTTCTGTTCGGAAAGAAACCTCAAAAATATTTCATAACCTCTGAAGTGAAATGTGTCCAATTCTACGGGGATGCAGTTGAAAAACCGATGCCCGCATACCAGATTTACAGAGGTGATGTCTTCGAACTGGTAGATCAGGCGACGAGTTTCGTCATGAGCCGTATAGACAACTGGACCGGAACCCGAGAAGAAGGGGATAATGCAGCAGTGCCGACACATCCCGAACTGCCGATTGATGCGGTGAAAGAAGCGATTGTCAATGCTGTATGCCACAGGGACTATACAAGCAATGCCAGTGTGCAGGTCATGCTGTTCCGTAACCGTCTGGAGATATGGAATCCGGGATCATTGCCATATGGCCTGACTGTCCAGAAACTTCACGGTCCGCATAAATCATTGCCTGCAAATCCTTTACTTGCAGATCCGATGTATTGGAACGGTTACATTGAAAAAGTCGGAACAGGTACCGAAGACATTATCAACAAATGCCGTGAATATGGATTGAAGGCTCCTGAATTCCATCAGGAGGAAGACTTCAGAGTTGTCATCTGGAGAGCATCCGGCTCACAGAATGATCCAAAGGTGATCCAAGGCGATCCAAAAGCGATCCAAGGCGATCCAAAACCTGTTGAAGAGCTTATAAGACTGATAAACAAAAATCCTTCCATTTCAAGAGCCGGACTTGCAAAGCAACTGGGGGTGAGCGAACGCCAGGTCCGCAAGATAATGAATCAGTTAAGGGCAGAAGAAAGGCTTGTCAGGAAAGGAGGCACAACAGGAGAATGGATTATCATCAGATAGGGTCAAAAGGTACTGAACGGCATGATTGGCAGTCCAGGTATGCCAGACGGTGAATTGCGGCATTTTTTTTGATGTTATGTCCGGCGCTTTTTAAATTAAAACGGACATGAACTCAATCGATCAGAAAGCACTTGAATACCATAGTGCATCCCCTGCCGGCAAAATAGGCGTAAAACCAACAAAACCAACTGATACACAAGAAGATCTCTCACTTGCATATACCCCGGGGGTAGCTGCACCTGTCCTTGCCATAGCAGACAATCCTGGCACGGCTTATGACTATACTGCCAAAGGCAACCTCGTGGCAGTCGTCTCGAACGGCACGGCAATCCTCGGACTCGGCGACAAAGGGGCCGCAGCAGCAAAGCCGGTGATGGAAGGCAAGGCCCTCCTGTTCAAGATCCTCGGAGGAGTGGACGCCTTCGACATCGAAGTGGACACCAGGGACATCGACAAATTTGTTGAAACCGTAAGGAACATCGCCCCTTCTTTCGGAGGAATCAACCTCGAAGACATCAAGGCGCCGGAATGTTTTGAAATAGAAAGAAGGCTCGTCGAGGAGCTTGACATCCCCGTCATGCACGACGACCAGCACGGCACGGCCATCATCACCTCCGCCGCCATGCTGAATGCCCTTGAAATTGCCGGGAAAAAGGCGGAAGATGTCCGCCTCGTCGTAAACGGGGCAGGAGCTGCAGCCATTGCCTGCACTGACCTGTACATCAAGGCAGGGATACGGCCGGAAAACATCGTCATGTGTGACAGCAAGGGCGTCATCAGGGCAGACAGGACCGACCTCAACCCTCAGAAGAAAAGATTCGTGACACACCGTGACCTGCACACACTCGCAGACGCAATCGCAGGAGCCGATGTGTTCGCAGGATTCTCAAAGGCAGGCGTGCTCACGAAGGAAATGGTGAAGACCATGGCCGAAAAACCTATCATCATGGCCCTTGCCAATCCGTATCCGGAAATCAGCTATGAAGATGCCAGGGAAGCCCGTCCGGATGCGCTGATCGCGACAGGAAGAAGCGACTATCCGAACCAGGTCAACAATGTGATAGGATTCCCTTATATCTTCAGGGGAGCTCTTGACACTAGGGCAAGAAAAATCAATGAGGAAATGAAACTGGCTGCAGTACATGCCATAGCCGACCTTGCAAAAGAACCTGTACCCGAATATATCCTGAAGGCATACAATGCGGAAAGCCTGAACTTCGGACCGGACTACATCATCCCTAAGGCCCTTGACGGAAGGCTTCTCGAGGCAGTTTCCATTGCCGTGGCAAAGGCGGCTATCAGTTCGGGAGTGGCCAGAAGGACAATCACCGACTGGGAAGAATACAAGAGGCATCTCCACAGCCTCAGCAGGAAATAAAGGCAGACAGAAAAAGGACCTGAAACAGACCCGGCATGAACGGCAATGATTACGAAGAGAGGCTCGGAACGGACAGGATGCTGCCCCTCGTGTTCAAGATGGCACTTCCGGCAGTGGCCGCCCAGATAGCCAACCTTCTTTACAGCATCGTAGACAGGATATACATCGGGCATATACCCGGAATAGGGACCGATGCACTGGCCGGAGTCGGCGTCACAGGCTCTGTAATACTGCTGATTTCAGCCTTTTCGGCAATAGTGAGCGGAGGCGGGGCCCCGCTTGCCGCCATAGCACTCGGACAGGGGGACAGAAACCGCGCCGAAAAGATTCTCGGCAACGGCTTTGTCCTCCTGATTATCTTTACACTCATCACTTCCATCCTGGCATACGCCTTCATGGAACCTGTGCTCCTTTTCACCGGAGCCTCGGAGAACACCATACCATACGCCACCGGCTACCTGTCGATATACCTGACCGGGACAATCTTCGTCCAGATATCCACCGGACTGAACACATTCATCAACATCCAGGGCAGGCCGGGAATAGCCATGATGTCCACGGTGATAGGAGCGGCCCTCAACATTATCCTGGACCCGGTGTTCATCTTCGCCTTCGGAATGGGAGTCAAAGGAGCCGCCATTGCCACAGTCATATCCCAGGCCTGCAGTGCCGCTTGGGTGCTGTCCTTCCTTTTCTCAAAGAAGGCGTCCCTCAACCTTGCCTCCAGATATATGAAGTTCGATGCAAGGATTTTCCTGGCAATACTCGGCCTCGGGATATCCCCGTTCATAATGGCCTGCACGGAAAGCCTTGTCGGCTTCGTCCTGAACGGCAGCCTGAAGCAGTTCGGAGACATATATGTGAGCACACTGGCCATTCTCCAGAGCGCAATGCAGTTCGGCAGCGTGCCGATAACGGGATTTGCCCAGGGATTCGTCCCGATAATAAGCTACAACTACGGGCACGGCGACACCGCAAGGGTCAGGGAATGCTTCAGGATAGCCCTCATCACGATGTTTTCCTTCAACGCCTTGGTAATGCTCGCCATGATTGCCTTCCCGTCTGTGGTGGCATCCATGTTCACATCCGACCCGGCACTGACAGCCACCGTGAAGCAGATGCTTCCGGTCTTCCTGTCCGGAATGACGATATTCGGGCTGCAGCGGGCCTGCCAGAACACATTCATCGCCCTCGGCCAGGCCAAGATTTCGGTGTTCATCGCCCTGCTGAGGAAAGTCATCCTCCTCGTGCCCCTCGCCCTCATCCTTCCGCAGTTCTGGCAAGTGAAAGGCGTATTCGCCGCAGAGGGAATCGCAGATGCCACTGCAGCCATCTGCTGCACGGCTATCTTCGCCATATCCTTCCCGAAGATTCTCCGCAAGGCGGAGGCAAGGAAGGCTGCCTGATCAAGACCACACTGCCTTCCTGCCTGTGAACCATCGTCCCACCCTTCTGCGCAGCCATGTCCTGAACACCATCGCAGGACCCGGCTGTCTGTATGCAAGGATGAATACCAGGATGGCGATACCGGCGATGGAAACCCACCCGTAAATCTGTTTCATGCTCACGAGCAGGGCCTGTTCGGCGACAGAGCCGTAAAGGGCACCTAAGGGAATCCCCGCCGCCATGCCGTTGACGGCATCCATTTCTGCGGAAAGCAGCTGCATGTTCTGAGGGACAAGCACATCCATCAGACGGCCATAGACTGCCGATGCGAACGGTGCCCCGAGGCCGCTTCTGACAAAGCCCATCAGGGAAAGCGTCTGGAAAAAATGCTGAAACGGCACCACCCTCACAGGATAGACCGTCAATGCGGCATAGATGGCCGCATGGCCGGCATTCATCAGCATCACAGGGATATAGAGCAGTTCTATGTTCATCCCCGGGTCAAGCAGAAAATACATCATGCACTGGTACAGCACCGGTGTGGCAAAGCCGAAGAAGACTATGAACTTGAATCCTCCCTTCATTACATGCAGCCACAGCCAGGTGAGCCCGCAGCCTATGATGACCCCTGCAAAGCCCCACCAGTTGAGGCTGGCCACATTCAGCCTGTCGAAATTCAATATTGCCCCGGTGTACATGTTCTGAAGCATCTCCGGCGTGGACTCCAGCATGCACATGACAAAGAATGCCAGCAACAGCAGGGCAGTATCCTTATATTTGAATGTATCCAGCTCAATATATGCATTCTTCATCCGGAACATCCGCATGACACTAAGAAGCATGGACACGGCACATACGGCCGCAGCCATTCTTATATATGGAGAATCAAACCAGTCGTAATGGCGTCCATACTCGCAGACAAAGATTCCGCAGAGAAGGAATATGGACCAGAGCGCCCACCCTATCCAGTCTATTCCTTTCAAAGGCACAGGCGGGGCAAGCCTGAAATGCCTTGTGAGCAGGGTGACGAGAAGCCACACAAACAGCAGCAGTCCCATACCGTTGCCGCATCATGGCTGCGCACAGGCTCCACGCCCCAAATGCGCCGCCCTCAGGAAAAACATTATCTGAGCAGCATAATAGGGCAACATTATAAGGTATCTTTCACCGGGAACAGGCGACACGAACGCATTCCAGCCGATGACAGCGTCAGAAAACACGAAACATATCGCTGCCGCAGCATACACCCGGCTATGGCGGACAAGGGCACAGAAAAGCATCAGGCAGATGATTACCGCATAAAATGCCACACATCCCCTGATGACTCCGGCAGGAGCAGCCGGCACAATGGCAACCGCAGCAAAGACAAGCACCGCCAGAACGAATGCCCCGATGGCCACGAGTTTCCAAGGACGAGTTTCCGGAGATCTGCCTCCGGCCCGGACAAATGCCTTTCCGTCATGGAACCACTTGTGCACAAAAAAAATGATAAGGAACAGGTGCGCCAATGCAAAAAACTCAATCTGTCCCGTGAAGTTCCCTGACGCTCCGCAGAAATCCCCCAAGGCAGAAGACACAAGCGCGAGGCTCATCTGCCATGGCAGAATCCACAGTGAAACCACAGCTATTGCTGCCACCGGAAATGAAATCTTATACGGTATGTCAACCGGCAGGAAATAGAGCGCTGCCAGAATGACATAGACAACAAGAGCGGCTACAGCCGCAACATTCTTTTTCCTTTCCGGAACTCCTTTACCGAACATGCCTTCTTTCAAATTTTCCATAAAGTTAGAAACTGTTTTAATTTTTCTGAAAAATTATTGCATGAATCTTCCGATTCAGAACAGAATTTAGGCATAATGAATTTTTTCGCCATTTTGATGCGCTTTGGCATGGAGTTCGCAAATACCCGATCGCGAATGATTTTTAGTTAAACATAAATATTGGATTGACAACGATATATTCCGGGGAAGGGTCGAGAGATTGTGTCCCCGGAATTTTTTTGTACTTTGGTTTACTTTTTGCGGTAAGGCCGCTCCGGATTTTAAAGACTTTTAATCATGAAAAAAATCATTTCGGCAATGTCTGCCGCAGCTGCAATCTTTGCGCTCAACTCATGCGGAAGCCAGCCTGACCTCAACGGGGCCTGGGCGATCACATCAATTGCGGGAGAAGAGGTGGCTCTTCCCGACTCTCTTTCCGAAGCAGCACCATTCATCGAATTCAACGCCGCAGAAAGCCGCATCCACGGCAACACAGGCTGCAACATAATGAACGGCACCTATACCATGGACGGCAAAAAACTGACATTCGGAGGAATGGCTACCACCATGATGGCCGGCCCACAGGAACTCATGGAACTTGAGTCCAAGGTCCTCAACGCCGTCAACAATGCCGCCTCCTTCAAGTCAGGTCCTGAAGGTACAGTACAGATCCTTGATGCAGAAGGCAATGTAGCCATGGTACTCACCAAGAAAGCCGCAGAAGAGAACAATGCCGAATGACAATCCGGCCTTGTTTAATTGACAAATTTTGGTGCAAATAAAAAATTATATCTATATTTGCACCCGCTATTGGAGAGATGCTCGAGTGGCTTAAGAGGCACGCCTGGAAAGCGTGTATACGACAAAATCGTATCTCGGGTTCGAATCCCGATCTCTCCGCAGCAACTGAAGCCTGGCGTGAGCCGGGCTTTTTGATTTCAGACCGTCGGAAGCTTGCTTCCTTTAGGGCTGGAATCTGAAAGCCCTTAAAGTCGAAGACTTTGGGCTTCAGTCGCTGCAAGGGCCTCTCCGGCAAGGAGAAAGGGAAAAGGCCTGCGAAGCGGGGCTAATCCCGATCTTCGCGCAAGGGTCCCCACGGCGAGTGGTCCGGGAAAATTTCCGGATGGTTACATCATAAAAATAGACAAATCGGAACTTTCCGCTTTAAGATCAAAAATTTTGGCCTTAAAGACAGGCTCAAGGCCTGTCCTGATGCTGGCTGAAGAGAACCTTGCCGCGCTTGCTGACGGTCCAGAGGCCGTCAGTACGGCGGAGGTTCCATGTGTCATCATCTTCCACATTCCAGACATGTGCGCCTGAAGAGAGGGTGCGCCGGTCAAGTACGGCGGACTCCTTTTGCCCGGAGATGAAAAGTTCGGCTTTCAGGGAGTCCGGGCTGAATATGGCATGGATGGAACTGCCGCTGCCGTCCACTGCATCAGTCCGGACAGCGCCGGACAGGCTGACAGAATCATTCAGGAGCTTGCTCCACACCCTGTCTTCCGAAACGACGGCTTCATCTCCCTTTGACAGGGACAGCCCGTTTATTTTGACCACCTGGTACACGCTCTCGTAAGACTTGGCAAAGCCCTCATCCGACTTGCCCATATCCACGACCTCCAGCTCGGCATACACCGGAGTCCCGTTCTTGACGCCTCCTGTCAGCCTGTCATAATCCTCCGACAGTTTTCCGGTCTTGTCCACCACCCAATAGGAAACAGGACTCCCGGACGGAGTGAATGAACGGGTCTCATGCGCAAAGACCAAAGTGCCTTCTGTCACGAAACTCAACTTCTTGGCAGGAACCAGCTTTGCCATCGGCACGGTTTCCCCGGCAGTCTCTGCCCTGGAATATTTCAATGTCAGCAGCTGTTTCTTCAAAATCAGACTGTCCGGGGTCAGTTTTTCAACGACAAAGGTATCGGACACCGGAATCGTGATTCCATTGCCTATGCTCTTGCCGGAAAGTATGAGACGGTCCTCCTCCTGCTTCCATGCATCATATTGCAATGTAGCCATATTGATGGAAGAAGCCTTCCCGTCAGCCTTGAGCGAAAATCCCTGAGTCATGTTTTCCATACCCGGGACAGGCTCCACCCAGTTCCCTTCAATGCCTGCCTCTGAGGAACAGGCAATAAGTACGGCCGCCGCAGCCACTCCGCATGCGACAGCCCGAAGTCTCGTGTCAGTCATCATTTCAATTTCGACTTTATATGGTGTTATTGCAGCCGACCTAGAACCGGTATTCGTACTGGCGTGGGTCAAATGAAACTGATCAGGCGAGCGAGCCGCTCACTATGTCAAGCAGTTCATCGGTGATGGACTGCTGACGCTGTTTGTTGTACTGCAGCGTCAGGTCCTGAAGAAGCTGATGGCCGTTGTCGGTGGCCTCCTGCATGGCTACGGTACGCGCGGCATGCTCGGCGGCATTGGCATCCAGAAGCATGGTATATATCTTCAGAACAAGCACTTTCGGCAGAAGCACGCTGAGGACGGAAGCAGGATCAGGCTCGATTATATAGTCATTGAGATATCCTGTCTCTTCCGCACCGGAAGGCTCTGCACTTTCACCGGAAGTGCTGCTGAAAGGAAGATAGGTTTCCCTCACCGGAATCTGGGAGGCTGACGACTTGTAATGGTTATAGACAAGTTCTATCCTGTCCACCTCCTTCTTCAGATAGCTGTCAATCAGCTTTCCCGCAAATTCAGAAACCTCGCTGTACACATGCTTGTCCGCAAGTCTTCCGAAATCTCCCTGCAGGGGGAACCCCGCCTTTGCGACTGCATCAGACATCTTCCTGCCCACGGCGTATATGGTAATGTCATCCTTTGACAGTCCGGACTGGAGATAACTTTCCACCGTATCATGAAGATGCCTTATGGCGTTGGCATTGAACGCACCGCACAGGGAACTGTTGGAAGCGACTGCAACTATAGCCACCTTTCTGACTGGCCTTTCCTCAACATATCCGGAACAGCCCGGCGCAGAGTCGTCAGTCAGCAGCCTGGACAGGATACCGTGCATCTGCTTCTCGTATGGCAGCATGTTCTCAATGGCGGACTGGGCCTTGTGGAGCTTCGAAGAAGCCACCATCTTCATGGCCGATGTTATCTTCAGCGTACCGTTGACCGAATTTATCCTGCCTTTTATTTCCTTCAATGATGCCATGTCAGCAACCTCCCATCGCTATGCCAGGACCTTTACCCCGGCGTTCTTCTTATATTGTTCCGCAACAGATGCTGCGACTTCCTCTATCGCCTTGCCCATCGCATCGTCAATCTTGCCGGCAGCGAGAGGGTCCAGCACATCACTCTGATGCGAAGCATGCATCCTGTCAAGGAACAGGGTCTGGAATTCACGCACCTTGTCGAGAGGCACATCCTTCATCAGGCCATGCGTTCCACAATAAAGAATGGCCACCTGGTCTCCGACCGGCATAGGGGAATACTGCGGCTGGATAAGCAGCTGGTTGTTCTTCCTTCCCTTGTCAAGCGACATTGCTGTCACAGGGTCCATATCGCTGCTGAACTTCGAAAACGCCTCCAGCTCCCTGTACTGCGCCTGGTCGATTTTCAGCGTACCGGCCACCTTTTTCATGCTCTTGACCTGGGCGCTGCCTCCCACACGGGACACCGAGATGCCGACATTGATGGCAGGGCGGAATCCCTGGTTGAAAAGATCCGTTTCAAGGAATATCTGACCGTCCGTAATGGAAATCACATTGGTCGGGATATATGCGGACACATCTCCTGCCTGTGTCTCGATGATAGGCAGGGCCGTGAGGGAACCGCCGCATTTCACCTTGCCCTTCAATGTTTCCGGAAGGTCATTCATCTGCTCTGCGACATCCTGCTGGTCAATAATTTTGGCTGCCCGCTCAAGAAGCCTTGAATGCAGATAGAAGATATCGCCAGGATATGCCTCGCGGCCTGAAGGACGGCGCAGGATAAGGGACACCTCGCGGTAGGCAACGGCCTGCTTGGACAGGTCGTCATACACCACAAGGGCATGTCTTCCCGTATCCCTGAAATATTCACCTATCGCAGCTCCGGCAAACGGGGCATAATACTGCATGGCGGCAGGGTCGGCAGCAGTCGCCGCAACGACCACCGTATAGTCCATCGCACCCTTCTGTCTGAGGACATTGACAATGTTCGCCACTGTGGATGCCTTCTGACCCACTGCCACATAGATGCAATAGACCGGATTCCCGGCCAGATAGCCTGCCCTCTGATTTATTATGGTGTCTATGGCAATCGCCGTCTTGCCAGTCTGACGGTCACCGATGATGAGCTCACGCTGCCCCCTTCCGATAGGAATCATGGCATCAATGGCCTTCAGTCCTGTCTGAAGCGGCTCCGTGACAGGCTGCCGATAGATGACTCCGGGAGCCTTCCTTTCCAAAGGCATTTCCGTCAGTTCCCCGCTGATCGGGCCTCGGCCGTCAAGAGGGACGCCAAGAGGGTCAACGACCCTTCCCAGCATGCCTTCACCGACATCGATGGAAGCGATATGGCCGGTTCTCCTGACCGTCATGCCCTCCTTGATCTGGTCCGTAGGGCCGAGGAGCACGGCACCGACATTGTCCTCTTCAAGGTTCATCACCACCGCCATTATGCCGTTCTCGAACTCAAGAAGTTCATTGGCTTCGGCATTGACAAGACCGAAAATCCTGACAACCCCGTCGCTCACCTGAAGGACTTCGCCCACTTCCTCGAACTTGAGTTCGGTCCCTATCTCCTTGAGCTGCCTGAGCAGCACATCGGATATTTCGCTTGGTTTTATATTCTGAGCCATATATCTACACTATTCTTCTGTTCTTTTCTATGAATTGGCGTCTTATGCTGTTGAGCTGGGACTTGACGCTTGCATCCAGACGGGTCCATTCCATGTCAAAGACAAATCCTCCGATCAATGAAGGGTCTATCCTCGTCTCCAGCTCCAATGTCCCGCCGGTCTCGTCATGCACGATGTCCGTCAGCTTCCTTTTCAGTGCCTCCGAAGGGACGGCCATCACAAGATGCCCGAGGCTTATGTTGTTGGCATGCCTGTACTCATCCATGAATATCAGGAGCATCAGATGAAGAAACTTCGTCCTCCTGTTCTTCATGACCAGTTTCAGGAAACGCTTGAGCTCGTCCGCAGCCTTGTCCTCCCCTCCCAGGGCCGTCATCAGGACATCGTACTTCAACTTGTCCGAAGTGGCCTTGGGATGGTAGATGATTGCCTTCATGTCATCGAGGGAAGAAAGGCATTTCTCCAGCTGACGCACCTGAGAATAGACCTGAGGACCGTTTCCGGTCTCGGTGACATATTTCAGGAGAGCCTGTGAATATCTTGCTGAAACTATCCCTATGTTCATGACATTCAATTCTTATCTTTGGCCGGAGCAGTGACTTCGTCGAGCATTTTGTAGACAAGGTCCATCTGGGACTTGTCCGAAGAAAGGTCCTGTCTTATGACCTTCTCTGCGACCTTCACTGAAAGGAGTGCCACCTGACTGCGTATTTCGCGCAAGGCGCTCTCCTTCTCCGCCTCAATCCTCACCTTGGCATCATCAAGAATCTTCCTGGCTTCCTCATGAGCCTGGGCCTGTGCATTGCTGATTATGCTGTCACGCACCTGCGCGGCCTCCTTGAGTATCCGGTTCTGCTCTTCCCGCGCCTGTGCTATCATACGCTCCTGTTCCTGCATCAGCTGTCCGATCTTTGCATCGGCCTCCTTGGCGACACGCAGGGAATTGTCGATGTACTCCCTGCGCTTCTCCAGCATCTGCGTGATGACAGGAAAGCCGAACTTTGCGAGTATCGCGAAGACTATCGCAAAGATGAGGACCATCCAGAACAGAAGCCCGCTATCCGGTAACAGCAAAGACATAGGCTATTTCATGAGAAGTATCAGCATACAAACGATCACCGCAAACAGTGCCACACCCTCGATGAGGGCAGCAATGATAAGCATGCTGGTACGGATGTTTCCTGCCATTTCAGGCTGACGGGCGATGCCTTCCATCGCAGAGCCTCCGATCTTTCCGATTCCGATGCCTGCACCTATGGCAGCAAGACCTGCACCTATTGCAGCACCCATTTTACCGATAGCCGCACCTGTCGCAGCTTGAAGCAACAATGTAGAAAGTAACATGATATCAAAAATTTAAAGTGTTTTATAATTATTTAACGTCGGTTCGACGAATTTATTATACTCGCTCCCTTCTCTGCCTCCGGATGGACCCTCGCCAGCCCGATGAACACGGCCGAAAGCATCGTGAAGACATAAGCCTGGATGAATGCGACAAGCAGTTCAAGGCAGTCCATGAATATCCCGAATACTACCGACACGACAGTCATTGTCCCTCCTATTGCCGCCCCGAGCTTCGCCGTGATGAATATCATCGCCACGATGCAGAGGATGAGCGAATGTCCCGCCATTATGTTGGCAAACAGACGGACCATCAGGGCGAACGGCTTTGTGAACACGCCGAATATCTCGATTATTATGAGTATCGGCTTCAGCCACAGCGGCACATCCGGCCAGAAGATGTCTTTCCAGTAATGCCTGTTCGTGGTGAAATTCGTCAGGATGAATGTACCCACGGCCAGGACGAAAGTTATCGTTATGTTTCCCGTGACATTCGCTCCGCCGGGGAAGAACGGCACTATTCCCATCAGGTTGTTTATGAGGATGAAGAAGAACACCGTCAGCAGGTACGGGGAGTATTTCGCATATCCCGGCCCTATGGCGTCCTTGATGACATCATCATTGATCATGGCTATCACAGGCTCGAAAAGGGCGGCCACCCCGCGCGGAGCCTCTGAAAGGGCATCGTGTTTCCTGTACCATCTCGAACAGCACAATATCAGCACCACAAGGATGAGGCTGTTTATCATCAGCGCCAGCACATTCTTGGTGATGGATATATCGAAGGGCCTCACTTCCTCCCCTGCGGCATTTTTCTCCACTATCTTGCCTTCATTCGCTTCCGAGGACGATATGTAAAGACCTTCATATTCGGCCCCGTCCTCCAGCTTTGAAGAAAGGAAGCAATGCCACCCGGTGCTGCTCCTGACTATCACAGGGAGCGGGATTGAAATCCTGCGGTCCCCTATGTCGGTGATATGCCACTCGTATGAGTCGCCTATATGTCCGAATATGATTTCCTGGACATCTACTTCCTCATCAGCAGCCTCCGTCACGGTCCCGTCCGAAGCAGGTTCCGCGGCATAGGCAGTCACGGATGCGGCTGCGATTGCCAGAGATAAAATGATATTTCCAAACCCGAACTTCATTGTTCCTCCTATCCGAATCATATTTCAACGCAGACCGACACCTTGTTTCCGCTGACTTCCACAAAGCCGGACTTCACATGCATCAGCGTGGGCTTGCCCCCCACGGTATATTCTATGTCGCCTTCCGACAAGGCGGATATCATCGGCGCATGCCCCGGCAATATCGTGAAACGCCCGCTCTGCCCCGGAAGGGTGACTTTTCCCACCATCAGCCCGAGCAGTGAGATTTCAGGCGAGGTTATGTTGAGATATATGTCTGCTGTTTCCATTCCGTCCAATCATTTGTCATTGTGTCGAATCGTTTGCCTGCCGTCAAATCGTTTGTCGGGCCGGGGCCCGGATCTTATTTTCCGACAGCCGCAAGCAGGGCCTCGCCCTTCTTTATGGCATCTTCTATCGTGCCCACATTAAGAAAGGCCTGCTCCGGAAGATAGTCCACCTCCCCGTCAAGAATCATGTTGAATCCCTTGATAGTGTCTTCAATCGACACCATCACGCCCGGCACACCGGTGAATTGTTCCGCTACGGCGAAAGGCTGCGACAGGAATCGCTGCACACGGCGGGCACGGTTGACCGTCAGCTTGTCCTCGTCCGAAAGCTCGTCCATGCCGAGGATGGAGATGATGTCCTGCAGTTCCTTGTTCTTCTGCAGAATCTGCTTCACCCTCTGGGCAGTGTCATAATGCTCCTGCCCCACCACATTAGGGTCAAGGATACGGGATGTGGACTCAAGCGGATCCACTGCAGGATATATTCCCAGTTCCGTTATCTTCCTGCTGAGCACCGTCGTGGCATCCAGATGGGTGAATGTCGTGGCCGGCGCAGGGTCGGTCAGGTCATCCGCAGGCACATACACGGCCTGGACGGATGTGATGGAACCGTCCTTTGTGGATGTGATGCGCTCCTGCATTGCACCCATTTCCGTAGCCAGGGTAGGCTGGTAACCCACTGCGGAAGGCATTCGCCCGAGAAGCGCAGACACCTCGGAACCCGCCTGGGTGAAACGGAATATGTTGTCTATGAAGAAAAGGATGTCCTTCGGCCCGTCATTGCCGCCGCTGTCCCTGAAGGACTCGGCCAGGGTAAGTCCGGAAAGCGCCACTGAAGAACGCGCTCCCGGCGGCTCGTTCATCTGCCCGAAGACCATCGCCACCTGGGACTTCGGCACCTCGTTATAGTCCACTTTGGAAAGGTCCCAATGCCCTTCCTCCATGCTCTTGAGGAATTCGTCCCCATATTTGATGACACCGGACTCGATCATTTCCCTCAGGAGGTCATTTCCTTCCCTCGTCCTCTCTCCCACTCCTGCAAACACGGAGAATCCGTTGTGCTTTTTAGCGATATTGTTGATAAGTTCCTTGATCAGCACGGTCTTGCCCACTCCGGCACCTCCGAACAGTCCGATTTTCCCTCCTTTCAGATAAGGTTCAAGAAGGTCAATGACCTTTATTCCCGTGAACAGGACCTCCTGCGAGGTCTTCAGGTCCTCGAACTTCGGCGGCTCCCTGTGTATCGGGAAAGCCCCTTTCCTGTCAAGCTCCTTCATGCCGTCAATGCAGTCGCCGACCACATTCATCACGCGGCCCCTGATCTGCGCCCCTACCGGCATGGTGATAGGCGCTCCCGTATTGACGACTTCCATCCCCCTCTGCAGCCCGTCCGTGCTGTCCATTGCAACCGTCCTGACTGTATCTTCACCTATATGCTGCTGGACCTCGACAATCAGCTGCCGACCGTCCTTTCTCTTTATGACCAATGCGTCATGGATACGCGGCAGATCCCTTGCCACATCTTCTCCCGACAGGTCGAAATAGACATCGACCACCGGACCTATGACTTGCGAAATACGACCTGTTAACTTTGGCATTTCCTAAAAATTTTTTGACCGCGCCCCAGTATTGAAAAAAGTATGCCAAGACCAGCATTCACGCAAAAGAAAAGTGCCCCAAATCGCCATTTGGAGCACTTCTGACAAATATCCTGCCCTTACGGACAAATTTCAGTAAACTTCTGCCTCGTCGATGAAGAACCAGCAAGGCTGACCCACTCCATAGTGCCATGAAGGACACATTTTGGTGCCTTCAATCGACATTTTGACATATCTTGCCATGACAGGAACATCAGACCTGCAGCCGATTTTCTCGAACTTCACCTGAGGGGAATCATCTTCCGCCACCTGTGTCTTGCCGAAGAGAGTGTACTCGGCTCCGTCTGCAGATGTCCAGCAGGTGACGCTGAGAGGGAGCAATATCCACTGCCCGAGCTGATGCAGGAAGTCTGCCCCGATATATGAAATCTCAGTGTCCTTGCCTAGATCAATGATGAATTCCCCGTCACAGCCTTCCCAGCCGACCCAGCTCTCAACGAAAGAGGAACCGCCGTAGATGCCGTCAGTCAAGCCGGTCTCGCCTACTTTTCTGTATCTTTCAGCCGTAGGCTCCACAACATACTCCACCTTGGCGCCGAGAGCCTTGTTGGTGCGTTCTCCAGGAAGATATCTTTCCCTGTAAAGACGGCAGTAGTCTCCAGGAGTATTGCTTCTCTCATTGAGTGTAGGAATTCCGAACATCGCAGTCCTCTCTTCAAAAAGATCCAGAGCCTCCGATATGGCAGCAGGGTCTTTGCAGCCTTCCGCCCTGGCTATCTCCAGCTCGGAATACTGCAGCGGAAGCCTCTCCATCTGCACCCTCTTCAGATATTCAGGCTGGTCGGCAACGGCGGCCTCTGCCTTGTCGAAGAGGATATTGTACTGCTTGCGGCAGGCGGCATTGAGCATCCCGTCCTTGTGGCTTACCGGAGAGTCATATATCCACAGCCTCTGGCCGGAAGCGAGCAGCGCACCTTCAAGCATCTTTTCATACTGGTAGAGGTATTCACCTGCAGGGCCATAATAGCCGTCCAGGAAAGTTGTCATCAGAGAGTCGATGTCAGCATCCACATCCCACATGAGCTTTGCTGCAAGATAAGACCTCATTTCAGAGAAGTCCGTTCCGAGAGTGGATGCAATCTGAGAGAAATGCATGGTGACATGATGATCCCTGAATATCTGCATGTTCGGCTGTACGATATGGAAGTTAGGGAACGGGGCCACCATATTGTCGAAATTGATGCCGTAATCCCACACGAAGATATTGTCGGAAATCCTGGACCAGCCGTCAAGGGCCTTCATGAAATACTGTCCGGAAGCATTGTCAGTGAGAGGGACTTCCCTGTCGCAGTCGATGTCGCACAGCATGATGTTCACATTGGGAAGCGGCTTGACATGCTTCGGAGGGTTCATAGTAAAGAGATACGCGAGGGTCGAGAATTCCTTGTCAGGGAAACGGGCGGCAAGCTTGTTGAGGAACTCCACATAAAGGCCGGAGACCGCGCCTTCACGCTCTATCACCTCCATGCACTCCGGGCACTGGCAATAGGTGTTGTTGCCGTCGTTCTGGCTCACGGACATCATGTTCATGCCCGGATTGGCCTTGAAGATGGAGTCTATCTTCTCGCAGGCGGCCTCGAAAACCTCAGGATTGGTCAGACACCACTGGCTTGCCCTTCCGGGACGGTGCTCGCCGTTTATATAGGAATACCACTCCGGATGCTCCTTGCCATAGACAGAGGCAGGAAGGATATGATTGAAGGTATGTACCCAAAGATTGCCGGCAAATACATCCGACGGCTCCTCGAGCCTGAACCACACCTTGTAGAGAGGGTCAGCCGCAAGGGAATACGACTGCGTCTGCCTGTACCTGAATGTCGGAGTCTCGGAGAATGAAAGCCCGTCCGGGAGACAGAGGGTGGACTTCATGTCATAGTACAGGGCATCTGCCGCATAGTACCTTACCCCGAAATATTTCTCAAGAATGGAGACCACGGCATAGGATGAGCCGTTGCCGCCACCGGAAACAATCACAGTCCTTCCGTCGGAAGACTCCACCCTGAATGCGTCTTCGGTCAGGCCTGAGCCGTCAAGCTGACCGCAGATGACCACATCACCGGCCTTCGGCTTGGAATCGAGAGGAAGAATCCGGGCTTCTGCCCCGGTCAACTTTGTGACAAAATCCTGCAGAAGCACTGCAGCATCCTGCTCCGCCTTCGTGTCGGCAGCCAGGATACGCCCAACAGGCTTTCCGTTCTTCACAATGAATGTCCCGCCAAACGCATCAGCTGACACCAGCATCAGCAGGACAGCAAGCAAAACAAATGAAATCCTTTTCATTTTCCTAAAATACACTTAATTAATTAGTATAAAAATGTCCTCACATGATTCAAAAGACCACTTTAACATTGAAGCCCACACTCCTCAACGAAGGTTGCATGAAGCAGTCCACACCACTGTAAAATATATCGGAAGCATAAGGCACAGTCTCAGGATCAAACGGAGCCTTGCACCATATCATGCACACATTGTCAGCAACAACCCCGAAGACAAGATCACAGACATCCCCAAGCCACTTCCTGTCTATCTTATAATGGACCGACAATTCCTTCAGCCTTATGTTATCCGCGTCATAGACATATGCCGCACCCTGGCCGCCATTGGCAGCCACTGTCTTAAGATATCCTTCTGCAGGCACTGTGACACCGCCGATACGCATCCCGCCGGCATCCCGGAGATCGGCACTGTATTGCGACACCCCATAATAGTCCATCCACGCCTGAGCAGGGGAAACCGCCTGTCCGCCGAAACGCGCAGAAATCATGACACCAAGACTGAAGCCTTTCCAGGAAAACATATTCTGCCATCCGGCATTGACATCCGGAAGGATCGAGCCGACCTTGACCGGCTGCACCGTCTCAATTACAGGCATACCGTCTACAAGAGCCACCGAACCGTCAGGATTACGGCGAAAGTCCCTGTCGACATATATGTCCCCGATACTGCCCCCGTCGGCAATGCATACGGACGGGCCGTCCGGGGAAAGCTTCGCCGTCTGCAGGAAATCAATGCCCATATACTCCCCTGTCACACCATTGAAAATCCCTTTTCCGGCAACAAACCTGTTGCGGTTATAAGACAAGGCCAGACGGGACGACCAGCTGAAATCACCCCATCTGTCACCATAGGACAGGCTGGCCTCCAGTCCCTGATTCAAAACGCAGCCGAAATCAATGTCAGAAGAAACGGCTGAATTCAGATATCCGTCCAGAGCAAGATCCTTTCCTCTTGACCTGTAATAGGTGACTCCTACATTCACCTTGCCGTCAGCAAAGCCCAAATCGGCGCCGGCTTCAACTGAAGAGATGTCAAGGACATTGGAAAATGATGCCCGCAAATTCAATAGGGACATCCATGAGGGCATCTCCAGTACATTGCTGACAACGGCTGAGACTCCTGCAGACAATGAAAAAGCAGACATGGACTGCCTGAGCAGAGGAAAAGATCTCCAGTCGTTCCTCACTGCAAGGTCAACATAAATGAGAGATCTCCAACCGAGATTGAAATCCGCCAATACTGATGACTCCGTGATTCTGAATCTGTCAGAAACATCAACAAGGTCCCCATCACCCATAAGATTCGCGAGATTAAAAACATTTGCCTCCGAAAGACTGCCTCCATTGTCATCCAAAGAAGATGAATTGTTCTTCCATGACCCTCCCGCAAGGGCTGAAAAAGAAAACTGTCCGAAATCCTTATGAAAACCGGCTGTCAGTCTCGCATACTCCTGATGCGAACGGACTGAAGTTTCCCGATAATATCCGTTCTCAGAAATTGAAGACAGCAGAATGGACCCTGCATAATCCCTCTCTATATATGTGTTGACAAAATTGTCTATGCCAGCCGCCATCTCAAGATCAAGCCAGTCTGTCGCCTGAAATTTCAGACTTGTGTTCACCCTGTATCTGTGCCTTCCGTTCTCCCTGTTCATCCTTTCCATTATCCAATAAGGATTCTGCGAACCTGCCGGAAGACCGGAATATGGCCACCATTGGACCGGCCTTCCCGCAGTCTCATCATAACGCTCATATTCCTGCAAACTTCCGAAATCCTCTCCTAGGGGGAAAAGATACACCGGGACAAGCGGATTGCCATATATGCCATCTGAGGTCATGTTCCTGTCTTTCTGATAGACATAAGCAGCCCCGACATCCAGCCTGAGGCGTCCGTCCAGGAAAGATGAAGTGTTCCGGACATTGAAATTGTATCTGTCATACCTGTTACCCGGAAGTATGCCTGAAGTATTGACGGTACCGGCAGATAAATATGTCCGGGACTTTTCGTTTCCGGCAGAAAGGGACAAAGTATTGAATAAATTGCTCCCTGTCTTGAAAAATGACAGAGGGTCAGAAATCTGCAAATCAGGCAACATCATGGGCATAGAAAACATGGTATTGTTGGAGAACGACACTTCCAGGCCATTCCCCTCCCCTTTCCTGGTCTCTATCACAATCGCTCCGTAACGCGCATCCTGTCCATAAAGAATCACTGCCGAAGGGCCGGGGATAAAGGAAATTTCATTGATGTCTTCCGGATTGATGTCTGCGGCAGCCTCTGTACCGGCTCCGGACACCCCGTCAGCATCCTCATTAATGAAATTCGGCATAGGAATACCGTCTATCACATACAGGACACCATGACCGTCAATCGGAACAGAACCACGCATCACCACACGGACAGCCCCTCCGGCACCGGCAGAAGACGGATTGACAGTCACGCCTGGAACTTTGCCTGCAAGTGAATTCATGAAATGCGCATTCTTGACAAAGCATGTTTCCCCGCCTTCAATGGACACTGTTGCAAAGCGTTCTTCTGCCTTCGCAAAAGAGACAGAATCCGATACTGCATCATAAGCACCATAAGCAGGCAAGACTGCCATGACGGATGCGGCCAATACGGAAAGAAACATTATATTGGGATACATGGCTATGTGTGGTTATCAGTATAAATGGGCAAAGCTCAATATCCGCTCCGGCCTTTTGACAGGATGTACAAAGATACTCACTATATACCAACAAGGCAAATCAAATGACACGAAAAAATGAGTGCACTGAATGACATGTATCAGAAAAAACGCCAGCCTTGAATTTACAAGACCGGCGTTATCATTGAAATGTAAGTCAAAACCAAATTTTACCTTACACAGCTCTATTATTCGGCTGAAGCATTCGGATTTGAGAAATTCACCATTTCTCCAGTCCAATCAGGAGTCTGCTGACATGTAAGATTACGCCCGTTAGGGGATGAATCATGATAAATGTCACCCGATCCCTCATTGAGCTTCCAATAGCCGATAAGACCTTCAGATGTACCGGGAACTTCGCGGTTCATCGCATCCTGGATAGCGTTCTGAGACAGAGCTCTGCTCCAAAAACGCACCTGAGCCATCTTGCAGTTGGTCCGGAAATATGATCCGGATGAGCAAAGCTGAAGGTTTTCTATTACATAGTCAGTGGAAGACAAATCCATGGAAGCATCTTGTTGCCCGTTGACATATAATATACACTTATTATTCCCGCACACAAATGCGATGTGATACCATGTAGCAGGCTCAAATACAGTATTGCTGTTGAACTGAGAGCCGTGGGTCTTTATCTGAAGCACATCATAAGGGACATCGGCATCTCCAAAACGGATATATATTTCAGTACCTGCAGATACCGCTCCGTTGAATATTGCCTGATTGTTGATCGGGAATGAACCCATCCATACCCATCCTTCCAATGTCCATGCATTTGTCGACAGATTCCAGTCACCGGAACCCTCCGGGAATGTGCTAGAATCCATTGTCGGAACAGTCTGAATCAAAGGAGTTGTGATGAGATAAATAAGCCTTCCTGAGACTTCCATTATCTCCACCGGAGCATCTGACGAAGCTATCTTTATCGGCAGACAATATGCATACCCGTCATCAGTAGGGATGTCTTTAATGACAATTTCCACAGGTTCCGAAGATATGCTTCCTGCAGGAATTACTACTTCCGACGGAAGTTCGACACACTCAACAGGCAAGGTCACATAACTTGCATCGTTCTTTGCATTGTATTCCTCCATAAACTCAGGAGCGATGGCCAAGGTCGCATGAACATCAGTATCCAATGCCTGAGCAAGCCTCAGGTGAATAGTCGTCGTTGCTTCTCCCTCCACTGTAATATTCACCACCTGCTGGGTGAATCTGTCAGACGGTGCAGCCTCATTGATATAGAGCCCATTCCCGATAGACTCATACTTCGCATTACATCCTGCCAGAACAATGGCAGAAAGCGTAAGAACTGTTATTTTTGAATGTAATTTCATTTGTCTCTGCATTTAAGATTATTCACCGGCCGTTTCACCGCCGTCACCTTCCGCAGGTTGTTCCCACGGATATACATAATTGTGAAGAGTGGTCATCGCCTGACGATAATGCTCATAATTCGTATCAAATACCATTCTGAACGCGCCAATACCTCCTATAGGTGATTCGACACCAGGATAATAATACTGGGCAAAACCGTTCAACTGGAATGTATACTGGTTATCCCTGGTCCTGTAGTTCGGACCGCCTGTCGAACCATACGACTCGAAATTCGAACACAAGATGGTCTTGCCTACCACTGCCTCAGGAGAAAGCACATCCGCATAATTTGAGATAAGTTCCGCAATTCTATAGTCGGTGCTGGATATGGACCCATCTGTGTAAGCCTGTATGATAAAATAGTCCAGGAGAAGGCCGTCTTCAGGATTGAGCCAAGCCGGCTCACCATCCACACAAAGCATCATGTCCGTACCTGATGCCGGACCATACTCCTTCGACATCTCATCAAGGAAATATCCAAGTCTGTCCGGATAAGACGCGATATTTCCAGGAGAGCCGTAATGAGGTTCAAGGTCCAAGTCAAAACCGTCCCAGTTGTATTTAGCTATCGTGTCCATGAGAGAACGCGCATATTTCCTTACGCCTGCTTCACCGTTATCTGCCTCCTCATCAAAGCCCCAAAATGCGTTAACGGCCTCCTGCTCAGTAGCATAAGTAATTCCATTTACGGTACGGGTCTCCCTCACTTCGGAAGGAGTAGTCTGATCCCCTACATTTGCAACAATGAAACACATCAGGCATTTGGTCCCCTTTATTTCCTTCACTTTGCGCAAATCCTCGAATTTTTCCGGAGTAAGGTTGTTCCAGTTGCCCCAAATAGATATGAAGTCCACCGAGTCAGGCAATCCCATGAGCTGATTGGCCATGTTGCTGCCGACTGCCGACCAGTCGCTGAACCATCCGAAGGTCACGGAGCGGTTCGGGACTCCGTTCTCATCAACGGTCCTGCTGGCTTTCCATTCACGCAGAGCGGCATAATATTCCTCACTGTGGGAAGACCCCTCAAGCCCGGCCGGTTCATAATTGTTGGCTTCCGGATTGACCCAGTCGCTGCAGGCTGAAAGGGCAAAAACAGCCGCCAGTCCTGCCAAGCCAATATAAACTATTTTTTTCATTTGCATCTTGTCAATTCAGATTAATACTTTTTCTCGCCATTTTTCAAAGCCCACCAAAGCTCTGTTCCATCCTCATCTCCACCGGCCAGCATGGCCGCAGCCGCCTCGACATTTGCAGCATTGCGTTCATACTCGCTCTGAGAGAATCTCAGACGTCTCTGTCCGCGTTCACCGTCTATCTGAGGCTGGGACAGATTGTCACGAGGAGGGAAGAGATACGGATACCCTGTACGGCGGAAATCGCTCCATGCCTCAAGGCTTCCCGGGAATCCGGCAATCCATTTCTGGGTGATGATCTTTTCCAGTTTCTCGTCATCTGAAGCACTCTCATCCCAAGCAATGGTGACCTCAGATTTGTTGGTTATGCTGTTGGCTGCGACAACCGGATCGGTATGGTCGCCAGGAGTACTGGTGTTGTCGGCAATATATGCATCCGCACCGGCTGCACCCCATTCATCGAACGAGAGCCTGATGCCCTGCTCGTAGAAATGCTGCGCAGTACCGCCCATGTTCCAGCCCTTGAGAGCCCCTTCAGCGCGAAGGAAAGCTGCTTCTGCGGCAAGCATTATAGGCATAGGAGTAGTCCTGTCAAGACTTTCATAAATAAGTCCTGAATAGGTTCTGTAGTCATTCGGCACGCAGCCCTGGATGCCGGAACGGACTCCTACATAATTATCGGTACTTCCATATTTCGTAAAATATTTTTCACGGCGAGGATCATTATAGCCGTTCATGTAAGAGACGATACATGCATTGGCCTTGACCTCATAAGACCCCCAGCCGGCCGACACCTGATAGTAACCGTTCGGATAACGGCCGTTGAGATTGTCGTACGCACTGTCATCGATGGACTCCATGACCCCGGCGGCAACAGCCTCCTCGGCCTTCTGCTGTGCATAGGCTTCATCCACATCACTTATACGCATTGCCATGCGGAGCTTGAGGGTATTGGCAAATTTCAGCCATTTGTTGTTGTCACCGCTGTACACCCTGTCAACAGATGAAAGCGGAGTTGACCCGGACAGGGCGGCAGCCTGAATTTCAGCAATTGCGGCATCAAGGTCATCGAACATCGCATGCCATGCGGTCTGCTCATCGTCATATGCCACATAGAAGTCACCGTTGGCCACTGCCGTATACGGAAGAGGTCCCTGAAGGGATGCGACCATCGACATCACATATACCCTGAGCAACTGGGCCATCTGGAAATAATAGCCTTCCCCGTCGGTCTGGCGCTGTACGGAGAACCATCCAGGATAAAGACCTTTTCCTCCCTCTGCGGTAAAGTACCAGTCTACTGTCCATCTGTTCCATTCATCATCGATGTTGAGAGTGGAATACAATGTGCCTCTTGACCAGGAGTTCGGGGCGGTCACATATCCTCCGTGACAAGCCCAGAAAGTATTGTTTCTCTGGCACGGGTTTTCTTCCGGCGAGGCCAGGCAGTCCAGCATTGCAGGGAAGAAGCTTGTCACAGGAAGAGATTCCGGCTCATATGGATTGGTATTGTACTCCGGAAACTTTTCCGTACACCCGCTGGCCATAACCCCGGAGGCGACAAGCAAAATAATATTTTTATATATCTTGTTCATATAACACTCTAGAATTGAAGTTTGACATTGAATCCGAGATTGCGAGTGCTAGGAAGCATGAATGTGTCGAATCCCTGATAGTAGCTTGAAGAAACTTCAGCTGAAAGCTCAGGGTCAAACGGAGCCTTGCAGTAAATCATCCACAGATTCTTGCCGACAAAGCCTACCGTAAGCTTCACCTTGTCCTTGAACCACTTTGACGGAAGGGTATAGTTCACGCTGAGTTCCTGAAGTCTGACATTGGTCGCATCGTAAGTATAATATGCGGCATTTCCTGAAATTGTCGTATAGTATTCCTGCGCTGAGACCATACCCTGATTGATGCGTATGCCGCCCGCATCCCTCGCGTCTGCAGAACGCTGCGACACGCCATAGAAATCAAGATAGGACTCTGTGGCACTCATGACTATACCGCCTATACGTGCAGCAAATGTGATTCCTACATCAAGTCCCTTGTATCCGAAGTGGGTATTCCATCCCATGTTGAACTTCGGAAGGATGGAGCCGAGATAAAAGTCATCCACTTCGCTTACAGAAAGCCCTGCAGCCGGATCATCGTAAATATATCCATTGTAGTCCCTTGTCAGAAGATGCGAAGCATAGACATCTCCCATAGAACCGCCTTCCTTCAATATGAGCCGTGCATCCAGACCACCGAATGTCGCTTTCTGGATCTGATTGTCCATCTGAATCATTTCACCTGTGATAGGGTTACGCACCTGGTCAATGAGGGAGATGATCTTGTTCTGGTTCCAGGTCATGGTGTATGATGTGGAGAATGCGAAGTCTCCCCACTGGTTGTCATAACCCACGGCAAGTTCGACACCCTGGTTCATGATGTTTCCGCTCTGGACCGGAGTGGAAGTATATCCCGACGATGCAGGGAGCGGAGCATCGAATGTCTGGTTGAATGTGTTGGAACGATAGTATGTCACATCAAGGTTGATGGAGTTCAGGAACTTCGCGTTGACTCCGACTTCCCAGGATTTGGTACGCTCCGGCTTAAGGTCAAGATTTGGATAAGTCGAAGAGGAAGACCAGCTGTTTGACTCACCGTCATAAGGATAGAAGACCTTGGTCATGAAGCGGTCATATGCATTACCCACCTCCGTGTAAGAACCTCTGACCTTCAGGAAAGACAGCCACTGCGGTGCATCAAACATATTTGAAATCACTGCGGAAAGGCCGACTGAAGGATAGAAGAATGAGTCATAGTTGGAATAGGCAAGCTTTGAATCCCAGTCATTTCTTCCTGTAGTGGTGAGATAGAGCATATTCTTCCAGCCTATTTCAACACTGTAGAATACAGCCTGCATCTGGTCATGGTAACCTAACTGCTCAGGCTTGTATTTTGTCGTCCTGTCAAGATTGTGTATCGCAAAGAAGTTCGGAAGGTCAGCAAGCTGGCCATTATAGCCCATACGCTCAAAGACATTGTCATTTATGGAAGCACCGATGTTGGCATTGATTGACCAGTCAGTCCAAGTCTTGTGAATGGTGGCGAGCACATCTGCGTAGGTACTGTTGGCAGTAGTCCATATGTCCCTGTATGAACCGTTCGGACCTGCCCACAGATTGTCAGTCGTCGCATACAGCTTGTAAGTCTGCCTGTTGGTGTAATTGTCAAGCTTCACACGGCCGGAGACATCAAGCCAGTCGGTCACATTCCATGTAAGGGACGCGCTCAGCATATAACGCTTCTTGTCATTCTCGCGGACTTCCCTGTTCTGTACCCAATAAGGGTTCTGCATACCGATGTTGTTGTTGCCATAAGGCCAGTAGTTCACATTGTAGCCCAACGCGGCATCATAGCGCTCGTACATCTGGATGTCCTCGAAACTCTCTCCGCGAGGGAAAAGATAAAGGCCAGGAAGAGGGTTGTAGTAGATACCCTGTGACACGAGATTACGGTCGTTCTGCTTCACGAAACTTGCAGAAAGGTCAAGCGTAAGCTTGTCTTTGGCAAATTTGGTAGTATTGCGTCCCGTAAAGTTATAGCGGTTGTACGCACTGTTCGGAAGTGTTCCCGTAGAGTTTGTGGACGAAACGGAAAGATAAGTCTGGTTCTTGTCGTTACCTGTGGAAAGAGAAGCGGAACTGATGATGTTGGCTCCCGTCCTGTAGAAATTGCGCGCATTGAAATCCGAATTCACCTCCGGGCCCCAGCTCGATACGCTGCCGGCGACATTGCCGTATTTGCTCTGCATTCTCGGGGTCATATAGACTGACGAGAATGTCGTGCTGTTGGATACGGTGACCGTCGTCTTGCCGGCCTGACCTTTCTTGGTCGTGATAAGGACTACTCCGGCTGCTGCGGCATTACCGTAAAGCGCGGCTGCAGAAGGGCCGGTAAGCATCGTAATTGACTCGATGTCTTCAGGGTTGATGTCGGCCACGCCATCCGTTCCAGGCTGGTCGGACATGTTGGATGCGTTTCCGTCACTGCTGAGATTGAACATAGGTATACCGTCAATCACATAAAGTGCGGTATTGGACGAAGTGATGGACTTTACGCCACGCATCACGACGCGAGATGCTCCTCCAGGGCCGTTCGCACCTGCATTAATGGTGACACCGGCGACCTTGCCGACCATTGAGTTCACGAAGTTCGCGTCCTTGACGGCTGTCAGTTCATCTGAATTGACCTGCTGTACATTGTAGGAAAGGGCCTTTTCCTCACGCTTGATACCGAGGGCCGTGACCACGACCTCGTCAAGAAATTCAGTGGATACTTTCAGCTGTACATTCTGGGTAGCCTGGCCTACATAGGGGATTTCCTGTGTCTCATAACCCAGAATTGACACCACGATGATGTCTCCTGACTTAAGGCCGTCGAGAGTATACTCTCCCTCAAGCCCTGTAGTTACTCCGCCCTGACCGTCCTTGATCATCACGGCGGCCCCGATGACCGGACCCTGTTCATCAGTTACAACTCCGCTGACTGTGCCCCCCCCGGATGTCTCAGATTGGTTCTGTGCAAATCCCAGAGAAGGTGTCAGCACATTCAGACCGGCGATGGCAATGACTGCCAGCAGACATCTGAACAATGATGACTTCATTGTTTTTGGATTAAACATAAACAGAATTTTTGGTTATAAGTTGCATTAATAAGATTTTGCAAAGTTATAAATTATTATCGACCAGACAATATTATTACAAGATTCTTACAAAATTTTAAAGGAATTTGAATTCACCCTGCATTGGTCGTATATTTGCACAGACAAAAAAGGCATATCATCCGGTCCAATTTTCCGATGGCACCGGAGAGGATTGGACGCCACGGCTGCATATGCCAAGACAAATAACCGCATAAACCATCTTCGGACAATGAGAAAATCCATCCCCTACATCGCTGCGGGCTGTCTCGTGGCACAGACGGCAGTTGCACAGAAACAGCCGCACATCATCTTGATAATGACTGACCAGCAGAGGGCAGATGCCATAGGCTGCAGCGGCAATGAAAACATCATCACGCCATATCTGGACTCCTTGGCGGCAGACGGATGCTTCTTTTCCAATGCCTATACCTCAGCACCGAGCAGCACTCCGGCAAGAGCCGGACTGCTGACGGGAATGTCGCCATGGCATCACGGTATGCTCGGCTACGGTGCCGTGGCAGAACATTACAGATATGAAATGCCACAGATGCTCAGGGACTGCGGCTACCTCACGCTAGGCATCGGCAAGATGCACTGGACCCCACAGAACGCGACACACGGCTTCCATGCCACAATAATAGATGAAAGCGGACGCGTGGAATCCCCGTACTTCATGAGCGACTACAGGAAATGGTTCCAGACTGTGGCCCCGGGAAAGGATCCTGACCTCACCGGAATAGGATGGAATGCCCATGGAGCTTCGGAATACAAGCTCCCGGAAGAAGTACACCCTACAGCATGGACCGGTGACATGGCAGTAAGAACCATAGAACATTATGACAGCCAGGCTCCACTTTTCCTTAAAGTGTCCTTCGCACGGCCGCACAGCCCGTACGACCCGCCGAGACGCATCCTGGACAAGTACGGGGACATTGAAATGGATGGACCGGCAAAAGGGGAATGGAGCAGGCACATCGGGGAAGACATCACCGACCCGAAAGCGGCACCGGAAGCCGCCTTCGGACAATTCGGAGACGAATATGTAAAGAATTCCAAGAAACATTATTATGCATCCGTGACTTTCGTGGACGAACAGGTCGGACGCATAATCAGGGCACTGAAGGACAAAGGCATGTATGACGATGCCGTCATCTGCTTCGTCTCTGACCACGGGGATATGATGGGAGACCACAACCACTGGAGAAAGACATACGCATACGAAGGCTCGGCAGCCATACCTTTCATAGTAAAGCTGCCGGCGAACATATATGGAGAGTCGGGAAAAGGGACGGTGTCAGACCTTCCGGTAGAGCTCCGGGACATATTCCCTACATTCCTTGACGCTGCCGGAGGCACAGTGCCGGAAGACATGGACGGGATGTCGCTTCTTCCGCTCATCAAGGGGGAAAACACTGAATGGAGAAGATGGATAGACCTGGAGCATGCGGAATGTTATTCTCCGGACAATTACTGGTGCGCACTCACCGATGGAAAGCTCAAATATATCTGGTTCTTCCGCTCAGGCAGGGAACAGCTGTTCGACCTTACAGCAGACCCTGATGAAAGCACAGACCTGTCTTCAGACCGCAGATACAGGAAAGAGCTCAAAGAGCTCCGCCAGGCAATGGCTGAACACCTTTCCGAACGCGGGGAAGACTGGGTCAAGGACGGAAAGCTTGTCATGAGGGAAAGCTCCCTGCTGTACAGCCCGAACTATCCAGGCAAAAAATAGGAACGGGAAATACTGACAGAAAAAGTTCAGACACATGACAACGGCATCAGGAAAAGCGCTGATAATCCCGCTTATGCTTGCGGCATCGGTCTCCATCGGCGGATGCAGGGAAGAAATCAGCCATGAATATGAATTCAAGGCCCTGCCTGTCAAGGCATCGGTCTCGGACAGTGCAGGATACAGGGTGGCATCAGGACATTCCATATTCCGGCTTCCAGGGCATTTCGTCTGGGGAGCTTCCGTCACAGAGGCGGATGACGGATTGTATTACATGATATTTTCGGCGTCAGAAACGGGCATATATCCGTTCAACGAGGCTTGGGTGCTCGGATCGAAGATGGGCCTCGCCGTATCGGAAAGGCCTGACGGAGGCTTCAGGCATCTCGGATTCTTCATGAACAGGGACGGATTTGCACCGGACACATCTTCATGGGATGCCCAGACAGTGTCCAATCCTCATGTAAGAAGATTCGGAGGGAAATACTACCTGTACTATGCCGGGGCCTGTGACCCGTGTCCCGACGGCTCCTGCGTGTCCGGCACACTCTCGAGAAGGGACAGGGTACAGCAATGTCAGATGATCGGGGTGATATCATTCACCTCGTTCCCGGATCTGCTGAAAGGGGAATTCGAACACCATGAGACTCCCCTGCTTCCTCCGAGGACAAGGGTGAAGCCGGACAATGTGGTGTGCCCGTCCCCTGCAGGGACAGTCCCTGGACCGGACAATCTGATAACGGTCAACCCTTCCGTCGTTTATCGCCCCTATGACGGCCAATACCTCCTTTATTTCAAAGGCAACATATATGACCCGGGCTGGAGGGGCGTACACGGAGTGGCTTTTGCAGACAGCCCTGACGGGCCGTTCACAACACTGGACCGCCCCGTATTCCACCTTGATGAGGCATCAGGAAAACTTTCTGCCGAAGATCCGTTCGTATGGTACAGTGACAGGGACGGATGCTTCTATGCCATATTCAAAGACTTCAACGGCCAGTTCACCAAAGGGGAGCCATGCCTGGCGATAATGTATTCAGAAGATGGCCTCGAATGGCATCTTCCGGAACATTCGACGTTCATGAAAAAAGAGCTGATCCTGGAAGGAGGGGACACTCTGAAAGTGGACAGGCTCGAAAGGCCCCAGCTTCTTCTGGACCGTGACGGCAATCCGGAGATCCTCTATGCCGCATGTGCAGTTGATCCGCTTAACAAAAGGACTGACGGCGGCTCGTTCAATGTCCAGATCCCGATAATTGCCAGTCATTTATTATAAAAGACCTTCTGCACGGAGTATTTCATCCATCCTTGCCGAGCCGGCATCTGTGTCTCCGGTCTCGGTGCGGAGGCGCATCATTTCTTTCTTCATTTCCCTGATGACCTTCTGATATTCAGGGTCGGAATAGGCGTTATGGTCCTCATGAGGATCTTTCTGAAGGTCATAGAACTCCCATGAAGGTTCGGAGACATAATCCGACGAGCCGGTCATGTCAAGGCGGTCACCATAAAGGAACATCAGCTTGTAGCGGTCTGTCCTCACTCCGATGTGGGCAGGCCTTTCCTTATGCTGGGTCCAGTACCTGTAATAAATGCTTTCCCTCCAGTCCCCGGGCGTATCGCCTTTCAGATTGGACCTGAAGCTGCGGCCCTGGGACCCTTCCGGAGCATCAATCCCGGCATAATCGGCAAGCGTGGCTGCAAAGTCCACATTCAGTACAAGGTCCTCCACCCTCGTCCCTGCAGGAATTTCCCCGGGATAACGGATTACGAAAGGCATGCGCGCTGCCTCCTCATAGAACATCCTCTTGTCAAAGAAGCCGTGCTCTCCGAGAAAATATCCCTGGTCCGAAACATATACAACTATCGTATTGTCGGTTATCCCCATTCCGTCAAGGGCATCCAGAAGGCGGCCGATGTTGTCGTCAATGGTGGCCGCACATCTGAGATAATCCCTTATCAGTTTCTGGTAGGCCGCTTTCCTGGCAGTCACGGGACTCATTCCTTTTGTTGAGAACGGAAGTTCAGGGTAGCGGCACCACCATTTGTCCGGATCTTCCGATGCCACCTCCCACCTCCGGGCAATCTCTTCTATGGTCTGACCTTCAAATGTCCTCCCGTTGGTTTCCGGTCCAAAGTCAAGAAAATTTTCCGGTTCCGGGAATGTCACCCCGTCATAAAGATGACGCATTCTTTCAGGGAAATCATAAGGCTCATGCGTCGCCTTGAAATGGCAGCACATCAGAAACGGCTCACCTTCCGGCTGCTCCTTCATCCAGGCTATGGCCCTGTCTGTCACGAGGTCAGTGGAAAAACCTCTCACTCGCTCACCGAAATCTCGGTCTCCGGGCCACGGCTCGGTGCTGTTTATGAAGGTGGGATCGCGGTAAACCCCCTGGTCATAAAATATGGAATACCAGTCAAAGCCCTGAGGCCGGGACTTGAGATGCCATTTCCCCACAAGGGCGGTATGGTAGCCCGATGCCTGAAGAGCCGTCGCTATGGTCGGCAATGAGGTGTCAAGGGTATCGTCAAGGGTGTAGACACCGTTGGTGTGGCTGTATCGCCCGGTAAGTATCGTTGCCCTGCTCGGCGCAGATATAGAATTGGTACAGAAGCAGTTGTCCAGGACTGCCCCTTCCGATGCCAGGCGTCTTATATTGGCATTCATCGCATAGTCTGCGAGGATGCCGCCATATATCCCCCACGACTGTGAGGTGTGGTCATCGCTCAAAATGAACAGGATATTCGGTCTGGAGGCATCCGTTTCCTCCCCGCCGTGTCCGGCTGCAGACCCGCCGCAGGCCTTCTGTTCCATTGCCCATGCGGCCACCGGCAGCATCAGGACAGGTATAATCTCTTTTCTCATCGCAATCTGTATTTCATTCAGTTTCTACAACCCATATTTCTTCAGGAGAAAGCACATTACCGTTCCGGTCAAGGACTTTCATCTCGAGAAGACCGCCGTTATGGTCGAAATAACGCACCTCGACAGGATGGAGTCCTTTGCCGAGGGCCTTCTGTCCGGTCTTCTCGTACGGGCTGTGCGCCCCGTCATTGTCTATCACCGTTTCTCCGTCCACCCTGAGGACACTTCCGTCGTCCGAGAACAGGCGGAAAGTATAGATCCCCGTTTCCGGAGCATCGAAATATCCGCGTATTATCAGTCCGATATTGCCGGCTGCAGCCTCCGGTATGGAAACATCTTCCACCATATATTTCCCTTTCAGCTTCGCAGTCTCTATTTCACTGCAAAGGTTCCCGGCATAGTCATACCATTGCGCCAGCAGGCCCGGCTCCGCATCCACGGCTGCATGCGGAGAAGAATACGATTCCTTGCGGAACTGTGTACTGACTACCTCGCCCTGACGGCCGTCAGAGCCGAATGTCCTGAGCGTAAAATCTGTCGTCGCAGTCACCGGCACAGGCCCGCCGTATTCCGCCGACCCCATGTCCGGAATGCTGCCGTCCGTGGTGTAGAATATCCTCGCCGAAGTGTCCTGGCAATTGATTTCAAGCACCGCCGAATCCACAAACGAATTCACATCATAAAAGCCTTCAAGGTCAGGGATGCGATAATCTATGCCCATTCTGTCCATCATGGCAAAATGTGTCCTGAGCCTTGCATTGAAACTGTCAAATGACTTCACATCAGGAGAAGACCATCCGAGCTCCGCCAGAGCCAGAAGCCTCGGGAAAATCATGTGCTGCATCCTTGCTGCCGATGGCACTTTCTCTGTCCACAGATTCCCCTGCACTCCGATGACGGAGCCGGAGTGCTCACCGAACATGGATGCCATCTCCTCATCAAAGCGGTATATGTTGCCCATGGACTTGCTGTCCTGGGCATAGTCCAGATAGAAGGTGGCATTCGGGCAGGCTATGACCGGAGTGCCTTCGGAAGCCGCTTCGGCCACAGGGTCCGGGCTCCAGCTCCTCCACCACATCACGGTGGCCGTCTCCGAGAGTCCGCCGGCTATGCCCTCATCCCAGCATATCAGTTTCTTGCCATGCTGATTGAAGAAAGCCTCCATTTCATGCGTGAACCAGGACTGCAGGGCAGATGTGGACTCCAGCCCGTGTTCTTTCATCCGCGCACGGCAGGCAGGGCATGTCTCCCAATTGGACTGGTCCACCTCATCCCCTCCGATATGTACATATTCAGACGGGAAAAGAGAAAAGATTTCGCTGTATATGTCCTTGCAGAAATCCAGCACGCTGTCCTTTCCCGGACAGATCGGACACGAAAACAGCTCTCCCCAGCCCAGGTCATCCCCGCAGGCAAGCCACGGATAATTGGCTATGGCGGCCAGCATGTGCCCCGGCATGTCCACCTCCGGGACAATCTCTATTCCCCTTGCCGAGGCATAGTCCACTATCTCCCTTATTTCTTCCTGCGTGTAGAATCCTCCATATAGAGTGTCCCGGCCTGAGACGGCAAGCCTTTCCTCAGGAATCCTGAAACCGGAGGTCGCCGTGCTCTTTTCAAGCGACTGGCACATCCTGTCATGATTGTTGAAATGTCTCCATGCTCCCTTTTCGGTCAGCAGAGGATATTTCTTGATCTCAACCCGCCATCCCTGGTCATCAGTAAGATGCCAGTGAAGCCGGTTCAGCTTATAGAACGACATGGCATCCAGCAGATCCTTAACCTCCTCAACGGTGAAGAAATGCCTTGCCACATCCAGCATGATGCCCCTCCATCCGAATTCCGGAGCATCCTTCACGCTGCAGCACGGGACAGTCACGGCTCCGTCCCCGGACGAAAGCGATGCGATGTTCATCAACTGCCTCAATGTGGCTATCCCGTTGCACACTCCGGCCGTGCCGTTGCCGGTTATGGTGATTCCTTTGCCCGTTATGTCAAGAGCATACGCTCCGTCAGGAACGGCGTCCGTGACCCTGAGCACTATGTCACCGTTGCCGCCAGAAAGCAGAGCCGCATCTTGTCCGGACATTCCGGACAATTCCGCTGCAAGATACCCGGCAGCCGGAGCAAGGTCTTCGGAAAGATACGAGACAGCAAGGTTCCTGTCAAGAGAGAATGCACCGGACTTCATCCTGACATTTTCCGGAACGGGAATGATGTCAGGCGTACTGCCGGAATAAGAACACGCCGCAGTAAGACACGCCGTAATGCAGACAATGGCACACAGGCGGAAACGCAAATTTTTCATCGGTTATACATACATTATATCAATAAACATGAAGTAATTCAATCAAAATCAATAAACATGAAGTATATCCATTCAATAGACATTACATCTATCTCACCATGCCGTAATACATTGACATCTCTTTCTTTATCTGCTCCGGAGTCCTCGGCGGAGGAAGGATCATCTCGTCCCTGATGGCAAGTTCCCCGTTGTCAAACGGATGCTGCGGAAGAAAACTTTCCGGAACGGACAATGTGTCCGGAGAATATTTCTGTCCATAGTCAGGAAGGGCATTGCGCGGGTCATGCGGCGAAGAAAAGGCCACATAGGCCATGAAAGGTTCCGGTTCCTTCGAGGCTTTCTCTATGAAGCTGATTGCTGCATCGGCAAACATTTCGGATGAGAAACAGTCTCCGATGAACATGCCTGCATCATATTTCCCTGAAGGGTCGAAATGGTAAAGATGCGGGGCCGTGTGCCCTCCGTCTTCGTAAGGATGCATCCCGCCGAAGAAAATATTGTCCCCGCATGAAAACGAACGGGCGAAAGAAGCCTTGTCCGAATGCCATTTGCCTGTGGCGAAAGTCCGGTATCCGGCAGCCCTGAAATGCTCCGGCATAGTCACATGTGCCACCGGGATTGTCAGTCCGTCACTCTGGATTTCAAACAGATGCCTCCCGGTCATCAGCATTGCCCTGCTCGGCATGGAGAGCGCCCCGCACAGAGCCCCTGAAGTGTAGGCATCCGTAAATACCGTCCCCTCATTGCACAGCGAGTCAATATTCGGCGTGACAGTATCCGGATTCCCCAAAGCCGCAATGACTCCTGCCTGCATGTCATCCACCAGAATGAACAGGACATCAGGACTCTGCCCGCCCTGTGAACATCCCGCCGCCACCGGTCCGGCCAAAGCCGGCAGCACCGGCAGCAAAAAATTTCTGAACTTGTCCATTTATCTATTTATCGCTTAAGGCCGAATGTCACAAGCAGTCCTTTGTGGTCGGTGGGCCAGACGCCGAGAGGAAGGAGGAAGCGGTCCCGGGAGGTCTCCTTTACACGGCGGCTCTTTACGATACTGCCGTCAGGACCGAAAATGACGGCCTCCTTCAAGACAACGGAAGGATGGGGATGATAGAACACATAATCTATCCGGTCCCTCTCGTCCGCCTCCGGTGCCCATGTAAGCTTGCTTTCCGGCATAAGTGGATTGTCCGACGGGAAAGTAAAGCCTGGATATTCAAGGACATCAGGATATAATGTCCTGTAGCAGTCAACGAAGCCGGCATTGTCCAGCATCAGGGTGACAGTCCATGGGATTATCATTCCATTGTGGTCATACAGGTCTTTCGTATCACGGGTCCAGTCAAGATGGGACGGCTCATTGAAGTCGCCTCCGAGGATCACGACAGTCCCCTCCGCAATGTCCTTTTCGGTCTCTGCAAGGAAAGCCCTGACGGCATCGTCCCTTTGTGAGGCGTCATTGACCTGCAGCACCTCAAGGACGGTCTCCGGCTTCGGGATTTTCTTCCATGTGGAACCGTCATATCCGCGGACATTATAGTATGCACAGTCAAGATAGTCCAGATGGGCAGTATAGACAGCCACCTTCTGTCCGTCCACCTCGGCTGTCATCTTGTATATGCTCCCATGGTTACCGTTTTCCGGAAATACGGCAAGGGAGTCCGTTATCGGATGCCGGCTCAGAAGGCCGGAATCATAACTGTAGAAAGACCAGTAGGTCTCTCCCCTGTCCGCCAGGGACCTGACTATCCTGTCACAGAAACGCGTCCCGTCATAATTGCGCACTTCGCTGAAAGTGACAAAGTCCGGCTTCAGTCTCGCTATCTCGTCCGCTATGGCTTCATATCCGCCCGGAACGACAGTGCCCTCCTGCCAGATGTTCCACTGCAGGACAGTGAACTCCTTGTCTCCTCTGGCAGAAAGAGGAAGAAAAGACATGGCCGCCGTCAGGACAGCGGCCAGAATTCTCTGAAAATTTCCCATGATGCGTCATTCAAAACAGGATTCGACCACACGGCCTATCCATACCTGCGGCACATCCTTTATCCCGAGGATATGCGCAATGGTGGCTGCGACATCATACTGCATGACACTTTCCTCTATCTCATGCCCTTTCCTGATGGATTTCCCGGAAATGATGAAAGGAGTCTCCATCTCCTCCATGGAAATGCCTCCGTGTCCATAGCCCTTTCCGCCATGGTCCGAAGTCACTATAAACACCGTCTCGTCCAGGATGCCGGCCTCCTCCACAGCCTTGACAATCCTTCCGACATAACCGTCAAGCTCATGCATCTTCGCATAGTATTCCGGAGTGTCATGGCCTGCCGTATGGCCCACATGGTCAGGTTCGTCAAAGCATATTGCGGCAAGCATCGGCTTCTTTTCCCTTATGTAGTTCTCGGCTGCAGTGCAGAGCGCATCCGGATGTTCCGCAGTGGGGGCAGCATGAAGATGGCAGCTCAGTGAAAGTGTGTCAACCAGATACTTGATACCGTCCCACTCATACATGACACCGATTTCAGATTCAGGCCAGGCATCCCGGCATATCTGGAACACGGTAGGGAAAATGCCGTTTTTCCCGAGTACCCTCGACGGCATGTCCGGAGTCTTCGAGCCCCATTCAGTATAGCCGTGCAATTCGGGACCGGCTCCCATGAACATTGATGCCCAGTTCGGGGCACTTGAAGAAGGCAGCACGGTACGCTTCTCAAGAGTGAAGCTGCCCTGAGCCATAAGCTGTTTTACCACAGGCATGTCGGCTTCCGGAAGGCTGTAGGAGCCCCAGCCGTCCAAGCCTATGAAAATCACATGTTTCGCCTCCGGAGCCTGCTTGCATGAAGTCAATGCAAGAAGGAGCATTGCCGGAATCACAGAAAAGATTCTGAATATCTTTTTCATTGTATATTAGATTTATAAGTGTATTTTTAATTGATATGGTATATAGAATAAGGTCGGGGTTCATTATTTTCCAAATCAACAAGTTCCATAATGAATCCACAAAGTCCATCCATTTCAGTCCCTTTGTCTCAATGTCAGAATATATGTCTTCAAATCTATTATATCCATTAATTCTGTCCAGGAACTCAATATTTTCCGAGAATCCGTCCCGCTTCTTCCAGAGCCTGGCCGGCATCAGGGAATTCACCGCCTTCAGGCAGGCGGAACAGAGCGAGAGCCTTTTCAATATCCTTGAGTCCTTTGGCATTGCTCTCACGGACAAATTCTTCCTTCAAGGCCCTGACCTTTTCGTATGCCGTGATGCCTTCGCAAAGTCTTTCGAAACGGATTGAAGTACGACCCTCAGGATAAATGAGATATGTATCACCGGCGGCCCATGCCGTGAAGCGGCTGTCCCGCAGAGGATCTTCCGGCCAGCTGTTCAATGCCCAGCGGAGATAACCGTCAAGGTCATTGGCTGCAATATACCATCCGAGCCATTCGGCCTCGTCCGGGTCACTGAATGAAAATGTGTTCGGCCATGGCTCTGAACAGCAGGTGTAATATGTTGTTATCCTGCCCTCTGAGCGTCTTTGGGCAGCTGTCCCCTCAGGATATTTTTCTGTAACAGGTATGCAATAATAGTCCAGGACATCCAGAAGTTCATCATGGTACACGCCGGCATAGGCCACCTTAAAGTCAGGATCAGCATTCTTTATCACCTCCACAGCGGCAAGCATCTGCTCCATAGGCCGTTCGTCCATCGCCATCATGGTCCTGTCAAACCACCCCTTCTCCTTGAGATGGGCGGCAAATGACCGCAGCATCCCGCCCCAGAACTCCTCATATTCCGGAGTGCCCGGCTCAAGGGATACAGACACGAAACTGTCGGATGCCTGGTCAAGGTATCTGAACGAAAGCCCCCACGGAATCATGGAATAGCAGTTGATCTGCCCGTCAATACCCAAGGACATCATATATTCCACCCACATGTCAAACGCCGTATAGTCATACATCCAGCTGCCGTCCGCCTTCCTGATCCAGGTCACCATGCTCATGAACGGGTCATAAGTCTGCCCGTTCCAAGGCTTGAATATGACCGGAACCGTGATGACCTTTCCTCCGGCATCAGCATATCTTTCCATTACAGGGCGCATGAACTCAAAATGCTCCTTGCTGAAAAGCGGCACGCCATGATAGCGGGCCACGGCATAAGGATTCTGCCACAAATCAAGATGAAATGTCGGAGTCTCCGGAAGGACCCGGCTCTCCACATCTATATTCAGCTTCAGTTCGGCAATCTTCATGTCCCCGTCTTTCACGGCAATGCTTCCGGCATATCTTCCCGGAGCAGCGTCACGCGGGATCTCAACACTGACCCACACCGGGCGTGTGCTGTGCGGAACCAGACCCAGATATTTCACCTTATGGTCTATGCAGTCTGCTACGAGCGACGAGTCGAACTCCGAATTGACCCTGTAGCCGCAGCCTCCCTTTCCGTCCTTGTTCAGTTCATCCGTCATCACATATCTCACAAAATCCGCCTTCACGGATGAAGCCGGGATCATTCCTTTCGGAGAGCGGAAGTCTCCCGCAGTGACATTCAGGGAATCAACCTCTTCCGCCCCCCACACAACCAGCTGGGCCGCGACCTTTTCTCCTCTCCAAGCCTTCAGCGAAAGCGTGCTCTTCGGTTTTCCGGCCATGGCAGGCTCCCCTTTGGCGTACCTTTCCCCAGTGCTGCCCCAGCCTGCAAGGACTCCTTGGACCGATGTCCATGCCTTCTCATCAGCCGGACAAGGATCCGGCAGTTCTTCATAAATCTCCTGGCTCCAAGCCCCCGCCGATGCCGACATCAGCATCAGCGCAATCAGTGTTCCTTCTATTCCTTTCATATCAGACAATTGTTTCCGTTTTTGCGTCAGTCCGGGAAAATCATCCCCAATCATTTCCCGTCTCCGGAATATCTTTTTCCTTCTTCATTCCTTTTGTCATGACCAAATATAGCGAGAAGCCGAGAGCAATGCAAACTTGTTTGCAATTGCCGAGGCGCTACAGAAAACAGATGACAGAAAATGATAAAAAGAGAAAAAGACACAAGAAAAAGAAATTCCGAAACAGGTCATTTATAAAAAAAGAAAAACTTTCATATAAAAACAGAAAAACATGATGCCTGGGTATTGACAGACGGGACACCCGGATTTAATTTTGCCACACGACCTGAATATTGTTGAACTATGGAAACGAAAGTGAAGGAACTGACATACAGTACAACGGAAATCCCTGGGTTCACTCTCTCCGGAAAGTCCGTCAGACTCGACCTCAGGTGCATCGGGGAGGATGGAAGAAATTTCATAGTGGAAATGCAGTGCTACAAGCAGGAATACTTCTTCAGAAGGTGTGTGGAGTATGCTGCAAAAGTCTATGACTCCGGGGTCAGGGCAGGGACTGAATCCGGTGAATACAATATCCCTCCCGTATATTTCATAGGGCTGATCAACTGCAGCACTTTCGGCGACAGATCCGACCCGAGACGGAAGGACAGGTTCATATCTGAATACACTTTCAGGGAAAAGCAGATGATGGACACTCCCGATGAGACTATTTTCCTTATATTTGCAGAGCTGAACCGCTTCCGGAAACAACTTGACGAATGCCAAAGCCTCACTGACAAGTGGTGTTATGCACTGAAGCATATCGGAGAACTGGCAGAGAGACCGGACAGACTTGACCAGAAGGTGTTCGAGAAGTTCTTCCGGGCTTGCGAGATCGCACGGTTCGACAACGAACAGAAACTTCAATATGTGAAAGACATGATTACTGAACGGGATCAGATCAACATCATCAATACGGCCAGAAAGGAAGGAATGGAGAAAGGGATCGAAAAAGGACGGAGTGAAGAAAGGACTAACATTGCAAAGGCAATGAAAAGCATGGGAATGGATGCGGAAACCATAATTAAGGTCACCGGACTGTCTGAAACAGAGGTTGCTGAATTATAGACAGAATGGAAAAGCTGTGCTTCTGAAATAATTAAAGGGCCGACTCAGTAGTATGAGCCAAGCCCTTTTTCAATTTATGGATGCGGCGGAACAGGCTCTGGATGAGCTGTAACTGAAGTGGGGCGAGGACTATCCGATAGTCATCAAGAGCTGGCGTGACAACTGGGAAAGGCTCAGCGCGTACTTCCAATACTCCGAACACATACGGCGCATAATATACACCAC
>CALUTY010000011.1 GCA_944323825.1 uncultured Bacteroidales bacterium
CCAGTCAAGTTCAGACACTGTAAATCAAAACAGTGATTCTGTAAAGACTTTTAGAGATAAAAAACACCGGCTGTAAACACAGTCAGTGATACTGTAAACCATATTAGTTAATCCGCTCTAAAAGTGTCAACCTAAATCAGGGAAGGTCACAAGGACGCTGAAAAACATAGGAAAGAAGACAGGGAAAACCGGTGAAGGGCAGACCGACGGAAAAGCAGCGGGAAAGGAAGGCCGGAAGATGAGCGGATGGATGGCGCTGAGCCCGATGCTGGTGTTTCTGGTCATCTATCTGGTGTCTTCGCTTCTGGCTGGAGACTTCTACAAGATCCCCATCGCCTCGGCTTTCCTGCTGGCCTCGGCATACGCACTTCTCATAACTAAAGGAGAGACGGCGGAAGAAAGGATTGCGGTATTCTCGGCAGGGGCGGGAGACAAGAATGTGCTGCTGATGATCTGGATATTCGTGCTGGCGGGAGCTTTCGCGAGCACGGCCGAGACCATCGGGGCCATAGAGGCATCTGTCAATTTCACGCTTGCAATACTGCCCGGGAAACTGGTATTTGCCGGAATCTTCCTGGCTGCATGCTTCATTTCCATGGCAATAGGGACCAGTGTAGGGACGATCGTCGCCCTTGTGCCGGTGGCGGCAGGAATAGCACAGGAAACCGGGGCGGGAATCCCTTTCATGACAGCCATAGTGGCCGGAGGAGCATTTTTCGGGGACAACCTGTCCTTCATTTCAGACACGACGATAGCATCCACCCGCACGCAGGGATGCAGCATGTCGGACAAGTTCAAGGTAAATGTAAAGATAACGGCACCGGCCGCCCTGGCCGTAACGGCAATCTATGTGGTCATGGGACTTGGCGGAGGGGCGGTCACTGAAAGCGGGCCGATAGAGTGGGTGAAGCTCATACCCTATCTGCTTGTCATCCTGATGGCGATATCCGGGGTGAATGTGATTTCGGTGCTTGCCATAGGCATAGCAGTGAATGCGGTCATAGGATTTGCAGAAGGCAGTCTCACATGGTCCGGATGGCTCGGTTCGATAGGGAGCGGCATAGGCTCGATGGGGGAACTCATCATAGTGACGATGCTCGCAGGGGGCATGCTGGAGCTGATCCGTCACAACGGGGGTCTTGACTTCATCATCAGCCTGCTGACACGCAGGATAAACGGGAAAAGAGGAGCCGAACTCAGCATTGCCGCCCTGGTGAGCCTTGCCAATCTCTGTACGGCCAACAATACGATAGCCATAATAACCACGGGAAGAATCGCAAAGGACATCACGGAGAAATTCGGACTTGACCCGCGCAAGACAGCCAGCATCCTCGACACATTCTCATGCTTTGTCCAGGGCCTCATCCCGTACGGGGCCCAGCTGCTGATGGCTTCCGGACTCGCCGGAGTATCTGCAATCTCCATAATCCAGTACCTTTACTACCCGTTCACAATGGGACTCTGCGCACTGCTGGCGATATTGCTGAGACTGCCGAAGAAATACTCTTGAAAATCAGGACTTCCTGGATGTCTTCTTGGGATTTGCGGGGAACCAGCCCTTTTCAACGCGCTTTTCCTGCTCATAGAGTTCAAGGATGGACCAGAAGCAGGAGAAGGCGACAACGCCTGTAATGGTGGAACCGACAAGACTGCCTATAAAGAAAGAGGCGGCCGTGAAGAGAATGCCTGCAAGGAGGAATACCCACCAGCATTTCCGTCCGAAATGATACTCGGCCTTGATGACTATCGGATGAAAACAGCCTATGATGAGAAATGTGGCGAGGCCGACTATGATTCCGCTGAAATTTATCAGGATACCGTTGATTTCAAACTCCATTTCTATCCATATTTGAATGAGCGGACAAATATACGCAGAAGCCGAGAGCAATGCAAATGCGGAAGCATTTTGACTGGTTCATTCCGCGACAGACAGAAGACTTCATGTCTTATGGATGTTGCGGGATGGGCCAGGCATACAAGCCGTCAGGCTTGCATTGCCGAGGCGTGAACAGTATATGTAGCCGCCAGGCTAAATTACGCAGAAGCCGAGAGCAATGCAAGCCCTATTCTACGGAACTGGAGTCAATCAGATTGTTCAGGAGGGCATAAACCGTAAGTCCGGCGACAGTCCTTATGCCGGTCTTGCGGGTGATGTTTTTCCTGTGCGTGATGACAGTATAGATGGAAATGTTGTAAAGGTCAGCTATTTCCTTGTTGAGCATGCCCTTGGCGACGCATATCAGGATTTCCTTCTCACGCGAGGACAATTCATGGCTGTCAGGCTTCGGCAGCTCCTGATGCGCTGACAGGGCAGTCCTGAGCTTCCGGATGATCACCGGAGGTGCGTCATAGATGCTGATGACCTCATCGTACTGCTTCCAGACATCGTCCTCCATCACTATGGTCTGCAAGGCAACGACGGCGGCATCGGTATATTCCGCGATATAGCTTCTCCCGGAAGGTCTCGTCGCATAGTCGAACACGACAGGATCGATTATTATCAGGTCGGCATCCATGTTTTTCAGACGGGTCTCACTCGTCCTCGATATGTCTGAAAGTATCCCTTCGACCCTGAATTCGCCAAGGTCGCTGAACACTCCTTCAATCCCCCTGACCATTATCCTCGAAGGAATGATCAGAAGGACTTTCTTACTGCTGTCGTTTTTCATGTTCTTCCAATCTGGTTACCATCGGCACAAGGACATTGTTCTCTATGAGGGTATGCTTGTCAAGATCTTCCTCCAGGAAGAAGATATGATAGAGCACACTGTTTCTCAGGACAGTGTCACAGACTGACGGAAGATATTTCATCACTATGTTCTTCAGGTCGTTGAGCTTTTCGTCGATGTTGCTGTGATTTTCCTCGAACTGCTCTATGGAATAGCCGTTGCGGGAACCTCCGGAAAGCAGGGACTTCACATACGGGAAAACCGTCTCCTCCTCATACGCAAAATGGTTTTCGACCTCCTTCCTGTATTCTGAGAAGAATCTGTAAATGATCTTCTTCTGCGTTTCGTCACACGGGGCCACGAGTTCCTCAAGGGACTTCTCCAGCTTCTTGAGTTCATCATCCAGATAGAATGAATGTGAACTGTGGAGATATTTTACCACATCCGCCGGATTGCCGGCCTTCAGAAGGTCATTGGGCGCAATATAGTCATCGTATGTATAGATTCCGCAGATGAGAAGGAAAGAACTGAGGTCTATGCCATGCTCCTCACATACCTCACCGACAGTATTCTCCCCGAACCCCAGGTCTATTCCCAGACGGGAGAGGACAGCCAGGAGAGAATAATTCAACTCTATCAGGTCCGCCAGTTTCATCGACGGGGAAAGCACCATTCTGGATGCCTCGTTTTCAGTCCTGTTCATAAATTACATGTTTACTCAAAAACAAATCCCATATCCGGCAAAGTTAGGAAATAAAACAAAATGAAGGAGGATGACAAAATGCTTTCGGTCACCCTCCGTTCAAAACAATTCCTCCAAAATGATGATTTCCCATCAGCACCGGATTTGAAAGATCTCCCCAAAAATACAGGATTTTCAAAGCATCTTTCTTACAACAATTAAAAGGATCTAAACTTTTTAACTATATGGCCTAAAATCTCAATCTTCGTATGCAAAGGTACTGCGCCGGACGATGCCCGGCAATCCCAACAAATGGGGAAAATACAGGAGGGAATATCCTAAATGATGATGAATCATCCTTTCCCGGAAACTTTTTTCCTGCCGTAAAGGCGGCGGAGCCACATCCAATACCCCGTCAGGGGCAGCGATGCCCCGACAATGGCGGCAATAAATGCGAGGATGCGGGTGACAATGCCGCCCCAGCTGCCCACATGGACGGAATATATCCATCCGCGTATCTTCGACGCCCTGTCGGAATCCTTGTACATGACCGTCTCCGTAATGGTGCCGTCCGCCTTGTCAAAGCGGTATCTGTCGGCTGCACGCCTGTTGCCGGGCCGGTCAAACGATACGGTGGCAGCCCCGTCCATCACGGAAATCCGGCTGTAGCCGGGATTGTCAGCGGCAAGCCGTTCATATACAGTCTGCCAGACACCGGCCGGCGCAGCAGCGGACATATTCTTACCGCCCCCTTGCCGTCCGGCAGTACCTGAAAGACCATGCTGCCGGTTCTGTCCTTGTCCTTTTGACCTGTCCGACAAGGCAGCCTGATTTCCGGCACCGGCCTGTCCATGTCCTCCGGCGGAAGTCTCAACGCCGAACACCTTGTAGAATCCAGTCCTGTACCATTGGAATGACCAGGTCAGGCCGGTCAGGGCCATTGCAAGGAGAAACACGCAGGCATATATGCCGCCTGCGACATGAAAGTCATACCAGAACCGTCTCCAGCCCTTGCTGACGGTGATTTTCAGCCGGTTCTTCAATGCCCTCGAAGTACGGGGCCACCATATTATGATGCCGGAAACCAGCACGAGAACAAACATGAGCGTACTTGTGCCGACTATAACCTTGCCCCAGAAGACCGTTTCCCCAGGCTTCATGCTGTCGAGAAGCCATCTGTGCATCCGGAACATGAAAGTGAAAAACGGGACTCGCCCGTACTGTCCCTTTATCTCCCCGGTATACTGGTCCACATAGACAGAAGTTCTCCCCGGCTTGGAAAGGCTGACCTGCCAGGCTCTTTCAGGGTCGGAAAACACATTGACTCCGGTGACTTTCACATCACCGGGAAGAGAGGCGGAAACAATGGCAGCGATGCTGTCCACCGGCAATGTCCCTGTTTTCAGTCCGGCATCTGGCATGCTCCCGCCATCGGCACAATCAGGGACTTCGACAAAATAGAGGTCCCTGTGCGAGAGCTCCATTATCTCCTTCTCAAAGACCAGCATGGCCCCCGAGAAGCATATCAAAGTGATTATCAGCCCGAACGGGACTGATAACCACAGATGCAGCTTTGAAAATATTTTTCTCATGATGACATGATATGGAATCATCCGCCAGGACCGGCAGCACATGCCTGCCCCGTCAGCCAGACAGGGACAAAGGCAGTCACAAGGGAACTATCTTTCTATGCCGCACAAAAAGTACCAAGGTCTGATTCTGCAAGGCGCAAAGGTACGCCGCCTTCCCGTAAATGCCAATACCAATTTGTCGGTATTTCCATGTAAATATCTGATGTCTTTTGGGGATTCCAATGTCAGGCATAACTGTGAAGGCCTCCAAGGATAAAGTTGACCCCGAAATAGGTGATGAGGACACAGAGAAAGGCAAGAACACAAAACCAGTGGAAAAATACAGGATTGCGGAAAAATTTCAGCTGGCTGCCATGCAGGGCGAATGAATAGACAAGCATGGTGATGAGCGCCCAGACTTCTTTCGGATCCCAGGCCCAATACCGGCCCCATGAGACATTGGCCCAGACTGCACCGAGGAAAGTGCCCGTGACAAGGAAGAATACGGCCGGATAAAGAATGACTACGGCAGTATCCTTCATCCTTGTGACCGCCGCCATTGAAACCCGGCCGGAACCATACACCGTCAGGGACATGACTCCATTAAGCATGACGATGCCGAACAATGAATATGAAATCATCATGCTTGCCACATGGAGTGAAAGCAGCGGAGAAGACAGCACCGGCATCAGCAGGGTTATCTGTGGATTGGACTCGCCAAGGACGGCCACAAGGAGACAGAAGCCCGTCAAAATAAACCCGAACGGCTGGACAAGTGGAAACCGCCTCCAGAACACGGCGGTGAAAAGCATCGTGAGCCATGCCATGAACATCATGGTCTCAAAACCGTTGGACATCGGGACATGGCCGGAGACATGCCATCTCAAGGCAATGACGAATGTAAGATAGAGCAGGAGAATGACTGAAATGACAAAGACCGCCACCTGCAGATGACCGGCTGCTGATTGACCGGACAGGACAGACCGGACAGGATCATGCCGGCCGAATTGGGCGGAAGAAAGCCGGATACAATAAAACACGAACAGCAGAATCCCCGCAGTCAGGCAAAGCATGGCTTCCGGCATCGGACGGCCCAGCATATTATAGAGCCTTTCTGCCCTGAAACGGCTGCCGGAAGGCAGTACGGAACCGGCAGTCTTCAGCTGATATTCCTTCAGCTTGCCAAGCAGCGCATCAGCCTCATCATATTTTTTCATGGACACAGCCTCTCCCACAAAACTCATGAACTTGCGGACGAATATCCACTGGTCCGAAGGCATGTCAAGAGGCAGATTGTCAGCCGGAGAGAACCAGCGGACAGGCACAGCCTGCGAAGAGTCAGCTGTTGCATACGGAAAAATCTTAAGAAGACTTCCTGCACAGGCCATGCTGATGACATTGAACTTCTCATCAGACTGCATGACTGCCTTACGGGACTGTTCTCCCTGAAAGTCATGATGATCCACATCCAGTTTATATACATTGTTTCCAGTGAAAAAGTCAAGCAGCGAAGCATACCTGCCCTCAATTCCGAGCAGTTTCCTTACACTCTTTTCCTTGATCCTGATCACCGGCTCTTTCTTCCAACTGTCATAATGGAAGATCCATCCCGTCAAGACCTGCTCCGCAGTCAGCCCGCGATAGGACGGCTTGCCGTATAGCTTCATGGTAAAATCCCTTGCAAGGGTCTGCATGGGAGCTATCCTGCCGTTATAACAGACATAAAGGTCCCCGAACTTTGCCGCCGTTTCGCGCGGCAGAACCTTCGGCATATTCTTCCGGTCATGACTCAAAGCATCCTGACGGCCGTCAACCGCCTGAACATTGTCCCGGATATGCATCCGCTCTGAAGCAGCAGCCGGAAAATCTTGTCCGAAGGAAAGAATGGAGCATATCAGGAACGGCAATACAAAGCTCATGGCTTTGCCGTAAGTCCTCACTGATGCCCCGGCATCCTCTGACTCTTGCCCATGATGCACCTGCACCGTATCCTGTCCTGCACCGATATTTTTAAAAGCAATGCGGAACCCGCTGTCTCTACTGAAAAAGAAAGCCATGAAAGAAAGAAGGAGCAGTGCATATCCCGCATATGTAACGGTAACCCCATACGGGTCATGGCTTACAGAAAGGACGGTGCCGTGACCATCCTCATCATAGGATGTCTGATAGAAACGGTAACCCCGGTATCTGCAGATATTGTTCATGGATATGCTGCATCGGAACTCTCCGGCGGCGGCCCCACAGTCATGGATGACAATACCGCTCACATAGTCCATAGGAAAGGACGAACCGTGATAATATTCTATTTCAAAAGATTCCAGAGACACGGCAAACGGCATCGACGATTTTCTCCCGTCCTCAAGGACATAAGTACATGAAGGGGCATCTCCTTGTCTCAGATGCAGCGTACCGGAATCTCCGCATAAATGTGTGACCAGAGCCCCCGCCAGAATCAGCACAAAGGAAAAATGGATTGCGGCCACGGCCGGTTTTCGCCATGATTTCATCGTCAGAAGGAGCGCCATGCCGGCAACGGCTGTCACAGCCCAAAATGCGATGAATACAGGAGAATGATAGACAAGCCTGAAAACAGGCCCGCTGCCATATATCTTTTCAAGGACTGTCGCCGCTGCCATTGCGATCACCAGGAGCATCGCGCACCCGAATGCCGTATTTCTCAGAATCTTCCGGATCATGCCTTTAAATGGAAATGAATATCAGTGCCATCAAATGGCGTTGATGAATGCGACAATGGCATCTCTTTCCGACTTGTCCAGCTGACGGAATGCCTCCACGGAACGCCTTGCGTCGCTGTCACTTGCCCCGTGCCACATTATGGCCTCTATGACATTGCGGGCACGGCAGTCATGCAGACGGTCCTGATGACCGGAACAGATGAGCGACAGGCCGCGGCCCCAAAGCGGTGTCGTGCGGCACCATCCTCCGCGGATGTCGTTGACCATCCTGAGCTGATGCTGCACCAGGTCAGAATATGGCCAGATGGTCTGGTACGGATATTTGGGAAGCCTTCTGTCTCCTTTGGAGAAATAGTTGTTCGGATCATTGTATTCATCAGGTCCGGTAGTCCAAGACGGTCTGTGGCAGGTGGCACAGCCTATCTGGCGGAAAAGGCTGCGGCCATGCTGCACGGTGGCATCGTCAAGATCTCTTGCCGCAGGCACGGCAAGCCCCCTGTGCCACACCATGAAGTCCACATAGTCGGCATCGGACATTTCTGCATCCACCACAGGAACAGTATTGCCGTATTCATCCGTATATTCTCCCATCAGATAGTTGTAGATGTCCTTTTCCACCCCGGCATCTGTCTTGTATTCAGGAAAATGGTCATAAAATGCGGCCTGGACATCAGGATCCTGTGAAGCCTTTGTCGCGTACGCTGTCGTCATATAATGATACCGCCTGTCGGAACGGGTGACATTGGTGATGTTCCAGATGGCATTGGCTCCCGGCCCATCCTGCAGTGCCCCGCGGCTCAGGGCGTATGTGAAACGGTAAGGATGCTGCTCACCGTTGCCCTGTTTGCTGTTGGAATACTGGCTTGCCCATGTGCTCCCGTCAAAGATATTGGGATTGAGAGGCAGTCCCAATGCGGCTTCCTTCTGATACTGAACCAAAAGAGAGTCATCAGGGATGGCATCCAAAAGGCCTGTGCCATAGATGCCTATCGTGGATTCAAGCCTTATGCCCACCTCGTCAACAGTGAGTTCACCGTTTTTCGACAGGATTGGGACATAATAGGCATCGGCCGGTATCGTGACCTCCGGGTAGATCAGTTCGTATGTCTCCCCGTCCTCGAACCTGTTGCCCCATTCGTCCTGCCATGTCTTCCATTCTATATTTATCTTCGACTCGTCAAGAGGTGCAGGGAACGGATCCACAGCCTGTGTCTGCGGCATTCCGGTAAGGGATGTCAGATAGCTGTTGTCAGACTTGTCGTAAAGCACAAGCAGATAGCCGTTGCCATAGTCATTCCAGCGGTATCTTTCCATCCTCTTGCCATGTCCGTAGCCCGGATGGCAATCCATGCAGGAGGCCCTGAGATAAAGCGGACCAAGCCCCTTGAAAGGGGCCGTGTTTTCAGTATATGACCTTTCGAAGAAATATTCCCCGTATTTGAAAGATTCCTCCATCCCGGCATTTACCACCGCAGGAGCGGGATCCTCAAAAGCGGATGATGAACGGTTGAAAGTGGTGCCGAGTTCGCCTCCGGCGTATGTCTCGATTTCAATCCATGAACCGGTCCCGTCCGGGACTTCCGGTTCATAGGCATTTCTGTCCGTACAGGCGACAAGAGCCGCCGGCAGGACAAATGCAATAAGGCTTCTTTTCATAATCCTTGATTTTTGTCACATAAATAATGACTGGTGCATGGAACCGGCTTTTCAGTCGACAAACTGGTTCTTCAGTTCTTCCAGAACAACGGCAAGGGCACTCACCGCATCCTGTGCTTCTCCCACGGACGGGTCGGTACGGTTGTTGACAAATGGCTTTGCCATGCCGGTGCCGTCACCGTTGATTTCCGCAAGGGCTGTTTCAATGGCCGCCGTTACGCGTGAATCAAGGTCAGGATTGACTTCGCTCATATATGCATGCAAGGAATTGGTGCCGTCGTATGAATCCGAAGCCGTACCGAGAGATGCCGCATCCATGCCTCCGTAATATACATTCTTGATGCTGACCATATTGTCATAGAAATCCTGTATGGACATGTGGCTGTATGGAGATTCGATATAGTTGATGTCATCCTCGCTCGAACCCTCATACGGACGGCCTATCTTCTGGGTGGCCACCTCATCGGCTATGGTGATGCTTCCGTCCACGATCGCCTGCATGGCCAGGTTCCAGCTTGCATAGAGACTGCCTGCCTTGCCCGCATTCAGCATGTTCTCCCCATATGTCGAGCCGCTGTCAGTAGTGACATTGGCCTCCAGTTCATTGACCACATAATCATACCTGGAGCCGTCTGTGCCGTCTTCTCCGGCCCATGCGATCTCCATCTGCCAGCATTTGTTGCGGAGGTCACCGGACACGGCTATGCAATATGTCAGTTCAGTGTCCGTTATCTCCGTATAGGACTTCGGCGACCCGTCAGCGAAGATTATGTATTCAATGCCATGGAATCCGAGCAGGGCATTTCCGAGCTGTTCTCCCGCATATACATCACCTCCCTCACCCTCAAGAGAGGCTATGATAGTCCCGTCGGCCAGAAGGCGTTGGAGAGCATCCACATCAAGCGGCCATGAATCAATATGAGGGTCTATGCCGAACACGGTCGCAGGCCCGAAAAGAAAGGCCTCGGACTTTTCCCAGAAAGCCCTTGCCTCAAGGAAGACTTCGCATACATTGTCCAGGTTGCTCTGGGTCTTGCTGCCGCTGAAAGTCTCCAAAGCGGTGACAAGCTCCGCAGTATGGTCGGAAAGTGAATGATAGGTAGGTATCACCGTCTTGTTTACGAAAACATCGGCAATGGCCGCAAAGCGGGCATCTTCCTCCACCGTATCAATATTCGCGGTGCCATTGTCACATGCAGCTGCACAAGCCATTGCAAGCACAGATGCTGAAAAATAAAATAACTTTTTCATATCGGATGTCTTAAAAAATTTTCTGAAAAAAGGCTCAATGCCTGAACATTCCGGAGAAAGCCACTCCAAGGGAAAGCGACGGCTCGGGATTGTAGCCTCCCTCAATATGTCTGTAGGAATACTCAGCCTTGATGACAATCTCCTTTATAGGCATATAGTTGATGCCTACGGCAATTCTCTGTTTTTCTGTCCAGAGATATTCCGTGGCTCCCTGATAAGGAATGTATGAATTGTAGTATTCGTATCTGCCGAAGACATAGAATTTCTGCTCCCTGAGCTTCGGGGAAAGAGAGAAGAAGTCATATCCGACCTCGCCTCCTGCAGCTATTGCGGCCTGCCCGACTGGAGTATGCGGATATGGAGAATTGGAGCCGGATATGGAATTCTGGTTTGACCTTGTGATATAGGCCGCATCGCTCAGATGCCCGTAGTCCACACTTCCTCGGGCAATGAAATTGTGGTCATTGTATTCGAAATCGAAAGCCCCGATGACGACGGTTCCCTTGACCCCTGCATACCTTTCAGAGGTGGTCTTCTCTATGTCATTGTTGAAACTGTTGCCTGCATAGCCGCTCAGTCCCATGCGGAGTCCCTTCACTGAATAGTTATCCACCCTGAATGCTCCTGCAAGAGTATTTCCCGGAGAAAATTCATATGGAGAGGCCGAACCGTCATGCACCCATCCGGAGTTGTTGAAGAAGGCTGAATTGAGCCCGGGCAGAATCATCGCCTCATATCTCCATTTCCCGGCCGTACCCCAGATGCTCAAGCCGGTCTGATGCCATGTGCATGGGATGATGGTATTTTCCCCTTCAGGACGGTAAACCGTAAAGAATTGGGTCGGAAGATGATAGCTGTTTGTCAGACCGACAGGGACTATTATATGTCCGGCCTTGATGTTAAGTTGCGGGAAAAAGGTCTTCTGAATCCAGAATTGCTCCAAAGCCACTTCACCGCCCCGCTCTATCTCCTTCTCGAATTCGCCGCCCTCTTCCGCCTCCTTCTCAACGGCAGCCTCGGTACCTCCATGTTCAAACTCTATCTCCATGCCGAGATTCCATCCCTTGCCGAAATCATATCCGAGCATTATCACAACATGAGGAAGGTCGAAACGGCCATGCCCCTTATTGCTGCCATCGTAGTTCTGGCTGCTGTTCAGATAGCGGTGGACATTGTCGCTGTACATGTTATAAGTGGCGACAGCCTCTCCATATCCGCCTATTGTAAGCCTGTTGAAAAAACCTTTTCTGTCTTTTGAACCGGACTTGCCGGAACTCCCACAGTCGGAATCCGGCAGCCTGTCTGATGCCTTTTCCGATTCTTCTTCCGATATTGAAGAAGTGGCCCCGGTAACGGCATCAGTTTCGTAATGTGTCTGTGCAAGCGTCTGGAAGTCAAAAAGAATGGCTAAGAAGGCGATTGCAGAAAGAATTGTTTTCAGTCTCATCTTTTGCAATAATTTTTTCGGCAGCAAAGGTATAGCCGCCCCAAAAGATGGACAATCCTAACTTGTTGGTAAATATTCTCTCCTGCATCATTATCTGTGAGGACTTCCAATGGATGACATGGACAATGTCAGTCAAAGAACGGAGCCACATATTCAGATGCCTTGTTCTCTACTATTATCCTGTTCATATTATATGCGACAGTGACTTCCATGGCATCGTCATCCATTGTAAAGGAGTCCATTCCATAATTCAGCGGGATGAAGGAGGGAATGAGGGCCTCTATGTAGTCTGCAGCGGACGGGGTGTTGGCGGCCTCCACCTCACACACTGGCAGACGGATGCCCAGATCGGCGACACGGCGGCCTTCAGCGAAGAAGATTTCCTGACGCATAAGGTAGAGCAGGGCAAGCGTTTCATCAATGCCGGAAGTGCCGCCTATCATTTCCTCGGTTACCGAAGTCCCTGAAACATAAGGGATGGAAACAAGGGCAGGAGCCTTGCGGTCAAGCACCAGCCCCTCGCGGAACGGCTCGCCTTCAGATGCGGCCACCTTATAGGCGGAATTGTCGGGATAACGCTTATATCCGCCGTTGTATCGCTCCTCAAGCTGGTCGTTTATCCCTTCCTGCACAGGGCGGGATTTCACCAGATCAAGCAGCTGTCGCATATACACCTTTGCCTGTGCCTCATTCTGGTCGGCAAGACTCGCCTCAGCCAGTATCAGCCAGTTTTCCTCGGCCTTGGCTATATTGACCGGACGCTGCTCGGTGGCACTGAGCTGAAAATATTTCGGGTCGAGGAAATCCAGGCGGGGAAGCGGCTGGAACCATGTGTCCCATATGGCTTCCTGGACAGGATTGTTCACTCCGTTGGTTCCGTCGAACACTGCCTGTTTCAGAAAATCAGATGAAAGTTCCAGTGAAGCCGATGCTTCTGCAGAAGCATTCACGCTGTCACCCAGGCGATAATATGTGCGGGCCTTCAGAGTGTGAACGAAAGCCTTGTCCTCATCGGTATCGGCATATTCCAATGCGCTGTCCAGCACAGTCAGGGCCGTGTTCAGATATTCTTTCCATGTCTTTATTTCTCCGCCTTCGGTATCCGGAAGCCCACGGAAATACTCCCCTCCGAGAATAAAGGAAAAGGCCTTTATGTAATGGAGATTGAAAAGGTCGCTCCGTGTAGTGGCGGCATCCGCTGCGGCCACGGTATTGATGCCGTAATCCGCCATTTCACGCATTGTTCCGACATGCCTCTGCAGGTCAGCTACATCGGTATCGGTGTAGAGGATACGCGGGATATCGAACACCTGGCTGCTGCGGGAATAATTGTTAAAATAATTGTCCGAAAGTATCTCCATGAGCAGGCAATAGTTGCCCATCGCTTCGGCAAAGGAACGGTTTGTACCGTTAACCCATGCCTGCATCGCATTGGCCGAGCCGAGAAATGTATCGTCGCTCACATTCGGATTGATGATGTCGTCCGGCGTCAGCAGGTCGCAGGAATGCAATGACATGCAGGCGGCAACAGACAGCATTATATGTCTTAATGTCTTCATATTCTTTTGCATATAAATGTCAGAAACCTATTCTGACCGTCCCTATGTACTGACGGGGAGTGGAATAGGTCGAATAGTTGATCCCGGATGTCGCGACTGCGCCCTGTGACAAGGCCCCGGACAATGATGCCTCCGGGTCTACAGACGAAGCCGTGAATGAGAACGGATTGTAGACATTGAAGCCGACGGTGACATTTTTAAGCACTTTGCCGGGTCTGAATGTATAATTGACTCCGATGTTGCGTATTTTCAAAAAATCGGCCTTTTCGACAAAGAAATTCGTAAAGTCCAGCCACGACTGCGCCTGCGACAACCCTTCCAGAGCCTGTTCCGGGATAGCCGGGTCTTTCAGCCCCTTCGCGAAGCGGAACTGCCGGTCGAACGAATGGACATACGAACCGGCCTGCCAGTCCCCGCTCAGGAAAAACGAAATGTTCCTATAGGCGGCGCTCAGAGAAAAATTCCCGTAGAATGTCGGCAATGTGGAGCCCAGATCCTGCAGCTGCAGCACTTCCTTGAGTGTTCCGTCCGGATTCAGGACAGCCTTCGAGCCGCGGATGAATCCCACAGGCTTGCCTTCATCCACGACAGTCTGCACGGTACGCGACGAGAAGCCGCCGATGGAAAACGGCACCGTCCCTCCGGAACTCAGCACCTTGTTGCTGTTGGTATTGAACGATGTGTTCAGCCTCACATTCCAGTCACGGGTGTCGACTATCTGGAATGCAGCAGTGATTTCAACGCCTTTGTTCTCTATCTCTCCGACATTTTTCAGATAGCTTGCCTCCTGCCCTGATGAAGGGAGTGACGGCACCCGGAACAGTGCCCCTTTGGTAAGTGCGTAATAATATGTGAATCCCAGATTCAGGAAACGCCCGAACAGCACGGCATTGAATCCGGCCTCGTAAGAATGTTTCTTTTCCGGTCCCAGGTCATCATTTCCATATTGGCCGAACGAAGCTGCCTGCTGTCCGAGGAATGAGTTGATGTCTATCGTCTTCTGATAGGCGAATGCCGGAGGATAGCTTCCGGCCACACCGTAATTCGCAAAAATTTTCAACGAACTGAGGATGCCGCTCTCCACAACCCTTTGCATGAACTTCTCATCGGACATCTGATATGAAAACCCGACTTTCGGATATGCCTGCCAGCCTACATTGTCCCCGAATGCTGTATTGTAGTCTGTCCGCAGGCCCAGGTCGATGTAATACCTGTCCCAAAAACCTATGTTTTCCTGTACGAAGACCCCGTAATTGTAAAGGAAGCTGAGCCATTCATCAGCGGTCTGGATGCCTGCTCCCGTCATGATCTGCGCCCCGTCCCTCACATTGGTCCCGCTATAGACCGACTGGTGGTCGTATGTGCTGAAATACTGGAATCCGGCAGTGGTGACGGAACTCAGCCAACCGTTATGACGGAATTTGTACTGGCCGTTCAGGTCGAAGGTGACACCCATGTATTTGCGGTCGAAGTTGTTGATGCTGCCGGCATCAGATGTCCCCGCAGGCTTCTGCTGGGTGTGAATAAGATATTCATTTGTGGTGATGAGCTTGTTGGTGTTCATCCGGTAGTCAAGGCCTATTGTCCCTTTGAACATCAGATTCTCTATCGGTGTGCAGACCAGAGAATGTGATGTCTGGAAACGGCGGACCGACTCCCTGTTGTTCTGCAGAGCCTCCGCCTTGTCCACAAATGCCTTCATCTGAGCATATTCGTACTCGTCAGCGGCATCGATATCAGGATTGTAGCCGACTGAATTCCCGTCCGCACCGGTGTAGGTGAAGTTGGCGGCAGCCGAGCCCTCGGCAAACCACAGGCCTGTGTAGCCGCCTTCATTCCCGTTCCTGCTGCGGCTGAAATCCTGTACCGTCATGCCGAACGAGTTGCTGTATTCCAGCCATTTGGCTATCATGATGCGTGACCCGAAGCGCAGGTCATATTTTCTGTCCCCGTTGGCGTTGTGTATCAATGTCCCTGTATCGTCGCTCATGCTGAAGCCCAGGCTGAAACCGTATTTCTCGCTTCCCCCATCCATCGAGAGCCTATATTTCTGATAGAAGCCCGTCTTGTGCAGCAGATCTTTGGTGCGTTTGAAATGGTAGAACTGCGATGAAGCCACATCGGCACCCAACTGGGCCTCGAAAGCTATGTTCAGCCGGCCTTCCCCGCCCTTTTTCGTGAAAATCTGGATAACTCCGTTGGCCGCGTCCGAACCGTAGAGAGTTGTAGCCGCACCTCCGGTCACATATTCGATACGCTCTATGTTTTCCATCGGGATGTCGCCGATGGAGCCGCTCATGGCACTGTTCCCGTCCAAAGGGTTGTTCAAAGCCGCTCCGGTGTTCATATTGTCCACACGGACACCGTCCACATAGATGACCGGAGTGGAACTGGAATAGGCCGAGGACAGGCCTCGCGACTTGACCAGGGAGGTAGTTCCCGGCTGGCCGTTCGACAAGGTTATCTGCACATTGGGCAATGCATTCTGCAGCATCTGGTCAATTCGCCCCTGCGGCATGCGGTCCATTTCATCCCCGCTTACGGTGGCGACATTCGATGACAGACGCCGCTTTGAAATTGCAGCTCCCTGCCCGGTGACGACAACCTCGTCCAGGTTGAAATTGTCTTCATCCAGTTCTATCGTGAGAGGTTCCGTAACGGCACTGATGCTGACTTCGCATGTCGCATAGCCCAGACACATGACCTTCAGCACCTCATGTCCGTCATCCGCCGGCAATACAAAGTCTCCGTTAACATCCGTAACCGTTCCTGTCGCCGGATTGTCCACAAATACTACAGAAACCCCTATCAACGGCTCCCGTGTCTTGCTGTCCACGACCTTTCCCTTTATCTGACCGTCAGTCGCGGATGGGGAGAGACATGACAGCGTACAAATCAAAAACAAAAGATTCATATATCGGATTGCGAAGCCGCAAAGATAGCAATTCCCCGATATTCCGCAAATCCCCTCCCCAAACCCATACAGCCGCTATCCAATGACAACCGTCAAAAATATGATGGCCAAATTGGGTAAAAAATTCTTGGCCATTTAAGGTAAAAAATTTTGGCCAAATCGGGTATTTTTGAAATCTCATGGACACTATCGGCTGAAGGCGGAATCAGTCGGCGGGGTATGTGGGGAGGGTGGCGGTGGCGGGCTTCAGGCCTTTGGAACGGGCTTCGAGGGTGAGGAGGCCGGGGGTTTCAGAGGACTGGACGATGACGGTGAGCATGCCGTTGAAGGCGTGCATGCGGGGGTGGTGGAAGATGTCGAGGCAGGTGGGGTCGCCGTTGGCGGAGGCGCGGTAGGAGCCGGCGCCGGTGACCTTGAATGACACTTCACGGCTGTCGTGGGGACAAAGGTTGCCGTCCTTGTCTACGATCCTGACGGTGTAATAGGCAAGGTCCTTGCCGTCGGCACGGAGGGAGTCGGGCAGGGATGACTTGACGAGCTCGATGTGATGGGGCTTTCCGGCGGTGCGGACGACCTTTTCGGCCACAGGCTTGCCGTTGTCATCATAGGCGACGACCTTCAGCTCGCCGGGCTGCCAGACGGCATCATGCCACATCAGGCGGTAGCGGCTCTCAAGGTCTTCAGTGACACCGCCCTGTGTAGGGGCCGAGGCGGGAGCTTTTCTCTTGCGGCCATAGCTGACGCCATTGATGAAGAGTTCGGCTTCAGGCCAGGAAGTGTAGACGAAGACAGGAATCTCTTCGCCTTCATGGCCTTCCCAGTTCCAATGAGGGAGGACGTGGAGGGTCGGGGACTCGCGGTTCCAGATGCTGCGGTAGAGCCAATAGCGATCCTTAGGGATGGAGGCGAGGTCTATGATGCCGAACATGGAGCTGTGGTTGGGCCAGGAATCCTTGTCATAGGGGCTCGGCTCGCCGAGATAGTCGAAACCTGTCCAGACGAACTGGCCGAGGGTCCATTCATAGTCATCCGCAAGGGCGAAATCTATGTCGGGGACATTGGACCAGGCGCAGGCATCCAGATCGTAGGCGGAGCAATGGTGGTCGGCATCGACGGCACCGAAACGCTTTTCTGCAGGCAGCTTGTACACGCCACGGGAGCTGACGGTCGAAGCGGTTTCTGAACCGAGGACAAGACCCTGCGGAAGGCGGTCGTATGCCTCCAGGTATCTGAAAGTCCTGTAATTGATGCCGGGGATGTCAATCATGGAGGCAAAGCCGTTGTCAAGGACACAGGTCACCTGGTCCATGCCGCAGGTCACAAGACGGCCAGGGTCTTCACGATGGCAGATGTCCTGGAGGAATTTCGCCACTTTGTAGCCTTCCGGCTTGCACTGGGTCGGGACCTCGTTGCCGATGCTCCACATCACGACACAAGGGTTGTTGCGGTACTGATGGAGCATGTTCACCATGTCCCTTTCAGCCCATTCATTGAAAAAGCGGTGGTAGCCGTTGGCGCATTTGGCTATGTCCCATTCGTCGAAAGGCTCTATCATCATCATGAAGCCCATCTCATCGCAAAGGCGCACAAGTTCAGGAGCAGGCATGTTGTGGGATGTGCGGATGGCATCGCAGCCCATATTCTTCAGAAGATCGAGCTGATGCCTCAGGGCGGAAACATTGATGGCGGCGCCGAGGGGGCCGAGGTCATGATGGTTGCAGACACCCTGGAACTTGCGGCGCTGGCCGTTGAGATAGAATCCCTTCTCCGGGATGAACTCTATGGAGCGGATACCGAAACGGGTCTTGTAGACATCCTGAAGGCTGCTGCCGTCATAAATCCTTGTGACGGCAGTGTAGAGAGCCGGTGACTCAGGGGACCACAGCTGCGGATTCTCCACAATCAGATTCTGCACAAACGGATTGCCATGAACGGACTTGCCCTCGAATGAACGGGAGGCGACCGTCTTTCCGTCAGGTGCGACTATATCAGTGACAATGGTGAGTGTCCTGTCATCAGCATTTTCCACATTTGTCTTCAGACACACCGAGGCAAAATCCTTCTCCACATGAGGAGTGGTGACCTGCGTGCCCCAAACAGGGACATGGATCTCCGAAGTGGTGACAAGATGGACATTGCGGTAGAGTCCCGCTCCGGGATACCACCTGGAAGAATTTGGCCTGTTCTCCAGGCGGACGGCAAGCACATTCTTACCCCCGGGCTCAGACGTCAGGCAGTCGGTGACATCGCAATGGAAAGAGCTGTAGCCATACGGCCAGAAGCACACTGCCTTGCCGTTGACATATACCCTCGCCTCGCTCATCGCACCGTCGAAGATGAGGGTCGCACGCTTTCCCTCCGGCACTGTAAATTCTGTCCTGTACCAGCCTGCACCTACATACGGGAGGCCTCCCGTGCGGCCGGTCTTCAGTGAAGCCTTCGTTTCAAAATTCTGTGTCACTGCGACATTCTGCAGGTCATTATTCCTGTCGAAAGGGCCGGTTATCGCCCAGTCGTGAGGCACTGACACCGTCTGCCACGAGGAATCGTCAAAAGTGACGGACGCCGCAGCGGGAGCCGTGCCTGACTCTATCAGGCCGAGTTCTTCTCCGGGCTGCACTTCGCCGAGATGGAATTTCCATCCTTTTTCCAGCAGGATGTCGGACCTTACGCTGATGCCGTATTCATCAGACACGGAATGCAGGTCTTCCGCAGAGGAAGACGAAACGGCAGGAAAGAAAAAACACAGGGCTGATGCCGCAAGACAGAATTTTTTCATTGTCAATAACTATTTTATTAGGATTATCCGGAATAATACCCCTAAACCATACCGGTCATCCTGAACTTGATTAATTTGTGCTCACTTAATCGCAATGGTCCGGGTCAAGCCCGGAATGAGCGGCCTCCGCAGAAACAAGGTCATTCGGTCACGGAGATCTTCACTTTCTTGTCCTTGACGATGATGTAATATTCACCGGAATCGACAAAGCGGTTGCCGTCGCCGTCCACGAAGCCGAGGTCACGGAGAGGTTCAATCTCGAATGTGAATGTACGGCTTTCACCGGCCTTGATGAGCTGCTTTTCAAAATGCTTCAGTTCCTTGACAGGGCGGGTCAGGCGGCTGTACGGATCGCAGATGAACCAGTGTACGGTTTCCTTTCCGTCCATCTTGCCGACATTTGTCACTGTCACCTCAGCCGTGATCTTGCCGTCACGGGCTACACTCTCAGACGACACCCTGACAGGAGAATATTCGAAATCAGTGTAGCTCAGACCATGGCCGAACTCATACATAGGAGTGCTCGGAATGTCCTGATACAGACCCTGTGTGCCGCGGCGGCCGCTGTTGCGCCTGTCATAATATATCGGAATCTGCCCGGTAGTGTACGGGAATGTGATCGCAAGCTTTCCGGAAGGATTATAACGCCCTGTAAGAATGCCTGCAACGGCATTCCCGGCACGGACTCCCGGCTGCCATATCTCAAGCATGGCATCCGCATTCTTTTCCATCCTGGTGACATCAAGAGGTCTGCCGCTCGAAAGCACGAGCACGACAGGCTTGCCGGTCTTGCTGACCGCAGCAAGCAGTTCCTCCTGTATTTCAGGCAGGGCTATTGTGGAACGGGACGCATTCTCCCCGCTCCATCTGCGCCTTTCGCCAAGGCACACGACCACGATGTCAGCAGACTCCGCAAGCGACACGGCCTCTGCAAATCCGGTGGTGTCATTCCCCTCGAAGTCACAGCCTCTTGCTGTCAGGACCTCCGCCTTGCCGGAGAGTTCTTCAGAAAGGGCCGAATATATGCTTGTCACGTCCGTTGCCTGCCCCCGGGCGGCCCAGCTGCCGAGAAGGTCTTCCTGATTGTCCGCAAACGGTCCGACCAGGGCAATCCTTGACACTCCCGACAAAGGCAGGACACTACCCTCATTTTTCAAAAGCACCATGGACTCCTGCGCCATCCGCTCTGCAGCCTCCAGACTTTCAGGAAGGAGGAACCGCTCTTCCTGTGGCCTCTCCTCGGTGTACGGATTTTCAAAGAGGCCGAGCCTGAACTTGAGTCGGAGGACCCTTCTGACGGCATCATCCACCTGAGCCATGCTGACCTTGCCCTCCGAAATGAGGGCCGGAAGATGCTTCATATAGAGATCATCCACCATATCCATCTCAATGCCGGCATTGAAGGCATAGCAGGCAGCTTCCTTTCCGTCTCTGGCCATGCCCTGGTTGATCAGCTGTATCACGGCATCCCAGTCGGAAACGACAAAGCCGTCATGCCCCCATTTTTCCTTGAGCACCTCTGTCAATGTGTACCGGTTGGCGGATGCAGGGGTACCGCTGATGTTGTTGAATGAACTCATCAGGGTGGCGGCTCCGGCCTTCACGCCTGCTTCGAACGGAGGGAGATAGGTATCCCAGAGAGTCTGGCGGGAAATCTCCGTAGGGACATAGTCACGGCCGGCCTCGGAAGCCCCGTAGCCTACATAATGCTTAAGACAGGCGGCGATATTGTTTTCCTTGGACAGGTCATCGCCCTGATAGCCCCTTACAGAGGCGGCACCGAACACGGCATTGGTGTAAGGGTCTTCCCCATATCCTTCCGACACCCTGCCCCAGCGCGGATCCCTTGCCACATCGACCATAGGGGAGAATGTCCAGTTCACTCCGGTGGAATATGCTTCCCGAGCAGCCACACGGCAGGCTTCAGATGCAAGTTCCGGATTCCATGAACATGCCTGTCCGAGAGGTATCTGGTATATGGTCCTGAAGCCATGTATGACATCGAAGCCGAAGAGAATCGGGATGCCGAGGCGGGAATCCTCGACCGCATGTTTCTGCATGGCATTCCTCAACACGGCGTCATCACCGAAATATATCAATGAACCGATTTCGGAAGGAATGCGGCTCACCGTTTCCCCGATGTTGTTGATATTGTCGTTCCGTCCGAGGACATACTGGTTGAGCTGGCATATCTTCTCATGCAGGGTCATCCTCGAAAGGAGGTCATCGACACGGGCCTCAACCGGAGCGGAAGCGTCCTTATACACCACAGGCAGCTCTGCGACATTTATCGCCGTCACCCTGTCCGGGTGCCTTACAGCCTCGTATGCCGCCATCTGGGCCACCTCCTTCCGGTCAGCCGTGAGGCCCTGAGGAGCATAGCTGTTGCCGAGGACATGGCCGAAAATCTTTTCATACCATGTGCAGGCAGCGGTATAGCGGCCAACGAGGAGGTCAAGATGATATCCGTCACGGGTCATGTTGTCACCGACAAATGAGGTCCGGGCATTCTGCACAGCCGTTCCTGTCGGAATGACAATCTTTATCTTCACAAGTTTTGCTGCACGGTTCACGGCATCGGTGATGGCATTGTACATGGTCATCTGGTTCTGGCCGTAATTCTTGAACCCGCTATGTCCGGAGTCCTGCTGATAAGCCCAGGTCTGGTGCATCATGAATCTGGCGTCCTTAGGAACCCTTGCCTTCACATATTCATAAAGCGCAGGAAGGAAGGATTCGAAGGTTTCGTATTTCCCGGACAGGGGACTTGCCTGCTGGAAGCTGACATAATCCCACGGCTCGTCCGCCAGAATCTTCTCCAGTGTCATGCCGCGGATTTCCTTCTTTACCGCACTGCCTCCCTCGCCGATCTTGCGGTAGGCATAATCCGCCACATTGTTTTTCGCGTTGTTCAGATGTCTTTCCAGAGTGCATCCTCCGATAAAGACATTGCCGATGATGACAGGAATCCCGTCGGCTTCGGCAAGTTCATAAAGATTCTGCTCGACGGCATCCTGAGAGAAGCTGTTCCCTATGGCAAGGATCCGGACCGTGTCCTTCGGCGTCCCAGCCAGCATCGGAATGCACAGAAGCAATGTCAATACAGACAGCAGAAATATCCTTTTCATCGTATTTTTATTAACAATTAATTTGTCAAATTCACCGGCCGTTGTTCTTTATGTCCATGTAATAGTCATGCATGATGTACCAGGCCTTTTTCCTGTAGCCCTGGTCGGAAACAAGGCCTTTCCTGTTCCAGTCCTCCTGATTGGTCGGATGGAAGCGGTAAGGGGACCTGAAATCGAACAGAATCCACGGGGAAACTCCGGCAAGGTTCGGAATATGGCGGAACATTTCGATGTTGTCCCTGTAGAGTTTTGCCTGATAATCCTCGCTCCACGAACTGGCCACAGTCTCGTCCCCTGACTGTCCGTAAAGGGCTTCTCCTCCGAACTCGGAAATGATGAGAGGCTTGTCGGGAACCACATCCCAGACAGCTTCCGTCGGGTCGAGCGGCCACGGATGATACCAACCCATGTATTTGTTGACGGCCACGACATCAAGCGAGGATGTGAAACCGTCATTCATTTCAAAGTGCCGCGTCTTGTCATTGAAGAACACAAGGTCGAATGCAGCCACATAGAGCCTCGTGGTGTCTATGGATTTCCCCGTTTCGAGAAGGGAGGTGAGAAAGGCATTGCGGGCATCGGAAGGCTTGGTCTCATTGGCGACTCCCCAGAAGCCGACGGCACACCTGTTCTTGTCCCTAGTTATCATCTCCGTCAGCATCCGCTGCGCCTTGGCCTGCGTGCCGGCATCCTCAAAGTCTATCCCTTGCCAGATCGGAATTTCCTGCCAAAGCACTATCCCCATCTTTTCTGCAAGACGGACCGTATATTCGTTCTGCGGATAATGTGCAAGACGGACCATGTTCACACCGAGAGCACGGGCTTCGGAAAGCAGCATCACAGCATCTGCCTCGGAAAATGCACGGCCCTTGCGCTGGGGTATTTCCTCATGGAAAGATATGCTCCTCATGAATGTCGGCCTGCCGTTGATGAAAATCTTCGTCCCGTCGACGGAAATGTTCCTGAAGCCGATGGACTCCTCCACCATGTCGGAAGCAGAAGACACGATGACATCGTAGAGCTTCGGATCGTCCGGTGACCAGCGGCGGAGCTTCTTCACCTTAAAGGAGGCAGAAGCCCGGCCGTTTCCGTCCGTCACAAGTTCCTGTGAAATCTTCAGTTCCGGAATCTCTATCTTCACTGTTTCAGACACGGTGCCAGACAATGTCACCGAAGCATTGATGACATCGGGACTGTTCTTGTCCAGCTGTATGAAATAGTCCTGGATGTAGACTTCAGGAGTGGTAATGAGCATGACATCACGGGTGATGCCGCCGTAGTTCCACCAGTCAAAGGCAAGGGCCGGGATGGCATCCGGAGTGCGGCGGTTGTTCACCTCGACCGCGATGAAATTGTCCCCGTCCTTCAGCCTGTCCGTCACCTCCACCTGGAACGGGGTAAACCCGCCTTCATGGCTTGCAATCTCTTCCCCGTTAAGGTAGACGCGGCACCTGTAGCTCACGGCACCGAAATAGAGGAACTGCCTTTTGCCCGGAACCGGAGATGCGTCAAAATGACGGGCATACCACACCGTGCCCTCATAATATTTGAGTTCAGGTGCCTGGGAATTCCAGTCGCCGGGGACATTCAGACGGAGTCCGCCCTCGAAGGAATATTCATAAAATTCTTCCTTTGACTGTGGCGTCCTGTTCTCATAAATCTTCATTTTGAGACCCTGGTCATACAGGTCCACAATCGCATTCCATTTGCCGTTGAGAAGGGTGTAGTCCCGGCCATAGACATTGGTCATGAATGCAGGGGCTTCCTGCGGCACTGACTCTTCCGCAGCATTTGCGGCAAGGGGAAAAAACAGGGCGACAGCCGCCGCCAAGATGCTAACTTTCATAAATATGATTTTTATTTCAATTCATAGCGGTACAGGGCGAAGGAGTTTTCGCGTGGAAGGGAAAATTCCACGGTGCCGTCACGGCCGGAAACTGCCTTGAACGGCTTCCCGTCGCCGAGGACGGATGTCAATGACAGTTTGGTTCCCTCCGGCAGCCATGTGGAAACCGGGGCACAGCTGTCGCCGGAAGATTCGCGGAACACGAGGACATAGCCTGACCTGTCGTCCGAAATGGACTGGAACCCGGTCCACGAACGGCCCGAAGGCTCCTCGCCTATCGGCAGGATGACTCCGTTGTGGAAATCTTCCTGCACCTTCCTGTATTCTGAGACAAGGCTGCCGAGGGAGAATGCCTCTTCCGGCAGATTGGACGCCTCCATCCATGCAAGAGGCTGGCCAGCCATGGAAATGGCGAAAAGATAGCCGAAGTCATATCTTGCCGGGGCAAACGGATCATCCCCGTATTTTCCGGCATTGCGCCATTTGTTCAGGAACTCTATCTGCATCTTCTCGGCAGGGACATATTTTGAAAGCTGCCAGAGATTGCGGAGAGTCCAGTACGGATAATAATTCTGCCAGTCTGTATAGCGGTTCTCCAAAAATATGTTGCCGTACTCGTTGAACATGTGATAGCCTCCGCGGCGGCCTGCAGTGGCGTCGAGATTGAACATGACCTGGTTGTCCGTGTCCGCAAGCACCTTGTCGAAAAGGCGGCGGAGATTGGTTTCGGCGGTCTTGGACGGTATGGCAAGCCCGTCTATCTTGAATGTCCTGATGCCGTATTCCTTATAGAGGGCGGTGATGGCGGCGGCATCCTTTTCCCAGTCTGCGAAGTCATTCTGCACGCTCGGATTGAACCAGAGGCAGATCTCTATGCCGAGTTCCCGCCCCTTCTCCACTATCGGGGTGAGTCCGTGTGGATATTTCACGGGGTCTGGAGTCCAGTAGTCAGGGTTGTCCCAGATGTTCTTGAAAGAGCCTTTTGCCAATGCCGAATTGGGGCTTTTCCCCACCTGCCAGCCGTCATCTATCTGGAAATGGGTGATGCCGAGGCGGGCGGCCTTTTCAAGCTCCGCAAGGCAGAATGCCTCATTGACCTTGGTGTCCTGGCTGCGGTCGCCCCATGTGTTCATCATGACCATCTCGTCACGGGTGCCGATATGGCGGCGGATATTCTTCTGATATGAGCGGAGAGAGGTCAGGGCGCTCAATTCGCCCGGACCATACACCCCGACAACGCAGGAATATGCCTTTGTCCACTCCTGTGCATCAATATCTTCCGGTCCGATGCCAAGTCCTGTCACCGCGAAACTGCCGAAATCGGCGATGAAATCGGAGCCTCGGTACGCAAGCTGGACACTCGAGCACGGGGACTCCTTGAGAAACCATAGCCCGTTGCCGTCCTCACCGTTCCGGAGAAAGAGGAGATTGCCCCGAAGTCCGGTCTTTCTGTAGGAAATGATGTCCCTTTCGGTGACAAGGTTGTTGTTCCAGTCGGTTACATCCCAGAATTCCACCGCCTTTGCGTGCCAGTGCATCCCGCCAAGGGAAAGGCGGTCCAGGACTGCATTGGAAGAGGCGGACTTCATGTCCTCTGCAAACTCTATGTTCTTCCTGTCGGCTACATTCACCTCCTGTGCTGTGGACTGGAAAGAGCCCGAAGCCGCGGCGGCACCGGAATCCTTCCATCTGAGCCAGGTGTCGCAGGCGATGGCCGGACAACCGTCATAGATGCGGTATTCCCTCCTGACAAGAAGGCTGCCTTTGGAATATGTGACGGATGCGACCTTGTGGGCAGGGCGGATTTCCGTCTGCGGCACATCCGTCACGGAAAAGGAGGCGTTCTCTCCCGGACCGGAATCGCCGGCGAAGAAAAAGTCAGGGGTGAGGCTGGTCATTTCATGGCTTGTCCCGAGAGCCTTGTCCGTCAGGGAGGCAGTCATCAGATTGCCGCCGTTCCAGACAAATTTCCTTTCGATGAGGCTGTTGCCGATGACAAGGGTGTCTCCGTCCAGAGATGCATAGCTGCCGGGACCGGCAACGGACGGCAATGGGAGCAAGGCAAATGCAGCAACGAGAAAAACGGCAGCTTTCCCATAAGTTTCCCTGATGATTTTCCGGGAAAGAAAGGTTCTGATATTCTTACAGACAATCATGTGTTTCAATTAATTGTGGTTCATAAAGCAATCAGAGTCAGAAGTTCGGTCATTCAGACATGAAGGCCTTCGGCTTGTCAAGGAGCTTGTTCGGGAGGTTGAAACGCTGGCTTTCAACGCTGCCGTCCTCCTTGCCCAGCCCCTTTTTCATGAGGGCCTTCAGCTCGCCGAGATGGTCCTGATAGATTTCACGAGGCGTACAGCCGTATCTGCTGCAAAGCCCGGCAGCCATACCCACGACTTCGCCCATCATTCCGGTGGTGCGCATCACCCTTGTGGTGCCGAGGGCGACATGGGTAGTGCTGATGTTGCGGCCGGCCATGAAGAGGTTGTCGACATTTCTGGAATAAAGGCATCTGTAAGGCACAGCATACGGATATATCCAGTTGTGTACAGTCGCGGCCTTGAACTCCGTTCCAGGGAATTTCTTTGAATTGTCCGGATCAGGGAAATGCAGGTCTATCGCCCATGTCGTGGTGAACGAGGCATCCTCATGAAAGACATTCTTGTCTATGTCGTCCTGCTTGAGGATATAGTCACCGAGAAGGCGGCGGGACTCACGCTTTCCGGAAATGTACCCGACCCAGTCAAGATCGCGGTTCTGCCATTTCGCATTGTCCTTCCTGTGGTTCTTGAGCCAGCTCCAATTGGAATATATCACCAGCAGACCATAATCACGTATCCTCTCGGCATCCTTTATCTGATCATAGTTCATGCCGGTTTCCCATTTCCATTCTCCCATTGTCACCTTCTCGCAGTTGCTGTCGTTGAATTCGACTCCGTAGGAGAATTCCGGGAAAGAGGTTCTGTGTCCGGCATCTTTTGAATACCACTGTATGGATGCGCCCATGGTCAGGCTGTCGGCTTTTTCCGGGGCGAAGCTTTCCCCGAATTCACTGCGGGACTCCCGGCCCATGCGCCAGTCCGCCCCTGCAAGATAACCTATGGTGCCGTCACCGGTGCAGTCGGAGAACAGAGGGGCTTCAAGCCAGTGCTCTTCCCCGGTTTCTATGTGCCTGATGAGCACTGCAGCCACCCTGCTGCCGTCCATCCGCACATCCACCGCCCTGTAGCAGGCATATAATGTGACATTTTCTTCAGAATCTATGAAGGCCTGCTTCTTTTCGTCTTCGTAATACTCGGCAGGCTTGGCATTTCCGCCCCTGGTGTGGCCGAACTCACGGATCATCCTGCCGAGCCCCTCATTGGGACCGACTTCTGAATATCCGCCGAGGTGCACCCTGACCTCAGCACTGTTGTTACCGCCGAGAACAGGGCGGTCGTTGATGAGGGCGACCTTGCAGCCCATCCTTGCAGCCGCCACCGCCGCACACATTCCGGCGATGCCGCCTCCTGCCACGACGAAGTCATACTGCCGTCCATCCGGCTCCGGAAGCCCGAGCATGTCCCTGCGGAACGAAGCCAGGGCATCGCCACCCGCAGGAGGCACATTTCCCTCCTCGTCCGTCAGCCAGAGCGCATCACACCTGCCCTCGAATCCTGTCTGGTCCGACAGGGCAAGTTCATTCTTCCCCGCCTTCAGCCTCACCTTACCGGCATACTGCCATTCCCAGCTGCTGCCGCTTATGCCGAGGTCTGTCTTGAGTGTGCGTCCGCCTGCCTTCACGCGGAATTTCCCAGGTCCGGAAGCCGATGTCCACGGAGAAGTCCAGTTGAATGTCCTCACATACACATGCCAGATGCCGTCCTGCGGCACTTCAATCTCCGTCACAGCATCTGCGACAGGCTTTCCCATGCCGTGCGCAAGAAGGTAGGACGACCCCATCAAGTCCATGAACTGCTGGTCCACGACCCAACCTCCCTTGTCATTGAAGTTCTCGGCTTCAACCCAGATGCCGTGCGCTCCCGCAGGAATGGTGCACAGCACAGACAGAAGCATATTCAGAAACAATCTTTTCATAATTGCCGATATGATTCTTTTTTGTTGTCGTACACAAAGCACCGACAAAATCAAAGGTCAAATATAGATATTTGATTTAATATTACCAATTTTTAATGAGTTGTGCATATATAACAATACTCAATAAAAGAAAGAATGTTATGCCAATTGCGCCATTGTGTTCCGACACAACAAGCCGCAATAATACGGAATGTTCCATTCGCAACAAATCAGCTGAAAAGATTAATTTTCATAGACGGTATCGAAAACCTCTGCAGCATACCTGTGTCCCATCAACAGTTGCCCGGAACGGGAAAAATGGACATTGTCAGGATTGGATCCGCAGCCTTCACTGGAAACGCAACGGCAGTTCGGGATGATTTCTGCGGCATGGTGAATAGCCTGATTGATCCTGGAAGCATCGGAATAATTGCGGCAGACTTCCCCTATGACAAACGGGACATCCCCGGCACCCAAATCTTCCCTGAGATCAGACGCAAGAATCTTGAGGCGGTCAGCATAATCCCCGGCTTTTGCCGGAGACGAATCACTTTCGCCCTGATGCCACAGGATGGCTTTCAACTGCCCGTACTTCATGGCCTCCCGGCATCTGCGTACTGCGTCTTCATACATGGAAGGCATGAGTTCGCCTTCCCGTTCAGGATCATCGGCGCCATGCTTTTCACTGAACCGGTATTGTCCCTCATGGGATTTCATCCATTCGTCAAGAGAAGAACCACCCCTGGCATTGACCACAAGCAGCACTTTCCTGCCCGTACCGGCACTGATTTCCTTACAGAAAGAGTATGCCGGATTGATTCCCTGCATGGAAATATTTTTCCTGACTGTAGAATATCTGTTCAGAGGGGCGGCAGCAGGAACAATGCTGTCCCTGTCATCGAGTATCCAGACTCCGTCTATCGTACCCCTGTCTTCCGGCAAGATCTCGCCCCGACCGGCCATGTTGGATTGTCCGATGCACAGGAAAATGTCATAACCGCTGTCTACCCGTATCTCTGTCTTGAGCGTATTTTTTGAATCCGGCCCGGCTTCAATGATGAATTTACCAGGTTCCCAGACATATTTGAGAGAATTGTTCCAAAATTTCAGGTCATCTTCATCCAGCACAAATGAAACCTCCGCCGACTCGTCCGGAGCAAGGGTGATTTTCCGGAAAGCCTTCAGTTCCTTGACAGGGCGGGTGACCGAAGCGACAGGGTCTCCGACATAGAGCTGGACAGTCTCCTCGACGGACATGTCTCCGGTGTTACAGACAGTCACGGCGACATTGATGCTGTCCGGAGAAACGACATCCACCTTCAGGTCACTGTATGACACATCCGTATAGCTGAGTCCATAGCCGAAAGGATAAAGCGGCTCCATGACACAGTCAATGTAGCCGGTCCTGTATTTCCGGAACGGGACATAAGGCCGGCCGGTAGACTTCATGTCATAATGTACGGGAATCTGTCCGACATTCCTCGGGAAAGTCATGGTCAGACGGCCGGACGGATTGTACTCCCCGAAAAGCACATCGGCAACGGCGTTCCCGCCCTGCAGTCCCGGAGCCCAGGCATCGACTATCGCCGCACAGTGTTCATTTTCCCATTCGAGAGTCATCGGACGACCGTTAAGGAGCACCAGCACAACATCTTTTCCGGTGTTAACGATAGCCTCCAGAAGCCGCCTCTGTGTCGGCTGCAGACCTATCCATGTCATGCTCGAAGACTCCCCGGACATTTTTGCCGTCTCACCGAGCACTGCAATAACCACATCAGATTTCATCGCCGCTTTTACCGCTTCGGCAATGAGACTGTCCGGATCTCCGGCCTTGTCAATATCATAGCCAATCATTCTTGCCAGATTGCGGTTGTCCGTCACCGGTGCACCGGCCGACTGCAACAAAGACGAAGTATAACGGGATATGCCGCTCCTTATCGAAACCCCCTCGTCCGCCTGTGCGGCAGCACCTGCCCAAGTTCCCATCAATTCCCATCTGGTATCTGTCAGAGGACCGATCAAAGCAACCTTTGTCCCTTTTTCCAAAGGCAGGACATTGTCATCATTTTTCAGAAGCACTATCGACTTCCTGGCCGCCTCCAATGCAAGTTCCCTGTATTTCTCTCTGTCAACCGGCTCCCTGCCCATTCTCCGGTACGGGTCTTCAAAAAGCCCCAGTCTATATTTAGCCTCAAGGACTCTCCTGCATGCACGGTCTATGTCCTTTTCCGTGATGAGGCCTTCCCTGATGCATCTGTCAAGATTCTTCACGATGCCTTCCGACACCATATCCATGTCAAGGCCGGCCTTCAGGGCACGCGATGACACCTGCGCCAGGTCGCCGAGTCCGTGGGCGGAAAGTTCTCCGACCGAAGTATAGTCGCTGACCACAAAGCCGTCAAAGCCCCATTCGCCTCTCAGCAGATCAGTCAGCAGCCATCTGTCGGCAGTTGCGGGGACATTGTTGATGTCGTTGAACGAAGACATCACGCTTCCTGCTCCGGCATCCACGGCTGCCTTGTAAGGAGGCAGATATGTCTGATACATCCTGACAGTACTCATGTCCACGGCATCATAGTCTCTCCCGCCTTCACCGGCCCCGTACAAAGCAAAATGCTTCACACATGCCATGATTGACTGCGGATCAGCAAGATCTTCTCCCTGATAGCCACGCACCATTGCCTCGGCGACACGGGAACCGAGATACGGATCTTCCCCCGAACTCTCGGCGACACGGCCCCATCTCGGATCCCGTACAATGTCGACCATCGGGGAAAAAGTCCAGTCTATTCCTTCGGAAGTCGCCTCATCCGCAGCCGCCCTCGCCGTCCTTTCAATCAGATCCATGTCCCAACTGCATGAAAGGGCAAGAGGGATCGGCCAGATTGTGCGATAACCATGCACCACATCGAGCCCGAAAAGAAGCGGTATGCCAAGCCGGGTTTTCTCTACCGCCAGCTGCTGGATCATCTTCTTCTCTTCGGAAGTGCGCACATTGAACACCCCTCCCACCTGTCCGTTCACAATCTTTCCGGCGACTCCGCTGCTCAAAGCGTCTCCTGTCATATATCTGCGGTCCCACGTGACAAGACTTGTCTGGCCGGCCTTTTCCTCAAGAGTCATCCGGGACATCAGACTGTCAATGAACCTGTCCATATCCGCATCATCACCTTTTGCCGAAACGGACAGGACCGAAAAAGAAATAACAATAAAAAAAACAAACAGATACCGCATAATCACAATTATGATGACTGGAAAAAGTCAGAAACCTGCCTTTTTGTCTGACAATGCCTTGTATCTCAGAAGAGCTTCAAGGAAATAATAATCGCTGTATGTCAAAGGCACATCCACCTCAACTCCGCCCGGCTTGTTGCCGACACTGTGCTTCAGGAGGAAGCCACATTCTTCTCCGGGGGCTGAGAGGTATTCTTCCGAAGCGAGGGTGCGGATGATCTTCTCCGCCGCAGAAAGATATCCGGAAGACTTTTCCTCAGGAGCATATGTGCTCAGCCGGATAAGGGCGCTGGCCATAATGGCTCCGGCAGAGGCATCCCGGAGGTCGTCCGGTATACGGTCAGAGTCGAAATCCCAATAAGGGACACCGTCCTCAGGCAGCCTCGGGATGAGATAGTCCGCAATCTTCACGGCATGGTCGAGATACTGCTTCCCGCCGGTGTACTGATACATCATAGTGAAGCCGTAGAGCCCCCATGCCTGTCCCCTTGCCCATGCCGAACCGTCGGCAAAGCCCTGGACGGTCTGCCGCACAAGGACATCGCCGGTCTGAGGGTCATAGTCCACAAGGTGGAAGCTGCTGCCGTCCGGTCTGTAATGGTTCTTCATGGTGGTCATTGCATGGGTTTCGGCCACCCGGCGCAGGGCGTCTTCTCCGCTCAGTTCCGCGGCATTGAGAAGCAGTTCCATGTTCATCATGTTGTCAATGATCACCGGAAATTTCCAAGCGGCGATATGGTCGGGAGCAGGATCCCAGCTGCGGGTGCATCCCACGGCAGGATTGAACCTTGTCGCAAGGGAACGGGCACCGTTGCAGAGGACTTCCTTGTATGCAGGATTGCCCGTGAGGCGGAAACCGTTGCCATAGCTGCAGTTCAGCTGGAAGCCGACATCATGGTCATTGGTCCTGAACTGGATGGAATCCAGCACTTCGGTATGCTTTTCGGCAAGGGCCTTCACAGCCTCGTCGCCGGTGTATTCATATACGAGCCAGAGGGAGCCGGGATAAAAGCCTGAGCACCACCACCAGATGCTTGAAGTCACAAGCTTCCCGTCCGCGTCCGCATATCTCGGGCACAACTGTCCGGCATTTTCCTCCGCGGCGGCATCAAGGTTGGCATCGAGCAGGGCAAATTGCCCGGCCGCACGTTCAAACACCCTTTCCGTCAGGGCCTCCATCGTTTCCTGTCGGGAACATGAGGCAGAAAGCAGTCCCAAAGACAGGAGAAACAGCAATTTTTTCATGACGGCATTCATTTGACATTCACAGATGAAAGAAGGCACCATCCGTCCGGGGTGAGGCGGTCACGGGAAACGGCAATTTCGAGACCTATACGGTTGTCCCTTTCAGTATCCACAAGACCGACGGCCCAGGTATATTTGCCGGCAGGCACATTTTCAGGGGTGAATTTGAATTTGTATTCAACAGGCTTGCCCTTTATCCATTCTGACGGCTCGGAGGCAGTGTCGACATATTCAGCAGCAACTTTTCCGTCGGCATCGATAAGGGCAAACGCCACCTTGTACCTGTAATTCCATTGTTTTATGTTATTCGGACAATAGCCCCAGCCGAGATTGTTCCATCTGTGCTCTATCCTTGCCGGACTGCCGGACTTCATTTCAGCCGGAACAGAAACGAGATCAGGATAAAGACGGTAGCCGCCCTCAGCCACGAACCTCTTCACAAGGTCGAAGCACTCGCCGAACCATGAACGGGTCTCGTCATTGATGCGGAAGTCCATCATGTTCACATGCGCCTCGGCGGAAGCCTCGAACTCTCCCCTGCGGACATCTTCGGAGTGGCCCTCACGATATTTTCCGGAAGGGTCTATCCAATAACGGTGATGAGCTGCGGTTATCCATCCCCCTTCCATGATGATCGGAAGCCTGTAGTTCCATTTGCGGGCAAATTCCTTTTCCCAGTCCTGATAGTATCCTGTCATCCCGAACGCGTCATGGCGGAGGCAGTAGCCCCTGTCTATGGCCATCTGAAGCAGGGTGTCGGTGTCCGGAGAAACAGGGCCCCAGCTGTCCTTGTTCATGTCGGCAAGCAGCCTGTGATAGTGCACGACAAGTGGCACTTCCGTGAATGTTTCTGAATAGAGGGAGGTGATCCAGTCGAATGTCTTGATCTTGTTGGAGGCATCCTTATAGATCATGGCATGGGACTCGCCCCATTTTCCAAGGCCGAATGCGTCTATGAAATCCACCTTGTCCCTGTCGTTGAAATCTTCAGCAAGGGCTCTGATGAACTTTGAATATTTTTCCTGAAAGACGGGATCGTCCGGATACGGAGACTTGTGGCGACCGTTGCCGGAGGTGTAATATTCCGCCCCTGCGTCTATCACATACATCGGAGTGTTCTGCCCCTGGTCACGACCGTCCACCACTATGCGGAATGCAAGGCGCATATCCCTGTCCGTGCAGCTCTTGAAAAGGCGGTAGATCCGTGAAGTGGTATCCCTCCATGTGTAGACACCCTCCTCCGGCTCCAGGGACGCCCAACTTGTGCGGATGTAGGCTGTGGAGGCATAGTCGGAAACACGCACCTCCGTCCCTTCCGATGTAGGCATATTGTCATAATGCAGAGTTGTCCAGAAATTTTCGTCCCAGCTGCGGCCGAGATACATGACCCAGCCGTTGAGCGGATTGCGGAGCACGGTCGTCGTGTCCGGAGAGAGGTTTACGGCCGTCATGAAACGTCCTGACGGCGAGCAGGAAAACATTCCGCCCAGCATGAGGGCGGCAGCAACGGATAACAAGACAGTCTTTTTCATATTTTTCGTTTTGTGTCCAATATCATTCTACAACGTTATCTCCTGTCTTAAAGGGAGTTCGGCGGATGATGGCCCGACATATATCCGGAATGTGCCCGGCTCCACGACGAACCTGTCCTGCCTGATGTCGAAAAATGAGAAGGCTCCGGCATCCAATGTCACGGAAACATGCTTCGTTTCGCCCTTTTTCAGGAAGACCTTTTCATAGCCTTTCAATTCTTTCAACGGCCTGGGCACGGAGCACTCCACATCACCGACATATATCTGGGCGGTTTCCCATGCGTCCATCCTGCCTGTGTTGGTGACATTGAAATCCACCCTGACCTCAGTATCCGAAATCCTCTCCAGATTCAGACCGGAATATTCAAACGAAGTGTAGGAAAGCCCGTAGCCGAACGGCCAGCAGACCCCTTCCGGCCAGCACTTGCCTGTGGCCCAGACCTCGTCGGCATCGGCCTTCCTGTCATAGCCACGGTAGCCGACAAAGACGCCCTCGGTATATGTGACGCGCTTCTTTTCGTCATAGTAGCTGTCATGTACAGGGTTGTCCTCCCAGCTGCGCTCGATGGTGATCGGAAGCTTGCCGCTCGGGGAAATCTTCCCTGTAAGGATTTCCGCCACTGCAGTGCCGCCTTCCTGACCCGGATACCAGGCCATCAGGATGGCTTCCACCCCGTCAGACCAGCCGCGGAAATCAACTCCGCCACCGGCATTTATCACAACCGCCACATTGTCGTGCATGGATGTTATCCGGGAGATCAGGTCAGTCTGGGACTTCTGCATTGCGAATGGCCTGTCCCAGCCCTCGCCCTCGGTGTTGCTGTTGAAACCGGCGCAGAATACGACGGCATCCGCCCTGTCAATGGATTTCTCCAGAAGGCTCTCGTCCATAAGTCCGGCCTTCAGGGACACCTTGGCCTCGCCGGCATTGTCGAAAAATTCAAAAAGGATATCGTATGTCTGCCCGGCCTTTACATCAAGAAAAGCGGTTCTGGTGCTGTAGGAATGGTTGCCCCAGTCCCCTCCGAGAACCTTGCCGTCCACAGTTATCCTGTAGCCGTCATCCCCTGCCATCTCGAAACGGACGACCCCGTCCGACACTGCGGTGTAGAAGCCGCTCCAGGCAGCAGCGAACTTGTCGTCAGGAAGCCCTTCCATAGGAGAGCCGTAGCCCCATGCATGATCAACGGACTGCTCAGTTCCGGAGAAGAAAATCTCTCCCTCCGGGCGTACATTATTATAATATCTTACATTGAATCCCTGCTGACCGTCCTGCGCAGATGTCCTGATTTCCGGAATTATGTCCTTGTAGAGTTCAGCATCCGACAGCAGCTCCACATTCTTCTCTCCGCAGGCATTCTTCAAGCCCTGATATACGGACACAGTGGAAATCGGCGTCACGAAACCGCTGCCGCCTCCAGTCGGAATCACATCGGCATTGGGTCCGAGCACAAGGATATGTCCCTTGCCGAGAGGAAGGGCATTTTTCTTCTTGCCGACGGCTTCATTTTTCAGGAGCACGATTCCCTGCCTGGCAATGTCAAGGGCCGTCTGCCGCGAAGCCGGATTGTCCTCCGGAATCGACGGATCGCCTGCAGGGGCATCAAGGAATCCGAAGGCGGAGAAGGTCTGCAGGATGTGCTGCACCTTTTCGTCAATGGCAGCCTCGTCTATGACTCCTGTCTCCATGAGAGGCAGTATCTTTTCCGGAGTGAAATATACGGCTTTCGGACATTCGAGATCCAGCCCTCCGTTTACAGCTCCCGAAGTGGAGTAAACCGAGGTCCAGTCAGACATAACTATGCCGTCAAAGCCCCAGAGGTCGCGGAGAATCCGGATATTGAGCCACGGATTTTCAGTGGAATGCAGGCCCCATACAAGATTGTAGCTGTCCATGACAGAGCCCACCCCGGCCTCCTGCACGGCCTTGCGGAATGCCGGAAAATAGATTTCATGGAGCGTCCTTTCGTCTACATCCGAGCTCACGCTGTGCCTGTTCGGCTCAAGCTGGTTGTTGGCAGCAAAATGCTTGACGACGGCCATCACTCCCTCGTCCTGCACTCCAAGTATGTATTGCTTTGCCGTTTCTGATGTCAGATATGGATCCTCCCCGAAATATTCGTAGTTGCGCCCGAGCATGGGAGCCCTGTAGATGTTGACCCCCGGTCCGAGAAGAATGCTCACCCCTCTCGCCTTTGCATCCTGTCCCAGCCCATGTCCGAGCCGTGAGGCAAGCTCCCTGTTCCATGCGGACGCGGTCAGTGTACCGCATGGGTAGAGAGTGCTTTTCGTGTTGTTTCTGATCCCGACAGGCCCGTCGGCGATCTTTATCGCAGGGATTCCGAGGCGGTCGACGGCCCTCAGATGGAAAGACTTTTCCCCTGCAATGTAACTGATCTTTTCTTCGAGTGTCATCCTTGAAACGAGATCCGCAGCCCTGAGGCTGTCTTCCTTAGTGATGACCACCCTGACGGCCGGTGCCGCCTCTTCTTCGGACACTGACGTCATATCCGGCGCTCCTGCCGGAATTCCGGCACCTGACATATTCAGCCCAGCCAAAAGTCCGGCAGCCGCCAGAAGCCCCCAAAGGGATTTTACGCTAACCATAGTCTTCTTCAGTCTTAATGTTTCCATGTGGTTTTGTGTTCGTACACAATTATCCGCAAAAGTAAACATTTTTTCTTACCGGCGCAATACCCTGAAGAAGATTTGTCAAATCATGACTACCGGACGCCCTGCCGAAGCTGCTCTATCGGAATAAGTGGAATAAAAAAAGAGCCAAGAGGCGTACCTTTCAGGTTTTTCATCATTACACCACGTAAAGCTCCCATCGCAGTCACCAGAAAAGTGTCTATGACCAGAGGGTTCTGCGAAGAGAATGTGCCGTCGCCATTCATATTTATGATTTCAGTTATCGGAGACAATCCGAATGTCATCATTATGGCATTTTCAGCAAGAGGAATTTCATTTTCACCATATACAAGTGCTGCCTTTGCCTTGACTATAACTTTGTCATCATCCATCAGCGGTCTGATGTCATGTCCAGCCCTGACCTGCAGATTTTCAGGTTCAAAAGAATCATAGTCAAAATCATAATCCATCCTGAACTCTGTCTCCGCCAGTGATTCAAGTCTATATTTGATCTCCATAAGCAATATATTTACAATGCGGCTGATGAGCTGAACTTTGAACAGGACTGCCGGCCATCGAAAGAAGCAGGAATTACTCCGGAATCAGTCATTGCATATACGGTAGAGCCCTTCCTTTTTGCCACTTTCAGACTGGATGCACTGTCATTTACCTTTACTGTGGACACATCCGATAAATTAAAGATGTTCAATCCCAGACATGCATTTATGTCAGAAAGCGTATCAAGTGAATAATGGCTCTGTTTATGCATGCCGCAAGCGCCTTCATCTGCCTGTACCGCAAGGCAACTACCCCGTCGCCGGGAGCACCTTCGTTTTCCTTGAAGAACTGGACCCTGCATCCCGTAAAATGCCCCATCGCATAAAGCCTGGCGGCCATTTCCTTCAGTTCATTCACATATTCTCTGTTATCTTCAAAGAAATGGTCCACCAAAGTCATATCGTCCCCTCAAACATAATGGAATATATCCTGGCCATACTGCCGGAAAATTCTTCTATATCGATTATATCGAATTTCATAGTTTTAATTTACAGGTTTCGTTTTCCGTTAAACACCGGACAAAAAATAAATAAAAAATCAGCATATATCCAAATTTTATAAGATTTTTAGAAACCTCCCCAAAAATAAAATGAGGGCAGCCGTACATGACGGCTACCCTCGGGCACTACCAAATAAACACACTACCTTAAATTTGATATGCCGCAGAGAGCACTGCACTGAATATTATTCCACAGTAAGTGCATCTGAAGCCCGGAAGCAGATCTGTCAATTCAGACTTCAGCCATGGTCCCTGAAGTCATTGCGAAGCTCATATTTTCCGGACCTGTCCACAAGGACATACGACGGAATACCGTCAATACCGAACTTGTCGTAAAGATGTACGGTCTCTGTAACGGCACGGTTGGAAACATTCGTCACTTTCACGGATGCCTTCACCGTCTTGTCTCCTGCATCATACGATGCTGTCATGTCAGAATAGTCCACAGTGCTGTACGAAAGGCCGTAGCCGAACGGATAGAGAGGATCCAGAGGGCAGTCGATATAGCCTGTACGATATTTGCGGAACGGGATATGCGGACGGCCTGTGGATTTCATGCTGTAATATATCGGGACCTGTCCGACATTCCGTGGGAATGTCATGGACAGACGGCCTGTAACAAATATCGTCATAATTCTGACATGTCAGTCACTTCATAAGGATTCAGCACGGCGTTGTGTGCCGCGGTACGGGCAATGACAGCCTGTTCTGCAGAGACGGAAGACGGTCTCCACGAATTGTCCCGGGAATCCTTCCCTGTTATCGTCTCATACCATGTGCAGGCAGCGGCAAAACGTCCGTAGGCAGTGTTCAGGTGATATCCGTCCCTGTCCCATTCATCCCCGATGGATGTTGTCCTGCCGTTCTGGATAGCAGTGCCGCTCGGTATCAGAAGCTTGATCTCGGCATGATTCTCCATTGATCTCCTGGATGCATCCACAATACCTTCATACATCACCATCTGTTCCTTGCCATAGTTAGGGAAAGCAGCATGTCCGGAATCCTTGGAATATGCCCAAGTCTGGTGGAACATCAGCTGCATGTGCGGATTCGAAGAATGCTCCTGGACATATTTGATGAGATTCCCGAGATACGGTTCATATTTGTCGTACATACCTGAATAGTCGCTCGCCTGCTGGAGACTGATATAGTCCCAGCTCTCGTCGGCAAGTGCCATTTCAAGCGAATAATTTTTCGTATTGGTCTTGTTGCCGTTCACGACTTTGCGATATTCATAGCTTGCGCTGTTGTTCTCTGCATTCGACCAGTGCTTTTCAAGAGAACATCCTCCGATGTACATGTTCCCGATTATGACTTCCTCGCCCGCCTCATCGAAAAGATTCCACAGATACTGCTCCACGGCATCCTGCGAAAAGCTGTTGCCGATGGCGAGGATTCTAAGAGGCACCGGCTCTGCAGGCGGCACTTCCAGCACGGTGAAATTTACCGTAGCGGACAGACGCTTCGTTTCCCCCGGGCATTCTACCTTGACAACCGCACTGCCCGGCTTTTCGCCGCGTACGATTATGCTTGAATTGTTGTCCTCGGATATGGTAAGTACGGAAGAATCGGAAACGGTCCATTCGTAATCGAAATCCTTGGCTTCATCATCGCTGAATTTCGGGTTTATTTCGTATTCATCACCCACATACATGCTTGCGGATGACGGACTTATGATAAGCCACCGGCTGCTCGGGACAGGGTCCGCAGCGGTGTTGCCGTCGCAGGCAAGGAAAAGGCCTGCGGAGAGCATTGTCAGTAAAAAGGCTAAAGTCTTGCGCATAAATTTCAGTTGACAGTTACATTTGCGAGTTTAACCCATCCTTCATCGGTCAGGAAATCCTTGTTGGCCGCCACTCTGATACCGATTTCATGGATTCCGTTTTCAGTTTCCATAGTCGTGTCGACAATGCCCGTGGCCCAGATATACCCTCCGATCGACACTGATTTCATGGAAATGTCGAAGGAATAGGAAGTCGGCGAGCCCTTCAGCCATTTGGAAAGGTCGGAAGCTTCATCGACGAATTCATATACAGGTTTTTCGGTCTCCATGTCGAGCAGGGCGTACGCCACTTTGTACTTCTGGTTCCACTGCTTGAGATTTACCGGGCAATATCCCCATCCGAGATTCACCCAACGGGAAGTCACGGTGACATCAGATCCAAGGCTCACTGACTGAGGCACCGAAGCCCTGTCCGGATAGAGGCGGTAGCCCCCTTCCTGGATGAACCTTTCCACATACGGGTACGCTTCCTCGAACCATGTACGCACCTCATCGCCCGTACGGAAGTCCATCATGTTCACACAGGCGTTTTCTCCCTCAAGGAACTCACCCTCGCGGACATCCCCTGCCGTTTCGTATCCTTCCGCCGCGATACTCGACTGATGTCCGGGATTCGACCACACATATCCGCCTTCGAGGATTACAGGAAGCTTGTATTTCCACTGCTCCACATAATTGCGCTCCCAGTCGTTGTAGCCCCAGTCCTGGTTGTGCATGCCGAAAGAGTCAGCACGGAGACAGTAACCGTTGTCGATGGCTATCTGCAGCAGGTGCTCGCTGTCCGGCTGGGCCTGGGCGCCCGAGCTTCTCGGATGCCCGATCTGACGGTGGTAGTTGATTACGAGAGGCACCCTGGTAAAACAGCGTGAATACAGGGAGGTGATCCACTTCATGGTGTTTTCCTTGTATTCCGGTGTCTTGTCGGACACTATGCCGTCACCGTACTTCGTATACGTTACCCCGCCATCGGTCTCGGTACCGACAACTTCCAGACCTTCATAGCACACATTGTGGCCTTCTCCCCACTTGCCGAGACCATAGCCGTCAATGAAGGCGATTTTGGTCGGATCGTTGAATTTCGCGGCAAAATCCTCTATGAACTTCTCATAGTACTTGCGCCATGTCGGATCCAGGACATTAGGGACCTTGCGGTCGCTGAATCTGGGGATTTCCGAAGAAGGCCAATAGGCTGCTCCCTTCTCATAAACCCACTCAGGCGTATTCGCGCCCTGGTCACGACCGTCCACTACCACCCGGAAAGCCATTGGAAGGCCAAGCTCCTGGGCACGGGTGTAAATCTTGTACAGCTTGCTGTCAGGATCATCCCAAAAATAGACTCCTTCCTCAGGATTGAAATTGCGCCAGCTGGTACGGACATATATGCATGTCGAATAGTCGGACACCCTGACACTCTTGCCGAGAGACGACACATAGTACTCGGTATCGAGATAGGAAGGGTCAGCCGTTCCGGAAACATACATGGCCCAGCCTGTCAGAGGGTTTTTCAGGACAGACTTCCTGTCCGCTATGATTTTCACTTCAATGTTATCCTCCGGCACCGAAGCATTTCCGTCGCCGTTGTCATCGGGATTTTCCTTTCCGTCGCATGAGACAGCCAGAAAAAAGGCCAGCAACGGCATCGCAATAGCAGTGATGAATTTCATTTTACAAAATATGTTATCAACGTTCAAATTAATCCGAGACAGTCACTTCTCCGAGTTTCAGCCAGCCGTCCTCGGTATATTCCCCCTTTGCGGCTATCCTGATCCCTATCCTGTAGTCGCCGTTGTCCGGATCACCGAGCGCGAGGTCCACTATGCCGACGCACAGGTCGTAAGCTCCGACAGACACGCCTTCCGGAACGATTTCAAGTTCGTAAGACGACCTTCCGCTGATCCAGTCATGAGGATGGGCGTTCCCGTCGAAAAATATGTTTTTCCCGATTATCTTTCCGGTATCAGTGTCCATAATCGCAAAAGCGACCTTGAACCTGTCCTGATACGGCTTTATATTGGTCGGGCAGTAGGCATGTCCGAGATTCAGCCAGCGGTGCTGTATCGTACAGGTGTTTCCGTTGCTGATCCTTGTCGGAACGGTCACCCTGTCAGGGTAAATCCTGTAGCAGTCTTCGTCAACGAATTTCTCCACCAGGTCGAAGGCATCGTTGAACCAGGACCAGGTCTCTCCCTGGGTATAGGAAGCGTCATAACGCAGGTCCATCATGTTCACGTAAGCACCGTGCATGTCGTCGTATTCACCCTGCCTGAGCTCCCTCGGTCCGTCATACTGGGTCAGATAATTCTTCGGATTGCCGTTTTCGTCATATCCGCCCTGGGTCACGATCCAGCCGCCTTCCCCGGCTACCGGCACCTTATAGGTCCAGTTGGCGATGAATTTCTTCTCCCATGTGGCATAGCCGAATGATTCCGCCCTCATTCCGAATGCATCATGCCTCATGCAGAACCCTTTCTCGATGGCGCTTGTCAGCATGCCTTCTGAATCGGGGCTGCCGCTTCCCTCACCCACGATGGTTCCTACCATCTTGTGGTAATTGGTGAAGCACGGAGTTTTCCTGAAAGCATTGATATAGGTGTCCGTCACCCAGTTGAATACCGGAATCTTCGGAGTCTCGTCTCCCGTGGAATAGATACAGGTATGGTACTCTCCCCATTTGCCCATTCCCAGGCCGCTGATGAAAGCCGTCTTTTCCGGATCATCGTACTCGGCGGCGAGCGCGTTTATGAATTTGGCATACTCTTCCTGGAAGATAGGGTCATCCGGATACGGCGACCAGTAGTGACGTGGCACGGAGCCGAGAGTAAAGTTGAAATATCCCTTGCCTGAAGCAGGGTCATCCTCGGTTCCGCCGGCCTCGGTACCGTATGCGGCATCCATCTTTTCCTTCACGAAATCCGGAGTACAGTTGGCATTCGCATCCCGGCTGTCGCACTTCAAGGTGAAGGCGAGTTTCAGCCCGCGCTCCTTCGCTCCTTCCTCGAAAAGCCTGAGACTGCGCGCAAGGGGATACTTGTCCTCATCTATCCCGTCCTGCCATATATACACTCCTTCTTCAGGATTGAAATCAGTCCAGGATCCGCGCAGGTAGATGACATTGCCGTAGTCGAAGACATTGACCGTCCCCTCGGAAGACTGGAAGTTTTCGTATTCCCGCCAGAATCGGTCCACATCATCTATGAGAGGGACATATATCACCCACCCGCTGAGAGGATTGGGAATAAAGCCCGTACGGTTCGCCTTGAACGAGACCTCGACATTGCCTTCCGGGATATCTGCGGATCCGCTCCCGTCGTCCGGGACTGCCTTTTCACCGCAGGAAACGGCTATTGCCAACAACAAAAGTACTGACAGACGCTTTTGGATTTTCTTCATATTCTATATTCTGCATTCTGGTATAATAAAGGGACGGCTGCGAAATCCAGATTCCGAGCCATCCCTCGTTTTCGCTGTAAAAATACTGACCAGCTAAAGTCCGAACGGGGCCTTAGTCAACCCTGATACGGTTATTTCTGATGTCGATTGTGATCTTCTTGATGGTCACTGCATTGGTAGGCCGCCATCTCTTGTTGCTGACCACAGCCTCCATCGGCATCCATGTGTTCATCTGCAGCTCTACGTCAGCCTCACGGCCAGGAGAGAATGCAGCCACACGGGAAGTGAAGTTCACTTCACTGTCCTTTTCAGGATCATCACCCGTGGTTCCCTTGTCCTCATATACGAAATGGCTGAGGAGTCTTCCGACCTTGACACTGAAACCTGTAGTCGGGATACTGATAGTCGTTCCGTCTTCCCAGATGATTATCTGAGGATCAATCAGAGAAACCTTGAACTGCAGAGGATAGTTGGCTTTCCATCCGTCGGTACCGTTGTTGAGATAGAGATAGTATTCACCTTCCGTAATCTCTCTTGACAGTACCCTGTCGGAAGAGTATGCATAGTTGAACCTTACGGTTGCAGGCTCGAGCTTGTTCTTAGGAGAATAGAACTGTACGGTCTCGTTCTCCATGTCGATGATCACTCTCCAGTCACCTCCAGACGGAAGATTCCATGCAGGAAGCTCGTCGGCGTTACCGCTGTCCGGAATATCCAGCACCTTGGCGGCGTATGCCTCGGTAGGAGCCGGCTTGCCGTCCACCTGGTCGGCGTCAGGAACATTGACAGTCTCTCCGTCTGCAGGGCATATATAGAGAGTAGCGCCGTCCTGCTGTACAGGGATAGTCATCCTGCCTGCAGCCATCTCGAATTCGCCTGCGTAGATGTACTCATTCTCAGGGGTTATATCCATGGTATAGTTCATCGAAGGCATTATCTGGCGGACTGCATCACCGTCAAGGTTGACCCTGTCGGCCTCGAAGACATTCGGTCTGTATGGCTGGATGTCCACATCTACGGTCCTCACCTCCGGCATGACGAACTTGGATCCGCCCTCCCATTTGGCAATAACCTTGAAAGACAGCGTAGTGACTTCAGACGTGGATCTTACCCATTTGTCCACGATGTAGTTCTGGAGCTCCTCGGTAGTATAGGTCTTGGAGAACACTCCGTCATCAGCGACCTCACGGATGACCGTAGATGCGCTGAACTGGTTCACCTTCAGGTCGAGCATCGTCACGTATGTAAGCACGTAGTCATCCGGCATCTCTCGGGCCGGTGTCCAGGTGAACGTAAGTGCCGGCTCGTTCAGAAGATCTTCTTCAAGTTCTATGCTCGTGGCCGAGGCTTCAAGAGTCATGGTCTCGTCGTTGTCGAGCATGTACGAGTTGTCATACTCGCTGTAGTCATCAGCACAGGAAGCAAGCCCTGTCACTGCAAGTGCAAATGCACCGAGATATAAAAGTATCTTTTTCATAATGACTTTCAGATTAAATTTCACTGTTACCAGCCCGGAAGCTGCCTGAGGTTAGGATTCCTGTCTATGTCATCCTGAGGCACCGGCCACCAGTAGCTGAGGAAGACACGGGTCTGATACTGGGTACGGACATAGAACTTGTCCTTGGTTGATGCATCCATGTTCATTCCGTAGAACGGTCCGTTGAGCTCGGTCTCGGCGAGTTTCCAGCGGCGGAGATCCTGCCAGTTCAGACCGCCCTCGCAGTTGAGCTCAATCCTGCGCTCCCTGCGGATAAGGTCACGGACAGTAAGGTTAGCCTTGGCTGCAGCGGCGTCGATATCGCCGAGTTCGGAGCCTGCGCTGTACTCAGGTATACCGGCCCTGCGGCGTATCTTGTTGAGATTTTCCATGATCTCGAGCTTGTAGTTATCGTACTCGCCTATACCATCGGATACGCTGTATTCGTAGAGACACTCCGCGTATGCAAGATATGCCTCGGCAAGACGGTAAATGGCGCCATGACGCTTGTTGAACTGACCTGAGGACGAGCTTCCGAGATAGTCAGGGGCAATCCTCTTCTTCATCAGATACCCGGCTGTCGGATAATCCGATCCGTCCTTTCCGTCTTCCTGTGCCACGAAGAAATTGGCACGCTTCTTATCACTCGGATTGGCTTCCGTCTTATCCTTGTGTGTCTTTGCCCAGTTGTATGACTCATTGTACATCACGGAGATGTAGAAACGAGGCTCGCGGTTGCAATACATGTTGTAGGTACCTTTCTCGGTAATGATGCAGTCGGTCATGCCGGAGACGCCGTTAGGGTCATTATAGAAATACCTGGTCTTGGCAGTCATGTCGGCCGATGAATAGTCGCTCTCGGCAGGTGCCTGTCCGAATGCGGCTTCGGTATATCCGGAATCTTCATTGATTACAGGAGAACCGTCGGCATTGTGACCCGAGATGGCCACCTTGCCGTTTGCCATGAAGAAAGCGTCCACCAAGTCCTGGGTAACGCCGACCACTCCGGCCTGGGACTGTATGCTCCTTGGAGCAGCCTTCATGTCCAGCCAGCCTGCACCGTCCTCGGTACGCGGCATGATAAGCTCGTAGTTGCCTTCACTTCTGCGGAGCATCAAAGCGCCGAAATAGCTCATGTACGGGTCAGGCTGACCTTCTACGGCATCAGCCTCGTACAGCTCATAGCCGTTGGCTTCCGCCATGTCGATAAGTTCCTTGTTGGCATCGGCGGCAAGTTTCCACCTGTACGGATCGTACTGGGTCGTGAATATCTGTTCACCGTCGCAGTTCACCATTCCGGCCATGTCCGGATTTCCGTTCACGAGCGGGCTTGCGGCAAATGTCAGAAGCCTTGCACGCATGGCCAGAGCCCAGAGGGATGTGGCACGTCCGTAGTCGTTCGCCTGGTCGGAATAAGTAAGAGGAAGCAGTTTGGAAACTTCTTCAAGCTCTTCGGCAGCCCAGTCGACCACTTCGTAGAACGGACGCTGCTTGATCATAAGGTCTTCCGCATTGGTTGTAGGCGCAGCTTCGTCAATGATAGGAACGGCGCCGTAGGTCATCACGAGAAGTGAGTGGAAATAGGCGATGAAAAAGCGGCACTCGGCCTTCATGATATCTATGTCCTTCTGGGATACATCCGTAAGAGGATGGGCCTTCTCTATGAAGATATATGCGGAACGGATACGCTTAGGAAGGTCGGACCAGAAATTGATGACCTGTCCGTTGCTCGGAGTCCAGTTTCCTGTCTGGTAGTTGCAGATACTGTTGCCGACGGAAATCCAGTCTGCAGGAGTCGTACAGTCCTTGCCTATCATATCCCAGTTCGAGTCACCGTAGAACTGAGGGATACCGTCGTAGATGTAAGCAAGCCATCTGTCCAGGTTCTTGCTGTTCTCGAACGCTGACTCTATGTCGAGCTGATCGTCAGGTCTCTTGTCCAGATAGTCCGAACATCCCGAGAAGAGAGGCAAGACAGCGGCCAGCATTATCAAAATAATCCTATTTTTCATGATTTTCATATATTTCGTTTAGAATTTGAATTCAACACCTGCAGAGAATGATCTCATGAGTGGATAGCGTCCTCCGTCTGCAGACTTAAGCTCAGGATCCCAAAGCTTGAAGTCGGAGAAGGTCAGGACGTTCGTTCCTCTGACGAACACGCGTGCACCTGAAAGGAACGACCTGTCGGCCCACCTCTGAGGAATCGACCATCCGAGCTCGATGTTCTTGAGTCTGAGGTAGCTCATGTTCTTCAGCCACCATGAACAAGCCACGCCGTTGTTCGTGTTAGGCCCGTAGGAAAGACGAGGATAGAAAACATCCTGGCTCGGATTGTCCACTGTCCAGCGGTCCTCGTAGTTGCTGAATACGTTGTAGTATCCGCCGGTATCGTATCCCGGGATGATATTCTGGGACATGAGTCTCCACATCCTGCCGGTACCCTGGAAAAGGACACCGAAGTCGAAGCCCTTCCATGCGAGGTTGAGACCGAAACCATATACGATTTCCGGATCTTCAGTACCTCCGATAGGAGACTGGTCGTATATGTCTATCTTGCCGTCGCCGTTGACGTCCTTGTGCTTGATGTCTCCCGGACGGATGTCAGTCGACAGGGTATTTCTCGGGAGGCCGTCACGGAGCGTGCCGTCCGGATTGAAGTCAGCTTCAGTGTAGAGGCCTTCATCGATGTAGCCGAATATCTGTCCTACAGGATGCCCGGTCTTGGCCCTGTTCGTGCCTACTACTGTTGCCGGCTCGTCCATCTCGACGATTTCATTGTGGGCGTATGTGAATGTTCCCATAAAGCCTACGAAGAGACCGTTGCGGAACTGCTTGCGGAGGTTCAGGGTCACTTCGGCACCATGGTTCTTAACCTTTCCGAAGTTCTGCCAAGGAGCCTTGATGAAACCTGCCGTAAGAGGAATCGAAGAACGTTCCATGAAGATGTTGTTTCTTCTCTCGTCGAAGAGGTCTACGGACATGTCGAATACACCGTCGAAGAGGCCGAGTTCGAAACCGATGTTGGCCTTGTTGACCTTCTCCCATGTCAGGTCCGGAACGCCGAAGTCACCTTCAGCCATACCTGTGACGCCATAGCCGCTGTCCATACCCCACTTGTACATGTTGAGAGTGTCGTAGTCGTCGGTAATGGTGGAAAGATAGGCGAAACGACGGCCGCTGAGGGACGCGTTACCCGTCTGTCCGTATGAGGCGCGGATCTTCAGGTTGGTGATCACGTTCCTGACCGGTGCCATGAACGGCTCTTCAGAGATGACCCATCCGATTGCTCCCGAAGGGAAGAAACCGTAACGTTTGCCCGGAGCGAAGTTCTCGGATCCGTTGTAACCGAAGTTGAATTCGGCCACATACCTGTTATCGAACGTATAGGCAGCCCTACCTGCTATACCCTGGTTACGGTATGGGAGCTTGTCTCCTTTATCATAGTTGCTTCTCTGGGCAAGGAGCATTCCTGAAACCGAGTGCTTGCCGCCGAATGTCCTGTCGTAGTTGACGGCAAGTTCCAGATAGAGTCTCCTGTTTCCGTATTCTCCTGAAACTGAATGCCCGAGGGTGTTGCTTCCGACCGACGAACGGCTGAGTACGAGAGTACCGTCTTCGTTTCTCTGTCTTGTAGGATTGTAGAGGTCAGGAGAAGTGGAACGTTTCACCGTACCTGAAGAATAGCGGTCGAACGAGAATGTTCCCTTTATCTTGAGGCCCTTGGTAAGGAACTTGAGATCCTGCTCGAGAGAAAAGAGGGTCTCGATCTTGGATTCGCTCTTGTTCTGGTAACCCATCTGTGTAGCCAGTGCCCATACGTTGCCTTCCGCGCCTGCAGGAATCTCACCTGTGGAATAACGTACCGGATAGTCGAACGGCACTGCCTTGAAGGCCTTGTTGAATATGGTCTCGACACTCTGGGTAGTCGAGTTCCTGTCCTGGAGGTATCCGCCGATATTCACACGGAATTTGGTAGTCTTGGTGATATTGATGTCCACATTGGAACGGACGTTATATCTCTGGAGCTTGATGGACGGGTCCCATTCGCGGCTCGGGTCACGGGTAAGGATACCCTGTTCGTTGTAGAACGCTGCCACGAGGGAGTAGGTCAGGATGTTGTTACCTCCGGACACTTCGGCAGTCACACGCTGGTTGGATGCCCAGTCCTTGGTGATGGCGTCGATCCAGTCTACATCCGGATAAAGGTCAGGGTCATAGCCGGCACGCGTCTTGGCGATACGGTCCGTATACATCGGGCTCATGCCTTCGTCCACACGGATGTCGTCGAGGAGCTGCATGTAGTCGGCTGCTCCGATATAGTCCGGAAGCTTAACCGGCTGCGTGCCTGCAAACTCGGCCTTGATGGTAACTCTCGGCTTTCCGATTTCTCCCCTCTTGGTATTGATGAGGATGACACCGTTGGCACCGCGGACTCCGTACACTGCACTTGCAGCCGCATCCTTGAGGACAGAGAATGACTCGATTTCCTCCGGGTCGATGTTGTCGATATCACGCTCGATACCGTCGACAAGCACGAGAGGGTCACGTCCCGTATCCTGGAAAGTGGAGATACCACGAATCCAGAATGTGGATTCGTCATAGCCAGGCTCTCCGGAGCGCTGTACCGCAAGGACTCCGGCTACCGTACCGGCAAGATTGTTACTGAGTGAACGGGAAGTACCGACTTTCAGCTTGTCAGGCTCGATGGCCGCGATGGAAGCGACCACTGACTCCTTCTTCTGCTGGCCGTATGCAACCACGACCGCATCTTCCAGCTGTCCGATGTCCTCGACCATGGTCACATTGACGACCCTGCGGTTCCCGACCTGGATGTCCTGCGGAAGGAATCCGATATAGCTGTAAGTCAGCACAGCCCATCTGTCAGGCACTGTAATCTCATAGTTTCCGTCAATGTCAGTGATGGCATGCACCTCAGTGTTGCCCTTCAGGATGATGGTGGCTCCCGGAAGAGGCTCTCCCTTGTCATCGGCCACATTTCCGACGACATGTATCTGCGCAGAAGATGCAGAACGTCCGGATGTTGATGTCGGGTCCGTCTGAACCTCCTGATTTCCTTGGAAGGCCGGATCCGCCTTGCGCCCCGGCTTTCCGTCTGCCGAAAACGAGGCAAGAAGCCCGAATGCTGCGAGCATCATGCACCATTTCGACATGGCATTTAAAATAGGGTTACATATCATAATAGAAGTCATTAAGTTTTATGTGTTCGTATGATGACTGAGCAATGAAAGAAAGACACGACACCTGCAACCTCCCTATCCGGTACAGCAAATACTGCACGGCATGAAAAAGCCGTCCGCAGATGCCAGACAGACAAATGCAGACAAGTCCGTACAAAATACGGAAGATGTCTGAAGACAATGCAGCCCAGGAATTACCGGAAAAACTCCGGGACAATGAGATATGATTGGACAGGAAATCCTTTCGGCAGAAAGAATCTATGCCGCAAGACCGGAGCCCGATGACAATATCATACCCCCCCCCGTAAAGAGCCGTCCGGCAGCCATCAACTGTCCGGGCGGTGTCAGAAATCATTCTGATGTTTAAAAGACTATTTTTGAATGCAGTCATTGTGTGGATATGTGGCTTTTTGTGCATTGCACAACTTATTCTGCCGAGAAAGAGCCATATAAACCAGATTACGGACAACAAGTCATGGATTTATATCCCCTCTCTCCATACTGTGCTCGCACACAAACGCCACAAAAATACATATTATTTTTGAAATGGCAACATTTGTCAGAAAAAATCCACAGCCGCTTGGGAAATCTCTTGAAGCGGCTGCGGAAATATAGTATACCTGAATACAATTCACAAATATGTCAAAAATATAAAATATAGGCATTTTGCACAATGCTCCCTAAGGGCATAGAGGGCAAGCGGAGGTCAGAACAGCAGGGCGATGCGGTAGACAAGGAATGCCATGAGCCAGGCGAGGATGATGGTGTAGACGGCGGAGCCGATGGCCCATTTCCAGCCGCCGGCCTCCTGCTTTATGGCGACGAAAGTGGCGATGCATGGGAAATAGAGCAGGACAAACACCATGAAGGCAAGGGCAGAGGCAGGAGTCATGGAGTGCTGCAGGGCACGTTGGAGCATGGTGTCGCCGGATGCCTCGGAATCAATGTCCTCTGCGCTGTACATCACGCCGAGGGTGCTGACGACGAGCTCCTTGGCGCCGATGCCTGAAAGGATACCGACTCCCATCCGCCAGTCGAAGCCGAGAGGCTCAAGAACAGGCTCGATGGCCTTGCCGATGTAGCCGATATAGGAATTTTCCTGCTGCTCGGCCACGGTGTCATATGCCTTGTGGTTCGGGAAATAGCCGAGGAACCAGATGATGATGGAACATACGAGGATGATGCCGGCCATCTTGTGAAGGTACTGCTTTCCCTTCTCCCAGGTGTGACGGAATACGGACTTGGCGGTAGGCACGCGGTACGGAGGAAGCTCCATGACGAAAGGAAGGTCGTCGTCCTTGATGAAGCGGCTCATGACCTTGGCGGAAAGTACGGCCAGGACAATGCCGAGGGCATAGACGCCGAGCATGACAAGGCCTCCGTAATGCGGGAAGAACGCACCCACAAGCAGGATGTAGATTGGAAGCCTGCCGGCGCAGGACATCAGCGGAATCACGAGGATGGTGATGAGGCGGCTCTTGCGGCTCTCGATAGTCCTTGTGGCCATGATTGCAGGCACATTGCATCCGAAGCCCATTATCATAGGGATGAATGACTTGCCGTGAAGCCCCATCTTGTGCATCAGCTTGTCCATGATGAAGGCTGCACGGGCCATATATCCGGAGTCTTCAAGCAGTGATATGAACAGATAGAGGATGAGGATGTTGGGCAGGAAGACGAGCACGCTGCCTACACCGCCTATGATGCCGTCCACGACAAGGTCCTTGAATGCCCCATCCTTCATATAGGTGCCGCAGAAGGCGCCGAATTTCTCCACAAGCCACTCTATCCACTGCATGGGATAGTCTCCTATCGCGAATGTGCATTCGAACACAAGGTAGAGCATGAGGAAAAATATCGGGAAGGCAAGCCACTTGTTCGTGACAATGGCATCAATCCTGTCCGTTATGGTGTTCTTGCGCCTCTGTCCGTTGAAAGGATGGTATGTCTCGGCCAGCGCCCCCTGGATGAAGGCATATTTGGCATCTACTATGGCGGATTCTGTCGTGGCCTGAAGGAGGCTGTCTATACGCTTCTGCTCCTCATACCTTGCAGCAATTATTTCATCCCTGTTCGGAAGGACCTCTATGACCTTTTCTATATCCTTGTCATTTTCGAGATATTTGATGGCAAGGTATCTGGTCGAATATTTGAATCTTATCTCTTCATTCTTCTGAATCAGGAGCTTTATCCTGTCTATGCTCTTTTCCAGCTCCGCCCCGTGGTTGATATGGATGTGGCGGCTCAGCTGCGGAGTGTTCCGTTCATATATCTGGATGACGGTGTCGAAAAGCTGCTGGATGCCTTCCCCGTTGCGGCTGACGGTGGGAACAATCGGCAGGCCGAGAAGGTGACCGAGGGTCTTCAGGTCCAGTTCATCCTTCCTCGCACGGAGTTCATCGTACATGTTGAGAGCCATCACCACGCGGAGATTCATGTCTATCAGCTGCGTGGTCAGGTAGAGGTTGCGTTCGAGATTGGAGGCGTCCACGACATTGATGACCACATCCGGCATTTCCTCTATGAGGTTCCGGCGGACATAGAGCTCTTCAGGGCTGTATGCGGAAAGGGAATATGTACCCGGAAGGTCGACAAGGGTGAATTTGTAGCCGCCGTATTCAAATTTGCCTTCCTTGGCATCGACGGTCACCCCGCTGTAGTTGCCCACATGTTCGTGGCTGCCCGAGGCGATGTTGAAAAGGGATGTCTTTCCGCAGTTGGGATTGCCGACAAGGGCCACCCTTATCATCTTCCTGCGCTCGTCGGCGAGGTGCTCCATCTCCTTTTCTATAGACCTGTCATCGCCATTTCCGGCGGCAGACTTTCTGACTGCGGCTTTCCCGGAGGCAACTTCTCCGGAGGCAGCGTCTTCGCAATCGTCAGCCTCGATAGGCGGCACCGGTTCCTGTGAAGCCAATGCCTCCTTGGCCTCAGTCTCGCTGATGACCTCTATCTTGTCTGCCTCCTCCCTCCTCAGAGACAGTTTGTAGCCTATGATTTCATATTCGATGGGATCTTTAAGGGGAGCATTGAGAACGACCTTCACGAGCTTCCCGCGCACAAATCCCATCTCAATGATTCTCTTGCGGAAGCTTCCGTGCCCATGCACTTTCACTATCACGCCGCGTTCCCCTGTCCTCAATTCAGATAATTTCATTGTTTTCTTCTTTTTGTTCGGGAAGCCGTCCGGACCTCACTCAGTCCCCGCCGGCCGCCCTGTTGATTCTGCCGTCTGTTTTCCGGCGCCGAAGATACAAAAAATGCCGCCACCCCAATCATTTGTCCCCATAAATTATTGTCATAATCCCAATTAATCACGATTCATCCCCGCCCCGCTCCCTAATAATTGGTACAACCAAATATATGGCAAAATCAACCACTACTACTATCGGAACTTGATCTTCGTGTCTAATTTTTTCAGATGCGCCATTTAAACATACATACAAGAAACTGTTATACAATTCATTACAACAAGACGCGTCTAAATCGCGTCTAAATCGCGTCTAAATCGCGTCTAAATTTTGACTTTTAGACGCCATATGGAATTATTGCCTCTTGTATCATTGGCTATCTTCTTCTGTTTCTTCAATTTGGACAAAAGATTCCTGATTTTGTTCTTTTTCTGTTCATCGTTCAGCATATCCGGAAGGGCAGGCCAAAGCAATTCCGTTATCTCCGTTTTTGACAATGTCTTATGATCCTTCAAAGAAACAAGCAACAATTCTTCACAAGCCTTGTTCTGCAATCCCTTATGTCTGGAATAAATTACAGTCTGCCCTGTCTTCCTGGCTATATCTTTGGCAATAAAGAGATTCGGTTTCTTGCCCTCAACCAGTTTCCTGCTTCTCAGGCGTTTCATCTCCAAATCAGTCAGAGGCTTGCCAAGCTGAAAGCGGTTAAGAAGTTCTATTTCAATGAGTGACAGGTCAGTGTTTTTTGCCAGCAGGTTGGCGTAATTCAAATCTAGAATCTTTCCGATTATTGTCACTTCCACCCTGTCACTGGAAATATTGTAGTCAGGCAACGGGAAAAGACGGTCCCGCTGACAGGCATACATCTTACGGATACCGCTTCCTATGGTATCCACCATTTTAAGTCCCACCATTGCTGTCACAAGAAATGGATTTCTGTAACTTTCCTCAGGAGCATTGCTTTCCAGAACATTTTCAATCGTGCCGGGAATGAATGCCCCCTTGTTGGAGAATACCAGCTTGTCATCATATTCCACCACATTGATCTGTCCTCCCATTGTATAATCCTGGTGCGCAATGGCATTATTGATGGCTTCCCTGATTACATACGGTTCATAAGTATCTATTTCTTCGGGGAACAATGTCTGGAACTCCGTATTGATATAACGGTATTTCAGATTCCGTATCCTGTCATATATCCTGTCAACGGCAAGAATAAACGGACATGTGGCAATCATATAATCTCTCTCTGTCCCCTTGGCATCCTTCAAAATCCATTTGATTTTGGCTACCGCAGGAGAAATCATATATTCGCTTTCTTCCTTTCCCAGAAGAATTATGGCCGTATTCGTAATCTTGCCCTTGATAGTGATTTTTGCCTTATTCAGAAACGTCATATCGTCCCATCCGGCAATTTCTGCAGATTTTTCACTGTGTGCTGCAGAATACAGTTCCCTGGCCTTGGAAATTGCTGCCGGGTCCAGATCCTCAATGGACGCATCCGAAATGATGCCCGCACTCCAGTCCCTGCTGAATCGCTGCGCTCGGATCTGCTCTATTTTCTGTATGTTAAGAGCCACAAGCGACTCTCCGTCCCTGCCATAATAATGACCTTTATATGCTATGGGAATACCTTGAGGGGCAGCTGCAACCTCAAATTTGTGAACTCGCAACATAGCCGCTCTATAGGCGGTTTTTGTAGAGGCGGGCCATGAGCTTGTGGTAATTGTTGCGGAGGGTGATGCAGGAGGTGAGATTGGAGTAGATGGAGGAGGTTTCGACAAAATAGTCGATGAGGGAGATTTCGCCTGACTCGACGGCTTTCTGGAGGAGGGAAAGGGTTTCCCTCATGAGAGGCTCGTCGTAGGCACTGAGGGCGGATTCGGTCTGGCGGATCTCGGTCAGGATGGAGCGGACTTCGGCTTCAGACTGCAGACGGACGGAGTTGAGGGCGCTGCTCGCGGCAACTGAGCGGGCCTTGGCCGTGGCGACCTTGCGGTGGTTGGAGAAAAGAGGGATGGAGCCGCCGACAAGAAAGCCATGTTCGGCTTCACGGATGTCCGTATTGCGGCGGTAGCCGACCTCAAATCTCGGAATCCAGCCCTGACGGTTCACGGCAATTTCCTTCTGCGCGGCTTCGGCAGCGCTCTCGGCAGCGTGGATGGACGCATCGGAAGACAGATATTCCTCAACAGCCGCATCCGGGTCAACGACCTCCTCCACAAGAGGATAGAAATCGGCATCGAAGACTATCGGCTGGCCGCCGTTCATGGACTGCAGGGCACGGCAGGCGGCATCGAGGGCCGCACTGTTGGCAGCGACATCGGTGGCAACACTCATGAGCTCCATCCGGATCTTGTTGACTTCCAGCGCAGAGGCGTCTCCGCTTTCAAGACGCTGGCGATAAAGCAGCAGGAGTTCGTCCGCTATTTCGGACTGCATGGAAAGCAGTTCTCCGGTCTGGCGGTACATTATGATGTCAAGGCAGAGGGACTTCGCATCAAGAAGAATCCGGCGCCTCTCATTTGCAAGGCTGCTGTTGAGGGAGGCACGGGACAATTCATTCCTCTTGTGCTTTGCCGCATAGAGGGTCGGAAAGTCAAAGCCCTGGGAAACCACGAGCTCGGAACCAGCCTGCCCGGAAACACCGCCCTTGTAGAAAGAGCTGTATTCCACCGAAGGGTCTTCAAGCATATTTTCGCTTTTCATCTGGAGCGACTGCGCCTCGACATCACTCATGATGGAAATCAGCTCAGGGTTGTTGGCCTCGACTGCAGCAAGGACATCGTCCAGATTCTGTGTATGCAGCACTTCCCGGGCATCTGACGAAAGCCCTGACGCAGATTCCGCATTTGCCGTCACGGCACTTCCGGACCGGTCAGCAAGACTGTCCGCAGGAGCCGCAGGCTGTGCGGCCGATTGGAAAACTGCCGCTGAAAACATCATTGCCGCAATGGCATATCTTTTTATATTCATTTTATCCGTAGTTTATATGATTATCTGGATCCCTCGACTGTGCTCGGGATGACTCATTGCGGGTCTTCCACTCCGGCATCGGCCTCTTTCCTGTGCAGCCACCAGTACATCACCGGCACTATGAAGCCGTTGAGGAAGGTGGAGGTGAGCAGGCCGCCCAAAATCACTTTCGCCATCGGGCTCTGTATCTCATTTCCCGGCAGGTCGCCTTTCACTGCAAGCGGAATCAGCGCAAGGGCCGACGAGAGGGCTGTCATCAGGATAGGGTTCAGCCTGTCGAGGGAGCCGTGTATGATGCTGTCATAGAGGGAATGACCCTGTTCCCGGAGCAGATTGTAATGGCTTATCAGCAGCATTCCGTTCCTGGTGGCTATGCCGAACAGGGAAATGAAGCCGATGATGGCAGGGATGCTCACTTCTCCGGTGGTGAAAAGGAGGGCGAATACGCCTCCGATGAGGGCAAGAGGCAGGTTCAGCAGCACCACACCGCTCTGTGCGGCGCTCTTGAACTGCATATACAGGAGCAGGAAGATGACGATGATGCTCATGAACGAAGTCAGAAGCAATATGCGGCTGGCAGCCTTCTCGCTCTCGAACTGGCCGCCGTATTCTATATGGTAGCCCTCAGGCAGCTCAATCTCCCTGTCCACAATCTCCCTGATGTCATCCACCACGCTTCCCAGGTCTCGGCCTGCGGCATTGGCGGAGATGACCACCTTGCGTTTCACATTCTCCCTGTTGATGGCATTCGGACCGGTCGAAGAAACCACATCAGCGACATACGAAAGCGGCAGCTTGTTGCCATCGGCATCGTCTATCATGAGATTCCTTATCTTTTCAGCAGAACTTCTGTCGGCCTCGGAGGCACGCACGACAAGATTGAAGGCCTTGCCCTGCTCATAGACCTGCGACACCGTTTCCCCGGCCATGTTGACCGTGATGAACTCATTGAATGCAGGCATTGAAATGCCGTATTTTGCAAGCATTTCCCGCTTCGGGACAATCTTTATCTCAGGCCGCTCGATCTGCTGCTCCACATTCAGGTCGGCAATCCCCTCCACACCGCTGATTGCATTCTTTATCCGGTTGCCGATAGTGAACATGCGGTTGAGGTCATCACCGAAAAGCTTGATGGCGATGCTGGCCTGGGTGCCGCTCAGCATGGCATCTATCCTGTGGCTTATCGGCTGGCCTATCTCGATGTTGGCCCCAGTGATTGTCGAAAGCTTTTCCCTGACTTCAGCCAGAAGCTCGGCATGAGACCTGCCGTTGAGCTCGAACGGAGCCTCTATCTCGGACACATTCACTCCGAGGGCATGTTCATCCAGTTCCGCACGCCCGGTCTTCCTCGCCACGGTCTGTATCTCCGGTATCGAAAGCAGCAGTTCTTCCGCCTGACGGCCTATCCTGTCCGATTCTTCAAGGGAGATTCCCGGCAGGGAACTTACATTTATCGTGAACGAGCCTTCATTGAACGGCGGCAGGAAGCTGTGCCCGAGGGTGAAGAACAGGCCGAGAGCCACCCCGAAGAGGGCCACGGTCGCACTCACCGTACCGATTTTGTGCCTCATCACCCATTCGAGGGCCTTCCTGTAATATTTCTTCAGCCAAACCGCGAGGAAGGCCTCCTTCGGCACTCCGTCCCCTTTCACTTTATAATCAAGCATATAACTGCACAGAACCGGGGTCAGGGTAAGGGCCACCAATGTGGAGGCGAAAAGTGCCGTGATGAATGCGATTCCGAGCGGGGCAAGCATCCTGCCTTCCATTCCGGAAAGGAAGAAAAGCGGCACGAAGCTCACCACTATTATCAGAGTTGAATTGAGAATCGGCATCCTGACTTCCTTCGAAGCCTCGAAGACGACCTCCAGAATCGGTCTGCGTTCAGACTCCGGCAGAGCCTTGTTGGCCCTTATGTGCTTCCAGACATTTTCCACATCGACTATCGCATCGTCCACCAGCGAGCCGATGGCAATGGCGAGGCCTCCGAGGCTCATCGTATTGATGGTCATTCCCATCCAGTTCAATGTCAATATGGAAATCAATACGGACAAAGGCAGGGTGATGAGAGAAATGACCGTCGTCCTGACATTCGCCAGAAAGAGGATAAGAACAATGACCACGAAAAATGCCCCCTCATACAATGAGGACTTGACATTGCTGATGGAACTTTCAATGAAGCGTGCCTGGCGGAAGGTGTCCGTGGAAATCTTCACATCCGGAGGCAGGTTCTTCTGCACATCCTTCAATGCCTCCTCCAGCTTGGCCGTGAGTTCCAATGTGCCCGTTTCCGGCTGTTTGGTGACGGTGACAAGCACCGCAGGCTTTCCCTTTTCAGATGCAAGCCCCAGTTTCGGCTGCTGCGCACCGACCTGCACATCCGCCACATCCTCCAATGTGACAGGAGCCCCGCCGACAGTCTTTATCACCGACCTTGCCATTTCACGGATGTCATCCGTGGAAACCACGCCTCTGACTATATATTCATTGCCATATTCATATATGACACCGCCGTTGGTGTTCCGGTTCATCCCCCTTGTCACGGCCATCACCTCTCCGAGGGTGACCCCGTAATATTTCATCTTGTCCGGATGGATGAGCACCTGATATTCCTTTATGTCCCCGCCGAGGACCGCCACCTGCGCAACACCTCCGGTGGAAAGGAGGCGCGGCCTTATCGTCCAGTCGGCTATGGTCCTGAGGTTCAGCATTGAAGTGGTGTCGGCAGTCATTCCGACAATCAGCAGTTCGCCAAGGATCGAGGACTGCGGACCGAGCGTAGGGTTGCCCACATTTTCCGGCAGTTCCTCCGCTGCCATAGCTATCTTTTCCGAAACTATCTGGCGGGCAAGATAGATGTCCATGTCCCAGTCAAACTCCACCCACACCACGGAAAATCCCGTAGTCGAGGAAGAGCGCACCCGGCGGACGCCGGTAGCCCCGTTGACCGCAGTCTCTATCGGGAATGTCACCAGCTGCTCGACTTCCTCCGCAGCCATTCCTCCGGCCTCCGTCATCACCACCACGGTCGGCGCATTCAGGTCCGGGAAGACATCCACCTCCGTGCGGTTCATAACATATACCCCAGCAACCATGAGCAGTGCCGATGCCACGAGTATCAGCAGACGGTTGTTCAGGGAAAATTGTATTATCCTGTTCAGCATTGTCTTCTATTTTCAATGGTTATGCGTATGGGCAGGGATTGCATTGCTTGCCGAAGCCAGCCTGACATTGTAGGCTCCCTTGACCACCACATTGTCCCCGGCCTTGATGCCGGAAAGGATTTCCGTCCGCGCACCGTCGCTTTCTCCAAGCGTGACCTCACGCTTCGTGTAGCAGCTTGCGTCCATCTTGAGATATACGAAATACAGCCCCTGTTCCTCCGTGATGGCCGACACCGGCAGGGAAAGCACATTTTCACGCTTTGAAGTCAGGAGCCAGACCTCTGCGAACGAGCCGGGCACCACGCTTCCCCTGTTGTCGAACTCGAATGTGACCGGAATATAATAGGAGCCGTCAGAAGAACTGCGGCCAGATGAAACAAGCCTGCCTCCGAGGGAAGCGATGCTCTGCACATGGTCATCGTATGGGGTCATGAAATTGGCCGAAACTATCTGGCCCAGCCGCCCGTAGTATCTCTGCGAAAGGTCCGCCTTCAGCACAAGCCTGCGGTTCTGTGTGACGCTTGCAAGCGGAGTCCCCATCGGCACATAATCCCCTTCGCTGACCAAAAGGCTTTTGACATATCCCTTGAAAGGAGCCTCAACGACAACCCCCGTACCATCCGCATTCGGTTTCAGGGCCTCGTATGCCATACGGGCATTTTCATATTCCTCCTTGATTCTCAGGAAATCCTTCTGCGACACGATGCGGCTTTCCACAAGTCCGGAAGCCCGCTCGTATTCCGCCTTGGCGGTTTCATATGCTACCTTGGCCTTGCCTATGCGGTTGCCGTCCTGGATTCCTCCCGAAACTATGGAGAACAGCGGCTTACCCCCGTCCACTTCGGAGCCTTCCACATAATTGCCCCCGAACGACACAATGCCGTCCGCCGGAGCCACCACCGTCATCTCATCTCCCTGTGCCGGCAGTATCTGCCCGCCTGTCTTTATCACTCCCGAAAACGGTCCCGGAACGACGGTCTCCGCCACAATCCCTGCAGCTGCCGCCTTCTCCGCCGGAATCACTATCTCGTCCGTATGTCCTTCACCGGCCTCTCCTGCCGCATGTCCGTGTGCATCTTCCTCATGGCCTGCCACCTCATGTCCATGCATTGCATCATGGTCATGCGGGTCCTCCCCGTCATGATGATGCACAGCCTCTTCCGCATCATGATGCAGATGGTCATGTGCGGCCGCCTCCGCACCGTGTTCCCCATGATTTTCTCCGTGATTGTGCCCAGCCCCACAGGACCAGAGAAGCAGCATCCCCGCCGCTCCCAAAACAAGGATAAGTCTTTTCATATCTCTGCCTTTTCAATTCAAAAAAACGCTGCAGAGATCCGAAATCCCCGCAACGCCCGCAAAGATATCCCCCTCCTGCCGCAACCCGGTTGCATATTGCCTGCGGCAAGGAGGATCATTCAATTATCCACTTGTCTATGTTCCTGGTGGCACTGCTGAAATTTACGCCTATCTTATAGAGCTTCCGGCTATCCTTGACAAAAGGAAGGGCATATTGCCTGTCATTGATCTGCCGTATGGCATCTTCTGCAGAACCGTCAAGTTTGAATTCCATCACATATATATAATCTGCTGTCCGCAGCACCAGATCTATCCTGCCGTTTGAAGTATGATATTCCACCTCTGTATACAGTCCCGCCAGCCGGAACACTATGAACAGGACATTCTGGCAGTGGAGTTCAATATCCTTTGCCATCTCATACGGACAATCTGCAAGGAAAGCCTGCAGCCGTCCCATGAACCCGTCTATATTCCCGGCCTTTATGTCAGAAATGAATTCCCATATCGCAAATCCGCTTTCCGTTTCCCGGACAGGAGTATAGTAAGGCAGCAGAAAATCCATAAACCCTTCCTCCACCTCACGGTTAGGAAAGCCGAGCTCAAAAATCCGCGGCTCCGGGATATATCCCTTTATCGTCAGGTATCCGCTCTGGTAGATGACCGGGATAGGGTTGACAGAAGATGCATCAATGCTGTCCAGGACCTTTGATGTCGTCTTTTCGTGGGCCATCCTGTAAAGATCATACTTATGGCTCTTGAGGAGTTCTGCCAGATATGTCGGCGTACCGGTCTCGAACCAGTATCTGCCATACCTGCCGCTATAAAATGTATTCAGCAGACTGAACGGATTATATATGCCTGGACTGTCAGGGCAGAAATGATAGCCGTCATAATTCTCCTTCAATTGAAGGCAGGCCTCCTCATAGCTCTGACCGTTCCTTTCTGCCAGATCGCGTATGTCTTCTTCAAAATTGTCTGTCAGTTCCTTTCCGCTGATGCCGCAGATGGACGAGTATTGTTCATCCATCGAAATGTCTATAAGATTATTAAGGTCGCTGAATACACTTATCTTGCCGAATTTGGTCACCCCTGTGAGCATGGCAAAACGGATATATCCGTCCATTGATTTAAGCACTCCGTAGAATGGTTTCAGGGTGTTCCGATATTCATCCTGCAGCTTCCCGTTGTTGATGGACTGAAGAAGCGGTTTGTCGTATTCGTCCACAAGAATGACTGTCCTTATTCCTGTCTTCCGGCAGGCCCTTTTTACCACTCCGGCAAAACGCAGAGGCAAAGTGACCTCTGCAGGATCACTTCCATAAAGACTTTCCCATTCAGCCAGATTACGGTTAAGAATGTCATACAGACTTCTTTCAGTATCAAATTTTTCTATGTTCAGGTCCAGATGAAGGACAGGATGCTTTGCCCATTCCTTTTCAAGCGTTCCGATTGCAAGTCCTTCAAACAAATCTTTCCGGCCTTGGAAATATGCCTCCAATGTACTTATCAGCAGGCTTTTCCCGAATCTCCGTGGCCGGCTGAGGAAATAATAGCTTCCGGTCGTGACAAGCCTGTGGACGAGAGCGGTCTTGTCCACATAAAAATAGCCTTCCTTCCGGAGCTTCTCGAAATTCTGAATCCCTATCGGATATAATTTTCCCATATCATTACCGGCAAATCCTTTCCATCCGTCAAAAATAGCAATTTATTTGATTCTGTCCGCCGGTCGCCAGAGTTTATCAGGTATAAACATCACGCCTTGTTGCGGCAGGAGGGGCAGGTGCCTTTGATGATGTAGTTGATGGAGCGGGTTTCAAAGCCTTCGGGGAGAGGGACGACGGGAACGGTGATATCCTTGAGGCAGAAGGTCTTGTGGCATTTTTCACAATAGAAGTGGGTGTGCATGTCGGAAAGTGTGCATTCGTCCTCGCCTTCGCAGACCTCATATTTGACAGAACCGGTGCCGTCGTCTATAGAATGGACGACATGGTGTTTTTCAAAGGCTTCCAATGATCTGAAAATGCTTGACTTGTCCACGGTGTCCAGGACGGTTTCAAGGTCGGAAAGGGACATGGCCCTCGGGGAAGACATCAGTGCATCCAGCACGAGTATGCGGATGGAGGTGGCCCTCACCCCCTTCTTCTCCAGTCTTTCTATGCATTTCTGATTGTCCATCATCCGTTTTTTCAAAATTTCCCGGCATTTTCCGCCCGCCGGCATTCAAAATCCGCCATTATCAGCAAAGGTAGTGAAATTTCATATATCTTTGCAGGTTGGTCAGGTATTTGGCGCATGGAGCAATGAGATTGCGGAATGAGGGCATATATTTTGCTATTGCGCGAAGCCGGTAAAAGATTTTTTATGAAAGGGAAGCAGTTTCTCAAGAACACGTACAGCAGCCTTGACAAAGGATCCCAGTATGTGGTGGTGAAAATCAAGAAATTGAATTGGAAACAATGGGCGGCCATCGGCGTGGTGCTGGCGGCGGTCATTGTGCTGATTGTATGGCTCACACGGCCTGAGCCGGTGGAAGAAGTGGTGCCGGTGGTCAGCACGGAAACGGTGACCACGGAGGATGTGGAGATTTACGGGGAATACCCGGGAAGCGTAAGGGCTCAGCAGTTCGTGGAAGTACGGGCAAGAGTGGAAGGATACCTTGAAAAGATGCTTTTCGAGGAAGGTACATATGTGAAAAAGGACCAGGTGCTCTTCATCATAGACCCGCGCCAATACAAGGCGACGGTGGACAGGGCCAAGGCTGTGCTGGCAAGGAACAAGGCGCTGGAGCTCAAGGCGGAAAGGGACCTTGAAAGAATCCGTCCGCTGTATGACCAGAAGGCTGCCAGCCAGCTCGACCTGGACAATGCGATAGCTTCATACGAGAGCGCGAAGGCAGAGGTGCAGATGAGCGAGGCGGACCTGAGGCAGGATGAACTGGCACTGGGCTACACGACAGTGCGTTCCCCTATCAGCGGCTACATCAGCGAAAGGCATGTGGACATAGGTACGCTCGTGGGACCGGGCGGACAGTCGCTCCTGGCCAACATCGTGAAAAGCGACACGGTGCTGGTGGAATTCAAGATGACAGACCTGGACTATCAGAAAAGCAAGGCCCGCAATGTGAACATCGGACAGAAGGACTCGCTGAGAAAATGGGACCCGTATGTGACGATAACCCTTGCCGACAAGTCTGTCTACAAATACAGGGGGCTTGTGGACTTCGCTGACCCGCAGGTGGACTCGAAGTCCGGGACATTCTCGGTGCGTGCAGAACTGCCGAACCCTGACAGGGAGCTGCTTCCGGGACAGTTCACCAATGTGACCCTCCTGCTCGACGTGCGTGAAAATGCGGTGGTGGTGCCGACAAAGGCTGTCGAAATCGAAAAGGACGGCTCATATATTTTCGTGCTGCGCAATGACAACATCGTTGAAAGGCGCTTCATTGAACTCGGACCGGAAACAGGCAACAAGGTGGTGGTCGAAAGGGGACTTCTCCCGGGAGAGCAGATAGTGGTGGAAGGCTTCCACAAGCTTTCGCACGGGATGAAGGCGAGAAGGGCGGACCAGCCTGGACGGACAGAATGACAGTTTCTCAATGTCAAGCAAAATTATCTTCAAAACATGAAATCTGATTTCTTCATAGACAGGCCGGTCTTTTCGATTGTCATCTCGATAATAATCGTACTTGTCGGCCTCATAGGACTGGTGATGCTGCCTGTGGACCAATATCCGCAGATAGTGCCTCCTGTAGTGAAAATATCGGCATCGTACCCGGGAGCAAGCGCCCAGACGGTGGCGCAGGCGGTCGCCACTCCTATCGAACAGGAGCTGAACGGTACGCCTGGAATGCTCTACATGGAATCCAGCAACACCAATTCGGGAAGCTTTTCTGCGACCCTGACCTTCGACATATCAAGCGACCCTGACCTTGCTGCCGTGGAGGTGCAGAACAGGGTAAAGCTGGCAGAATCCAGGCTTCCGGCGGAAGTGGTGCAGAACGGAATATCCGTCGAGAAGGAAGCCGCAAGCCGCCTGATGACGATAACGGTGCTTTCGGATGACCCCAAGTTCGATGAAATATATCTGAGCAACTATACGACCCTCAATGTACTGGACATGCTCCGCCGTGTCCCGGGAGTGGGCCGTGTGTCGAATGTGGGCAGCCGCTATTACGGAATGCAGCTGTGGGTGCAGCCGGACAAGCTGGCAAGCCTGGGGCTTACCGTGGACGACCTCACAAAGGCCATCAGAGACCAGAACAGGGAATCGGCGGCCGGAGTCCTGGGACAGCAGCCTATCAGCGGTGTGGATGTGACCACGCCTATAACCGCCACCGGAAGGCTTTCTTCAGTGAGCCAGTTTGAGAACATAGTGGTCAGGACAGGCAGCGACGGCTCTATAATAAGGATAAAGGATGTCGCCAGGGTGTCACTGGAGGCACAATCATACAACACGGAGAGCGGAATCAACGGAGGGAATGCAGCCGTCATGTATGTCTATACCCTTCCCGGGGCCAATGCCATGAAAGTGGCTGAAGAAGTCAAGGCCACAATGGAAGAAATCAGCAAGAACTTCCCGGACGGGATCACGTATGACATTCCGTTCGATATGACCACCTACATCTCCGAGTCGATACACCATGTGTACAAGACACTCTTCGAGGCCCTGTTCCTGGTGATTCTGGTGGTGTTCCTCTCCCTGCAGAGCTGGAGGGCGACCATCATCCCTGCCATAGCGGTGCCTATCTCCCTTGTGGGAACATTCGGCGTGATGCTTGCATTCGGATTCTCCCTCAACATGATGACCCTGCTGGGCCTCATCCTCGCCATCGGTATTGTGGTGGACGATGCCATAGTGGTGGTGGAAAATGTGGACCGCATCATGGCGGAAGAGCATCTGCCGCCATATGAAGCCACGAAAAAGGCGATGAGCGGCATCGGAAGCGCCCTGATAGCCATGTCACTCGTGCTCTGTGCCGTGTTCGTCCCTGTCAGCTTCCTTTCGGGCATCACAGGCCAGCTGTTCAGACAGTTCACCATCACCATCGCCGTTTCCGTGATAATATCCACCATAGTGGCCCTGACCCTCAGTCCGGTAATGTGCTCCAGGCTTCTCAAGCCCCATGACGCCAACGCAAGGCAGAATTTCCTGTTCAGAAAGATCAACCAAGGTTTCAGCACAGGCAATTCATTCTATGAAAAGGTAATACATGCAAGTCTCAGGCATTCTCCGAGAATGTTTGCCCTGTTCGGAATAACGGTGATATGCATCTGGGCTATGGGGCAGCTCGTGCCGAAGAGCTTCATGCCGCAGGAAGACCAGGGATATTTCACCGTAGAGCTTGAGCTTCCGGTCAACGCCACCCTTGAAAGGACACGGGAAGTGACAGAAAGGGCAATGGACTTCCTGCTGAGGCAGCATGACATAGAATATGTGCTGAATGTCACCGGTTCCAGCCCGCGTATCGGGACAAGCCAGGCCAACAGTACCCTGACCGTCATAATGAAGCCATGGGAAGAAAGGGAGGAAAGGGACATAAACAAGATAATGCAGAAGGTCAGGGACACACTTTCCGTCTACCCTGAGAGCAAGGTGTACCTGAGCAGTCCGGCCGTGATTCCTGGACTGGGAAGCTCCGGAGGATTCTCGATGGTGCTGGAAGCCAGAGGAGACGCCACTTATGACGACCTCCAGGAGGCCGCAGACACCCTTCTGTACTATGCTTCGCAGAGAAAGGAGCTCACCGGTCTCGCATCCGGAATGCAGAAGAATATCCCTCAGCTGTACTTCGATGCAGACAGGGACAAGATACAGCTTCTCGGAGTCCCGCTTGCGGATGTGTTCTCCACCCTGAAGGCCTTCACAGGCTCCATCTATGTGAATGACTTCAACATGTACAACCGTGTGTACCGCGTATACATCCAGGCCGACGAGCCTTACAGGGCACACAAGGACAACCTGAACCTCTTCTTCGTCAAGAGTGACAGCGGCACGATGATACCGGTGACCGCCCTCGGCAACACCGAATACACGACGGGGCCGGGAACCATAAAGAGATTCAACATGTACTATGCCGCCACCATCACGGGAGAGGCGGCTCAGGGAGTAAGCTCCGGTCAGGCGATGGACATCCTCGAAGAGATTGCAGACAAGCATCTCCCGTCCAACATCGACATCGAATGGAGTGGACTTTCATATCAGGAAAAGAAAGAAGGAGGACAGACAGGCCTTGTGCTCGGGCTTGCCCTGCTTTTCGTATTCCTCGTGCTTGCCGCGCAGTATGAGAGCTGGTCCGTGCCGATAGCGGTCATCCTCTCCCTGCCGATAGCCATTGCCGGGGCATACCTCGGCATCTGGATAGTAGGGCTCGAAAGCAACATCTATTTCCAGATCGGCCTGGTCATGCTGGTAGGTCTAGTGGCAAAGAACGCCATACTTATAGTGGAATTCGCAAAAGAAGAAGTTGAAAAAGGCAGGACCATCGAAGAGGCCGCCGTCACAGCCGCCCATCTGAGGTTCAGGCCAATAGTCATGACCTCCCTGGCATTCATCCTCGGCATGCTGCCGCTGGTGTTCGCCACAGGTCCCGGCTCGGCCAGCAGGCAGAACATCGGTACCGGAGTGTTCTTCGGAATGATAGTGGCAATAACCGTCGGCATAACTTTCGTGCCGTTCTTCTTCGTATGGATTTATAAACTCAAGCATAAGATGTCCAAAAAAGGAAAGGCCACAGGCACAGGAGCAGCAGCCATAGCAGCCTTCATCATGTGCGGAAGCATGATTTCATCCTGCTCCCCTGCCAAGCATTGTGCAGAACCGGAACTCAATCTTCCGGAGCAGTATGTGGCATCCGATCCTGCCACGGACTCCCTCACCCTGGCGGATGTGAAATGGTGGGAACTCTACACCGACACGACGCTCCAGGGGCTGATACGGCAGGCGCTTGAATACAACAAGGACATGCTGATTGCCGCCGAAAGGATCCGTGAGCTCGAATACCGGTACAGAATACAGAGGGCAGACCTGTGGCCGTCAATATCGGCAAGGGCATACGCCAACAACGAATACAACAATTACGGCGGAGATGCAGCCGAGCCGAATGACCCTGAACTCGGCCCGAAACTCTCCCTGAGATGGGAAATCGACCTGTGGGGTCACCTCAGATGGGCAAGCAAGGAAAAGGCAGCGGAATACCTCGCCAGCATCGAAGCCCAGAGGGCCCTCCAGATGACCCTTGTTGCAAATGTGGCACGGGCATATTTCGAACTGCTGTCCCTTGACAACGAGCTGGAAATCGTCAAGAAGACCCTCGTGACCAGGGAAGAGGGGGTGAAGCAGGCAAAACTGAGGTCAGACGGAGGACTGACTTCCGAGATCCCGCATCAGCAGGCCCTTGTGGAATACGCCACCACAGCCTCCCTTGTGCCAGACCTTGAAAGGCAGGTGGCAATCAAGGAAAGCGAACTTGCATTTCTCACAGGCTCATATCCACAGGAAATGGGAAGAAACCGGCAGGTTCTTGAACTCTCATACAGGAGCGAACTTCCGACAGGCATCCCTTCCCAGCTGCTCGAAAGGCGTCCGGACCTCATGGAATCCCGCCAGAGGCTGATGGCGGCCCAGGCGGCCGTCGGAGTGGCCCAGGCAGAAAGGTTCCCTACCTTCACCATCGACCTGACAGGCGGACTTGAAAGCAACTCGTTCCTCGATGTGCTGAAGTCCCCGTTCTATTTTGCCGCTGCAAGCTTTGCTTCCCCGATCTTCGAGTTCGGAAAACGCAAATCAGCCTTCAAGGCAGCGATAGCAGAATACAACCAGACACGTCTGGAATATGAAAAGGATGTGATGCAGGCCTTCAAGGAGGTCTACGACGCCGTCATAACCTTCAATTCCGCCAAGGAGAACACCAACCTCAAGTTCGACCTTCAGGAAGCCTCACGCAAATATGTATCCCTCGCCAGCTCCCAGTACATCAACGGTGTCATCAACTATCTTGATGTGCTGGATGCCCAGCGCCGTTATTTCGATGCCCAGGTCGAACTGAGCAATGCCATCTCCAACGAATACATTGCCCTGATAGAACTGTACAAGGCCCTCGGAGGAGGGTGGTAGGACAGATGTCCGAAAGGAAAAGAGCACAGACCTTGCCGGATATTTCATATCCCATTGTCTGTCAAAGGAAGAAACATCAATATTATCATAAAGCAAAAGAAAACTCCGGATTCTGAAATTTTATCAGAATCCGGAGTTTTTCAATAACATTTTTATTAAACAACCTTATTTACTGAGATTTCATCAAGAAATAAGGAATTAATCCTGCTCCCCTGTCTTTTCAGCCGTGGACACAAGGCAAAGCTCGTCCATCTGTACCTGGTCAATGTATGACGGGGAATCTATCATCACATCGCGGCCCTGGTTGTTCTTAGGGAAGGCGATGAAGTCGCGGATGGTCTCCTGTCCTCCGAACAAGGCGCACATACGGTCAAAGCCGAAAGCCAGTCCTCCGTGAGGAGGTGCACCGAACTTGAAGGCGTTGATGATGAAGCCGAACTTGTACTGGGCATCCTCATCTGAAAAGCCGAGCACCTCGAACATCCTCTGCTGCACCTTGGCATCATGAATCCTTATGGAACCGCCTCCAAGCTCCGTCCCGTTCAGCACGAAGTCGTATGCATTAGCACATACCTTCTCCAGATCCTCTTTCCTGTCACTGTAGAACAGATCCAGATGTTCCGGCTTCGGAGCGGTGAACGGATGGTGCATTGCATAGAACCTGTTGGTCTCGTCATCCCATTCAAGAAGAGGAAAATCCACCACCCAGAGAGGGGCGAACACATGCGGGTCACGCAGTCCGAGCCTGTTGCCCATCTCGATGCGGAGCACTCCGAGCATGGTCTGTGTCTTGCGTTTCGGACCGCAGAGGACGAGCACCATGTCACCTGGCTTTGCACCGGTCTTTTCAGCGACAGCCTTCAGCTCTTCCGGAGTATAGAACTTGTCCACTGAAGACTTGATGCTGCCGTCTGCGTTATACTTGATATAGACAAGACCCTTGGCTCCTACCTGAGGCCTCTTGACCCACTCGGTCAGCTCGTCTGTCTGCTTTCTCGTATAGTCGGCAATGCCCTCAACTGCAATTGCGCCCACATATTCGACAGAATCGAACACAGAAAACCCGTGTCCCTGCACATCCGCCGTAATCTCATGGATTGTCATCCCGTATCTGATGTCCGGCTTGTCGGAACCGTACCTGTCCATGGCATCGAACCAGCTCATGCGCGGAATCGGATTTGCAATCTCCACATCCAAAACATTCTTGAAAAGCGTGCGCATCATGCCTTCGAATGTGTCAAGGACATCATCCCTTTCCACAAATGACATCTCACAGTCTATCTGTGTGAACTCCGGCTGCCGGTCAGCCCTCAGGTCCTCGTCACGGAAGCAGCGCACAATCTGGAAATACCTGTCATACCCGGCCACCATGAGCAGCTGCTTGAAAGTCTGCGGCGACTGTGGAAGCGCATAGAACTGTCCCGGATTCATCCTTGAAGGCACCACGAAATCCCTTGCCCCTTCCGGAGTCGACTTGATCAGATAAGGCGTCTCTATCTCCATGAATCCCTGCCCGTCCAGATAGTTACGCACCTCATGCGCAAGCCTGTGGCGCAGTTCCAGAGCCTTTTTCAGCGGATTCCTGCGGAGATCCAGATATCTGTATCGCGCACGCAGCTCCTCACCTCCGTCACTCACATCTTCGATGGTGAAAGGCGGCGTCTGGGCCTTGTTGAGCACATTTATTCCCGTAAGCCTTATCTCGATGTCGCCCGTAGGCATCTTTGCGTTCTTGCTCTGACGCTCGATGACCTCACCTGTAGCCTGGATGACATACTCCCTTCCGAGAGAGTTTGCCGCAGCCGCCAGCTCCTCTGCGGCAGTGCCGTCCAAAGCCAGCTGCGTGATGCCGTACCTGTCCCTCAGGTCAATGAATGTCATTCCGCCGAGCTTCCTCGTCCTCTGCACCCATCCGGCCAGAGTCACTGTCTTCCCGACATCAGAAATGCGGAGTTCCCCGCAAGTATGTGTCCTGTACATAACCGTATGATTTTATATTCCTTTCCACATTAAATCCTGCAAAATTAATAAATATAATCATTCATGACATCCGCAACCCCACAAATGACATCCAAAAAATTCTCCACCTCCCGGACAATTATATAAAAAAAGAATATATTTGCACGGAATGACAAATGAAGAAATGGAAGTAAGGGCAAAGAAATCATTGGGACAGCATTTTCTGACGGATCTGTCAATTGCAAAGCAGATAGCGGATGCGCTGCTGAGTGGAGCGCAGGAAATGCCCGGCAACCGGAAAGGAAACGGACATGAACCTACAGAGGGGGAAAGAGGGACAAAGGATATCGTACAAGACACAACTGCTCTGCATCGGGATACAATTGACGGCAACGGCCCCATAGAGGACAACAATGGCCCGGCGCCAGAAAATGGCACTGAGAAAACCGAGGTGCTGGAAGTCGGGCCGGGGATGGGTGTTTTGACACAGTACCTGCTGCAGAGGTCGGAAATAGACCTGAAGATGGTCGAAATAGACAGGGAATCCGTGGACTATCTGCTGATGAATTTCCCGCAGGTGAACGGCAGACTGATTGAAGCCGACTTCCTGAAGCTGAAGCTTGAAAATTTCTTCAATGGCAAATTCTGCATCATAGGGAACTTCCCCTACAACATATCCTCGCAGATATTCTTCAAGGTGCTGGACTACAAGGACTCCGTCCCGCAGGTAGTATGCATGATACAGAAAGAGGTGGCGGAACGCATTGCGGAACAGCCGGGAACAAAGACATACGGCATATTGTCTGTCCTGCTCCAGGCTTGGTACGACATTGAATATCTCTTCACTGTGGGAGAAGGGGCCTTCAATCCGCCGCCAAAGGTAAAGTCGGCGGTGATAAGGCTCACAAGAAACAGCCGGACGGACCTCGGTTGTGACGAAAGTCTGTTCAAGGCTGTAGTGAAGACGGCTTTCAACCAGAGGCGGAAGACCATGCGCAACTCACTCAAACCGATGATAACGGCAAAGGCTGAACGGGAAAACTGGAATGCAGAGCAGACGGCGGCATTTTCGTCCGACCCCGTCTTTGATCTGCGCCCGGAGCGGCTTGGAGTGGAAGAGTTCATTTCATTGACACTGAAGCTCTCCTGATTCTTATAGCAACTTGATACCCGGCATACGGAAGCCCCAATCAGGCTCACCATCCACACAAGACAGTCTGGATTCAGATATGGTTGTGCCTGAGGCTCAGCAATGCCGCGGCAAGAATGACAGCGGAGAAGGCCGCCAGGATATACACATAGTTCTGTGCAACAAGTTCATGCACCTGTGGAACCATGTAATATACAGCCAAAAGGACGGCGAGACAGATTATGGAAAGAAACGTCACGGACAGGGCCTTTATCCTGTTGCGGCGCTTTATCTTCCTTGCAGTCGCCCAGATAAGGTCCACGGCAGACCTGATTTCTTCCTCTGACTTTCCCGCAAGAGAAGCAGGGACAGGAAGAAGCTCAATCTGACGCACAAGTTCATCCATGAAGCGGTCGTTTCCTTTCACCTGAGGCATATTGTCCCGGATGAATTTCCTTATTTCATTGTCTGTCGCCATAATGTCTTTCCAATTCCTCATACAAAACTTATTTTCCAAGCCTGTCCAGATGCTCCTTGAGATGCCGCCTCGCCCGTGAAAGATGGGAGCGGATCGTGCCCGACGGCATTCCCGTGATGACTTCTATTTCCTTGACGGACTTGTCCTCCATATAAAATAGCAGCACCACTGCCTTCTCCGTTTCTGAAAGGGCGCCTATGGCAAGATAAAGGTCCTGATACTCAAATTTTGAAGAGGCATCAGCATTTTCATCTGCCTTGTTCTCATGGGCAGGCACAAGCGGTTCGCCGGACTCCCTTGCCGCCTTATGGACATTGTCATAGAAACAGTTATAAGCAATCCGGAACAGCCATGTTGAAAACCTGGACCTGCCTTCAAATCTCTCAAAGGACAGGTAGGCTTTCAGAAGAGCTTCCTGGGCAATGTCATCTGCCCTGAAGGAATCCCCACCGCACAGCACGCACAGGAATCTCCGCAAAGATTCCTGCTCCTGTGCCACCATCCTTATGAACTGTGCCTTGTCCACACTGCAGAATCAGTCTTTTCAGAATCAGTCTTCCGATGCCGCATCACAGTTGCGTCTGTCCGCATCACCGCAAGAAAGCTTCCTCTCCTCCGCTTCGATTTCAGAAGCCATCCATTTCTTTCCGATGAAGAACATCAGGATCATAGCCACGCCTATGGCCATCATTACACCGCCTCCGGCGATAAATATAAAAATTCCGTCTTCATCCAGTTGCATGCCCGGAACAAAACAGGCCACGAACACAGCCATACCGGACAACAGCAGCGTCACACCGCTCTGGAGCTTTCCCATAAGCTCCATCTTCAATGTCCTTGAATTTTTCGCTTTTCTGTCAGAAAGAAGCTCCGGATCAATGTCCTGACCATTTTCAATGGCCTTTATGAGCACATCCATCTTTCTGTCCACCATATGGTTCCTTGACCTGAAAACCAGCCACACTATCATGACAGGCATGACTACACAAACACCGAGGGGGATAAGAATGGCTTCCATAACAATAACTTTTAATGTCCAACTTGCATCTACCGGACCGGGAGCCATGCGGCTTCATTCCGAAATCCGACAGTTAGACACGGCCTGTACGAAAAATGTTGCAGAAATATGCATCAAAAACAGACAATTCGTGGCTCAGGCATGAATTCAAAGACAGACAGGCAAACGACAGACATTGACAAGCAAGACCATTCCGGTTCAGAACGGGGACACCGTCCTTGTCCTGAATGATTCCCTGGCCTTGCGGGCATACAGTTTCAACACATCTTCCGGCAGCCTGCACCCCCTGACATAGGCTCTGGTCTGCTCCGGGTATTTCGCAAGCGAGGTCGCAAGAAGCCACGCCACCCCCATACGGACATAATAAGGTTCAGGACCGAGCACGGTTCCCGCCTTGTCACCTGACAATGCCCAACCGGAACCGGCCGGAACCATGCAACAGCCCGAATCTTCTCCGCTCCTCTGCTTCCGGCTCACGGCATCTCCAGCATTTTTTCTGACAGACTTCCTTTCAAAGCGGTATTCAGACACAATGTTCCCGAAATCCAATGTGTCAAGCTGCCGGAACACTTCCTGCAGCCATTCATCATCCAGAAAATGTGACATTGCCATGATGACTGCAAAACGCACCTCAAACTCCCTGTCCGACCGCCACCATTTCAGAAGAAAAGACCATACCTCCCTCCTGATCTTCGCCCTATAAGCATCTGCCGTGCATCCTGCACGCCTGGCTTCTGCGGCCACCGACAGGACATCCGCCCATTTTGCAGCACCGCATACGGTATCACACACCGCCCAATTGTCAATCTGAGGGACAAATGCGGAAAACCGTCCCAACCTCTCATCCAGAGGCATCTTCACATAGTCAAGCATCAGCCCCCAGACAATCTTCTCCTCATAATACAAAGAACCGGCGGCTGCCTGTTCAAAGCCGTCAAGCAAAGCCGGGCAGTCAGAAGACAAAGCCAACTCCTTTGCCGTCTTCTTCATGTCCGGGATATGCAGCCCCAATATCGCCGTCCCGGGAAGAGGATTCACTATGCGGACATGCCCCTCACGATAAGCCGGCTCCAGGCTGAAGCGCCCGGAAATCTGTGGTATCAATAATTTTTCTATCATAAGACAAATTTAGAAACCGTTTTGAAATTTTCAGAAATAAATTTTATGAAGCATTTCAAATCCGTTTCATTTTCAGGACATAATTTTGCCGCAGTCTTCCGGCCATACACGGAATTTTATTAACTTCGCGCAGATTTTTTAACCGCCATGAAAATGAGACACTCCGGATACAACAGGAAACTGTCATATGTGGTTATGGCATTCCTATCCTTATCCTGTTTTTTCGCCTCAAGCCTCCATGCCGCAGCTGAAGGGAAAGAAGACGGCAACCCTGAAAAAAGAAGTCTTGACAATATTGAGACATTCATTGCAGACTCCCTTGACGGAGGCAGGACAGACATGATGGAGAAACTTCTCAACCTTCCGAACATCGAAGTCGGCAAAGGTGTCACATTCCGTCCGAAAAATGATTCATACGAAATGACCATCCGCTTCCGGATGCAGAACATGTTCGGACTGACTTTCAACAGGAACATGAACCTGACATCCACCGACGCCCAGGTGAAAAGGCTGCGCCTCAGGTTTGACGGCTACATATTCTCTCCGAAGATAGTGTATTCTATCCAGCTAGGATTCAGCAGCTACGACACGGAAGTGATTCCCAACGGGAACATGAACCTGATAAGAGACGCCATAGTCTATTATGTCCCGAGCCCGAAATGGAACATCGGCTTCGGCCAGACCAAGATCAAGGCCAACCGCGCAAGGGTGAACTCCTCCAGTGCATTGCAGTTCGTGGACAGAAGCATAGTGAACAGCGAATTCGGCGGCGACAGGGACTTCGGCTTCTTCGGAGAATACAACTATGGTGACTTTAATTCCTTTGCCCTGTCCGCAAAGGGCTCCATAACCTTGGGAGAAGGACGCAACTTCAACTCCTCAGAAGTGGACGGGCTCGCATACACCGGCAGGCTTGAACTCTATCCTATGGGCCGTTTCCACGCCAACGGGGAATTGCTTGAAGGAGATGTCTACGGTGAAAAATCCGTCAAGATGATGCTCGCCGGAGCCTACACCTTCAACAACAACGCCGTAAGGACACAAGGAATGAAAGGCGCCATCCTGGACGGAATGCACACCAACATCGGCTCCTACTATTTCGACTTCATCCTGAAATACAGAGGCTTCGCTTTCGTGGCCGACTACATGGGCAGGCATACACCCGGCACATCCCAGCCAATCATTGACGGAAACGGAGAATTCGTCTACACCGGCTGCGGCCTGAATGTCCAGACGAGCTACCTCTTCGACGGCAAATGGGAAGTCGCCCTCAGGAACTCGACCATGTTCCCCACCGCAGAAGCGCAGCCGTATGTCAATTACAGCAGATTCAACCAGAGCACTCTCGGCGTCACCCGCTACATCATCGGCCACAGCCTCAAAGTGCAGCTCGACATGTCATACAACCACCGGAGCGAAGTCCCTGCCGGCCTCGACTACGACCGCTGGATGCTCCGCTTCCAGATAGAGCTGGGACTGTAGGTTAATGCTTTCAAAAACGGAGAGTCCCGGGCTTACGACAAATGGGGCAATCTCCTGAAGTACCTTTCCCCGCCCATACGGAAAAACACAGAAAAGGGTCCCGGCTGTACAACCAGGGCCCTTTAATAAAAGAATTCAAATCATTCCGATCCTGATGGCCGGCTACTCGTCCTTGTCCTGCTCCATGTAAGCCTTGAGAAGCTTCTCCTGGACATCGCCAGGGACAGGCTGGTAATCAGCAAACTGCATGGTGAAGGTGGCGCTGCCGGAAGTGAGGGAGCTGAGGGAAGTGGAGTACTTGTAAAGCTCGGCGAGAGGGACACGGGCCTTGATGATATCAAATCCGCGGTCGCTGCCCATGCCTTCAATCAGGGCACGGCGGTTCTGCAGATCGGACATGCAGGCTCCCATATAGTCGGAAGGAGTCATGACCTCAAGATTGTAGATAGGCTCCATGATCTTAGGGCCGGCATTGCGGAAAGCTTCCTTGAAGGCATTGCGGGCTGCAAGCACGAAAGAGATTTCATTGGAGTCCACCGGATGCATCTTTCCGTCATAGACATAGACCCTGATGTCACGGGCGAGAGAGCCGGTGAGAGGTCCTTCGCTCATCTTGTCCATGATGCCTTTGAGTATGGCAGGCATGAAACGGGCATCGATTGCACCGCCGACGATACAGTTGTAGAACTCAAGCTTGCCGCCCCATTCGAGATCAAACGACTCCTTGCTCTTGATGTTGAGCACCATTTCCTTTCCGTCAATCTTGAAACGGTTGGTGGCTTCCACGCCCTCGACAATCGGACATATCAGGAGATGCACCTCACCGAACTGGCCGGCACCTCCGGACTGTTTCTTGTGACGATAGCTTGCAGTGGCCACCTTGGTGATGGTCTCGCGGTAAGAGATTTTCGGAGGGAAAAGCTCTATCTCTATCTTGTTCTCATTCTTAAGACGCCATTTCACAATATTTATGTGCTGCTCGCCCTGGCCTTTAAGAATAGTCTGCTTCAGTTCCTTGGAATACTCGACCACGATGGTCGGATCCTCTGCGGACATCCTGTTCAGGGCCTCGCTCATCTTTTCCTCATCCTTCTGTTCCTTTGCCTTGACGGCTGTACGGAACTTGGATGCAGGGAACACGATGTGCTCGTATGCTATCTCCGTACCCGGCTGGGAGAGCGTGACATTGGTCTTGGCATTGCGGAGCTTCACGGTACATCCGATGTCCCCGGCATAAAGGTCGGAAACCTTCTCCTTCTTCTTGCCTGCCACTGCATAGATGGTGCTTATCCTTTCCTTGTCGCCCGTGTCTGGATTTTCGAGGTCCTGGCCCTCGGTCAATTCTCCGGACATCACCTTGAAATATACGACTTCACCGAGATGCTGCTCCACGGCAGTCTTATATATGAATATGGATGTAGGCGCATCCTGCTTGCACTCGATTTCACGGCCATCGGTGGTCATGGCAGGTCTCTCCGCAGGGGACGGGGCAGTCCTGATGGTGAACTCCATGAGCCTCTTCACTCCGATGTCCTTCTTTGCAGAAAGGCAGAACACAGGCATGACCTCCCCGGTCCTCAGCCCCTGTCCGATACCTGCCCTGATCTCGTCCTCGGAAAGCACTCCCGTGTCAAAGAACTTCTCCATGAGGGTGTCATCGTATTCCGCAGCCCTTTCGATAAGGGCGGACCTGAGTTCCTCGGCCTCATCCTTATACTGGGCAGGAATCTCCAGATCCTCCCTTGTGCCATTTTCGTCCTTGAAATGATAGTATTTCATCTTGAGGACATCGATGAAACCGTCGAATCCCGGCCCTGGATTGACAGGATACTGGATGATGACAGGCTTGTTGCCGAATGCCTCCTTCATGGTTTCAACTGTGTTTTCCCATGAAGCCTTTTCCCCGTCAAGCTGGTTGACTGCCACGATCAGAGGCACATCATACTGCCCTGCATAACGGGCGGAAATCTCCGTCCCGACTTCCACGCCCTGCTGGGCATTCACGAGAAGGATACCAGTATCGCATACCTTGAATGCGGAAACGGCGCCTCCCACAAAATCATCCGCACCCGGCGCATCTATGATGTTGAATTTGGTGTCCATGAATTCCGCATACAGCGGAGTGGCATATACTGACCTCTGGTTGATCTGCTCAATTTCCGAATTGTCCGAAACTGTGTTCTTCGCCTCGACTGAGCCGCGTCTGTCTATGACCTTGCCCTCGAATAGCATCGCTTCAGATAATGTGGTCTTACCTGACTTCGTGCTGCCAAGAAGAACCACATTGCGGATGTTCTGTGTTGAATAAGCTCTCATTTTACTTATCTGTTATTGGTTATTTGTTTCAATCAGCGCGTTCAAACGGCGCATCCTTGCAAATTTAAACAAATAAAACAGCAAAATCAACAGTACATCCGAGGATTTGGGCACGAAATTATAACAGTATGCCATATTTTTCGCGAAAATGTAAAGGTACGGCACCCCGGTATGCTTTCAGAATATCAGTTCCGTCACAACCGAACTGTTCCTCAAGATACCGGTCCATATCCTTCCTGCCGATGCCGATCCACCTGCAGATCGAGTCAAAGGTAAGAAACGGGTCCATGTAAACCTTCTCGTCCTCCATGAGCAGGACAAAAACCTCAAGACATTTTTCCATTTTGAGTCTTTCCATAGTTTTTTTTGTTTGCAAAACTGACATTTCCGGGGACAATTAACAAGCGCAGATTGTCATTTTTTATGTTTTTTGCATCACATTTTTCTCTTTTTTGTGATTTTTTCTCTTTTTGCAAAGACATAATTGCCATTGGCAAGATTTTATTATCACAAATCAATAAAGACTTGAGATATTTTTGCGATGAGAAAAAAATATTTAAGGCAGATGGACAACAATTCCGTCAAAGAAAACATTTCAAAACTCCGCCGCAGGCTCGGTCTGTCACAGGAAGCCATGGCTGAGAAGATGGGCATATCCAGAACTGCATACAGGAACATTGAAGCAGGCAAGACAAGGCTGATGAGCGAAAACATCGACAAGATAGCCTCCATCCTCGGAATATCAGCCGAGGAACTGATGCTCGGATACCGTCCGGAAGAAGGCGGCAGCCGGGAGTTCAGCGACATGAAGGCTCAATACGGGACAAAGATCAAGGAAATTGAAAACGGATACGAGGAAGAGATAAGACGGCTGAAAGCCCACATATCCGTACTGAATGACCTGATCGTCACACTCAAGGAAACAGTCCGTACCAAAGAGGAGGTGATAACGATGCTGCGCAAGACCATTTCAGAAAATGCAATGAAATGAATAATTTTGTGCTCTGAAAGCATCGCAAAAGCACAAAAATGGTCATAAAAAAAGACAAAGGCATCAAAGGAAATATCAGCCTGCCGTGCCGGCTGCATACTGACCTGCTGGAGGCGGGATGTGACGAGGCAGGCAGAGGCCCGCTTGCAGGCCCGGTATTCGCGGCAGCCGTCATCCTGCCCCCGGACTTTCATCATCCGCTCCTCAACGATTCCAAGAAAATGACGGAAAAATCCCGCGAAATCCTCCGGGAAGTGATAATAAAAGAAGCCATTGCATACGCAGTGGAGGCGGTTTCTGCTGAAGAGATAGACAAGATAAACATCCTGAACGCTTCCATTGCAGGCATGTGGAGAGCCATCATGAACCTGCCCGTAAGACCGGAACAAATCGTGGTGGACGGCAACAGGTTCAAGCCATACGGAAGAATTCCGTCAGCGACCCTGTCAGACAGAAGCATCGCAGTGTCACGCCTGAACAGGATTGCCGGACCGGCTCCTCAGCCGCAGAAAACCATTACACAGAAGAAAAGCCTCCCGTGGGAAAATCCAGGACTTGCTGCAGACTATGGCACCATTCCATTTGAATGCATAGTCAAAGGCGACGGCAGATTCGCAGACATCGCCGCAGCATCTGTGCTGGCCAAAACCGGCAGGGACGCATACATGAAAAACCTGGCGGAACAATATCCGCAATACGGATGGGAAAGGAACATGGGCTACCCCACAAGAGAACACATCGATGCTGTCAGGAAATACGGACTGACCCCGCACCACCGGAAAAGTTTTCATCTGAAGGAACTCGAACCGGTACTTTTCTGATTCAGCACCTGAAATTCGTGGAGGAAATGTTATATTTGCATTTTGCAATTTTCTGAATTTTTAAATCTCATCAGATATGAAGAAAATACTTTGTGCCATTACGGCTCTGGCTGTATTTTCCGCAGGAATGAGGGCAGATGAAGGCATGTGGATGCTCCCGCTCCTGCAGAAGATGAACAGCAAGACAATGACTGAACTGGGATGCCGGCTCTCGGCAGACGACATCTACAGCATCAACCATTCTTCGCTCAAGGATGCCATAGTGCAGTTCGGAGGCGGATGTACCGGAGAAATAATTTCCGGCGAAGGACTTCTCGTGACCAACCACCACTGCGGATATGCCAGCATCCAGAAGCTCAGCTCTGTGGACCATGACTACCTCACGGACGGCTACTGGGCAATGAACCGCAGCGAGGAACTTCCGGTGGAAGGTCTGACCGTGACTTTCCTTGAAAGCATGACGGACATCACCGCCGCCCTCAATAAGGCCGAGAAACAGGCTCTGAAGGAATACAGGAACAGACCGGCTGCCGAACTTGACTCCCTCGTGGCCAAGGCAGTGTCCGACAAGGAGGCCGAACTCATGAAAAAGGCCCAGGACAGCAACCCGCACTGCGATGTCGAGGGCATTTCCTTCTACAACAACAATGTAAAATATATAATAGTCTACAAGACCTACAAGGACATCCGCTTCGTGGGCGCACCGCCTTCCTCCATCGGAAAGTTCGGAGCCGACACCGACAACTGGATGTGGCCGCGCCACACAGGCGACTTCTCGATGTTCCGTGTATATGCCGACAAGGACAACAATCCTGCGGAATATTCAGAAGACAATGTACCTTACACCCCGAAGAACCATCTGAAGATATCCCTCAAAGGATTCAACGAAGGGGACTATGCCATGATCATGGGCTATCCGGGCAGGACAAACAGGTTCTACACCTCTCCTGAACTGCAGTCCCTGCTTGATATCCAGGACATTTCCATCGAAGCCCGCACCATCCGCCAGGACATAATGATGGAAGACATGCTGGCAGACCCTAAAGTGAAAATCCAGTACGCGAGCAAATACGCAGGCTCTTCCAACGGATGGAAGAAATGGATAGGGATGAAACAGGCATTCGCAAAGCTGAATGTAATCGGACGGGCTGAGGAAGAGGAAGCCGCATTCACTGCCTGGGTCAACGCCTCTCCAAAGAGGCAGGAGGCATACGGGAATGCCCTCGGGCAGATCAAGGAGGGTGTGGAATCCGGAAGAACAGCCAACCGCATTGCGAGGACAGCCATAGAATCCGTCTTCAGGATAGAGCTTTCCAGCATAGCTACCACATTCAACAACGCAGCCAAGACATCACTGAGAGCAACCGAGGTCAAAGACACACTGAAGGCTTTTGAAGACGCCTTCGCCGCCGTGGCTGACCTCTACAAGGACTACTCCGTCAGCACGGATATCAAGGAGGCAAAGGCCCTGCTCAATTATTACAGGTCTCATGTGGACTCCACATACTATCTGAAAGGTCTCGGCGAGGACTTCGGAACAATGGACATCGACAAATATGTGGATGAACTGTTCGCTGCAAGCGTATTCTCCTCAGCAGACAAATTGAGCGAGGCAATAGACAGCCCGGACCGTGCGGAAATCTTCTCCGATCCGGCAATTTCCCTGGCAAGGGCAGCCGGAGAAGTATTGGCTCCGCTTTACGCAGACATAAACAAAAGCGACTCACTCCTTGCCGCAGGAAGGAAAGCCTACACTGCAGGTCTTCTGGAGTGGAAGAAGGACGAGCCATCATACCCTGATGCCAATTTCACCATGCGCCTGACATACGGAACGATAAAGGGATATTCCCCTAAGGATGCCGTCACCTATAAATATTACACCACCCTAGACGGAGTGATGGAAAAGGAAGACCCGGACAACTGGGAATTCGTAGTGCCTGCCAAGCTGAAAGAACTCTGGAAAGCCCAGGATTTCGGCGACTATGCCCTGCCTGACGGCAAGATGCCGGTGGCCTTCCTATCCAACAACGACATCACGGGAGGCAACTCCGGCAGCCCTGTCCTCAACGCCGACGGAGAACTGATAGGCCTTGCATTCGACGGCAACTGGGAGTCAATGAGCAGCGACATAATGTTCGAGCCGGACCTCCAGAGGTGCATCAATGTGGACATCCGCTATGTCCTCTTCATCGTGGACAAGTTCGGCGGTGCCGGATATCTCCTTGATGAGATGGCTATAGTAAAATAAGCCGGGACAAGCAACACACTGAGAAGAGGGAAACAAGAATGCCATTGTTCACCCTCTTCTTGATATAAAATGTGTATCCGATGAAATTCATCGGACAACCGATTATGGAGCAGGATGTAATCCTGCGACAGTCCTCCCGGAGAGGGAGGAATAAGGTGGGTGACGCCCCTTAATAAGGGGCTGTCGCGGAGCGACTGGGGATTAAGACAATTGGATTTCGAAGAAATCCTTAACGACGGTTCGACGAATTCCCTGGGAGCGAGCATTATAAATTCGTCGAACCGACATTAATATAGCCAATGAAACAGAATGAAATAATGAAGATGCTCTACGATGTGCAGCACCCTGCAAAAGGCGACAAGAACATCGTGGAACTCGGAATGGTGGAAAAGGTCGAATGCGAAGACGGCAAGGTGACCGTCACCCTCGCATTCTCCAGACACCGGGACCCGCTCGCAGAATACCTCATAGGCAGCACAAAGGCAGCCATCATCAGGCACGCGCCGGGAACAGAAGTGGATGTCAAGACCATAATAAGGGACGAGGCCAAGAAAAAGCCTGCCGGACTGGACCTTGGCTTTGACGAAATTTCAAAGGTAAGGCATATAATAGGAGTGGCTTCCGGGAAAGGCGGAGTCGGGAAATCCACTGTCGCTGTCAACCTTGCCGTTGCCCTTGCACGCCTCGGCTACAAGGTCGGACTCGCTGACGCCGATGTCTACGGCCCGTCCGTCCCGAAAATGACAGGAACTGAAAACGACCAGCCCCAGGCGTTCCTGGAAGGAGAAAAGGAGGTCATCATGCCTCTTGAAAAATACGGTGTCAAATGGATGTCAATAGGCTATTTCGCCAAGCCTGAACAGGCCCTTATATGGAGAGGCCCCATGGCCTGCAATGCCTTGAAGCAGATGATACTGCAGGTAAGATGGGGAGAACTGGACTTCCTGCTCATAGACATGCCTCCGGGAACAGGCGACATACACATCAGCCTCGTGCATGACATTCCTCTGACAGGAGCCGTCATAGTGACTACCCCTCAGGCAGTAGCCCTTGCCGATGTGGAAAAGGGAGTGAACATGTTCCGCAATGAAAGCATCCGCAAGCCTATATTCGGCCTGGTGGAAAACATGGCCTGGTTTACTCCGGAAGAGCTTCCTGAAAACAGGTACTACATCTTCGGAAAAGACGGAGGCCGCGAAATGGCAGACAGATATGGCATCCCTCTCCTCGGCCAGATTCCTATCGTCCAGAGCATCCGCGAAAGCGGTGACGGCGGCGAACCTGCCGCCCTTTCCGACAGACCGGACGGACTCGCCTTCATAGACCTCGCCGGCAAGCTTGCCGAAGCAGTCAAACCATTTGACGGAAAGTCAGAATAAGAAATGTCGTCAAGAAAGAACCCTGTCATCATCCGGAAACGGATTTTGACAGGGTTTCTTTTTTATTTCCCGGATTCAGAATCGCGGTCCGGCAGCTGCCAGTTCCGCATTGTAGCTCTCGCATAGAAAGTTCATGGCCTTGAAGAACCTGTGACAGAAAATGAACGGCCCCACCACAATCAGTGAACCGAAGACTTCCCAGCCCCAGAAATCCCAGACGCTGAAATCATACGGAATGCTCCTGGTCTTGAGTTCATCCCCTATCCTTGCACAAAGGCGGTGATACCATACCAGCGGCGCAATCCCGAGTGTCAGCCAGCTGAAAATGAAGAATATCAGACAGTAATTCATCGTATTCTTGCCGTCGTGCTTCGTGGCAATCATATTGATCTCGATGGATACCTTGGTCATCACCACTATTGCATAAATGCCGAGAGTAATGATGGAAAGAAGAATGAACTTCAGAAGTCCCCTGTCCGTTGTTAACATAAGAAAAAGATTTATAAGTCAGTAAATAAGGTTACAGTCATTCCGATGTCCACGCAAAGCAGGTTTCAAAGTCAGAAATACAACACACAAGAGCCCACATGACGCCAATAACCTGAATCACATCATTTTCATAAAGGTAGACAAAATTTATATACTATCCAAATCCAATGCAGCCCACCCGGCATTATCTCCTTAGGCGGACAAAGATGCTCAACGGAAGCTTCTTTCCGAAACGGTCATCCAAGACAAGCTCCCCGGAGTCGATGAGCACATTTGCGGGCTCGGACAGACTGCCTTTACGGATATCTGTCCCGTCTGCTCCTCCAGCAATCCTGCCGGCATTCCCTCCTATTCCGAATGCCTGCCGCACCACAGTCTCCCCGAGGACGGCAGAATATCCGTTGGAATACAGATTGAGCACCATGAAGCTGTCATTGGGGGCAAGGATTGCAGCCACATTGGTCAGCATTTCGTAGAGGCATTCATCCAGTTTCCACTTTTCTCCGTCAGGGCCATGCCCGTATGCAGGAGGGTCAAGGATAATCCCCTGATAGACATTCCCCCTCTTCGCCTCCCTCCTGGCGAATTTCATTGCATCCTCAACGACCCACCTTATATTGTCCATCCGGCTTATTTCCATATTGTTCCGGGCCCATGTCACCACCTGGCGGACAGAGTCGAGATGTGTAACATCCGCTCCGGCAGCCTTCGCGGCCAGGGATGCAGCGCCTGTATATGCAAAGAGATTCAGCACCTTCGGCTTGGGACGCCCTTCAGAGTCCGCCTTTGACACGAGTTCACGGGTATTGCTGTATATGTACTCCCAGTTCGGGGACTGCTCCGGAAAGACACCGACATGCTTGAATGCCGTAAGTCCCAGTCTCAGTGAAAACGACAGTCCGGGCTGGCCTCCCTTATAACGGATGATCCATTGGTCAGCCGCATTCTTCAGCCTTTCCCATGTGCCGCTGTCCTCTTTCCCGGCCCTCGCAAATCCTGCTCCCGGCTTGAAACGGATATGCATCATCCTTGACCATTCTGCTTCAGACATTGATTTGCCCCACAAGGCCTTGGGCTCAGGTCTGGCAAGGATATGGTCACCGAACCGTTCAAGTTTTTCAAAATTGCCCGAATCTATGAGTTCATAATCGGTCCAGAACTCCCCCGGCATCTCTATTGTCATGATATTGTTCATTAATCATGCAAAAATACGGAATTTTAACTGATTATTTCAACAACGGCTGAGGCACGGCATATTATTCCGTAATTTTTCTATCTTTGCAGGATAGTTGGCAATGGCAGGAATTTTGCTTATTTCTGCCGCCGGAAAACAGTTCAGAAAAACAACTTTTAACAGAATAACGTTATGCAACAGAGTATTGACACTTACGATTTCTCCGGCAAGAAGGCTCTTGTCAGGGTAGATTTCAATGTTCCTCTCAACGAGAATTTCGAAATCACGGATGACACCCGCATCAGGGCAGCTGTGCCTACCCTCAAGAAGGTAATCGAGAAAGGAGGTTCAGTGATTATCATGTCACACCTCGGCCGTCCTAAGGGAGTGACTGAGAAATTCTCTCTCAAACACATCCTCGGCCGCGTGGAAGAACTTCTCGGTGTTCCTGTAAAATTTGCCGACGACTGCCAGAACGCAGACGCACAGGTGGCTTCCCTGAAACCGGGCGAAGTGCTTGTACTTGAAAACCTCCGTTTCTATGCAGAGGAGGAAGGCAAGCCGAGAGGTCTCGCAGAAGATGCCACTGACGAGGAGAAGAAGGCAGCCAAGGCAGCCGTGAAGGAAAGCCAGAAGAAATTCGTTGCAAAACTCGCTTCATACGGCGACTGCTACATCAACGACGCATTCGGTACAGCCCACAGGGCACACGCCTCCACAGCCCTCATCGCCAAATATTTCCCGAACGACAAGATGTTCGGCTACCTCATGGAAGGCGAGATCAAGGCTCTTGAAAGAGTTGTCAACAACCCTGAGCGCCCTGTAACAGCCATCATCGGTGGCGCAAAGGTATCTTCAAAGATCGGCATCATCGAGCACCTCTTCGACGTGGTTGACAACATGATCATCGGCGGCGGCATGGTCTACACCTTCGTCAAAGCCCAGGGCGGCAAGATCGGAAACTCCCTCTGCGAGGACGACCAGCTCCAGCTTGCCCTTGACACCCTGAAGAAAGCCGAGGAGAAAGGCGTGAAACTCTATCTTTCAAAGGAAGTTGTCATCGCCGATGCATTCGCTGAAGGCGCCAACACCAAGATCTGCCACAACACCGAGATTCCTGACGGATGGGAGGGCGTTGACGCAGCTCCAAGCACACTCGCAGAGTGGGAGGATGTCCTCATGAAGTCAAAGACCATCCTCTGGAACGGTCCTGTAGGCGTATTTGAGATCCCTTCATTCGCCAAAGGAACCAACCGTGTAGCAGAAATCCTCGCCAAGGCCACCGAAAACGGAGCCTTCACCCTCGTCGGCGGCGGTGATTCCGTTGCAGCCGTGACACAGATGGGCTACGCCAAGAAGGTAAGCTATGTATCCACCGGCGGCGGCGCCATGCTCGAGTACCTCGAAGGCAAGGAACTTCCAGGCATCGCAGCCATCCGCGAGTAATCCCGCCAGGCTACAACTGACACAACGACATATTTTCCCAACAGGGAAATCATCAACGGCTTCGGAGAGTCTCCGGAGCCGTTTTTTTCATAATACATGTCCTGAACGCACCCGAATCAACAAAACACATAAAACAAATGTGATTACAGTGGACAGGCTGTTCAGATAATTGCGGGAAAATGTATATCTTTGCATGATTGGGGTGGAGAGGGCATATTTGCCGGAGGCGGAAAAAGGAAAAAGTAAAGGATAAACAAAATGGAAGCTGGCCTGAAATCAAGAACAGCTTCTGAAATAGGGAACTATAATGTTTGATCTATTGTTTGTAAACTGGCATGTGAATCCGGAAATATTCCATATCGGGTCACTGTCGATAAGGTGGTACAGCCTGCTGTTCATATCTGGATTTTTCATCGGATGGTTCATCTTCAAGTGGTTCTTCAAGAGGGAGGGCGTGCCGGTCAGCCTGCTTGACCCGCTGCTCTATACGCTGCTGATAGCCACTATTGTAGGGGCGAGGCTCGGGCACTGCATCTTCTATCAGCCAGACTATTATTTCGGGAGCTGGAAAGGATTCTGGGAGATATTCATGGTGTGGAAAGGAGGGCTTGCGAGCCACGGGGGAACGATAGCGCTGATTCTGGCAATGTGGTGGTTCTCACATCACTACGGCAGGAAATACGACTTCGACCTGCTGTGGATTCTGGACAGGCTCTGCATTACTGTATGCTTTGCGGGAGCCCTGATACGAATCGGGAACCTCTTCAACTCGGAAATATATGGAGATGTCACAAATCTGCCGTGGGGCTTCATCTTCGAGCTGCGCGGGGAAACGGAGCCGAAGCATCCGACCCAGCTCTATGAGGCATTGAGCTACACCATACTCGGATTTGTCCTCCTCTGGATGTACAGGTACAAATTGGACAAACTCAAAAGGGGCACTATCCTCGGCATATTCTTCATCGTGCTTTTCGGAATGAGATTCCTGATAGAGTTCATCAAGGAGCCTCAGGTGGGATTTGAGGAAGGCATGGCACTGAACATGGGACAGATATTGAGCATACCGTTCATTGTTCTCGGCATCGGGCTGCTGATATACAGCCTTAAATGGGGAAAGCCCGCCATGATACAGCATCCTCAGAAGCCGCACCAGACTCCGACGCATTATGCCAAAAGCCTGTCAAAATAGTCCTGCAGAAGAAATGATGACGGAGAACACAATGCGGCAGGAAGACGGATGCCGGGTACAAAAGGCGACGGTGACAGGTAATGCTGAATCAGAAGATACAGCAGACAGGCTGGCCAGGAGGCAGAAGACGCTGGATTTCCTGGAGGAGCATGGCATAGGATACGAACTGTACACGCACCCGCCTCTTCCGACAGTAAAGGCAGCCCTTGAATATTGGAAAGATGTGGATGCCACCCACTGCAAAAATCTCTTCTTCCGTAACCACAAGGGCAACAGGCACTATCTCGTGGTCCTGGAATGTCACAAGGAAATGGATATCCACGCGCTGGAACACAAGCTGAGGCAGGGCAAGTTGTCCTTTGCCTCGGAGGAACGCATGGAAAGATGCCTCGGACTGAAACCGGGATCAGTGTCCCCGCTCGGACTGATCAACGACATCGGCGTGGCGGCGACAGCAAATCCGAAGGAACTTTATGAGAACGGGCACAGGGTAAAGCTTTTCCTTGACAAAGACCTGAAGACGGCGGAAAAACTGAGTTTCCATCCATGTGAGAACACATCCGGAGCAGTCATCAGCAATGCGGACTTCATGCGTTTTCTGGAGATATGGGGAGGGGAATACGAATGGCTTGACATAAATGGTGAGGGATAGACAGGCATAAGGATTCCGGGGCAAGTACCGGATGGTCTTTTAAAGACATATTCAGGAACGGCATGCGAAAAAAACGGGAAAGATATGACAAAGGCAGTATTTTTCGACATAGACGGGACTCTGGTAAGTTTCAGGACACATTCAATCTCACAGAATACACTTGCAGACCTTTATGCCCTGAAAGAGAAGGGGGTGAAGACATTCATAGCAAGCGGACGCCCTCTCAAGATGATGGACAATCTGAGCGGATTCCCGTTCGACGGCTACATCACATTGAACGGAGCCATAGTATATGCGGATGACCGGGTCATATTCCGCCATCCGATAGATGCGGCTACGGCAGGGAAGATAGCGGAAATCGCAGACACGGCAGGAATGCCATGCGTCACATATTGCGAAGGACGCCTTGCCGTGAGCATGACGGACGAGACCACCGACATGACCTTCAAGATGATAAAGCTGCCGCCGATACCGGTCATCCCCGCCGTGGAGATGGCAAGGGAACCGGTCTACCAGTTCACCATATTCGCAGACGAGAAACAGGAAAAGACCATGATCCTTCCGGAAGCGGACAAGCTTGAACCGTCAAGATGGAACCCGATGTTCATGGACCTCAACCCCAAAGGTCTCTCCAAGGCTGACGGCATCAGGGCAATCTGCGGACATTTCGGCATCAGCCGTGAAGAAACAATGGCCTTCGGAGACGGAGGCAACGACATTGAAATGCTGAAATATGCAGGCACCGGCATCGCGATGGGCAATGCCTCCGACAATGTGAAGGCTTCCGCCGACCATGTGACAGCATCAGTGGATGAAGACGGCGTCAGCAAGGCTCTGCGTCATTTCGGGGTTTTATAAACAGGCACAAGTCTTGCAATCCGGCTGCAAATTCTTATATTTGTAACCGGATTAATCATTACGTTATGAACAGACTCATCAGAATTGCAGTCATCGGTTTTGCATTTTGCCTGTTTCCGTTCATGGCAGGTGCACAGAGTTTCGGACTGAAGGCGGGCATGAACTTTTCCAGCATAAACAACGGAGCTGTGAAAGACAACATAGGCTATCAGGCCGGACTGACTTACCAGATAGATTTTCCCCTCTGGTTCTCGATACAGCCGGAACTTATGTTCCATGTGAAAGGTGGAAAAGTCGGGACCGGCGGTGAAAGTGACGCATTTGGACTCGGATACCTTGAAATCCCTGTAAACATCCAGTGGGGTCCCAGGTTCAAGGACGGGGACATCAGGGTCTTCCTGCAGGGTACTCCGTTCATCGGCTATGCCATCTCCAGGGACATGAGGGATGCTGACGGCAACCAATATTCATGGAAGAACATCAACAGGTTTGAATACGGCGTGGGCGCAGGACTGGGCATCCAGCTGTGGCACTTTCAGATAACCGGACAATACAACTGGAGCTTCGGGGACCTCACAAGGCAGAGCCAGGCCGAGGCCGAATTCAAGGAAATGTTTTCAAAATCCAATTTCGGAGGCTACACGCTTTCATTGGCAATATTGTTTTAGAAGACAGACCATTTTGAAATGACCAATGGACAGTCCCGGCGGGACATATTTGTTTAAATTTAATATCAATAAATTATGGAAAAGACAGTTACAGACTCAAATTTTACAGAAATACTGAATACGGACAAGCCGGTGATGGTGGATTTCTGGGCCACCTGGTGCGGACCTTGCCGGGCCATAGCCCCGATTGTGGAAGAGCTTGCAGGAGAATATGAAGGCAAGGCGGTCATTGCCAAATGCAATGTGGACGAATGCCAGGATGTGCCGATGAAATACGGCATCCGCAACATCCCTACCCTACTGTTCTTCAAGAACGGCGAACTCGTCGACAAGCTCGTGGGTGCAGCGCCGAAATCAGAGATAGCCAAGAAGATAGACGCCCAGCTCTAAGCCCGGGGCTCCGGAACATGATATAAGACAACTTGACAAAATCCGCCATGAAAAAGACAATCACATCTGCCTCAGTCATAATCGCGATGCTGTTGATGTTCAGCATCAGTGCAAATGGGCAAAGCCGTTTCGGAGTCATGGGAGGCTTCTCCTTTTCACATGCTTCCGACATTGGGAACAGGGGGACCACTACCAAATATAATGTAGGAGTCACCTACCAGCTGAAGCTGCCGATGGGATTTTCGATACAGCCCTCACTCCTGTATCATGTCAAAGGAGCAAAAGCTGGGGGAATAGGAGGCGTTCAGGGAAATAATGCTGACCTCAACATAGGGTATCTCGAGCTGCCGGTTTCTTTCCAATGGGGTCCGGATCTGCTTTTGTTCAGACCATTTCTTGATGTTTCTCCATATATAGGTGTCGGACTCAACAACAGATTGTCCTGCTATGCCGGAAATGAACAGATATCTGACGCCAGAAACATATGGCAAAGTGCCGGAGTGGCCCGCATGGAATACGGGCTTGGACTTGGTATCGGCATTGAGATATGGAGATTTCAGGTGATAGGCAGGTACAACTGGAATTTCGGGCATCTGTACAAAGGCGGCGGAGACTCAAATTTACCGGCCAGACTGTTTGCCGAAGGGGCATTCAGTGAAGGCAATTTCAGAGGACTCACACTTTCCCTGTCATTCCTGTTCTGAAGCCGGCATCCGGACAATTGAATCATATTTATATGAATCTCAATGAAATAAAGAAATATTTAGGAAACGATTGGAAAAAGACCGAAGAATACATCAGCGGAGCTGTCAAATGTGAAATCGGCCTGTTGGACAGTACCAACAGGCTGATTCTTTCGCATTCAGGGAAACAGTTGAGACCTCTGCTCTCGATTCTTGTAGCCAGGGCATGCTCAGGTGGAAGGGCAACTGACGACAGTTTCCGCTATGCTGCAGGGACGGAACTGCTTCATAATGCCACCCTGCTGCACGATGATGTGGCGGATGACAGCGATCAGCGAAGGGGTGTACCGACCATAAGAGCAATGATGGGCCCCTCAGTTTCTGTACTTATCGGAGACTACTGGCTCGTAAAGGCCATGGAGCTTATCCTGGACGCCGGGACAAAAGGCGACAGGGTGATAAGGATGTTCTCAAAGACATTGAGTGATCTGGCCGAAGGCGAACTCCTCCAGCTCCAGAAGGCTCAGAGCGGGGACACGGACGAAGATGACTACACCAGAATAATCTTCAGCAAGACAGCCTCACTGTTTGAGGCCGGGGCATTGGCTGCGGCCATATCGGTGGACGCCCCGCCGCAGATAGAGGAGGCCGTCAAGGATTATGCCGTTTCGCTGGGCCTCGCATTCCAGATAAAGGACGACATGTTCGACTACTCTCCGGAAATGAAGACAGGAAAGCCGGCCGGAGTGGACATACTTGAACAGAAGATCACCCTGCCGCTCCTCGGGGCCTTTGCAAATGCAGGGAAGGATGCCGAGAAGACCATAAGGGAAAAGATAGTCAACATCGCAGACAATCCGGACGGAATCAGGGACGAGATATTGTCGTTCGTCAGGGAAAATGACGGACTCGGATATGCCGGAAAAGTATTGGACGGATATATAGAAAAGGCAGTGTCCGCCATCGCTGTCCTGCAGGATTCACAGGAAAAGGAATACCTGAAGGAACTGGCATATTTTACCGGACAGAGACAGTCATGACAAGGCACAGGCAGGCCGGAGGAAACGATTAAGGAAAGGATATGAAATTTTCGGAAATCATCGGACATGAGGATATCAAGAAGGTGCTTGTTTCCATGGCGGACAGCGGCAGGGTGCCTCATGCCATGCTTTTCTATGAAAATGAAGGTTGCGGGGGGCTTGCGCTTGCCCTCGCATTCATACAGTATATCAACTGCAGGCATCGCCATGACGGCGACTCCTGCGGGGAATGCCCATGCTGCAACAAGATATCCAAGCTGATTCACCCGGACATGCATTTCGTGTTCCCGGTGACTTCCGGCCCGAAGGCTGACAGCTCGTCCAAGCCGACTTCCGACAGCTACATCAGATACTGGAGGGAGCTCGTCCTCGGAAATCCATATTTTCTTGAAAACGGGCTCTACAAGGCTTTGGGAATAGAAGGAAAATCAGGAAACATAGCCGTGGCGGAGGCCAAGGCCATCCTGGACAAGCTTTCATTCACATCCGTGGAAGACGGATATAAGGCCATCGTTACATGGCTGCCGGAAAAGATGAATGCCGAGGCAGCCAACAGGCTTCTCAAAATCGTGGAAGAACCTCCGGAAAAGACGCTTTTCCTGTTCATAACACATGCCCCGGAAAAAGTGCTCCAGACCATATTCTCCAGATGCCAGAGCCTGCGCATACCGCCGCAGCCCCGGGAAGAGGTGGCAGAAGCCCTGAAAAGGGCAGGCATGGACCCGGAAGAAGCGGAAATACAGGCCGGAATATGCGGAGGAAGCATAGGGAAGGCCCTTTATTCCGTTTCAGGGAAAGAGGAGGAATCAGGATTCATGGACATATTCTCCGACCTGATGAGGGCGGCGGTGTCCAGAGACCTTATGTCGGCCCTCGAAGCCGGCGAGATGATGGCATCACTGGATTCGCGTGAAAAACAGAAAGCTTTTTGTAACTTTGCAGGAGAAAGCGTCAGAAAAATATTCATGCTCCAGCAGAATATGGGACAGATAGCCGGGCTTTCCCCGCAGGAAAGCGCATTTTTCAATGAAATTGCGGGAAAGACGAACAGGAACTTCTGTCCAAAGGCGCTTGCATGCCTTGACAAGGCGGCAGGACTTCTCGACAGGAATGTCAATGCGAAAGTCGTCTTCTGCGACCTTGTCAACCGTTTGTTTTTAAGTGTATAAGACTATGGATTACGATAACGAGACAAAGAAATTCGACTGCTCCAGAGGCTGTGTCGTGGAAAGGACGGACGAAGGGGAGCTCAACTGCACCTACAGGCAGGGCTGCTGCAAGCAGGAAGTCTACAACTGGCTTCAGGGCGTCAGACAGGAGCAGTTCAAGGACTATTTTGAAGTAAGGTTCAAGAATACCCGCAAAGGAATATACATCAACACTTCCGGACAGAGCATCAAGACAGGCGATCTGGTGATAGTGGAAGCGGCCAACGGGCATGATCTCGGGATTGTGACCCTTGAAGGCCCGATTGTCGCCCGGCAGATGGCTTGCAGGAGGATAGACCCTGCCACGGCGGAATTCAAGAAGATATACCGCAAGGCAAAGATATTCGACATAGAGAAATGGCAGGAGGCCATCGCCAGAGAACACGAAACCATGATAAGGTCCAGGCAGATAGCCGCAGAACTCGGTCTGGAGATGAAAATCGGGGATGTCGAGTTCCAGGGGGACGGGACAAAGGCCATATTCTACTATATCGCAGACGGCAGGGTGGACTTCCGCCAGCTGATAAAGGTCTTCGCAGAAGAGTTCCGCATAAGGATAGAAATGAAGCAGATCGGGGCACGGCAGGAAGCCGGGCTGATCGGAGGTCTCGGAGTATGCGGCCGGGAACTCTGCTGCTCCAACTACATCAACAGCTTCCAGTCCATCACCACTTCAGCGGCAAGATGCCAGGATCTGTCACTCAACCCGCAGAAGCTCGCAGGACAGTGCGGAAAGCTCAAATGCTGCCTCAACTACGAAACTGCTGCCTACATCGATGCCCAGTCAAGGATTCCGAAGGTTTCTGCCCCTCTTGAATTTGAAGACGGGCTTGCCTACCTCATGAAGACCGACATACTGAAAGAAGTCATGTACTTCTCCTATGAGCAGGGATCCTTTGCCAATCTCTACCCGCTTGCCGCCTCAGAAGTAAAGGAAGTCATACGGATGAACAGGAACGGAGAAAAGCCGGAATCCCTGAAGTCCGAGCCGGTACCTGCAATGCCGGAATTCATTTCCGCCGTCGGGGATGACAGCATCACCCGTTTCGATGACACCCGCAAGAAAAAGCGCAACGGACAGAAACGCAACGGCCGTGCAGGCCAGAACAGCGGTCGCAACAGACAGGGGAACGGCAATGCCCAGGGCAACGGACAGGGAGGCAACCGAAACGGACAGAACAACAGGAACAGCCAGAGCAACAGGAACGGGAAAACCAGACCTCAGAACCAATGACAGCATGCAAGGCACATACCGTACTGCCCGGAACATTCCATAGTCATGTTCTGGTACTGCTGTGCCTTATGCCGGTCATGGCGGCATTCACAGGATGCTCGGAGCCCTGCCAGCGCGAAGTCTTCATAAAAAGCAATGACAGGGACGGTACGACGGCCTATACATTTCCTTTGGACATGAGCGATTCGCTATGCCGCTATGACATATCATTCTACACAAGAATAGACTGCGCCGGTGAAAGTTTCTCCGCAATGCCGCCGGCCATAACCCTTGAAATCACCTACATCTCCCCTTCCGGACAGAAATATGCAGAAACTGTCAGCATTCCCAAGGACAGTTTCATCGATGAATCCCATTTTTCAAAGGAATATGAAGTCCCATACAGGACAGGGCTCATCCCTGTGGAAAACGGTATATGGGAAATGTCCGTCACTGTAATGGATGAAAAGGAATTTCCAGGTCTCAGGGGGTGGGGAACAATAACCAGAAAAATCCCGAAGACCCGCGGCTGACCGCTCCGGACAGGAAGAGGAATGCCATTCATGGTACCTCCAGTCAGAAACTCAAACAGATGAGCAGAATGGAAAAGGCAATAATAGCGGCTGTAGCCGACAACGGGGCCATAGGAAAGGACAATGCTCTCCTGTGGCACATTTCCGAAGACCTCAAATATTTCAAGAAGGTCACTTCCGGACATCCGGTCATCATGGGCAGAAAGACATTTGCATCCATAGGCAGACCGCTTCCGAAAAGGCTGAACATCATCGTTTCCCGAAATCTCGCCGCATCAGGTGCAAATCCCTGCGGAGAAGGCCCGATGCCGGACAATGTCCTCGTCGCCGCATCATTGGAAGAAGCGTTCCTGCTGGCCGGACCGGACACACCAGGCCGGGAAAAGACCGCCACAGACAAATGCTTTGTCATAGGCGGAGGTGAAATCTACCGGCAAGCCTTGCCGCTTGCTGACACCATGTATATCACCCATGTCCATACTGAAATAAAGGATGCGGACACATTTTTCCCCGAAATCTCCGCATCTGACTGGACAATTACTTCAAATTCAGAAAGATTCACCGACCCGGAAACGGGATATGAATTTGAATTTTCCGTCTACAGAAAATCCAGAGGGTAAAATGTCTATCTGCAGAAGTACCCCAAAGGAGTCTTCTCGAGCACAGTCAAAACAAAACGGACTTCATATTATATATTATGGAAAGAGAACATTTCAAAAGCACATTCGGAGTGCTCGTTGCAATGGCAGGTTCGGCTATCGGGCTTGGCAACCTGTGGAGATTCCCCTACATGGTCGGAGTATACGGAGGAGCTGCCTTCATCTTCGTCTACATCATCCTTGTATTCCTCCTCTGTCTGCCGATACTGTTTTCAGAAGTCATAGTGGGCAGAAGAAGCCATACAAACGCATTCATCGCATTCGAAAGGCTTGCCCCTGGCAGTGCATGGAAATGGACCGGCATCCTTATGGTGGCCACTCCTATACTGGTGGTCTCATACTACAGCGTCATCGGAGGCTGGTCACTTGAATACCTGTTCAAGGCATGTACATTCAGCTTTACGCAAGGTGCCACACGGGATGAACTCGGCACAATCTTCAACAGCTTCATCACATCTACATGGACACCGATAATCTGGCACACCGTCTTCCTGCTGCTCACGGCTGCCGTCATACTCGGAGGCGTGAACAAGGGGATAGAAAAGTTCGGAAAGGTAATGATGCCGCTTCTGTTCCTGACTGTGATAGCCATAGCTGTCCGTTCCGTCACCCTGCCCGGTGCCGGAGAAGGTCTCGTATATCTTTTCAAGCCGGACTTTTCAAAAATCACTCCTGAAGTCTGTGCCGCAGCCCTCGGGCAGGGCTTCTTCTCCCTTTCGGTCGGATTCGGGATCATGCTCACCTATGGCTCATATACACGCAAGGAGGCCAATATCGCCCTCAATTCGACATGGACTGCAGTCGCTGACCTGATGTTCGCCCTGATAGCCAGCTGCGCGATAATGCCGGCAGTATTCGCATTCGGCCTGAATCCGCAGGAAGGCCCAGGGCTCGTATTCGAGACTTTGCCGTTCCTGTTTGCCAACATGCCGCTCGGAGGCTTCGTCGCCATACTTTTCTTCCTTGCCCTTCTCGTGGCCGCATTGACTTCTTCCGTATCCCTGTTCGAAGTCGGCGTCGCATGGCTCGTTGAAGAAAAGCATCTTTCGAGGAAGGCCTCCACATGGATTGTCTTTGCCGTAACATGGGCAATCGGAGTGCTCTGCTCCCTTTCGTTCGGCCGCCTTTCCGGCATCAGCATCTTCGGCAACTCCATCTTCAATTTCCTCGACAAGCTTTCCGCCAACTGGCTGATGCCTCTCGGAGCCCTTCTGATAGTCATTTTCACCGGCTGGAAAATGAAGAAATCCGATGTCATTGACGAGTTCACCAACGGCGGTACACTCCGCGGCAACGCCCGTCTCTCCGGCTTCATATATTTTCTCATCCGCTGGCTTGCCCCTGTTGCCATCCTCATCATCTTCCTCTCCAACCTGCTGTAACCTATAATTTCATATTATGAACACAGAAATCACACCGGAAAAAAGCAGCAACAAAGACATGATAATTCACATATATTGATAACATTATGAAAATGAGAAATTTCGTGGCAATGGCGGCGGTAGCGGCCGTTTTTACGGGGACAATGGCTTGGGCAGGCACGGCTTCGGCAAAAAGTTTCAATGTCAGTTCCCCGGACGGGAAAATCAATGTGACGGTAAATGCGGATACGCAGGTGACATGGTCGCTGGCCCATGACAGGACACAGCTGCTCACAGAGTCGCCGATATCAATGACCCTCACGGACGGCACGGCATACGGGAAGGGTTCGCGGCTTGTCAAGGCTGTCAAAGGCAGCAATGACACTTTGGAAGACGCACTGTTCTACAAAAAGGACAAGGTGGAGGACAAGTACAATTCATTGACGCTGAAATATAAGGAATTCGACCTGATTTTCAGGGTCTATGACGACGGGGCGGCATACCGTTTCATATCCAAGTCGAAGAAGCCTTTCGAAGTGAAGTCGGAAGAGGCCACATTTTCATTTCCGGAAGACTGGAAGGCATACATTCCTTATGTGAGGGACTTCAGCGATGACTTTGAAAGCCAGTTCTGGAACTCTTTTGAAAACACCTATATACATCAGGAAATCAGCAAGTGGGACAGCCGCAGGCTCGCATTCCTGCCTCTTGTAGTGGAAGCACCCGACGGGAAGAAAATCTGCATAACTGAAGCGGATCTGATTAACTATCCGGGAATGTACCTTTACAACGGCAATGGGAGCAAATCTTTGAAAGGTGTATTCGCAGGTTATCCGGATGAGGTGAAGCAGGGCGGACACAACATGCTTGAAGGAGTGGTGATGAGCCGCAAGGACTATATAGCGAAATACGACAGCGGAACATCTTTCCCTTGGAGGGCAGTGATTGTGTCGACAGAAGACAAGGAACTAACCGACAGCGACATGGTGTGGCGGCTGGCAACCCCTGCCGACCCTGAAGCAGACTTCAGCTGGGTGAAGCCCGGGAAAGTCGCATGGGAATGGTGGAACGACTGGAATCTGCGCGGGGTGGACTTCAAGACTGGAGTCAACAACGAAACTTACAGACATTACATAGATTTCGCGGCAGAGCACGGGATAGAATATGTCATCCTTGACGAAGGATGGGCTGTGAACAGGAAAGCCGATCTGATGCAGGTGGTGCCGGAAATAGACCTGAAAGGGCTCGCGGACTACGCTGCAGGGAAAAATGTGGGACTTATTCTCTGGGCTGGCTATCTTGCCTTCGACAGGGACATGGAGGAAGTGTGCCGCCATTACTCCGAAATGGGAATAAAAGGCTTCAAGATAGACTTCATGGACAGGGACGACCAGCCTATGGTGGACTTCCACAGGAGGGCGGCAGAAACAGCTGCAAGATACGGGCTTATGGTGGATTTCCACGGCACATACAAGCCGACCGGACTCCACAGGACATATCCGAATGTCATCAATTATGAAGGCGTGCACGGACTTGAACAGATGAAATGGGCCGGACCTGAAGTCGATCAGGTGACATACGATGTGACAATACCTTTCATACGCATGGTAGCAGGACCTTTCGACTACACCCAGGGAGCAATGAGAAATGCTTCCAGAAACAACTACAGGCCAGTCAATTCAGAGCCTATGAGCCAGGGGACACGCTGCAGGCAGCTTGCCGAATATGTAGTCTTCGAATCGCCTCTGAACATGCTCTGCGACTCCCCTTCCAACTACAGGGACGAGCCGGAATGCACAGATTTCATCTCAGGGATACCTACTGTCTGGGATGAAACGGTCGCCCTTGACGGCAAGATTGCAGAATATGTGGCCATGGCACGCCGCAGCGGCTCCGGATGGTATGTAGGAGCAATGACTGACTGGACAGAAAGGGACATGACCATAGACCTGTCATTTCTCGGCGAAGGGGACTTCGTCATGGAAATCTTCACCGACGGGGTGAATGCCGACAAGGCCGCCAGCGACTGGCGCAAGGAAGTCAGGCCGGTCCCGGCCTCACGCAAGATCACGGTGCATCTTGCACCAGGCGGAGGCTTCGCAGCAAAGATCGCTCCTGCCTCCCATTAAAGTCAGATTCCCATCTTGGCCTTCATGTCACGAAGCAGGTCAAACGCCTGCAAAGGAGTCATATTGTTGAGATCGGCAGCATTGAGGTCATCCCGCAGGGACATCAGGAGAGGGTCTTCCAGCTGGAAGAACGAGAGCTGGAGGGAGCCGTCGCTTTCTATGCGGCCCTCCTTTACATTATGCGCACGGACTTTCTTCGGCGGACGGGCAGGCATTCCTGAAGAAGGAAGCCCGTCTGCTGAAGCATCCTGCCTTTCCTGGCTTTCAAGGGCGGCAAGAGTCCTTTCAGCGGACTCTATCACCTGCCGTGGCATTCCGGCAAGCCTTGCCACATGGATACCGAAGCTGTGGGCCACGCCTCCTTCCCTGAGCTTGCGCAGGAAAATCACATTTTTCCCCACTTCCTTTACGGCAATGTGGAAATTTTTCACCCTCGGATAGATGTTTTCGAGGTCATTCAGCTCGTGGTAGTGAGTAGCGAAAAGTGTCTTGGCCCCCTGGCCGTATTCATGGATATATTCCACGATTGCCCGGGCTATCGACATTCCGTCGTATGTGGAAGTTCCGCGCCCTATCTCATCCAGAAGGACGAGGGAACGGGAAGAAATGTTGTGGAGGATCATCGAAGTCTCCAGCATTTCCACCATGAATGTGGATTCCCCCCGGGAAATGTTGTCAGAAGCCCCGACCCTCGTGAAAAGCTTGTCGCAATAGCCTATTTCAGCCGAATCGGCAGGCACGAACGAACCTGTCTGCGCCAGAAGCACAATCAGGGCAGTCTGACGGAGCAGGGCGGACTTTCCGGCCATGTTCGGACCGGTAAGGATGATTATCTGCTGTTTCCTGTTGTCAAGGAACACATCATTCGGGACAAATTCCTCACCCGCAGGCATCAGGGTTTCGATGACAGGGTGGCGCCCGGCCTTTATGTCTATGGCATAGCCGTCATTCATCTTCGGGCGGCAATACATGTTGGAAACAGCCAGTTCGGCAAACCCGGCCAGCACATCAAGGCGGGCAAGGATGCGGCAATTGCCCTGGATTCTGGCTATATTGTTCTGTATCTTGGCGACAAGCTCGGCATAAAGACGGGATTCAAGCATATATATCTTCTCCTCCGCCCCGAGTATCTTTTCCTCGTATTCCTTCAGTTCGGCCGTGATATATCTCTCTGCATTGACAAGGGTCTGTTTCCTTATCCAGTCCTCAGGCACCTTGTCCTTGTGCGCATTACGCACTTCGAGATAATAGCCGAAGACGGAATTGTAGTTGATTTTCAAGGAAGTGATGCCCGTACGTTCCATTTCCCTCTGCTGGATGTCCAGCAGTATGTTCTTGCTGTTATGTGCAAGATTCCTCAGGGAATCAAGCTCTTCGTTGAATCCGGAGGCAATCACATCTCCTTTTCCTATCGCAGCGGCAGGATCGGGATTCATTGTCCTGGTCAGGTCATCAAGCAGTTCGGAGCATCCGTCAAGGGAAGACATCATCCTGTCCAGCGGAGCCACTCCCCTGCCTGAACACAGGGCGGATATCGGGGCGGTCTGTTCAAGGCCACGCTTCAGCTGCATCACCTCTCGCGGAGCGATTTTCCCGGCGGCAGCCCTTGAGATTATCCTTTCCAAATCACCCAGATTCCCGATATATTCCTGAAGCCGGGCAAGGTCTTCTCCGTTTCCTGTGAAATATTCCACAACATCATAGCGGGAGTTCAGTTCGTCAAGGTCCATCACCGGCATGGCAAGCCATGTCCGGAGCAGTCTTGCCCCCATAGGTGAAGAACATTTGTCTATAACCGAAACAAGAGAAACTCCCTCTCCGCCGGCAGCGGAAGAAAACACCTCCAGATTGCGGAAAGTGAACTTGTCCATCCATACGAATTTCGCTTCGTCTATACGGGATATTGAACAGATGTTCTTCAATCCGGAATGCTGGGTCTGCTCCAGATAAATGAGCAATGCGCCGGCCGATGTCACACCGAGCGGGAAATTGTCTATGGCAAACCCTTTCAGGGAATCGACGCACAGCTGTTTTTTCAGCTTTTCAACGGATGACTCATACACGAAGGCCCATTCGTCAAGAGTGGAAACATAATAACCTTCCCCAAAACGCTCCTTCACGCCCTTGGCATAGCTCCTCGGCACAAGAAGTTCCTTAGGCGCAAAGGAAGCCAGCAGGGTGCCTATATAGTCAAGGGAGCCTTCCGCCACCTGGAATGTACCTGTGGAAACATCCAGGAAAGCAGCCCCACAGCGGTCCTTGTCAAAAGAAAGCCCGGCGAGATAGTTATGCTCCTTCTGTTCAAGAAGCTGTTCGCTGAAGGCGATTCCCGGGGTGACAAGTTCTGTCACTCCTCTCTTGACTATCTTCTTGGTCAGTTTCGGATCCTCCAGCTGGTCGCACACGGCCACCTTGTACCCGGCACGGACAAGCCTTGGAAGATATATGTCAAGCGAATGGTGCGGAAAACCGGCAAGAGGCACCGAAGAAGCCGAACCGTTCGCCCTTTTGGTGAGCACTATCCCGAGCACCTTGCTTGTAATGAGGGCGTCATCGGCAAATGTCTCATAAAAGTCCCCGACCCTGAAAAGGAGCACTGCCTCCGGATGTTCTGCCTTGACCTTGAAATATTGTTTCATCAGCGGGGTTTCCGCTATCTTTTCTTGCTTCATATAGATAATACAATTAACGTCTGCCGGTCAGCGACCATTTCCATTTCCGAATGTCTTCCGGACATTTTTATAATCCGATCTCTCCCTATCTGGAATGATCTCTTTCCTATCCGGAATGATTGATACAGGATTTATCCTGCGGCACTTTCCGGGACTGGCAAATTTACAACTTATTCGGCAAGTGCAGGACCTTCCCTGCAAAATTTTTCCCTATCTTTGTACCTCATGCGGAACCGGAAAGACGGGCTGGAAACATGATATTTTTATGAAACGGGCACTTGTCATCACATATTATTGGCCCCCCGCCGGCGGATCCGGCGTCCAGAGGTGGGTGAAATTCGCCAAATATCTGCCTGAGAACGGATGGCAGCCGGTAATCTATACCCCGGAAAATCCGGACCTTGCACTGAAAGACAGAACCCTCGAAGAAGAAATCCCCGAATGTGCGGAAATCATCAGACGGCCCATTTTCGAGCCTTACGGCATATACCGGAAAATCTTCGGGAAAGGCCAGGCCGGACAGGGGGAGGTGAATCCCATCAACGGCCAGGAAAAAAGCCTGAAGCAGAAGATTTCAATGTTTATCAGGGGCAACCTGTTCATCCCCGACCCGAGATGCCTCTGGGTGCGTCCGTCCGTAAGATTTCTCAAGAAATATCTGCGCGAACATCCGGTGGACATCATCGTGAGCACCGGACCGCCCCATTCCATGCATCTGATTGCCAGGAAGCTTGCCCGTGCGACCGGCCTTCCGTGGATAGCCGACTTCCGTGACCCGTGGACAAAGATGTTCTATTTCAAGCATCTGCAGCTCAGTTCATGGGCGGAACGGAAGCACCTGGACCTCGAAAAGAAGGTCCTTGACGACGCATCTGTCATTGTCGCAGTTTCGCCTCTCGTGCAAGAGGATTTCCAGGGCATGACAGGCACTCCGGTGGAGCTCATCACCAACGGATTTGACGAATCCGACTTCGAGCAGGTGGTGGAGTCCGACGGCTATTTCAACATCGTGCATACCGGACTCTTCGCCTCGGACGGCAACCCCGATGTGCTGTGGAAAGTGCTTTCGGAAAAATGCTCCTCTGATGCAGAGTTCAGTAAAATGCTCAGAATCCGACTTGCGGGAAAGACAGACCGGGAAATAACCGGTTCCATCGTATCCTCCGGCCTCGATGAAAATCTCCATGACCTCGGCTACCAGACACATCAGGTGGCAGTGCGGGAACAGAAAGGAGCCTCCCTGCTCATTCTTCCGCTCAGGAAAGAGCCGGAATACAGGGCAGTGCTTCCAGGGAAGCTCTTCGAATACCTTGCCTCAGGCCGTCCGATACTCGGCATAGGCCAGACGGACGGAGCAATGGCAAGAATCATAAATGAAACAGGGGCAGGAGCCGTCTTCGCCTGGGATGACGAAGCCGGAATCGCCGGATATATAGACAGATGCTGGAAAGATTTCAACAACGGCACACTTGAATCCAATACGGACAATATCGGACAATATTCCCGCCGTGCCCTCGCAAGGCGCATGGCCGGACTGATGGAGACCCTCTCAACAGAAAAATTTGCCCGTTCAGGGCCAGACAAAAAACAATATTGAAACAAATGGACAGAAAGAAGATCGTCAGCAGCATTCTCGGCTTTGCAGGAGCCGTCATCCTTTTTCTCATCATATCATACGCCTTCGTGCCACAGGTGCTCAGCGGAAAGATAGTGAACCAGTCCGACATTTCAGGGTGGCACGGGATGGCTCATGAGGCACTTGAATACAACCATGCACATCCGGACGACAAGACCGCCTGGACCAATTCCATGTTCGGCGGAATGCCGACGGTCACATTGTATGATGACTTCGACGGGGACTGGACCGACCCCATATACGACTTCCTGCTCAGCGGTGCAAGGCCTGCCTCATACATTTTCGTGGCACTCCTGGGCGGCTTCCTGCTGATGCTTTCACTCGGCGTGAACAAGTGGCTTGCCATCGCCGGAGCCATTGCAATAGCATTCTGCTCCTACAACATGCAGATAATACAGGTGGGACACAACACCAAGATGCAGGCCATAGCCTTCATGCCGTGGGTGCTTGCCGGAATGATCTTCACATACAGGAGCGCAATGAAAGGGACTTCCCTGATGTCATGGCTGCCGCAAACCGTTTTAGGGGCAACATTGTTTGCATTTGCCCTCAGCTTCCAGATAAAGGCCAACCATCCGCAGATAACATATTATCTCGCCATCATCATCTTCATATATGCCATTGTCTGGCTCGTCTGGCTTTTCATCCGCAAGGAACATCGCAGATGCCTTGGCCGTTTCTTCACCGCCTCCGCCCTGCTCCTTGTCATCGGCAGCATCGGAATAGCCACCAACCTCAACAAGCTCATCCCTACAATGAGCTACACCAAATACACCATGCGAGGAGGCTCCGAACTCACGCCGCAGCATGAACTTGAAAGCAACAAGGGCCTTGACCTCGACTATGCCACCGCATGGTCCTACGGCATAGAGGAAACGCCCAACCTTTTGATACCGAACTTTAACGGAGGCTCTTCCTCGGGAGCTATCAACTTCAAGGACTCCGAAACCGAGCAGCTTCTTCGTGAAGCCGGCCAGCCCAATCTGAAGCAGGTCATGAAAAGCCTTCCGCTTTACTGGGGTCCGCAGCCGTTCACTGCAGGCCCGATGTATATGGGAGCCATCACCGTATTCCTGTTCATCCTCGGACTCTGCCTCTACGACCGGAAAGAGAAATGGTGGCTTCTCATAGCCACAGTCATAGCCATTTTCCTCGCCTGGGGAAGCCATTTCATGTGGTTCACCAAGCTGTGGTTTGAATATGCCCCGCTCTACAACAAGTTCAGGACCGTGTCAATGGCCCTGGTCATCCTGCAGGTGACCCTGCCGATTCTTGGCTTCGTCGTGCTTGACAGGATTCTCCGCGGCAGCTATGAAAAGAAGAAGATGGAAAGGGGACTCCTGACCGCCATCATTATCACCGGCGGCTTCTGCCTGCTGTTCTGGGCGTTCCCGGGCCTTGCCGGAACCTTCTCAGGCTCTGCAGATTCCGGACTGCCGGAAGTACTGGCCGATTCATTGGCGGCAGACAGGAGGACAATGCTCTCCAAAGACGCAGGGAGAAGCTTTCTGCTGATACTTGCGGCCGCTGCCCTGATATGGTGGTATATGAGAAATGCCGCAAAGTCAGCATCTGCCGTCAATGTGCCTGCAAGCAGTAAAAAATGGTATAACACTGCCGCATTTGTCGGCCTTGCAATGGCTGTCTTCATCATCATAGACCTTTTCCCTGTCGGCAAACGGTACCTCAACAAAGACCATTTCGTGACCAGACGCGACTTCTCAAGCCAGTTCGCCCAGCGCCCCGTGGACAAGGTCATCCTTGAAGACCCTGCCCTCGATTACCGTGTGCTCGACATCAGTGTCAACACCTTCAACGACTCGCATCCCAGCTACTGGCACAAGTCCATCGGCGGCTACAGCCCTGCCAAGCTCCAGAGATACCAGGACCTCATAGAGAAATATCTCACCAGTGAGATCAACAGCCTCATCCGCACCGTCAATTCTTCCGCCACCATCCAGGACATTGAAGCTGCCCTCCCTTCAATCCCAGTCACCTCCATGCTGAACGGGAAATACATCATAATCGGAGGCGAATACCCTCCTGTGACGAACAACCAGACCCTCGGCAACTGCTGGTTCGTGGACTCTGCCGTTCCCGCAGCCTCTCCGGATGAGGAAATAGCCCTCCTCGGCAAGACCGACCTGCACTCCACTGCCGTCATCGGCAAGGATTTCTCCTGGGCCCGCGAAAGGCTCGATTCCCTCAGCACCCTCGTCCACAACGACCTCGCTCCTGCCGACTCCATCTGGATGACTTCCTACTCTCCGAAAGAGCTCAAATACCGGACCCGGACCCGCTCCGAACATGCCGTCATCTTCAGTGAAATCTACTACCCTGAAGGCTGGCACCTCACCATCGACGGCAAGCCCGCAGACCTCTTCCGTGCCGACTGGATTCTCCGCGGAGCCTTCATCCCCGCCGGCGATCACGAGATAGTCATGCGCTTCGAGCCCCAGTCCTACATCACCGGCGAAAGGCTCTCCCGCGCCTCCTCCATCACCCTCATCCTCCTGCTCCTCCTCTCCGCCGCTGGAGCTATCGCAGCAGCTTCTGCCCCAGCCGCACCAGGAGCCTCCACCACACGCACTAAACACCGTGACTGACCCGCAATTTTCGGCCAACTGCCACATCAAAATCCGGCCAACTGCCACATCAAATTTCAGCCAACTGCCACATCAAAAACAGCAATTTATTTGATTTATAAAATTTTATGATTAACACTGCATCCTGTACGGGCTTGTTGAAATCAAAATCGGAGGACACGACGCCATTGAGGAAGGTGCCGCCACCCTTTCCGAACTCTCCGGCAAAATAGACACCTCCAAAATGAATCCTCCTTCCTTCCTCATGGTTCTCACCGGCATCGGCAACTACGCATATCGACGCCCTCAGGACGGCATCCTCGTCGTCCCAATCGGATGCCTGAAAGACTGATATAGTCATCGGGCATGATACTCGTAGATACTTTATCCAAAGACATCTGCAAAAATCACAACAAACAGTGAATTCAGTTGTTTTTCTGCGTTTGTTTTTATACTTGCTTCAGTCATCTTGATCGCATTAGCTATTTATTCATATTTCCAATGGCCGATATATGATACAATCCAAATTCTGATGACGATTTTACCATTCATAATGTTATCTATAATTTTTAGGAAACAGATAAAAGACAAAAAACGATAAAATGTCAAATATTTTACGAATTAAAAAAATAGCCGCAATTGTTGCTTTTATTATAACCATTACAATTGCCATGATTTTCATTGATTATTCCGGCTTGAATTTCAAGACAAATCTGTGGCAATATTCAATGATCATAATATCGGCTTTGGGCATCATTATGATACTTTCTGATAAGAAGTTTACTGACAATAAAAAGAAAAAAGCCACTATTATAATATGGTTCATTTCTTTATTGTATTTCATATATATTATAGTATCATATATTATAATGAGAGATTCTGCCAGCCTTATTTTCTTGGCACTCATTATTTTGATTTCCACAAGCTTAAGTGCTTACAACACTATAAAACACAATAAATGAGGAAAACGGGAGCCTTTTCCGACACTGGGAAAATCTTTTGGCGAAAAATCGGGTGATCATCTCTCCCATTTGTCGGGATCCCAGTCGGGGCTGACATAAGGCCCCTCATGGTCAATGAGGAAGGCGAAATAGGTAATCGGAATGACAAGGCGGCAGGCCAGCTGCGCCACCACCGGAACAGATACCAAGAACAGGATTAAGACGATAAAGTCATGAAACAAGCACACAAAAAGCGGCCGCCTCGTACGACCGCTAATAGTCCGCCGGTCTTGGCGGATATGGGAGAAATTATTTTATAAATCTGATAAATTTCTACATGAAAAAGGTATCGCTAATAATCACAACAAACAAATCTATCACGGAATGTGCAGACACTTTCGAAGGCAAGTAGTTGACGATTGACCCATTTGTTAAAAGTTTTTGAGTTTTTAATAGTACAAATTTTTCATTTACTTAACACACTCGGGACGGATGGTCCCGCCCCTTGGTGCTGGCCGTTCCCCGACCGATGAGTTTTCTGGAGAGAAATAATGCATGACACAGTTTATTTTACACTACCAACACACTTTAGCTTACAGTCTCTATTCTATTTTTAATTAATTGTTTTTCAGATCTATATCTAATTATTTTTATTAGTTGCAACAGGTTTCTTTTGTGAGATAGGAACAAGTTTCATTAAAGAATCAATGTTTGCACTTATCGAATGTATTTCTTTCAAAATTTCATCTTGCCCTTTTTGAACGTCCTCAATGCCCTTATTAGTTTGCTCTATCAATGGAGAATAATCTTTCTCTTTTTCTTTATGGCATTGCTGAACTGCAAGTAATAAAAACCCACTCAAACCTACAGTCAAGACAAAAGTAACAATTTTTTGAAAGTGCATATGTGCTCTGATAGACTGCTGCACGCCATCAATGCATAATGGACATGAGTACTTTAACCAGAATATTCTTAACCTTTGCCAAATTGAAGGAGTGCCAATCAGAGACGTACATTCAGTATATGCCATAAAGTCTCGCCATAATGATTTCTGATTCTTTTCTTTTAGTAGCCAAGTAGCTTTGACGAACCTATGTAAAAGAATACAATCCTCTAATGGTCGTATAGCCTCTGTTTGTGCCGGATATAAAGTTATTGTCACATGACCATCTGGCAAAAGGTAGAAAAACAGTGTTACTCCAGATTCAGTAAGTAGCTTGAACCCGTTTTTCTTGTCTATTCTTTTTACTGCTTGCCCACCCCAAAAGACTTCTATCACATCTGGGTTATTACCACCAGCCCTACTTCCTGGACATACTTGAAGAATGCATCTATCTTCAAAAGGCTGTGATAAGGGATCTGACTTCTGTAGTTTACTAAAGATATCCTTAGCACTATTATAAAACTCCCTGAAAGCATCTTCATGCTTCTTAATTTTATCGAGCTTTTGCTCGTGCTTTGAATTGTTTACCATTTGCTTGAAATTATATGTTTTGCCTTTAATTGACTCTTTCTTCTGAAAATGTTTATAGGTATGTTTTGCTGCCATTACTATGCTGTATAAAAAAACAGCCAAAACAATAAGCAGTATTAAATTATTCCAGCATCCAATATTAAAAAAATAATCCCTTGCCCATAACAGCAGTAAGGGTACACCGATTCCAGAAACGGACACTATAATTGTATATCTGATAATTGCAATCACATCACAATCAATGGGTTTGTGTATCTCATATTGTAACACTTCCATATCCTCAATCACTTCGCACTCTACATTTCCGGCGATATTTCCAAATTCCTTATCATCCATTCCTTCATCTGAGAATCTATTACCAAATGATAGTTCTTTTCGAATAGTGGTGAAATAACCTGGAGATATGCCCATTGGACAATCCAGCAACTGACTGAAATGCACCTCTTGATAGTTCTTGTGAATAAGGTTATACCAAATGCTATTCACAAAAATTTTAATCCTATCCAAATCCTCCTCGCTATAATCTATGTAGGGATTCTGTTTATATTGTTTTAGCTTCAGGTCCCTATGTAAGGCATCAATAGTGTGCATAAAAGATTTGACGTTTCCATCCTCATCTAATGCAGGTTCATTCGCTTTTAGTTTACCTCTTTGTTCGTTTAAACAGTTACTATTCCAGATAAATCCACATAACTGTCTAAAGAGTGTAAGCTTTCTGCCTAAAGTATCAAATTTTAGTTTATTCTCGTCATATTCCTTATTTCGAGCAGTTAGATAACTACTAAGGAATGCAACGAGAAATCCAGCAAAGATAGATGCTGTTGTTATTATTGCTATACAAAGATTTTCATTCATTTTATTTTATGATATATAGATTAGCATCAATGGGATTCTCTTCATATCAATTTATATTCATGTATTTCGTTTTCAGTATCAACCTGAATATAATTAACCGGAATATGATACTTTTTACGAAGAGCATTCAAATACTTCTGTGCATCGTCAGTAAGCACAATACTGCCTACGATATAGTAATTACGGACCTTGATATCGGTATGGTATAGACCGTATTCAAGCAGTTGTGAGAGTGATTCACGAATACATAGACGAATATCTGATATTGTCTTGATTTCATAAAGATCATATTCATCACCATGCTTCGCCACGATATCGATTTCTGTTCCAATAGGAGTAAGATTTTCTGTACCAACATTTTCTTTCCCCTGTTCTTTTACAAGATAATCGTAGAGAGCTTTTTGGATAACTGGATGACGTTTTGAAATATGAGAACGACGAGAATAACCATTTTTGACATCTATATCAGTTTCTTCTGTTCGGAAACCGGGTTGAAAGACGAAATGATCTTCAAGTTTGAAAATTGTCTTAAGGTTATAAAGTGATGTATAATAGCTTGTTTTAACATTGGGTTCTTTTCTATCAACAGGCCTCAAAACATCAAATTTTCGGAGATTTTCAGGTCTATATCGGAGATTAAAGGCAAATCCACTAGGTATTTTTTCTATGTAGTCTTTGAGTTGTTCCTGCATTTCTGCATACCAACCCTTTTTCTTGTATTCACTAAGAATAGTCTTTGCCTCTTTATTGAAAACTGGTTCTACATCAAGAATCTCCCCTACCCAGTAACGCTGTTTTGTTTTATCGTTTATCGTAAAGAGAGAGATATCAAAAGGTGAATTTTCCTTATAAGAAGCAACTGCTTGAATATGTCCATAATGATAACCATTTATCGTCTTGGCAATGTCAAATAACCATTCCTCGTGACCGAATCCGTATTTATATTCATATGAGTCCTTATTCTTGCTTTTACCAATTCGTCCGGAAGGACATGTCCAACCATTTGTGTTCCAACAAATACGTGCTATCTTTTTTAGTCTGACATTGATCCCAAGTTTTTTGAATGTCTCGGCATAATCAAGTTCATAAGCATAATCAAACTCATCATTATATACTCTCCTTGCAACCTGAAGGAGGGGAAGAAATGCTGTATTATCGTCATTACAAATCCACCATCCACTGATGAAGGAATTGCCTAGTGATGCACTATATTTTATCGCATCAAGAATAATCTTTTTAGTCAAATGTATCATAAGAACCATAGTAAGAAATAACTCGAAACAAAAATACGGAAAAGATTTGAACACACAGAAAATACAACTTTATATTGCAAATCGGTACAAAAGATATTTGATCAATCCATCAATCAAAATATCTTCACTTTCATCTATCCCTGATAATTCTGTTGCTATGATAGTATCTATCAGTTGAAATGTTGTCAGAAGTTAATTTTAAACAAATTACCGGCACTAATTCAATATAGTGCCGATAATTTGCGTGTTGTTTTTTCTGTCATACTCTTTTTAATGTAGGCTTATCATTTCTTCTTGCTGCCATTCTGTAATAGAAACAATCGCCTGATATTGCTCCTTGGTCAGAACCGAATCAGTATCATCCGAACATTCATATTCCCACGGCAGTTCGTAGACGGAGTCTTCTTCCTGATAGCCCATATAGTTGTGATAGGAATCGGGAACAAGCCGTACATAATCCTCTTCGAGCAGGATCCTTAAGAGCTTCTCTGCATCATATATCAGCAGCGATGCCCCGGCCTTATACAAGGCTGTCGCTACTTCAATGGCCAATCCGGCATTGGCAGAATAACTGTTGGAAACAACAATTTTCCATCCCTGTTGCCGGTCGTGTGAGGCAAAGATATTCAGACGCGAAAGCCCCAGTTCTCCGTAATGGTCAGTTGCGAACCGCATGAAATCCTCCGGACTGTCAATGTCGTACATTTCCGTCACATCCACGAACTTCTTCCGCTTGTAATAGAGCACATCACGCAGTTCTTCAGGAACATCCTGCAGATCTGTATGAATACGTCCCTTGAGTCCCCGCTTCCGGTGATAAGCCTCATACACCTCATTGGCAATGCGGTAATATGTGCAATACTTTCGTATAGTCATGGTTTCCAAAAGAGGGACAGAACGCCCGCACACCGAGTCCTCCAATGCCTTGATAGCCGTTTCCCTATCTTCCACCTCAATTTTGAAATTCGGCACTATGCGGTTAAATTCCCTTTGTGCAATCCGTCCTATACGTTGTTGGTACGGCAGGTTATGTGCCACGTAATCGTTGAACCCGTCAGGATTAGCGACAATGACATCAATCATCCGTTGCAGATAGTCGAAGAGGCGGGTTAGATTCTCTCGGCACCATGTATCATCTGGCTCCGTATCCGTACACTTGGAGTCATTCGTAATGATAAAACTGGTTCGCTTCCGGTCTGTAACACAGATTGACAGGGAGTCCCCGTATCGGCTCGAAGCGACATGGAACCACCTGGTCTCCATCGGGTTGAATGCAAGCCAATCGGCAAGGAATGCCTCCCGACTGTCATATTCACCCGAAGCAACCAATTCCTCGGCATCCCCCCACTCTTCCGGCACAGGCCGTGGCACTTCGATATAGAATCCCCGGTACTCATCGTCGCCCATTACGGCCAGTTGCTCGAACCGATGTTGAATCTCAACCAACCGTTCAAGCATATCGCTACCAACGACAATCTCCCATTGACGGCTTTCTCCCAATGCCTCCAGATGCGAGGCATTCAGGTTGACCTCCTTCGCCAAATCGGCAAAGAACTTTCTATCTATGATCTTTCTTTCGTTCATTTCTGTATATCCATTAAATTTCAATAAACCTGTATTGTATCTTCATCTTACTGTTCTCCTTTCCTTGATTGTTCAATCTGTTTCCCTATGATTGCCTTTACCTGCGCAAATGAAACCGGAGTGAAATCGTTGTTGTCCACTCCGACATCATATTGTGTCGGAAGAAGCATACTTAGCCGAGAAGCATCCTTTCCGGTATTGTTCCTTCGGGTATGCACGTGTCCGAAAAGCTGCCAGGTGTCATCGTATGAGCCGCCATAGCAGAGGAACGGACAGTGATTCAGATAAATCTTCTGTTTATCCACCTCGATATACATCTGCATCGTTATCTGCTCGAAGTATTTCGTGTAATTCTGCCTCAGGTTCTTGATGTCGTGGTTGCCGGAAATAAGGTATATTTTCCCGTTCAGCCTGTTCAGTATGTTTATCCATTCGGCAGAACCGCCCAGACAGAAATCACCCAGGTGGAACACGATATCCTCCGGACCGACCACGCGGTTCCAGTTGGAAATAATCGTTTCATTCATGTGCGACACATCCTTGAATGGCCTGTTGCAGAACCTGATGATATTGGTGTGGTTGAAGTGGGTGTCGGATGTAAAGAACACCCTGCTTCCGTCAAATTTATAATTCATAATCTTTTCATTCATGCGCATCACTGCGCGGTTAATAATACGTTACAATTCAGCCCGTGGACGGAATTGACGGAGAAGAGCACATCGTGCGAACGTCACCAACAGGCATAAAACAAAAACCGTCGAAAAGTTTGGTAAGGACTCTCCGACGGTTTTCATTTATCGTTTCAGCGGGATACCAGCATCATCGTATCCCCGATGGTCTATCAAACGTTCGTCGGAAAATATCTCCAAAAGTATAGAGTGCTCCAATGCCCGAAGTATGGACACACGACAATCTCTCAAGGCATTTTATGCCTCGATCCGATACAGTGATCCAGTTGTTCATTCTTCTTTGCAGCATTGTAAACTTATGTTTTTATATTCAATTGACGGCGCAAAATTACGGATTTTCTTGAAAACCAGCAAATTTCTTTAGAGAAAAGCCGATATGAAGCAAAATGTGTGATCCATAGTGCAAAAGTGCAAGTGCAAACGTATATTCGGTTTGTACTTTGGCCCTTTACCTCGAAAACTCATAGTCAACCTTTGAGTGTTAACGTCGGTGACGATTTAGAACTTTACATTTTTTCAAGCGAATAATACCTATTATCTCTCACTTTTTCCAACAAATCAGACTCTCTTTATACACTTTTCTATCAAAAATGAGGATTGAAAACTACACTTTTCCATGAAATCAGCAATAATAGTAGTTTTACCACATCTATAGTTGCTTGCTTTAATTCAATAAAATTTGTTAGAATCAAGATTTAATGAGTATTGTCAACTCAGCAATCATCTTTTAGACCCTAGGGAAACATTTTGGCCTTATAGCAATAATTCGCTTGGTAAATTTGTAAAGTCAAGGCCTTTTATTATATTTGTTTCATAATTCTTGATGTTTAAGGTTAACCCTGTTGCAGAATTATGGAAACAAGAACTAAATGTAAATTTGTCAGCCTGGATAAGGTGACTATTGAAACGTCACAAGGTGACCGTTTCACGCTGGGACTCTCAGGAGTAATCCCTTTTGAAATGCAGGAGCAGCACTGCCAAATTATCGCTGCACTCTTCGACAAATATTACCAGGGCGACCCTTCTGTTATAATGGGGCCGATTTTTCGTGGTATGTATCAATGTCATTGCTGGGCTAGCATCTTCTGGTATGGCCCAGATCGCGAAAACGAACGGGAGCGAATCGGAGCAAAAATTAAGAGCCTTCGGATGGAGCGCCGTATGGACGCTCGGGAGGTCGCACAGCTTGCCGATATTGATGCGTCCAATTTGAGTCGTATCGAGAAAGGAAAGTATTCCGCTGGTCTCGACATTCTCTGTCGTATCGCTGCAGCAATGGATTGCCATCTCGACATTGTCCCCAATAGCAACCGCGTAAATATGGCCGGACATATCATCCCAGAGAGCCATAAGAAATGGCTTATCACGGCCAAGCGTAGTACTTTTCGTCTGGCAGAATGTCTGGAGAAGTATGGCGAGTATCATTGGCAGCAAGGTCGATATAACGTCAGCCTCGGCGATACCATATACATCTACGTTTCAGAAGATCGTGAAATCAAGTACAGAATGACCGTAGAGGCTATCAATGTTCGCTACGACCAGTGGATGGTTAAGGAGGAGGAATTTTGGGTCGATAAAGAGCGTATAAATCAGGATGAGAGCGAGGTTAAATATGCTCTGCTTCGCCTTAAGGCTACCTCCAAATCAGGTAAACTCACGGAAGAGAATCTTACAAAACACGGTTTTCTCCGTGCTCCTCAGGGCACCAAAGAACTGGATGGAGAACTCCTGAGATATATAGAGAGGAGATTTTAATTATGGGCGCATTCTTGACTTTTGCGCTGGATGAAGGCGGAGCCCTCGTCCACGTTGATGATGTTACCAAAGGCATGAAGTGCGGTTGTCACTGCCCCCATTGCAATGCTCCTCTATATGCTAAGAATGCCGGACAAATTCGTGAACACCATTTCGCACACGCCCACGGACTCGAATGTGAAGGAGCATACGAATCTTCACTCCACCTGCTCGCCAAAGAAGTCCTTCAGGAAACCGGACGGATAATGTTACCTCAATCCATTAGCAGCACTTTTCCCTCTGGTCTCGTAAGAATACACAATGTTGAAGTGGAGAAGTGGGATGAACGCTATGGTTTCCGGCCGGATGTGGAAGGTGTAATGGATAACGGCGAGCGTCTACTCATAGAATTTCTAGTCAGCCATAAAGTCGATGGTAAAAAACGTCAGATCATTGTCGACAATAACCTCAAGTGCATAGAAATAGATATCAATTACCAGGCTCTTGATAGGGCTAAATTGAAGGAATTCCTGACAGACACAGCCGATGATAGGAAATGGATCGTATCGATGCCTCCGCCACAAAAACCAACGGGAGAATCATTCAGTTATGGTAGAAATCCTATGTATGGGAAGGCAAGAGATATTTTAAAGGAAATCTTTGATGAAGGAACCATAACCATCCATCCTTATTTCACACCGTTTGACCGTCAGAAGCCATTTGACCTTCGGCAGTTTGGTTATGATGTATGTGAAGTCAACACAAAGTATCGTGGTTTCAAATCAGATTTACTGCTATTCAGAAGTCAGAAAGAGGACAAGGGGTATATATCAATCAATATCCGTGGACGAAGACGAGATGAAGGATTCAGATATCCCCAGGGACTCAGAATCATTGACATCATTTTCAAAGCCATCGGCTCAGAAGAAAGTACAAAAAAGAGACTGAATAAAGGTGATTTGGTCGGCGATATGGGAATGGACATCGTATATTTTGGATTTAAGAAATGAAAATTATATGTTGATATGTCATTCTCCGACGGCCTTGAACTGCTGCTTCAAAGCGAACTGGACAGCCGACGCAACAACAGGATAGCCAGGCTG
>CALUTY010000012.1 GCA_944323825.1 uncultured Bacteroidales bacterium
CGCTGCCCCTCGACTTGCATGTGTTAGGCCTGCCGCTAGCGTTCATCCTGAGCCAGGATCAAACTCTTCTTTGTATATTACAATTCTTATCTTTCCTGTCGCTCCGGTTCTATTATCACCTGTCCGGTCTCCCGGACGGAATAGACGCTCGTACTTTTTTTTCGGTACTTTCTCTTGTCTTCTTCCAGTCTTTTCAATGAACTTTCTCTTTCTGTTTTTCCCGCTCCCCTCAGCCTCTTCCGTGCCCCCTCGTTCCGAACGGGATTGCAAAGGTACTGCTTTTTTCTTTATCTCCAACTTTTTTTCAAACTTTTTTCTCATTTTTTTGACCGATTTTTCATCCAAACACACTAAATACACTGATTGCCACACGAATACGCAGGATGAAAAATTTTAGATTTTTTTAATCTCTCCGGATACTTCCCGGAAGAACTTGAGCCGGACTTCTCAAACACGGTATATTTGCTGCGACCTTTAATCCAATCTGACCATGTACAAATATTACAGAAACGGTGTATCGATATTGTCCGTGCTCGATACAAGAAGAATGAAACGGACAGGACTGTATCCTGTAAAAATCCAGATCGTATACCGGAGAAAACAGAAATATTATCCGGCAGGGTATGATCTCTCGGAAAGTGACTGGACACGCCTTCCGACGGCCAAAGGCAGGCATCTCTCAGACATAAGATATGACATTGAGGACATTTTCATCGAAATGAAAAATATAGTCAAGGAAATACTTGCATCCGGACCGTTTTCATTTGAGATTCTGGAGGAACGGCTTGGCAAGGGTTCCGTCAGCGTAAATGACGCGATAAAAGAAAAGATCTCCAGGCTGGAACAGGAAGAGCGTATCGGGACCATGAAGCAATACCAGAGCCTGCTTGCCAATCTTGTAAAATATGCAGGCAACAACATCAGTTTCTCTGACATAACTCCGGAATGGCTATACGGGTGCGAACGGTTCTGGAGTGCCGACAGGAAGAAAAAATCAAGCATGGGAACATATTTCAGACTCCTGCGGGCAATAATGAATTCAGCAAAAGATAACGGCATGATAAAGGAATGCCTTTTCCCGTTCGGCAGGACAAAATATGAAATCACATCTTCCGGTTCGAGGAAGAGGGCACTTGCCAATGAAGAGATCAAGAAGCTTATGGACTATGGCACAGACAATCCGGAAACGGAAATGTACAGGGACCTGTGGGTATTCTCCTATCTGTGCAACGGTATCAACTTCAGGGATCTCATCTATCTGAGGCACAGCAATATCATCAACGGTGAAATATGTTTCATCCGGACCAAGACCAGAAATACGGCCAGGGAGGCAAGAATGATAAAAGCCGCTCTGACTTCTGAAATGATACATATAATAGACAAATGGGGAAACGGACGGAAAACAAGCGATGACACAATGCTGTTCAGATTTGCTACAGGGAATGAAAATGTTTCCGAAGCAAAAAAAATCGTTGCCAAAGTCGTCCGCAACTGCAACAGGGTCCTAAAAAGGATTGCCGTAGAAATAGGGATAGAACCGCTTACCACATACTCGGCCAGACACTCATTTGCAACCGTCCTCAAACGGAAGGGCGCCAACATAGCCTACATCTCCGAAAGTCTGGGGCATTCCAACCCCTCCGTCACGGAATGTTATCTTGCGGAATTCGAAAAGGAAGAAAGAATCAGAAATGCAAGGCTGCTGACAGATTTCTCCACCGAAATGCAAAAATAAATATCAGTTTCATGCGGTGCACATACAGGAACATCTGCACCTTAATATCAATGACATTGCATAATGATTGCCGCATGCGCCATGCAATGTCTCCATGCGCACAGGGTCCGGATCATTTGCATGCAATGCCCGTACGCAATGCCTCTCATGCCATACGGAAGACCTGCCGGGCTATTGCAGAAACGGATCCAGGCCAAGATTTCCGGAGACAGGTCCGGACAACGGTTTATTACCGGCAGAAATAAACACGCGCTCCCGTCCGTCTGCGCCGGCCTGCTCGCGCTCTCCAGCCTGTCCTCCTGCTCAGACTGGACGCGTCCGGAGAGCGTTGAGATCCATGCCCCGACACTCGAGGAGCAGGACCCCGAACTGTATGCGCAGTACCTGCAGAACCTGAGGGAATACAAAAGCAGCGACCACAAGATGGTCATGGCCGTAATTGAAAACCAGAAAGGCGCTGCGCCCACCTCACAGGGATACAGGCCATCTGCATATCCGGACAGCATTGACTTCATCTGTCTTGCGGATGCGGAGAATCTTCATCCGCAGTACCTGGACGAAATCACCGTTACACAGAGAAAAGGCACTAAGGTTCTTTACAGGATCGATTATGCCGACATAAGGTCGGAATGGGAAATCCTTCATCCTGAAACTCCTGCCGAAAATGCTGAAACTGCAGAAGACAGGAATGATGCAGATACACCGGATACCGGCAATGAGGATTTTTTCAATTACTGCCGTCAACGTACGGAATCCCTTGCAGGACTGTGCGGACAATACGGATTTGACGGGATTGTGATGGCATACGGCGGGGATGCACCGGCCAATCTCAATGATGAAGACATGGCCATTCTTACAGGAGGGATGAATGCCTTCAATACTGTCATGAAGGCTTGGAAAGATGCCAATCCAAGCAAACTTCTGCTTTTCAGCGGTCTTCCCCAGAATCTTCCGGAAACGGGCATACTTGCCGACTGCACATATATAATAGTGAATGCGGAAACGGCGGTTTCAAAGGATGAGCTTTCTGTGATGATCCGCAAGGCATGTGTGGAAGGGGTCCCGGCTGACAGGTTCATCGTCGGAGTGGCCGCTGCCGCACCTGGAAATGCCCTGTCAGACGAAGGCTGGTTCACGGCCGATGCCGACGGCAATTCCGTCAGGGCTATAGAAGGTGCTGCTGACTGGGTGATGACTGCTGACAGTTTCAAAAAATGCGGGATATCAGTGTCGGATGCACACAATGATTATTTCAGCTCGGATGCTGCCGTATTCCCGAATATCAGGAAAGCGATAACACGGATGAACCATATCGGACGATAAGACATATTGATATGAAAAACAATACTATAATATCTCTGATGACCGGCGTTGCCGTCGCAGCGGCACTTGCCGGATGCGGAAAGGACAATGCAGGGACACATCATTACGACAACAAGGCTTTCATTTCTGCCTCCGCATTGACGGAACAGATCTTGGTGGAAACCGAAACCGATTCTTATACGCGGGAACTGACCATAGGCATTGCATCCCCTGAAGACCACGATGTAAGCGCCACATTCAGGACGGCTCCGGAACTTTTGGACACTTACCGCAAGGCATACTATGACAATAACGCAGAATTGCTGCCTGAAGGAATCTGCACAATCGAAAATCCTGTTGCCTCAATCGTCAGCGGAACAGTAGAAAGCACTCCCGTGACATTGGAATTCAGCAATACGGGAACCCTCGACCTCGACAAGCGGTATGTCCTTCCTGTTACCGTATCAGAGGTCAGCGGCATAGATTTCCTTGAGAGCAAAAGGACATTCTATTACATTTTCAGAGGGGCATCCATCATAAATATGGTTGGTGACCTGTCCGAGAACAGGGCATGGCCTGAATGGGGCTCATTCGAGCAGGTGCGCAACATGTCCGCATTCACAATGGAGGCACTTGTCTATCCGAATGCATTGGACAAGCAGATCTCCACCATCATGGGTATCGAGAACACATTCCTGCTCCGTTTCGGAGACAGCGGAATCAGTCCGAACCAGCTTCAGGTGGTGGGTCCATACGGCAACCAGAAAGTGACGAACAATGACATGCGTGTGCCTGTCGGCGAATGGACCCATATCGCAGTGACCTTCGATGACGGGGCGGTGGCCGTGTACATCAACGGAGAGAAAAAGGCAGAAAGCACATTTTCCGGCAGGAGCGTAAATTTTGCGGTTCCGCATTCAAATGAATCGGGTACAAGCATCGTGCGTTGTTTCTGGGTCGGCTATTCATTCGAAGACGCAAGATATTTCGACGGGAGATTCTCAGAGCTGCGCATGTGGAACAGGGCTTTGACAGAAGAAGAAATCAACGCCCCTGACCATTTCTACAGAGTGGCGAATGATTCGGAAGGGCTTGTCGCCTACTGGAAATTCGATGACGGCACAGGGAAAATAGCCAAGGACTACTCTCAGTACGGCAATGACCTGACAATTGAGTCAGAGCCGGAGTGGGTATCTGTGGCAATCCCGGAAAGAGGACTTTAATGAACATAAATCTGATATGAATTCCATGAGAAACATATTTTTTAAAAGGCTTGCTCCGGCAGCCGTCCTGTCCGCATTCATTGTGGCAGGAGGAATGTCCATCCAGGGATGCACCGGGGAGATAGCCATAGACATAGATTATGACAAGGCGGCATTTGACGGCATGACAGAAACCGTCGGAATGCTCTCTGATCTCGGCACATCCTCGTCTGAAGCCTCCCTGGACATGTGGCAGGACAGGATGGAAACCTCGGTATGCTTTTCATTGAACAGGGAACCGGGCAGGGCAATAGATGTCAAGGTGGAATATGACGGAGAATATCTGGAAACCTGGAACAAGGTCCACGGCACCAGCTATGAGCTCTATCCGGAGGCAAATGTCACAATAGCCGATGGCGGCAACATCCTTCTTGCTCCGGATGACAGGAATTCGGTGCCACTGTCCGTTTCCGTCAGCGCATTCGAAGGCATGACTTCATCGTCTGCCTATCTCATTCCGCTGAAGATAACTTCAGTAACTGACGGCATAGGGATAAAGGAGGGCGGAGACCGTGTCACTTATATTGTCCGCGACACGAGGAACACACTTTCCACATACAAGGGAGATGATGCGGTGAAAACTGTCGTGTTCTTTGAACTCGGTGACGCGAACCCGTTGAATGCGCTGCAGTTCCGGCTCTCTGAGAGCGGGGCTCTGTTTTTTGACTATGTAGTCCTTTTCTCCGGGAATATCAATTACAGTCCTTCTGAAAACCGGGTATATTTCCATCGCAATGACGATGTACAGTTCATCCTTGACCATGCGGATGAATACATCAGGCCACTGCAGCATGCCGGCATCAAAGTCCTTATGGGAGTCCTCGGCAACCATGACGACTCCGGGCTTTCGCAGCTGTCCCGCAGGGCGGCAGAAAGTTTTGCAGGTGAGCTTGCCGCATTCTGCGACACATATCAGCTGGACGGGGTATGCTTCGATGACGAATATTCCAACACGAGCCCGGACCTGAGCAATCCTCTTTTCACCACACCGTCAAGAGATGCCGCTGCACGGCTCCTCTATGAAACAAAGAAAGCCATGCCGGAAAAGACACTGATGGTTTATTATCTCGGCTACATAAACAGCTACCTTCCTTCCGTGGACGGCGTTGAACCCGGATTCTTTGTGGATTTCGCAGTAGACGACTACCGGGCAGGTGCCGCAGAGCCTATGAGCGGAATGACTCTTGCCCAGTGTTCCGGCTCATCAATAGAACTCAGCAAACAGCAGGGATCAAATGAAGCAGGAGATGACTCTGAAGCTACTGCAGCTCTGCGCAAGTCTGAAGGGTACGGCTATTACATGTTCTTTTCTCTCAATCCTGAATGGTATGCCACCAGGAGCCAGGTCAACCGCTGCAGAAATGTCGCGGCAGGACTTTACGGGCAGAACATAGCCCAGATAACCCATTACTACGAAAAGGAGAGCACGGAACTGACCGCATTGGAACGGCCGCAATAAAGTATGACCAAAACAGACAAAACGAATATGATCGGAATAAGAAAAATATTTGCAGCAGCCGCAATCGCCGCATTTGGCATATTGTCCGGCTGCACGGAAGAGAAGCAGGACCCGGAGAAGCCCCTTTCTTCCGATGCCATCACCCTTTCCATGAATACGGTATCGGTGCCGGAAGATGGAGGTAAGGCTGAAGTGACCGTCACAAGTTCAGGAGACTGGCGAATGACCGGCGGCGCTGACTGGTCCGTCCCGTCATGTGCGGAAGGACATGACGGTGATGTCATCACCTTTGAGATTGCCCCTAATGACACTGATGCCGACAGGGAGGTGAAATACAAGATATTCACCGGTTCTGCCGTAGCGGAACTCACAATAAGGAATGTGGCCGGATATGTCATGAGCCTCGTGTCAGACAAGGAGAATGACATGTCCGTGGACGGTGGCACCGTATATGTCAGACTGTCCACGAACATTCCTGCCGAAGAACTGGACCTGGCATATTCAGAAAACGGAGAACAATGGATAACATGTGAAAAGAGGACTGATGTGTTCGGAACTGCCGTACTGACTCTCAATGTGGCAGCCAATCCTTATTATGAAGTGCGTTCAAGCGTGCTCACCATCAGCGGGCACGACCTGTCCTCCGATATATCCTTTTCACAGGGGCAGACCGACTATCTTTCCGTCTCCGGGGCTGAAGAGCCGAAATCCTTCTCCGATGCTGCCGCAGAATTTGACCTGACCGTAAGCTACAATGTGGAATATGAAATATCTGGCTTGCCTGAATGGATCTCATGGACAAGGAACAATACCGTTGAAGATGCAGAAAACCCCGGGCTCTCAATAGACTACATAACATTCAATGTCGAAGCGTCGGACACTCCGATGCGCAATGCCACCTTCACCATTTCTGACCCGGCCGGAACAGCCTCTTTCACGGTCAGTGTCAGCCAGCTCAGGGAAGGCATACAGACCGGCATCATTCCTGACAGGAACATGAGGCAGGCCCTTGCAGACAAAAAATGGATAGAACTGATTGATCCGACCAACAATTCAACGGAGGTAATAATAAAGTCCGAGGAAGAAATCCGGGAAATTGACAAATATTATTACTATATATTCAATGTATCCAGTGCAGATTGCTCATCAATTGAGGGAGTAGAATATTTCACATGGGTAACCAATATCAATTTATATGGCAATCCAAATCTGAAAGAAGCTGACCTTTCCGGCCTGCATAATGTTACGGTAGTCCAACCAATGAACTGTAACAATATAGAGAGGATTGATTGCGGTGACAACTCATGTACCATTTCATTGGGAGGCAGCTATTCTTCGAAACTTCTTACAATCACAGGAACAAATGTCTCCGCGATAACTGGAAACGATCCATACGCGAGCGGACCGGCTTCATTTGACATTACCGGATGTCCGAATATGAAGACTATCAATCTGACTGGAAGAAGCGGCATCAATGCCATATATCTAACATCCAGCCAGAAAGAAAGTGTCATCATAACACCCGATACCATTGAATGTATAGTCAAAGACAATTAATTGTTTGACCAATTTTAATTTTAAACATAATGAGAAAGACTACAGCTATTCTCCTGTCTGTCCTTGCCGTCATGGCAATGGTTTCATGCGACAAGGAGGAAACTCTTCCTGAAAATCCGGATCAAGGTACGGAAACCCCTGAAAATCCGGGAACCGATAACCCTGATGAAGAAGTGGACGGCCCGACCATCGCCTGGGACTCGAATTCATCTTTCGGCAAAGTGAACATCGACGACAATCTCAATGCGGTTCTTGACATCACTGCCCCTGCCGGCATCAAAAGCCTGACAGTGACAGTGGATTCTGACCAGCTTGAGAAAATCCTGACAGGCATGGGAATCACTTCCCCAGAACTGGATCTCATCAATGACCAGAAAGTAATCGGATTCTTGTCCGAAGTGGCTCCATCCCTTCCTGCAGGGGACAAACTTCTTGACAAGACAGAAGTCGAATTCGACATCACGGAACTTGTCAAAATGATAAACGGTGTCACCGACGAGGAAAGCGACCATTCTTTCATTGTCAATGTCACAGACAAGAACGACAAAAACGACGAAAAGACATGCACTTTCCATAGGGTAGCCGAGCCCGCTGCCGCTCCGACTGTTGTTTGGACAGCCAACTCTTCAGGAGAAACCATGTCTATAGACGGCAGCCTTGATGCCAGGCTTGCCATTACGGCAGAAGCCGGGATCAAGTCGGTTGTACTCGCAATTGACGAATCTCTTATGGATGTCCTTCAGGTTGCATCGCAGTCCCTGGACATAACAGGTGACCAGACTGTCATATCCAGGCTAAAAGCAGTGCTCGGCGAAGACTTTCCTGCAGGAGAGAATCTTGTCGGCAAAACTGAAGCCGTTTTGGATCTTGCACTGCTTGCCGAAATGATGGTAAAGGCCGGGGAGCATTCTGTCACTGTCACCGTTACCGATAATGAAGGGCAGACTTCCGAGGCTCTTGTCTGCAAATTCCTGCGTGAATATTCCGGATATGTTTATCCTGATATACAATGGCCGGGAAATCCCGGATTTTCACCCATGGATCTTGACGAAAACCTCTCTGTCGTGCTCAGCATAAAATCAGAAGCAATGCTCAAATCGGTCATCCTGACCGTCCCGCAGTCTCTGGCTTCCATCCTGGAAAGCAAAGGCATTTCCGGTTCTGTAGATCTTGTCAATGATACGGAGGCATTCGGATGGCTTTCCGAGATTTCTGACGGTGCCATCCTCACCGGCGATGCCCTCAGATATAAAAAGGATACAGAACTTGACATCACTTCCCTTGTTGCACAGCTCAGCAGCATCGAAAACCTTTCCGGAACTCAGCATTTCTATCTTAAAGTTACAGACTATAACGGCATGGAATTCCAATTCCCTCAGCCTCTCTCATTCAATCCTGTCGTAAAGTCAGCTTTGTCCGTAACATGGCCTGGGAATGAGGATTTTGAAGATGTCACTACTTCTGCAGGAGCTCCTATGTCCATACACATTGATTCACCTGCAGGAATCAAAGGATTTACAATTGCCATTACATCGCAAACGGATTTTGTAAATAAATATATTCCTGCATGTACATCAAATGGGACCAATGTGTTGGATCTTATTAATGATAAGGATGTCTTGTTTACAAATTTGGTTGATTCTTTTGGCATTGAAATGCTATTAGGAGATGAAATTGTCGGCAAGACAGAACTCGATTTCAGTTTTGACGGACTGATCAACGGTTTCTGCAATTCTTTTGGAGGGGCTAAATCCGGTGACAGACACACATGTGTAGTGAATGTCGAAGACAATGACGGCAACACCCAAGAAGTAACCTGCACATTCATAACCGAATGATCCCTTCCATCATTCAATAAGTAACAATCATGAGGGTGAGCAAAAGTCATTTTTGGTCACCCTCAAATGTCTTCCTTCGAAAGACTGAATCCGTCTTAACCCCCGCTGTTCGCTTTCGAATGTCCACAGGACGTTCTCATAAACAGCTCACGACCCCTATTGGGGGGATCTCGCTCCCTCCGGTCACGGTCCCTTCGCAGGCACAATATTTCACCCGTAGATATGACTCCGCTGCTTTGAATAATATAAGTCACTTGGTCCCGCAATTTATTCAAAGAGAGGAAGAATATATTTGCTCGGAAGAGGCAGGAACTTATGCGGTCAGCGTAAAATGCAATGAGGAACGGCCTCAATGTGAAGCTGCTCCTCATTGTTGTAGGTATCAGACTATTGTCAGATATTATTGAAGTTTGTAGAGGACTGGTTTGTATAACGTTTCTGATGCAGTATAATCAGGCAGATAAAATTTTACAGATCCGGCATCATACTGCATGACTCCGTTAGATCTTGCTGTTATTGTAAATACAGAGGAATCAAATGCAACCGCCTGCAAATAATTATTTTTAGCAAAAGATGAGTAATTTTCAGTGCCTCTGATTTCACTTGCTCGTACATTTGAAACAAACAGATATAACCCTGATGCTGTTTTCATAAAATACTTTTCGCCATCTTTGATAAACTCTACGGAGGAAGCCTTCATGCTTTCTGTGGCTTCTATCCGGCTGTTGGAAACACCGACATCAATGCAATTGGTCTCTCCTATATCATTCTTAGACAGTGATCCATCGAATGCCTTGTTTGCCTCTTCAAAGACTATCAGATAGGTTCCGGAATAGTCGTCAAGGGCTTCGGTGACCTTGATAAATGCAGAACCTTCTTCTCCGCCGCCTTGTGAAGCAGGCTCATGGGTAACTTTAATGTCATATGAATCGGTATCCAAGGTGACCTCATCCTGATTGTTGACACGGACTGTCATTACCGCCGTATGGGCCCTTGTGTCGTTATTGACAGAGGAGGCTGTAATTGTGTATTCTGCCGTGCCTCTGCCGCCGGTTGAAGGAGAAATGGAGTATGTGTCTTCCCAAAATTCCATGTCAGGTTGGACTGAAATAGAGTAGGAAACTGAAGGGGATGCATTGACAGTAAATGTTACGGAAGTTTCACCGGCAGGAATTATGATTTCATTTACGGATACATTGAAGAAAAATTCCGCCTGCTTCTCTTCAGCCTTTACGGGGAGGAGGTAGAAGTCAGTGTTTTCGGAGCCGAGGTAGAAGGCTTCGAGAATGACGTTCTTGCCGTGGAGGGAAGAGAGGTCGATGGAAGATGGATACATGCGGCCTGTACTGCTGCCAATGGTGAGGGTGCCGTCGGAAGACAAGGCTCCTTCATATTTCACATAGCGTACAATAGAGCCGTAAGTGATTTCGGAGAAGCTTCCGGAAAGGTCGGCCGGGATAAGGGTGAGCGGCTCGCCTGCCACGGACGATGTGATTGAGACTTCATTGAGGGCGATGACTCCGTACAGGGAATTGGTGGTTCCCTGCAGCTCGACATTGTCATTTAGCTTGACCGCCGAAATTGCATCACCATTGTTCACCGCTATGAAATTCTGTGCATCACCCAGAATGAATGAATCAGTCCCCAGAGCAAGCACCTGGCCGGAGGTCTTGACAGTAACGCCAGAAGAAAGCTTCTGGATTTCAGCAATGGTCTTGTTTTCTATTTCAGGCACACCTGCCTCATGGGAAACATACCAGGCACCTATGACTGCCGGAGAACCTGCGCTTTCTCCCCTTGAGCCGATGAGAGTGACACTGTCCCCGTCCTTGATGCCGTATTGCGCAATGGCATCACCTGAAGAAGTTTCACTCACGGCAAGACTTGGAACAGACACGGAGTTTTCTCCGTCTGTGAGGGTGAATGAAGTGCCGGAAAGGCCGGTGACTTCGCCGGTAAGCTGATACAGAGCAGCGGTGCCGGATGGTGCATCAATGAAATCAGCTATGGTGGAAATCACAGGACTGTTGTCGAATATGCCCTGAGTCACTTTCACTGTGGTATAGACTATACCGCTTGTGAAAGTGACAGCGGCGATCCTTTCCTGTCCTGAAATATTTTCAGAGGCTGATAATGTGACGGATACTGGCTGGCCGGTGCCGTTCCCTCTTTCAGGTGAAAGGGTGAGCCAGCCTGCATCGGTATCAGAAGCGTACCTGACGGATGCAGACCATTCCCCGTCGCTTGTAAGACTGACTGACGCCGATGCTCCTTCATCCCCGGCGAGCGTAACCGCATCAATGCCGGTCTCAATGTATGGTGTTGATGCCTGCTCTTCTTCGCTGCATCCGACAAGGACGGCCATAGCAGCAAAGAAGGCAAACAGAATATTCATTAATTTCATGGTAAATATATTATTATGTTAAATTTTATACCATATTCATAAATTGGATGGCCCTTCATGGATTTCAACGCCCGAACATAAAGCTTCTGCTGTTGAAGATGTGCCTGTCGGCAGATATAATTGCATAAGACCATCGGGAACAGCACCTTGTATGGAAAAATAATAATTGCCGTATGACATATACGGGAAAGAACATCCAGATACATCAAGTATGGTGAGGCTCGGATTGTTGCTGATATAAAAATATTGCAGTTGTGTTGCTCCGGTAATTTTCAGAGATTTGGATACATCACCATTGCTTCCTGTAAAACATACATCGGGAGAAGAACTCCTGAAATCTAAATATCTGATATACGAAGTACATACAATTTCTTTCCATGGATTACCGCTTAGATTAGTTCCGACACGACCGCTGGCACTGTATACATAAGTGCCGGTAAAGTCAGCTCTTGTTATGTTGTTATTCGAACAGTCCAGATTTTCTACTCTTGAAAAATGATTCAGGCCTTCTAGAGATTGGATACCCTTTCCGCTGACATCCAATGTGTTGCTTGTTCTGCCCAATTCTGTGATTTCACATTCTGGAGCTTCATAACCTATTGCAACAACAAATCCGGCATCAGCAAGTGCCTGACGGAAATTTTCATCGGGTATATTTATTGTGATCGGATTTGTCCCCCGTTGTATGACAGCAAAAGATGCTGACAGGGAACCATCGGCCGAAGTCAATGTTATCTGCTCTGCCTTTGATGAAGTTTCCGGTGCTACATTTGCAGAAACAGTTATTGTGCGTTTTGTCACATCGTCCGGAGCCGTACCTGCATCAGCATCGTTCTGACAGGTCAGCCATGAAGGTCGGCTTCCGGAAGAGAAACTCATGGTATAGGCCACATTTGTCTCAACAATAATTTCTACCGGGGTACCCTGTTCAAGAATATAAGAAGATGATGAACCTGTTGTCCTCAAAAGCAGATTCTTATCCTGTGATATTGTTATATCTTTGGTAGTTCCGCCGGCAGTGAAGGAAATCCGGCCTTCACGCACATTGTACTGGTCTGTGGCTGCGATGTCAAAGTAGAAGACATACACATCAGAAGCAGTGGCGTCCATATCCTCCACATGTGTAATCCACCCTCGGCAATCCTCCGGGATTGTCCAGGTGACAGGCTGGTTGGAACTGATGTTCACACCTATCCGATAGCCGTTTCTACCCACTTCGTAACGGTCCTTGAAGAAAGTGATGACATCATCTTCCTTCTGTACCACATACAGCTTTTCAGTTCGGCTGCCGCATACGAATGAGAATTCTTCTGTACGGATTTCCCCGGAACCGGCATTGGCATCGGCAGTGAAAATCACGGCATCCCCGCTTTTTCCGGAAGTCACGCTCGGATGGCACCAGGTATCCTTCCCTATGAGTCTCCATTCGCCGCTGCTTTCCACAGTGACAGATGCGGCACTGCCTTCTGCAGGTGAACCGTCATTCAAAAAGGTGACAGACTGCACACTGAGAGCAATCGTGGAATCGCCCCCGACATTCTCCGGGGTCCCATTCCCTTCAGAACATGCCATTGTAAACAATGACATTGTGCTGAAAATCAGAATATTGAATATCTTGTTCTTCATAATTTTCCAATATTATTACCAGTCAACTTCATGGTCAATTCCGGAATGAACGACAGACTCATCATACAGTCTGTTTGCTATCAGCCCCAGAATAGACTGATATGACCCTGCGGATGCATTGCCGTCTTTTGTGACGAGATTGTATACAACCTGCACTCCATAACCGTCGGCTCTCAACTGCCGCAGATAATTGTCCTGAGGATCGGCACCAAGAGGGCCGAATCCGACAGAATGCGGTCCCCATTGCTTCCTGTCCATTCCTTTGATGGTCGTATAGGCTTCGCTCCAGTCTCCATATTGTGCCCAATATGAATAGTCAATAAAATCTCCAGGTTCAAGACCGGCTATGTCATACGGAAAACCGCTGTTCATGCCGGAACCGATATAATAGACTGTAAGCAGTTTGTCCGGAAGCAGCCTTTTGACTTCATAGCAGAGCTTTTCATATGGCATAGGGCCGTTGGGTTCGAATCCGGGCTGCGGATTGTCGGAGTAATTTGCATGTTCTTCATCAAAATCCACTCCGTCAAGTCCATAGGCTTTTATGAGAGCCTTGATTTCAGCGGCAAGGCTATGGATGTCGGCATCAGTCAGATTGGACTGGCCTACGCCGTCACCCCCGGGCAGGAAGGTCAGACAGACCTTCATGCCCTTGTCCTGAAGCGGTTTGATGTATTTGTCCCTGTTTTCGAGGACTGCCTTTATGTTGTTGTTCAGGTCGATGTAGACTTTCCCGGTTTCTGAGTCGAATTTTATGTCGGCGGCAAAAAGATGGACGATGTCGAAGAGAGGCTTGCCGCTGGTTGCAAGAGTCCATTCACCTGCATTGAGGGGGTTGTATCCGCTTTCAATGTAACAGATGCTCACTATTCCGCTTTCCTTGGCTGCAGACGGCCTTTGCCCCTGCATGCTGAAAAGGAAATATTGTACGGTATCCCTGTCAGTCACCTTCACTTCAGGGGTATTGGACACCGTTCTGACAGGGAGAACATAGGTCCGGCCCTGCTGGAGACCGTCAGGAGAAACAGTCATGTCGAACTCGTATGACAGCCTGTCTCCCGGTGCTATGGCTATCAGACCGTCATCCTCGATCTTGACATTTTCCACAGGAAGCCCCGGAAAATCAGTCTCATGCGCAGAATTATATGCCGACACGAGGTCATCATCCGTGGCGGCCGTGAAAATGAATTCCGCAATCGCGTCATGCGAATTGCTCAAGGTGGCCTGGAGCTGCAGGGTCACAGGCTGCTCATGGATTTCCACTGCCCGCATCCTCGGATTGTTCAGGACCTTGAAGGAACCTGTCAACGCAACTGTGTTTTCCAGACGGGATTTGTCAAGCCCTGCGTCAACCTCTACGGTTTCCGTGCATGAGTCCATAATTACGAGGCTCATGGCTGCGGCTGCAAGGGCAGAATATATTTTCATTGCTTTATTCATCTTATGTGATTATGAATTGTCATTTCATTCTCCAATTGCCGGAATGGAAACGGGCACCCACAGCAGGTCAGAATCATTGGCCTGACCGTTGTTTCCGTTTTCAGTATAGTCGGTGATGGTGCTGCCTTGTCCTTCGTCAAATTTCCAGTAGCCGATGAGTCCTTCAGATTTTGGATCCACTTCATACTGGCTGGCGGCAATCTGCTCCCGAGTCCTCACGGTATTCCATATCCTGCACTCGCAGATCATTCCGTCGAGTTCCCGGCCCGAAGCATATGAATAGCCGATATGGAAATACTGGTTCCCCCTGTCGGAATTCTTCGGGCTCACGAGGTCAATGGTTCCCCATGATGAAGGCATCGTCCGCCTGTAGGCTTCAGTGCCGTTGAAATATATTATCACCTCATTGGTGGCGGAATTTCCTGTGACGGCAACATGAGTCCATTCCCCCGGAGTCAGGGCACATACATCAGCTCCGACATCCGTAGTAGGCACATTGCCTGCCGGTGTGACAACCTGAAGCTGGTTAGGCTCAAGGCCGTTGTCGCTTATCCTTATGAGAAGGTTGCCTTCCATTCCCATTACACTCTGTATTCCAGGAACAAACTCCCTCACATTGATCATGGCTTCCATAGTGAAGTCAGTGATGGTCCTGAACGGAACCGTGCTTGCGGCACCTGTTTCAAATGAATTGAAGCTTATATAATTGGACTTTTCCATGTCTGCCACCACATTGATGATGGATCCGCCTCTGAAGACGAAATAGCTTGTGCTTGCGGAGCTTAGCACCGGCATGTCGGCAGAGGCTATCGTCACAGGGAGCACATAAGCCCTGTCAAGGGACAGCTTGTCAAGTCCGGTGAATTCTATGTGCACAGGCATGGACTCAGTCATCCCTGCATCTATGCTTGCCGAATTAGAAGCAATCGTATAGTTTTCCTCCGGCAGCACTACTGCATTGTCATAATATGCCAGATTGTAAGTATCCACCAGAGAAGCGTCCGCTACAAAAGCGACATGCACTGTGGACTCCACCGGCTTTGCCACGGCAGCCACGACCTGCATTTCGGCAGTCTGGACACTCGACTTGAGGATCGTATTCGTGACACGGCTTCCGGAAATGAACATCTGGTTCTCGTATGTCCATTCCTTCTGCTGACATCCTGCCGCTGCCGCAAGCGACAGGACAAGTGCGGTTATTCCTGATATATGTGTCTTCATGTTATCCTAACGGTTTGAATAAGAATTGAGTATTGTTATCGCTCTGCGTGACGGGACATAGCTGGTATCATTGAAGTATCCGTTCTGGATGTTTCTGATGCCCATTCCGGCCTTTGTCAGACCGGATTCAGGCTCAAGTGTCCACCATGCAACTTCATTTACAGCCTCGACATTTTCGCCTGAAGCGTCCTGGATATAGCCTGTGCGGGTGTCGCCCGGCGCCGTGCTCTCGACAAGCGTGATGAACCTGTCGGAAGGGACATCGTTTATGAGCGTATTTCTGACAATGGCTTCAAGTTCCATCATGTTCTCTGCAGACTCTGTATGGACCACTATGTAGTCGGCGTTTTCGACAAGTCCAGTTTCACTGATGAGTCCGGGGCAATTGCTTTCCAGGAAAAAGAGTTTGTCCGGATTGGAGTCGAGCCAGGACTTGATGCGGCTTTCGAAGGCGAACTGGCGGGCTTCCTGAAGGGCCTTTTCGGCATCGGGAAGGTGCGAGGTGTTCACAGGGTCGTACCATACGGTGATGCCGTCGAAGCCGTGTTCCGCACACATGGGAAGGAGGCTGTCAAGCCTGCTGCCGAGCCAGGTGAGGAAGCCGTCAGCGGACTCCGAGTCTTCATCGGATAAGGCATCGCCTGCAGTGCCGTCACCTCCCTGGCTGTCTCCGTCAGAGGAGCCGTCACCGGAAGCGTCGCCGTCAGAAGGAAGGGTGGCCTCCCAGTCAGAGAGGAGGGTGGCGTAATCTATCGTATAGAGTACCCTGGTGCCCTTGTCCTGACGGATGCTGCGCATCTCATCCAGTTCCCATGAATCAATCTGATCAGGATACATCAGCACCACGGCGTCAAGGCTGTCCGGGAGAGCAGCAAGCCTGTCCGACTGGCCAGCCGGGGCGGAGGCGCTGTTGTCAAACCAACCGAAGACCATCTTGTGGTCGCTGCTTTTGTATTCCCTCAGGTTCTGCAGGTACTGCGCATACAGTTCGGGGTCCTGCTCCTCGAGTGTCGGGGCATGGATCTCAACGCTCTCCGGACGCGTCCAGTCTGAGCAGGAGGACAGGCTGGAGAGCGCGAGCAGGCCGGCGCAGACGGACGGGAGCGCGTGTTTATTTCTGCCGGTAATATTCATTGTTCTTTTCATTATTTGTTCAGTTATCAGTTTTTCTTTGCCCACCAGAGGTCTGTGGCCATATTGTCAGGGCCGCCGAGGGATGCCACTGCTTCAGGCATGTACTGGTTGTTGGTATACTCGCCCTGAGGATACGGCATCCTTCTGGCACCGCGGGAAGAGTCCACGACACCGTTTGAAAGGTTTCCGGCCGTGCTGGCGGGGAAAAGTTCAGGGAAGCCGGTGCGGCGATAGTCAGACCATGCCTCGTGGCCGATGATCCAGTTGGCTATCCATTTCTGGGTGATGATCCTTTTCTGCATGTCGGAATCATTCTTCCACTGTACGGAAGGAGCGGTGATAGGGCTGACTGTGCCGTTCGGATTGTCTGTCGTCCATGGGTCTGTATAAGACACGGTCACAGGATCGGACTGGGCGAGATAAGCGTCAACACCGGTCACGCCGTACTGTTCAAATGAAAGCCTTACGCCTTCCTCATAGTAATCCTGCGCAGTGCCGCCTCCCATGTTCATGCCGTACACACCGGCGGCCTCGGCTTTGAGGAAAGCCACTTCGGCAGCATTCATCCATACAAGAGGAGTGGAGGAAGTGATGTTGATGCCGGAATACATGTGACCGGCCTCATCAATGTCGGGACGGACAATGCCGCGGCGGATGCCGCAATATGTCTGGCCCTCCCATTCAGAGGCGATGAAATAGGCCGGACGGCGCGGATCCTGATATGCGTTCATGTAGCTCGTGATGTCGGCAGATGCATGGGACTCACCGCCGGTAAGGCATGTATGCCCGGTGATCTGGGCAGGATTGTACCATGCTGAAGAATAAATCGGGTTGCCATAGGTGGCAAACACGGAGAACTTCGCATTGTCATCATTGCTCTCAATCACTCCGATTTCATGATTGACGGCAGACTCGGCAGCAGCCTTGGCAAATTCCCCATCCGCATTGACTATGCGCATTGCAAGGCGCAGCTTGAGGGAATTCCCGAACCGTGCCCATTTCTCCACATTGCCGCCGTAGACATAGTCTGCCGTAGACGGTATCGAAGATGTCCTGTATCCGGTCAGGGTGTTCACCGCTGCAGTCAGTTCGTTGATCATAGTCTCATACACGGTCTTCTGGTCATCATACGGCACTGCGATCTGCCCGTCGGTGCCTATCTGTGTGTAAGGAATCGGGCCATATGTGTCAGCCACGCGGTGCATGGCGGCAACCTTCAGGATATCCCCGATGGCAAGTGCCACAGGATTGTCCGTGATTCTCTTCAATTCAGTATAATTGGAATAAAGAAGAGGGATCACCTCATCGCTGGCAAGAAGCACCCTCGTCCAGTCATCGGTGGCATTGAACTGGGATATGGTATACGGCCATGATCCGGTATCACCGAAATATCCCCCCTGGGTGCATCCGAGCAGGTTGTCAGTCATCTGGGCAGTATTGCGGTCTGTCGAGATCACCACGGAAGCCATTCCGTTCAATGCGGCGCCGAGACCGTATCCGTCAGCCTCCATCTGGTCACGGGAGACTTCGTATGGATTGGTGTTTATATCCAGATAATTGGCTGTGCAGGCTGTGCCGGCCAATGCGGCAAGCCCCAAAAAGATTTTGTTTGTAATATTTTTCACCATAATGCAGCCTCCTTAGAATTTAAGTCTGATGTTGAAGCCGAAGTTCCTTGTGCTCGGCATCATGAAGTAGTCGATACCCTGATAGTAGTTGCCTGTCGTGGCAATGGACTCGGGATCGAAAGGAGCCTTGTTGTAGATCATCCACAGATTACGCCCCACAAGCTGGAGGGTAAGTTCGCAGACATCGTTCAGCATCTTGCGAGGGAAAGTGTAGCCGACGGAAGCCTCCTGAAGCCTCACATTTGTCGCAGAATAGGTGTAATACTGCGGCACCGGAGAAGATTCCCCCACAGTCTGATACCAAGACTGGGCATTTACGAGGTCACCGTTGTTGATGTACACCCCGCCGTTGTCCCTTGCAAGGGCAGAAGCCTCGGACACGCCGAAACCGTCAATCATGGCCTGCGTCTTGGAATAGACTATGCCTCCGAGACGGGCTGTGATGAGGAAGCCGACATTGAAGTTTCCGATGCGGAAATTGTTGTTCCATGCAAGATTGGCCTTCGGAAGCACGCTGCCTAGCTTTATGTATCTGGACGGATCCGTGATGTTCTCCTTGGTCACCGCCCCTGTCTCATCCACATAGATGGCACCGTTGCTGTCCCTCTTCAGGTCCACAAGGGAATACAGGTCGCCGAGCGAACCTCCTTCACGGAGAATGAAGTGCGCCTGGTCAAGACCGTTCATGTCAAGCTGGTCGATGCTGAGGTGCACACCTTCAACCACGATGTCATCAGCAAGGGAAAGAATCTTGTTATGGTTGGTGGAGAAGGTGAAATTGCTGTTCCAGGTGAAGATTCCCCAGGTGTTGTCAAAACCGAGGGCGAGTTCGACACCGTTGTTCAGGACACTTCCCGACTGCACATACATGTTGGACCAGCCTGAACCTACGGAAATCTTAGGGTCGAAGGTCTGGTTGGATGTGAGTGCATGGTAATAGGTGGCGTCCAGATTGAAATACTTGAGGAAACGCATGGTAAGGCCGACTTCCCATGAAGATGTCCTCTCAGGCTTGAGGTTGTAGAGAGGATACTGGGTCTGGGTGTTCCAGGAATTGTTTTCGGAATTCCAGGAATATTGCGGATTGGCGATGAAGCGTTCGAAAGCCACGCCGACTGAAGCCCATGAACCGCGGATCTTCACATATTCAAGAAGCGCAGGCATGTTCGGGATGATCTCCGAAAGCACAACAGATGCTCCCACTGAAGGATAGAAGAAGGCCTTCTGGTTGGAGTTAGGTCCGGCAAGCTGGGACGGCCAGTCACCGCGGCCGGTAAGGGTCAGATAATATGCTCCCTTGAAGCCGATTTCCGCCGATGCGAAAAGGGACTGTGTCTGCTCTCTCCAGCCGGTCTGGCTGCGTGTGGTCCTGGACTGGCTGAGGTTCATGACATTGAAGACATTGGCAAGACCGGCGGTCTCTCCTTCTATCGTACCGTCCGAGATAGGTCCCCTGATCTGGAGCATGTCTGAACGCATGTCAGTGAAAGAAGCACCAGCAGTAGCCTGCAGACTCCAGTCGGTCCATGTCTTGTTGATGTTCACGAGAACATCGCCGTATATCTGCTTGTCCTTGGACTCGGCCACGGAATAAAGTCCCCTGTTTGAAAGTTCAGTCAGGGTATTGTTGGTGGAAGCATAGTATTTTTCCGTATATGTATTGACGGAATTGTCTATCCTTATGCGCCCCGACACGCTGAGCCAGTCGAGAATCTGATATGAAAGACCGGCATTCAGCATGTAGCGGTCCTTCTTGTTCTCACGCAGGTTACGGTAGTTGATCCAGTAAGGGTTCTGCATTGTGAGACCTGCCGCTCCCATCGGCCAGTACTGGGTATAGAGGCTGCGGGAAGAATCCCATCTCTCGTACATCTTTATGTCCTCCCAGTCATTTCCGCGAGGGAAAAGGTATGCGCCGACAATAGGGTTGCTGTATGTACCCTGGTTGGTCATGTTGCGGTCATTCTGGAGAATATAGCTTGCACCGATGTCCAGTTTCATCTTGTCATTGAAGAAGGAAGTCGTGTTCCTGAAGGTAAAATTGTACCTGTCGTACCTGTTGTTCGGAACAATGCCCCTGGAATTAACCGCCGCAGCGGAAAGGTAGAGCTGGTTTTTCTCCGTGCCGGTAGAGAGAGAAACGCTTTCTGTGCCTGTCACTCCGGTCTGGAAATAATCCTTCCGTGGATCATAGCCCATGTAGTTGGCCTCGTTCAGCCTGTTGCCCCAGCTGTAATAGGAAGCACCGGTAGAGGACATCAGATTGCCTGTTCCATAGGAGTTCTGGAAACGGGGAAGCACAAACGGGGTGAAGACCTCGGTGTTGCTTGTAACTGTAATTGAAGTCTTTCCTTCCTTGCCCTGCTTTGTGGTGATGACAATGGCACCGTTGGCTGCATCAGAACCATAGAGGGCGGCAGCGGCGGCACCGGTCAGGACCGTCATGGACTCGATGTCCTCAGGGTTGATGTCGGCGATAGGGTCAGTGGTTCCCTGCGAACCGAACTCTGTGCCGCCTTCCTTTGCCATGGTGTACATCGGCACACCGTCTATCACATAAAGCGCATTGGAAGACTGCTCTATGGACTTCTGTCCACGCATTACCACCTTGGAGGCACCGCCGACTCCGGAAGAAGAGGCATTTATCACAAGACCGGCAACCTTTCCGTTCAGGGAATTGACGAAATTGGCGTCCTTGTTGGCCAGGAGTTCGTCGGACTTCACTTCCTGCACATTATAGGAAAGAGCCTTCTCCGCACGCCTGATGCCGAGTGCAGTGACAACAGTCCCCTCCATCATGATGGAATCATCTTCAAGGGTGACATTGAAAAGCCTCCTTGTGCCTACAGGAAATTCAACGGTCTTGTATCCCAGGCATGAAAACTCCAGGGTGCCTGATTCCATGCCCTCCGGAAGCTCAAAGGAAAACTTTCCGTCAAGGTCGGTGCTGGCACCGGTGGTCGTGCCCTTTATTATGACCCCGACCCCTATGACAGGTGTGCCGTAGGAATCAATGACCGTTCCGGAGACAATGTTCCCTATGCCCCCCCCGGAGACTGTCGTCTGAACCTTTCTGGAAATGTAGATGTTTGTGCCCTGAATTTCCCAGGAAATGCCGGTTCCGCCGAAAATCTGGTCAAGGGCCACAGCCACAGGCTGGTTCTCGACATTGACGCTCACGGCCATCTTCACATCGACCTGGTCTATCAGGAAAAGATACTGGGACTGCTGTTCAATCGCATCCAGGACCTCCTGCAAAGGAGCATTGTCCATCTTGAGAGTGATGCGGGCCGGAGTCTGTGCCTTTGCCGCGGTCACGGACATGAGGAAAGGCAAGATCACGGCAGCCAGCAGCCTGCCGATTTTGTTAAATAGACAATTATTCATAAATTTGTAATTATTAGTGATAGTATCAATTAATCTTGTTCTGTCACGCTCAGGAAGTGGATATGAAGTCATTTTTCGCCCGACACTCATATCCCCTTCCTTTTCATGTGCCGCATGGCATCATTCAGGTCCGTTTTTCATCCATACATAGTCCAGTGTCATCAATTTTTATGGTCATTATCCGGAGCAATGGCTACCTTATCAGAACAATACCTGTTTCCATGTCACGCTCCCATGTAAAATCGGAAGCTTTCGCCAAGACAGACAAGGCATGATCCAGCCCTTCCGATATACGGATCTTGCCCCAAGTGTACCGCACTTCGGGAAGATCCTCCCTGTCAATGATTATCTCAACATCATATACAAGTTCCAGTTTCCTCATGAGTTCATCGAAAGGCACTCCGGCCACATCAATGAGACCTCTTGTCCAGCACCCTACGCTGCCGGTATCTTCAATCTTGCCGACATAAAGATGGTTTCCGGTCATCTTCACCATATCATTCGGCTCCAAAATGAACTCTTCATCTTCTGACAGCTTGCTGGAAACCTTTATCGAGCCTCTCAGCAAGGCGGCGGAGAAGTCATTGTTCTCCTCGTCCACCGCCACATTGAACTTCGTGCCAAGCACTGAAATGGTAGACGCAAAAGTCTCGACCACGAACGGCCTGTCCTCATCCCGGCTCACATCGAACATGACCTCTCCGGAAATGAGTTTGACAGTACGCGCCTTCCTTGAAAAAACTGAAGGATATTCTATCTCGGTCCCGGCATTGAGCCAGATCTCAGTGCCGTCCTCAAGCGTCATTTCCATACTCCTTCCGGCAGGCACCTTGACAGTCTCTGTCCTGGAGGCAAGACGCTCAAGGGTTTCATATCTTGACCATGAAAAAGAAACAGCCGCAACAATGGCAACGGAGGCAGCAACGGCAACCGAATAGAATATCTTTCTCAACGGAACCTGTCTTCTGGTCCTGGCCGGAGCGTCAGTCCCGTCCCCGTGCACCACCATCCCGGAAAAAATCAGATGAGCCTCCCTGTACTGCCGGGCATGGCTGCCGTCAGGGTCATCCGCAAGCCATCTCCTCACTTCCGCCTCCTCTTCGCGAGAAGCGGTACACTTGAAATATTTGATCAGAAGGTATGTGTCCATTGTCATAAATTTTCCGGCATGACTGCCATAATCCATGTCCGATGCTCCTGTTTTTCGCGTCAGACATAGAAATAGACACATGACCCGATGGGCCGGACCCCCGGATATCAAAAAAAATTCAAAATTTTTCCGAATGATGTCCTGGAATTGTCCCTGGCGTTCATCCGCCCTATATGTTCCGTCTGAAATAAACCATATCCTTCAGGACCTTGCCCTCCTCGATTATGGGGTGGTCATAATTCTTTACGAAGAAATCCTCCACGGTATGCGACCAGGTGAATCCGCAGTTCATGTAAAATGACATGGTCTTACGGCTGTCTCCAGTCCCTGCGGTCAGGACCCGGAAGCGTCCCCTGTAATGCCGGCACAGATATTCAATCATTTCCCGTCCGTATCCTTTCCTGTGGAAACGCGGGTCTACGGCTATGTTTTTCAGTTCCAGCACTCCGTCACCTTCATCCGTGACTACTGCAACGGCAGCCGGCGTCCCCGACATATCCGACATCACATACATTTCGCCCCGCTCCAGATACCTGTCAATCATGGATTCCTGTTCGTCACCGACAAGAAGAAGGTCCATATATCGTTTTTTATCGTCTTTTACCGGCAAAATTCTTATTCCGCAGGGCTTTTCCATCACATAATTTGTCAGATACATCCTGTTTGCCTTCGCCTTCTGCTCCTTCACTGTCCTGTAGCCGCGTCTTTCAAAGAACGGCCGGGCAGTGATGCTGACCTCGGAAGTTATTTTTTCCGCACCATATGCCGTAGCCATCCTTTCGGCTTCCGAAAGCAGCAGTGCGCCCACGCCTTTCCTCTGCCAGTCCTTGTGTACGAAAAGTGAATGCAGATGCCCTTCTGCATTCATTGACGAGAAGCCGATGATATTACCGACACCATCGAGAGCAGCGAAAAAGTCATTTTTTGACAAAAGGTTTTTCCAGTGTTCCGTACTGTCTCCGCACGATGCCCAGTCTTTACATTCCTCGTCGGTGTAGTCCTTGGAATTCACGCACAGGACGGTGGAGCGGAACAGTTCCCGCAGATGCGGGATGTCGCTTTCGGCAAGTCTCCTTATCCCGTATTCATGCACTTTTTTCTCTCCTGCCATTCTTCTTTCGTAATCTTCATGAAATATTCCGTGCGGATGTCTCCTAAGGGGGAGGTATTGCCTTCTTCGGTGTGGTGGAAACGGAAGCCGCATTTGTCCATCACGCGGCGGGACTTCACATTTCCGTCATAATAACCGCACCACACAGCAGACATGCCCAGATCTTCGAAGCACCGCCGCAGCAGACATTCCACCGCCTCCGGAATCAGGCCCCGGCCCCAGTACGGTCTGCCTATCCAGTAGCCTATCTCGCCCTCGTCCGCTTTCATTTCCGCACTGTGCAGACCTTCCCCGGACATGATTCCCGCGCTTCCGACAGGCTCACCGGTCTCCTTCAGGACCACTGCGTAGGTCTCCGGGGCGGAAAATACCGTACGGATTACCTCTAAGCTGCCTTCTACGGAAGTATGGGGCGGCCATCCTGCCGCCAGGCCTATCTCGGGGTCACTGGCATATTTGTACAAAGATCCGGCGTCGGATTCCCGCCACGGCCGCAGTATGAGCCGGTCCGTGACAATGCTCAATTCTGGTGATTCCATATATTTTCAAACAGTTTCCCAAACCTCCCGTTCCATTATTCAAAACTCCGTTGCCGGCATGACATTTATCTTATAGGGGGGATTGTTTTCATCTTCAATATTGCCGGCTGGATGCGATATTACAATTTTTTATTCAAACATCAATGTCTGCCGCATAAATTATGGTTGTACTATTTATTGAATAAATCAAAATATTCCTGATTTATAAAACATAATATGGCTATCCGCAAAACCTGACAAATGGCAAATGCCGTTACCGGAAAATACATTTTCCAAAGATTGTTCGCATTGCCGAAGTTTCTTGCTATATTTGGCCTGGCGGCCACATATACTGTTCACGCCTCGGCAATGCAAGCCTGACGGCTTGTATGCCTGGCCCATCCCGCAACATCCATAAGACATGAAGTCTTCTGTCTGTCGCGGAATGAGCCAGTCAAAATGCTTCCGCATTTGCATTGCTCTCGGCTTCTGCGTATATTTGCCCGTAATAGTGTAATGCGGTCCGGCATCATGACAGGCCGTGTTTCATGGAAGAAGACATATTATTATCTGAAAATCTGAACATTTCATTAATTGATGGAGACAAAAGACCAGACAAGACATTCTCCGCTGAGATGGGTTCCGAGCGCATATTTCGCCATGGGAATGCCGTTCGTCGTATTGAACATGGTATGCGTGCTGATGTTCAGCGGGCTGGGCATAGCGGACAGCCAGGTGGCATTGTGGACATCGGTCATAATGATGCCGTGGACACTGAAATTCCTGTGGAGCCCCTTCCTGGAAATCTTCAAGACAAAAAAATTCTTTGTGGTCACCACTCAGATGATTTCAGGCGTAGGGTTCGGGCTTGTCGCCCTTGCCCTGCATCTGCCGCATTTCTTTGCCGTGTCCATCGCCATCCTTGCGGTGATAGCCCTGAGCGGGGCCACGCATGACATCGCGCTTGACGGACTGTATATGGAAGAGCTGTCGAAGACGGACCAGGCCAAGTACATAGGCTGGCAAGGAGCGTTCTACAACCTTGCAAAGCTGCTTTCGACAGGGCTGCTGGTGTATGTGGCAGGACTCCTCATCGACCATTTCAGGAAAGGAGGAATGACGGAACAGGAAGCGGCACTTCCGGCATGGACCATAATAATGGCTGCCTGCTGTGCAATACTCATCCTCCTGAGCTGCTGGCACAGATTTTCCCTGCCGTCCACGCAGAAAGCCGCCGGGGACACCTCAAGGAAGGCAGCAGGGGACATCCTGTCCGAATTATGGGCCATGATAAGGGACTTCTTCACCAAGAAGCACATCTGGCTCTACATAGCATTCATAATATTCTACCGCCTCGGTGAAGGGTTCGTGATGAAGATAGTCCCTCTTTTCCTGAAGGCAGACAGGGCCGTCGGAGGTCTCGGTCTCAACGAAAAGCAGATAGGAACATATTACGGGACATTCGGCGCGGCTGCATTTGTCCTCGGTTCCCTGCTGGCAGGATACTATATTGCCCACAGGGGACTGAAAAAATCACTGTTTTCACTGGTATGCATATTCAACATCCCGTTCCTGGTATATACATGGTTCGCATGGACGCAGCCTGAATCCATCATTCTCATAGGTACCGGAATCGTGTTCGAATATTTTGCCTACGGCTTCGGTTTCGTGGGACTGACCCTTTTCATGATGCAGCAGGTAGCCCCTGGAAAGCACCAGATGGCGCACTATGCATTCGCATCCGGCATAATGAATCTTTCGGTGATGCTGACTGGAGCCGTGTCGGGCTTCCTCAGCGACGCCCTCGGATACAAGATGTTCTTCATAGTGGTGATGGCTGCTGTGATACCTGTGTTCATCATGACGAGGTTCCTGCCGTTCAGCTATCCTGACAATACGAAAAAATGACGGAAGACATTCCCTTATCAGTACGGAAAAATCAATCAAACAACATAGAACAATGGAAAGCAAAATCAGAATCGAAGGCAGTCCGCTTCCTGGAATGCCTTGGGAAGACAGGCCTGCAGGCCGCAATGACATCATGTGGAGGTATTCAGCCAATCCTGTGATTCCACGCAACCTTCTCCCTATATCCAACAGCATATTCAACTCTGCCGTGGTTCCGTTCGGCGACGGGTATGCCGGTGTGTTCCGTGTCGATGACACCAACATCAGGATGACACTCCACACCGGATTCTCCAAGGACGGTCTCAAATGGGAGCTCAGTCCGGAGCCGCTCAGATTCGACTGCGACATTCCGGAGGTCGGGGAATGGGTCTACGGATATGACCCGCGCGTATGCAAGATTGACGACAGGTACTATGTGACCTGGTGCAACGGCTACCACGGACCTACAATCGGAGTGGCCTGGACAGAAGACTTCAAGACATTCCACCAGCTCGAAAACGCCTTCCTGCCATATAACCGCAACGGAGTTCTCTTCCCTCGGAAGATAAACGGCCGCTACGCCCTGCTTTCACGCCCGAGCGACACCGGACACACTCCGTTCGGGGACATCTTCTACTCGGAGTCACCGGACCTTGAATTCTGGGGAAGGCACCGTTTCGTCATGGGACCTTCGGATTTCGAGAAAAGCGCATGGCAGTGCTGCAAGATAGGTGCGGGCCCTGTCCCTATCGAGACTTCTGAAGGATGGCTGCTGTTCTACCACGGGGTACACCGCACATGCCAGGGATACAACTACTCCTTCGGCTCGGCCCTGCTCGACCTTGAACAGCCATGGAAAGTGATTGCACGCACAGGCCCTTACCTCCTTCACCCTGAGACCCTGTACGAATGCACAGGAGATGTGCCGAACGTATGTTTCCCTTGCGCATCACTCCACGATCCGGAGACGGGAAGGGTGGCAGTATACTACGGATGCGCCGACACGGTTACCGGACTCGCCTTCGGATACATTCCTGAAATAATCGAATTCACAAAAAGGACAAGCATCCTTTAGTAAAAACCACATGAACAAGATTCTATGAAACTGATAATCCCGGCATTGTATCTGGCACTGACGGCAGCAGCCATTCCGGCATCCGCCGGAACGGCTTCCGACACCGATGACAATGTCCTGCAGTATGTTGACCCTTTCATAGGCACGACAAATTTCGGCACCACCAATCCCGGGGCGGTATGCCCCAACGGAATGATGTCCGTCTCACCTTTCAATGTGATGGGGTCGGAACTTAATGTCTATGACAAGGACAGCCGCTGGTGGTCCACTCCATACTGCTTTGAAAACAAGTTCTTCACCGGATTTTCCCATGTCAACCTCAGCGGTGTCGGCTGTCCGGAACTCGGGTCACTGCTGACCATGGCCACATCTGGTCCGCTGCAGGTGGATTACAGGCTCTATGGCTCCGAATACACTGATGAAAAGGCCGGGCCAGGATACTATACAAATCTCCTGACAGCCTACGGGATAAGGACGGAAGTCTCAGCCACCACAAGGACATCGGCCGAACGATATACTTTCCCGGCAGGACAGGGCAACATCCTCCTGAATCTCGGTGAAGGTCTTACCAACGAGACCGGGGCAATGGTCAGAAAGGTCAGCAGCACCGAAATAGAAGGCATGCGGCTTCTCGGCACCTTCTGCTACAACCCTCAGGCGGTATTCCCTATATATTTCGTGATGCGCGTGAGCAAAGAGCCGAAAGAAAGCGGATTCTGGAAAAAGCAGCGCCCGATGACGGGAGTTGAAGCCGAATGGACTCCGGACAACGGAAAATACAAACTGTATACAAGATACGGGCGGGAACTGGCAGGTGATGACATCGGATACTGGTTCTCATTCGACACGGAGGAAGGAGAACAGATTGAGGTGCAGATGGGAGTATCATTCGTGAGCATTGAAAATGCAAGGGAGAACCTGGATGCAGAGCAGAAAGGCTTCGCCTTCGATGCGGTAAAGGCCGCTGCAGCCGCAAGATGGGAGTCCGACCTCTCTAGAATAAAGGTGCAGGGAGGCACAGAAAAAGACAGGACCATATTCTACACCGGCCTGTACCATGCTCTCATCCATCCGAATGTGCTCAATGACATCAACGGAGAATACCCGCTCATGGAAAGCGACGGCATAGGGAAAGTGCCTGAAGGCGAAACCAGATACACGGTGTTCTCGCTCTGGGACACCTACCGCAACCTGCACCAGCTCATGACTCTCGTATATCCGGAAAGGCAGATGGACATGGTACGCTCCATGATAGGGATATATAAGGAATGGGGATGGATGCCCAAGTGGGAGCTCTACGGCCGCGAGACATTCACCATGGAAGGCGATCCGGCGATTCCGGTCATTGCAGACACATGGTTCAAGGGACTGAAGGACTTCGACATGAAGACTGCCTACGAGGCATTTGTGAAGTCCGCCGACACCCCGGGGGCGCAGAACAGGATGCGTCCGGATGTGGACCCGTACATCTCTGACGGATACATTCCTTTGGGTGTGTATTCGGCAGATCTTTCGGGTGACAATGCAGTGTCACATGCCCTCGAATATTACATAGCCGACCATGCGCTGTCCCTGCTCGCAGACTCGCTCGGGCACAAGGATGATGCAGAAAAATACCGCAGCAGGTCGCTCGGATACAAGCATTATTACTGTCCTGAGTACGGCACATTGAGGCCGCTGATGAAGGACGGCACCTTCTACTCCCCTTTCAACCCGAAGCAGGGCGAGAATTTCGAGACTGCACCCGGATTCCACGAGGGAAGCGCATGGAACTACACCTTCTATGTGCCTCACGATGTCAAAGGGCTCGCCAGGCTCATGGGCGGACAGAAAAAGTTCGTGGACAAGCTGCAGATGGTCTTCGACGAAGGTCACTACGACCCGGCCAATGAACCTGACATAGCCTACGCCTATCTGTTCAGCTACTTCAAGGGCGAGGAATGGAGGACCCAGGAGCAGGTGGCCAGACTTCTCGACACATATTACAAGACGGAACCTGACGGGATTCCCGGCAACGACGACACCGGCACAATGTCGGCATGGGCAGTGTTCTCCATGATGGGATTCTATCCTGACTGCCCGGGAGAGCCTGCCTACACGCTCACGACACCGAGATTCGACAAGGTGGAAATCACGCTTGACCCTGCATACTCAGGGAAGGACAGGCTCGTGATAACAAAGGAAGGCAACGGAAAATACATCAGCCGGATCACAGCCGGAGGAAAGAAGCTCAACGGATTCCGAATCAGCCATAGGGATCTGACCGGGAGCGGAGAAATAAGATTTACGGCCAAGGAAAGCAGACAATAAAAAAACACTGAAATGAACAGCATAACAACCAGAATTTCAATTCTTGCGGGAGCGGCATTGCTGGCCGGAGGCTGCGCACAGGCTCCTGAAGAAGTCCATTATACGGACTATGTAAACACAAGCATCGGCACGGGCGGACACGGTCATGTGTTCGTCGGGGCAAATGTACCGTTCGGTCTGGTACAGCTCGGACCTACAAGCATCCCGCAGTCATGGGACTGGGTGTCAGGATACCATGAAAGCGACTCCACTGTGATCGGATTTTCACATACACACCTCAGCGGAACAGGGATCGGAGACCTCTTTGATGTCACCGTGATGCCTGTGACAGGGGAAGTCCGCTATGCAAGGGGAACAGAAGACGACCCGCAGTCAGGACTCTGGTCATACGCGGACAGGACCAGGGAAGTCAGCCGCCCAGGCTACTATTCCGTGCCTCTGACAAGATACGGAATCAATGCCGAACTCACCGCCACAGCCCGCGTCGGTCTCCACAGATACACTTTCCCTGCTTCTGACAATGCTGCGATAGTGTTCGACCTGGAAAACGGCGGTTGCTGGGACAAGGCGACAGATGTGCACATCGAGGCTGTCGGCAACAGCAGGGTCAGAGGATGGAGATATTCAGAAGGCTGGGCCAATGACCAGAAGATATTCTTCACCGCCGAATTCTCGAAACCTTTCGACAGCCTTGAAATCACCGGAGAGAACGGCATGTATGCGAGAGCCTCATTCAAAAGCGCTGAAGGCGAGCAGGTGATGCTGAAAGTGGCCCTCTCCCCTGTCAGCATTGAAGGAGCAGAGGCCAACATGAAGGCCGAGCTTCCGGGATGGGACTTCGAGGCCACGGCAAAGGCAGCCGATGCTGCCTGGAACAAGGAGCTGTCCAAGATCAACATCGAGACTGCCGATGAGCAGGCCCGAGAAATCTTCTATACGGCCATGTATCACACAATGGTCGCACCTTCACTTTTCTGCGATGTGAACGGGGACTACAGAGGGGCTGACGGAAAGATGCACAAGAACGAGGGCTTCACCAACTATACAACATTCTCCCTCTGGGACACCTACAGGGCTGCAATGCCTCTTATGACCATCATCCATCCGGAAAAGATGAATGACATGGTCAACACCATGATACATATCTGGAAACAGCAGGGCAAGCTGCCGGTATGGCATCTGATGGGATGCGAGACGGACTGCATGGTCGGGAATCCTGGCATTCCTCCGGTAGCGGATGCCATCCTCAAGGGCTATGACGGGTTCGACAGGAATCTTGCACTGCAGGCAATGAAGGAATCCGCACTCCGCCCTGACAGAGGCCAGGACCTCCGCATGAAATATGGCTACATCCCATGCAACCTGTTCAACGAGGCCGTCGCATACGACATGGAATATGCAATAGCCGACTGGGCCCTTGCACAGGCAGCCAAGGAACTCGGAGACGAAGAGACCTACAACCATTTCCTGGAACGGAGCCGCTCATACAAGAACTTCTTCGACCCGACCACAGGGTTCATGCGCGGAAAGGATGACAAAGGGAAATTCCGTACTCCGTTCAGCCCGTTTGCCTCAACACACAGGGCAGACGACTACTGTGAAGGCAATGCATGGCAGTACACATGGCTGGCACCGCATGACTTCCAGGGACTTGTGGACTGCTTCGGATCAGAGGAAGCATTCCTGCAGAAACTTGACAGCCTGTTCGTCGTAAACTCCGACATCGAAGGCGGCAACACCTCTCCGGACATTTCCGGACTCATAGGGCAGTATGCGCACGGCAACGAGCCGAGCCACCACATCCTCTATTTCTACACCATGGCAGGACAACCTTGGAAGACAGCGGACAGGGTACGCGAAGTATTGGCTCATCTCTACCATGATGCACCGGACGGGCTTTCCGGTAATGAAGATGTGGGACAGATGTCAGCATGGTACATCCTTTCTTCCCTCGGATTCTACCAGGCTGAGCCTGCAGGCGGAAGATACTGGTTCGGGACACCGCTGTTCGACAAGGCGGAGATAAAGACTGCAGAAGGCACATTCACCGTCATCGCAGAGAACAACAGCAAGGAGAACAAATATATACAGAAAGTCACACTGAACGGGCAGGAATACAACAAGCCTTACATTGAATTCAAGGACATCAAGGCAGGAGGAGAACTCAGGCTCACGATGGGGAACAGACGGGAAGTCTGCTGGTACTGAACCGGAAGGCAATCCTGCAATCAGACGGCAAAAGTATGACAGCCAGTGAAATAACACCACAGGAATTCGGAAAGCTGTTTCTGAAGTACCGTGAAAAATACATTACGATAGCGAGATCATACATAAGGGATGAGATAGCAGCCGAGGACATAGTCTCCGGCTGCTTTACGAGCTTTTGGGACAACCGGAACAAGATAGAACTCAAGTCTGCGCCAGAAGCCTACATCCTGCAGTCTGTCAAGAACAGGTGCATCAACTGGCTAAGGGACCATGCCAACAGGATGAGAATCCACGAGGAACAATATAATTATACGATGGCAGAAATCAATGTCATGGAATCCGAAGACCTGAGCCTGATCTTCAGGGCCGACATTGCAGGGATATTTTCCAGACTGATGGAGAAATCCCCTGAAATGACACGGAACATATTCTGTTCCAGCAGGTTTGAAGACATGACATACGAAGAGATCGCAAAAAGATACAATGTATCCCCCAGAAAAGTGAAAAGGGAGATACAGTCGGTGCTTGCAATGATGAGGAGCTCGCTCAAGGACTACCTTCCGGCAGTGGCAATTCCTGCCCTGCTGCTGAAACTGCTGATCTCAGGGATTCAGTAAGACCGGAAATTCCGGAGACTTTCATACGGAAAAGCCGCCGGATATTTTCAAATGTGAATATTAAGAAGTATTTTCGAAGAGAAATTCATGCAGACAAACATGCAGACGGATTTCCTGAAGAAAAAATTTCTGAAACCGGACAATTTATTAATGTATCATAGAATGAATAAGACAATTCTGACTCTCGGCGCCCTGCTTCTTGCCGGAAGCATGGCTGCCGCTGAAGATTCCCCGCTCTGGCTGAGGAAAAACAGCATCTCCCCCGACGGAAGCCGTATAGCCTTCTGCTACGAAGGGGACATTTTTGTAGTATCGGCAAAGGGAGGAAAGGCAAGGCAGATCACGACAAACCCTGCATACGATTCAGACCCTTTATGGACTCCGGACGGGAAAAGCATAGTGTTCAGTTCATACAGGGACAAGAGCAGGGACATCTACATCACCTCCGCTGAAGGAGGCACTCCGGCCAGGGTGACCGACTATCCCGGTAATGAGACACCGATGGCAGTCCTTCAGGACGGCAGCATCATATTCTCTGCAAACCTGCAGGCAGACGCAAGCTATGACGGATTCCCTGGTGACAGCCAGCTCTATATGGTGAAAAAGGCAGGGGAAAGACCGCAGCTAGTGACTTCCCTCCCCGTATCCGCCCTCAGCATAGGCAAGGACGGCGCCGTGCTGTATGAAGACCTGAAAGGCTATGAGGATCCGCTCAGGAAGCACCACACATCTTCCGTGACAAGGGACATCTGGCTCTACAGGCCGGCGACAGGCGAAACAGGCTTCAGCATCAACGGCAACGGGCAGTTCACAAAGCTCTCCTCATTCAAAGGCGAAGACCGCAATCCCGTATTCGCCTCAGACGGGGACACATTCTATTATTTGAGCGAACAGGACGGCACATCCAATGTCTACAGAAGTTCTCTTTCTGCCCCTGACAAGTCGGAACAGCTGACATTCGAAAAGAAGCATCCGGTCAGATACCTTTCCGTATCGGACAACGGCATCCTGTCATACTCATTCAACGGCGAACTCTACACCATGAAGCCGGGAGAAAATCCGGGAAAGCTCAAAGTCTCGATAATCTCGGACCAGAACGAAAGAGAATTGGAGCTCCGCACGCTCACATCCGGAGCAACGGACCTTGCAGTCTCGCCGAACGGCAAGGAAGTGGCAATAGTGGCAAGAGGTGATGTCTATGTGGCATCTATAGACTACGGAACGACAAAACGCATCACCGACACACCTCAGCAGGAAAGGAACGTATGCTTCTCTGAGGACGGAAAAACGCTCTACTATTCCTCAGAAAGGAACGGATACTGGGGAATATATGCGACATCACTAACGGAAAAGGACGACAAATATTTCACATACTCAGTCAAGATGGAAGAGAAACAGATAACCACCCCAGGTGAAACATGTTTCCAGCCGTCGGTATCCCCTGACGGGAAATGGCTCGGCTTCCTCCGCGACAGGACTGAGATTGTAATAAAGAACATCAGGACCGGGAAGGAGAAATCCCTGCTCAAAGGAGTCAACTATTCCTACTCCGACGGGGACCAGAGATTCGAATGGAGTCCTGACAGCCGTTACATTCTCTGCAACTGGCAGGGCAACGGCGGCTGGAACAACGAGGATGTGGCCCTGATTGACATTGAAACCGGAGAAGTCACCGACCTCACGCAGAGCGGCTACACTGACGCAGGCTTCAGATGGGCCATGAAAGGCAAGGCAATGACCTGGATGACTGACCGTGCCGGCTACAGGAGCCACGGAAGCTGGGGGGCCGAATACGATGTCTATGCAATGTTCTTCGACGGCAAGGAATTCTATAAGTTCACCAGGGACAAGGAAGAAGACGAAATAGAGGAACTGCTGTCCGAGGAAAAGAAAAAGGACGGAAAAACTGAAGAAAAAGATTCCGCCAAGGTGGAAAAGAAGACAGAAAAGCTCGTCCTTGACCTCGGCAACAGAGAAGACAGGACAGTGCGTCTCACCCGCTTCTCCGGAAGGATGGCTGACCACTATCTGAAACAGGACGGAAGCAAGCTCTATTATATCACAAGACTTGAAAAGAGCATGGACCTCTGTGTGCTCGACATCAAGGAAAGGAGTGTCAGTGTCCTTGCCAGGAATGTCTACGGCAGCCTTTATCCTGATGCAGATGACAAATATCTCTATGTCCTCGGAGGAAGCGGGGTGTCAAGGATAGACATGGCCTCAGGCTCAAAGGAATCCATTTCCTTCGCCGGAGAATTCGACTACCGTCCGCGCCAGGAAAGGGAATACATCTTCAACCATGTATGGAAGCAGGTTCAGGAGAAATTCTACGACCCTGAAATCCACGGTATCGACTGGGCAGGCTACAAAGATGCATACGCAAGGTTCCTGCCGCACATCAACAATAATTTCGACTTCCAGGAGATGCTGTCCGAAATGCTCGGAGAGCTCAACGGATCGCATACGGGGGCACGCTACTATTACCGTTCCGGCATGAACATGGGCAGCCTCGGACTGCTCTATGACTACAGCTACACCGGAGACGGACTGAAGATCAAGGAAGTCCTCCAGGGCGGTCCTGTAGCAGTTGCTGACCCCGAGGTAAAGGCGGGCGACATCATCGAAGCAATTGACGGCAAGAGCATAAAGTCCGGAGAAAACTGGTATCCTCTCCTTGCGATGAAAGGCGGGGACAAGGTGCTCGTCACCATAAGCAAAGGCGGGAAAAAGAGCCGTGACATCTATGTGGAGGCAGGCTACACCGACTACAGCCTTCTTTACAAAAGATGGGTAAGGCAGCGCGAAAAGATGGTGGAAGAACTTTCCGGCGGCAAGGTAGGCTATGTGCATGTGGCCGGAATGGACTCAGAAAGCTTCAGGGAAGTCTATTCGAAGCTTCTCGGCAAATACAGGGCCTGCGAAGCCGTGATAGTGGACACGAGGCATAACGGAGGCGGATGGCTGCATGACGACCTCGCCACCCTGCTCGACGGGAAGGCCTACATAAGATTCGAACCGAGGGGCCAGTACATAGGCACTGAACCTTACAGCAAATGGACAAAGCCGTCCTGCGTCCTTATCGGTGAAGACAACTACTCGGATGCATCCGGATTCCCATATGTCTACAAGACATTGGGCATCGGCAAACTCATAGGCGCCCCTGTTCCGGGCACCATGACAGCCGTATGGTGGGAGCAGCAGATAGACCCTACGCTCATCTTCGGAATACCGCAGGTGGGAGCCGTCGGCATCAAGGAAGGCAGATATCTTGAAAACTACCAGATAGAGCCTGACATCCTCGTCTACAACGACCCTGCATCCGTACTCAACGGAAGGGACATGCAGCTCGAAAGGGCAGTGGAAGAAATGCTGAAGGAAATCGGCGGCAGATAGCATTGAATGGCATTTGGAAGCCATATAAACACCAGAGACAAATGGACTCGAAAGCTGTAATAATCCCGACATACAACGAAAAGGAGAACATAGAGAAGATAATCCGCGCAGTATTCGCCCTTGAGGGGGACTATCACATCCTTGTAATAGAGGACGGGTCCCCCGACGGGACAGGCGCAATAGTGAAAAGGCTCCAGAAGGAATTCCCGGAGAGGCTGTTCATGATAGAACGCTCAGGCAAACAGGGACTCGGGACAGCCTACATCACAGGCTTCAAATGGTGTCTTGACCACGGATATGACTATATCTTCGAAATGGATGCGGACTTCTCCCACAACCCGGAAGACCTGCCCAAGCTTTACGGGGCATGCAGCAGGGACGGGGCGGACCTTGCCATCGGCTCGCGGTACTGCAACGGGATAAGCGTCATAAACTGGCCAATCGGAAGGGTCATAATGTCCTACTACGCCTCCGTGTATGTGAGGAAAATGCTCGGGATGAAAGTATACGATACCACTGCCGGCTTCAAATGCTACAGAAGAAAGGTTCTGGAGACCATAGACCTTGACAACATACGGATGAAAGGCTATGGTTTCCAGATTGAAATGAAATATACCACCTACAAATTGGGATTCAAGATAATTGAAGTCCCGATAATTTTCGTGGACAGGAAGGAAGGCACATCAAAGATGAGCAGCGGCATATTCGGTGAGGCCTTCTGGGGCGTGATGAAGATGAAGATGCGGAAGATAAGACCCCGTCCGGGAGCAGTTCCCGAAAGAAAACCATAAAAGAAGTTCATGCAGGAATACCTGATTCATAATGTCACAGTGGTTACCGGAGATTCGGCAGCCATCGGCAGCATTGCCATAAGTGACGGCCGGATAGAAGAAATATGGCGGCCGGAGGCAGACAATACGGTCATTTACGGAGACAGGCGGATCCCGTTTGCCGGTCTTGCGGCGCAATATGCCTCTGACCATCCTGAAGCGGAAATAATGGAAATGCCCGGCATGACAGCATTTGCCGGAGGAATTGATGCACATGTCCATTTCAGGGAGCCCGGAATGACGCACAAGGCAGACATCGGAAGCGAATCCCTTGCCGCCCTCCTCGGCGGCGTCACCTCATTCATGGACATGCCCAACACAAATCCACCAACGACATCTTCCGCGAGGCTTGCAGAAAAGCTGGAATTGGCTGAAGGCCGGTCGTGGGCAAACTACGGATTCCACATCGGAGCCACCAACGGCAACCGGGAGGAACTGGAAACGATGTCACGGGACGAAGGTGCCGTGGACAGGCCCGGCAGACATGACTTCGGAGGGATAAAGGTATTCATGGGCTCATCCACAGGCAACATGCTTGTGGATGACAGCAACGCACTGGACTCCCTGTTCAGGATAAAGGAGAAAGAAATCCTGGTCCACAGCGAGGACGAAGCCACAATAAGGAAAAATCTAGCTGAAGCGGAAGCAAGATACGGCGAAGACATACCGTTTTCCGCACATAAGGACATCCGCAGCCGGAGGGCCTGCGTCATCTCGACCATTAAGGCCCTGGAGATGGCAATGAAACACGGCACCAGGCTCCATCTGCTCCATGTGACCACAACGGAGGAAGTGCAGATGATCCGGGTGGCGAAAGAAATCAATCCCTACATTACGGCAGAGACATCTGCCAACTATCTCTGGTTCTGCTCCGATGACTATGACAGGCTCGGAAGCAGGGTAAAATGCAACCCTTCAGTGAAGGATGCAGGCGACAGGGCAGCCCTGCGTGAAGCCCTGAGGACAGGAATAATTGACACCATCGGCTCGGACCATGCCCCGCATCTCCTCAGCGAGAAGGAAAGGAAATACCTCCAGGCACCTTCAGGGCTGCCGTCCATAAGGCAGACACTTCCGGTATTGCTTACAGTGGCTTCGGAAGAAGGCATACCGTTCACAAGGATTGCATCAGTCTTTTCTGAAAAGGCGGCTGAAATGTTCGGAATCAGGGACAGGGGCTTTCTGCGCAAAGGCTACATGGCAGACATCACAATCGTTGCACCTGACGAAGAATACACGGTCACTGAAGATACGGACGGCTACAAGTGCGGATGGACCCCATACGAAGGCACAAGGCTCAGGGGAAAGGTAAAGGCCGTATTCCTGAACGGGAAACTCCGCGTGAAAGACGGAAAGACAACAGAAGACAGCCCTTCAGGCCAAAGGCTGGCATTTTAAACTACGGACTTGACACATACCTCCCCTGGCAGCAACAAGAACTAAAATTGATGAAAGACATTGAATCCAAAGGCAGGCCGGGAAACGGGACCGGCATAAGCAGCAAGCCGCTTATCTATCTTGCATCCATATTCGCAATCATCCTGTGGGGGATATCCTATATCTGGACAGACAGGCTCATATCTTTGGGGATTTCCGTATTTTATTTCGTGTTCGCACGGACTGTCCTGGCCGGAATCGTATTGCTGCTATTCAATGCCGCATGCGGCAATCTTGTCCCGATACAGAAGAAGGACCTGCCCAAATTCCTGCTGCTTGCCTTCTGCGAACCGTTCATTTATTTCCTCTGCGAATCCTACGGAGTGAAGGAGACAGGCTCCCCTACCCTCAGCGCAATGATCATTGCCACAATCCCGATATTTTCCATAGGGGCAGGCATAATATTCTTCAAGGAAAAGATTTCAGCCTTGAATGTGACCGGGATCCTGATGTCCCTTGCCGGTATCGTCATGGTTGTCATGGCAAAGGGAGAGCTCGGAGAGCACTTCGTTCTCGGCATAGTGCTGCTGCTCACGGCCGTGATAAGCGAGGTCGGACATGCGTCGCTCACAAAGAGCCTTTCCGGCAATTATTCAAGCCAGGTAATAGTAATGTACCAGTTCCTGATAGGCTCGGTATACCTCCTTCCGCTGTTCATCACCAAGGGTCTGGACGGATTCTCGTGGGCCACTCACATGGGCCTCAATGTTTGGTATCCGATCATCTTCCTCGGCGTGTTCTGCTCCAGCATCGCCTTCTCCCTCTGGGTCAGGACCATCAAGCAGCTCGGAGTGGCCCGCTCCAGCATCTTTTCCGCCCTCATCCCGGTTGTCGCTGCCGTCATCGCCTGGCTTTTCGGCCACGAAAGCATGAACCTCCGCCAGTTCCTCGGCATCATCCTCGCCACCGCCGGAGTCATCCTGTCCCAGCACTGCCCGCACAAAACCGACAAGCGATAAGAATAAAAAGGGCCGGCACGACATGCCAGCCCTTATCTCCATTTCACATTTGTCACGAAATTATTTCTTCTCAGGCTTCTGGGAAGCGGGCTGAGGCTTCTCAGGCTTGTATTGTCTGGCGATGGAGTCATACTCGGCTTCGGTAATCATCTTGCAGTTGCCGTTGAATGTTGAGCCAAGCTCCACAATAAGCTTGCGGACCTGCAGATTGCCGTTCACGGCACAGCCGGCCTTGAAAGAAGTGATGTCCTTGATGAAAAGGTTGCCGTCAATCTTTCCCCAGATGTCTATGTTGGTGCACACCACATCTCCGGAGACTTCGGCAGTCTCGCCTACCACCACCTTGCCGTCAGTATAGAGCTTACCGTCGAAACAGCCGTCTATCCTGATGTCTGCAGGAGAAACCATTTCTCCCTTGAATGTGGTGCCGGACGAAATCCGGCTGACTGAATTTATGTTTACCTGAGGTTCTGTCTTTCCCATTTTTCCGTTCTTTTAGGGTTATCCGTCATTTCATGATCACTGTCTACAGATTTCTGCCATGACAGTTCTTGTATTTCTTGCCAGAGCCGCAAGGGCAAGGATCGTTCCTGCCGACTGTCTTCTCCGCGTGCATAGGCATACGGCTCTTCTGCTCACCGCCGTTGGTCACGAGATCTGTCCGGCTTGTGCGCATCTGGCTCATGTCCGGCTTGCGCTGGGGAGCAGGAGTCTGGGCCGGGGCAGCCTCACGCAGAGGAATCTGCGCCCTGAACAGGAATGAAAGAATGTCCTTGCTCAGTGATTCGAGCATGTTCTTGAAAAGATTGAAGCTTTCAAACTTATATATGAGAAGCGGATCCTTCTGCTCATATGTGGCATTCTGCACAGACTGCTTCAGGTCATCCATATCCCTGAGATGTTCCTTCCAATGCTCGTCTATCTGATAGAGTGTGATGGCCTTGGTGAGTGAACGCGCAATCTCCTTGCCTTCCGTCTCATACGCCTTCTTAAGGTTGACAGACAGGGTGAGCATCTTGCGCCCGTCAGAAATCGGTATGGCAATGTTCTGATATATTGCCCCCTGCTTTTCAAAGACATCCTTTATGACCGGCCATGCCTTCTGCACCATGGTTTCCATCCTGCGCTTGTAGACATCCAGCATGTTCTGGAAAAGCCTGTCTATGATCTCCTGTTTCTTCGCCTTGTCATAGAACCCGGCATCGAAGCCGGTATCTATGGAGAGCGACATCATCACATGCTCTGCAAATGAGTCATAGTCATAGCCCTCGCAGGACTCGACCATAATCTCAGCCATGTCCTGCATCATGTTCATCACATCTATCTCCACCCTCTCTCCGGACAAGGCGTTGCGCCTGCGTGTGTATATCACCTCCCTCTGGGAGTTCATCACGTCATCGTATTCAAGGAGCCTCTTACGGATGCCGAAGTTGTTTTCCTCGACTTTCTTCTGTGCCCTCTCGATGGAACTGGACAGCATTGAGTTCTCCAATGCCTCATCATCTTCCATTCCCATCTTGTCCACCACGCTCGCTATCCTCTCCGAACCGAAAAGACGCATCAGCTTGTCTTCAAGGGAAACATAGAAAGTGGATGATCCCGGGTCACCCTGACGGCCGGCACGTCCCCTGAGCTGGCGGTCCACACGGCGGCTGTCATGTCGCTCCGTACCGATGATGGCAAGTCCTCCGGCCTTGCGGACCTCGTCGGAAAGCTTGATGTCCGTACCGCGGCCCGCCATGTTTGTAGCTATCGTCACGGTGCTCCTCTGTCCGGCCTGTGCCACGACCTCCGCCTCGCGGGCATGCTGCTTGGCATTCAGGACCTGATGCTGTATTCCCCTGAGTTTCAACATCCTGCTCAGGAGTTCCGATGTCTCTACATCAGTGGTGCCGACAAGCACCGGACGCCCCTGCGAAGTGAGTTCCACAATCTTGTTGATCACGGCCTCATACTTGGCCTTCTTGGTCTTGTATATGAGATCGTTGTTGTCGATACGCGCTATAGGCCTGTTGGTAGGGATGACCACCACATCCAGCTTGTAGATGGACCAGAACTCACCTGCCTCGGTCTCGGCGGTACCTGTCATTCCGGCCAGCTTGTGGTACATCCTGAAATAGTTCTGGAGGGTAATGGTGGCAAATGTCTGGGTGGCGGCCTCGACCTTCACATTTTCCTTGGCCTCCACAGCCTGGTGAAGCCCGTCGCTCCAGCGGCGTCCTTCCATAATACGGCCGGTCTGCTCATCAACGATCTTTACCTTGTTGTCCATTATCACATAGTCCACATCCTTCTCGAACATGGCGTATGCCTTCAGGAGCTGGTTGATGGTATGGACACGCTCGGACTTCAGGGCAAAGTCAGCCATTATCTCATCCTTCTTCACCTGCTTCTCGTCAGGTTTCAGGTCGCTCTTCTCCACATCCGCTATCGCACTTCCTACATCAGGAAGGATAAAGAACTTAGGATCAGAAAGCTGTCCGCTGAGGAGGTCATGCCCGTTGTCGGTCAGATCCACGGAATGCTGCTTCTCGTTTATGACGAAGTAGAGAGGGTCTGTCACCACCGGCATCTCCCTTTCATTGTCCTGTATGTAATAGTTCTCCGTCTTCTGAAGAATCTGCTTTATGCCCGGCTCGCTCAGATACTTGATGAGAGGCTTGTATTTCGGAAGTCCCTTGTACGCCCTCAGGAGCAGCTTGCCGCCTTCCCTCTCGTCACCGTCGGCAATGAGTTTCTTCGCCTCATTCAGGGTAGTGGTCACCAATGTCTTCTGGCTGTTGTAAAGCCTTTCCACATACGGCTTGAACTCCAGGAACTGCTGGTCATCGCCTTTAGGCACCGGCCCGGATATGATAAGAGGGGTACGGGCATCGTCTATGAGCACCGAATCGACCTCATCGACGATTGCATAATGATGCTTGCGCTGCACAAGGTCGTTCGGGGACACCGCCATGTTGTCCCTCAGGTAGTCAAAGCCGAACTCGTTGTTGGTTCCGAAAGTGACATCGCAGGCGTATGCCTTCTTGCGTGCCTCACTGTTCGGCTGGTGCTTGTCGATGCAGTCCACCGAAAGCCCGTGGAACATATAGAGAGGCCCCATCCATTCCGAGTCACGCTTGGAGAGGTAGTCGTTGACGGTCACCACATGCACGCCCTTTCCGGCAAGCGCATTCAGGAATACAGGCAAGGTGGCCACAAGGGTCTTTCCCTCACCTGTCGCCATCTCCGCAATCTTGCCCTGATGGAGCACGATACCGCCGATGAGCTGCACATCATAATGCACCATGTCCCAGGTGATTTCATTGCCGCCGGCCATCCAATGGTTGTGCCATACGGCATAGTCGCCGTCTATCTCCACGAAATCCTTCGTGGCGCTGAGCGTCCGGTCGAAATCCGTGGCGGTCACCCGGATGGCCGCATTCTCCTTGAACCTGCGTGCAGTGGATTTCATCACCGCAAAAGCCACAGGCAGTATCTCGTTGAGGACAGTCTCAATGTCCTCGTCAACCTTCTTCACAAGCTTGTCCGACTCTGTAGCAAGGGACTCCTTCTCGTCAAGAGGTATATCCTTCTCCAGCTCCGCCTTGATCTCCGCGATCCTGTTCTCATCCGCAGCAATACGGTCCCTGATTATCTGCCTGAGTTCCGCAGACTTCGCCCTCAGTTCGTCGTCAGAGAGGGCATCGACTGTCTTATACGCCTCAAGCACCTTGTTCAGAATCGGTTGGAGCTGTTTCAGGTCACGGTCCGCCTTGGAACCGAACATTTTTCTGAAAATTTCCGCTAATGCCATATCTGTATATGTTAATTTTTCCATACAACCGCCGCAGACCGCCGTCACTGTCCTGCCATGACCGGCCGCAGCAATCCGGTAAAAACCGAAATCTTGCAAATTTAATCATTATATGGAAAGAAAACAAGACAATACAGGTCAACAGGATAAAAATAAAAAATTATCGCAAAGATATCCCCGACCAAAGAGGCGAGCTAAAATATAAAAATGCAGAAAAATACAGAAGTTGGCTTGATTGAATCAACTTAGTTTTCAATTACTGAGATTAAGAAACATAACATTTTAAGACCCGAAACCGTATATTTGCTCTCGGAAAGAAAATTCAACTTTTTATGGGCAACATTATTTTGAACATACCACACTCATCCGTCAACGGCATCTTCGACAAAGAGATTGGCGGATGGCATGAAAACCCATTCTTCATTAACGGACCGGTAAGAGAGCATACGGATTGGTTTACCGACATGCTGTTTACCATACAAGGTATTGATGACGTCATTCCGGCAGTCTTTAATTATTCCCGTTTTGTGTGCGATGTGGAAAGATTAGAGAATGACCCCATGGAAAAGCAGGGACAGGGGATTATATATGACTGCTATGAGGGATATGTAAGGCGGCTCAATCCCGAAATGAGGGAACGGATTTTTAAGTTGAGGGAAGACCATCTGTCAAGAATTGTCGAGAATATTTCAGACAATGGCAGCACAGTATTGATAGACTGTCATTCGTTCACACAGGCTGACGAAGATGCCCCTGATATATATATTGGCTTCAATGGCGACTTCTCGTATGATGAAAGGATTGTGGATTTGCTGCTTAAGGAATTCAATTCCAGCGGATATTCAACTGCACTCAATAAGCCTTATGCCAACACTCTCACCCTGGTCAAGGACAAAGAATACAAGTCGGTCATGATTGAGGTGAACAAGAGGATATACTTGGATGCGGGCACATTGCTCCTCAACCCGAATCCACGTCAATGGATGAGGTGGTACGGATGCCTCGGAAGAATATATCGTGGAATTTTGGCCATGTAGAGAAAGATTGCCATGCCGTCCGGCGGCAGGATTCCGGATTCCGACAAAATAAAACCCTGCCGGTGTCCGGGGACAGCCGGCAGGGCCATTGCCATTCAATATTTATGTCATTGTTCCTTTGTAAAGATGTCAACCCTGCGGCCGCCCTTGTCTACGGTCATGGACGCGATGGATTCTACGGGGATGTCATTGATTTCGCCCCTGTATCTTTTGCCGTCAAGATAATATTTCACCTTGCCTGATGCAGAGACAGACGGAGCGACAGATGATTTGCCTTCCGACACTGTCACCTTTGTCTTTGATGCCCCGTCACCGGCCTCCACATCAAGGTCCGCATCTATTGACACTCCGTAATGCTTTTCAACAGAACGGACATAACTGCCGATCCTGGCCGTATCGATAGTGACTGACCGGAGACCCTCAAGCACACTCCAGTCTATATCCTTCAGAGCATCAACGGCTTTCTGAATGGCCTGGACATCAATGTCTACCACAATATTCCCGAGACTCTCCAATGATTTTCTCAGAGCCGCGGTATCAATGTCCGTCGCGGATATGGAAGATATCTTGCCCTCCAGTTCCGCAAGATCTGCCGGGGACCTCATTCCGTCCTTGTCCTTCAATACGACATATACCGAAGCGGAGCCGTCCTCGTCCTTTTGTACCGAGATGGATTCAATGGTTTCCGGATCCATGGTTTCCAGCACTTCCCTGCCGGACTTCACACCGTTCACATAGACAGTGACATTGTCCGTTTCTCCGGCAGAATCCTTTTGTCCGTCATATCCGGCAATCATTATGGTCCCGCCGCTGGCGTCATCACCGGAACCCGTGATCATCGTGTCCTTTGTTACAGAAATTATTGTATCTTTGACGGCAGTTTTCACCCGGACCCGCTTCTTTTCCGCAGAGACGGAATCAGAGCGGAGAGGGCCGGCGGCATCGCTGCCATTTCCCGGAAGTCCGGTGATATTGTAGTCATAGCGTGTCTCGGCCGTAGCCGCAAGCGAAAGCCCGACAAGCGGGACAAGGTAGAGGGCCTTCAAGGCTCCCCACGAAGATGATCTTTTGCGTAACATCATGGTAATACGATTTTTAAGTGTACTGTGACTAAAGCTGTTGGTGATGGAGTTGCCGCTCGCACCGACAGCTTTCCTTATTAACAGATATTGATATTCTCTTGCATCCGCCCCGGACCTGAGGACAAAGTCGTCAGCCTCGAACTCATGCAGGGCACGGAGATCCGCCCGGAGCATCCACACCGCCGGATTGAACCACTGGAAAGCCGTGACAATGTCCGTGAAAAGCAGGTCCCATGAATGCCGCATCCTCACATGCGCCTTCTCATGTCTCAGGATGGCCTCATGCCCGGCCCTGAAGTCACTTTCACAGAATACAATGTACTTCATCCAGCTGAAAGGGGCAGTATCGCTGTCCGTCACGACGATCACGGTCCCGTCCTCCTGCGGGATCCGGCGTCCGCGCAAAATGATGCGCAGCACATCCGCAACCGCAAAACCCATACAGGCCAGCACCGCCATCACCCCGGCGATATACAGAGAAACAGCAGCGGTTTCCCAGCCGCCTGACTCATGCACAGTCTCCTCCACAACGGTCTCCGTCCTGCTCCCATGCATGGACAGAAGCCAGGCAGGAATGTCCACAGTCCTGTGCACCGTAATCACGCAGAGCGGAAGGGCCAGCGAAAGCAGGGAAATCACCAGAAGCATCGCCCTGTTGAAACGGTGAAAGGTGTCCCTGCTCAGCAGTAGCCTGTAGAACATATAGAAGACGGCAAGAAGGACAGCAGCCTTCAGCTCATAAATGACAAATTCCATAATCACGAACTTTGATTTTATTCCTCCCTGCCGGCTTCTATCCTGGCTATGAGCTCCTTCAGCTCATCCACCGTGATCTTCTCCTCCTTGACCAGAGTCGATACTGCGGAAAGGTAGGAATTGCTGAAATAGCTGTTCACTACCCCGGCAAGCGAACTCTTTCCGTATTCATCCTCGCTCACCACCGGAAAATACTGATAGGTATTGCCGAAGGCCTTGTGCGACAGGAAGCCGTTGCTCTCCAGAGTCCGCACCATCGTCGAAAGGGTGTTCACATGCGGCTTCGGCTCAGCGTAATGCGACTGAAGCTCCTTCACAAACATTGCCCCATGCCTCCAGAACAGGGTCATTATCTCCTTTTCCTTGCGTGTAAGATGTTTCATTTCTCTTTCTTTTTTAAGGAACGGTCCCGTCTTACCCCCCTCCTCCGGTCCGATGCCACGGACCATGAAAGGTCTCATTTCCGGTTTCCGGGAACAAATATAACTAAAAAAAATTCATATTAAACTAAAAATTTTAGTTAACATATCGGACATCCCTCAATTTTTGTTTTTCAATGCGAAATACGACATTTATCCATGACAAACTGTTTTCAATGCCAGGAAAAATGTAAATTTGCAAAGAGTATCTGAAAATTTTGACAAATGACACTGAAACACGCAACGGCGGCACTCATTGCCGCAGGCACATTCGTGTGCGCAGCAATGCCTGCAACGGCACAGGATGAGGATTTTGACCTGTCGCAGCAAAGACGGGAGTCCCAGCTTGTCAATCCCGTCACAGGAAAGAAAATCGACCACAAGGGCATCATCATCAACCCCACTCCGAAGGAACTGACCGTCGGCAAGGATGGCCGCATCGACATAAGGGAGGGACTGGATGTGAAAGACAGGCAGGGATGCTTCTCCGAAGAGCTCCAGGACCTTGTCCATAACACGAAAGGGCATCCGTTGACAGTGGACTTCGGAGAGAAATATGTCAGGAAATACGGTCTCAAAGACACCGAAGGTGCCTATTACCTCAGGATTTCAGGCAAGGGCATCATGATTGCCGGCAGGGATGAGACCGGTGCCTTCTATGGAATACAGACCTTCAGGCAGCTCCTGAAGCACGGACGTCTGCCTGACGTGACCGTCCGCGACTGGCCAGACCTTCCCTACAGGGGAGTCGTCGAAGGATTCTACGGCACGCCGTGGTCTCATGAAGTGAGGCTGTCCCTCATAGACTTCTACGGAAAGTTCAAGATGAACACTTATGTCTACGGGCCCAAGGACGACCCTTATCACAGCAGCCCTGACTGGAGAAAGCCTTACCCTACAGACGAAGCAGAAAAAATCAGGGAACTGACTGAAGCTTGCTGCAGAAACCATGTGGACTTTGTATGGGCCATCCACCCGGGCAAGGACATAAAATGGGATGAAGAAGACTACGGGAACCTCGTGAACAAGTTCCAGATGATGTACGACCTCGGCGTAAGGGCATTTGCCATCTTCTTCGATGACATTTCAGGCGAAGGGACAAATCCGGTCAGGCAGGTGGAGCTTCTCAACAGGCTGAACAAGGAATTCATCCTTGCAAAAGGTGATGTCGCCCCTCTCATAATGTGCCCTACGGATTATTCTAAACTATGGGCCAATCCTTCACCGGACGGTCCCCTGAGCATATACGGCCGCACGCTCGACCCGTCAATACAGATATTCTGGACAGGAGACTCGGTGTGCAGCGACCTCACTGCCGAGACCATGGAATGGGTGAATTCCCGTATAAAGAGACCTGCCCTGTACTGGTGGAACTTCCCTGTCACGGACTATGCGCGGCACATAATGATGGAAGGACCGGCATACGGACTTGACACTTCCCTCACCCGGAACGAGACAGCAGGAGTGCTCAGCAATCCCATGGAACACGGCGAAGCCTCCAAGATAGCCCTTTACGGAGTGGCCGACTACACATGGAACGTATCAGCATACAACGCCCTCGACAACTGGGAGCGCGGCCTTGCTGAACTTGTACCGGAAGCGACTGAAGCCTTCAGGACATTCGCCATCCATTCATGCGACACCGAGACCGGCTACAGGAGAGACGAGTCATGGGAAACGAAGACCTTCGGAATCAGCGGCTGGACACAGGAAGAGTTCGACGCGCTCAGAAACGAATTTGAAAAGATTGAAAAAGTGCCGGGAGAAATGGAGGCTGCCTGTTCTGACGACCTGCTCCTGAATGAACTGAGGCCATGGCTGACCGAATTCGGCAAGCTCGGCACCAGGGGCAGGAAGGCTCTCGACCTGATTGCAATGTACGGCAAGTCTGACATGGAAACATTCTGGTCAGCATATGTGGACAACATGATGACAGAAGAGGAAAGGCAGGCATACGAAGCACACAAGTGCGGTACATTCAAGCTCCAGCCTTTCTATGAAAACACGATGGACTCGCTCGGAGCCGGCTTCTACAAGAAACTGACCGGTCAGATGACGGCCACACGGACCGGAATCGGCTCGTTCGCCAATCTTGCCACCATCCTCAACAAGCTGATGTTCGACAACGATTCCACCACATGGTACACATCAGGGATGTCCCAGAAAGCCGGTGACTGGATCGGTGCAGACCTCGGTGAAGTGACGCCGGTATATGAAATCTCCATCCTCCAGGGACGCAATTCCGTAGACGATGTGGACTATTTCGACCACGCCAGACTTGAATGCTCTGCGGACGGCAGAAAATGGACTACCCTCATAGACGACATGGAGAAGCAGTACATAGTTAAATGGACAGGAGACCCTGTGGAGGCAAGATATGTCAGACTCCTCAGACTCGACTCACCGAAGACCAACTGGGCATCCGTACGCTCATTCGATGTCAATCCGGTCACAGAAGCCAGGCTCGGCTTCCCGCTCTGCTCGGAAGACAACGGAAAAGCCCTCTCTGCATTTGACAGGAATGTATGCACCCGGTTCAAGAACAGCGGCACCATGTCATTCGGCATCCTTCCTGAAGTCAGCGAATATGTGATGCTGTTCCGTCAAGCCAAGGGTAACACCGTCACCGTAAGCCAGGTGGCAGCCGACGGCAATACCATTCTTGAAACAGTCGAGACCGGAGGAAACAGCCTTGTCATCGTTCCTGCCGAAGGGGCTGCGGGCATTGAAATTTCCGGAGATGTGGAAATCTTTGAAATAATCCCGCTGAAATGACGACACTCCCGAAGCATGCCGTGAACCGGATACCGGTAGCTGAATAAAACAAGAGACGGAATAAAATAACATGCCCCCGTTGAAAGACACACAGGACCTTTCGGCGGGGGCATGTCAAAATAGAAAAGCTCCGTTCGATTGCCGAAGAGAGCCTGATCATATTCAGAGCCGATTAAGGCACCTGTAGGCAGAAATGGCAGCAGAAAGCACACTGACGGCGGAGCGCAGGTCATCGGCATTCAGCACATAGGCCATGCGGACCTGGCTGCGGCCGAGACCCGGGGTGACATAGAAGCCGGAAGCAGGAGCCATCATCACCGTTGCGCCCTCATATTCAAAGTCGGAGAGGCACCACGCACAGAAACGGTCGGCATCATCCACCGGAAGCTCCGCCATCACATAGAATGCGCCCTTCGGCTTCGGGACGGTAACGCCCGGAATCTGCCTCAGCCCCTCCACAAGTACATCGCGGCGATGCTCATATTCCCGGATGACACCGGCGATATATTCCTCTCCGGCGTCGAACGAAGCTTCTGCCACAATCTGCCCGAGCAGAGGAGGACTCAGACGGGCCTGGCACAGCTTCATCATGCCGCCACGGACAGCAGCATTCTTTGTTGCGATGCACCCGACCCTGATGCCGCATTCCGAAAATCTCTTGGAAAAGGAATCGACTATCACCACATTTTCGTCAATCCCCTTCAGATGACCGGCTGAAACATATCCGGCCCCGCCATAGATGAACTCGCGGTAGACCTCATCAGAGAAAAGGTACAGACCGTGTCTGCGGACAATCTCAGCAATTCCCTCCATTTCCTCTGCGGAATAAAGGCATCCGGAAGGATTGTTAGGACTGCTGACAAGGATGGCCTTCGTACGGTCTGTGACATGGCGTTCAAACACCTCAGGTGAAGGCAGGGCAAAGCCGTCGGCAATGTCAGTGGCGACAGGCACCACCTTCACCCCTGCTGCAGCGGCAAAGGAAAGGTAGTTGGCGTATGTCGGTTCGACGGTGATGATCTCATCCCCCGGATCAAGGCATGTCAGGAACAGAAACAGAAGGGCCTCTGAAGCACCCGTCGTCACTATTATCTCCTCAGGAGAATAGGCCATCCCATAGACTGCATAGTATTCCGAAAGCCTCCTGCGCAGAGAAAGGAACCCCTCTGAAGGACTGTACTCCAGCACAGTCCTGTCTATGTCCTTCAGACTGTCAAGACCGCACCGCGGAGTACGGGTGTCGGGCTGGCCGATATTCAGGTGATATACTCTCAATCCCTCTGACTTTGCTTTGTCTGCAAGCGGGGAAAGTTTTCTGATAGGGGAATAGCCTATCCCTTCAATACGCTCTGACAAATCCATAAGAAAAACCGTTTTTGATGTTATCTGTGGTAAAGGCATGGCCATTGAGGCCCCATGTCAGAAACGGAAGCCCAAAGAGACATAAAACTGGTCACGGTTGACCTCGATCCCGTCACCTTTGTATCTGTCGATGAGCCCCCAGTCATACCCGGCCTTCACCTCGAGAAATTTGAAGAACTCCAGACCGACGCCTGCGCCTATCTGCACGTCAAACCTGTTGTAAAGCCAGTTGGAAAGCATTCCTGCATAAGGGTCGGAGGCGTCAGCCGGCACATTCACCCCGTCATATTTCACATTTCCCGCATAGAAATTGTATGAAATGTCCCCGTTCACCGTTGCACCTGCATATTGTCCAGCCACGGTATACTTTTCCTTGGACACAAGCCCGGCTGAAAGTGTCGGCCCCGCAAAGATGGAAATCTTCATGAAAGGCAGGCCTATCTTGTATTTGAGCATTATCGGAACGCTCAGATAATGGTCGGTCCTGCCGCCGTTCGTAATCAGTTCCCCGTATTCCCTGCGCTCCTTGGAGGTCAGGTATGAGTAATATATCCCGGTCTGGACATGAAGGCCTGCAAAGAGGCGCACTTCCTGCGTCAGCCCGGCATAGAATCCGTTCTGCAAATATGCATCTGGAGCGGCAGCCCCTTCTGCAACGGACTTGAAGCTGTATCTTGAATTGAGATATCCTGCCTCCAGGCCCCCGCGGGCGGATGCAGATGCAGCAAAAGCCAGCACAGCGGCCGCAGCCAGCAGAATCTTGACCATATTCTTCATATAAAAACTGTTAAAAATGTCATCTGTTGCGGTACATCTCTTCGTAATATTTCATATAATCGCCGGAAGTCACATTGTCCATCCAGTCCTGATGGTCGAGATACCATCTGACAGTCTTTTCGATGCCTTCCTCAAACTGAAGGGAAGGCTCCCAGCCGAGTTCCCGGTGCAGCTTGGACGAATCTATCGCATACCGCATGTCATGTCCCTTGCGGTCGGTCACATATGTGATCAGGCCGAGGGAATGCCCCTCAGGCTGTCCGAGAAGACGGTCTACAGTACTGATTATCACCTTGATGATATCAATGTTCTTCCACTCGTTGAATCCGCCTATATTGTAGGTCTCCGCAATCTTCCCCTTATGGAAAATGAGGTCTATCGCCCTTGCATGGTCCTCAACATAGAGCCAGTCACGCACATTCTCCCCCTTCCCATAGACCGGAAGCGGCTTCTGATGGCGGATATTGTTGATGAACAGCGGAATGAGCTTTTCAGGGAACTGGTAAGGGCCGTAGTTGTTCGAACAGTTCGTGACTATGGTCGGCATCCCGTATGTGTCATGGAATGCACGGACGAAATGGTCGGAAGAAGCCTTGGATGCAGAATACGGGCTGTGCGGATTGTATTTGGTGTCCTCACGGAAAAAGTCCGTGCCGTACACTTTGTGCGCTGAAATGTCTGAATCCATCCCCTCCGGGCATGTCATCTCCAGTGCGCCGTACACTTCGTCAGTGGAAATATGATAGAAACGGCACTGCACGGCATCGGCACATGAAGCATCTTCCGAAACGGTTCCCGTACTTCCGTCACATCCTATATCTCCGGCGGCTGAAGGCATCTGCCAGCCGGATGGCTCCCACATTGTCCTTGCTGCCTGCAGAAGGCTCAGAGTTCCCATCACATTGGTCCTGGCAAAGGTGAACGGATCCCTTATGCTCCTGTCCACATGGCTTTCCGCGGCGAGGTGAATGATCCCGTCCACGGCATATTTCTTCATCAGGGCAAGAATGGCATCAAAGTCACAGATATCCGTCTTCTCAAACACATAGTTCGGACAGTCCTCGATGTCCTTCAGATTGGCAAGGTTGCCCGCATATGTAAGCTTGTCCACATTTATTATCCTGTATTGCGGATATTTAGTGACAAAAAGGCGGACCACATGGCTTCCTATGAAACCGGCCCCGCCGGTGACCATTATATTTCTCTTGAATTTCATTTCCCTGTTCTGAATTAAATATTTTCTGAATGAAGCGGCCGGAAGGTCATGCCTCCTCCCCTGAGCGGATCTTTTCAAGGCATTCCCGGAGAGCGTCCGTCCAATAAGGCACTGCAACACCGAAAGTCTCCTTGATCTTCGTCTTGTCAAGCACGGAATAGCTCGGCCTACGGACCTTGCTCGGGAACTCGTCGCTGTGGCACGGAAGGATATTGCATGAGGAATGTCCGGAATATTCGGCTATCATCTTCGTGAAGTCATACCATGAGCACACCCCTTCATTTGAATAATGGTATATGCCCTCATTGCCTTCGAATTTCCGGTTTTCGACAATTTCATATATTGCCCTGGCAAGGTCCCTTGCGTATGTCGGGGTGCCTGTCTGGTCGAATACCACCTTCAGTTCCGGACGTGAAGCCGTAAGCGAGAGCATCGTCTTCAGGAAATTTTTGCCGAACCCGCTGTAGAGCCATGCCGTACGCAATATTATATGGCGGCATCCAGATGCGGTAATGTTCTGCTCCCCACGGAGCTTTGTCCTGCCGTAGACTCCTGTCGGATTGGCCGGCTCATCCTCCCTGCATGGGGTGTTGTTCAGGTTTCCTCCGAACACATAGTCCGTCGAGACATGTACCATGAAGCCTCCGTTCTTCTTTACGGCATCGGCGATATATCCCGGGGCCTCCGCATTGAGGAGGTCCGCAACGGCAGCATCGTCCTCGGCCCTGTCCACATTCGTATACGCGGCGCAGTTGATGACCATGTCAATCTTTTCCGAAACGGGCCATCTTCCCGCCACGGCGTCTTCCACCGCTTCCCTGTCTGTTATGTCGAGATGCATCGTCTCCGCTCCCTGCACTTCATTCACATCGGTGAATATGTATCTGTCCCGGCTTCCCTTTGAAACAAGCCTGAGCTCATTTCCGAGCTGTCCGTTGGCACCTGTCACAAGTATGTTCATATCTTCGTCTGAATATCATTCTGAATGATTGTCCGCAAAGTATCCCGAAACTGCCTTCAAAAGCGAAGTCCGGTATTCATCGGACATCTGCATAATAATCTGTTCCATAGTCAAAAAGCCACTCCGCATCCTTCAGGCGGCAGTGATGTCTGTCCTTCTCGGAAAGAACCACCCTGCCGGCCGGGATGCGCCAGTCTATCCCGAGATCCGGGTCATCCCAGGCAAGGGCACCCTCGCTCTGAGGGGCATAGAAACTGTCGCACTTGTACTGGAACACCACATCGTCGGTCAGGACGGCAAACCCGTGGGCAAACCCGCGCGGGATAAAGAGCTGCCGGTGGTTTTCCCCGCTCAGCTCCACCGCCACATGTTGTCCGAAAGTCGGGGAACCGCGCCTGATGTCCACTGCGACATCCAGGACAGCACCGCTGAGCACCCGTACCAGCTTGCTCTGGGCATAAGGAGGTTTCTGGAAATGCAGTCCCCTGAGCACGCCGTATGACGACCTGCTCTCATTGTCCTGCACAAACCTTACCTTCCTCACCTTTTCATTGAAATCCCTTTCGGACCAGGATTCGAAAAAATATCCCCTTTCATCCCTGAAAAGACGCGGCTCAATGATGACCACATCTTCAATTTCAGTTCTTATGATTTCCATGTCTCAATCAAGATTTGCCTTTCCGGTGCGTTTCACCTCGTCTATCACTTTCAGCAGATACTGCCCGTACTGGTTCTTGAGCATCGGAGCCGCTATCTCGCGCATCTTCTCCTCACTTATCCAGCCGTTCCTGTAGGCTATGCCTTCAAGGCAGGCTATCTTCAGCCCCTGCCTCTTCTCTATCACCTCCACGAAAATCGAGGCATCGGCAAGAGAGTCGTGTGTGCCCGTGTCAAGCCAGGCAAATCCACGCTCCATCGTCTGGACCTTCAGCTCCCCGTCCTCAAGGAAACGCTGGTTCACAGAAGTTATTTCCAGTTCTCCCCTCGCAGACGGCTTTATGCCCTTTGCTATCTCCACGACCTTGTTCGGGTAAAAATAAAGTCCGACCACGGCATAGTTGGATTTAGGATGCTCCGGCTTCTCCTCTATGGAAAGGCAGTTGCCGCTGCCGTCAAACTCCGCGACACCGTAACGCTCCGGATCATCCACCCAATAGCCGAATACAGTGGCCTTGTGCTCATCTTCGGCAGTCCTTACCGCCTCGCTGAGCAGTTCCTTGAGCCCCGCACCCTGGAAGATGTTGTCCCCCAGAACAAGGCAGACGCTGTCGTCCCCGATGAATTCCTCGCCGATTATGAAAGCCTGGGCAAGGCCGTCAGGACTCGGCTGCTCGGCATAAGAGATGCTCACCCCGTAGTCGGAGCCATCACCCAGCAGCCTCTTGAAGCCTGGAAGGTCCGCCGGAGTGGAAATCACCAGTATCTCCCGTATACCGGCAAGCATAAGCACCGACATGGGATAATACACCATAGGTTTGTCATAGATGGGCAGGAGCTGCTTGCTCACGCCCTTGGTAATAGGATAAAGCCGGGTACCCGACCCTCCTGCCAGTACAATTCCTTTCATAACATGAATTTGGTGTCACGTAATTTTCAAAATTAGGCATTCTGCGACAATATTCAAAATTCCGGCGCAACATTCAGAGTTTCATTTCATCCTGTGCGCCTGCCACCGCAATATCAGATAGACGGCATGAAGAGGAAATATCCTGAGCATTACATGGTTGAGCGCGCCGTCATGAAAAGACACCGCCAGCCTGCGGGCAAATTCGAGATGCTCCCGTGTCGCCTCAAAAGTATGAGACAGGGCATATCTGCCCAATGCCACCTTGTACCAGTACACGATTGAAGGCAGCCGCAACTTTCCGGAAGAAGTTCCCGCTATTTCATATATGAGTTCCACCACCTTTCTGAAGGCGTCAATCCCGAAGTCATATTTTTTCATGAAATCCGGCGGCAAACGGTAGTCATACCCACATTCGGGTATGCATATCACCTTGCCGATATGTCTTATGTATCCGAGCACAAAATATTCATCTTCGAAAATGCTGAAAGACTCTTCGAACCTGTGTCCGGACTCCCTTATGATGTCCAGATTGAAAAGCTTGTTCCATACGAACTGGAGCAGTCTTTCCCTTAGAAGGGTTTCGAGAAGGACATCGTCATCGGTGAAAATCTCCGTATGCCCGAGAGTATGCGATGCCCATCCTTCAGGTTCAGTCCTGTGGATGTTGTATCCGCATACCACCAGTCCCGCCTTTCCGGAAACGGACATCATGGAGGAAAGCCAGAAATCCTTGACGCTGTCATCACTGTCGCAGAACGCCACGAACTTTCCCGAAGCATTGTCAAGCCCCAGGTTCCTTGCAGCCGACACTCCCCTGTTCGGCTGCGACAGGACACGCACGCGCGGATCTTTCCTTTCATATTCCCCGCATATCCTCCCGGAAGCATCCGTGCTGCCGTCATTCACCAGAAGAAGTTCAAAATCCCGGAATGACTGGGCGAGGATGCTCTCCACACACCGCTCCAGTGTCGCCGCCGCATTATACACGGGGACAATCACCGTGACCGAAGGTCTGCTGATTGCATTTCCGTCCATAACTACAATGTTTTATGACCATATTCTTTTGCAGCCGGCCTCAAGTCCGGCCACACAAATGCATTCACATCAGGCCGGACTGATCCTGTTCCGCATATCCGGTATCCGGAAGCAACCCCGGAGAAACGGCAGCAGCCACAGCCAGGGCATCGCACCTTTCATTCTCCGGATGGCCCGCATGACCCTTGATCCAATGGAAAGTCACCCTATGCTGCCGGTAAATGGACAGAAAACGCTGCCACAGATCGGGATTCTTCACCTTGGCAAAGCCCTTTTTCTCCCAGCCTGCAAGCCATCCCTTGTTGACTGCATTCACCACATAGGAAGAATCGCTCCACACATGGATCTCGGCATTCTTCCATTTCACTGCCTCGAGCCCGCGGATGACGGCAAGCAGCTCCATCCTGTTGTTGGTGGTGAGGGAATAGCCTCCGGAAAGCTCCATTTCCCGTCCGGCACATTTCAACACCACGCCATAGCCCCCGGGGCCGGGATTGCCCCTGGAGGAACCGTCAGTGTAGATGAAAATCGGAGGTCTCACTCTATGATCCTGCCTTTGTCCTGACGGACATTCTGCTCAGGCTGTCTCACTTCCATCTTTCCGGCCTGCAGTTCATCGTATGCAACCCTGTTGTTGTATATGTCGATGGCCGTGTATATTGACGACATCATAGAGCGAGGATCCGCCATGTCCCTGCCGGCCATGTCGTATGCAGTGCCGTGGTCCGGAGAAGTCCTGACAATAGGAAGCCCTGCGGTATAGTTCACTCCCAGTTCGAACGCCAAGGCCTTGAACGGACTGAGTCCCTGGTCATGATACATCGCCAGTGTGGCGTCGAAGCGGCTGTAGTTGCCCAGTCCGAAGAACCCGTCAGGAGAATAAGGCCCGAATGCAAGGATGCCTTCCTCATTTGCAGCCTTGACTGCCGGCAGGATGATGGACTGTTCCTCGTCTCCGAGAAGCCCGCCGTCCCCGCAATGCGGATTCAGTCCGAGCACCGCAATCTTCGGGGCGATGATGCCGAAGTCCCTCTGCAGGGAAGCCTTCATGATGCGCAGCTTCTTAAGTATCAATTCGGAAGACAACCTCTGAGGCACTTCCTTCAACGGGATATGCCCGGTGACCACAGCCACCTTCAGCTGGTCGCAGACCATGATCATGAGCCCTTCCTCGACTCCGAACTCATGTTCCAGATATTCAGTATGTCCCGTATATCCGAACCCTTCGCTCACCATTGCCCGCTTGTTGATCGGCGCCGTCACCAGCACGTCGATATATCCGTTGCGGATATCGTCCACAGCGCATTTAAGGGCAGTCATCGCCGACTTCGCAGATTCCGGCGTAGGCTGTCCCGGCTCGACGAATACATTGTCCGGCAGACAGTTGACAATATTCACCCGTTTCTGGTGCACATCCTTTGCGGAAGTGATGACATTAGTGTTTATCTGTTCGATATTGTGTATCTGTTTCCGGTAGAATCCGAACACCTTTGAAGACCCGTAGATGACCGGAGTGCAGATGTCCAGCATACGCTCATCTGCCAAAGCCTTGATGATGACCTCGTATCCGATTCCGTTCCCGTCTCCCTGGGTTATCCCCACGACCAATTTCTTTGCCATATATTTTTAACTTTTAATCTGCAAAAATAGCAAATTTTATAAAGAAATTCTTCCTATTTTTGCATACATCATGGGAAAAAGCGCAACTGACACGGAAATAAAATATCTGCCGGGGGTGGGGCCGAGAAGGGCAGAACTGCTGCACAGGGAACTGGGAGTGGACACTTTCGGGGACCTGATACGGCTGTATCCATTCAGGTACATAGACAGGAGCACGATAATCCCGATATCGGCCATAGTGCCGGACATGGCCTATGTGCAGATCCGTGCAAGGGTGACGGCCAGGGAGCTGTTCGGGCCTGCGGGACCGGTGTCGTTGGATTATCCGCAGGTCGGCTTGACTCAGGACGGGGCGCAACAGACGGACAGCACGGGGACGAAGGCCGGTGAACTGCATACGGGAATGAAGACGGACGGTGCGGCAGGGGCGCAGCAGCTGAAATTCAACACTATAAAAAGGATGTCGGTGCTCGTGGCGGATGCCGGCGGGCAGATGGAGCTGGTATTTTTCAAAGGGATAAAATGGATGTATGAAAAGCTTGTCCCGGGAAAGGAATTCATATTTTTCGGCAAGCCTTCATATTTCAAGGGAAGGGTGAACATGGTCCATCCCGAGGTGGACGAAGTGCCGCAGACATCGGACACACCAAAATCCGCCGGCTCCGGAAAAGCAGTGGGGGAAACAGTGTACGGATTCATCACGGCGGGGAGCATGACCGGCATATACACCAGCACTGAAAAGCTGAAAAACGGAGGCATAACAGCCAAGGCCATGAACAAGATGCAGGCGGCAGCCCTCAACGCATGCCTCCCCGACATAAGGGAATCCCTCCCTGAATACATCCTGAAAGAAAAGGGGCTTGTCCCCATACATTTCGCATTGCGGAACATCCATTTCCCGAAGGACCAGGACGCATTGGCGAAAGCCAGATACAGGCTGAAATTCGAGGAGCTCTTCTATCTCCAGCTATCTCTGCTGAAGCAGAAATACATCCGCAGCAGAGGTGAGCACGGCATATTGATGCCGAAGGTGGGCGAGCCGTTCAACCTGTGCTACAATTCCCTCCCCTTCCCGCTCACCGGGGCACAGAAGAGGGTGATAACGGAAATCCGGAACGACATGAAGAGCGGCCATCAGATGAACCGGCTGCTCCAGGGGGATGTGGGCAGCGGAAAGACAATGGTGGCCGTGCTCACCGCACTGATAGCCATCGGGAACGGATACCAGGCCTGCATCATGGCCCCGACGGAAGTCCTTGCACAGCAGCATTACAAGAACATTTCAAAATATCTCGGCCAGACAGGAGTGAAGGTGGCCCTGCTCACCGGCAGCAGCAGGACGGCTGAACGCAGGGAAATCCATGCCGGGCTGGAAGACGGCTCCATCGGCATCATAGTGGGCACCCATGCGCTTCTGGAGGACAATGTGGTCTTCAGCAACCTCGGGCTTGCAGTCATAGACGAACAGCACCGTTTCGGGGTGGAACAGAGGTCGAAGCTTTGGAGAAAGTCTTCCTGCGGACTGCCGCCGCATGTGCTCGTGATGACAGCAACACCTATCCCGAGGACACTTGCCATGACCCTGTACGGGGACCTCGATGTTTCTGTGATAGATGAACTGCCTCCGGGCAGGAAACCGGTGCTGACAATGCACGCCACAGAAGGGAGGAGGCCGGCCCTTTTCAAGTTCATGAAAGACCAGATAGCCCTCGGAAGACAGATATTCGTGGTCTACCCTCTCATTTTTGAAAGCGAGAAGATGGACTACAAGAACCTTGAAAACGGCTATGAACAGATTGTCCAGGCATTCCCCTTCCCGCCCTACAGGACGGCCATAGTGCACGGGCAGCAGAGCAACGAGGACAAGAAATTCAACATGGACGCATTTGCCGCAGGCAGGGCAGACATCCTTGTCGCGACATCGGTGATAGAAGTGGGCGTGGATGTGCCGAATGCCTCGGTCATGGTCATCGAAAGTGCGGAAAGATTCGGTCTGAGCCAGCTCCACCAGCTCCGTGGACGGGTGGGAAGAGGTTCGGAAAAGTCATACTGCGTCCTCATGACAGGGCATAAGCTCAGCAAAGAGTCGCAGCACAGGATAGAACTGATGTGCGCCACGGAAAACGGATTCGAACTCGCCGAGGAAGACATGAAGATGCGCGGTCCGGGAGACCTTGAAGGCACCCAGCAGAGCGGGCTTCCGGTAAGCCTCAACATAGCCTCGCTCGCAAAGGACGGGCTGATACTCAACGATGCAAGACAGTGCGCCGAATCCGTGCTTGCCGCCGACCCGACACTGTCATCGGACCGGAACGCCATACTGAGGTCCGAACTGAAAAAGGAGAAATACCAGATACGGGACTACAGCAAAATCAGCTGAAAAACAATGGTAACAGAACTTCTTCAGAAATACATCTGGCTGATCCAGACATTCATCCGGGCGGGACAGAGAGGCCTTGACCTCAAGGAACTTTCCGTCCGCTGGGAAAACCGTTTCGGCTCCCCGTACGCCAGAAGGTCATTCAACAACCACAGGGAAGCCATCGAGGAGATATTCAACATAAGAATCGAATGTGACAGGAGCACGAAGAAATATTTCATCCGCTACTCTGATGATGTATCGGACGAAAATGCCGCATCCGCATGGCTGGTCAACACATTTACTGTCAACAACATGCTCTCATTGGGCAAGGAACGGCTTTCGGGACGGGTTTCGGTGGAGGACATACCTTCAGGGCACAAATATCTCGCGGAAGTCATGGATGCCATGCTTGAAAACAGGGAGATAGTGATAGGCTACCGCAAATACACCGGAAGCGACATTTCAGAATACACACTGCGGCCATACGCCGTGAAAGAAAATCTGCGCAGATGGTACATCGTGGCATTCTGCATTGAAAGACAGCAGCTGAGGGTCTACGGGATGGACAGGATAACGGAGATGAAATCCACTGAAAACCGTTTCAGCATGCCCCATGGCTTCGATGTGGACGCTCTTTTCGCCACAAGCTTCGGCGTATACCTGCCGTCGGGAAAGCCGGAAGAAATCATATTCAGGACATCCGGCAAGGAAGCAAGATACATCAGTGACCTGCCGCTTCACAGGAGTCAGAAAATCATTTCTTCGGACGGGGATTCCGTGACATTTTCTATATTTGCCTGTCCTGACGAAAGTCTTGTCATGGAACTGTTCAGGCTCAGTCCGAGGATAGAAGTGCTGTCGCCAGAAGTCATCAGACAGGAAATTGCCCGCAGGGCAGCCGGCACACTTGAAATATATGCAAAACAGAAATAAAATGAAAAACAAGAAAAAGGCAGCATCGGGAGCAGGGGCAATCATACTTCTGCTCATAATCATCCTTGCAGTCATTGATGTAATGACAGGGTTTACAGAAAAAGGCATCGACAACATGAAAAATGAAAAGAAAACGAAAAGTGAATACATCGGGAAACCGGAAATCAATGTGAAAGACAGGGCAATGACCCCTGACGTGCTTCTTTCCTTCGGCAGGCTTTCCGACCCGCAGGTATCACCTGACGGGAAATGGATATTATATGGAGTGTCATACACCTCAATAAAGGAAAACAGGTCATGCACCAACCTCTATATCTGCAATGCCGACGGCAGCGGAAGGCAGCAGCTGACCCGTTCCGGGAAAAGCTTCAGCAACGCAAGGTGGAGCAATGACGGGAAGCACATAATGTACCTGCAGGACGGGCAGATATGGACTGCATCCATCAAAGGAAAGCCGGGTGCATTCAGGCTCGGCAAAGCCGTAAAGGTAAGTGACATCCCTGCCGGAATCAGCGAATTCAAGCTGTCCCCGGACCAGAGCAAGGTGATGTATGTGAGCACTGTGCAGAGCGCCCAGAAAAAGCCGTCCGACCTTTATCCTGACATTGACAAATCGTCCGCAATCTCAGCCGATGACCTGATGTACAGGCATTGGGACCACTGGGTGCAGGACATACCTCATACCTTCATCTCCGAAGCGGCATTCGGCAAGGCCGGGGAAGGCTGTGTGACAAAGGAATCATCCGTGGACATCCTGGCCGGGGAAAAGGAAATATACGAGCTTCCGACAGAGCCTTTCGGCGGCATCGGGCAGATCGACTGGAGCCCTGACGGAAAATACATAGCCTATTCATGCCGGAAGCTCACCGGAAAAAAATACGCATTTTCCACCAACACGGAAATCTATCTCTATGAAGTGGCCACCGGAAAGACTTCCGTCATAGACATGAAAGGCGGATATGACACCGACCCCGTATGGTCACCGGACGGGACCAGGCTCTGCTGGGTGAGCATGGAAAGGGACGGCTATGAGGCCGACAGACAGAGGCTTATGGTGGCGGACATCACCAAGTCCGTCGGGAGCAATGGCATGGCAGCCGACGGTTCAGCGGCTTCTGTAGGGGATGCCGGAATCACCGCCACAAATGTACGGGAACTGACCAGCGGATTCAAATACAATGTCGCAGGACCGGTATGGAGCCCCGACTCCAGATATATCTATTTCAACTCCCTTGCGGAGGGAATCCAGGGCATTTTCAGGGCTGATGTGACAGGCGCTTCCGCCGAAGATATGGCCATTATAGAAAGGATAACCGGCGAAGACCTCTGGTACGACTTCGGCTCGCCGTTCCATATATCAGACACCACCCTGCTCACCACATGGTGCAGCATGAATTTCCCGGACGAGATAGTGGCAATCACCATCGGCGAATCCTCAGCACAATCCTCTACAGGCGCTCCTGCAGAAAGCCGGGACATGGACCTCCGGGGACAGGCACCTGTCATGTACGGAGACGCCGAGGCGAGCACCCCGCTGAAAGGCACCTGCCCTGTAATCAGCACACCTGTCACATACCGCGCTGTAACTTCCGAAAACAAGGATATCCTTGCATCCCTTGACGAACCGTTGACAGAAGCACGCCACATCAGGACCGTCGACGGCAAGGACATGCTCACTTGGGTCATATATCCTTCAAACTTTGATGCAACAAAGAAATACCCGTCCATTCTCATCTGCCTCGGCGGTCCGCAGAGTTCACTGAGCCAGGGATGGTCATACAGATGGAACTACAGGCTCATGGCCGACCAGGGCTATGTCGTCGTGCTCCCGAACAGGCGCGGCACCACCGCCTTCGGCCAGGAATGGACCGAACAGATCTCCGGTGACTACAGCGGACTGAACATCCAGGACTACCTGTCAGCAGCCCGAGCCGTCAAATCTGAACCGTACATCGGCAAAATGGCAGCCTGCGGAGCCAGCTACGGAGGCTATTCCGTCTACTATCTGGCAGGCGTTCATCAGAACACCTTCGATGCCTTCATCGCCCACGCCGGCATCTTCAATGAAGAGCACATGTACATGACCACCGAAGAAATGTGGTTCGCCAACTGGGACAACGGCGGTCTTCATGAATACGAAGCCGATCCGCTTGCCGGTACACCGGACAGCCCTGTCGGCCCGAAAGGTGACGGCGAAACCTTCGGCGGCATCCGTCAGGGCGGCTCTCCATGGAGCAATGCACCGAAAGCCGTAAGGCATTATGCCAACTCACCGCACAAGCTAGTCACCGCCTGGGACACCCCTATCCTCGTCACCCACGGCGGCATGGACTTCCGTGTCCCCGTCGATGAAGGCATGGCCGCCTACAACGCCGCCCAGCTCATGGGCGTCCCGTCCCGCCTCATCATCTTCCCCGACGAGAACCACTGGATTCTCAAGCCCCAGAACGCCCTCTACTGGCACCGCGAATACTTCCGCTGGCTCGACCGCTGGTGCAAGGAATAGGAGGCCGGCGCAAAAAATTGGACTCTGGCACAAAGATTAAGGCTTTGGCGCAAAGATCTCATGACGACGGTTTCCGAAACAGCCATTTCGGAAACCGTCGTTTCGGAAATATGGATATGGTAAAAATCATTGCAGACATGGACTGGAAACAGTATCCGGTTCCCAGACCGATGTTTATATTACATATCGGCCATTGACAGACATTTCTGCGTTATTGAACAGTCTTTGAACTTGCCCGTAGCACGAGTAAAGGCCGCAATCTTTTCATTCAGCACATCCGGATCAAAATTCTCCGGCTTACGCTTGACTTCAATAAATACGGCTTCTTCATTCAATTCATTCTCAGCCACTATATCGATCTCATTTTCACCCTTGCGATCCCACCAGCTACCGATGCGGGTATACTCCTTGCTCTCAATCATCATACGCCTGAAATAACGCTCCAGCATCAGACCGCTGAATGTCTCATAATCACGGCTGATAACACTCTTCAATGCATCATAGTTTTCAATTTCAAGCATATAAGTGTACTTGTAGATGAAACGGAACCAGAAAGTAAGGAAGTTATCCTCAACTACATAATGCACATTCTTGGTCTTGCTCTTTTCAAAAACAGGCTGTTTCTTGGTAATTATCTCATATTCATTTTCCAGTCTTGTCAGATATCCGCCAATCTCTCTGCCCACACTATTCTCAATCTCCGAACGGGAAGTCTTGCCGCGGGCAATGGCCGAAAGAATAGAAAAATAAATCCCGTAATCTTTGCCGAACTCCTCAATAAGGACAGCTTTACCCTCATTCAAAAATACAGAATCCGCCCTGACTATATGATTGAGCATCTTGGTCTTGGTCGTGGCCCCCGCATCAACAAGCAGCTGAACATACTTCGCGACACCGCCTGTAAACGAATATAGTGCCAACAGATCTTCGGCAGTATAATACGGATTATATTCCGTCAAAATCTCTTTCAACACGGCGGGAGAAAATGACTTGATCGACATGAAGCGCGTCTGGCGATTGTACAACGGTTCTTTCTTATTCTTGAAAATTTTGTTCATCATCGAAAAGATAGAGCCGCAGACGATGAGGTTGATATGTGCTTTGGTATGATACATGTCCCAGATGCGCTGCATATCGCCATATACAGACTTATTTACTCTGAAGAACTCCTGAAACTCATCTATAAAGAGTGTAAGAGGACGCTCTATGGACAATTTCATCAAGTACTCAAAAATTTCCGGGAAACGCTCGACTTTACCCATCATGGGGATACCCAACTTATACTCTATCTCCTGAAGATAATCAGCGCACAAATCAATTTCTGCCTTGCGTGTGACGAAGAAATACAATATCTGCTCATTCTCGTACGCTTTCCACACAAGATGGGTCTTGCCGATACGACGACGGCCGGTAACTACCGTAAACTGCGCACTTTTCTTTGAGAGTTCGAGTATCTCCTTGAGCGACGCAATCTCTTCTGTTCTATCAAAAAATCTCATACGCCCTATCTTTAGTTCCGAAACAGCCATTTCGGAAACCGTTGTTTCGCAAGTGCGAATATAATAAAAAAATTGCAGACATCGGCATTTGCCGTATATCTGCAATGTAAAATCGTGTTCTGTACTCCCGTGCGGAATCGAACCGCAACCGTCGGAACCGGAATCCGAAATTCTATCCATTAAACTACGGGAGCAATGACCGCCGGGCGAGGAATGTGAACAAAGGGCATCCTTCGTGCACGGTGCCGCCGGAGGGACTGCAAATATAGCAATTTTTTCGGAGTAAAATGATTTTTTATTATTTTTGCTGCGATGCATCAGGAAAGGGCAGGCCGGAACGGGGACGAAAGAGCTGGCTGACAGAGGCTCCGATGATGCAGAAGAAATGAGAAGATATGATTCACAAACCAAATTATAAAAGATGAAAAAAGCTTATGTTTTCCCTGGTCAGGGTTCGCAGTTCCCTGGCATGGCAAAGGACCTCTACGAGTCAAATGCCGTTGCAAAGGAGATGCTTGAAAAGGCAAATGAAATCCTCGGGTTCAGAATCACTGACATAATGTTCAACGGAACTCCGGAAGAACTCAAGGCGACGAAGGTGACCCAGCCGGCAGTGTTCCTCCACTCAACTGTACTCGCAAAATGCTATGAAGGATTCCAGCCGGACATGGTGGCCGGACACTCGCTCGGAGAGTTCTCTGCACTTGCAGCCGCAGGAGCAATGGACTTTGAAGACGCACTGAAGCTCGTTTCCATAAGGGCCATGGCCATGCAGAAGGCATGTGAGATCAAACCTTCCACAATGGCAGCCATCATCGCCCTCCCTACCGAGACGGTGGAAAACCTGTGCAAGGAATGCACAAACGGCATCGTCGTGCCTGCCAACTACAACTGCGACGGGCAGATTGTGATTTCCGGTGAGGTAGACGCCATAAACGAGGCCTGCGAAAAGATGAAGGCAGCAGGTGCCAAGAGGGCACTCGTGCTCCAGGTCAGCGGTGCATTCCACTCCCCTCTCATGGAGCCTGCACGCGAAGAGCTTGCCAAGGCCATTGAAACCACTACATTCAAGACTCCTGTATGTCCGGTCTACCAGAATGTGACTGCACTTCCTTCAACTGACCCGGAGACCATCAAGAAGAACCTCCTCGCACAGCTCACATCTCCTGTGAAGTGGACTCAGACAGTGAAGAACATGCTTGCCGACGGAGCCGGCTACTTCATGGAAATCGGTCCGGGCACAGTGCTCCAGGGACTCGTCAAGAAGATTGCCGGAGCTGATGTGACCATCGAAGGCATCACCACACTCTAAAGACACGCTCTGCTGAAGCGGAAAAATGATTATCCGGAATGTCCCTTGGGGGTACTTCTGCGGATAGACTGTAAAAATAATGACAAAGAACCCTGTCAAACTTCACTTTCGAAGCAAGACAGGGGCTTTGTATTTATTTGCAGTCTTGTCCTGACAAATAGAACAATATTTGAAAAACAGATTAAGGCCGCAGGTCTTAATGACCTTTGGAGGCAATTATGCGGATACGCATAATATAATGTGAGTTCGATGAAATTTAATTCATTGAATTTCATCGAACAACCGCTTAAGGAGCAGGATTTATCCTGCGACAGTCCTCCCTATGTAGGGAGGAGAAAGGAGGGTGACGCCCCTTGAAAAGGGGCTGTCGCGAAGCGACTGGGGATTAAGACAGACGGATTTCGAAGAAATCCTTAACGACGGTTCGACGAATTCCATGGGAGCGAGTATAATAAATTCGTCGAACTGACGTTAATATATTTTGACAATTCCAGATATAAGAAGTATTTTCATGGGGGATTTTCAGATGTTCTGAATTTCTGACAGGTCTCAAAATTATCTGATATGGCACACGGCATGGAAAGACTGATAACTAAGCTGCGCAATGAAAGAAGGCTTGAGGCGGAGGAGTACAGGGCCCTGCTTGTGTGCGATGACGGGGAGGTCAGCAGAAAACTGCAGAAGGCGGCGAGGGAAACGGCCCTGGCACGGTTCGGGAACAGGATATACATCCGAGGGCTGATAGAGATAACCAACATCTGCCGCAATGACTGCCTCTACTGCGGCATAAGGAAAAGCAACCGGAAGACCGAACGGTATGCGCTGGACAAGGCGGAAATCCTGGAATGCTGCCGTACCGGCTACGGATTGGGATTCAGGACTTTCGTACTGCAGGGAGGGGAAATGCCGGAACACTCGGACAGGATGATTGAGGATGTTTGCAAGGCCATACATGCGGAATTTCCGGACTGCGCAATCACGCTATCTCTTGGAGAACGCCGGGCGGAAAGCTATGAACGCTTTTTCAAGGCGGGGGCGACAAGATATCTTCTCCGGCACGAAACGCACAATCCTGAACACTATTCTCTTCTGCATCCTGCAGAAATGTCACTTGAACACAGGCTTCAATGCCTTGACACTCTGAAAGGCATAGGATACCAGACAGGAACGGGAATCATGGTCGGAAGTCCGTTCCAGACATTCGGCAACATTGTGGAAGACATAATGTATATCAGCGACTTCCGTCCTGAAATGATAGGAATAGGTCCTTTCATCCCGCATAAGGACACACCTTTCGCAGGATACGGGACAGGACTTGTGGACAGTCTTCCGGTGGACATCATCGGACTGACCCTCAAGCTGATATCCATCTTCAGGCTGATGTTTCCGGATGCTCTGATACCGGCTACCACGGCATTGGCGACGCTCGCTCCGGACACGGCACTCCCCGGCGGACGTGAACTCGGCATCCTTTCCGGAGCCAATGTGGTGATGCCCAACCTCTCCCCCGCCGGTGTCCGCCACAGGTATTCCCTCTATGACAACAAGGCCTCAACAGGAGCGGAGGCAGCCGAAGGACTCGCAAAACTGGAAGCGTCACTAAAACGCATCGGATACAGAATCACGATAGACAGGGGAGATTTTTCCGGCAGGCTCACCCGGCAATCTCTATGACACCTCTCCGGTCCATCCATGCAATTTTCTGTAATACAGACAACTGCAGAACACTAACGCTCTGAGCCGATCCATGTCCATTTGTGCCAGATATATTCCAACGGTCCCTGGAGGTGGCGGGAAAGCCACCATCTGCAGAAAAGAAGCTGCAGGATGAAGACGGCAATACCGATGAGAAGGCTGAGAGTATAGCCGCAATGCGGGGCAAAGTACAGTCCGAACGGAAAATACACCAAGGCACCGATCACAGACTGGGTTATGTAATTGGTCAGGCTCATCCTGCCGTAGAAGCGCAGCCCGGAGACGGCTCGGCTGAATCCGACATTCCGGTAAAGCAGCACAAATGACGAAACAAGCACAAAAGTAAAAGCCAGCTTCTGCCACATGTCAAAAGCGGTACCGGCAGTCTGCCGGACTATCTCCGGGCCCTGCATGATGAGTTCATTCAATGTATAAAGCGGGGCAAAGAGGACAGCAGAAACCGCAAGGGTCCTTACCCAGAATTCCCTGTTCCCGGTATTGTCGGCAAAGCGCTGCTTCCGTCCGAGCCAGAACCCGAGCAGGAACAGCCCGGCAGTCTGGAAGAAACGCCCTGCATTGACTGCCCACAGCAAGCTGGCCTTCTGTCCTAAAGTGATGTTGCAGAGGATGAAATCACAGAAGTTCCCCGACTTGGTGACTTCAGCGACCTGAGCATACATCTCGCCCACCTTCAGGTCCGGGAGATGGTGCGCCGGATTCACAAGAGATGCAATATAATGGAACCATTCCACCGGCTGCAAGAGGAAAAGCACGGCAAGGATGAGCACAGCCCTGTCGCTCCAATGGCGCACCAGGAAAAGCACCAGTCCCACCACAGTGAAAAGCAGCAGCACATCCCCTGCAGGGAAAAATGCGGCGTCCAGAGTCGCAAAACCGGCAAGCAGCACCAGCCTCCACAGGAAACGCCAGCCGAAATCCTTTCCCTTTTTCCTCTGCCCGTCCATCTGCAGAAAGAATGTAAAGCCGAAAAGCAGCGAGAAAATCGCATAGGCCTTACCGGCAAACAGGGTAAACACCGCATTAAACACCCCCTGGTCCAATGCCGCCAGCCATGCCGGCTGATTTTCCGGATAAACCGGAAATATGAAATGTTCCAGATTGTGCACCAGCATTATGGCCAGCACCGCAAAGCCCCGCAATGCATCCACCACATCGATACGGGCCTTCTGAGCCGCAATTTTTTCCATCATCCTGCCGTATAATCATTCAAAATGCTGCAAATATATGTTATACCGCAACTTTGACAAAACTGCATACCGTATTCTTTTTGCATTTTCCGGAAAGAATTTCTCTCTATCCGGACATAAAAATAGCCAAATTCAATGACAACTCTTGCCTTTATGATAATTTTTCCGCAGATTTTGTGTAAATTTGGTTTATTTGTCGGGAAACCGGCGGAAAATGAAAATCAGAAAGACCATAATGGACAATAAAAGGATGACAGACGGCGGGGAATACAATCCGGAATCGGACAAGGCGGATGAATTCATCTGCGACAGAGAGATAGTTCAGACGATGGAGTATGCGCAGGCGCACAGGGACGATGCGGAGCTGGCGGAAAAGATAATCGAAAAGGCTGCGCAATGCAAGGGGCTGACACACAGGGAGGCGGCAGTGCTGATGGAATGCACCGGGGCCGACATCACGGAAAAGATATTCAGGCTGGCAAGGGAAATCAAGAAAAAGCTGTACGGCAACAGGATAGTGATGTTCGCCCCGCTTTATCTTTCGGACTGGTGCATAAACGGATGCGTATATTGCCCATACCATGCAAAAAACAGGCACATTCCGCGCAGGAAGCTGTCACAGGAGGAAATAAGGAGGGAGGTCACGGCGCTTCAGGACATGGGACACAAGAGGCTGGCGATAGAGTCAGGAGAAGACCCGGTCCATAACCCCATTGAGTATATATTGGAGTCCATCAGGACAATATACGGCACACACCACCGCAACGGCGCCATCCGCAGGGTGAATGTCAACATAGCGGCAACGACGGTGGAGAACTACCGCAGGCTGAAGGAGGCCGGCATCGGGACCTACATCCTGTTCCAGGAAACATACAACAGGAAAAATTACGAGGCCCTGCATCCGACCGGGCCGAAGAGCGACTATGCCTGGCATACGGAGGCAATGGACAGGGCCATGCAGGGAGGGATAGACGATGTGGGCATCGGCGTGCTTTTCGGACTTGACACATGGCGCTACGATCTGATAGGGCTGCTCATGCATGCGGAACATCTTGAGGCGAGATTCGGAGTGGGGCCGCACACCATAAGCGTACCTAGGATATGCCCTGCCGACGACATAGACACAAAGGACTTTCCGAATGCGGTGCCGGACGATGTATTCTGCCGGATAGTGGCGGTCATCAGGCTTGCAGTGCCTTACACCGGGATGATAATCTCGACAAGAGAGTCGGAGAAGGTGAGGGCGAAGGTGCTGGAGCTCGGGATTTCGCAGATCAGCGGAGGGTCGAGGACAAGCGTGGGAGGATATGCTGAAGAGAGTGCCGCCGACACCGCCCAGTTCGACATAAGCGACAGGAGAAGCCTTGATGAAGTGGTGGGATGGCTGCTGGATCTGGGGCATATACCAAGCTTCTGTACAGCATGTTACAGGGAGGGACGCACTGGGGACCGCTTCATGTCCCTGGTAAAGAGAGGAAAGATTGCGGACTGCTGCCAGCCCAATGCGCTGATGACGCTCATGGAGTACCTGCAGGACTATGCCTCGCCGCAGACAAGGGCAAAAGGCATGGAGGCTATCAAAAGGGAACTTGAAAACATCGGAAGCGACAAGGTGCGGGAACTGACTGTCCGGCATCTCAAGGAGATAGAAGACGGAAAAAGGGACTTCCGTTTTTGATACCAAAATATGAGTTCGATGAAATTCAATGAATTGAATTTCATCGAACAACCAATTAAGGAGCAGGATGTAATCCTGCGACAGTCCTCCCGGAGAGGGTCGTGAGCGGTTTATGAGAATGTCCGGTGGACATTCGAAAGCGAGCAGCAAAGGAGGGTGACGCCCCTTAATAAGGGGCTGTCGCGAAGCGACTGGGGATTAAGACAAATGGATTTCGAAGAAATCCTTAACGACGGTTCGACGAATTCCCTGGGGGCGAGTATAATCAATTCGTCGAACTGACGTTAATAAAAATGAACAAGACACCTCAGTCCGAAAGGCTGCACATAGGAATTTTCGGAAAACGCAACAGCGGGAAGTCAAGCCTCATGAATGCAATCACAGGGCAGACCGCATCGCTTGTGTCGGATGTGCCGGGGACGACGGCGGACCCTGTAAGGAAGGCAATGGAAATCCCGGCCATAGGACCATGCCTGTTCATCGACACCGCAGGCTTTGACGACGATGCCGAAGAGCTCGGCGAAATGCGTGTGGGGCGGACAATGAAGGCGCTGGAAGACACGGACATTGCCATCCTCATGTTCAGGGACTGCGACGACACCGAAAAGGAATGGTTCAAAATACTGAAAGACAGAAAAATTCCCGTCATCCCTGTCTTGAACATCTTCCATGAAAGAGAAAAATCTCTCTCTGACAATAACGGAAGCCACAAGGAGTCATCCCAAGAGCGGTTAAGGGATTTTAACGATCATACCGGCCGGACAGCCACAATTAATGAAATGACCGGTGAAAAACCGGTGGAAGTGAACGCTGAAACAGGGGAAAATATCCAGGCCATATTCAACTCCATCCTCAGAAAGCTTCCGGAAAATTATGGCACGCACACCATCACCGGGAATCTGGTCAAGGAAGGCGACACCGTGATGCTGGTGATGCCGCAGGACAGCCAGGCCCCGAAAGGAAGGCTCATCCTGCCGCAGGTACAGACCATCCGTGAACTTCTGGACAGAAGATGCACCGTCGTGGGCTGTACGCCGGACAGGATAAAGGTAACATTGCAGGCCCTTTCTTCTCCTCCACAGCTGATAATCACAGACTCACAGGCATTCTCCGAAGCATGGTCCGCCAAGCCGGAAGAAAGCAGGCTCACTTCATTTTCGATACTTTTCGCCGGGTACAAAGGTGACATCTACACATTCATGGACGGGACCGGGGCACTTGACAGGCTGACTGAAGATTCCCGCGTACTTATTGCCGAAGCCTGTACACACGCTCCTGCCACAGAAGACATAGGCAGGGTAAAGATTCCGCGGATGCTGAGGCAGCGCATAGGACAGGGGCTCAGAATCGACATTGTATCCGGAACCGATTTCCCGGAAGATCTTTCCGGATATGATCTCATCATCCATTGCGGTGCATGCATGTTCAACCGCAGATATGTCCTCAACCGCATTGCTTCAGCCCGCAGCCGGCACATCCCCATCACAAACTACGGCCTGACGATCGCCTGGGCCAAAGGCATACTCGACAAGGTGGCCATCCCGGATCAGAAGCAATGACATCAGCATTCCTTAACCGGCATTCCGGACTATTCCGGGACAGGAAAGGACAGCAGACCAATGACCTGACAGCGGCAGGACAAGGAAAGAAGCCTTATTCCAGTTCGTCCAGAATCCTCCGCACATCCACAGGCTGAAGTCGGCCATAGACCTTCTCGCCGATCATCACCACCGGAGCAAGACCGCAGGCGCCCACGCAGCGGAGGCAGTCGAGGGAGAATTTCCCGTCAGGGGTGGTCTCGCCGACATCTATGCCGAGCACACGTTTGAACTCCTCCAGAAGCTTTTCCGAGCCTCGCACATAGCAGGCGGTGCCCATACATACGGAAATCGGATATTTTCCCTTGGCAGTCATGGTGAAGAAGGCATAGAATGTCACCACACCGTAGACCTTCGACACGGGTATATTGAGGCGGTGCGCTATCATACGCTGCATTTCCTCAGGGAGATAGCCCATCAGATGCTGGGCCTCATGAAGTATGTTTATCAGTTCTCCCGGATTGTCGCCATGGCTTTCGCAGATGGCATTGACCTTTTCGGCGACATCGCAAGGAAGTTTTATATCGGGCATAGATCTCTATCTTTTAAATTCCTAAATAAATGAACATCACATTGACCTGTTGAAATAATGCGTATGAAGGAGGTGTTCGGCCCTTTCGCTGAGAGGCTTGCCGAGATATTCCTTATACAGGGTCTGGATGAACGGATTGTCATGCGATTTCCGGAGTGTCTTGCCGGCATCCTCCCGGTAAAGGGCATTGGCCCGTGCATAGAGCACATCGGAATTGCCGTGATGCAGCGGCTGTCCTCCCCCACCTATGCATCCGCCCGGACAGGCCATGATCTCTATGGCATGATATTCATTGCGCCCGTGCCGGATGTCCTCCAGAAGATGGCGGGCGTTGCCGAGGCCGTGCGCGATGCCCACCTTGAGTTCAAAGCCGCCAAGATCCAGGACTGCCCTTCTGACTCCCTTCATTCCCCTGACTGCCTGGAAATTGACATCCTTCAGGAATTTGCCGGTATAGAGTTCATACACTGTCCTGAGTGCGGCTTCCATCACACCGCCGGTGGTGCCGAATATGACACCCGCTCCCGTGGAGGCTCCCAGAGGCTGGTCGAAATCCATGTCAGGAAGGAGGGAGAAGCTGATGTTGGCCCTCTTTATCAGACGCGCAAGCTCCCTCGTGGAAATGGAATAGTCCACATCCGGATTGCCGTTTGTCTTGAATTCCTCTCTGTCACATTCGTATTTCTTTGCAAGGCATGGCATTATGGACACAACCACAAGGCGTTCGCGAGGAATGCCCATCTTTTCAGCCCACCATGTCTTGGCTATGGAGCCGAACATCTGCTGAGGGGAACGCGCAGTGGACGGGATGTCAAGCAGGTCAGGGAACTGGTGCTCGAAGAAATTCACCCAGGCCGGACAGCATGAGGTAAGTATCGGCAGGCGTACGGAAGTGTCTCCTTCCAGATACCTGGTAAGACGGCTGAGCATTTCGGCCCCTTCTTCCATTATGGTGAGGTCTGCGGCAAAATCAGTGTCGAACACATAGTCGAATCCGAGTTCCCTCAGCGCAGCCACCATCTTCCCTGTGACAAGGGTTCCTGGCGGAAGCCCGAATTCCTCCCCTATTGCGGCCCTCACGGCAGGAGCAGTCTGCACAATGACCACCTTGTCCGGGTCGGCGAGGTCTTCCACAAGCCTGTTGGTATGGTCCCTCTCCGTGAGCGCCCCCACGGGACAGACCGCCACGCATTGTCCGCAATAGGTACATTCGCTGTCCGACATCATCTTGTCAAATGCCGGGGCGATGGTGGTGTTGAAGCCCCTCCTGATGGCCCCGAGCGCCCCGACCGTCTGGACCTCGTTGCACACGCTCTCGCATCTGCGGCAGAATATGCACTTGTCCATGTTGCGGACTATCGATGCCGTCACCTCCCTCTTGCGCGGGGAAAGCTCCCCGCCATTAAATGGCATTTCCCTTATGTTGAAACGCAGGGCTAGATTCTGCAGTTCGCAGTTGCCGGCCTTCGGGCAGGTCAGGCATTCGTTGGGGTGGTCCGAAAGTATGAGTTCGGCGACTATCTTGCGGGCGTTCATCACCCTGAGGGTGCTCGTGCGCACCACCATGCCTTCGGTGCAGCTGGTGGCACAGGCCGGGGCAAGGTTGCGCCTTCCTTCCACCTCCACGACGCAGATGCGGCAGGAGGCAGGATTGTTCTTTATGCAGGTGCCCTTGAGGTCAATATGACAAAGGGTAGGAATGTCTATGCCTATCTTCCGGGCAGCTTCCAGAATGGTTGTCCCTTCAGGAACTGTCACGAAATGATGGTCTATCTGGAGAGTTATCTGTCTTTCATCCATATGCTGATTCTTTTTTATTCTTGTCCCGGATAATCATTTTACCGATATGGCCTTGAACTTGCACCGGGCCATGCACATCCCGCATTTGATGCATTTGGCAGGATTGATGATGTGCGGCTTCCGGACATCCCCGATTATGGCATCCGCAGGACAGTTCTTTGCACACAGATGACATCCGATGCACAGGGACGGGTCTATGAAATAGGTCAGCAGGGCCTTGCATTGCTTTGCCCGGCACCTGTGGTCCCGCACATGCTCCAGATATTCGTCATAGAAATGGTTCAGGGTGGAAAGGACCGGATTCGGCGATGTCTGTCCCAGGCCGCAGAGAGCCGTGTCCTTTATCACCTTTCCGAGGGTGGAAAGGGTCTTCAGGTCTTCCAGGGTGCCGCGGCCTTCGGTTATCTTGTTGAGGGTTTCCAGAAGCCGCTTGTTTCCGATACGGCACGGCGTGCATTTTCCGCAGGATTCCTCCACGGTGAAGTCAAGATAGAACCTCGCCACCGACACCATGCAGTCATCTTCATCCATGACTATCATTCCTCCGGAGCCCATCATGGAGCCTTCCGCAAGCAGATTGTCGAAATCTATCGGGATGTCGAGATGCTTTTCCGTGAGGCAGCCGCCGGAAGGACCTCCGGTCTGGACAGCCTTGAACTTCTTGCCTCCCTTTATGCCACCGCCGATTTCATATATCACTTCGCGCAGAGTCGTCCCCATCGGCACCTCTATCAGACCCACATTGTTGATCTTGCCTGCAAGGGCGAACACCTTGGTCCCCTTGGACTTCTCTGTCCCGATAGAGGCAAACCAGTCCGCTCCCCTGGTCAGGATGACAGGGATGTTGGCGAATGTCTCCACATTATTTACATTGGTAGGCTTTCCGAGATATCCGGACTCGGCAGGGAACGGAGGCTTCATCGTAGGTTCTCCCCTCTTCCCTTCCATGGAGTGTATCAGGGCAGTTTCCTCTCCGCAAACAAACGCCCCCGCCCCGTAGCGGATCTCGATGTCAAAGCTGAAGCCGCTCCCGAGGATGTTCCCGCCGAGAAGTCCGTACTCCCTGGCCTGTGCGATGGCGGTCTTCAGCCTGTGGATGGCAAGCGGATATTCAGCGCGGATATAAACAAGTCCTTTCGGCGCCCCTATCGAGTAGCCGCAGATGGCCATCGCCTCCACTATCGAATGAGGGTCACCTTCCATGATGGAACGGTCCATGAATGCACCCGGGTCGCCCTCATCGGCATTGCAGACCACATATTTCATGTCGGAAACGCTTTTCCTCGCAAATCCCCATTTCACCCCGGTTGGGAAGCCTCCGCCTCCCCGTCCCCTCAACCCGGAACGCTTCACCTCTTCTATGACCTCTTCAGGAGAATGTTTCAGAATGCTCGTCGCAAGTGCGAAATACCCGTCCCTCGCTATATATTCCTCAATGTTTTCAGGATCAATGAATCCGCAGTTCCTCAGGGCCACGCGCATCTGCTTGCGGTAGAAGTCCATGTGTTTGGAATCGCTGACGCTCTGCCCGGTCTTCGGGTCCACATAGAGCAGCCGTGCGACCCTTCTGCCCCCGATGATGTGCTCCGATACGATTTCCTCCGCATCATCAGGAGTGACCTGCGTATAGAATGTATTGTCCGGAATTATCTTCACCACCGGGCCCTTTTCACAGAAGCCGAAGCAGCCTGTGGTGACCACATCCACCTTGTCGGCAATTCCCTTTTCCTTCAGTGATTCAGTTATCCGCTCTGCTATGAGGTGGCTTGAAGATGCCTTGCACCCTGTGCCTCCGCATATAAGAACCTGCATTTTTTCGGCCCCGGATTCCAGGCCGCTGCATTGCCCGTCTACGGAACTGTTGCTCTGTTCCCGCAGGAACAGTTTTCTCGCAGCCTGTTTCCTGACGGTGTCCAGATCCCCGATTGTCGTTACTTTCATTCTCAAATTGAATTAGACCGGAAACAAAGATATGAAAAGGTTTTTATTTTACAACATTAAAATCTTTAATTTGCAGGCAAAATACAATTAATTTCTTTAATTCCACAATAGCCCGGGTTACTGCATCTTTATGCCTTACGGCCTATGTCATCTCCAACCGCAACGGCGAAACATAAAAAAACAGAAAAAACTGCACCCGCCCCATTGCCGCCATGCAGTCTTTTCAATACATTTACCTGGATATGGAAAATTTATGAAAATATGGAAAACAACGGGGAAATCATATTGTACCAGCCTCGCTATATGCCACGAAATGCTGAAAAATCAAACAAGTTTTCTATATTTGCATGATTTTGGGACGAAAATATGCCTGAAGGAATGAAAAGATCCCTGAAAGGCAGAAACGGAGATTAATCATTAACTACACTTAAAATATTCATTATGAGCATCCAACAGGAAAAGATCAAAGAGCTAGTCGAGCGCAGGGCCAAAGCCCGTATGGGAGGTGGCCAGAAGAGGATCGACGCTCAGCATCAGAAAGGGAAATTCACTGCCCGTGAAAGGATTGCAATGCTTCTCGATGAAGGCAGCTTTGAGGAATACGACATGTTCGTGCAGCACCGTTGCACCAACTTCGGCATGGAAAAGACCAAGTTTGACGGTGACGGTGTAGTAACAGGCCAGGGCACCATCGACGGAAGGCTTGTATATGTGTTCGCACAGGACTTCACAGTGTCCGGAGGCTCCCTTTCAGAGACCATGGCACAGAAGATCTGCAAGGTGATGGACATGGCCCTGAAGAACGGGGCTCCATGCATCGGGCTGAACGACTCGGGCGGAGCCCGCATCCAGGAAGGCATCTGCGCACTGGCCGGCTTCGGAGAGATTTTCCAGAGAAACATAATGTCTTCGGGAGTCATCCCGCAGATTTCCGGCATCTTCGGACCTTGCGCCGGCGGAGCGGTCTACTCCCCAGCCCTCACTGACTTCAACATAATGGTGAAAAACACCTCATACATGTTCCTTACAGGCCCGGCGGTGGTCAAGAGCGTGACAGGTGAAGTCGTCACCCAGGAAGAGCTTGGAGGAGCAAGCGTACATGCCACCAAGAGCGGTGTGGCACATTTCGCGGCAGAGAATGAAGAAGAAGGGATACAGCTCATCAAGGACATCCTGAGCTTCATTCCTCAGAACAACATGGAAGAGGCTCCGTTCGTGCCTACAAACGACCCTGTCGGCAGGGTGGACGACAGTCTCAACGACATCATCCCTGACAGCCCGAACAAGCCGTACGACATGTACAAGGTCATCGGCAGCATCGTGGATGACGGGAAATTCCTTGAAATACACAAGAATTACGCAAAGAACATCATCATAGGCTTCGCACACATGAACGGCCGTTCAGTGGGCATCGTGGCCAACCAGCCGAAAATCCTGGCCGGTGTCCTCGACATCAACGCCTCCCGCAAGGCAGCCCGCTTCGTGCGTTTCTGCGACGCCTTCAACATTCCTCTCGTGACACTGGTGGATGTGCCGGGCTTCCTCTGCGGAACCCAGCAGGAATACGGCGGCATCATCGTTCACGGAGCAAAGCTCCTCTACGCATACGGCGAGGCCACAGTTCCTAAAGTGACAGTCACACTCAGGAAGTCATACGGCGGATCCCACATCGTGATGAGCTGCAAACAGCTCCGTGGCGACATCAACTACGCATGGCCATCCGCAAACATAGCTGTCATGGGAGCAGACGGTGCAGTTGAAATCCTCTACTCAAAGGAAATCAAGGCCATCGAGGACCCTGCAGAGAAGGCCCGTGTGGCAGAGGAGAAGAAGACCGAATACAACGACCTCTTCTGCAACCCTTACCAGGCAGCAAGCTACGGCTACATTGACGATGTCATCGAGCCTCGCAACACAAGGTTCCGCGTGATCCGCGCCCTTGAGCAGCTTGCCGGCAAGAAGGTGGTGAATCCAGCCAAGAAGCACGACAACCTGCCTCTGTAGCAAAATCTGGCGGGGCAGGCCCGCTGCCTCGCCATCAGAACATAAAACACAGGACAGACATGAACGAATTGACACCTGACAAGGCTTTCGAGATTGCCGCCTCCCTTGACAGGGGAATCGGCGGGGAAATCTGCGCAGCCATCGCAATGGCACTTGACAGCTGCATGGACGGCGGAGTCCACGACCAGGAAAGCTTCGTCATCACGATAAAGCCGAAGGAAACCCCGTGGACATCAAGGTATGCCACATTGCGCCAGCTTCCGGAAAGGAAGAAATGACATTCCATGAACAGACCCGGAAGAATCCCCGGTCTGCCATAAGGAACATTCAGAAACCGAACAAAAACTGAAGAAATGAAACAGTATAATTTCAAGATCAACGGCAACGAATACAATGTGACCATCAATTCCGTAGACGGAAATGTAGCCGATGTCACAGTCGTAGCCAACTATAAGGTAGAAATCGGCGGCCAGACCGCAGTTTCAGTACAGAACGCCGCTCCGGCCCAGACAGCGGCTCCCGCTCCTGCCCCACAGCCGGCTCCGGCAGCCCAGGCACCGGCACCTCAACCGGCCCCTGCAGCCGCTCCGGCTCCAGCTCCGGCAGCATCAGGCGCAGGCAAGCCTGTCACTTCCCCTCTTCCGGGTGTGATCGTGGAGATCTCCGTAAAGGTGGGCGACGCAGTGAAGGCCGGACAGCAGGTGGCAGTCCTTGAAGCCATGAAGATGGAGAACGCCATCGAAGCCGACCACGCCGGCACCGTGACAGCCATCCATGTGAACAAGGGCGACTCCGTGCTTGAAGGCGCCCCTATCGTCACAATAGGCTGAGACCGATTACCGGAAAGACTTTATGGAGGGTGACAAAAGGTGTTTTTCACCCTCCTCATTTGATATCAATGTCAGGACAGGAATGGATTAAAGTCATTTTCCATAGCCTGATCCGATTCATTCAGATCCTGCATTCCGATGAAAGCATTCCTTATCATTCAGATGGCATCCTGTTGTCTGGCATTGGTTTCCTGCAGCAGGACGGTGGATTATGCCACCGAGACGGAAAGGATGCTTGACGAACTGGACCATACCCTGGAGAAAAAGGCAGTCTATGAGGAAGCCAAGCAGCAGAGGATAGAAGAAATCAGGTCAGGAATGGCCGCCGCAATGCCCATGCATGCAGAATGGTCCGGACATGAAGAAGACTTCCCTGACACATCGCTATACAGGATATACGACAGGCTCTATAATGAATACTACCAATACAATATAGACTCGGCCATATTCTATGGCAGAAAGAAGCTGAAGATCGCACGCAGGGCCGGCATATCCTCGATGAAGCATGACGCGGCACTGGACCTTGCAGACAGATATGTCCTGTCCGGGATGTTCATGGAAGCCCGCATGATCATGGACACGATTGATGTGAACAGTCTTGACTATGTGATGCATCCCCGCTGCTACCACATATACAACTCTCTTTACAACGGAATGTACCTGGCGTCAGATGATCCTGTGCTCAAGGAGGAATACAGGAAAAGACGCGACGGCTACAGGCAGATGCTGTATGAAAGGCTTGGCCAGGATGACATTTCAAGGCTGTATGTGGAGTCGGAAATGGCGATAGACAACGGCCGCGCCGAAGACATTCTGGATGACCTTGCCCTGAAATACTCGTCTCCGGACATTTCTACCCACGAGAAGGCCATCCTGAGCTATATAATGGGCAATGCCGAACTGCAGTGCGGGAACAGGGAACAGGCCATCCGGCATTATGCCGAAAGTGCAATAAATGATCTCAGCACCCCTGTGAATGAATACAAGTCCCTCTATGAACTGGCGGCCCTGCTGTATGAAAACGGGGACATAAGACGGGCCTACAGGTACATAACGCGCTCCGTGGACGATGCAATGACAGCAAATGCACGCATCAACATCCAGTCCATCAACAGCCTTCTTCCGATCATCTCCACTTCATACAACATAATGATGAAGCAGAACCAGATGCAGCTCCGGCAACTGCTCACCGGCATCAGCGTGCTCTCCGTCCTGCTCATCATAGCCGTGGCCGTCACCGTAAGAGTGATGAGAAAAGTGTCTGTGGCGGAAAGGCATACAAGAGAAAAGAACGACGAGCTCCAGAAGGTCAACGCCACATTGCAGGACTATATAAGAATGCTGCAGGAGGCCAACAGAATCAAGGAATCCTACCTTGCGCGGTATCTTGACATGTGTTCCGGATACATTGAAGGACTGGAAAGATACAGGTCCCGGCTGAGGAGGGCCGCAAAAAACGGAGGATTCGCAGAAATCATGGAAAATCTCCGTTCTGCGGATTTCATAGAAAAGGAACTGCAAGAATTCTATGAGCAGTTCGACGCCACATTCCTGGATCTCTTTCCTGACTTCATCAGCAGCCTCAACAACCTCCTGCAGCCGGACAAGCGGATAGAAGACACCTCCAGGGAAAGCATCCTGTCCACCGAACTGAGAGTACTTGCCCTCATCAGGCTGGGTGTGGGAGACTCAGTCAAGATAGCCCATTTTCTCCGGCGCTCCGTGTCAACAATCTACAACTACAGGGTGAAATTCCGCAATGCCTCCATCTCCGGCAGAGAAGATTTCGAAAGGCGGCTAATGCACATCGGCTCCATCGGCAGGCATTGAGGAACAATGTCATGCGGCACCACAGTATCCTGTCCATTCCGGTCAGGCATGGAGCCAAAGCCTGAAATTGCGGGGAAAACCCATCCTGAACGGCTACTAATCATAAGATGTCGCATTTCAGCATATCATTATTACACAATATCTTATACTTGATTTTTTCTTGTCGCCGACTACTAATTCATTACTACGGCTTTGACAGTTTGGCGTCATTGCCGAATTTTGTTTCGGCGGAATCATTCCAGACATCATTCTGCCGCGGTACATGATTATTAACATTAAAACTGGTTCAATGAAAAATTTGAAGTGTCTGCTGTGCATACTGCTGTATTCTGCCATATCCTGGCAGGCGGCGACAGCACAGGAAAAAAACATCAGCGGCACGGTGACCGACAATGCGGGACAGCCTGTAGCCGGTGCAGCCGTGATTGACATTCAGAACCGGGCCTCGGGAACTTTAACAGATGCCGACGGCCACTTCTCCCTGACCGTATCCCCGGAAACATCTTTGGAAATCTCATTCATGGGATATAAGACAATCACCGTCCCTGTCGGGGCGAAGGATGTGGTGAATGCAGTCCTGGAAGACGACACGGAATACCTTGAAGAGGTGGTGGTCGTCGGTTACGGAACTGTCCGCAAGCGTGACCTGACAGGGGCAGTGTCATCCGTGGGCAGCAGGGATCTCAAGGACTCTCCTGTGACCAATGTGGGGCAGGCTCTGCAGGGAAAGGTTTCCGGAGTGTATATAGTGGATGCGGCAAGGCCGGGCGACAATGTATCCATCAAGATCCGCGGACTGGGCACCATCAATGACAGCAACCCGCTCGTGGTGATAGACGGGGTGCCGACAGACCTCGGGCTTGCATCAATCAACACTGCCGACATCGAGCGGATAGATGTGCTGAAGGATGCTTCCGCAACAGCCATATACGGCTCCAGAGGGGCAAACGGAGTGGTAATGGTGACCACAAAGAAAGGCTCCACCGGCAAGGGAAAGGTGAGCGTGACCGCCAACTGGGCGATGCAGAATGTAGGCTATGTGCCCGAAATGCTGAATGCAGCCGAATATGCGGCATACTCCAATGACATGCTTTCAGCAGCAGGACTGTCGACCAATCCCCAGTGGAGCAACCCTGCCTCACTCGGAGAAGGCACGGACTGGCTCGATGAGATGTTCCAGACCGGTTTCCTTCAGAACTATACCGTAAGCTACTCAGGAGGCAACGAAAAGGCGCATTACTATGTTTCGGGAGGTTTCCTTGACCAGAGCGGCACGATAAAGACGGTCGGATACAGGAGGTTCACATTCCAGAACAACAACGACGCCCAGGTGCTCAAATGGCTGAAGTTCACCAACAACATCACTTTCTCCACCGATGTCAAAAGCAACGGGTCATACTCGATCTCCGATGCCATGAATGCCCTTCCTACCCAGCCTGTCAAGAATGATGACGGAAGCTGGAGCGGACCTGAAGGCAATTCATACTGGTACGGTGATGTCCGCAACCCTGTGGGCACCCTCTACACCAATGACAACAAGACCACCGGCTACAATTTCCTTGCAAACATTTCAGCGGAAATAACATTCACCAAATGGCTGAAATTCAAGAGCACATTCGGATATGACGCCAAATTCTGGTTCAACGACAACATATCATACGCATACGACTACAAGCCGACACCGGTCGAGGAAACCACAAGGTACCAGGACACCAACAAGTCCTTCACCTATCTCTGGGACAACTACCTCACCTTTGACCATACATTCAAGGAAAAACACTATCTGAACATCATGGCAGGGTCTTCGGCCCAGTGGAACAGATATTCCGCCTACAACAGCACAATGGGCGGCTTCCTCTTCGACAATGTCCATGAATTCGACAACGGCACGGACATCCGTGACCTCGGCGGTTCTTCAAGCGACTGGGCCATGCTCTCATTCATGGCAAGGGCCAATTATTCCTACGATGACAGGTACCTGCTCACCGTGACATTCAGGCGGGACGGGTCCTCCAAGTTCGGTCCGAGCCACAGATGGGGAAATTTCCCGTCTGCATCGGCCGCATGGCGTATCTCTAACGAGCCGTGGTTCAATGCGGGAGGCAGGTCCATTGTCAATGACCTCAAGCTCAGGGCCGGCTATGGAGTGACAGGCAACGACAAGATAGGCAATTACGGCTATATCCAGACCTACAACACCGGCTCCTACATATTCGGCGACGAGGTGGTGTCATCACTGAAGGCGATAACCATGGCCAATCCGAGCATCCACTGGGAGGAAGTGCGCCAGGCCAACATAGGAGTGGACCTGAGCCTCTGGAACTCCAGGCTCAACCTCTCGCTGGACGGCTACATCAAGAACACCGTCGACATGCTTGTGAAGGCGGCCATCCCCATAACATCCGGCTTCGAAGACACCTCCACCACATACACCAATGCAGGAAAAGTCACCAACAGGGGATTCGAGCTGACTCTGAATTCGGTAAACTTTGAGGGGACCGGCGGAGGCTTCAGATGGGAAACATCAGTGACAGCCACCTTCAACCGCAACAGGATTGTGAGCCTCAACAGCGACACTCCGCTCTACCAGAACGAAATATCCGGGTCATATGTCACAATGCAGGGCAACAGCCTGCCTATAAATGTCTTCTACGGATATGTCACCGACGGCATCTTCCAGACGCAGGAAGAAGTGGACAGTCATGCATACCAGGAAAGCGGCACTGCAGCGGGCGACATCCGCTTCAAGGACCTGAACAGCGACGGCGTCATCAATGAGAATGACCGTACAGTCATCGGTGATCCGAATCCGGATTGGCTGTTCTCGATGGTCAACAGCTTTTCGTGGAAAGGCTTCGACCTCTCCGTCTATCTGCAGGGCGTAGCCGGAAACGACATCTTCAATGCAAACAACATCACCAACGAAGGGATGTCCTCGGCCTACAACCAGACGGCTTCCGTCAAATACCGCTGGGTGGGATACGGCACCAGCACTGTCATGCCCCGTGCCGTGTACGGAGACCCCAACCACAACACGAGAATTTCCGACAGGTTTGTCGAAGACGGATCTTATCTGAGGCTCAAGAACATCACTCTCAGCTACACGTTCCCGGCAAGATGGACACAGAAGATTTCCATAGAAAACGCAAGGATATATTTTTCCTGTGAAAATGTGGCCACTCTCACAAAATATTCCGGGTTCGATCCGGAAGTGGGCATGAACGGCATCGACAGCAACATATATCCCGTATCAAGGACATTCAGCCTCGGTCTGAATTTCAACTTCTAAACAGGCAATAAGATGAAAAAGATAAGATTACTGATATTTGCAGCTTTTGCAGCTTCAGCCGTGTCATGTTCCGGCTTTCTGGACAGCTTTCCTTCATACGCCGTCGACACAAGCGTCTCGGTGACTGATTCGGTTGCAATAGCCCTCACCAACGGATGCTACAATCCTCTGCAGTCATCCAACCTCTATAACATGCGCATCTGGTCCCTCGACATCATAGCCGGCAATTCCGAAGTCGGAGGAGGCGGTGGTGACGACGGCATCGAAACCGTCCAGTGCGCCAATTTTGCAGCAGATGCCTCCAATGCATTCGCCCTATATATATGGAGATCCCCTTGGGTAGGCATAGGACAGTGCAACACCGTCATCAGGTCGCTCACAGGAGAAGGCGACCAGACATCGGAAAGCATCCGCAACAGATGCCTCGGAGAAGCCTATTTCCTCAGGGCACATTATTACTACCTGCTCGTCAGACTCTTCGGAGGTGTTCCTCTCCTGCTTGAGCCGCACGATGCCGACGACCCCACCGATGTGGCGAGAGCCTCGCTTTCAGACTGCTACGCACAGATAATCAGCGACTGCCAGGAAGCCATAAGTCTGCTTCCGGTGAAAAGTTCCTATTCCGGCTCCGACTACAACAGGGTCTGCAGGGAAGCAGCGCTCTGCATGCTTGCCGACATCTACCTGACCTGGCAGCCCGAAAGCCATTACGAAGAAGTAGTGACCCTCTGCGACCAGATAACATCCCTGGGCTATGATCTCACACAATATGACTTCGATGAAAATTTCGGCATAAATGCAGACTGGAGCCGTGAAGCCCTGTTCACCGTAGGTTATTCAGGAAGCACACAGTATGACTTCTGGGGTGCGGACAACCAGGCATCTTGGCTTTCCACCTACATGGGGCCGAGGAATTCCGGCATGGTGGCCGGAGCATACGGATGGAACCAGCCTACGGAAGAATTCATGGAACAGTGGGAAGAAGGCGACCTCAGGAAGGACATCACGGTCCTTTATGAAGGATGCCCGTCATTTGACGGCTACACCTACAGCAGCTCATGGTCGAACACAGGCTGCAATGTGAGGAAATTCCTTGTGTCGCACAGCGATTCTCCCGAATACAATACCAATCCCGCAGACTTCGTCATATACCGTTATGCCGATGTGCTTCTGAAAAAGGCTGAGGCCCTGAATGAACAGGGTCAGACGGAACAGGCATGCGAACCGCTCAACATTGTCCGGAACCGTGCCGGTCTTCCGGACATAGAAACCCTGATGACAGCCGAAATGCGGGCCGACATGAACACTGCTGAAGGCCAGGAATGGATGCGCGAGAAGATAATCCATGAACGCCGCATGGAACTGGCCTTCGAAGGGCACAGATGGTTTGACATGATAAGGATCAACGACGGCGAATATGCCCTTGAATTCCTTCGCAGCATAGGCAAGAATGTCAGCAAAGAACGCCTTCTCTTCCCTATCCCGCTGACGGAAATGGACTCCAACAACCTCATGACCCAGAATCCGGGCTATTGATATTGAATCACATGTATTCAAGAATAAAATGACAAGAAAATGAAAAAGTCGCACATAATACATTCATGCATCCTCATGTCAGCCCTGCTTCTCCCGGCCTCATGCAGCATTGACATAGACGAATACAAGGAAGCCTCTCCCGACGGAGGGAACACGCTCACACTCACGGCCTCTGCCAGCGATATAGTGCTGAAGGAGCAGGAGTGGACATCCGACGGCCTGACTCTTTCGTGGAGCACAGGTTCCAATTTCGGCACAGGCAATGCCCTTGAATATAAGATAGAAATAGCAAAGGCCGACGGGGAATACACCGACGGTTATGTCCAGGAAATGGGAAGACGGGTCTACGAACTTTCCTACACTGTCCAGAACCTGAACAACTTTGTCAAAGAAAACTTCGGAGCTGAAAGCGGGACTGCCGCCACATACAAGGCCAGAGTAACCGCCACCGTCACCGGACGTGAAGACCTCACCCAGACTTCGGAAGTCCAGTTCAACATCACGCCTTATGAGCCTGTCACCACCACCTTATACATGATAGGCGAAGCTACGGCCGGAGGATGGTCAGTGGACAACCCGACTGAGATGACAAGAGAAAGTCCGGGGATATTTTCATGGAGAGGTGTCCTCAAGGAAGGCGACCTGCGTTTCATCACCACATCAGGCAAATTCTGGCCGGGATATGTAAGGGACGGAGAAGCTTCCGACGGCATGACTCTCAAATATTTTGCCGAGCAGCCGGAAGATGCCCAGGATCTCAAATTTGACATCAATGAAGGAAGAGGATACAGCATCACCGCCGACCTGCTGAACCTTACCCTGTCCATTGAAGAAGCCGACATCAATGAACCTCCATACAGCATGATCTATTTCGTCAGCGAGGCGAACAACTGGAGTTTCGAAGAAATGACACAGGATCCTATAAACCATTTCATTTTCCGTTATGGGGCCGAAATCGGCAATGGGCAGTTCAAGTTCGGCACGGCACCAGGCTCCTGGGAAAACATGTACAAGGCAATGGAAGACAATGCTCCGATTACGAGCACTCAAGCGCAGTTCGTAAGCGGTACTGAACCGGACTACAAATGGCTCCTATTTGACGAGGCAAATCCAGGAAAACCATACAAGATAGCCCTGGACATCACATCCGGCTCGGAGTCCATGAAGATGTCTGAATTCACACCATACGAAAACATCTGGCTCATAGGGGATGCCGCTCCAAACGGATGGTCACTTGATGATGCCGCCGCATCATCAGACTCAAAGATGACAAAAACTTCCGACTATGTATTGTCTTGGACCGGCCATCTGAATGCAGGCGAACTCAAATTCAGCTGTGACCTCCAGCGCGACTGGAACGGGGACTGGTTCATGGCCGCCTCAAACGGCAAGTTATTTTCGGAAGTCACCGACGAAGTCATGACCTTTGTCGACCTGAGCCTTCCTGAAAATTCCGGTACAGACCGCAAATGGAAAGTGGAAAGCGCAGGCAATTACACCATCACCATAAACCAGCTCACGGAAAGGATGACCGTCACAAAGAATTGACAGGAATGTCATCAAACAACCAATACAAATTTTCAATATGAAGACAATGACAATAAATATTCTCATGGCAAGCCTGATGCTCACGGCAACAGGCTGCCAGAAAGAACTCAGCTACACCGGATTTGTGGATCCGGACGCCGCATCTGATGCGGAAATCACCCTCTCGACCGACAAGGCCGTCTACAGCCTCGGAGAAACCGTCACATTCACCGCCAGCGAAATGCCTACAGGAGCCATCTATGTGAGGTACATGCATCTTGGCGAGGAACAAGGCGATGCCCAGCCCCTTTCGGGCACCACATGGACATGGACGGCTCCTTCCGATGACTTCAAAGGCTATATGGCAGAAGTCTACCAGAGAAGCGCAGAAGGGGAAACAATACTTGCCACCATTGCGGTGGACGTGTCAAGCGACTGGAGCAGATTCCCGAGATACGGTTTTCTCTCCACTTTCGGAGAAATGAACCGCGAGGCATCCGATGCCGTCATCTCCAACCTCAGCCGCCTGCACATCAACGGTGTCCAGTTCCAGGACTGGCACTGGAAGCATCATTGGCCTTTGGCACAGGACAAATCGACAGGTGAACCGCTGGAGAACTATATCGACATCGCCAGCAGGAACACTTCCCTCACTACCATAAGAAACTATATTTCAGCCATCCACGACCGGGGAATGAAAGCCATCTTCTACAACCTGTGCTTCGGGGCCCTCGATGATGCAGCAGAAGACGGAGTAGGAGAAGAATGGTACCTGTTCAAAGATACCGGACACAGCAGCAAGGATGTCCACGAACTTTCAGCGCCGTTCAAAAGCTCCATATATCTCGTCAATCCAGCCAACGAGCAATGGCTCAGCTATATAGGAGAAAAGACGGAGGCCGTCTATGAACACCTTGACTTCGACGGATATCAGATAGACCAGCTCGGAGGCCGCGGGACACTCTATGACTACAACGGAAACACAGTGGATCTTCCTTCAGGCTATGCCGCATTCATAAATGCCATGAAAGAGCGCCAGAGCGGCAAAGACCTCATAATGAACGCCGTGTCGGCATACGGTGCACAGCAGATACTCGGCACAGGCAATGTGGAATTTGCCTACAATGAAATGTGGGCAGGCGAAGACCAGTTCACTGACCTGCGCGAAACGATAGAAAACAATATGGAATACGGAGGTGAAAACATGAAGACCGTATTCGCAGCCTACATGAACTACAATCTCGGCAACAACATCGGCACTTTCAACACGCCCGGAATTCTCCTTACGGATGCCGTGATTTTCGCCCTCGGCGGTTCTCACCTTGAAATGGGCGAACACATGCTGTGCAAGGAATATTTTCCGAACAGCAACCTCGGCATGAGCCAGGAACTCCAGAGCAGCATTGTTGCATATTACGACTTCCTCACCGCATATCAGAATCTGCTGCGTGACGGAGGCAGCTTCAACGATGTCACCGTGACCTCGACCGACGGGAAAATGAACATCAAGGCCTGGGAGCCTTCCACAGGAAGCGTGATTACCCTCGGGAAAAAGGTAGACAACCGTCAGGTGGTGCATCTGCTCAATTTCTCCCAGGCCAATTCCACCAGCTGGCGTGACATTGACGGCACCATGCCGGAACCGGCACTGATCAGCGACGCTGCAATAGAAATAACAGCCGACAGCGAACCTGCCTCAGTATGGCTTGCCTCCCCGGACATTGACGGTGGTGCCCACAAGGTGCTTTCTGCGACATACGACAACGGAAAAGTCACCATCACCGTCCCATCCCTCAAATATTGGGACATGATAGTGATAGAATATTGAATTGTAATAAAATGAAAAGCATACTCACAGCATCAATATCAGCGGCAGCGGCATTTTTCCTGTCCTGCACCGCGGCAGCCGCCATTGCCTCAGGCGAACAGCCGGACAATGATCCTTTCGGGTCGGACAGCCGCACCCTTTTCTCCCCGGACGGCGGCATTGAAATGAATTTCATCCTTGACAAGGGCGCCCCGTTCTATGAACTGTCATATAAGGGACAGCCCGTGATAGGGAAAAGCAGGCTCGGATTCAGACTCAGCGACAGCGGACTTTACGACTGGTTCGAAATCGCAGAAACCGGAACTGCAACTTCTGATGAAACCTGGCAGCCGGTATGGGGAGAGGAAAGCGAGATACGGAACCATTATAATGAGATGGCCGTCACCCTGCGTCAGGTTTCAAGTGACAGGAGGGTGATACTCAGGTTCAGGCTGTTCGATGACGGGCTCGGATTCAGATATGAGTTCCCGGACCAGGACAATCTGACATATTTCGTAATCACTGATGAACTGACAGAATTCGCCATGACAGGCGACCATACCGCATGGTGGATTCCGGGAGACTATGACACCCAGGAATACGACTACACGAAGTCCAGGCTTTCCGAAATCCGCGGTCTGCTCGGCGGAGCCATATCCGACAATCTCTCGCAGACCATCTTTTCCGAAACAGGAGTGCAGACCGCCCTGCAGATGAAGACGGACGGCGGACTATATATCAATCTTCACGAAGCGGCGCTCGTCAATTATCCTGCAATGCATCTTGAGCTGGATGACAGCACGATGACATTCAAGGCCCACCTCACTCCGGATCCGAACGGTGACCTTGCCTATATGCAGACTCCATGCGCCACTCCGTGGAGGACAGTCATGGTATCCGATGATGCCAGGGACATCCTCGCCTCACGCATCACCCTCAACCTCAACGAGCCATGCAAGATAGAGGACACATCCTGGATCCGTCCATACAAGTATGTCGGGGTATGGTGGGAAATGATCACAGGCAAAAGTTCATGGTCCTACACAGATGACCTGAAAAGCGTGCATCTCGACACGGATGACCTTTCGGCTGTGAAACCGCACGGGCGTCACGGGGCGACGACGGAAAATGTGAAGAAATACATTGATTTCGCTGCGGAGCACGGCTTTGACGGAGTGCTCGTGGAAGGATGGAACATAGGCTGGGAGGACTGGTTCGGCCACATGAAGGAATATGTGTTCGACTTTGTCACCCCTTATCCGGACTTCGATGTAGACGAAATAGAAAGATATGCAAGGGACAAGGGAGTGAAGATGATAATGCACCATGAGACATCCGCTTCCCCGCGCAACTACGAAAGGCATCTTGACACTGCATACGCTTTCATGAAGCAGCACGGCTATGACGCAGTCAAGAGCGGTTATGTCGGCAACATCATACCCAAAGGCAACAACCACTACAACCAGAGGATGGTGAATCACTACCAATATGCCCTTGAAAAGGCGGCTGACTATCATATAATGGTGAATGCCCACGAGGCTGTCCGCCCTACAGGACTGTGCCGGACATGGCCCAACCTCATATCCAACGAATCTGCAAGGGGCACGGAATATCAGGCATTCGGCGGTTCCAAGCCGTTCCATGTCACCGTCCTTCCGTTCACCCGTCTCATCGGAGGCCCTATGGACTATACCCCGGGCATTTTCGAGATGGACATTTCAAAGGTCAATCCTGACAACAGTTCACATGCCAACTGCACCATAGCCAACCAGCTCGGCATATATGTGGTCATGTCCTCCCCGCTCCAGATGGCAGCCGACCTCCCCGAAAACTACGAAAGGTTCATGGATGCCTTCCAGTTCATAAAGGATGTCGCCCTTGACTGGGAGAGGAGCATCTACCTTGAGGCTGAACCGGGCGAATATGTCACTGTCGCAAGAAAGGCCAAAGGCACAGGCCAATGGTTTGTCGGCAATGTCACAGGAGAAAAGAAGCATACATCCGTAATTTCATTCAGCTTCCTCGATCCTGACAAGGAATATGTCGCCACCATCTATTCCGATGCCCCCGATGCCGACTGCCGGACCAATCCACAGGCATACACAATCCGCGAAGTCCGCTGCAACTCCCGCAGCACCCTCATACAGGATGCCGTCGAGGGCGGAGGCTATGCCATCTCTTTCCGCGAGGCCGGTCCTCAGGACCGCCACATCAAACGCCTGAGATGACAGCAGACAAAAGGCATATTCTCCGACAGACATGCCTGACATTGCATTTTATCTTAATGCAATGATACACAAAATCATGCTTAGGCAATGGAAGGCACCGCATATTTTCAGAAACTGTTTTGACAAATTTCAAAACAGTTTCTAAATTTGTCTTGCGAACATACTTATCCCCATTTTGCCCATGCCAAAATTCCTGTGCCTGCATATCTTGCTGACGGCTGCCGTTGCCGCATTCTCCAGTCCTCTTCCGGATACCCTGTCCGCATATGCAACGGACAATCCGGAAAATGCCGTTGCCGTCATGACACCTGAAGACAGGGTAAAGACCTATGAACGGCTGGCAAAGGAATCCGACGGGGCGGATGCGGAAAGATACATCGACATGATGATGCAGGCGGCAAAAGAAAGCGGTTCGCATGAAAAGGAGAATGTGTGAAAGCATATTCCGCAGAGAGTCTTGTAACATATTACAACGATGCGCTTGAACTCGAATCGGAGATTCTCGCCGACTCAGGGGATTTCCGTGGGGCATACGATAATCTCCTCAGGCTGCAGCACAGCCGGGATTCCCTTGCATCCGAACAGCTTGCAATCCAGCTCAGCGAGTTTTACACCCTCTATGAAGTGGACAGGCTGGAGGCCAGGAGGCAGAGACAGAAGATAGTCATAGTCATGACAGGTTCACTGTGCCTGCTCCTGCTCATCACCATAGCCGTATTCATAGTATACGAAGCGGTAAAGGAAGGAGCAGGGATGACGGTCTCAGGATTCATCGCTGAATACAGGCTGAACCATTCAGTTGCCCTGCTGTCGGAAAGGAAGGACATTTCTCTGGAAGAGGTCGCGGAAATGTCCGGATTCGGAGCCTATTCATCATTCTTCAGGGCATTTACGAAAAAATTCGGCATGACGCCGCAGGAATACAAGAAATACCTGAAATAGCAGCAATATTCGCAAATTGCAATATGCTTTTCCCGAAAGGCTCTGCCTACGAACCGAGGACAGTAGTCACGCTTGTGCTCAGTCCTGGCCAGACACTGTCCTCAGGTTTCTCTTCCGCCCACATGGAGCATATCCACATACATGTAGGCGACAAGGTGTACATGCCGGAATACACATCATCCGAAGAATATGTGCAGTCGGTTTCCCTTGAAATTGAAATCCCGCAGGAAGACTTTGAAGTCGTGGCATGCTACAGCGTCCAGCAGCAGCTTACGGAAGGCGGCTATACCATGAGGCTCGAGGACAATGAGAATGTCAGACTTTTCGGTGTCAGTGAAGAAATGCAGTACAAATATTTCGACTGCTATCTCCTGACAGAAGATGCCTGGAGCATCACGGATGTCCAGTTCAAAGTGGGTGGGGGAGAATGGAACATCGTATCGGATGTAAACGGATGCTCATTCTCCCGTGACGATGAGAACGACAACCTGTACAGAATAAAGATCAGGCCTGACTATCAGAATGTGACCGGTGATGTAACACTCCGGGTGACAGGTGAGCAGCACGGCCGTTACAGCATCACATGGGAAAATGCCACCGGGGAATTTATTGATCTCGAAAAATCCGTCCTTCCCGACATGTCCATTGACGGAGAGACTGTCACTGCCGAAATATGGGTGAACGACGGCCTGTACCTCAACACTGCGGCATCTTCCGTTGAAGGGCTGGACCTGGAAGTCACGGCCAGATCGTATGTGGAGTTTGTGATGCCTGCAGAGGATGTCACGATAACGCTCGACATCAGAGAAAAGATTCCTGTCACATACACGGAAAGTGAAAATGTATCACCTCAGTCACAGCAAAAGATTCCGAGGGAAATGACATAACTGTCGAACTTGACCTCCCGTATGCAAGCTTCACAATGCCTGCGTCTGATGTCACCGTATCAGTTGAATATGAAGACCTGGACCAAAGTGAGACAGTGTCCGTAATAGCATATTTTGATGAGGGCCTGTACGATGTAAGCAGTTCCACCAATTACGACTGGGACTTTACGGAAGGCTTCACCGTTAACAGAGGGAGCACATTCTACCTGAGCGTGTACAGCTATGACGGGACAAATTTCTATGTCGGAGTCAAAACAGGCGACACCGTCACAATATATCCGGCAGACTTTGACGACATGATGGGCGAATATTCGTTCGGGAAAGCCCTCGTTGCCGACGGCGATGTCACCATCAAGATAGGTGCCACCGAAGACGAAGTCTCTTTCTGACCACTGACCGCTCATATATGCAATGGCCAAAATCCCGTCTGATATTCTATGGGATTTTGGCCATTATAATATATGCCCTCTTCTCATAAGTCAAAAGCATTTATTTTGCCAACATACCCATAAATCGTGTACTTGGCAAACGAGATTCTTAATATCATGAAAACACTACCCCATTTCCAGGCCATTTGATGGTGTCCTGAATTGTATTCTGTGTTTTTACTTCTTTTCCAGTCTTTCAAGAAAGACATCATGCCTGCCCGACTCCACATCATTGATTATGGTTTCTATCACTTGCAGCAGCACAGGAATATCCTCCTTAATGATATTGAAAATCTCTTCATAGTCTGTGTCCATATACTCATGAGAAATGATATTTCTCAAGCCTATTATGCTTTTCCATGGAGTTTGAGGGTAATATACACTCAAGAAATTCCTGCCTGTCAGATTATCAACATTCTTCAATGCTTCCCCTATGGTCTGAAGGCACATCAATGTGGAGTTGTAAAGCACCATTCCTGTCATAGAAACAAGAAATTCATCTACCTTGACAACATCTTTGGTCGAATCTATTATAAACTGTGCCTGATGCCTCACGAACTCAAGCATATCAAGCATATCTGCTTTAGACAAACACCGCATCTCTTTCCAGGTTTTTTTTGAACATTGGCCTCATTGTAGCCCCAAGTGACACTACATCCACCTTGCAGTTGAAAAATTTTTCAAGTTCATCCTTGATGGACATCCTGTCAAAATAGGATGCCTTTTTCAACTTCAGGCACACATCAATGTCACTGCCCGGCTTCTGCTCCCCTCTTGCATAACTGCCAAACAGGCCAAGAGCCTCAATGCCATAGGCATCGGCCTTTTCAGCCTTGTACTCTCTCAATTTGTCAAGCACTTCTTCTGTCTGCATATCCAAAGCATTTATGTTGCTAATATAACTATTTTTGCCCAATCTTCATCCAACAAGCCAAATACACAAAACTTAATTCCACACAATCTGTCCAAAGTGAAGTGAAAATTATGAAAAACCTACCCATTTCCAGGTCATTTGATGGTGTCCTGAAGACAAAAAAAGAGGCACATTTCTGTAACTCTCTCATTTCCAGTGGTGTCAACGGGAATCGAACCAGGGACACAAGGATTTTCTGTCCTTTGCTCTACCAACTGATACTCTATTGACATTCAATATTTTATCATTAAAGCACCATTGTTGGTCAAAACTTTTTGGAAAATAGGGAGAGTTTTAATAGACAAAATCATCATAGTCGCTGCTATGTCTTTTTTCAAAAAGTGTTGCAAATATTTTACTTGCTGATATTGAAAGTTTACCTTTTGAAGTAAAATGCATTCCAAGCATTGTTTTTACTCCACTATGGGTCTGGGCAGAAATATTATGTTTCAAAAGCAGGGCTACTGCCATATAATAACAAGCATAATATAACCTGTTTATGGCTGCATTATAAAACTCTCCCCGGACCATAAGTCTTGCTTCCTTCAAGCTGCCATAAGCTCTTTCTATCCTGTAGGCAACCAATGAATCCCAGCTCTCTTTATCAAGACTTTCTTTCATAATACTACCCCCTCATTTACTACATTAACATAAAATGGAGTCTTGAATGGTCTGTTTTCCCAAGCCTTTCTGGAAATTATGTAAGGATTGATAGATACACCTGTCTTGATTTCCAGCTCATACAAAGGCCATCTGACTTCATTTTCTTCATCATAGGTAGGTTTGTCATTATCAAGAAGAACCAGCAAATCAATGTCACTGTCCTCCCTTGCATCTCCCCTTGCCTCTGACCCATAAAGGATAGTCTGGGCTGTAGGAGCAACCCTGTGAACTATCTCCCTTATCTGATTTACTATATGCTCTCTTCTCATAGCCTTAAAGCATTTATGTTGTCAAATATAACTATTTTTGCCCAATCTTCATCCAACAAGCCAAATACACAAAACTTAATTCCACACAATCTGTCCAGAGTGAAGTGAAAATTATGAAAAACCTACCCAATTCCCAGACCATTTGATGTTGTCCTGAAGACAAAAAAAGAGAGTCACATTTCTGCAACTCTCTCATTTCCAGTGGTGTCACCGGGAATCGAACCAGGGACACAAGGATTTTCAGTCCTTTGCTCTACCAACTGAGCTATGACACCATTCTGTTGTTCTTTTTATGAACTGACCCTCTCTTGCGATTGGGATTGCAAAGATAGACAAAATTGTTCAGACTCCAAATTTTTTCACTCATTTCTTCCGATTTTTTCCATTTCAGGTGGTATTTTCGGATACAGAACGGGTTGACATACGGATTTGACAGGATGCCGGGATGAAAATGCAGGGAGCGGCTTGGGGATTTCTTGAACTTTTAGTAGATTCGCAGTTGCGGGTGACAGTTTAGGGACGCCCCGCATGCGCGAAAATTCATTTGTCATGAAAGAAAACAAGTTCAGAAAAATAGTTGCTATAGAAGATGTGCTGATCAATGATGCGGCAAAAGAGAGGCTCCAAGAGCTTGCAGAAGAAGTGGAGATGCATTATGACATGCCGGATTCGGACGAGGAAATCATACGAAGAATCGGTGATGCAGACGGAGTGCTGGTGTCGTTCAAGACGAAAATCAGCAGGAATGTGATTGAATCATGTCCGGGGATCAGATATATCGGGATGTGCTGCACGCTGTACGATGAAAACAGCTGCAATGTCGACATCGCAGCGGCCAGGGAACACGGAATCACTGTCCTGGGTGTACGGGACTATGGGGACGAGGGAGTCGTCGAATATGCGATAAGCGAAACGGTGCGCTTCCTGCATGGATTCGGAGAAAGGCAATGGAAGCAGCGCAAATATGAATTGGGAGGACTGAATGTGGGCATCATAGGACTCGGGACGACGGGCAGGATGTGTGCGGACGCATTCAGATTCTTCGGAAGCAAGGTGCACTATTTCAGCAGGACCAGGAAACCTGAGGCCGAGAAGGACGGCATTTCATATCTTCCGCTGCACGATCTGCTGAAGACCTGCGACATAGTGCTGACCACTCTGCCAAGAAACACATACCTGCTTCAGAGGAAGGAGTTTGAAATATTCGGGAACGGAAAGATACTGATGAACACTTCCATTGGGGCTACTTTCGACATTGAGGCGATCAAGGAATGGCTCAGGGACAATCCTGACAGCTTCTATTTCTGCGACGGCACCGGGATGGGAACATTGAAAGATGAGTTTGCCACATTCGGAAATGTGATCTATACGCCATCGGTGGCAGGCATGTCGGCCCAGAGCACGGAAAGGCTTTCACAGAAAGTGATTGCAAACATTGAAAAGTTCCTTATACATAAACCATAAATCAAAATCGACATGAAAGGTGCATACATTTTTTTCGCCAACGGCTTTGAAGAAACAGAAGCCATTGCCCCGATTGATGTCCTCCGCAGAGGAGGGGTGAATCTCAAGATAGTTTCCATCTATGACGACAAGACCGTCATGGGGTCGCACAACATCCCGATGGGTGCGGACATGACTTTCGGAGAATTCCTTGAAACCGCCATACTTGAAGGGACTTCCGCCGAAGACCTCATGCTGTTCCCGGGCGGACTTCCGGGCTCAAGCAACCTTGCGGAATGCGGCAGGCTCATGGACCTCATGCAGAAGCATTATGCAGAAGGAGGGACGGTGGCAGCCATCTGCGCAGCGCCGAGCCTCGTCCTCAGCCAGCTGCCTGTGGAAGGAAAGACAATGACATGCTACGACGGATTTGAACAGGCACTGATTGAAAAAGGTGCGAAATACACAAAGGACGGAGTGGCTAAGGACGGCAACATCATCACAGGACGCGGAGCCGGACACGCAATCACTTTCGGTCTCACAATACTGGCCCACCTGAAAGGGCAGGAAACGGCAGACAAAGTGGCAGCAAGCATAATGCTCTGACACTTTCCCGCTACTTCCCGGCAGCAAGCGAATCGTAGAGATTGCCGCAGGCGTTTTCCAGGAGGTCAAGGACAAGTTCAAAACCCTCATGCCCCATATAATAGGGGTCCGGGACATAAGTCATGGATTGGCCGGTAAAATAATCGGCCATTCTTTTTATCTTCCTGGATGACTCCACCGACGGGGACAGATGCATCAGATCCGTAAAATTGCTGTCATCCATCGCAATTATGAGGTCAAACTCCAGAAAATCCGTGACAGACACCGGCCGTGCCCTGTGAGTCAGGTCATAGCCTCTGTGCGAAGCCGCTGTACGCATCCTCCTGTCCGGAAGCTGGCCTCTATGGCCGGAATATGTGCCAGCAGAATCCACCATGAAGTCATCCGCCCTGCCGTTCCTGTCCACAATAGACTGAAACACACCCTGCGCTGCAGGAGAACGGCAGATGTTTCCCAGGCAGACAAATAATATCTTATGTATTTTACTCATACTCATATTATTATATATTTTCATCTTTAGGCGGTTGCGCTATGGTTTGCACTTGTTGCCGCCTGATTCCCTAAAAACGGCAAGATGTCCGGGAACAAAAACCAGGACTTCTCATGGGATTCCGCGAAACACTCTCTTAAAACTCAGCGGATTACAATCCTCTCGATACGCCTTGGGATGGAGGTGAATATCTCGTAAGGTATCGTGCCGAGGATGGAGGCAAGTTCCGATGCGGTCGGCTCCTCACCGAAGACGGTCACGGTATCGCCCACTTCTGCAGGAACTCCCGTAATGTCGAGCATGCACATGTCCATGCAGATGTTTCCTATGGTAGGGACGCGATGGCCGTTGAGCATGAATGAGCAATGGCCGTTGCCAAGATGGCGGTCGATGCCGTCAGCATAGCCTACAGGAATGATGGCTATGTCTGTGCCGGAAGGGGCCACCTGGCCGCAACGCCCGTAGCCTATGGTCCCGTCTTCAGGCTTGAGATGCTTGATCTGCAATATCTTGCACTTGAATGAAGCCACAGGGGCAAGCTTTACATTGTCAAGAGCACTTATCCCATAGATGCCAATGCCAAGACGGACCATGTCAAACTGATACTGAGGGAAACGCTCTATCCCGGCAGAGTTAAGGATATGATACAGCGGTCTGTAGCCGAGTGATGCGGATATCGTGTCGGCATTCTGCCTGAACATGGCCACCTGTCCTTCCGTAAAGGCGTCATTGGCAGGATCTTCAGCGGCAGCAAGATGTGAATATATTGATTTCACTTCCACGGCATCCGTTCCGGCAAGAAAATCAACAAGTTCCTGGATCTCCGAGGTCATGAAACCAAGGCGGTGCATACCTGTATCCAGCTTGATATGAACCGGAAATCTTTTTATGCCTCTGCTGTCCAAGACCTCGCACAATGCCTTGAGTGTGTACATGTTGGGGATGCCGGGCTCCAGCCCGTTGTCTATGATCTCGTTGAAGAAATCCGTCCCGGCTGTAAGCACCATGACAGGTGTCCTTATGCCGGCCTTCCGGAGTTCAATGCCCTCCACAGGATACGCCACGGCAAGATAATCCGCCCCGGCCTCCTCCATCATCGAGGCAAACTCCACTGCCCCATGCCCGTAGGCATTGGCTTTGACCAGAATGAGCATCTTCGTGGACGGCTTCAGTTTGGACCTGAAATAGCGGTAATTATGTATGCAGTTCGGGAGATTTATCTCCAGTCTTGAAAAATCATCCTCCTTGCCCAGGCAGGCAATTGTTTTATCTTCTTCCATCATCAGTTCAAAAAATGCAAGGCTGCAAAAATACGAAAATAATCAGGACCATATAATGGAAATGTCATGAAAAACATGACAAAATTTCAGCGGCTTGCTTTTTGCAAATGATTCCGGCCGTGCTTAAGAGAAATAATCATTAAAAAAGAGAAAAAAATGACAACAATGAGTATCTGGATCATTTTCATAGCGGTGATGATATTGAGCATGATTGTCCAGAACATGCTTCAGAGCCGGTTCAGGAAATATTCAAAAGTGCCTCTTCCCAACGGGATGTCAGGCGCAGAAGTGGCAATGAAGATGCTCCACGACAACGGCATATACGATGTGAAGGTAATCCCGACGCACGGCATGCTCACTGACCACTACAATCCTGCCACAAAGACGGTTGCGCTGAGCGAAGGCGTATATTCCAGCAGATCCGTTGCAGCGGCTGCGGTAGCCGCCCATGAATGCGGACACGCAGTCCAGCACGCAGTTGGATATGCACCGCTGAAGATGAGGTCCGCCCTTGTGCCGGTAGTCTCCTTCGCATCCAACATAGTGCAATGGATCATCCTCCTGGGCATCATCATGCTGCAGACGTTCCCCGCATTGCTGTGGATCGGAATTGCACTCTTTGCCTTGACCACACTTTTCAGCATCATCACCCTGCCGGTGGAGGTAAATGCCAGCATGAGGGCAGTCTCATGGCTCGGCAATGCAGGCCTGACTGACAGCCAGACACAGCCGATGGCAATAGACGCCCTCAAATGGGCAGCGTATACCTATGTCATTGCAGCAGTCGGTTCTCTTGCAACCCTCCTCTATTACATCGCCATCGCGATGGGCAGAAGAGAATAAAGAATATTCAGAGCAGCAGCATGACTGCAAATGAATAGAGGAGAAATCCTTGAAATATAAGATTTCCGGCGGTGTCCGAGACCAGAAGGGTCTCAGTGGCATCGCCGGATGCCTGTTCTGCGAGATCCGCGGCATCCGGGATATTGCTGTACGACCATTTCTTTATGAGATAGCCCCTGCTGAAATATGTGACACCGCCGTTCGAACGGTTGACTGAAATGACAGTCTTGTAATCGGCAAAATACAGCATCTCCTTAAGACGGGCAGCGGTGGACTCGTCAAGACATGCCGAAGACAATATGCCTTCAATCATGTCCGGAGACGAGGAAACCAGAATCAGTGGCCTGAATCCGGATGTAAGGGCATCCGCGGCAAACTCGGCCAGGCGGTTCCACTGGTCCTGAGAAAGGTCTTCCGGATGATATGCGGTGATGCACATCACAGGTCCCACGGCAGCAAGCCTGTCCTGATACTCTCCGCTTTCGTCCATAAACGCCAATGAAGGCATGAGTTCATCTTCCGGTCTCGACTTCATTATGGTCTCTGTGCTCACATATGTCCAGGTGGAGTCCGGCAGTTCATCAAGGGAAAACCGTTCCTGCACCCCGTCCTTTTCATATACGAAAACAGCCTCATACACATCATCGGCACTCCCGTGCCGGTGCGTATCGGCCGCCGCAAGCCGCACACCAGGCGCAAACTCCGTAAAATCAACAAGAGGGATATACAACAGGGAATAAAGCATAAGTGCTACAACCCCCACTGACACCAGCGAAAATGCCACATATTTCCTTCTCTTGTTCCTTCCGAAAGACTTGAACGGCCAGAATGCGGCAAATGTAAGGACACAAAGTCCAATATTTTTCAGAAATGACTGAAGGTGAGTCAGATGTATGGCCTCTCCGAAGCATCCGCAGTCCATCACGGGGTTGAATATCAGCAACAGAAGTGTGAGCAATGTGAAAAAGGCCAGAAAACAGGATACCACCCATGCGGTAAAGCGTCTCCACACCCCCGTGATGAGGGCCACGCCCGACATGGTCTCCACAAATGCCAATGCCGTACCGGCAAATTTGGCCGTGAATGAAAGGAAGCCGACATGCAGGAACTTGTAATATTCATCCATTATCAGCCCCGTGCCCACGGGATCCATAAGTTTCAGCACACCGGAAAGGAAAAACACCACACCGACAAGAAAGGCGCAGAAACGCCTTGCCCTCGGCGGCAGCTGGGGGAGCTTCCGGGTGGATTTTCCGGAAATATTTTCCATATCAGGAAAATTATTGTCATTCTTGTCCTTTCGCATCTGCTTCTTCATCTTGATTTTGGAACATCACAGCAATTTTTCATCCACAGCTGCCTTTACCTTGCCGAAAATGGCATCAGGCGGCAGCATATTCCCGTTTTCGTCAGCACAGTCTATCCTGATGAACTTCGGGTCGAGGGCGCATTGCTGCAGATATATTTCCCTCACCCGCCTCTGGAAAGCCATGTCGGCCTCATGTATGTCCTGTGCTCCGGCAAGATATTCCCGGTCATCCCCTCCCCTTGCGGACTTCAGTTTCTTTTCGACAAAGTCGGCAGGGACATCGAGGAAAATGTTCAGATCCGGCACCGGAAGGCTGAACTCGCCGTATTCTGTGTCAAGGATCCATTTGCGGAGTTCCCCGCGTTCATCTTCAGAACCGAGCTTGGCGCACTGATAGGCAATGTTGGAATACACATATCTGTCAAGGAGGACAGTCCCGCCCTCATCCAAAATCTGCCGCATCTGTGGAGCAGCCCCATGCCTGTCCTCGGCAAACAACAGGGCCACCAGCTGCGGATGCACCTGGTCATTGCCGCCGAAATCGCCTCTGAGAAAACGGCTTATCAGACCTCCGTACACGGGGGAGTCATACCTCGGGAAATGTATATATTCCAGTTTCCCCGTCACTTCAGCGAGATAATTCTTCAATCTTTTCACCTGCGTGGACTTGCCTGCCCCGTCAAGTCCTTCCAATACCACCAGCATATTCTATCGTATTTATTTCAGAAACCTTCTTGTCAGGATGCTCCGGCACCCCGAGCGCAACCACCTGTTTTGCGGATGTTATGATGCTCATTCCTGAATCTCTCAGCTTCGCATCGCATTTGTCATAATAATCTTTTGCCTCGTCCAGCTTCTTCCCCATCACCTTGTGATACTTGGCCAAATCATATACGCGGTCCATCATGTTCTGGGCGGAAGCTATTATCTGTTTCTGGTTTCTGATCTGCTCCACGCTCACCCATGCAGTCCGTATCATGCGGAGGAAAGGCATCAGGGTCTCTTCCGTGGTGATGAGCACCTTCTTTGAATAAGCATCCCGCCAGACCTTGTCATCAATGGACTTCGCCAGCTGCAGGGAGCCGTACACCGGAATGAACATAAGGACATAGCCGAGATTCTTCCGGTCATTCCTGAGATATGAGCTGTAGTCTTTCTTCGAAAGATTGTCCACCTGTGCCTTTATCGCCTCCAGATTGCGTCTGGCAGCGGCTGACTTTTCCTCCTCGGACTCAGCGGACACATAGTCGGAATAGGCCTTCAGATCCACTTTGGAGTCGATGATTATGTCCGTACTGTCAGGATAATGGATGATGAAGTCCGGACGCATCTTCCTTCCGGAAGCCTCATTCAGAATATGTTCCCCGAGCTCGCCCCTCAGGGTCTCTTCCCTGTCATAGTCCCGGCCTTCCACAAAGCCCTCCGTCTGGAACATATTCTCCAGCAGGGTCTCACCCCAGCACCCCTGCATCTTGTTCTGTCCCCGCAATGCCTTGGCCAGATTGTCCGCCTTGTTGCCTATGCTCTCAGTCTGTTCCTTGAGATGCTTCACCGCCTCCTCTATGTGCGTCTTCATGGTGGCGGACGATGCCACCTGCGCTTCCTTGGACTCGTTGAAGGACTTCTTCATCTCCTGCAGATCCTTCGTAAGATCCCCGGTGATGGTCTTGAATGTGTCCGCTGCCTTCCGTCCCAATTCCTCCTCCCTGGCCTTCAGTATCTCTTCCGTCCTTGCCGTCATTTCGTTTCTGACGGCCGCAATCTGCTCCTTCAGGGACTTTTCATGGTTTTCCTTGATTTCCTTCAAGGACATTTCATAGTTGCGCTTCATCTCCATGAGCGAAGCTTCATTGCCTGCCTTAAGGTCGGCAACCGCAGCCGCATGACTTGCGGAAACCGTTTTCATCTCCTTTTCATGGCTCTCCTTCAGATTCTGCAATGTCCGCTCATATCCGTCCCTGAGCGCCTGCATGCTGCGTTCCTGCTCCTCTTTCAACGACTGCACATTCCTTTCATTCTCCTTTTCAAGCCGCCCGACCGCCGCATGGTACATAGAAGCCCGTGACCTGTCCAGGACCACAAGCAGCACAATGGCCACAACCGCCACTGCGACAATCACTATTGTCATCACACCTGTCGTCATAATATCCTTTGACCGAAAAATCCGTTAAAAATACGGAAAATTCAGAGATCTTCAAATACATCATCGGGCACAGACGGGAGCCTCTGGCTGACTGGACAGGGACTTGACTGCTTCTCTTATGACTTCCAATGTGGTCGTGTCAGAAGCATAGACAGAGTAGAATCCCTGCGGCTCCTGAGCGGGATCTCCGCAGAACTCATCGCCCGGTTTCCACCACAGCCTGTCTTCCGACTGCCCGGCGAGGCCTCCCCAGGCCCAGAAATTGACTCCTGCAATCATGCCTCCGCTCCTTACCGACTCAGCAAGGCGGCCGAAAATGTGCCCATAATAGCTGTCCCTCGCAGAAACCGGGACAGACTTGGAATACCCCAACCCGTCACGGGGATAGCCGAATTCCTCTATCACTATCGGCTTACCGTGCTTCTCCGCCACCGGAAGATGCATGTCTATATACCAGTCAGTCTGCCTTATGGCCACATCAAGGCTGTCAGAAAGGGTTTCCTTTTCCACCCAGTCCCAGTTGTAGGGCCAGATGTGGATGTTCATATAGTCAATCTCCGGGAAAGAATGTATCTTCTCGAAAAGAGCTATGTCTGCCTCACAGCCGTAATATCCCTCGCTTCCGGTCGACACCATGTGGTTGGGGTCAATCCTCTTTATCGTGGAGGCCACAGAGCCGATCCATTCGGCAAACACTGCCTTGGCAGAGTCCGATGAAGAAAGGCATCTCGGCTCGTTGCATATCTGCCAGGAAAAGATGGCAGGATCGGCCTTATATGGAATCCCCGTCACGGAATTCACCCTTGACACCATAGCCCCGACATGGTCATTGAACAGAGCCTTGGCCTTGTCATTCAGAACAAAACGGGAGATATGCCCGCTGAACTTCTTCCATCCGTCTGGAATCGGAAGCGGGGACTTCCCTTCCCCTGCCCACTCCAGATAAGTTCCGTAGCCGCCGGACCACTCCCATGTGTTGTTGAGATAGATAACGGCCGACATACCCCTCTTTCCGACTTCCGCCATGAACCTGTCCAGTCCCTGGAGAAGTGCCTCGTCATACACACCCGGCTCTTTCTGCAGTGTCGGCGCCACCTTGTACGGAGTCCCGTCCGGACCGTCTGCCCCGGCAAGCACCCTCAGATTGGTGATGCCCAAAGATTTGAGGGAATCCAGCTCTGCACGGAGCCTCTCCAAATCGCCGCCCTCCCCGGCAGAAGCCAAAACCGGCCCGTACCAGAGATTGGCCCCGATGAAATTCACCTGTTCGTCGCCCTTGAAAAATTTCCCGTTTTCCACCCGGTAAAATTCCGTCTTCTCCCCGCATCCGCACAGGGAGGCGGACAAAGCCACAGAAAGCAATGCTCCCATACATCTGAAAATTGTATTTCTGCCCATATTCTTGTCAGTCTTTATTTTTCTTATACCCTGATTCTGTCCGTTTTCCATATTTTAAGGTATATTTCCGGGTGCTAAGATAGGCATTTTTACAAATCAAAACATACCGTTATCTTTGTTCCCGGACAATTGGAAAAGAAACTGCAATGCTGACATTCATTTCTTGCGCAAAGACAATGGCAAGCCATGCCGATGTGCCGGTCCCGTACCGGACAGAACCGGTGTACCTTACAGAAGCGGAAAGCACGGCGAAGGCCATTGCCGGATATCCCGCAGCTGACCTTATGGACATGATGCATACAAGCCCGGCCATTGCCGCAGAAGTAAAGGAAATGTACGATGCCATCATACGGGACGAAGCCGAACGCCTTCCCGCCATCCTTGCCTATACCGGAGCCGTGTTCAAGCGGATCAATCCCCGGGACTTCTCATCGGATGACTTCAGCTATGCCCAGAAGCATCTGAGGATAACCTCATTCCTGTACGGTCTTCTCAGGCCGCTCGACCTGATTTCTCCTTACCGTCTTGAAGGCAGTGTCAGACTGGACGGCATGGACATGTTCAGCCGCTGGCGCCCTCTCCTGACCGATATGTTCATTTCCGAAATCCAGGAAAACGGCGGCATACTCGCAGACCTTGCGAGCGAAGAGATGAAAGGCCTCTTCGACTGGAAGCGCGTTGCTTCTGAAGTCCGCGTCGTAAGGCCCGAATTCCTGACAGAAAAAGACGGCCGCCTGAAGGCCGTCACCATCCACACCAAGATGTGCCGCGGCGAAATGACCGGAATGATAATCCGCCACCGCATCGAAGATCCTGCCCGTCTCAGGGAATTCCGCTGGAACGGCTTCCAGTACGATGCCTCCCGCAGCGACGGGGACAGGCTTGTGTTTGTCAGAAAAGCATAAACTGAAGACACACCATATTACCTTTGCGTAATCTCCAGATGAGCCAACTCCTCCATAAGCGCCCTGCGGTTACGGTACAAAGTCTTCAAGTGCCACAAAACTTGTCAAATAATTCACCTGAATATATAAATATCCATTTTGCCAACAGAGTTTTAAAACATATATTTCATTGATAATCTTTACATTATAGAGAAAAGTGCGACCATTTCATAATTTTGGAAAAATGGCTGCAGATAAGAAGCACTTTGACCCCCAAAAACCGCCTTTTAAAGCCTATTTTGAGGTTTTTGCCACTTCTCAGGGAGCACCCTTGTGCATTGCCCCGAGAGGATGATTTCAATGTCTGAATAGGTAGGACAAGCCATGCTTCAGTCTTTCTGCCATACCCTCAAACCACACTGCCTTTAGTGTGCAGGCATCTCACAAATACCATTGAAAGACATTGCCAATAACAAACAAAAAGCCTCCATAACTCCAAAAGTTACAGAGGCTTCAATCTGTATGTAATCTATATGACTACTTGTTCAGTGCCTGGGCTACATCCACTGCACAGGCAACGGTACATCCCACCATTGGGTTGTTGCCTATTCCGAGGAATCCCATCATCTCCACATGGGCTGGAACTGAGGATGAACCTGCAAACTGCGCGTCACTGTGCATACGGCCCATGGTGTCGGTCATACAATTTTAAAACATAGTCAATCTTGTAGAACCATTATTGACAACAGGCCTCAATCACTCTATAATAAACATTATATCAAAGAAATAGAATACTCCTCTCCCCTACTGCACTTATGCTTGAAGTTAATGATAAAATACTTTGCTCTTTATATGGTTGTGGATAAGAAACTGCATTACAGATTGTAATGCAATTCTTGTTAAACTTGAATATCCTGTTTTAATCAGACCTATTGCTTCCTTTCCAGTCTTTCAAGAAAGGCATCATGCCTTCCTGATTCTACATCATTGATTATGGTTTCTATCACTTGCAGTAATTCAGGAATATTGACCTTGGCTGTATTAAAGACCTTTTCAGGGTCTGTGGCAGAATACTCGTGGGATATTATGTTCCTCATACCTATTATTGCTCTCCAAGGTATTTGAGGATAGTGAACTGAAAAGAAACCATTATCAGTCATGTCATTTATCTTTTTGACTGTTTCTCCAACTGTCTGAAGACACATACAGGTAGAATTATAAAGCACCATTCCTGCAGTAGTGACCAGCAGTTCATCCACTTTTCACATCTGAGGTGGTTTCAATTATAAACTCCGACTGATGCCTGATGAAACCAAGCATCTCCAGCAAGACATCTTTAGACATATACTGCATCTCTTTCCATGTTTTTCTTGAATACTGGTCTGAATATGGCTCCAAGAGAAACCAAATCAACCTTACAACTGAAAATACTCTCCAAATCCTCCTGTATGCCAGTCATATTGAAGAAGGTCGGCTGTTTCAGCTTTATGCACACATCTATGTCACTGCCTGGCTGCTGCTCTCCTCTTGCATAACTTCCAAACAGGCCAAGAGCCTCAATGCCATAGACATCAGCCTTTTCAGCCTTGTATTCCCTCAATTTGTCAAGTACTTCGTCTGTCTGCATATCCAAAGCATTTATGTTGTCAAATATAACTATTTTTGCTCAATCTTCATCCAATATGTCAAATTCACAAAGCTTTTGAAAGGGAAAGATGTATCCACTTCTCTTATATAAATCCATTCAAAGTGAATACATCTGCATCATCAATCTACTTCACTGCTGTCCGGAGACATTTTACCATAAAGTAGGTTGCTCGACAGAACCCGCCTCCGGAACACAAACGGGAGTTGTCGGCTGATTATAAATTT
>CALUTY010000013.1 GCA_944323825.1 uncultured Bacteroidales bacterium
GGCATATGTGCGACAACGACGCCGACTGACAATCGGCAGACACGGTCAGGGCAGGACTCAATGACATTAGAGATTCTGTCCGTAGCAGGATTCGGATTATTTGAATTGTGCTCTGTATTGTGTCATGGATATCTTGATCGCAGACTTGAAAAAGCGGTTCATATATGCCGGGTCCGGGAAATTAAGCCGTTCTGCGATCTCTTTTATTGAAAGGTCAGTCTTCGAAAGGTACATTTTCATGATAAGGATAACTTTTCTGTCTATTATCTCTTTCGGAGTCTGGCCTACTTCCCGGGCAGTTATCAGTCGGAGATAGTATGTCGAAATGCACATCCTGTCAGCATAGTACGATGCTTTCCGCTCTTTGTTGCAATGCCTGATACACAGACCAGGACGGTGCAGCCTTCAGTCGGACTATGATATGCAGATCGTGAAACATGACAAGTCGTTTGTGGACCGGCTCAAGAGCGTGCGTAAACTTGTGGCTACATTTTAATTTGGCATAACGATTTTTTGCTGCATTTGCAGTGATTAAATAAGGGGCTGAATCAAAACTTTCATTTTGACGCAGCCCCGTTTTTTTCGGAGTCATTCCCGGACAAGCGAATCCTTCTCTTTACGGTATGGCCTGGATGATGTCTGCGTAGTCGCTCCAGCCAGTCGCTGCCTGATAGGCTTCTACCGAGCCGGCGGGGACATAAATGGCGGTAAGGGCGCTGCAACCGCTGAAGGATGTGTTGCGAAGCTCTGACGGCGTCGTGGCCAGGCAGGTGACGGTGGTCAGGGCTTCGCAGCCAGCGAATGCTGAATCTCCGATACTTGTCAGTCCCTCCTGCAGGATGATAGAGGTCAGAGAGAAACAAGCGATGAATGCTCTATATCCAAGCCCTGTGATCCCTTGCGGTAATTTGACTGTTATAAGTGTAGTATTACCATAAACAACAGCTCCATCATCTTTGTATATCCAGTTATTACTATCCGCTCCCGTATAAGCCGCTCCCTCAAGGTCGATTGTCTGTAACGTGCGTTTGCTTTGCTTGACTGCTGCCCAGTCGGTCTCATTGAGCGTGCCGCTTGTCACGGTGACGGAGGTCAGGTCAGTGCGGTCACCTATCGCCGTGGCCAGCTCGCCGGGCTGGACGCCACCTGCCTTCAGCTCGGTGCCCGTGAGGCTACAAGCTGCCACCGTCAGTTGTCCGATGGTGGTGCTGCCCTGCCCGTTGTCCAGCATCACGAGGATGTCACCCTCGACAGCACCGCTTGCCGCATCAGCGGGGGCGGTCACGTTCAGGATGAAGCCGGTGGCGGCGCGTGTCGGAAGTGTTACCTCGGCTTTCCAACCGTAGGGGGCGACGGTAAAGAGGTTGTCAGTGGTGAACCGGTCGCTACCTTCGGCGGTGAAGTCCACGGCCATCGTTTCGCCACAGGTCATAAAGAGTCTTTGCGTGTCGCCGAAATCCACCTTGATGCCCGTATAGTGTTCGGTGTTCCGGTTGACTTGCTCCCACAGTTCGGAGTCGTCATACTTGCAGGCCGTCAGGGCCAGTGCGGCCAGCAACAGGGTCAGGGTCTTTCTCGCTTCCATGGTCGTCGGGGTTTAATTGTTGATAATAAGTAAGGTTCGTATTCAAAAATAAATAATTCATCCCTGGCTGCGCTTCCATTTAGTGGGAGGGATACCTTCCTTTTTGGTGAATATCTTCGAGAAATGGCTCAGTGAAAGGAAGCCGGAAGCCTCCGATACTCCTCCTATGGTCATCTCCGGATGCTCCGCCATCAGCCTCTTTGCGAACTCTATCCTGAGCATGGATATCCACTCGCGGAATGTGCTCCGGTACGTGGCCTTTATGTAGCCGGCAAGATAGGTGCGGTTGGTGCAGAGGGATGCTGCAAGGTCTCCGATGGTCAGCCCGGGATGCGTATAGCCGTCTTTCCCTATCCACTCGGCCAGTCTTTTCTCTATCTCGGCATGATACATAGGACGGGTCTCCTGTTCCGCCTGTTCCATCAGGCCTTCCTGCTCCATGCCCTCCGGCATCACGTCTTCCAGAGCCGACTCCACCCTCTCGTAGAAGACCATATAGTTCATATATGAACAATAAAGGTAGATATAGAACGGAATGGACGAAAGTATCCAGATGAACACGTATTTCTCAGGTATGAACGTGAATAGTCCGCATCCGACCCCGTAAATGACGGCCCACCAGGTAAATACCGAGAGCCAGTCTATATAGGCTGCTATATGGTCGGAATAGGTTTCGTCGAACAGTCTGACCGCTTTCCTGTACGTGCGTATAAGCCTTGTCGCAAGCCCGAAGGCATATGCCAGGAACCATGCCGTCATTGCGATTATGCCTGCGATGCCGATGGTCCCTCCCGGGAAAAATGCAAGGACGGCCCCGGCAACAACGGTGAAGCATAGCCATCCGGCAATATTCAGGTTGAAACGCCGGCGTGTAAGATAGCGGCTGTCGAGCAGGGAGGTAAGGGCTGAACTGAAAAGCCATGCCGCCAGATAGTATGTCGACAGATTCATCAGTATGGCCGCACCGGGAGCGGTGAAACGGAGGCTGCAGAACAGATGCACCATATAGTTCGCCGAAAGCAGGAGCAATGCCGCTCCCATTATCTTCCTTGAACGGATATAATTGTCGAAAACATGTTTGTCAGGTCTTTTGGCAACCATGAAATAGACACCGAAAAAAAGCATTAGTGACAATGCAGCGCAAAGCGAACACTCATACAAGATTCTATCCATCCCGATTCTTCCATGTGGGCCCGTGGCCAGGCATGGGCCATATATGGCTATACAATGTGCTACAGATTTACAAAGGATGTGAAATACAAGGACTTTGCCTGCCGCCTTGCCGACACCTGGCTTTCGAGGATTCATGAAGACATGGTCCCTTATTGGGATTTCGACGACCCTGAGATTCCGGAAGTCTCACGCGACGCTTCGGCAGCGGCAGTTGTAGCTTCGGCGCTTATCGAACTTTCAGGTTATGTTGACGGTCAGCTTTCCGGAAAATATTTTGACGCTGCCCGCAGGACCCTGGCCTCCCTCTATGAAAATTACCGTGGCGGCGACTCCTGTCCTGCCTTCCTGCTGCATTCCACCGGGCACCGTCCAGCCGGCTCTGAAATAGACTATGCCATCATCTATGCCGACTATTATTACATCGAGGCGCTGATGCGTCTGCGGGCCTTGCAGCATAAATAAAAACAGGGCAGGTCAATGGTATGACCCGCCCCGTTTTCTTATTCCTTTATTCATCCTTTGATGGGGATGTATCCGGTCTGTCATTTCACTTCGATGACTCTCTTGGACTCATCGACTTTAACTTTCTGGATCTTAGGAATGTTGACATTCAGGACTCCGTGTTCCACCTGGGCGCTGATCTTCTCTTTGTCTGCATCCTCCGGCAGAAGCATTGTCTGCTGGAATTTTGAATATGAGAATTCGCGGCGGAGGTAATGTCCATGCCTTTTCTCCTGTTTCTCGTCCTGCTTCTTTTCCATTTCGATTACAAGGTTGCCGTCATCATTGAGATGCACCTTGAAATCTTCCTTTGTCATTCCCGGAGCGGCAAGTTCGAGCTCGTAACCGTTCTCGTCTTCTAATACATTGATGGCCGGAGCCGTTGCGTTCATCCTGTCCATCCAGTTCGTGTCAAAGAAATCATTGAAAATGTCAGGCAGCCAAGTCTGGCTTGTTCTTCTTGAAGGTACCATAATATAATCTCCTTTTTAAATTTATAATCAGTTTTTGTCTGTCCGTCTTTCGTGCTCCGGAGTCTGCAGGTGTGTCTGCGTTCGCGGTGCCTGTCCGGCGGACTTGCCTGATGATATTGCAACCGGTGTGCCGATGGTCCCGGATATTTAAATCGTAAGAAAAAACGGAATTTTTGTCATGAAATGGTGTCAAAGTGTCCTTGGATTTGTCAAATTGTCATTTCGGATCATAAAAAGGATTCGCAGCACTCGTCAGGTAGGGAAATTTTGCTAACTTTGAGGTTGCTTTTTTCAGGAGGTGGTTATGGCTGACAGCAGCAGTATTCTTATCAAAGGCGCCAAGGTGAACAATCTCAAGGATATCACCGTAGAGATTCCGAGGGGCAAGTTTGTGGTGATAACCGGAATATCCGGGTCGGGGAAGTCTTCCCTGGCCTTTGACACCCTTTTTGCGGAGGGACAGCGTCGTTTTGCCGAAAGCCTTTCGTCCTATGCGAGGCAGTTCCTCGGCAGGATGGTGAAGCCTGATGTGGAGCTGATTGAGGGTATTCCGCCTGCCATAGCCATCGAACAGAAGGTGAATACGCGCAACCCGCGCTCTACCGTAGCCACAAGCACGGAAATCTTTGATTATCTTAGGCTGATATTTGCAAGGATAGGCCGTACATATTCTCCTGTAAGCGGTGAGGAGGTGAAGTGCCATACAGTCAATGATGTGCTTGAATATATTCTTGCCGGGGAGTCATCGACGGTCTATCTGCTGTCAGATCTGGGCTGGAGCGGCCGCGACGACAAGGTGGAACTGATGCTCAGTCTGAAAGAGGAGGGATATTCCCGTTTCTATACGGACAGGCCGGTGAGAATCGAAGAGGTCATGAAGATGGCTGAGTCAGGTGACTACCCGTCTGAAGCGTATCTCCTTGTGGACAGGCTGCGTATCCCTGCCGTGTCTTGGGATGACGGGGGAGATGTGACCGCTGTTTCAGCCGAGGGTGTGACGCTCTCCCGGACGGAGTGGGATGATCTGAACACCCGTCTTCATTCCTCCATCCAGACCGCCTTTGACAAGGGGAACGGGACGATGCTTGTCAAAAAAGAGCACTTCCCTGACAAAAAATTTGTGAACCGTTTTGAGGCAGACGGAATGACGTTCCAGGAGCCGGACGAATACATGTTCAGTTTCAACAGCCCTCTCGGGGCCTGTCCTGAATGCGGGGGACTCGGTCAGATAATAGGCATCAGCGAGGATCTGGTGGTCCCGGACAAGAGCCGGAGCATATATGACGGGGCCATAGCCTGCTGGAGAGGGGATAAGATGGGGTGGTTCAAGGACCATCTTGTAAAGAATGCCTCCAGGTATGGAATCCCTGTATTCGAGCCTTATTGCAATCTTACTGATGAACAGAAGGATATGATCTGGCAGGGATGTCAGGGCACTTCTGAGGAAGATTCCATCATAGGAATAAATGAATTCTTCAAATGGGTTGAGTCCAACCGCTACAAGATACAGTACAAATATATGCTCAGCCGGTATTCCGGCAAGACCGTGTGCCGGGCCTGCGGCGGAAGCCGTCTGCGCAAGGATGCCCTTTATGTGAAGGTCGGAGGGAAGAACATCCATGAGCTGCTCAGTATGAATGTGGACAGTCTGCTGGATTTCTTTGAGACTCTGACTCTCACTGAATATGAGAGGAGCATAGTCTCCAAGGCTGTCGCTGAGATTGTTTCGCGCCTGCGATATATCAGGGATGTCGGACTTTCCTATCTGACCCTGAACAGGACCTCCAACACCTTGTCCGGAGGCGAAAGCCAGAGGATCAATCTTGTCACTGCTCTCGGCAGTTCGCTTGTCGGCTCCCTGTATATCCTTGACGAGCCGAGCATCGGCCTTCATCCGAGAGATACGGACAGGCTGATATCAGTGCTTAAACGCCTGAGGGACATCGGCAATACTGTGGTGGTCGTGGAGCATGACGAGGAGATCATGCGTGCAGCGGACCTGCTCATAGACATGGGGCCTTATGCCGGGGTCAACGGAGGAGAGGTGGTTTTCAAGGGCAGGCTCGGGGATGCCGCTGATGAGGCTTCCGTTTCCCGTTCGCTCACCCTGCAGTATCTTTCCGGAAAGCGGAAAAGATATGTACGCGAAAAGCATTCCTGGGTATATTCCATAATGGTGGAAGGCGCAATGGAGCACAATCTGAAGGATATGGATTTGCGTTTCCCTCTCGGTGTGCTCACCGTGGTGACAGGCGTGAGCGGCAGCGGAAAGTCTTCCCTTGTCGGGGATATCCTGTATCCGGCTCTTTTCAGGCATATCAACCATGCCGGTTCCGCCCCCGGGACATTCAGAAACCTTTCCGGAAATGTGGACAGGATCACCCAGGTGGAATATGTGGACCAGAATCCGATAGGAAAGAGCTCAAGGTCGAATGCCGTTACCTATCTGAAGATATATGATGACATCAGGAAGCTTCTTTCAGACCAGCCTTATGCCAAGCTGAACGGCTATACCCCTTCGCACTTCTCGTTCAATATGGACGGGGGCCGTTGTCCTGAATGCCAGGGCGAGGGTTTTGTGAAGATAGGGATGCAGTTCATGGCAGATGTCACCATGGTGTGTGAGGCCTGCGGAGGCAAGCGTTTCAAGCCGGACATACTTGAAGTCCGTTACAAGGACAAGAACATTGACGACATCCTGAACATGAGCGTCGAGGAAGCCATAGCCTTCTTTTCATCCCAGAGTGATGCCGCGGCGAAGCGTATAGCCGAGCGTCTGCAGCCGCTTGTGGATGTGGGTCTTTCATATATCAAGCTCGGCCAGAGCAGCAGCACCCTCAGCGGCGGCGAGAGTCAGAGGATAAAGCTGGCATATTTCCTTTCCATGAACGATGCTTCTGCCAAGTCCAAGGATAACCGCATAATGTTCATCTTTGACGAGCCTACCACCGGACTTCATTTCTATGATGTGGAGAAACTCCTCAAATCCTTTGACGAACTTATCGCCAGAGGCCATTCCATAGTGGTCGTGGAACATAACCCCGATGTCATCCGTGCCGCCGACTGGATCATAGACCTCGGTCCCGATGCCGGTGACAACGGAGGCCGTGTCGTCTTCGAAGGTACCCCCGAAGACCTCCTGAAGTCAGCGGACACTTTCACTGCCCGCTATCTCAGGTGATTCAGTCCACTACAATCACTATCATCTCGCTTTGGTTGAGGGGATAGCCGGTTTCCATATACAGGAGTCCGCTTCCCTTTTCCTTGAGGGTGAGCGTCACTCCTTTTCCGTCGTCGTCAAGCACATAATCATATACGCCCCTTTCCCTGTCGTATTCCAGTTCTTCCAGCCCGATGTCGAATGTGGCGGAAGGCGGGTAATATTCACAGAATACATGAAACTTGTCACCGCGCTTTCCTCTCAGGTAATTTCCTGGATAGATGTTCATGTAGTATGGATTGAGGCTTACGGTGATGTCGCATTCGGCAAAGACCCCGCTGCCGTCGGCAGCCCGGCATGTGACAGTGCATACTCCTTCATTCCTTGCCGTGACGGTTCCTGTTCCGGACACTTCTGCCACATGGCTGTTGTCCGATTCCCAAAGCAAGGTCATGTCTGAGGCATCATCAGGGAAAACATATGCGTTCAGGACTGCGGTTTCTCCGAAATAATTCATTTCAAGTGTGCTGTATGAAAGCCGTATTTCCTGCACATATTTCCCTATTCCGCCCGTGTCCACTCTCCAGCTGTCTTCTGATAGTCCGTCGTCTTCAGGCTTTACACATACCTTATAATGCCTGTTGCGCCTGACATCAAAGTTCCCGTTCCCTTCCCCGAGATAGAACCTGTATTTCAGTTCCTGTCCAGGAAATGAGAAGTGCGTGTCTGATTCATAGTCCGCTGCAAGTTCTATATATGAACATAGGGAGGCAAGAGGGTCACCTTCCCCGAAAAACTTGTCCTGATCCGCCACATTGCCGTCGAGCAGGTTCCCATGCATGTTTTCCAGAAGATAGACACTCACAGTGCCGCTTTTCCCGAATCCCCTGTCTGAATTTAATATTGACACGGCTTCGTCTTCCTTTGAAAATCCGGATAAGAAGATGTCGTCTTCGGATTCCGTCCTGCTCTCTTCGAACAATGTGGCTGACTTGGGACATGCCCCCACCTTGACCTGTCTGACATGGAATTCAACTCCGTCCGACAACATGCTCCGGTCTATGGATAAGGTCACCTTTGACATCAGCCGTTCCATCGGGACGGATATGCTGCCTCCTGCCGGGACGGTGATGTCTTCCGTCTTCCCGCACATCGGAATGCCTATCCTGTAGTCATCGGGATATACGAGATGGTACCTGTATCTTTCCAGTTCTCCTATGCTGCTGACATCCAGTCTGTATCCCATGTTTGCACAGGCGTATATCGAATACCTGCATCCCTTCAGGAGATCCGTTTCGTATATGTAGCCTGTCCCGTCCTGCTGCATCTGTGACACAGGAAGATAGACATGCTCTTCCATAAGTCCGTCTGCATTGAATATGAACAGGTTCATGTCGCTGACGCGGTTCTCGTCAGGGTCAGCGGACCTGCTCCCTGGTATGGACATCACGGTTTCCATCACGATTTTCACAGGACTCACGCCGTGCTCCTTGTCCGGCATTTCCGTATGGCTGCATCCTGATGTCCATAAGGCAGAAATCAATGTAAAGGTCAAGATCGAAGCTTGTTTCATGATATTGGTCTGGTTTTGCCTGCTGCGTGTCCGGCATGGCAAGGCGATGTGGATATTCTTGTGCTGTCTTCATGTGCATAGATTGTTCAGAAGGATATTTCGTCTTCTCCGTGCTCTGTCCATGGCAATATGCCGCAACTGAGTCTTATCATTCCGGGATCTGCAATGATGTCGGGGTCGTCGGTTCCTGTACATGTGATGGTTATGTCATATACATATCTCGAATTGCGTCCGATGCCTGTCCCGTTTTCCATGTCCTCTTCCCTGTTTATGTTTATCGGATAATAGTACCTGTGTCCGGAAATTTCCCCTTCTATGACGAATCTGGTGAACGGTGAGCCTGCGCTTTCTTCCCTGCAGTCGTTGGGATAGCAGTACAGGGACAACTCCGGGAGGACTGTTTCATTGCCGACCTGGCCGTCCAGCCGTTTCATCAGCATCTCAGGATGTGTAAACGGTGCAAGGTCACTTTCCGACAGTCTGCCGGCATTGACTATCTGCTGCGGCATGAATCCGGACTGGCTGAAAATCTGAGCTCCGGCATTCACATTTGTCAGATAGACCTTGACATTCTGCATCTTTTCTCCGGAATACGGCTTTCCGGAAAAATCGCATCTGATGGATCTGATGTGTATTTCGGAAAGCAGGGGCTGCATCTTTATGGTGCATGCGGCGTCAGTTCCCATTTCTGCGTATGTCATGCCGCTCATGAGGGGCTTTCCCGGATTCTCCTTCTGGAGCACGGCGACCTTGGAACGCAATGCATCCAGGGAATTTATGCCGCTCCATCCGCTTTTGTCAATCCTTGAATTGGCAACGGCTGCGATTATCTTTTCCCCTTTTCTGGAAGCGGCGGTGATTTTTTCCATGCCTGACGGCTCAATCCTCTGGTATGAATCGAGCCTCTGCAGCCCGTCATCATTGAATATGAATATGTCAAGGGCTTCGCAGTCCGGAAGCTGTCCTGATACGGCATCTTCAAGTCTTATCATGACAGGTATATCATCCGCTCCGCTGTCTGCAGTGTCGCATGAATGGAAAAAGACCGGAAGGAATATAAGCAAGGCGTATGCAGAGAGAATTCTGCAGAGTGATAGAGATAGAAAATGGAACTTCCGGTCTTTTGTCGTATTTTTTACAATGTTTCCCATAGTTTTCATTTTGTTTCCGGCGTGGTGCCGGCATCTTTTCTGACGGCAAATCTATATCCGATTATTTGATTCATCATCCGAATTAAAAATAAATGCTTCAGGTTTTTCTCTTTTTTTAAATCAATTTTTCTTTTTTGTCATCTTTTCTCTTTTTTGAAGAAAAATTGTTATAAATTTGAGTTTCGGGACTCCAAAGGGGACCGATAGATTGTGATGTTGATATAATGTGTTGATTATGAAAAAAATATGTGCCTTGACCATGGTCAGGAACGATGAATTCTTCCTGCGCAGGTGGGTTGCTTATTATGGGAAGGAGCTCGGAATGGAAAATCTGTATGTCTTCCTTGACGGGAAGGACCAGACGCTTCCGGACTGGTGTCCCGGCGTGCATGTCACTGCCTGTGACAAGATTCCGGGCAAGGTGGTGGAGCTTGACCGCCGTAGGCTTGAATTCCTTTCAAATGTGGCGGCCGGACTTTTTGAAAGATATGATATGGTCATAGGTACCGATGCGGATGAATTCCTCGTTGTTGATCCTTCGGAAGGGGTCGGGCTTGCAGAATTCTTGAGCCGGCTTGATGTCAGGACATCTGTTTCCGGACTTGGCGTCGATGTGGGGCAGAACACTTCATGTGAGGGAGAAATCGAACAGGGGCGTCCGTTCCTTTCACAGCGCAGATACGGTCTTCTGAGCACGAGATACAGCAAGCCGTCAGTGATTTCCAGACCTGTAAGATGGGGCTCCGGATTTCACCGCATCAAGGGACACGATTTCCACATCGTCAAGGGGCTTTTTCTGTTTCATTTCGGATATGTTGACCTGAAGCGGATTGAAGCCAGATTCAATGACAAGGACAGGGTTTCCGGAGGATGGAGCAGGCATCTTGCAAAGAGAACCCGGACAATCAGTCTTGTCAGCTGCAGGAAGGCCCTTGATTGGGAGAAATGGACTGCATTTGCCAGACATACACAGAACATTGTCCGTCCACCATATGCATGGAACAAGCCGGCGATGTTCAATCTAGACATAGTGGTCTGCATTCCGGACCGTTTCAGCAAAATTGTTTAATGATGAAGTTCACAGGATTTTTAAGGAAACTCTTTGCCTCAAGGACACATTTCTTCCCGATCTTTTCCCAGCAGGCAGCATACATCAAGCAGGCTTCGTCGGCACTGACGGCCATGATGAAGACTTCAGACCGTGCGGAATGGCTTCGTCTGGAGAGGGAGGTCAAGATGTGCGAGGTGCAGGGGGATGCCATGCTCACCGAGTTTTATGGGGAGCTGTATGAGAATATAATAGCCCCGATCGGACGGGACTATCTCCAGACCATTGCAATGTATATAGATGAATTTCTTGACAACATCAACGGTTCTGCGAAAGCCGTTCTGCTGTATCTGCCGAACCGCCTTGACACCCAGTTGTATGAGATTGCGCAGTATATTGAGTCTGAAGCGGATGCCCTTAAGGAAATCATCTCCCTGCTGGACAACATCAAAGGCAACTTCTCTGCCCTGACTCTCCAGTGTGACAGGATTTCAGAGCTTGAACATGCGGCTGATGATTCTTACGAAGAATATATAGGGTACATTTTCCAGAATGAGAAGGATCCTATTGAACTCATGAAATACAAGAATATAGCCGAGAATCTCGAGACAACTTCCGATTCCGCCAAGAAGGTTTCCGACCATGTCAGAAAGATTCTTCTCAGCTATTCGGAATAAATGATTTCTGCAAAAATGTCATGACATAAAAGAATGCCCCCGAAAGTCTTCCGGCTTTCGGGGGCATCTTTCGTATGAATTCCGGATTATGCTCCGAAGTTGTCGTAGAGGAGGTTCTCCGGAGGTACGCCGAGGCTGTCGAGGAGTTTTTCGACAGAGGCGGACATCATAGGAGGACCGCACATCAGATACAGACAGTCTTCAGGTGCCTCATGATTCTTGAGGTATGTCTCATAGAGGACATTGTGGACAAAGCCTGCAGTGTATGCGACATGTTTGGCATCTGCCTCAGGATCCGGCCTGTCAAGGGCAAGGTGGAACTTGAAGTTAGGGAATTCCTTTTCAAGCTCGTGATAGTCCTCGAGATAGAATGCTTCCTTGAGGCTTCGGGCACCGTAGAAGAAGTTCACTTTCCTTGTGGTCTTCTCTGTCTTGAACAGATGCATGATGTGGCTTCTCATAGGGGCCATACCGGCACCGCCGCCGATAAAGATGAGTTCCTGCTCCTCCGGAAGGTTGTCCGGAAGGAAGAATTCTCCGTAAGGACCGGAGATGGTCACCTTGTCACCCGGCTTCAGTGAGTAGATGTATGATGAGCAGATTCCCGGATTGACAGGCACGAATTTCTTTGTTGCCCTGTCAATCGGAGGAGTGGCTATACGCACATTGAGCTTTATGATGTCGCCCTCTGCAGGATAGCAGGCCATACTGTATGCCCTGATGGTAGGCTCCGGATTGACCATCTTGAGGTCGAATACGCCCATCTTCTCCCAGTCTTCCCTGTATTCAGGATCGACATCTATGTTCTTGTAGTCCACTGTGCATGCAGGCACATCAACCTGGATGTATCCGCCGGACTTGAAGTGGAGGTGTTCCCCTTCAGGAAGCTTCACTACAAACTCCTTGATGAAAGTGGCGACATTGTGGTTGGAGATGACCTCGCATTCCCATTTCTTGACGCTGAGGGCGGATTCCGAGATGACGATCTTCATATCCTCCTTCACCTTCACCTGGCATCCGAGGCGCCAGTGGTTGTTGATCTGTTTCCTGTTGAAGAAGCCGGTCTCGGTAGGGAGGATTGTTCCGCCGCCTTCGATTACCTGGCATTTGCACTGTCCGCAGCTTCCCTTTCCGCCGCAGGCGGAAGAGAGGAATATCTTCTGTTCAGCAAGGGTGCTGAGCAGGGAAGAGCCCGGAGTGACTTCGATTTCCTTTTTCCCGTCATTGATGCTGATCTTCACCTTTCCTGCAGGCGTGAGTTTTATCTTCACGAACAGGAGCACGGCCACAAGCAGCACTGTAATGACTGTGATTGTGATTACACCTGATATTATTGTCGTAAACATTGTTCTCCTCCTGCTTTAAAGTTGAATACCCATGAATGTCATGAATGATATGGCCATGAGACCGACGGTGATAAATGTGATTCCGAGTCCTTTCAGTGCGTCAGGCACATGCGAATAGGCCATCTTTTCCCTGATTGCTGCGAGCGTCACTATGGCGAGGAACCATCCGATTCCTGAACCGAGCGCGTAGACCGTGGCTTCACCACAGTTGACAAAATCCCTTTCCTGCATGAACAGGGAGCCTCCGAGGATGGCGCAGTTCACTGCAATGAGCGGGAGGAAGATGCCGAGCTGTGAATACAGGGTAGGGGAGAATTTCTCCACAACCATTTCCACTATCTGCGTGATGGCTGCCACCACCGCGATGAATATGATGAAGCTCAGGAAGCTGAGATCAACATCCGGAAGACCTGCCCATGCAAGAGCCCCTGCCTTCAGCACATGTTCGTTGAGCAGGTAGTTAATCGGCAATGTTACCAGAAGCACTGCAATGACAGCTACACCCAAACCGGTGGCTGTCTTCACGCTTTTTGATACCGCCAGATATGAGCACATGCCCAGAAAGTAGGCGAATATCATGTTGTCAATGAAAATTGACCTTACAAACAAGCTTAAATATTCCATTTCGATTTGAGTTTATGTTTATTTTTCCTGCAGGTCCTTCTGGAAGCTTCTCTGGATCCATACAATGAGTCCAAGCAGTATGAGTGCCATCGGCGGCAGGATCACGAGACCGTTGTCCATATATCCTGCATCGTAGAACGACTGCGGGATGATCCTGACTCCGAACAGTGTCCCTGAGCCGAGAAGTTCACGGAAGAAAGCAACGATGATGAGGATCAGACCGTAGCCTGCCCCGTTGGCAAGTCCGTCAAGAAGGGAAGGTATCGGCCTGTTGCCGAGTGCATATGCCTCGATGCGGCCCATCACTATACAGTTTGTGATGATGAGACCCACATACACTGACAAGGTCTTGCTGATGCTATAGGCGTAAGCCTTCAGGATCTGGTCCACGAGGATCACCATCAGGGCTACCACCACGAGCTGCACGATGATTCGTATGCGGTTCGGAATGGAATTTCTCATTATGGAGACCACGAAGCTTGACAGTCCTGTCACGACGATGACTGAAAGTGCCATGACGAATGCTCCCTTGAGCTGTACTGTCACAGCGAGGGAGGAGCAGATGCCGAGGACAAGGACAGTCACAGGATTGCCTTTGAATATCGGCTTCAGCAATACTTCTTTGTAGTTTATGTCTTTCATATCAGATTACTCCTCCATTATTTTATGGTTTCTGCATCAGCCGCGGCATCCATGTCCGCCGTGTCTTCTGCATCTGCTTCAGTTCCGGCTTTTTCTGCAGCGGCCTTATTCAGGTATGGCTGATAATGTTTTGCCCAGAGGTTGATGCCTTTGCCGAGAGCCTGCGAAGTGATGGTGGCGCCGCTTATGGCGTCTACGCATTCCGGTTCGCCTTCATGCTTGCCCTTTTCGACAGCAAATACGACATCACCGCTTCCGAAGGCCTTTCCGCGGAATGAAGTGTAGAACGGAGCTTCGGCAATCTTCGCACCGAGTCCCGGAGTTTCCCCCTTGTGGTCGAAAATGGCACCCTCAATGGTCCTGCCGTCGGATGCAAGTGCCACATATCCCCATATCGGTCCCCAGAGACCGGCTCCGTAGCAAGGGATGACCGTCACCTCTTTCCCGTTGATGTCAAATACGAATACGGGAAGGTTGAGCGATTTGAGAAGTTCAGCCTGTCCGGTGCTGTCCTTGCTTCCCGAGATCTTCTTCAGTATGTCATTCTGCTTCTTGAGGTCGGAGGTGGAAGGTACCTGTATGTCCTTTACATTCTCCTTACCCATGTTCATGTGTCCAGTCACTTCTCCGTTTCCGTCCACATAGAATGCATCCACGATATTGTCTGTGTACATGCCGAGCACGTCGGTAGTCTCGTCTATCGAGACGTTTTCATCGGACTGTGCCGCGGCTGTGAGCACCTTTGTAATGGTCTCGATCTTCACATTCTCGTTCTGCTTGTCCTGAAGGCTCATCGCCACGAAGGCGAGGATGGCTGCGACAAGAATTACGAGGACAGTGGAATAAATCACCGTATATGTGTTGCCGTTTGTATTCATACCTTATTATATATTAAGCGGTTTTGAATTTCTTGGCCCTTCTGCTGATTGAACCGTTCACCACATAATGGTCAATGAGCGGCGCAAATGTGTTCATGAGCAGGATGGCAAGCATCATTCCTTCAGGATAGCCCGGGTTGAAGAGCCTTACCGTAACGGCAAGTGCCCCGACGAGGAATCCGTAGATCCATTTCCCGGTTTCAGTCTGTGCGGCTGTCACAGGATCGGTGGCCATGAATACAGTACCGAACAGGAATCCGCCCATGACGAGCTGATAGTAGCCAGGAAGGTCTGTAACTCCGGTGGCAAATCCGAGATAACCGATTGCGAGCCCGCCGACTACGGATGAAAGCATTATCTTCCAGCTTGCAACGCCGGTCCAGATGAGGATTACGGCTCCGATGAGAATCGCTATCACTGAAGTTTCACCGACGCATCCCGGTATTATTCCGGCAATCATGTCCCACAGGCTTGTGCCTGCTGCCTGCAGTCCGTCCATTGAAGGGTGGGCGAGAGGAGTGGCTCCGGAGAATGAGTCCACGAGGCCGTTCCCGCTTGCGTATGCCTTGCCTTCAGCAAGGTATCTTGTCACACCGGCTGTCCAGATGGTGTCTCCGGACATCTTGCTCGGATAGGAGAAGAACAGGAATGCGCGCGCAAGGAGCGCAGGATTCCACATGTTCATTCCTGTGCCGCCAAACACTTCCTTTCCAATGATGACTGCAAAGGCCACTGCAAGTGCAAGCATCCAGAGAGGTACATCTGCCGGCACTATGAGCGGAATTAGCATTCCGGACACGAGGTAACCTTCATTGACTTCATGTCCGCGGATCTGTGCGGATACGAATTCGATGGCCAGTCCTACTATATAGGATACAAGGTACAGCGGGATGACCTTGACAAGTCCGTATCCCACCATGTTCCAGAACCCCCAGTCAGTGAGACCGAAGGCCAAGCTGTGCTGGTAGCCGGTGTTCCAGATTCCGAAAAGCATTGCCGGAACAAGTGCCAGCACCATTATTATCATTATTCTCTTCAGATCGACGCAGTCACGGATGTGCGCACCTCTTCTCGTCACCGTGTCAGGGACATAGAGGAATGACTCGAAAGCATCGAAAGTCGAATGAAGATATCCGAATTTTCCGCCTTTTTCAAAAGAAGGCTTGATCTTGTCGATAAATTTTCTCATAACTCTCACTCTTTTAAGCCATTTCTTTCATCATAAGGCTGATGCCGTCCGAGAGAATGGACTGGATTTCGATCTTGGACGGGCAGACATATTCACAAAGGGCAAGATCTTCCTCCAGCACTTCATATATTCCGAACTGTTCCATCTTGTCGATGTCTTCTGCAAGGCATGCCTTGATGAGATATACCGGATAGATGTGCATAGGAAGCACTTTTGAGTATACGTCGGACATGACAAAGGCGCGCGGGCCCCCGTGCAGATTGGTGTCCATTTCATATTTCTTTTTCGGCGTGAGCCATGAGAAATATGTGTGGGAAGTGCTGAACTGCTTGGTCCTGAATGGTTTTGCCCAGCCGAGGAGTTCGTGCTCGTTGCCTTCCTTTATCAGTGTGACCTGATTGTCGAAGAAGCCGAGGAATCCGTCTTCACCCACATTCGTGCCGGTCAGCACATCTCCGCTGATGAAGCGTATGTCGGACCCTGAATTGTCGTAGAACTCTTTGAGATCCCTCATCGACATTCCCGGAAGTCCTTTCACATAAGCCGGTCCGATGGCCTTCGGTCCTGTGACGGCGATGAGCCTGCTCATGTCGTATTTCCCCGTGTTAAGGAATTTGCCGATGGCTGCAAGCATGACAGGTGATATTGTCCATACGGTATCGCCTTTCATTATAGGCGAAATGTGATGGATCTGCACTCCGACATTGCCCGCCGGATGTTTCCCGCTGAAAGTGTGGAATGTTGCATTTTCAAGCTTATGGAACGGTGTCCCGCTTGCGTTGTCCGCATTCAGGGAAATGTGGATGCCACCGTCAGTAAGTTTCGACAGGGCGTTCACGGCAGTCTGGATATCGTCGAATTCATCCCGGAGGACATATTCCATGTCGGCAGCCAGAGGTGCTGTGGAGAATGCGGAAACAAATATGGCCTTCGGCTTCACGGCAGGATTTGCAATGATGCCATAAGGCCTCTGGACGAGGGCCGGCCACAGACCGGCTTTCATGAGAAGGGATTTTACCTGGTCTGCGTCGAGATTGGCAACCTGCCCGACGGCGAATTCCAGATACTCCTGAGTGGCATCCGCCTTGATGCGGACTTCAAGCAACTTTCTTTTTTCTCCTCTGACGATCTCTGTCACAGTTCCGCTCACCGGAGATGTGAAGAGGATGTCAGGGGACTCCTTGTCCGCCAGAACAGGTGAGCCTGCAAGCACCTTGTCACCTTCCCTGACCAGCAGTCTCGGTTTGAGTCCGCGGAAATCAGTCGGTTTTACGGCCACTGTGCCAGGCACTGTCACCTTTGCGGTCTTTTGGGCGGCAGCCCCTGAAATGGGAATGTCCAGCCCTTTCTTCAGATCGATGTTGTTTGACATTATAGAACCGTTTTGAGTATTTTCTGAAAACCGCCGCGAAGATAGTTATTTTTTTCGTAATTTCGCGCCGTTATGGAAAACATTGCAGCTACTATATTGGAGGGACTCAACAGTGAACAGAAGCAGGCTGTGAGTTGTGTGGACGGCCCGGTGCTCATAGTTGCCGGGGCAGGCTCGGGAAAGACCCGCGTACTGACAAGCAGAATCGCATATATCCTTGCACAGGGATGTCCGCCGGACAGGATACTGGCTCTGACCTTCACCAAGAAGGCGGCCACGGAAATGAAGGAAAGGATAGCCGGGATGGTGGGGGAGAAGAAGGCCAGGAGGCTGTACATGGGGACTTTCCATTCGGTATTCATCCGTTTCCTGCGGGAGTTCGCATCAAGCCTCGGCTATCCGGAGTCATTCACGATATATGACACAAGTGATTCCACCAGCGCGATAAAGGCGTGCATCAAGGAACTCCAGCTTGACGACAAGGTCTACAAACCCAAGGATGTGCTGGCACGGATATCAATGGCGAAGAACAACCTCGTCACCCCGGAAGCATACAGGAGAAATGCGCAGGCCGTACAGAATGATGCGGCTGCAAAAAAGCCGAGGATATGCGACATATATATGCTTTACGCACAGAAATGCCGCCAGTCCGGAGTGATGGATTTCGATGACATCCTGCTGAACATGAATATCCTGTTCAGGGACAATCCTGCCGCCCTTGAGGCCATTTCAAGCCGCTTTTCATATATAATGGTGGATGAGTATCAGGATACGAACTATTCCCAGTATCTGATTCTCAAGAAATTGAGTCTTCCGCACCAGAACATCTGCGTGGTGGGCGACGACTCCCAGTCGATCTATGCCTTCCGCGGGGCGAAAATCGAGAATATCCTAAATTTCCAGAAGGACTATCCCGGCAACAGGACTTTCCGCCTTGAGCAGAACTACCGTTCCACCAGGACAATTGTGGATGCTGCCAATTCTCTGATAGCCAGGAACAGCGCAAGAATACCGAAGAAATGTTTCTCGGAAGGGGAAGAGGGAGAAAAGATAAGGTTGACCAATGCCTATACGGAGCAGGAAGAGGCGATGCTGATAGCCTCCTCGATAATATCAAGGATACAGGCCGACCATGCACAATACTGTGACTTTGCCATCCTCTACAGGACAAATTCCCAGTCCAGGGCGCTGGAGGAGGCATTGAGGAAAAGGAATCTCCCGTATGTGATATATTCCGGCAATTCATTCTATGAAAGGGCGGAAGTGAAGGACATGATGGCCTATCTGAAGCTCATAGCCAACCCGAATGACGACGAATCATTCAAGAGAGTGGTGAACAAGCCTGCCAGAGGCATAGGCGACACTTCCCTGGCCGCCCTTATGGCAGCGGCGACGGACAATTCGATCTCATTGTATGCGGCGGTGCTTTCTGCAGAACTGGAGACATACGGACTGAAACCGGCAGCCATATCCAGGATGAAGTCATTCTGCGAGATGATAGGGCGTCTGAATGTAAGGGCTGCGGCTGAGGATGCCAATTCAGTTGCGGTTTCCGCCGCCCTTGATTCAGGTCTTCTGATGATGTACAAAAGTGACACCAGCATTGAGGGCCAGTCCAAGGCGGCCAATGTGGAGGAACTTCTGAACAGTGTCAGCACATATGTGGAGGAGAAGAAAAGCGAATATTTTGAAGAGATGCAGGCAGACGGTTCGATATCAGAGGGGGTGGAGCTGAGTGCTGCTGACCTTCCGGTCGCGACTCTGAATGACTATCTTGAAAATGTGTCCCTGCTGAGCGCCGTAGACATTGAAGACGATGAGAACGGCAGCAACAGGATAACGCTGATGACCGTGCACTCTTCCAAAGGTCTGGAATTCCCTTATGTATATGTGGCTGGTATGGAGGAAAACCTTTTCCCTTCCGGAGGCTCCCTTGCATCGGAAAGCGACATAGAGGAGGAACGGCGCCTGTTCTATGTGGCGATGACCAGGGCGAAAAAGGCTGTACAGCTTTCTTTTGCCACCACGAGGATGAGGAACGGAAAGCATGAATCCAATGCCCCGAGCCGTTTCATCCGTGAGATTGACAGCCGGTATATCCTCAATCCTCTTCCGGGGAAGGAAGACAGGGACGATTCCACTGAAGTGTCTGCCGGCCGTTTCTATGGACGCGGTGCCGGTCCCGGCTATTCCTACGGGCGTTCATCAGCTCCTGTGACATACCGCAGGCAGGCTTCGGACATGGCCCATGGAGGCCCTGTGTCATCTTCCCCGCAAAGAAGACCGTCCGAAGCAGCGGAGCACAGATCGGGGATCACTCCTTTCAGGAAACCTGCAGCAGCCGTTCCGAAAAGGGTTCCTGATTCAGAGTTTGAGCCGACTCCTATACTGCAGCTGAAGGCGGGGCAGAGGATAGAGCACAACCGGTTCGGCTATGGAAAGATAGAGTCAATTTCCGGCGCTCCGTCCGATCTGAAGGCAAAGATTTCGTTTGATGAGCACGGGGAGAAGATATTGCTCCTCAAATATGCAAAAATTCGTGTCGTGGATATTGCATGACGGGAAAAAATCACTATCTTCGCACCGAAGTTTTTCATAGTTTAAGTTTAGGTTAAGTAGCGGGGTGATCACTTTTGTGATTGCCTCGTGAATTTTTTATGTGGGATCTTCTTGACTTCCGGACATCAAAAAACAGAAAAAATGGCAAAATTAATTTTGTCTTCATAAAAGAAAGTTCACGGATTTCAAAAAACAGAAAAACAATCATACAAAAACAGAAAAACCGCTTCGGCGCCTGTGGCGTAAACCGGTTCTGGAGCATAATTTTGCCCTTGTCACGCAATGTCGCGGGACAGAAATTTGAGGAGCAAGATATGCGAAGAAAGAACCTTTCATCTGCGGGAGTGCTTTCCCGCCTTATGGCTGCGGCGGTTTTTCCGATTCTGGCTGCGGCATGTGACCGGGCTTCGGAGGAGCCTGCATCTTATGGGGAGCTGCGTCTCGGTTTTCATGAGGCTGACTACCGATCCACGAGGTCTTCGGTTGAGATTCCGGATACCAATGACTTTATCCTTTCAGTTACGGACCAGAGCGGCAAGGTCATCTATTCCGGCCCCTATGGGGCCTCGCCGGAGGTCATGCAGGTGCCTGAGGGCAGTTATGACATTTCCGTCAGGTCGTCGGAGTTTCTCCGGCCTGCCTTTTCCGCCCCGCAGTTCGGTGACGACAAATGCGTTGTCGTTCCGGCAGGAGGCGCAGTGAATGTCCGGCTTGAGTGCGTACAGGTCAATTCAGGCATCAGGCTTCTGATTTCTTCCGGCTTCCTTGATGCCTATCCTGAGGGAGTGCTCTTTGTCAAGTCGGATGACGGAAGCCTCATGTACGGCTATTCGGAGAAGCGCATCGCCTATTTCAATCCCGGCAATGTGTCGCTTGTGCTCAGCAATGGCGGCACGGACAAGACATTGTGTACCCGGACGCTGGAGAGCAGGGAGATACTTGTGCTCGGAGTGCAGGTGGCTTCTGCTCCGGAATCGTCTGCGGGAGCGATTTCCATCACTGTTGATACTTCCCGCGTCTGGAAGGCTGATGAATTTGTGATAGGCGGCGACGGAGGGGAAAGCAGCGGCGGCAGTGCCGAGGACGCAGTTTCGGTGAACCGGGCAAGGGACATGATAGGGGAAAAGGATGTGTGGGTCACAGGCTATATAGTCGGCGGCGATCTGACAAGGACATCTGTATCGTTTTCCCCTCCGTTTGACTCGGCGACCAATCTTGCCATTGCGGCAAGGTCATCGGCTTCGTCAAGGGAATCATGCCTGTCCGTGGAACTGCCTGCCGGGGATGTGCGGGATGCCCTCAATCTTCCCGCACATCCTGATCTTATCGGGAGGCAGGTCTTTCTTTGCGGGGATATAGCGGAGTCCTATTTCGGGCTTGTGGGAATAAAGGGAGTGAATGATTTTGTCCTGAAATGAAGACAGGTGGAATATTTGCGGCATTCTGTGCCGTTCTCCTGTGTGCCGGATGTGTACAGGAGCTGAGAAATCCTGACTCTGAAGCGGTGTCAGGAACGAGCCGGGTGGACATAGTGCTTCATGAAGGGGGTGGAGCCGCTCAGGTGAAAAGTGCCGTGGGGGACGGTATAGTTTCGGATGAGCCGGCCTCTGACATAAACATAATGGTATATGACTCGAACGGACGGCTCTTCAGGTCATTATATTCGAAGACCGCATCGGATCTTTCCGTAGAGGTCTTTGCCGGTGATGCCTATGAAATATTTGCATTTGCGAATGCCGGGAGATTCACGGCTCCCGTGGAGATGTCCGGGCTGCAGGATCTGAGGTATGAAATCCGCTCCATAGCCGGGTTGTCGGCTTCCGGGGCGCTGCCGATGTGCGGACGGGTTTCCCTTGCCCCGTCGGCTCCGCAAGAAAAGATACTCGTGACAATGAAACGGATGGTGTCGGAGATCGTATTGAATTTCACCCCTGACCCGGGGCTGGAAGTGGAGCTTGTTTCGGTGGAATGCGTGAATGTCCCCATGGACATGACTCCCTGCCGGGAAGGTTCTGTCCCGGAACTCAGAGGGGACGGTGATTATGCGACCGGGGATGACATGCAATGCCTTATGTCCGGTGAAAATGTCCGTCTGTATATGCTGGAAGATGCTTCAAGTGACAATGATACCCCTGTTCCCGCAGGCGTCCCGGGAAGCGGGGAACTGCCCGGACATCTGGCATATGTGGACTTGAAGGGTCATGTGAGAAATTCCGCCGGTCTGGTTTCAGCCGATGTTGACTACCGTCTTGTGCTTGATTGGAAAATCATCAGAAACTGCCGTTACACAGTCAATTTCACTGCTACTGAAGACGGGATTCATGAGGATTCATATCGTGTCGAAGTCACTGATGCAGAAGTGGAAATGTCCAGGAACCGCATTGCCCTGCCTGTCGGAGGCACAGACAGGATTGAAGTGCCCGTAATGGAATATACGGATGTCGTTTTTACTTCGGACAGTCCGGATGTCGTCACCGTGGATGCTTCCGGCAATGTGTCGGGCCTTGCGGAGGGAACAGCATCCGTAACTGTGGAATGCCCGTCCTTGGGTGCTTCTGCATATTGCATTGTGGAAGTGTACAATTATGAAAGGTTTACGGACTATGAACTTGAGCTTTCGGATTATTTCCGGGCGTGGGGTACCCTGTCGCTGCCGACTGCAACGGCTGATGACCCTGTGTATGTTTCAATGGCAGGAGACACATTGGCCGTCGGGGGAGAGACCGGGACTTCGTCGGGGTATGCGAGGCTTGACAATGGCCGACATGGAGTATATTATGTCCCGTCTGCCGGCAGGACTGTACTGCATATATGGAATGGCTATACTGCCGGCAGTTCTACACTCCGGGTGGAGCAGGGCAGGAAAATGGCAGACATTGTGCTTGGAGACAAGGAATATCCGCGATATATGGTCCAGGCTCAGGAAGTAAATGAGATTTCCGTGGCTGAAGACGGCAGTGTGACATATTTTGACCTCTATCTTTCGGATGCGGACGGAATGTGCCTGTTTCTTGAGCAGTTCATGATGCCTGATGCTCTGGCCAGGCTGTTTGACCAATTGCGGTATGATGAATTCTTCTGGGACTATATGGACTGCCTGGAATTGTACAGCACATGTGGTCATGATGATTTCCTTGATGTTGAATTTTCTTCAACCGGATGGGATGACGGAGGGGAGAATTATCTCTACACCGGAAAAATGTCCTTGTTGAAATCGGATGATACGGTGCCGGATGAATTCTTTCTTACATTCCATAACGGTGCCCGGGGACTTGAAGGCAGCATGCCTGACACAGATGTGAAAATTACAGTCGGAAAGGCTTTCTGCGGACAGGGGCATTTGGGAGAACGCTATAATTTCCAGATGGCGCCCGGCAGCCTTTATTCGGACAGGATATATCTGGATGTCAGTGTGCCGGCAGATGCCGAATGGGAGATAAGGCGTTATTATCCCGGGATGGAAAATGAAAAGCCCGAAGACATCTGGGCAAGGGCATCAGATGAATATACTTCACTTGTCGGGACTCCTGTGAGGGATGCCGCGACCGGGAAATATTATCTTCCGTTATATGAGCCGCAGCGTTTCGATGCCGATGAGTTTTTTGCAAACGGGTCGTATATTCTCCGGGGCAGTGTCACCAACCCGTCTTCCGGCCAGGTCATCCACGGATATTATACTTTGGACATCATCCTTTATGTGAGCATATTGTCCGAGGTCGAAGTCGAGCAGACAGGGCTGAACTCAAGCCGTGTGTACAGGGGCTATGTCCCGCTGAGCATCTGGTCCCGGAAACAGTATGCCGATTTCTGGCGCAACATGTACAGCGTCCCTCTCCATGATCATGCCACCGGGCTGCGCCGCTATGCCAACGGCCTCCAATATGAGTATGGGCCTGATTATTTTGACATCCCCGAATCTATAAATGATCCGCAGGCATCCTATGCGGCCACCATCCGTGCCCTCGACAGTGTGTTTACACGCGGCACCGGCGATTTTGACTTCTATGACCCTTCAGGAGCCCGTGTTGATGAACTGAAGATTGACAGGTCCAATTACAGGTCCGCAGACGCATTCGGCTACTACCATTTCGTCCGCCAGTACGACAGCGGCCCCGACATTGAAAACTATCTCATCGAAGCATATTATGGCGACTTTGACAAATATTGATGCCTGCAGGCCTGCACATCAGTAATCTCCTGCTGCCATCCTCAATGCCTTGTATTTTACTGATTCTTACACATCTTAATGTGGGGGCTGTATCAAACGATCATTTTGACACAGCCCCTTTCAAAGAAAGATGTTTGGCGGTGACAAAAGGCATTAGTAGGCACTCTCAGCAGGGATTGCCTGGAGTCTGGTGTCAGATTATCGCCTGTCCGAGATCAAGATATCTTCTGTAGAGGATATTATATATGGCATGCCGTTCATTGTCCGGGATGTATACGGTTCCGGCAGGAGAAGACATCCGCTGCTGGGCCTCCCGGACATCTTTGTATATGCCCGCAGCGACTGCGGCAAAGATGCCGGCACCGAGGGCACAGGCCTGGTCGCTGTCTGCCACCCTGATTTCCTTGCCGAGGACATCTGCAAGAATCTGCATCACATATGGTGATTTCTTTGTAATGCCTCCGATGGCAATGATCTCATTGATTCCTGCTCCTTCCCGCTCCAGCCTCTCGTTGATGGCCCTTGCCCCGAAAGCTGTGGCTTCAACAAGGGACTTGAACACCAGAGGGGCTGAGGAGGAGAGGGTAAGGCCGGAAACGGCGCCTTTGAGTTCTGGGTTGAGGTCCGGAGTCCTTCGGCCGTTGAACCAGTCAAGTGACACGGGGTCATTTTCGGTGACCTTTATGCCTGCTGCCTCTCTAGTGAGCAGTTCAAGCATGTCCTTGCTGACGGCAGATGCTTCCGGAGTGCTTTCCCCTCCGCGTCCGAGAAATTTGAGCGGCCAGCTCATGAATTTCCTGAACCAGGCGTAGAGGTCCCCGAATGCTGCCTGACCTGCCTCATACCCGGTGAATCCCGGAAGGACAGAACCGTCCACCTGTCCGCATATGCCGTGGACTATGGCATTGCCGGTTTCCTCAGGGGATGCCACCATTATGTCGCAGGTGGATGTCCCGATGACCTTGACGAGGGTTCCGGGTCTGATGCCGGCTCCGACGGCTCCTACATGGCAGTCTATGGCTCCGATTGACACTTTGACATTTTCCTTCAGTCCGAGTCTGGCTGCCCATTCAGGGGTAAGTGTGCCTATGCAATGGTCAGATGTAAGGGTTTCAATATATGTGTGGCCGCGGAATACGGAGTATGCCGGATCTATCCTTTCGAAGAATTCCATGTCAGGAAGGCCGCCCCATTCCTTGTTCCATAGTGCCTTGTGTCCTGCACAGCATCTGCTTCTGGCCATCTTTTCAGGCTGGAGGTTCCCGGTGAGTACGGCTCCGGTCCAGTCGCAGTGTTCTGTCCAGGACCATGTGTCCTTCATCAGTTCGGGCGAATTTCTCAGGCAATGCAGCATCTTGGCCCATGCCCATTCACAAGAGTAGGAGCCGCCGCTGTATTTTGCGTAGTCTATGGGAGAAGTGCGGATTGCTGCATTTATTTCATCTGCTTCCCTTATGGCAGTATGGTCTTTCCAGAGCACGAACATGGCGTCCGGATTGTCCTTGTGCTCCAGGTGCAGGGCAAGCGGCAGCCCGTCCCTGCCTGTCAGTGCCGGTGTTGAGGCTGTGGTGTCGTATCCTATGCCGACAACATTGTCTGCCACTTCCTTGCTGCATTTCCCGAGGGCTTCCCTGATGCATTTTTCCATGGATTCAAGGTAGTCGAGGGGATGTTGCCGGTATCTGTTTCCTTCCGGACTGCAGTACATGCCTTCAGCCCATCTTGGATAAGTGGCAACGGCAGATGATACGGATGCCCCGTTTTTAGCATCAATTATTAAACATCTGACGGAGTCACTGCCGAAGTCAAGCCCGATCAAGTATTTGTCATTCATGATTTTGGATATTAGTTTTAAAATATTTTACTAAAATGTTTGGTTTTTAAAACGATTTAGCATACATTTGCAAATGTAAAACGATTTAGCGCATTTTCCAAATTGTTTTATGAAAATATGGCAGAAAGAAGAACAACCATAAAAGATATTGCCGAAGCGGTCGGGGTTTCCACTACCTTGGTTTCTTTTGCGTTGAGTGACAGCGGAAAAGGCTACAGGGTCAGCGAGGAGATGTCCAGGAAGATCCTTGCCGCGGCCAAGGAACTCAACTATAAGCCCAATGTTGCGGCGAGGAGCCTGAGAAGCGGAAAGACCCGTACCATAGGGGTGATTCTTTCCGACATTTCCAACAAGTTTTTCGCCGATATAGCCAGATGTATCGAGGACAGGGCGTACGAGCGTGACTATACGGTGATTTTCGGAAGCTCTGATGAAAATCCGGTCAAGCTCAAGAATATGATAGATGTCCTCGTGAACAAGGGTGTGGACGGGCTTGTCATAGTGCCGTGCGAGAAGTCGGAAAAGGCCATAATCGATGCTGCGAAAAAGTTACCTGTTGTCCTTCTTGACCGTTATATCGAAGATGCCGACATAGACAGTGTAGTGCTGAACAACCGCAAGGCTGTGTCGATGGCAGTCGAGATGCTTTTTGAGAACGGGTTCAGAAACATTGAAATGGTAGGATATGACCTTGACCTGACTAATGTGAATGAAAGGGAGGCAGGATATCTGTCTGCAATGAAACAGCATGGGTTGTCTGCCCATGTGCATGTTCACAAGACCAGATACAAGCATATTCCTGATGATATGGATGACATGGTGCGTTCAATAATGGCGCGGAAGGGCAGGGAAGATGCAGCAGAGGCTCTTGTTTTTGCAACGAATACCCTTACAATAGAGGGGTTGAAGGCGTTTTCCCGAAACGGTCTGAGGGTGCCGGATGACATCGCAGTGGTCGGTTTTGACGGAAGCGAGGCATTTGAGCTTTTCTATACTTCGATGGCCTATATACAGCAGCCTATTGAAGAATTCGGAAAGGAGTCACTTGACCTGCTTCTTAAGAACATTGAGGAAAAGAATCGCAGTTCGAAGGTTGCTTCCGTTTCGCTGATTCCCGAGCTTGTAGAGGGCAAATCTGCATTTCCTTCAGAAAAAGAGGGCAAGTGATGCCATATTTTTTTATTGTTTTGCTAAAACGATTTATATCAATAAAATGGAAACTGCTAAAAATTTAAAAGGTATCGTGGTCCCTATGGCCACTCCTCTGCTCGGAAATGACCGCATAGATGAAGCCGGTACCGGGAGGCTTGTGGAACATATGATTTCGGGCGGTGTCCACGGCATATTTGCATTGGGCTCCACAGGAGAGGGGCATTGTCTTTCTTCTGAAACACGTCATGAGTTTGTGAAACTTGTCGGGAGTCTTGTCGCAGGGCGTGTTCCGCTTCTTGTCGGTATCACCGACACATCTATGCGTGATGCGTGTTCGTTGGCAGATACGGCGGCCGAAGCCGGCGCCTGTTGTGCCGTCGCTGCGGCCCCATATTATTATCATCATTCCCAGGATGACCTTGTGCGCTGGTACACTGCACTTGCGGATTCTCTGCCGCTGCCATTGTATCTCTACAATATGCCTTCATGCGTCAAGGTCAATCTGCAGCCCGCTACGGTTGATCTTCTTGCGGGACATAAGAACATTATCGGCATCAAGGACAGCTCTGCCAACATGGCCTATTTCCAGAATCTTCTTGACATAGCATCCCGGCATGAGGATTTTGCAGTTTTCGTAGGTCCTGAGGAACTTACAGGAGAATGTGTGCTGATGGGGGCATCGGGAGGCGTGAACGGGGGAGGCAATCTTTTCCCGGAACTGCTTGTCGGCATGTATGAGGCTGCCGCAGCAAAGGATGTGGCACGTGTGAGAGTCCTTCAGAAGAAGGTCATGCACATCAGCACTTCCTTGTACAGCATAGGGTCAGGCCCTCTCGGCTATCTCAAGGGGCTGAAGGCGGCCTTGGAGATGAAGGGGATATGCAGCGGAAAGATGGCGCATCCTTTCGCATCCCTTGAAGGAGATGATCTTGAAAAGGTAAGGAAGGTGCTGGACGGGCTCGATGACACTTTCAGGTAGCCCCGGGATTTGACACTCAATTGATGACACTTGTAACTGAATAACCGTAAAGTCATGGAAATCTCCGTATTGGACTATATCGTATTCGCCGTGTTTGTACTGGGCGTTGCCCTGTTCGGCTGCAGTTTCTGGTTCAAGAGCCGGAAGAACGCAGCTTCTTTCACCGCAGCATCCGGATCTTTGCCCTCATGGGTGGTCGGAATGTCGATATTTGCCACATTCGTGAGCAGCATCAGCTTTCTCGGCCTGCCGGGCGATGCATACAAGGGCAACTGGAATCCGTTTGTATTCAGCCTTTCCATTCCGGTGGCGACCTGGTTGGCCGCAAAGATTTTCATCCCTTTGTACCGCAGCATAAACAGTGTTTCTGCATACAATTACCTCGAAATGAGGTTCGGATATTGGGCAAGATGCTATGTGGCAGTATGTTATCTGCTTACGCAGATGGCCCGCATCGGTTCCATTCTGCTCCTTCTGGCATTGCCCATCAACACCATGTTCGGCTGGGACATACAGACCATCATCATTGTCACCGGGATAATCACTCTCGTGTACACGCTGATGGGCGGGATTGCTGCCGTGGTATGGACAGATGCCATCCAGGGAATAATATTGATCGTCGGTGCGATAGCTTGTGCCATCATCCTGACATTTTCCATGCCTGAAGGTCCGGGGCAGTTGTTTGAAATTGCTTCGGCTGACCACAAGTTCAGCCTCGGAAGCTTATCCCTTTCTCTTTCCGAGCCGACATTCTGGGTGGTGCTGATCTACGGACTTTTTGTGAACCTGCAGAACTATGGCATCGACCAGAACTATGTGCAGCGTTACATGACCACGAAGACCACTGCCGAGGCCGTGAAGTCAACCCTTTTCGGAGGCTTGCTCTATATTCCTGTATCTCTGATATTTGTCTACATAGGCACGGCTTTGTATTCCTATTATACTGCATGTCCGGAACTTCTTCCGGCAGGTACTCCGGCCGACCAGGTATTCCCGTATTTCATTGTGCACGGGCTGCCTGCCGGTGTGACGGGTCTTGTCGTCGCATCCCTGTTCTCAGCCGGAATGAGCACTGTGGCCACAAGCATAAATTCATCTGCGACCATTGTCCTGACTGATTTTGTGAAGCATTTCAAGCCTGAGGTTTCCGAGAAGCAGAACATGGCCGTGCTCTACAGTTCGACTTTGATTGTCGGAGTCATCGGCATCGTAGTGGGGCTGCTGATGATGCACATTGACGGTGTACTTGATGCATGGTGGAAGCTGGCATCCATCTTCAGCGGAGGCATGCTCGGTCTTTTCCTGCTCGGACTTGTGTGCAGGAAAGCCGAAAGGCCCCGGGCTGTCCTTGCTGTGGTTCTCGGACTCATAGTGATAGCATGGATGAGTCTTTCCCCTCTCATCAACGAGGGATCGCCGTTCTATTGCTTCAGGTGCAATATGCACACATATCTCACAATAGTGGTCGGAACCCTGGTCATCTTCTGCACAGGATTCATTGCGACTGCCATTTCTGAAAGAAAAAGAATCAAAAACAACTGATCACATAATTATCTGTTATGAAAAATGTTCATCCCAAGATCGGTATACGTCCGATCATTGACGGCCGCAGAGGCGGCATCAGGGAATCTCTTGAAGAGATGACAATGACATTGGCCCGCAGTGTGGCTTCTCTCTATGCTTCTGAACTGAGGTATGCTGACGGTGCTCCTGTGGAATGTGTCATTGCGGACACAACAATCGGCGGGGTGGAGGAAGCTGCCCTTGCCGCTGAGAAATTCAAATTGGAGGGCGTAGGTGCCGTGATTTCTGTCACACCTTGCTGGTGCTACGGTGCCGAGACCATTGACATGGACCCTTTCATGCCGAAGGCAATCTGGGGATTCAACGGCACTGAAAGACCCGGTGCGGTGTATCTTGCTTCCGCCCTTGCAGGGCACAACCAGAAGGGCCTGCCTGCATTCGGCATCTACGGAAGTGAGGTGCAGGATCTCACCGACGCAGGAGTGATTCCGGATGATGTCAGGGAGAAGCTCCTTCTGTTCGGCCGTGCAGCCGTGGCCGTGATGCAGATGCGCGGCAAGTCATATCTTTCCATCGGTTCTGTTTCGATGGGCATTGCAGGTTCCATCCCTGACCCGGATTTCTTCCAGGAATATCTGGGCATGAGGAACGAGTATGTGGACTGCTCCGAGATACAGCGCCGCATCGAACTCGGCATCTATGACCATGACGAATATGCCCGTGCAATGGCATGGGTGGAGAAATGGTGCAAGCCTCGTGAAGGTGCCGACCTCAATCCTCAGCATCTGCACTTCTCTCGTGAAGAGAAGGACAAGGTCTGGGAGTTTGTCGTGAAGATGACCATGATATTCAGGGATCTCATGATCGGCAACCCGAAGCTTGCCGAAATGGGCTTTAAGGAGGAGGCAATGGGGCACAATGCCATAGCCGGCGGTTTCCAGGGCCAGCGCCAATGGACTGACTTCCGTCCTGACGGTGATTTTTCCGAGGCCATCCTCAACAGCTCGTTCGACTGGAACGGCATCCGTGAGGCATTCGTGTTTGCCACTGAAAACGATACTCTCAACGGTGTTTCCATGCTTTTCATGCATCTTCTCACCAACAGGGCGCAGCTCTTTTCCGATGTCCGGACATACTGGAGCCCGGAATCCGTGGAGCGTGTCACCGGCAAGAAGCTGGAAGGCAAGGCTGCCAACGGCGTGATCCATCTCATCAATTCCGGTTCATCCACCCTTGACGCCACAGGTGAAGCCTCATATGACGGCATTCCTGCCATGAAACACTTCTGGGAACTTACTGAAGATGATGTGGCTGCCTGCCTCGGTGCCACCACATGGCATCCTGCCGGCCGTGAATACATGAGGGGAGGCGGATTCACATCCAAGTTCCTCACAAAAGGCGACATGCCTGTCACTATGTGCCGCCTGAATCTTGTCAAGGGGCTCGGTCCTGTCCTCCAGCTGGCCGAAGGCTGGGCAGTAAATGTGGATAAGGGCGCTTATGAGAAGATAGACCGCCGCACGGACCCTGCGTGGCCGACGACATGGTTCGCCCCGCGCCTGACCGGCGATGGCCACTTCCGCAGCGTCTATTCCGTCATGAACGCCTGGGGCGCAAACCACGGTGCAATCAGCTGGGGCCATGTCGGCGCAGAGCTCATGACCCTGGCCTCGATGCTCCGCATCCCGGTGTGCATGCACAACGTGCCGCAGGAGCGCATCTTCAGGCCTGGGGCGTGGAACGCGTTCGGCTCCGACCCGGAGGGCGCCGACTTCAGGGCATGCAGGAACTACGGGCCGGTGTACAGGTAATCCAATTAAAGATGAAGAAGAGAGCTATCACATCTTGTTGTGCAGCAGTCTTGATGACACTCTGCTCAGTAGTTTGGCTAAGTTCATGTGGAAACGGCAGGGGACTCCCTGCCGGTGTCCCACATGACACAGATAGCCTTGCGCTGCATTATTCTCATGATATCCATGAGGACTGGCTTGGTGTAGGGCTCTGGGGAATCCCTCTTCCTTACGACTGGGATGGAGACGGCGTGAAGGACATTCTCGTGTCGTGCCCGGACACTCCGTATAAAGGACTGTATCTGTACATCAACGAGGGCACTCCGTCGCGTCCTTTCTTTTCCAAGGCAGTGAGGATAAGCGCGACCGGCAAGAACAACATACGCCTGTCGGAGATTGACGGGGTATCCAGGGTGCTGTCGGCAGGAAAGGAATATCCGGATTTCTTCAATGCGCCTTATGCCAACGAGAAGGCATTGGAATATGAAGGTGAGAAGCTCGGTGCCGGCTACAAGAAATCCAGAAGCAACATGTGGAATTATGCAGACTGGGATGGTGACGGAGATGCTGACATCATAGTCGGTATCGACACATGGGACGATTATGGCTGGGATAATGCATATAATGCGGACGGGGTCTGGAAGAACGGCCCTCTGCACGGGTATGTGTACCTGCTTGAGAATCGTGACGGCACATACTTCAATGCAGGCAGGATACAGGCCGGAGGTGAGGACATCGATGTATATGGTGCCCCTGTGCCGTGCGTAGCCGACTTTGATTCGGACGGGGACCTCGACATAATCTGCGGTGAGTTCATAGACGGGCTCACATGGTTCGAGAACACAGGAGACATGAAAAAAACTGTGCTTGCAGGAGGAAAGCCTATGGCAAACGCGGACGGGGAGATACACCTGCATCTTCAGATGATTGTACCTGTTGTTTCCGATTTCGACTCTGACGGATTCCCTGACCTTGTTGTAGGGGACGAGGACGGAAGAGTCGCATGGATAAGGAATACCGGAAAGACAGGTGCGGACGGGATGCCGCTGTTCGAGAATCCGCAATATCTGCGACAGAAAGCCGATATCGTGAAATTCGGCGCCCTGTCCACCCCTCATGCGACGGATTGGGACGGTGACGGGGTTACGGATCTCATTTCCGGAAATTCGGCCGGAGAGATAGCCTTCATAAGGAACTGCGGAAGCGATGAATTTCCGGCTTGGGAAGCTCCGCGCCTGTTCAAGGTCGATGGCACCGTATTCAGGACCATGGCCGGCAGCAACGGTTCTATCCAGGGACCTGCCGAAGCGAAATGGGGATATACGGTGCTGACTACGGCAGACTGGGATTCAGACGGCCTCCAGGATATCATAATCAATTCGATAAGCGGCAGGATAGAATGGCTCCGCAATACCGGGGCAGACGATTTCCTTTCTCTCGAGGTTCCATGTCCGGTGGATGTGGAATGGAACGGGACATCCCCTGCACCTGAATGGAACTGGTGGAAACCGGCTCCAGGGGAACTTGTCACCCAGTGGCGCACAACGCCTGTGGCCATGGACTGGAATAACGACGGCCTTGTCGACCTTGTGATGGTGGACCATGAAGGATATCTCGCTTTCTATGAAAGAGCTGTTTCCGACGACGGCAGCCTGAAACTTCTTCCGGGGAAAAGGATATTCAAAGGTATAGACTGCAGCGTCTACGACAACAAGAAAGGCGTGGTGGACCCGTCTGAAGGGCTGCTCAGACTCAATGCCGGTGACGCCGGGAAGTCCGGCAGAAGGAAAATATGTTTCACGGACTGGGATGGCGACGGCAGGATAGACCTGCTTGTGGACAGCCGCAGTGTCGCGTGGTTCAGGAATGTCGGCTCCGAAGGGGACAATGTGTCCTTCGAATATCAGGGTGATATCAGTGACATGAGGTTCGCGGGACATTCGACATGTCCTACAGTCTTCGACTGGGGTGCGGACGGGGTACCTGATGTCATAATCGGTGCAGAAGACGGACATTTCTATCTGCTGAAAAACAATACAAATGGTCTTGAATGAAAACATTTTGCAAAATATTGTAACAATCATGAAAAGAAAAATCATCGGTTTATCATTATGCCTTTCAGCCATTGTACTCATGTTTCCTGTTGCCTGTAAAAATTCCGATACTCATTCAGATGAGGCAGTCAAGGTGATTTTTGACACAGATATGGGAAATGACATAGATGATGCGCTGGCCTTGGACATGCTGTATAAGTATATGGATGAAGGAAAAGTGGAACTGCTCGGAATAACATCCAATAAAGAAGAGCCTCAGAGTGTGGAATTCATTGACATAATGAATACTTTCTATGGATATCCGGATATCCCTATAGGCAAGATTACGGACGGTGCTGACTGCGACAGAGTCAACAGTTATACTTCACAGATTGCTTCCGACATTTCATATCACCGGTCTGTAGCGGATTATGGAGGATTGCCTGAAAGTGTTGAACTGATGAGGCAGCTGCTTTCACAAGAAAAAGATGGGGATGTGATAATCATTGCAGTCGGATTTTCAACAAATCTTCAACGGCTTATGGCTTCAGGCCCGGACAAGTATTCAGATCTGGACGGCATGGATCTTATCCGGACAAAAGTCAGGCATCTGTATATGATGGCAGGTGAATTTGAGGATGAAAACGGCAAAAGTGCTGAGTATAATATACGCATAGACAGGGATGCAGCAGCAGATGTATTTGATTCGTGGCCGACACCTGTTACGACAAGCCCTTTTGAAGTTGGTTCAAAAATGCTGTATCCGGTATCATCCATTCTCAATGATTTCGATTATGCCGGAAAACATCCTTTGGCCGAGGCGTACAAGGTGTATAAGCCGATGCCATATGACAGACAGATGTGGGATCCGTCAGCAGTCCTTTATGCGATTGAACATGACAAGGGGTATTTTACTACGGGAGGAAAAGGAAAGATAACGGTTGACGGAAATTCAATGACATGGTTTGAACGGACTGAAACTGGAAAACATGAATATCTGAAACTGAATGACAGTGCCGCTCCGGCAGCGTTGACGAGAATGATGGAGGTGATAACATCTGTTCCGGCTTCATCAAGACAATAAAGTACAAACCATAGTAATAAAAACTGATAACACAAGAGTCATGAAGCCGATCCATTTGATTGCAGCAGCAATACTGATCGCATTACATACAATCCCCTCCTGGTCACAGAATGTGAAGGTCACAGGAAATGTAAGCGATGAAGCCGGTGAACCGCTAATCGGAGCCGGAATTATTGTCCACGGACAAAAGGAAGGTGTCATTACTGACATTGACGGGAACTTTTCAATAGATGTACCTGCAGGTACAATGCTTGAGATTTCATATCTTGGATATGAGACACAGACACTTCCGGCAGTTGCCGGACAACCTATGAAAATCAGGTTGAAGGAAGTTTCAACCATGATGGATGAGGTCGTGGTGGTAGGATATGGCGTCCAGAAGAAAATCAATCTCACGGGTTCTGTAGCCCAGATTTCCGGAAATCAGATTGCAGACAAGACAACTCCTAATGTAATGGCATCTCTTCAGGGAGAATTGCCTGGAGTTGTTGTGACCCAGACCAGCGGACAGCCTGGAGAAGAAGGTTTTTCACTGCAGATACGAGGTCATTCATCCGTAAATGCGATTCAGACCCTCGTACTCATTGACGGTATAGAAGGAGATCTTGACATGTTGAACCCTAATGATATAGAGTCAATATCAGTATTGAAGGACGCTGCTTCCGCTTCAATATACGGTTCCAAGGCGGCGGCAGGAGTCATACTCGTTACAACGAAGCAGGGCGCAGCGGAAAAAGTGACCATCAGTTACAACGGTTCATACAGTTTTACCCGTTCCGGGCGAAAGCCGAGCCGAATCAACTCATGGGAGGAGTATGAAATTACCCAGAGGGCAAACAACAAGGAAGTGAACTGGGAAGTGATTGAGAAATTGAAAAATCCAAACTATAATGCTGCGTTGGCCTCAGATACCAAAATGGATTTTTTCGACAATACGGACTGGATAAAGGAGAGTCTGAATGATTGGAGCCATATGCAGAGGCATTCACTTTCAGTCAGGGGAGGTACAAACAAACTTAATTACATGGCTTCTGCCGGTTACTATGAGAGAAGGGGATTTTTCAAATACGGACCGGATGACAACAACCGTTTCAATGTAAGGATCAATCTGTTTTCACGAATCAACAATTATTTGGATTTGTCGCTGAAAGTCACAGGTGACAGGGCGCAGACAAAGTCTAATGCGATGAAGGCCAGTGCTGTATTGGCCAACATATACAGGTGCCGCACAAGAATGCCGGTATATTTCCCGCAAGATGAAGATCCTATACCTAATCCAAATATATACGCCGGTCAGGACGGTTCCAATCCTATAGACTTGATGCAAAATGCCGGAACTACAAACAATATCAAAAATGATTTTTCAGGACAGGTGAATCTGAAGATACGCAATCTTTTCAAGGGATTTCAGATCAATCTGACTGCATCAAGAAAATACAGGGCAGCCATCAATGACCGTAAGACAAACCGTCTTATATGGTACAGCAGGGGAAACAATGAATACCGTTATTCCCAGAACGATCCGAACGGCCTGTCCAAACAGAGGGATGAGTTCATAACTGACAATCTCAGGGCGATAGCAGATTATGACCTTAAGGTCAAGGGAGCCCATAATATGCATTTTATGGCAGGTGTTGAATGGGAGTCATTCAAACTTGACAGAGTGTTCGCATCTAAAGAATATATGCCGGAAGGCTTTTATTCCCTCAATTTTGGAAATGCGTCATCGGCAGTCAATACGGATCTGATAAACACTTCTGCCGTAATGTCCGTTTTCGGAAGATTCAATTACAATTATCTTGAGAAGTATCTTCTTGAAGTGAATCTGCGCTATGACGGAAGCTCAAGGCTTGCTCCGGACAACAGATGGGAATTGTTTCCGTCGGCATCAGTCGGATGGGTTCTCAGCAAGGAAAATTTTTTCCGAGACAATGTAAATTTTGTGGATCTCTTCAAGATAAGAGCTTCATGGGGAAGGCTTGGCAATGCAAATGCTTTGGGATATTATGATTATATCAACATGATTGAAACAGGTACAACCATTTTCGGCGGTACATCTGAAACTACAAATTATGTGGAAACTCTGGCATCCCCTAAGAAAACATGGGAGATAATAGATCTTACAAATGTAGGACTCGATCTCGGGCTGTTTGACAGTCGTCTTACGCTTACTGCGGAATATTACTGGAAAAAGAACATCAATATGCTTTCTGAAGCAATGGGAGTCCCTTCTCTTATTGGAGTCGGCCTGCCTTCCGCCAATGTCGGCATTCTGAAGACATGGGGCTGGGAAATAGATGTGAAATGGAGGGACAAGATAGGAAAGCATTTCAACTGGTTTGTGGGATTCAATCTTTCCGACAGTCAAAATGAACTTGTAAAATATGAAGGAAGCAATGTCATAAATGAAGGTGTCGTTCCTTTGTTGGAAGGCTATCCGCTGAATACGATATGGGCATACAGAACAGATGGCCTTTATCAGGTAACGCCGCCTATGGAAGAAGCCATTCTGCAGCCTGGAGCCGGACTCACATCAGCAGGAGATGTCCGTTATGTCAATCTTGATGATGATCCGTACATAACCGGAGGTGATTTTACACCGGAAAATCCAGGGGATCTTGTGATGATGGGGACAACAGACCCTCGTTATACATATGGAATCAATTTTGGCTTTGATTGGAAAGGACTCAATCTTTCAGTGTTGCTTCAAGGAGTAGGAAAAAGGAATTTCCTGATTGATGACGGTACCCTTAATCCTACTGAAGGCTCGCTTTATCAGGCCATTGACATTCATCGCGATTACTGGACACCGGAAAACACCGATGCATTCATGCCTCGACCTGTCTATAAGGGAGGAGCATATAACTATAAGCCTGCAGACCGTTGGATTCAGGATGCATCATATCTCAGAATCAAGAACATAACACTGGGATATGAAATACCTTTCAAGCCGAACAAGGTCATCAGGTCCCTGTATGTCTATGTTTCCGGTGACAATCTTTGGGAATTTACCAATACATGGGATGCCTTTGACCCTGAAGCCCCTGCATTGACAACTGTCGATGACTGGTATGCATTTTACCGTTCAATTTCAATCGGATTAAACCTTACTTTCTGACATCATGAAAAGAGCAATATATATAATGTTTCCGGTTTTGGCATTTCTCGGAATGTGGTCTTGCAGCCTCGACCGTTTCCCGGAAACATCCATGGACGAAAACAAGTTCTGGAACCCTGAATCACCTGATGAATTCAGATATGCGGCAAATCAATTGTACTCGCTTCTCCTTCCGATATGGGGTGATACAAGGGCAGATGATCTGGTCAGGAACAATTATCCAGACAATATAAGTGCCGGTACAAGAAGAGTCCCTGCTACAAGCAATGACTGGACGAAACCCTACAATATGATATTTTGCGCCAACAGGATAATAGAGCATGCCCCTGAATTCGGAACATCCATGGAGGAGATTGACCGGTATGTGTCAGAAGCCTATTTTTTCCGCGCCTATAGTTATTTCCTTCTTTTATGCAAATATGGAGGAGTGCCGGTCATGACCAGGACTGCAACTGATATTGATGACCCGATACTGTATCTTCCTAGAGCGACACGCGATGAAATGATGGCCCGCATATATACTGATCTGGACATTGCCGGAAAGTATCTGCCGCTTCCGTCAGAAATGGATGAAGGTGACTATGGCAGGATTACAAAGACTGCCGCAATGTCCATGAAAGCACGTGCGGCTCTATATGAGGGGACGAGGAGAAAATTCCATGGGATAGATGACGGGAAAGAGCATCTGAAGATTGCATACGAAGTTGCAGATTCTGTCATTTCAATGAATGAATATTCTTTGTACACTTCCGGCGAAGATCCATACAAGGAACTGTTCGATTACACGGGAGAAGGCTCATCTGAATTTGTGTTCGTGAAACTCTACGGATATCCCGATACTGAAATATTGACTCATAATTACCCGTATCAGTATGCAGTGAATTATGGGGTGTCAAGAAATTTCCTTAATCTGTATCTCCAGGACACAGGACTTCCTTATGAAGATGACACATCTCAGGAACTTACCTACAATGATTATTTTGACGGAAGGGATTCGAGGCTTGCCTCAACATTCCTGCGCAGGGGTGTTGACACTTATCAGTTCGGGCCTTTTGTTCCCTATGAACAATCCAAGACAGGTTTCGGGATTCGCAAATATGTCAGGAATGATGGAGTGACAGACCAGCCTAGTACGCTGGATTGTCCTCTGATGAGATATGCAGAAGTCCTCCTGATATATGCGGAGGCCAGATATGAACATGACGTGGCAATTGATGACAAGGATCTTGACAGGACAATAAATCTGTTGAGGGACAGGGCGGGAATGCCTCATATCTCGAATGCATTTGTCACGGAAAACAATCTTGACATGCGCACGGAAATAAGGCGGGAACGTTCTGTAGAATTGGCACTTGAAGGCCTGAGATATGATGACATAATAAGATGGAAAGAGGCTGAAAATCTTTTGCCTGTTGCAATTCTCGGAGCCAAGTTTATCCCTGGCGAATGGGGAAACACATCGGCAAGTTCAATGGAGGACAAGATGACACCTGAAAATGTCCTGATTGTGGAGGAGGAAAATACCCGTTTCTTTGATCCTGAACGTGATTACCTTTATCCTATACCAAGTAATGATATTGCCCAGAGCAAAGGCTCCATTGAGCAGAACCCTAATTGGAAATAACATTTCAAATACTGGACAGATATGAAAATCATCGGATATATTATATGGGCAATATCAGTAATTATGCTGTTTGCCTCATGTGACAAAGATTGGCAGAACTATCCTGACGGATATGATACGCAATATTATACGGCATATGATTATGTCTATGACGATCTGGGCAATCCTGTGATGTCCAACAGGACCATCTCTGCGGAGAAATCAAGCAAAGAGCTTATAGAACTTCCTGTCAAGTTCATGGCGGAGATAGAAAGGGACTATGACATAGAGGTCCGCCTGTATGTCAGGAACTCGCCGTCCTTTCTTGAGCTGCTCGGTGTAAAGAAGACCCCGGGGCAATACAGTACTCCTGATTCTCTGGCTGTACCTGGGATTGACTTCAGAATTCTTGACAGTGAAAAGAATGTCATGTCACCGGTTATTGCCGATACATTGACATATTACAGCCTGATATTCCCAAAGGCACACAAAGGTGTCAAGACCCTTTATATAGAAATGCTGAACAATGAAGACTATAGCAATGTAAGAAGTGCATGGCTGTCGCTTGCAATCAATCCCATAGATGTTTCTACTGAAGAGTCGCTGAAGAGGACGGCTGTCAATCATGATGCCGGAAATTATCTGGTTTATTCAATATCAAGAAGCTATTACAGAAGATTGGATATAAGATAACGATATGAAAACAGTAATCTCATACATTTCGAAATGTTCGGTGCTTATTGCCGCCGCATTGATGACATGCATTGTTGCCGGTGCTTCGGAAAAGGATTTTTCCAAAGCTTCTATATCTGTGGTCGGCACCGATCCTCTGGTGATCAAGTCTGCCAATGTATTGTCTGAAGAAATAGAAAAGCGCCTCGGACAGCCGATAGTGATTTCAGACAATAATGACGGGCTGAAAATAATTCTGGGATGTGAATCTGAGGTAAGGACACAGTATCCGTCGGTGGCATCTTGTCTTGATGCCCTTCCTGCGACAAAGACAGACGGGTATAAACTTGTTTTTTCGGCCTCGGACAAAAGCATTGTCGTGGCTGGACATGATCCGAGAGGTGTATTGTATGGGGCGGGACGCATCTTGAGGATGTCAGACATTTCCGGAAAAGGCTTTTTTGTGCCGGCAGATACCATGTTCGCGTCAAGCCCTGCTTATCCGGTACGGGGACATGAAGTCCTTCCTTCGCCAAGAGCAAAATCACCGGATGAAGAGTGGGCAAAAGCTAACTTTGACCAGTATGTGAGGGAACTGGCCCTGTTCGGGATGAACAGCATAGAGATGTTGAGGCATGTCCCGGCTGATTATGTAAAGATAGCAAAATCCTACGGTATGGACATCTGGATTGTGACATACGACAACGGTCCGGATTTCGTCACTCCCAAAGGTGTGCAGACAGAGTTGAGGTTCCGTGAGAACATGTTCAAGAATCTACCGGTCATAGACAACTGGTGCATGAAAAGCGGTGATCCCGGAGAGCTCCCTCTGGACCTGTTCTTTGACTTTTCAGCAAAAGAGGCAGCCTTGCTGAAGAAATACCATCCGGAAGCCAGGATATGGCTCAGTCCGCAACACTTTACAAATGCGCCAGAAAGTTACTTTGAGGAATTCTGTAAAAGGACAAATGCACTAGATTGGGTGGACGGAGTGGCATTCGGCCCATGGTGCCGGATGCCGGTAAAGGAACTTAGGGAAAAAATAAGAGAAGATCTTCCGATTAGAAATTTTCCAGACATTACGCATATCTACAGTTGCCAATATCCTGCATACTCCCTGCCTCTGCCGATGGCCATGACTTTGGGCAGAATCTGTATAAACCCGGCTCCTGTAGCACAAAAACATATACATGACCTGTTTGACGAATACACATGCGGTTCCCTTACATATTCGGAAGGTACCAATGACGATTTCAACAAATTCCTTTGGCTGATGCTTGACTGGAATCCGGATATGTCTGCTGAAGAAGCTGTCAGAGAATATGCAAGATTCTTTTTCGGGAAAGAACTGGAATCTTCATTTGCAGAAGGTATTTTTGCACTGGAACGCAATCTCATCGGACCTCTTGAAACAAACACCGGAATCCATGAAACATTGAAGCTTTGGCAGTCCATTGAGGCGGAGGCAGACGAATCCTTGTCGGAAAATGCCAGATTCCTTATGCCTGTGCTGCGGGCGCATTATGACGCCTATATATATGAGAGGTGGAAATATGAACTTCAGGTGGAAAATGATGCATATCGGGCATTGATGACTGCCGATAAAAAAGGCAGTTCAAAAGCTATAACACAGGCTAAGAAAATATTGTCACTGCCTCAAAGGAAACCGGTGGCCATGGAGCTGAAGAAAAGGTGTCTTGAATTGTATGACAAGGTATATGATGATCCTGCCAGATGGACCATGGAATACCAGCATTGCCCCCTCATTGACCAGATTGACATAAGCCTTAATGACAGAGAATGGCTTAACATGAAACTTGATGAGATATATGCCATGGGGTCTGACAGAGAAAGGGCAGAAGCGATAGACGGACTGCTGTCAAGGACTGACCCCGGACCAGGAGGACTGTATTTCAATCTTGGGGATCATTCATCTGAAAGTATTACAAGGACAGATGAAAACTGGAAAACAGACCCGTCACATATATCAACTCCACATTGCGGTCTTGGTGGCAAGATGAAGAAGGGATTCGTGATGACGCACAATGGATTTGACGGAAAACCTGTGCCAAGGGCATGGCTGACACAGGCGGGAATCTATTATGACCAGCCTCTTTCACTTACATTTTCCGGACTTGACCCAGGTGCGGAATACAAAGTGAGAATTGTCTACACAGGAGAAGCGAATAAATTCAAGAGTCATGTCCGGCTCGAAGCAGACGGAGTTATTGTCCACCATCCTTTCCGTCTTGATGGCGATATGGTAAGAGAATATGACCTGCCGTCCGGAGTTTCGGATGACGGGAAAGTGACAATGACCTGGAAATGCAATGATGGGGAGCGGGGAGTGCATATCGCAGAAATATTTTTCATAAAAAGACAATAATAACCATGAAAAAGATGAAATACATTTGTTCGGCGGCATTTATGGCCTTTACGGCATGTACTGAAGATGCAGTGCCGTCACCTGAGCCGTCAACATTCCGCCTTGATGCAGAGATTCAGAATGTTGTTGATGCATCAGGAGAAGAGATTGCATCATTGGAAATGAAATGGGATCTTCAGGATACCATAGGCGTATGGAACAATACTGAATATTTTAATGATGACAACTGTCCGTTTGTATTCAGTGGGGATAATTCCTTTACAGGTTCCCTGTCTGTATCGAATGAGATTGATGCCTATGGGATTTCCGCGTTCTGGCCATACGAAAGGAACAGGGGTAAAGATCCATCATATATTTCGGTCAAATTGCCTTCTGCACAAGTACAGAAAGGGACAGGATGCGACATCAAGACCAATGGCATTCTGGTTTCTGACCATGTCATGACTGACATTTCCTCCGGCACGGTCACCTTGAACTTCCATACGCCATGTGCTGTTCTTAAAATCACAGTTGACGCTTCTGGAACAGAAGTGGAGGACAAACTGTTGAACACGATGAGCATAAAGTCGGAAGTGCCTGTTACTGGCAATATGATATATGATCTTGTCAACGGTACTGTACCGGTGGCTCCGAACGGCAGGGAAGTCACATTGACGCTGCCCGACACCCCGTCTTTAAAAGAACCGTGCGACACATGGTTTGTACTGTACCCTGATGATCTGTCGGGAAAGGACCTTTCCATGCAGTTGATCTGTACTGACAAGTCAATGGTCGACATTAAAGTCACTCCGGAAGCGCTGTCGCTGGCTCCTTCCCGCATGAATGCAATGACGATCAGTCTTGCAGATCTTATAGAAACTGGAGATGCAGAAATAAGCGAATATAGGGTTGATCTCAGTGCAGATGGCACTGCAAACTGTTATGTGGTTTCATCTGCGGAAAAATATAAGTTCCGGCCGACAAAGGGCAACAGCAGTGACATTCCGGAAGGGATGACAAAAGTCGACTGGCTCTGGATGAGCGAGGCGGATCTGCTTACGAATATCTCATACGAAAAGGGTATGGTGACATTTGATGCCGGAGACAAGAAGGGGAATGCTGTCATAGGTGCATTCAATGAAGGTGGGGAGATAGTCTGGAGCTGGCATATATGGCTTACCGACGATCCGACTGCCAACCTCCATTACGGCATGTCTTCAGCCTGGCAGATTATGGACAGGAATCTAGGGGCTGTTTCCACGGGAATAGATGATTATCTTTCATACGGTCTGTATTACCAATGGGGAAGGAAAGACCCTTTCATCGGTCCGAAGCATAGTGGGTCAAAGGTCAAGAGAGAGGAACAGCCGGGCTTTACCACTGCGACAGCAGAACATGTGGTGAATCCGTCATATCAGCTTGCTTTCAACCTTATAAAGAATACGGATCTTGTTTCTGGGGACGAAGTGGATTATACGATAGCACATCCTATGGATTTCATCTGCTTTGACGAGGAGAGCAACGGGTCAGGGCAGTCCTGGTTCAATTCTCCTTTTGCCAGCCTTAAGAATCTGTGGGGCTACAATGAGGCTACGGGATCAAGTTCAAAGACCATATATGATCCGTGCCCTCCTGGATACAAGGTTCCTCACTTCAACGGAGATGTATATTCCGGAATAACGGAGGAAAATATACCGGTGGTCAGCAATGCGGATTTGCGTGGAGTGATGTTTACAGGAGCAGGAGGAAGTTCCTATTATCCTGCAGCAGGCTTCAGGGATTATACCGGCGGCTATCTGTCATATATGGGACTCACTGCCGTATTCTGGTCAGCCATGACTTATCAGGACACAAGTATAAGAGGATTGAAGATAGAGCCTGACGGGAAAAACTATGTCAACACTAATGTAAAACTGAATGCAGCCTACGGTCAGTCCGTGAGATGCGTAAAGGAATAAGATAATGAAAGCATACAGATTATTCTTGGCCATATCATTGTATTTCCTCTGTATCATGACAAAGGCGGAGGTCGTAATGCCTCCCCTGTTCTCGGACGGAATGGTACTTCAGCAGGAAAGTGATGTGAAGATATGGGGATCATCGGACCCCGGAAATGATGTATATGTCATTACTGGATGGGACAGCAAGATGTATTCATGCAAGTCCGCACCCAACGGAAACTGGTCCGTCAAGGTCGGTACCCCTGCTGCAGGAGGTCCGTACGACATTACGATACGTTGCGGCACTGAACATGTCATACATGATGTGATGATAGGGGAAGTGTGGATATGTTCGGGTCAGTCGAATATGGAAATGCCTGTCAAGGGATTCCTCTGTCAGCCGGTTGAGGATGCCATGCAGATGATGCTGGAAGCCGGAGATTCCGAGGTCAGAGCCTTTACCGTCGGACGGCAGCTTTCGGACAGCCCGATGTCAATATGTACCGGCAAATGGGTGACTGCTTCATCCGGGACTGTTCCTGACATTAGTGCAGTGGCATATACATTTGCTCATAGGCTGAGCCGGTTTCTGGATGTCCCAGTAGGCATCATTGTGTCTGCCTGGGGCGGAACCTCTATTCTTGGGTGGCTGCCTGAAGAATCGGTTTCAAAGACTATATCGCCTGAAGAACTGGAAAGAATCCTGGATGTCAACCGTTCAGAAAAAAATCACCCCGGCAAATTATACAATGGAATGATAGCCCCGCTGCTTGGTTATGGAGCCAGAGGTTTTGTATGGTATCAGGGAGAAGCCAATGTCGGCTTCCCTGATGCATATGGCAGACTGATAAGCCGTATGGTTTCAACCTGGCGGCATGAATGGGGACCGGACGGGAACAAGATGCCATTTTATGCAGTCGAGATAGCTCCTTACAGATATGGCAAAGGTCATGAAAAGGATGTTGACAGGCCTATGCTTGTCGATGCCCAGAAAAAAGCTTTGTCAAAATTGGGCAATACGGCCATGATTCCGACTTCCGATGCCGGGGACATCGTATGTATACACCCGGCAAAGAAGCGTGTCGTCGGAGATCGTCTTGCCGTGACGGCATTGGATAATGTCTATGGTGTGGATGGATTTGAATCCGTCTCGCCAGAGGTCGCCAAGATAGTATATAAGGAAGGCAGTGCCATAGTCTACACGACTTCAGAATTGGGACCATCTCCATCCAATGCACCGGTTGAAGGTTTTGAAATAGCCGGCAAGGACGGATATTTCTATAAGGCCAAGGCTCTGGTTGACAGGAAATCGGGAACATTCATACTTACTGCGGAAGAAGTCCCGGAACCTGTTGCAGTCAGATATGCCTTCCATAACTACATTAAGGCGAACTGGACGAATTGGATGGGGATTCCGGCTCTGCCGTACAGATCTGATGACTGGACAGACAAATAAGAAAATGCAGACGAAATGAAAAAATCAATTTTATCAATTGCCTTGACATTGGCGGGAATATGCGGATGTTCATCAATTGATGAGGAAAATGCCGACATTCCTCCAACTGCAGACTATGGCAATTCGCTGTTGCAGGTGGACGCCGTTGCCGATGCTGCCGCCGGTGATTTCTTGTGGCAGGCTGGGGACAGGATAATTGTAACTGACGGCAAAGGGAACAGCGGAACGTATGAAGTGTCGGCAGGCATCGGCACCGCAAATGGTGAATTCAAGGGATGTGCACAGTTCGATGCATTTCCTCTGTATGCAATATATCCTGGTACCGGTACAATTGACGGCATGACTGCACGCCTTGCGATTGCATCTGTGCAGGACCCGGATTCGTACCGGGACAGCAGGATCATGATTGCGGAATGCATGGAACAGGAGGATGGCAGTGCTCCACAATTCATGTTTTCGGGAAAGACGGTTCCTGTACGGCTTACATTCGATTTTTCATCGGTTTCCGAGGAATATTCAGAAGAAAGAGTGTCGTCAATAGAAATATCGGCGGACAATGTCAATTTTACGGGCGACTGTACACTTGACCTTGCCAATCCGTCGGTAAAACTTGAAGGAACATCTAATACTCTGACATACAGATTCCCGTCATCAGTTCCATTGTCCCGGAAAATAGGCGCATCAGTAGAGATTGCCCCATGTGATCTGACATCTGCAGCCCATGTGACATATACGGTAAGAAGTGACAGATATACATTCATATTCAGCCGTAAACCGGACAATGTTTTTGAAGAGGGGGAAACTGTAGAGATACCAATTGTTTTCAGCGAATTTACACAGACGGAAAATGATGTTCCTGCAGAAGGAGAAGTGAAGATCATCCGGGAGCTCCCAGCATTGGACCTCAGTGCCGGAGGCAATGCCAACTGTTATATAGTTTCACAGGAGGCACGCTGCAGCTTTGACGCTACGGTAATGGGGAACGGGGATGCCGGGATTCTGGCAGAAGGAAATTTCACCGACTGGCTCGGAAACCCGGTCACTTCGTCAAAGATAACCCCTGTATCTGCAGAACTCCTATGGCAATCTCCTGATAATCTTGTGACAGATGTCACCCTTGTTGACGGCAGGGTGAATTTCAACTCGACAGGGGCAGAAGGAAATGCTGTCATTGCAGTATATGATTCGCAGGGGCAGATCATGTGGAGCTGGCATATATGGCTTACGGACACGCCTGCCGACCAGCAATATATGGAGAACAGGTATGGAAACACATGGACATTCATGGACCGTAATCTCGGAGCCACATCAGCGGTGGATGACGGGAATGACTGCTATGGAATATTGTATCAATGGGGAAGAAAGGATCCTATACCGGGGGCGCGGGCATTCAACAGTCTTGATGAACCGGAAATATTCGGGAAAATCACAGAGGTGTCCATAGTTGTACCTGATGCATCTACCGGTACGATATCATATTCAATACGTAATCCGGTGACATACCTTCAGCGTGCAAACTGGCTGATGGAGAACAATGACTGGCTTTGGGGCAATCCGGAAGGGTATGAAGAACTGGCAATATCTTATGGGAAGACGATATATGACCCGTGTCCTCCGGGATATAAGATGCCAGGGAGGGATGCCTACAGCATATTTACAACAACAGGGGAAAACACTTCCGACACCGGGGAGCATAATGTGGTTACACCTGACGGGACTAAACGCGGATATTATCTCTATTATGAGGAATACGGAACCGGGAAAATGGCGTGGTACCCTACAAACGGTTCCAGAAATTATCAGACCGGCAGCCTGACAAGAGGTTCATATTGGTATTATTGGACATCAGCCCCGGCATCAGGGACACAAGCATGTTGTCTGACTTTCCGTAACAATTGGGCTGATGTGAATCCGATGTATGTGTTCCAGCGCGGAAATGCCAATACAGCCAGATGTGTAAGGGAATAACAATTGAAACAATTTGAAAATGAAAGATTTTGCAAACAAGATCATTATATGCGGCACAAGATCTGTCATGACAGTGCTGATGTTGCTGTATTGTCTGGCATTCCCGGCATTTGCGCAGGAACATGGACTGAAGGTTATTGGTACTGTCGTTGACAGTGCCGGGGAACCTTTGGCTGGAGCAACTGTCATCATCAAGGGAGTCAACCGTGGAGCCGTAACGGATCAAGACGGCAGATATGTGCTGTCGAATGTTCCTGCCGATGCCATTCTGACATTTTCATATCTCGGTATGAAAACGGTGGAAATGAATGTAGGCGGAAGAACCGAAATCAATGCAGAAATGGAACAGGATGAAACATTTCTGGAAGAAACAGTCGTAATCGGATACAGCGAGGTGAAATACAAGGATCTTACAGGAAGCGTAGGCAGGGCTGATGTCAATGACATGCTGAAGACTGATATCGGAAATATAGGAGAAGCCTTTGCCGGGCGTGTCGCAGGTGTTCAGGTGAGCTCCAATGAAGGTATGCCGGGTGCAGAGATGAACATCGTCATCAGGGGTAACAATTCTGTGACACAGTCCAATTCACCTTTGTATGTGATAGACGGCTTCCCGCTTGAAGATGCATCATTGAGTACGCTCAACCCTTCTGACATAGCATCAATCAGCATATTGAAGGATGCCTCTGCTACTGCCATATATGGTGCGAGGGCGGCAAACGGCGTGGTGATAATCACGACCAAGCTCGGAACGCCCGGCTCCTTGAAGGTGTCATTTGATGCAAGCTGGGGTTTTGCTGACATATCCAAGAAGATCGAATTGATGAATGCGTATGAGTTTGTGTCACTCCAGAAAGAAATCATGACCGAGGCGGATTTCAACAATGTTTACCTGAGGGATGGGGCTACAATTGAAGATTACAGGAATGTAAGGAGTATAGACTGGCAGGATGAAGTGTTCAGGCGGGCACCGGTCCAGAAATATTCCGTAAATCTGTCGGGCGGAAACAGGTCTACCAGATACAGTACGACACTTTCTGTCTACGATCAGGATGGAATCATCAGAAATTCCAATTACAGCAGATATCAGGGGCGGTCTACCGTCGACCACAGGTTCGGTAAAGGCTGGCATGTACAAACCACCGTCAACTTTTCACGGATAAGGCAGACAGGCGACTCACCATCCCAGACAAACTATACCGGCAGCGCCAATCTGCTCCCGAATGTATGGAGCTACAGACCGTTTGCCTCCCTCGGTGACGATGACATCCTGAATGAGTGGATAGACTCCACAATCAATCCTTCTCAGGATTATCGTGTCAACCCTATTTATATTGTGACAGATGAGTTCCGGACACGCATAAACAATAATTTCCGTGCAAATGCCTATGTGGAATATGAAATCATAAAGGGTTTGAAAATAAAGGTGATGGGCGGATTTCTCAATGATGACTATTCGGACGAGGTATTCAACGGATCGCATTCAAGAACAGGAAACAGATACCGTTCAGACGGTGTCAATGCATCCGTCAGGCACAAGTCTTCACAACAATGGGTAAACGAGAACACCATAACATACAAGACGGCCTTTGACAGATATGGGAAGCATAATTTTGACCTTCTCTTGGGACAGACCATGCAGGGAAGCCAGTATAAGGACACATATATGAGGGCTACCCATATCCCCAATGAAGATCTCGGAATAAGCGGCATCGGACAAGGTCAGCCTGTAACATCGACTTATGTTTCCGCCAAATGGAGCCTGATGTCATTCCTTTCCAGGATAAACTACAATTATGACAACAGATACTATTTTACGGCAACTTTCAGGGCTGATGGTTCTTCAAAGTTTTCAAAGAATAACAGATGGGGCTATTTCCCGTCTGCATCAGTCGCATGGAATGTGTCCAACGAGAAGTTTCTGTCCGGCAGCAAGGTGATATCGAACATGAAGCTCAGGGCAAGCTGGGGACAGACTGGAAACAACAGGGTATCAGAGTATGCGTATCGTATGCAGATGAATGCCGCAGAAGACTCGGAATATCCTTTGGACAATTCAAATACGACCGGCAATGTGATAGTCAATCTCGGAAATCCGGATCTTAAATGGGAAACCACGACACAATTGGATGCCGGACTTGACCTTGGGTTCTTTGACGAAAGAATTCAGCTGACAGTAGACCTTTACCGTAAGATAACCTCTGACCTCCTTCTGTCAGCAGATATTCCTCCTTCATCGGGTTTCTCCACAAACACCATGAACATAGGAAAGATACGGAATCAGGGAATGGAAATATCCCTGTCTACGGTCAATTTCAACAAACGGAACTTCAAATGGGTGACCGACTTCAATATAGCCTTCAACCAGAACAAGGTATTGGCATTGTCTGACAATCAGGAAAGCATAGTGAATGTGATATCCTATAACAATGCATATATCACCAAAGTGGGACATCCTATGGGGATGATGTACGGATACATATATGAAGGAACATATAAATATGAGGATTTCAATGTCATAGACGGGAAATATGTGCTGAAGTCCGATATTCCGGAAAATGGAACCGGAAGATCCGGCATACAGCCTGGCGATGCCAAGTTCAGAGATATAAACGGTGACGGTACAGTCAATTCAGACGATTGCACAATAATCGGACGTGGTCAGCCTATACATACAGGAGGATTCAACAATTCATTTGAATTTTACGGTGTGGACATAAACATATTCTTTCAGTGGAGCTATGGGAATGATATCCTTAATGCGGCAAGAACACAGTTCATGCGAGGAAAATCAGAAGTCGGCTACAATCGCTGGAGAGACTACTGCGACCGGTGGACTCCGGAAAATCCGACAAGCGATATCCCTCGCGTCGGCGGATGGGGAGGATCGCAGTATTCGACATTTGAAATAGAAGACGGTTCATTCCTCAGACTGAAAAATGTGTCCGTAGGATATACATTGCCTGCCAAATGGACAAAAAAAATCCATGTACAAAAACTTAGGGTCTATTTCTCAGGACAGAACCTTGTGACATGGAGCAGATATTCCGGATATGATCCTGAAGTGTCGACAAAGAACACTGCTCTCACTCCAGGGTATGACTGGTCTTCCTATCCGCGTTCCAGAGTATACAATTTCGGAATCAACATTGTTTTTTAAGATGATTTTCCAATGAAAAAGACAGCATTGATTATAGCCGCCGTTGCATGCCTTTCGTCCTGTGACTTCTTTGATGTGGACACATCGGGATTTGTTTCACCGGAAGAGTCATATACGGATGAGGACAGGGCCTATATGGCATTGGTGGGCGTATATGCCCCGCTTTCAGATGTTTCCTTCTATGGAAGGGACTGGTTTTATGCCTTCAATCTTCAGGACGACCTGAGCTATTATGACAGGAATTATACCCGTCAGGAATTGTTCCTGAACAATTATACATACACCAATTCCACACTTAATAATCTGTGGTCCAATCTGTATGTGGGGATAGACAGGGCAAATTCATTTCTTGAATACATACAGTCTGCACAGATAGATGAGGAGCTCATATCCACATATACCGGTGAGGTCAGATTCCTCAGGGCATATTATTATTTCATTTTGACAAGTCTGTGGGGAGATGTGCCAATGCGCCTTCAATCCACCCGCGACTCTGATTTTTCGGCTTTGCAGCTGCCTGCAGCTCCATCTGCCGAAATCTTTGATTTCATTGTCAAGGAAATGGAATATTCGGTAGGGCTTGTCAGTGATGCCGATGACCTTTATGGTCCCGGACGCATATCAAAATCTGCCGTAGAAGGCATACTTGCAAGGGTGTATCTCAAAATGGGGGGATTCCCGCTGAACATGGGCAAGGAGGCATATGAAAAAGCGGCATTCTGGGCCAGGAAAGTCCGGGAGAGCAATCTGCACAGCCTGAATCCGGACTATAAGTCGGTATTCATAAACTTGTGTGAAGACATATACGACCTCTCTTACCGGGAGAGTATCTGGGAAATCGAGTTCAAAGGAAACAATCAGGACGGACACAAGACAGGCGGATGCGTAGGAAGCTATAACGGTATATACAATAACCAGACTGATTCCTATGGTTTCGGATACGGATATGTTTCTTGTACATTGAAACTGTTTGACCTGTATGAAGACGGGGATGTAAGAAAGGACTGGAATATCTGTACATATTATTATAGGAACGGGGAAAAGCTCAACAGAAATCTTGCGAACAATCAGTATGTATATTGCAATGCTGGCAAGTTCAGAAGAGAATATGAACTCACAGGGAACAAGGATAAGGATTATACTCCCATCAATTTCCCTGCATTGAGATATTCCGATGTGCTGCTTATGATAGCCGAAGCAGAGAATGAGGCCTATGGTCCCACCGATCTTGCTTACGAATGCATAAATGAGGTCAGGCATAGGGCGAATCCGGAATATGCTGATGTGTCAGGTCTTGACCAGGAATCCTTCCGGCAGATGATACGGGATGAGAGAGGCAGGGAATTGTGTTTTGAAGGGCTCCGCAGACTTGATCTCGTCAGATGGGGAATCTATGTGGAAGAAATGACAGAAGGCAGGAGAAAGCAGGTTTCGGATCCGCGCTGGCATCAGAATAAAAGTTATGCGGGGCTTATTGCCGATTACACTGAATATCGTCACAACTGGTATCCTGTGCCAAGCAAGGAACTGGCGACAAACCCTGCCATGAAACAGAATCCATTATGGTAACAAATTGTAATGATCATGAAACGGGCAATTCTTTTTTTTATTCTTATGCTGCAGGCGGCAGCTTTGGTCATTTCGTGCAGCAATAAAATAGAAGATGTGGATTTCAATGTCTTTCCGGATCCGTCCAATGTATATGAAGCTGGTAACAGCATACAGTTCAATATTTCCGGAAATCCTGACTATATTACATTTTATTCGGGAGAAGACGGCTGCAGATATGATTATGCAGGAATGGTGGATGATGAAGGGAATGCAAATTATGGCATTTCAGTCAAGTCCATTAATTCCAGGGAAACAAAATTTACCTATACATACAGTACACCCGGTAAATACGAGGTAGTATTTGTAGGCAAGAATTCTTCTTTCGGAGAAGAAAAATCAGAAGTGATAACTCTGCAGATTGAAATTACAGCTCCTCAAAATCCATAAATTCATGAACAGGATACTTTTTTGTTTTATCATGATGGTGTCAGCCCTGGCTGCAACTGGACAGGAGAAACAGGCAGACTATGGCATCGGGTTTGCCGAAATTCCGGCAGGTTCTTTTTATATGGGCAGCAACGGATATGGATTGACATACGATGAAGCACCGGTCCATGAGGTGGTCATATCAAAGCCATTTCGTATGTCAGTGACAGAAATAACCAATGAGCAATATGAAAGATTTGATCCGTCACACAGAAAATTGCGTGGCAAGCAGGGATTTTCATACGGGGACAATGAAGCTGCAGTTTTTGTAAGCTGGCATGAAGCAGATGAATTCTGCCGGTGGCTGTCTGTTGAAACGGGAAAATCATACAGACTGCCGACAGAGGCGGAATGGGAATATGCATGCAGGGCCGGATCTTATATGAAATATTCGATGGGAGATGTACTTCCGGCAGAATCCATGAAGAATCAGAAAGAGCATCACTCATTTGTCCAAGTCGATCTGACGGTCGCATGTGGCAGACCGAATGCCTTTGGCTTGTATGATATGCACGGAAATGTGGAGGAGTGGTGCCAGGACTGGTATGGACCATATTTGCCGGGAGTGCAGATTGATCCGGCCGGATGGTCTGACGGCTTCTATAAGGTGACACGCGGCGGAAGTCATTCCACACCGGTTGAGTATCTGAGATCGGCAAACAGGATGGGGATGATTCCTGAAGACAGGCATTTCATGACAGGATTCAGAATAGTTGAGGCAGACACTGTCCTTGCCGGTACGATACCTTGTCGGGAAAAGGCATTTCCCGTTTCACAGCATGCGGCAGTGTGGACAGACATTGATGATGCCGTCTTCATGGAGCCTGAAGTATATATAAGACCGCCTGAGAATCAAGATGTTCCAATGTATCATCATAATCATTGCCCGTCTGTCACATGGTGCTCCAATGGAGATATTCTGGCGGTGTGGTTTTCCACAGAAACAGAGTACGGACGCGAAATGTCCATATGGCACAGCAGGTTGAGATATGGTGAAGATGAATGGGATGAAGCCTCCCTGCTGTGTTCGGTCCCGGACAGAAACATGACGGGTTCGTCAATATGGACAGATGAAGAAACCGGGCGGATATATCTTCTGAATGGAGTGGAAGCCGGGGGCTGGTGGCGGAATCTTGCCCTTATGTCAATATATTCAGATGACAATGGGGCTACATGGAGCAGGCCGGCCATTGTATCCCCGGAACATGAACCGGGACATCAGGTAATTTCTGGAATGATAAAAAGCCGGGACGGACTCCTTATGAATGCATGTGATGCGGGACCGGACAATAATGAGGGATCCGTTTTGCAGATAAGTGCTGATGGAGGGAAGACATGGTCGTCATTGTGCGGAAACAAGCCCGAAAGGTTTGTTGACGGAGGAACAGGCAATATAATTGCAGGTATACACGCATCCATTGTCCAGCTCAAAGACGGTTCCATCATGGCATTCGGAAGAGGCAATGACATAACGGACAGTGACGGTATCAAAAGGATGCCGATGAGCATTTCTCATGACAACGGGAAAACATGGACATACAGTGCATCTGTCTTTCCTCCGATTTCAGGAGGACAGAGATGTACCATGACAAGACTTAGAGAAGGCCCTATCCTTCTGGTGTCATTTACCCATCATCCTTTGAGAGCCCCATCCGATGATCAGAGAATGCGAATTGACGGGAAGATCAAAAGCGGAATCTTTGCGGCAGTTTCCTATGATGAAGGCAAGACATGGCCGGTTGTCAAACTGATTACCGACGGACAGCGCAGGATTATGGATGGAGGAGCATGGACCGGTCTTTTTGAAATGGATGAAGACAAGGCTGAACCAAGAGGGTATATGGCTGTGACACAGTCCCCTGACGGGATGATACATCTGCTCAGCAGCAGGAATCACTATAGGTTCAATCTTGAATGGCTTGAACAAAAATAATGATATCATGGGGAAGACAAGAATATTGATTCTGGTAATGGTGCTGCTTTCATGCCGTGCGTATTGTCAGACACCGGTTCTCTTTACAAACAATTACGACAGGAAATCCAAGGAAACAGTAAAATTGTATCCTGAACGGTCTGTCATATATGATCCCGCCGGGAGCTGGTCTTATGCACATCATCCGTCACTGGCATGGTTCAAAGGGAAGTTGTATGCCGTCTTTTCAAACGGACGGCATGGAGAAGATGAACCGGGACAACGCATCATGCTCTCCGTTTCCGAAAATTTCACTGATTGGACAGAGCCTGTGGCATTATTGGAACCTGGCATGGGAAATTATGGGCAGGAAAAGATTCTGACACCAGGCGGCATAACCGTAGTGGACGGCAGATTGACAATATATTATACGGAGAATGACAATGACGGAAAATCCAACCGTAGGATTGATCCCGTACTTTATGCAATAACCAGCGACGACGGAATTACCTGGTCGGATCCTGTCAACCTGTCCCTGAAAATCTTTCCATGTCAGCGTCCGCTGCAGCTTTCAAACGGCAGACTGCTCCTGACGGGAAATACTCTTGTATATTATACTGATGATTCTTCCGGAACCGGAGTCTGGCACCGGTGCAGGATGGGAATGCCCAAATATCAGGACGGGGCTGTTACATTTGACGAGGTAAAGCCGTCATTGTGTGAGGGGTCATTGTTCGAACATGAAAACGGGACAGTATTCTGCATCCTTCGCAGTACGGGAAAGACTTATGACGGTTATCTGTGGCAGATGCAGAGCAATGATGGAGGCATATCCTGGTCCCTTCCTGTCAAGAGCATGTTCACTGACAGCAATTCGAAATCATATTTCGGCAGTCTTCCGGACGGAAGATACCTTTATGTGGGTACCCCGGACAACAGAAAACCTGCTGACAGGCATCCTCTTGTACTTGCCATATCTGAAAACGGATATGACTTTAACCGTACCTATATTCTTTCTGATGATCATTATTCCCAACTGTATCCAGGAAGATGGAAAGGAGGAGATTATGGATACCCGTTTGCAATTGTCCATGACGGATATGTCTATGTGATTGTGTCAAGGCATAAGGAACGGATGGAAATATTGCGCATAGGCATTGATGAGTTGAAATGAGAGCATTTGTGAACATGATGGCGGTCATTGCCATGTCAATCCTGTCTTTGTCATGCAGCCGGAAGGAAGCGGTTGGTGATGCCGGTGGCATCGTAAGGAAGCCTTCCGGGTCAATACCTTTGTTCAGCAACAGTTACAGTCCGGGAAACGATTATCCCGAGCTTGACATTGAGCACTCGGTGGTATACATGCCGTCAGGAACCTGGAGTTATTCCCACCATCCTTCCGTCACCCGGTTTAAAGGGAAATTCTATATCGTATATTCAAACGGGCTGAAGGGTGAAGATGAACCGGGGCAGAGGGTGATGATATGCTCAAGTACTGATTTTAAGGATTGGTCCGAACCGGAAGTGCTTGTTGAGCCGGGTATCGGGGATTATGGAACACTGAAGATACTTACTCCTGGAGGAATCACAGTCTGTCATGATCTGCTCACTGTATATTATACGGAAAATGACAATGACGGGGAGAGTGACAGGCGCCTGAATCCGTGTCTTTATGCAATGGTATCTTCTGATGGTGTAAACTGGTCAAGACCTGTGGACACCGGACTGGCAATTTTCCCAAGCCATCGGCCTCTGTGCCTGTCAGACGGGAGGTTTGTGATGACATGCAACAGAAATGTCTATTATACAGATGACAGTTCCGGCCTTGGCGGTTGGATGAAAAGCGGCGTTGCGCCGCAGGACCAGACAGGCTGTATCACATTTGAGCAGATGAAGCCGTCATTGTGCGAGGGGGAAATCCTTGAACATGAAGATGGCATATTGTACAATCTTTTCAGGAATTCTTCCAGGCCGTACGACGGATACCTTTGGCAGTCACAAAGCTTCGATAGAGGCGCAACATGGACGATGCCTGTCAAAAGCAATTTTTCGGACAACAATACCAAATCGTTTTTTCTGGCTCTCGAAGACGGACGCTACCTGTATATAGGGACTCCGGACAATACCAGACAGGGTACCAGATATCCATTGGTGCTCGCCCTGTCATCGGATGGCTTTTCATTTGACAGTTGCCACATTCTTTCTGATGAAATATATAGCCAGCAATATGAAGGCAGATACAAAGGTGGAGATTACGGCTATCCGTTTGCTTACATAAAAGACGGATATGCTTATGTGGCGGTTTCCCGCCATAAGGAAAGGATTGACGCGATAATATGTAAAATTCCATAAAATAAGACAGACAATGATTTCAAAAAAATGCATTCTTTCATCAATGTTATTGTTGCTGACAGTGACATTGTCGGCTGAAATCAGGCTTCCGGCCATCATTTCAGACAATATGGTTCTGCAGAGGGAAGCAGAAGTACTTTTATGGGGATATGCACCTGGACATGACCAGGTCATCGTAATCCCGTCCTGGTCAGACAAGAAATATCTTGCAAAAACCGGTTCTGACGGACGTTTTGAACTCAGAATAGGCACTACGACTGCAGGTGGGCCTTATGAAATAACCTTCAAGGCCGGGAACGAGAAAAAGGTTCTTAATAATGTCATGCTCGGTGAGGTATGGCTTTGCGGGGGACAATCCAATATGGACATAAGTTTCAGAGGGTTGCAGAATCAGCCGGTATCTGATGCTGCAGATGAAATAATTGATTCTGCCTACCCTGACCTGCGCCTGTTCAGGGTCAACCGTGATTATAATCCGGAACCTCAGTCGGATTGCACCGGTTCATGGAAAGAGTCTGATACAAGGTCAGCGGAAACATTCAGTGCGATAGGTTTTATTTTCGGGAAAATGCTGCATTGCAGGGAAAATGTGCCGGTAGGAATGATAACCTGTTCCTGGGGAGGATCCAAGGTCGAGGCGTGGATGAGCCGGGAATGCCTCATGCAGTTCGCCGGAGTCAAGATTCTGGAAAACATAGATCCGAAACGTGCAAATGTCACTCCATCGGCATTGTATAATGGAATGTTATACCCGATAGGCGGATACACCGTCAAAGGATGCCTGTTTTATCAGGGAGAGGCAAATGTAACTGATCCTGATGGCTATCGGGAAAAATTTCCGGCAATGGTAAAAGACTGGAGAAGACTTTGGAAACACGACTTTCCGTTCTTTTATGTGCAGCTCGCTCCGTTCAGCTATGCAAATATGGGATGGGGTTCAGAGCAGACCCAGGTAGCCAGATTCCGCGAGGTCCAGTATCAATGCCTTGAAGATATTCCGGACAGCGGCATCATCCCTACTGTTGACATAGGCGCCGAATATACAATACATCCATCGGACAAAAGGACGGTAGCGAAAAGATTTCTTTATCAAGCCTATTCCAAGGTATATGGCTATAAGGGATTTGAACCGGATGCGCCTGCATATTCCCGTATGGAAATTTCAGGTGGAAGAATCAGAATCCATTTTGACCATGCTCCTTATGGGCTGAGTGCATCAGGCCAGGAGATAAAGGGGTTTGAAATAGCCGGAAAAGACCGTGTTTTCTATCCAGCCAAAGCCGTACTTGGAGGAAGGTCCATAGTCGAAGTCAGCAGCGACAGAGTAACGGAGCCTATAGCCGTCAGATATTGTTATAAGAATTACTCGGAAGGAAATCTATATAACAATTATGGGATGCCTGTTTTGCCTTTCAGGACTGATGACTGGGATTTCTGCAGCTATGAGAAAGATACAGTTGCCGTCATTTTTGAAACGGACATGGGCAATGATGTTGATGACGCCCTGGCGCTTGACATGCTTTACAAATATCAGGAAAAGGGAATGGCTGATCTTCTGATGGTTTCTGTCAACAAAAGGCATAGGACTTCGGCCCCGTTTGTCTGCCTGATGAACAGCTTTTATGGGCATGATGATGTCCCTGTCGCGTTTCCAGATGAATCCGTTCTTCCGGAACAGAATCTGAAGGAACGGCCATACACTGCGAAGGTTTTGGATTCCGGATTGTTCCGGGACTATATGGAATGCCATTCTGAGCCGGTGAAAAAATACCGTGAAATTCTTGCATCGCATCCGGACCATAGTGTCGTGATCATTTCTACCGGTTTCTTGAGCAATCTCAAAATGTTACTTGAATCCGGTCCTGATGAATACAGCAGCCTGGACGGGAAAGAACTTGTCGCACGGAAAGTGAAGTTTATGAGCATGATGGGCGGATGTTTCACGGACAGGAACCGCAGGGAGTTCAATATCAGGATAGATATTCCTGCCGCAAAATATGTTTTTGAAAATTGGCCGGGAGATATTTATGTGTGTCCTTGGGAACTTGGCGGGAAAGTGTTCTACAGAAGTGAAGCGCTTGAAAATCTGGACTATATGGATCCGCATCCTTTGAAGGAGGCATACATAAATTTCCTCCCGATGCCATACGACAGGGAATGCTGGGACCAGGCGGCAGTGATTGCCGGTGTCGAAGGATGCCACGGACAATTCAAGGTTTCAAGAAGAGGCAGGGTGAATGTCGATGATGCAGGACATACTGAATTTGTTCCGGACAATGACGGCAATGTCATGGTCCTTTCAATTCCGGATGGAAAGGTGGAGGAACTTGCTTCATACATAGAAAACATGGTGAATGAGGTTCCTGCGAAATATGTGAAATGAATTGACATATAATTCTTAAATTTGTCTTCTATTGTAGGGAGACCGGTCGGTGTCCGCAGCGGCCGGCCTCCCTTCGTTTATGGTATGGGGGCAATAAGGATATTGGTGACGGCGGTGTTGCTGGCGGCTGCCATGCTGCAGGTCCGGGGGCAGACGGCGGCGGGGCCGAGGATTGTCGTGGCGGTGGCGGATTCGGTTACGGCCGAGCCGCTGGCGGGGGCTGTCGTGGAGATGCTTGATGAGGGGATGGAGCTCAGGGCTTATGCGACGAGCGGGGAGGACGGGACGGCGGTGATTGGGGGCGCGGAAAACGGGAGGTACGTGCTGAGGGTGTCGCTGCTGGGGTATGACACGAAGATGATGGAGGTGGAGAAGACTTCAGATGTGTTCGATGCAGGGGTGTGCAGGATGAGGAGTTCGGTAATTGCGCTTGAGGCGGCGGTGCATACGGAGCAGTCGGTGAGGTCTTCGCAGAGCGGGGACACCATCACATATAATGCAGCATCATACAAGGTGATGACGGGGGCGGACACTGAGTCGCTGATTGCGAAGATGCCGGGGATAGTCATGACGGAGAGCGGGGTGGACGCGCACGGGAGGGATGTGAGGAAGATAACGGTGGACGGGAAGGAGTTCTTCGGGGATGATGTGATGACGGCGCTGAAGAATATCCCGGCGGACATGGTGAAGGAGATAGAGGTGGTCAACCGCAAGAGTGACATAGCGGAGCTGACGGGAACGGATGACGGCAACAGTTATGCGGCAATCAATATAGTGACCAAGCCGGAGACGCGCAACGGGATGCTTTCCGGAAAAGTCTACGGGGGATATGGCTACAAGGACAAATACATTGCAGGGACGGGGCTGAACTGGTTCGATGAAAAATATTCGCTTTCGGTGCTAGCCATGTCGAACAACATGAACAGGTTCAATTTCATGGCAGATGACATCACGGGGAGCGAAGACGGTTCTTCTGCGGGAAAAAGTTTCCGGATGAAGGAGCTGCCTGGTGTTTCTGATGTGCATTCGGCAGGTGTGAATTTTTCAAACAGATGGATTACGGGGACATATTTCTTCAACTGCACGGGCAATGGCAATGAGACCGAAAACCACAGAAGGAGGGACGAAACGGAAACCGAAACGCTTCTGACTGACCAGAACACTTCCTCATGGGCGAAGAACTACAACCACCGCTTCTCTTCAAAGATTACGCTTTCCCCGTCCGGCAGGCACAGCTTCATCATCAGGCCGGAACTGAACCTGCAGGACAACAGCAGCGGAAGCACGCAGAAATCCATGTACAACAAGCTTTTCATCGGTGGTGAGCAGAAGTTCTTGAGAAACAGGCTCACTGGAAACAATACGGACAGATGGGCGCTTGCGGCTGCCCTGAGGGTCACATACAGGTACAAGTTCGACAAGAAGGGGCGTACATTGTCCATATACGGCAGCGGATCATACAATGACGGAAAATCGGGCACGACATCGCACCAGTACACTTTCCGTGACCCGGACCTGCCTCTTGATCCGGAATTTGCCACATCGCTCTCGTCGCAGATGAAGGACAACATGACGGCCAGGACGGTAGGGACCGGGATGGTGACATATACGGAACCTTTAGGCAGGAGGAGCAGGCTCAGCATAGAATACAAGGTGATGTGGGACAGGTCGGATGCGGACAACAAGGTGTATCTCCATGACAAGGCGACTGGAACTTACGGCGACACCCCGGATTCAAGGCAGTCCGCACTCAACATGAGCACCTTCTTCACCAACAGCATCAATGTCAGATACAATTATTCTTTCCGGAAGGTGGCATTGACTGCGAGTGCCGGATGGCAGAATGTGGCCTTCAGCAGCGATGTCGAGCTGCCTTATCTCTCCTCCTCACAGAAGCGGTTCAATGATGCAGTGTACAGGGTCGTAGCCAACATCCCTTTCAACAGCAGCCATTCGCTCCGCCTCGAAGCCCGCAGCCGGACATCCAACCCGTCGGCGACCAGGCTGCAGGATGTGGTGAACCTTGCCAATCTGAGCAGCATAAGGGCGGGAAATCCGCAGCTGGTCCCTTCATATATAAATGGCTTGTCGGCAAGATACATCTACACGAACCAGAAGATGGGCTCTACTCTTTCCGTAAATGCCTCGTATTCCTCCAGCTCTGACTATGTGTCCGACTCGCTTGTGGTGAACTCCCCGGACTTCGAGGTGACGGACGGGGGGCTCCTCGGGGAGGGCAATCAGTTCATAAAGCCTGTGAACATGAAAGGCTACCGGCGCCTGACCGGTGCAGTCACATACGGTGTCCCTCTGAAGTTCCTCCGGAGCAATCTGAGCATCACCGCTTCCGCCTCGGCAAGCCGCCTTCCGTCCATGGTGAATGAAACCTATGCGCCCATAAAAAAAGACTGGTACAATGCAGGGGTCAAGCTGACGAGCAACATCAGCGAAAAGGTTGATTTCACCATCGGGTATTCCGGCCGCTTCAACATCAACAGTCAGGTCACAGGAGCCGGCCGCCTCGAAAACAATTATCTGACGCACCGGGCTTCGGCATGGCTGAAATGGGTATTCTGGCGCGGCTTCACTTTCACCGGCAGCTTCACCTGGAGGCAGAACCGGAGCCTAGACGGCCGCTTTGACGACCGCACATGCCTTTGTGACCTCTATATTGGCCGGAGGCTTTTCAAGAACGGACTCGGCGAAATAAGCATAGGCGTCACCGATCTTTTCGATGGCAACGCCCGGCGCTTCACTCATTCCATCAGCACCTCAGGTACCAATGACGGCATCTCCCTCGGGCTTGGACGCTATTTTGCTGTGCATTTTGTGTATAATCTGCGGTATCACAAGGATTGAACTCATTTGCCTGCCGCTTCCCGGAGCTCGCCGCAGGCGGACCAGAGAACGCCTGCAGAGCCGCGGAACATTCCTGAACCGGAAGGCTCCCCGGCTGGGGTCCACCATTCATAGAAGCCGTTGTGGTCTATGACCCTCCGGAGCATGGGTATCAGGCTTGTGTAGGCTTCCTCGTAGTACCCGTATCTTGTCAGGGCGCTTATCATCCTTGCCCCGAACCATGTCCAGTCGCCTCCGTTCTGGTAGGAATATGGGGACATGCCCTCGTTCCGGAAGGTCCCTGCAGGATAAGGCGGGTAGACAGTTAGGCCTATTGTCTGGGCACCGGCGGCTATCCTGTTCTTCTCTTGCTGGCGGTATATCTCAATCACTTCTTCAGGGGTGTTGAGTCCCGCAAGTATGGCGATGGCCGAGCCTCCGTGATAATGGATTGCATCCTCGTCCAGGTCTGCAGGGAACGGTGAGCCGTTCAGGTAGATATGCGGGCGGTATTTGCATTTTTCCTCATCCCACAGCCACTTTCTCACGGCTGACCTTATTTCTTCCTGCTCTGTGTTCCAGAAATTCTTTTCTGTTTCGTCCTGAAGCAGTTCGGTGTAGTTGCCGATGGCTATGAGGAACATGGCCTGGTCATAGATGTCGATGCACAGATGTGAATTTTCGTCCAGGGCCACTCCCCACGGATGTTCCGGCTGGACATCGCCCCAGTCAGCGGTGGTGGCTCCCCACAGCAGGCCGTATTCAGGCACCCATCTTTCATTCAGAAGGTAGCGGAGTGCATCTCCCATCCTGTCAATGACAGTCCTGCCGCTGATTTCCTCGGACAGGAAGGCTGTGTCGCCTGTGGATTTGACGTATTTGTACACTGCCTGGACAAGAGAGGATTCCTGGTCGGTCTCCACGGTGTTCTTATGGGCGGCGAGTCCGGGAGCGGCATCGGTGAATTTGTAGTCATAGCCCGTCATCCCCGGCCTGGCCTGGACATATCCGTCGTCAATGTTGCCGTCCTCTCCCTGGAAACGGAAGAAGTTGGCGAGGGCATCCTTCAGTTTATCTCTGTCAGACACTTCGCAGGCGACGGAAATGAAGGTGTTGAGGTCCCGTATCCAGACCTCCGCATAGCCGTCGCCGGCGTTGAGACCGCCTTTCACAAGCCTTTCGGCACGGACGCAGACGGTGTCTATCCGTGCATCGGAGTTGATTTTTTCCGCAAGTTCCGGTGACATGGAACTGTTGTTGCCACAGGACGGAAGCAGGGCAGCGGCAGCTGCTGCCAGAATTGCAATCTTGATATTTTTCATGTTAAGAATTTATTTTAAACTTCGTCTACAATAAATGCTGCGCCTCGGCATAGTCAAATAAATTTGCCTCTGCTCTCGGCTTGCAGTTTATTTTATGCTTCGCATACAATCACGCTGCGCCTCGGCATAGCCAAATAAATTTGTCTCTGCTCTCGGCTTGCAGTTTATTTTATGCTTCGCATACAATCACGCTGCGCCTCGGCATAGTCAAATAAATTTGCCTCTGCTCTCGGCTTGCAGTTTATTTTACAAGTTCAGTATTAGGGACATCGGACATTTCGATGGTCAGCTTGCCACCTTTTGCTATTTCTGAGAATGGGAGCTGCACGGTGTCCATTTTCTGTCCATTCAGACGGATTTCCTTGATGTAGATGTTGCTGTCGGAGTTGCCGACGGTTTCAATCACAAATTCCTTTCCCGGATAATAGTCGGGGTTGAGGCTGATGGTGATCTTGTCGAAAAGCGGGCTTACTATCTGGAACGACGGATCCGGTGCCGAAAGCCCCTTCACATCGAACAGTCCCATGGAAACCAAGACATACCATGCGCCGAGCTGGCCCTGGTCTTCGTCCTGGCCGTAGCCGTATCCGTGGATGCCTTCAGTGCCGTAGAATTCGTTGCAGATGGTTCTCATCCATTTCTGTGAGAGCCATGGCTTCCCGGAGAAGTTGAAGAGCCCTGAAATGTGCAGGTTCGGCTGGTTGCCGTGATTATAATAGGTATGCAGGCCTGAGAAGGCATTTACCACCGTTCCTCCGCCGAAGACATTTTCCCTTGAGAGGATGAATGTGCTGTCCAGCCGCTCATTGAATTCGTCACGGCCTATCTTGTCTATCAGCTCTTCGATGTCATGAGGTACATAATAGGTGTACTGCACCGCGTTGCCTTCCTGGAACCCCACCCACGGGGCAAACGGGTCAAACGGCTCAATGAATTTCCCGTGATGGTCTCTCGGACGGATCAGCTTTGTCTGCGGGTCGAAAATCAGTTTCCAGCCTTCGCTTAGCCTCATGAGTTTGGCATAATCATCCTCATGTCCCAGCTCTTTGGCCATCTGCGCCACGGCATAGCAGTTGAAACAGTATTCCAGAGTGTGCGAGGCTGAAAAGCATGCTCCTGTCGAATCTGCGTCCTGCATGCCATCTGCATAATTTATGTTGGTAACATATCCTTGCCGGACAAAATTGGAAATATCACCTTTCCCGGCTCCTTTCAGCCTGTCCTTGCCGCAGACGGCATCCTTCAGGGCAGCCTCATATCCCTGCTGCACATTGAAGTCGCGGATCCCGCAGTTGTAGGCCGAAGCTATCGCCTGTCCCACGAAGTTGGTCCCTACACCTGACACAAAACGGCTGTTGGCCAGTCCGTCGCCGAGCCAGCCGGTGTCCTTGTAGACAAGAAGATGCCCGGATATCCAGTCGGAATAATATTCAGGCCATGCCAGGGTCCACAGCTGTGTGAGGTTCCATTGTCCGCCCCAGATGCCGTCTGTATTATACAGATGGTGAAGCGGCTTCCCGTCTGCCCCGAGCTCTATCTGTCCCACAGACCCGTCATTGGCAGGGTAGGTCCCGTTCACATCGCTTGCAAGCCCTCTGCCGAGGATGGCATGGAAAAGCCCTGTATAGAATTTGACCTTGTCCTCATGTCTGCCTCCTTCCACACGGATCCTGCCGAGAGATTCCTCCCAGATGTTTTCCGCACGCTTTCTTGCCGAGTCGAAGTCAAGTCCGGACGCTTCTGCTTCCCTGTTTGCCCTGGCGTTTTCCACCGAAGTGTACGAAAGTCCCATCTTGACCTCCACGTCATTGTCGGAAGAAGTGCCGAAACGGAAATACATTCCGGCTCCGGCTCCTGAAACTTCCGCATTCCCTTCCTCCAGAGGAGCGGAAACCTCTTCCGGCCCGTCAGGCACATTGCATGTCTTCAGCTTTGTCACATCATTTACGAATGTGCCGAATGACTCCGGCTCGGTATCAAGTTCCGCACTGAAGTACATCCTGAGCCTTGCCCCGTCCTGATAGATGTCGGTGTACATCGGCTGCGTTTCAACCCAGCCTTCGACAAGTCCGTTGCCGGCGTATGTCACATAGGCATCTGTACATGGACCGCTTTCTCCCATCCTGGTCCCTATGTTGAAGATCAGGGCCGCATCGGAGCCTTTCGGGAAAGTGTATCTCTGGAATCCCACCCTTTCTGTGGCGGTAAGCTCTGCCAAGACCCCGTAGTCCTTCAGAAGCACGGAGTAATAGCCAGGCCTTGCCGTTTCATCCTTCTTGTCGAATCGTGAGCGGTATCCGCTGTCCGGGTTTTCGATGGATCCCGGGACGGTCTGGATCTCTCCTGTCACAGGTGCCACCACGACACCGCCAACCTGAAATTCATGGAAGGATGCGAAACCTTCGATGGAAGTGTGCCTGAAGTCATATCCTACGGCTTCCCATCCCGAAGGATTGCCGTAATGCCCGTCTGTGGTCGGGGCGAGCTTGGCCATGCCGAAAGGGACGGCTGCCGGTGTGAAGAAGAACCATCTTGAATGTGCCGTACCGATCATCGGGTCGACATAATCGCATAAATTTTCCTGCTGAGTACAAGATATTGCCGCCATGCATGCAAGAAATGCATTCGCCAGTAATTTCATCTGCATATGAATCGGTTATTGTTTTTAATGATATCTAAATAAGAACTATATTCTGATTATGTATGTACATTATATAATTGTGCAAATGTATCTCAATTTTGTGGCATTTGCAATGCCAATATGTCAAATTCGTCTTTAATAAGCAGCGGTTAAAAAATGATTTAAACGGCATTTATTGAAAATGTCAGATGGCATAATCGTAAAATTAATTGGAAATTCAGCAATAGAATAATATATTTTTAATTTTTTGTTTGAACAAATTGTGCAATATGATGGAATGACAGTTGCTTCTCAGATAATCAAATAAAAAAGGCATGGCCGTCGTCAGGTCATGCCTTTCTCTATTGTAATTTCCGGCTGATGCCGGAGATTGTTTTCAGAAACTGTTACTGCTCGTCCGGTCCCTGGTCGTCAGGTCCGTTCTGAGGGCCTTGCGGACCCTGCTGTGGGTTGCCCTGGAATGGGCCCTGAGGACCGCCCTGCTGTGCGCCGGCTGCCTTTGCCATGTCTTCGGAGGCGGCGTGCCATGCGTTGTTGAGGGCTTCGGTATATCTTTCGATGTCACCGAGGTTCTGGGCGGAAACTGCGTCCTTCAGGCTCTTGTGGGCAGACTCGATCGCTGACCTCTTGTCGGCAGGAATCTTGTCACCGTATTCCTTGAGGTTCTTCTCAGTCTGGAAGCAGAGGGCATCGGCGTTGTTGATCTTGTCGACCCTTTCCTTCTCGGCCTTGTCGGCTGCCTCATTGGCCTTGGCCTCGTCACGCATCCTCTTGATCTCGTCCTCGCTGAGTCCGGAAGAAGCCTCGATACGGATCTTCTGCTCCTTGCCTGTGGCCTTGTCCTTGGCGGAAACATTCAGTATGCCGTTGGCATCGATGTCGAAGGTGACTTCAATCTGAGGGATTCCTCTCGGTGCCGGGGCTATGCCGTCCAGATGGAACCTTCCGATTTCCTTGTTGTCCTTGGCCATAGGCCTTTCACCCTGGAGGACATGGATCTCAACTGAAGGCTGATTGTCCGCTGCGGTCGAGAACACTTCCGATTTCCTTGTAGGAATGGTGGTATTGGATTCGATGAGCTTTGTCATCACGCCGCCGAGGGTCTCGATGCCGAGTGAAAGCGGGGTCACATCCAGAAGGAGGACATCCTTTACATCGCCTGCAAGCACACCGCCCTGGATGGATGCTCCGATGGCTACAACCTCGTCAGGGTTTACGCTCTTGTTAGGCTCCTTGCCGAAGAACTTCTTCACGATTTCCTGCACCGCAGGGATACGGGTAGAACCGCCGACGAGAAGCACTTCATCTATGTCAGATGCCTGAAGACCTGCGTCCTGGAGGGCTTTGCGGCAAGGCTCGATTGTCCTCTGGAAGAGGGTGTCGGCAAGCTGCTCGAACTTGGCCCTTGTGAGGGTCTTGACAAGGTGTTTAGGAATGCCGTCAACAGGCATGATGTACGGAAGGTTGATCTCCGTTGAAGTCTGGCTTGAAAGCTCTATCTTGGCTTTTTCTGCAGCCTCTTTCAATCTCTGGAGGGCCATAGGATCCTTCTTGAGGTCTATGCCGCCGTTCTCTGCCGCGAACTCTGCCGCAAGCCAGTCGATGATAACCTGGTCGAAGTCATCACCTCCGAGGTGTGTATCACCGTTGGTTGACTTCACTTCGAACACACCGTCACCGAGTTCCATGATGGAAATATCGAATGTACCGCCACCGAGGTCGTACACGGCGATCTTCATGTCCTTGTGCTTCTTGTCCAGACCGTAGGCAAGGGCAGCTGCCGTAGGCTCGTTGATGATCCTCTTCACATCAAGTCCTGCGATCTTGCCGGCTTCCTTGGTGGCCTGCCTCTGTGAGTCAGAGAAGTATGCAGGTACAGTGATGACTGCCTCTGTGACTTCCTGCCTCAGATAGTCTTCGGCTGTCTTCTTCATCTTCTGAAGAATCATTGCCGAAATCTCCTGCGGAGTGTAAAGCCTGCCGTCGATGTCCACCCTTGGAGTATTGTTGTCACCCCTTACCACTTTGTAAGGTACTCTTTCGATCTCTTTTGTCACCTGATCGTAGGTCTCTCCCATGAATCTCTTGATGGAGAACACGGTCTTGTGAGGATTGGTGATGGCCTGCCTCTTTGCAGGATTTCCTATTTTCCTTTCACCGCCGTCAGTGAATGCCACCACTGAAGGGGTAGTCCTCTGTCCCTCATTGTTGATGATGACGGTAGGCTCGTTGCCTTCCATCACTGCCACGCATGAGTTCGTGGTTCCCAAGTCGATACCGATAATTTTTCCCATAATATTTATCTCCTATTTTTTGTCAATAAAATTCAAATTCTCACATTCCCGCAAGGGGAATCCGTCATCTCCGCGACCTTCATTAATGTTCCGGCCGCCTTGCGACGCCGGAGGTATTATCTAATGTTGTGCCAATCGCCTGAGACCTGCAAAATGTGTCAAAATGGCAGAAAAAAGGTGACATGCCACTGACATGTCACCGGAAGCAATGGCTTTCCTACCATAGGACAATATCCCGGAAAACGGGAAAATTTTACTGATTGTCCACGAAAAATCCCGTTCCGGTGCAATATTTTACTTATTTCGTGATTTTTTGATTATGTTTGTCACGACGGATATGATGTGACCAATATAAGTTGACGATGATTTACAGAGAACTTTCGGAACGGGAGTATTCCGATGCGGAATCCAGGATTCTTTATGAAGACAACCACCTTCTTGTGGTTAACAAGAGGGCAGGGGAGATAGTGCAGGCGGACAAGACTGAGGACGAGACTCTTGCCGACCTTTACAGGGCTTTTATAGCAAAGAGGAACGGAAAGGAAGGAGGGGTATTCATCGGCATTCCTCACCGTCTGGACCGTCCTGTGAGCGGCATCACCGTATTTGCAAAGACATCCAAGGCCCTTGAGCGGCTCAATGCGATGTTCCGCAACGGCGAGATGCACAAATTCTATTGGGCGCTTGTCTGTGACGAGCCGGTGCCAGCCGAAGCCGAGCTGACCGACTGGCTTGTGCGCAACGAGAAGCAGAACAAGTCCTATGTATTCAGGGGTAATCCTGAAACACGGAAGGAGGCCCGCCAGGCCCGGCTGAGATACCGTACCCTCTGCCGGACAGACAATTATTGGCTGGTGGAGGTGGAACTCATGACCGGGCGTCATCACCAGATAAGGTGCCAGCTTTCTTCCATCGGCTGTGTCATAAAGGGCGACCTGAAATACGGGGCTCCCCGTTCCAACCCTGACGGCGGCATCTGCCTCCATGCAAGACGGATTACCTTTGTCCATCCTGTCAGAAAGACCGAAATGACCATAGAGGCCCCTCTTCCTGACAGCTGGAGCGGCATAGTCCCTGATTCCATTTGATTGAATCGCTTTTTATTCCGGAAAATTAATCCTAATTTTGTATGATGTCTGTCCGCAAAAGTGTATCCAAGGAGTTATCCCGGGCACGGTCGGGGAATCTGTAGCAGGGACCTCCATTCGGGCTTTGTCCAATGGGCGGAACGACAGCAATGGGTATTTGGAAAGTGCATGCCAAGATAGCCAGGTATGCCATGGAGCACGGGAAACATGTGGCGATAGAAGTCCCTGCCGCCATGAATCTGACTGAGATATGGGATCTGATAAATACATCTGAACGCACCAGAAGGCATTGTATGCAGCTTGAGAACTGCGTTTATGACTTCTTCGAACTTACGACCCTCAATATGGCCCAGCAGGGGCTTTTCGGCGAAATTCTCCATGCCGAAGGCGCATATATCCACAATCTTGAAGATTTCTGGGATGAGTATTGGCATGACTGGCGCCTCCTCTACAACCGCGACCATCGCGGGGATGTCTATCCTACGCATGGGATAGGCCCTGTCTGCCAGGCTCTTGACATTCACAGGGGCGACAAGATGAATGTGCTCGTGTCGATGGACACCAAGGCCGTGAACGGCAGGGAATATTACGAGAAGCACAGGGGAGAGGCCGCACCTGATTTCCAGAACGGCGACCACACCATGACCATGATCCGCACTGAGAAGGGCAAGACCATAATGATACAGCATGATGTCGTCAATCCGCGTCCGTACAACCGTCTGTACCAGCTGACCGGAACAAAGGGCTTTGCCAACAAATATCCTGTCGAAGGGTATATGGTGGATGCATCGAAGGTGGGCGAACTCATGACTGTGCCTTCTGCTCAGGGCCGCCGGGAAAAGGTGGACATCGAGAATCTTTCCGCCCACAGCTGCGTGCCGGAAGATGTCAAGCAGGCCCTGATGGAGAAGTACAAGCATCCTATCCAGAAGGATCTTGAACAGACCGCAAAGAAAGTCGGCGGTCATGGCGGCATGGATTATATAATGGACTACAGGCTCATTTACTGCCTCCGCAACGGTCTTCCTCTCGACATGGATGTCTATGACCTCGCAGAGTGGTGCTGCCTTACAGAGCTGACAGCCATTTCAATAGAGAACGGCAATGCTCCTGTTGAAGTTCCCGATTTCACCCGGGGCGGCTGGAACAGAATCGACGGCTACCGCCACGCCTTTGCAGAATGACATTCTTATTTCCAGAAAGAATAAGGGTCGGCGATAAGCATTGAATTGTAATATTTCCGGTCACCGGTGACCTCCTCTCCGAGCCATTCAGGTCTGCTGAACGGCTCGGATGCGTTTTCAAGCTCTATCTCTGCCACTGTGAGCCCCTCGTTGGCGCCATGGAATTCGTCCACTTCGAAGACATGGCCCTCAAATGGCACGATGTGTCGGGTTTTGTCGATGACTGCGGGGGCCGGTGAGGTGCTCCTTGCTCCCTGGCAAAGTTTCATCAGTTCCGCCGCCTCGTCAGCCGGGATTTCCTTTTCCCATTCATATCTGCTGAGCCCGTCATCCGTGCTTGCCCCCTTGATGGTGAGCCATGCCTTTTCCCCTGCAATCCTCACGCGCACTGTCCTGCCGCTCTCCCGGCATATATAGCCCTGCTGCATCCTTATGCTGGCCGTGGCCATTTTCTTGTATGAATCATCCTTTACGAGGAATTTCCGTTCTGTTTCAGTCTTGCTCATGATGTAGTGTCTTTTGTTTGTCAGCAGGTCAAAGGTGCCGTTTCCCGTCTGTTGCTTGTATCACATCAGCCATCTGCTCATGTCCCGGCCTGCGGCAATGCCTTCCCTGATCTCCGATGAGGATATTTCCACGACAGGGGCATTGATGATTTCTATTTTATAAGATTTTTTCACATCATGGCCGTTTCCTGCCGCTTCTCCGCATTCCTGCTCCTGCATGAGGCTTTCCCTTATCTTTTTAAGGTCGTAGCCCTTACGCGGATATACGGCCACGCCGTACTCTGTCAGGATGCGTCTGTAGTCGCGCCATCTGTTGAGGCTCAAGAGGTTGTCCGCTCCCATTATGAGGGTGAATCCGTTTTCCGGTTCGCGCGACTTGAGCGCATCCAGGGTCCGTATCGTATATTGAGGCGCAGGCAGATGCAGTTCTATGTCATCTGCCCTGACCTTCAGGCCCGGATGCCTTGCTATTGCCTCCTCTGCGGCACGGTACCGTTCTGCCCCGGTTTCAGCATTGATGTGCAGCTTGAAGGGACTTTGCGGAGACACGACAAGATATACCATGTCGAAGTCCATATTTTCCGTAAGGTACTTCATGATGGTTAGGTGTCCGGTGTGCAGCGGGTTGAATGTCCCTGTATATGCGGCGATTTTCATGCTGTAAGGAACCTGTCCACAATCTGTTCAGCCTCTTTGAACGCCTTTTCAATGTCGTCGTTCACAAGCACATAGTCGAACTTGCCTTTTGCGAATTCCGTCTCTTCCTCTGCCTTGGCGACCCTTCGCTCTATGGCTTCCGGTGAGTCGGTCCCGCGTCCGGTCAGCCTCTGGCGCAGCACTTCCACGGAAGGTGCCTTTATGAATATGGAGAATGCCTTGTCGCCGAAGATGCGCTTCATGTTCACCCCGCCCTTGACATCGATGTCGAAGACAATGGTGTGTCCCTTGGCCCAGATGCGTTCCAACTCGGACTTCAGAGTCCCGTAGAACGACCCCGGATAGACCTCCTCATGCTCAACGAATTTGTCTTCCTCTATCATCTTCCGGAATTCGTCGGCCGTGAAGAAATAATATTCCTTGCCGTTCTGTTCATTTCCCCTCGGGGCCCTCGAGGTCGCCGAGACCGAAAATTCAAGCTCCGGATGAAGTCCCAGAATATGATTGACAATAGTGCTCTTTCCCGCCCCTGACGGCGCTGAAAATATTATAACCTTTCTGTCCATCGCATCCATTTTTTAATTTCGCGCAAAAATACTATTTTTGCGTCGCTTTCTGAAAAAATTATACCGCCTTGGCAGAATTATTGCGGGGAAAGGCGACGGTTTTCAGAAACGTGCCGGACGGAAGCCTATGACGGGCAACGGAAGAAAACGGAAAGAAAATACTTTTAATATATATAAGTTATGGTATCTTATAAGACAATAGGTCTCGTGAACACCAGAGAGATGTTCAAGAAGGCCATCAACGGCGGATACGCCATCCCTGCATTCAACTTCAACAACATGGAGCAGCTCCAGGCCATCATCCAGGCCGCTGCAGAGACCAAGTCTCCGGTCATCCTCCAGGTTTCAAAGGGTGCACGCAACTATGCAAACCAGACCCTTCTCCGCTACATGGCAGAGGGTGCAGTTGAATATGCAAAGGAACTCGGTTGGGAGAACCCTCAGATCGTCCTTCACCTTGACCATGGTGATTCATTCGAGCTCTGCAAGAGCTGCGTTGACATGGGCTTCTCTTCAGTGATGATCGACGGTTCACACCTTCCATACGATGAGAATGTCGCCCTCACAAAGAAAGTCGTTGAATATGCACATCAGTTCGACGTTACCGTAGAGGGAGAGCTCGGAGTGCTTGCCGGCGTTGAAGATGAGGTTCAGGCCGAGCATCATACATATACCCGTCCGGAAGAAGTGGTGGATTTCACTTCCAAGACAGGATGCGACTCTCTCGCCATCTCCATCGGTACTTCACACGGCGCATACAAGTTCAAGCCGGAGCAGTGTACACTTGATCCAAAGACAGGCCGTCTCGTTCCGCCGCCACTCGCATTCGACGTGCTTGACGGTGTAATGAAGGAGCTCCCGGGCTTCCCTATCGTTCTTCACGGCTCATCTTCAGTTCCTCAGGAGTATGTTGACATGATCAACAAATATGGCGGAAACCTTGAGGCCGCCATCGGTATTCCGGAGGAAGAGCTCCGCAAGGCAGCAAAGTCAGCAGTCTGCAAGATCAACATCGACTCTGATTCCCGTCTCGCAATGACAGCAGCCATCCGCAAGGTATTCGCCGAGAAGCCGGCAGAGTTTGACCCGCGCAAATACCTCGGCCCTGCCCGCGACGAGATGAAGAAACTCTACATACACAAGATCATCAATGTCCTCGGTTCAGACGGAAAAGCTGAATAATTCCGGATTGATATAGTCATGAGGAGGGTGTCCTGGAGGATATCCTCCTTTTTTATTGTCGGCTATCGGATGGGAAGCCTGTTTTATTTCCGTACCACCTTTATTGACAGTTCATACAGCAGATACAGCGGCAGGAAGACCACCATGAGGGTGAACGGGTCGCCGGTAGGAGTGATGACGGCTGCAAGGATGAGCAGGACGACGACGGCATGGCGGCGGTATTTCTTCAGGAAGTTCTTGTTGACCACCCCGATGGTGGAGAGCACCCATGCCAGAAGCGGTATCTCGAACACGAGTCCCATGACAAAGACCATCATCAGGAAATTCCCCATGTAGGAGTTGAGGGAAATCTGGTTGACTATCTCCGTGCTGACCTGATATTCCGTGAGGAAGCGGAATGTGAAGGGAAAGACCACCCCGTAACCCACGGCGCAGCCTAGGTAGAACATGAATGTTCCGAAGAAGAAGGCAAGGCGGACATTCTTCCTTTCGTCCGGAAAAAGGGCAGGACTGATGAATTTCCATATTTCATATATGAGATATGGAAAGACAATCACGAGCGCGAGCCAGAACGATGTGCTGATGTGTGTCGTGAACTGCGACGCCACATTGATGTTGATGATGTCCACCGAGAAGTCCCGGCTGAAGTCCGGAAAGATGCCTCCTGTCCCGTGAAGACCGGACAGCCATTTGTAGAGGAAGAAGTCCGAGCTGGCCGGTCCGAGGATGAAGCTGTCAAAAATGTGCGGCATTGCCACGAAACAGCCGATCATGCATACTACAAGGGCAATCCCGACACGCATTATAGACCATCTGAGGACCTCCAGGTGCCCCCAGAATGTCATTTCATCGTTTCCTTGGCTTTCCACGGACTGCCCTGGTCCGTTACCTGCCTTTGCTCCGGCATTTTCCTGTCCCATGCTCTCATGCATGCCGGTTGTCACTTTCTCCATGCCGGAATCCGCCTGCCCGTCATTTTTCTTTTTGCCTTCCATCGTTGCCAGGCGGCTATTTCTTTATGTCTTCTTCGATGTCCTTCATTCCGTCCTTGAAATTCTTGACGCCTTTCCCGAGCCCTTTCATCAGCTCAGGGATCTTTGCCCCGCCGAAGACAAGCAGGATTATAAGGGCGACAACCAGAAGCTCTCCTGCTCCTATATTGCCCAAAAACAGCAGCCTTTCCATTCCGTCAAAATGATTAAAACTCTCAAATTTAGCAATAATTGTAAAAACCGCAATGCCGCTGCACCATTCCCGCCGGTTCTCCGATGTGCTTGAGCGCATAGCACCACTTGTCAGTGAGGCTATGGCATTCGTCCAACCTTTTTCGGAAGCGGTTCAACTCTGCAAATATAATATTCAGGTCATGTGGCAAAATTAAATCCGGGTGCCCCGCCTGTCAATACCCCGGCATCATGTTTTTCTGTTTTTATATGAAAGTTTTTCTTTTTTTGTAGATGACCTGTTTGGGAATTTCTTTTTCTTGTGTCTTTTTCTCTTTTTTGTCATTCTGACGAATAATGACCGAATTGCGACAAAAAGTGCAATCCGGAGCAGTCTTGTTTGATTACATTTGCAGACATATGAATGGGTGTTAGCCTTGATTAAAACCTTTAGCCATGTATTTGCATAAACCAATCACTGAAACTCTGACCGCTCTCTCCGTCACCGGATGCCTTCTGCTCACCGGATGCGGGGGATATGAATTCGCTTATCTCTATGAAGACCTTCCTTTCAGCATGGCTGAGGTACACCGCCCGCAGATCCCGGACAGGGAAGTCTGCATCACTGACTTCGGGGCTGCAGGGGACGGCGTTACACTCAATACGGATGCATTCAGACAGGCTGTAGAGGCACTTTCGGAAGCAGGAGGCGGGCATCTTGTGGTGCCGGAGGGCGTCTGGCTGACCGGCCCGATCACGCTGAAGGACAATATCGACCTTCATGTCACTCCTGATGCGGTGATACGCTTTTCTCCTGACAGGGATCTTTATCCGATAGTTGAAACGGTGTTTGAGGGCCTGGATACCCGCAGGTGCATTTCGCCTGTCAATGCCGTCGGGGCAAGGAATATATCCATCACGGGCGGAGGTACGATAGACGGGTCCGGAGATGCCTGGAGGCAGGTCAAGAAATCCAAGATGGCTCCTTCACAATGGAAGGAACTGCTTGCCTCCGGGGGATTCACCAATGCGAAGGGGGATGTCTGGTATCCGGATTCGAGCTCATTCCGGGGTTCCCTTGTGAGCGATGCTTTCAATGTGCCGCAGGGGATGGAGACCGATGAGGACTGGGAATCGGTCAAGACATATCTGCGCCCTGTTATGATAGGGCTGAGGGAATGCGAAAATGTGCTCTTGGAAGATGTGCTTTTCCAGAATTCCCCTTGCTGGAACATCCATCCGCTGATGTGCAGAAATGTGATAATAAACAATATAACTGTCCGCAACCCGTGGTATTCCCAAAACGGGGACGGACTGGACATTGATTCATGTGAAGATGTGCTGGTGCTCAATTCTTCTTTTGATGTGGGGGATGACGCCATCTGCATAAAGTCAGGAAAGGATGAGGACGGCCGCCGCCGCGCCCGCCCGTGCCGTAATCTGATTGTGGACAACTGCACGGTGTTCCATGGGCATGGAGGCTTTGTCGTTGGCAGCGAGATGTCAGGAGGAGTGGAGAACATTTCTGTGACGGGCTGCCGTTTTCTCGGCACTGATGTGGGACTGCGCTTCAAAAGCTGCAGGGGCAGGGGAGGCGTTGTCAGTGACATATACATCAGTGACATCATCATGATGGACATCCCGACAGAACCTTTGCTCTTTGACCTGCATTATGGAGGGAAATCGGCGGTGGAGGCTGCTGCAGAGGGCGGCGGGACTGCATTTGACATCGAATATGTGCCTGCCGACGAGACCACTCCGGAGTTCAGGGACATCCATATCCGTGACATTGTGTGCAGCGGGGCGGCAAGGGCCATGTATTTCAACGGGATTCCCGAGAAGAACATATCAAACATAGTTGTTGAAGACTGCCTCATTGTTTCGGACAAGGGGGCGGACATCAGATATTCAGACGGAGTGGTGCTGAGCAATGTGGACATCCGCCATTCGGAAGGCGAGCGTTTCACTGTGGCAAACTGCCGCAATGTGGTGGTTGAAGGCTGCGGAGAGCCGTCTGTCTTCCAGTACAACAATGAAAATGTCTCGGTGACAAGATGACGGTTATCCGGGGAATGATCGCCAAAATAAACAATGATCATTCAAAGGTTTACAATATACAATGGATATCGGCTATGGTCATTCATAATATTTGTGATATGAAACATATTGTATCGATAATTTCAGCCGTTGCATTTTTTTTCTTCATGCTGCCGCTGACGGCGTCAGCCGGAAATGACTCAGCCCCGGACCGGATAGTCCTCAGGCTCATGGGCGACTCGACAATGGCGGACAAGGACCTTTCGAAGCAGAATCCTGAGCGCGGATGGGGACAGCGGCTTCCCTCGCATCTGGACTCCTGTGTCACTGTGGTGAATTATGCACAGAACGGGAGAAGCACCAAGAGTTTTGTCGACAGGGGATTATGGGATAAGGTGAAGTCTGACCTGAAGGCGGGTGAATACCTTTTCATCCAGTTCGGACACAATGATTCCAAGACGGACGATTCCACAAGATATGCCCCGGCATTCGGACTTTATCAGGACAACCTCCGCATGTTCGTCAGCCATGCACTTTCCGTGGGGGCAAGGCCTGTGCTTTTCACTCCGGTCTCCAGAAGGTGGTTTGACAGCGAAGGCGATCTGAAGCGGGACTGCCACGGGGATTATCCCGAAGCCGCAAGGCAGGTGGCGGAAGAGTTCGGAATTCCTTTTGTGGATGCCAATTCCATCACACAGGAGTGGCTGATGTCAGTCGGGGATGAGGCTTCAAGAAGTTATTACATGTGGATTCCGGAGGGAGTGAATCCGAGGCATCCTGACGGTCTTGTGGACAATACCCACACCAATGCGGCAGGAGCCAGGAAACTGGTGGAACTCCTGCTGCCTGCCATTACGGAGGCGGTTCCGGCCCTGGCGGACCATGTGGTGAAATATGATTTTGTCGTGGCAAAGGACGGAAGCGGTGACTTCTTCACGGTGCAGGAGGCCGTGGATGCCGCCCCTGACTACTGCAAGCAGTCGGAGACTGTCATTTATATAAAGGAGGGCATCTACAGGGAGAAACTGACCGTTCCGGCCAACAAGCAGAAGCTTCATCTTATAGGTGAAAATGCATTCCGGACGGTGATCACATGGGATGACTATGCACTTAAACCGGGCTCCACCGGCTATCCTATGGGCACTTCCGCCACCTCCACTGTTTTCATGCACGCGAATGATTTTCTTGCGGAAAACATCACATTCGAAAATACCGCAGGGGAGGGCAAGAGCATAGGCCAGGCCTGTGCAATCACTGTGGACGGGGATCGTGCAGCCTTCATCGGATGCCGCTTCATTGCCAACCAGGACACCATATACAATTTCGGCCCCGGGCAGAGGCAGTATTTCCGTGACTGCTGGATAGAAGGGACCACAGACTTCATCTTCGGCTTTGCGACGGCATATTTTGAAGACTGTACCATAATGAGCAAGAAAGACAGCTATGTCACGGCAGCCGCCACACCGGAAGACAAGGAATACGGTTATGTGTTCAAAAACTGCCGTCTTATTCATGCCGAAGGCATTGATGAGGTCTATCTGGGCCGCCCGTGGCGACCGTATGCGAAGACCGTATTCATAGACTGCGAACTCGGCGACCACATACTTCCTGCAGGCTGGCACAACTGGAACAAGCCTGATGCAGAAAAGACATCATTCTATGCTGAGTATGGGAACAGTGGACCGGGAGCCGCCGGAAAGGAACAGAGGGTAAAATGGTCACATTTCCTGAAGGAAAAGGCTCTTGCGGACTACACTCCGGAAGCGGTGCTCGGTCCAAGGGATGCGCCGGCGGCCACCACTTCGCCTGAAACCACATCATGGTACTTCAAGGTGTTCTGATTAAAAATATTTAGAGAATTCAAATCGGTTTCTTAAATTTATAGGTTGGTTGATTCAAAACAGAACATATCCGTCATGCCGAAAGCATCAAAAATAATCTCATTTTTCCTGCCGTTGCTGCTGGCCGCCGCATCTGCAGGAAATCTGCATTCTGCCCCGCTGGACTGCATCTTCGAGCATTATTCGTCCGATGACGGTCTTCCGCACAATTCCATATCCGACATCCATCAGGACAGCAGGGGATACATATGGCTCTGTACATGGTACGGCCTGAGCCGGTTCGACGGAAACACCTTCGTCAATTACACGATTCTTCCGGGGGACTATACCAACCTTTCCCACAACAGGATACTTTCCATCGAAGAGGATGCGGAAGGCTTTCTGTGGCTGACTACATATGACTACCGTCTTTTCCGCTTTGACCCTGTGGCCGAGAAATTCACATCCATTCCTGATGACATTGAAGTGGCCGGGCCCGAGGACATGAAAGTGAAGTTTTTCCATTGCGACAGACAGGGATACACATGGGTGGCCTTCCGGAATTCCGGGCTGTACCGCATATCTCCTGATCTGGAGGTGACATCATTTTCCGGTGACGGACAGAACGGTGCGGGCAGGAGCATAAGCGCCATATACGAAGGTTCAGACGGGACGGTATATGCCGTTTCTGAGCTCGGAATATCGGCGATAAGGGACGGCCGTCCTGCACTTGTGTCAAGAACTTCTGATGTCATCTCGTTCGCGGAATTCGGAAGCAGGCTGTATTTCGTTTCTCCTGACAACCTCCTTTCCGTAGACATGGCTACTGGTAAGCAGAAGAAGGCTTCCCTTGCCGAATGCGGGGCCGGACCGGCCACGGCAATGGCATTGAGCGGCTCGGAGCACAAGACCCTATATGTGGGCTTCAGGGACAATGCTGTGGCTTCCATAGACACTTCATCCCTCGGCATTGATGTCCACCGGACCGACATGGGCCGGGTCAGATACCTTTTCCCTGATTCGGAGGGGCTTCTGTGGATTGCCACGGAGCGTACTGGAATATGGTCTTACAATCCCTGCAAATCCAGTTTCAGACATTATGAGCATCCGAGAAATGTAAAGTCATATTATGTGGACACGCTTGCGATGGTGATGGAGCACGACGGCCAGCCATGGATAAAGATGAACAATTACGGTTTCGGATATTATGACCGGGACAATGATTCCATCGTACCTCTGAGCAATGTCAAGGAGCAGACCGGCAGCCGCTTCATGAACGGGGTGGCCTGCTTCGAAGTGGACAGCACAGGAGTGGTGTGGCTTTCCACCATCATGCGCGGCCTTGAACGTGTCACCGTCGTCACACCGAAACTTGATGTGATAGTGCCTCCGGCCCGTTCCGATGACATGCTTTCCGCCTCAGAGGTGAGGGCCATATTCAGGGACAGCAGGGATGATGTGTGGGTGGCCACCAAAAGCAGCGAACTCTACATATATTCTCCTGACATGTCCACATGCCGCCGTTTCCCGAATCCAGAAACGCTGGGGAACATCTATGCCATATACGAGGATTCTTCCGGCAACATCTGGCTCGGTACCAAAGGAAATGGCCTGATAAGGCTTTCCCCTTCGGCATCAGGGTATGAGGTGACACATTTCCGTCATGACCAGAATGACGGGTCGTCAATCAGTTCTGACAACATATATTCCATTGTACAGGATCTTGACGGGAGGATATGGTTCGGCACATACGGCGGCGGCCTGTCGATGCTGCCGTCTCCGGAAAGCACATCATTCTGCACCGTCTACGACAATTTCCCTGATTATCCGCTCGAATACGGAGACAGGGTGAGGTATCTGCATTGCATGAAGGACGGGCGCATGCTTGTGGCCACGGTCGGAGGGCTGATCTGGTTCCGCCCCCAGGATAATGTCGAGCTTACGGTCTTCCATTCGGTGAGGAAGATACCCGGTGACATGCATTCCCTCGGAAACAACGACATAATACATATCTTTGATGACAATGACGGCAACACTTGGCTCTGCACATTCGGGGGGGGCATAGACCGGATCCGGTTTGACGGGGACGAGGCGCGTTTCGACATAATCAGCACTGCTGACGGACTTTCCAGCAACATAGTGCTTTCTGCCGTGTGCAGCGAAGACGGTGACATCTGGCTTGCCACAGAGACAGGCCTGTCCAAGATCGAGCATGGCGGGAACACTGTGACGAACTATACCAAATATGACGGGATGGTTCCTACGACATTCAGCGAGGCCACATGTGCAAGGCTGAAGGACGGCTCGCTCGTATTCGGCACTTGCAACAATGTCTACAGGATAAATCCGGATGACTTCATATATACTTCCGAGCCTTTGAGGCTTGCATTGTCGGGGCTCAGCATAGACGGGACAAGGGTGCCCCTGACCGGAAAGATAACCATCCCGCATGACTATTCCTTTTTCAGGATCAATTTCACATCCCTCAATTACAAGCTGCAGGGAATGATCAATTATTCCTACAAACTGGACGGGTACGACAAGAAATGGATCACCGGACAGACAGGAGGGGCGACATATTCAAGGATCCCTCCCGGAAAATACAGATTTCTGGTGACTGCATCCTCTTCGCACGGGGTGGAGGCTGATACCGATACTGTCGCCGTGGATGTGCGTGTCATGCCTTCGGTGTGGACATGTACGGCGGCAAAGATCATATATGTCCTGGTCATCCTGGCCATTGCCTCTGTCCTTGTGCGGATGTTCCTCACTTCGATGAAGCTGAGGAATGACGTGAAGCTGGAGCAGAACCTCAATGACATGAAGGTGCGTTTCTTCACCAATATCTCCCATGAACTGAGGACACCTCTGACGCTGATACTCGGAGGAATAGACGATGTGCAGAAGAATCTTTCCCCCGGGGACCGCTCCGAATACAGCGTCAACCTTGTCTACAAGAATGCACGCAGGATGATGACCCTGGTGGACCAGCTTCTTGACATAAGAAGAATAGTCAGCGGGAAGATGAGGCTGAGGGTCAGCCAGATGGATATTGTGCAGCTTATCAGGAAAGTTTATGATGATTTCAAGGACATGTCTGCCGAGCGGAACATGGAGCTGAGCTTCACGCATTCAGTGGACAGCCTGATGATATGGGGGGATGCCGGCCGTCTGGAGGCACTGATATACAATCTGTTGTCCAATGCCTTCAAATATACCTCCGACGGCGGGCGGATAGAAGTGGCCATATATTACAGGGAAGGTGTTCAGGAATTCACTCTCATGGTCAGGGACAACGGCATAGGCATTCCGAAGGAAAAGAGGACGGCCATTTTCGAACCGTTTGTCCAGGCTTCCGACGCTTCCTTGAAAGGGATGTCCAGCAGCGGGATAGGCCTTTCATTCTGCAAGGAGATAGTGGACATCCATGGCGGCCGCATATGGGTGGAGAGCGAGGTCAACAGGGGGTCCGGTTTCTATGTGACCCTTCCGACAGACAGAGACCATTTTTCTGACGAGACCGCCGAGTTCATTGAAGAGGATGCAGGGCAGTCTGGCAGTGAGGTGTCTGAGGCATACGGGCTCAGCAAATACAAGGTGAAGCCGACATTCCCGTCCGGTGCATTGAAGGTTCTCGTGGCTGAGGACAATTCCGAATTGAAGGTATATATCTACAACTGTCTCATCAACAGGTATGACGTACGTGATGTATCCAACGGGAAAGAGGCTCTTCAGGTCATTGCCGGAGGGTGGATGCCGGATATGATAGTGACCGACCTGATGATGCCGGAGATGGATGGCATAGAACTGATAAACAAGGTGCGCAGTGATTTCACGACCAGCCATATCCCTATAATAATGATTACGGCAAAGCATGAGAATGACACTCATGTCAAGGCCATGAAATATGGGGCGGACGGCTATATCGCCAAGCCTTTCACCATGGAACTGCTCGTTGCGAGGATGGAGAACCTGCTTGACAGAAGGCGTGAGATCATATCAAGGATGTCTGCGGCGGAGCCTGTGGCGAATGGCAAGGGCCGCCGCGGGGCAAAGCCTGTGGAGATTGTCCCGGATGAGGTCGTCATCACGGACAGGGACGGGGAGCTTATCAGGAAGGTGATGAAATGGCTGGAGGAGAATGTGTCTGATTCGGAGGTGACTGTGGACAACCTTGCAAGCTATGTGGGCATGGGACGCACTTCCATGTACAACAAGCTGAAGGGACTTACCGGCAAGTCTCCGGTGGAGCTGATCCAGGAATACCGGCTGGAGAAGGCCACCTATTATCTCAAGAGCGGGCAGTACTCGGTGTCAGAGACCTCCTACAAGGTGGGCTTTTCCGATCCCGGATATTTCAGCCGTTCCTTCAAGAAGCATTTCGGCATTTCCCCTGCTGACTATATAAAGGAACACAAGAACAGTCAGCAGAAAATTTGCTGATAACCATTTAACGGATAATAATAACATTATGAAAACCAGATATTATATCATGTCCCTTGCGGCCGGGCTCATGTCTGCCGCATCGGCCTGCCAGCACATTTCCGCACAGGAAACCCCGGACTTCAGCTTCATCCGCGGCATAGAGCCTTATTCTGTGAAGATGATGCTTTCCGAGATGGCACGGAATCCTGATGCCACCTGGCTCGACGGCCGTCAGGGCCAGCGCAAATGGAACTACACCACCGGGCTTGAACTTCTTTCGTTCCTCGATGTGGCTGAAAGATATGATCTTGACTATCCTGTGGACTATGTGCGCAGCTGGGCTGACACCATGACCACGGAAGACGGCACGGTCTGGAAATACAAGAAGGAGGCCTACAATGTGGACCATATCTGTCCCGCCAGGATATATTACAGACTGTATGATGAGTTCCGGGACCAGAAATACCGCCGTGTCCTCCGCAAGATAAGGGAGCAGATTGACACCCAGCCGAGGACCGGGGACGGGATCTTCTGGCACAAGCAGATATATCCGCATCAGGTCTGGCTTGACGGCCTGTATATGGCCCAGCCTTTCTATGCGGAATATACAAAGAGGTTTTCACCAAAGTCCGAAAGGGATTCCCTCTTCCATGATATAGCCGGACATTTCAAGGGAGCCGCAAAGCACACATACGACCCTGCAACCGGTCTCTTCCGCCATGCCTGGGACGAATCCCGCTCCATGTTCTGGGCCGATACCCTTTCCGGACAGTCATCCCATGCATGGGGCAGGGCCTGCGGCTGGTATGCCATTGCATTGGCGGAGACCCTTGACTATTTCCCGGAGAAGCATCCCGACAGGAAGGAGCTCATCGGACAGTTCCGTTATCTCATGGACGCGGTACGGAAATATGCAGACCCCGTCACCGGGATGTGGTATCAGGTACTGGACTCGCCGGGCAGGGAAGGAAACTATCTTGAAGCGACAGCTTCTTCCATGTTTGTCTATGCGGCATTGAAAGGTGTCCGCATGGGTTATCTTGACAGTTCGTGGAGGGAGTATTCACGGGATCTTTACAACCGTTTCGTGGATACTTTCGTCAGGGAAAATCCTGACGGTACCATTTCCCTCACATCGTGCTGCTCGGTGGCCGGACTCGGCGGCAAGGAGATGCGTGACGGCACATACGCATATTATCTCAGCGAGCCTGTCATTGACAATGACTGCAAGGGAGTCGGACCGTTCATCTGGGCCTCACTCGAATATGAGGCAGCATACAATGTTGATTATATATTTGATGGGCAATATATTGCCGGAGGTCTGCCTGTGTCGGAGGATTTCGCCCGTATCCCTGCATTTGACGGAGCCCTCGGAGGCGGAATGTACACTGCAGGAGGCCGTGGCGGAAAGGAATATGTGGTCACATCCCTTGAGGACAGCGAGGAGGAGGGCACTTTCAGGCATGCCGTGAGGGCTGAAGGACCAAGGATCGTGAAATTTGCCGTCAGCGGGGACATCCATCTGAAATCCACCCTTAAGATAGAAGATCCGCATATAACCATTCTCGGACAGACGGCTCCAGGCGAAGGCATCACCATCCGCGACCACGGGGTGTATATCGGCACTGACGAGGTCATCATCCGCTATCTCCGTTTCCGGATGGGATCCGCTTCCAGGGATGAGAATGACGCCTTGGGCTCAAGGCATAACAACAACATCATCATCGACCATTGCTCCATCAGCTGGGCGACGGATGAAAACGCCTCTTTCTATGCCAACAGCAATGCCACCATCCAGTGGTGCATAATTTCAGAGGCTCTGAACAGTTCCATCCACAGGAAGGGGGAGCACGGCTACGGAGGCATCTGGGGCGGCCGCAATGTCACTTTCCATCACAACATCATAGCCCACAACAACAGCCGCAACCCGCGTTTCGACCATCCTGCCGTATATGAAGGCACCGACCTGCTTTTCCGTCGGGGAACCGTCGAATTCGTCAACAATATAGTCTACAACTGGGGTATGAAAGCCATCTACGGCGGTGAGGAAGGATGGTTCAATGTCATAGGCAACCTTTTCAAGGCAGGTCCCGGCACGAAGAACCTTGACGGGAGATATGTGGAGATTTCCACTTCCGAAAGCACATCCATGATTCCCGGTTCTTTTTACATAAAGGACAATGTCTATGATGTTTCGGCCGTAAGGGGAGGAAACTGGCTCGGCAAGAAGCCAGATGAAGGGAAAATTGAAAGATATGCTTCAGAATACGAAAATGTTTCGCCGGCAGAGCCGTTTGCCTGCCGGAACCCTCTCACTCCTGTCCCTGTAATGAAGGAATACAAGGCAATACTGAAGTCTGCAGGGGCTTCCGCCAGCCGTGATGCCATAGACAGCAGGATAGTAAAGGAAATAAAGACCGGCACCGCCTCATTCAAAGGCTCCGTGACCGGCATTCCGGGCATCATCGATTCCGAAAATGATGTGATTGCTGACTGAAAATGGCGATGTCTGTCTTAATTTGGGATAATCATTGTATTTTTGCCGGACGACAGACAAAAATAAGGAATATGAGGAGATCTGCACATCTGCTATTTTACATTTTCTTTTTTCTGTTCCTGACAGGATGTCAGGAACATGGGCCGGAAAGCGGCATGGTGCTTTCCGTTCCGGGCAACTTTGCAGGGACTGTTTCCGGAGAAACTTCACTTACATTCTCCTGGGATCCTGTGGAAGGTGCGTCACAGTATTATGCATCCCTGACAAATGCGTATGATGAGACAAGTGTCGGGGATCCGGTATTCGTGACGGAGTCGTCGGTTACATTCGAAGGTCTGGAGAAAGGATTTTCCTATGTGTGCCGTGTCCGGGCCATAGGCGGGATGGAATATTCGGAATTTCTGGTGTCAGATGCAGTCTATCTTCCTGATCCTGAATATGAGTCGTTCAATATACCCGTCTCGGAAGATGAACACGGTCTGACTCTTGCTTTCCCTGGTGCGGAAGGCGGCGGAATGCATGTCACAGGCGGCCGGGGAGGAGCGGTGATCCATGTCACGAATACGAATGACAGCGGAGAAGGCTCTCTGAGGGAGGCGTTGAACACGGCGGGTGCCAGGACAGTGGTGTTTGATGTTGCGGGACGGATAGACCTGCAGTCTGAGCTGCGGATCAGTGAAGGGAACCTTACCATAGCAGGTCAGACTGCCCCGGGACAGGGAATCTGCATCAGCGGCTATCCTGTGGCGGTGGATGCGGACAATGTCATCATCCGTTTCCTGCGTTTCCGCCTCGGGGATGTCAATGCCGCTTCCGCTGCAGTTGCTGATACCCTTGCCTCCGTCTACGGACATTACCGTGACGGCATCATCATAGACCATTGCTCGATGTCGTGGGGACTTGACGGCTGTGCATCCTTCTATGCCAATACCGATTTCACCATGCAATGGTGCATGGTATATGAGGCTCTGAACAATCCCGTTTCTTCTGCCGGTGCAGGCCTGCATGGCATGGGCGGCATCTGGGGCGGCAAGAATGCATCATTCCATCACAACCTCCTGGCCCACAACGGCAACGGAAGCCCCCGCCTTGACTGTCCTGACATGTACGGTGACCATCTTTCCACCCACAGGGGAAATGTGGACATCCGCAACAATGTGATATACAACTGGGGCAGCAATTCCATGTATGGCGGAGAAGACGGTTCATTCAATGTAATTGACAATTATTTCAAGCCGGGACCTGCATCCGAAGAGGCGGCATGGTTCGTGGATGCCTGGTGGTATTCTCCGGAATACTCTTCCGGCACGGATTACCCGGACATTTATGTCAGCGGCAACTGGCACTCCGGAAGCTACGCCTCCGCCATAAATTCGGACAATTCCCAGGGTGTCGTATGGCGGGACCAGAGCCAGTATGGGGAGAATCCTTCCCACAGCCTGCAGACCGAGCCGTTCAAAATCCTGGCAGATGATGCGACGGCATGTTACATGACCGCACATTCCGCCGAAGATGCATTTACTGCCGTGACCGGATATGCCGGGGCTTCGCTCGTCCGTGACAATGCCGACACAAGGGTGGCTTCTGAGGCCATGAATGCCAATTCGTCGGCATCGGGCAGTAATGGCAGTACCGGCGGTCTGATTGATTCCCAGACAGATGCCGGAGGATGGCAGGAATATTCCGCCACTTCAGACGAACTCACTGCCGTGACGGATACGGACGGTGACGGAATGCCGGATGCATTTGAAACTGAATACAGCCTTGATCCGTCAAATGCCTCCGATGCATCTTCCATGACGCTTGACAACCACGGCCGTTACACCAATCTGGAGATGTATCTCCATTGGCTTGTGCGTGACATCATTTCCGCACAGCAGGGTGCAAACGGCACATATACTGAACTGTAATAGATTGAATTGATTTATATTATGAAAAACTTTCATCTGTTCCTTGCCGCAGCACTGCTGCTTTTCCTGTCCGCATGTCAGGAAGAGGTGCCTGAAACTCCGTCAGGTCCTCTCCCTGCGCCTCAGAATGTGCATTGTACTGATGTCACTTCCACTTCCCTGACATTTGCATGGGATGCAGTGGATGGTGCCGAAAGATATGCCGTCAGGCTGAAAAATGCCGATGACGGCACAATAATGGTGACTGAATACGAGACCTCTTTGTCCCATGCATTCACGGGTCTTGAAACAGGAACTTCCTACATCTGCATGGTCCGCGCAATTGCCGGAAGCCGTTTCTCGGAATTCACCTCATCTTCAGCCTATACCCCGGGCGAGAGTACTCCTGATCCCGAGCCGGAACCGGATCCTGACCCTGACATGACCGAAGCCTACAAGGCCATGCTTATTCCGTCTGCTGAAGATGACCACGGACTCACTCTTGCCTTCCCGGGCGCTGAGGGCGGCGGCATGTACACCACCGGCGGACGCGGCGGCAGGATAATACATGTGACCAATCTGAACGACAGCGGGACAGGTTCGCTTCGAGCAGCCGTCGAGGCGACGGGGGCGAGAATCATTGTCTTTGATGTAGCCGGAATAATTGAACTCCAGTCAAAACTGAGGATCAGAAACGGCAATCTGACTATCGCCGGGCAGACTGCTCCTGGTGACGGAATCTGCATAAAGAATTATGCCACGGTAGTTGAATCGGACAATGTCATCATCAGATTCATCCGTTTCCGCCTCGGCAACATGGTTATGTCGGGGGATGGCGAGGACTGCATTTGGGGCAGGAGGCATTCAGACATCATTCTTGACCACTGCTCGATGTCCTGGTCTATCGACGAATGCGCATCGTTTTATGGTAATGAGAACTTTACCATGCAGTGGTGTATTATGACTGAAAGCCTCAGAAATTCCAACCATCCTAAGGGCAACCACGGCTACGGCGGCATCTGGGGCGGTGAGAATGCGTCGTTCCATCATAATATGCTGTCCAATCATGACAGCCGCAACCCTCGCTTTGACCATCCTGAAATATATGAAAATCCGTCGGATCCCGACAAGCGCGGCAATGTTGACTATCGCAATAATGTTGTTTATAATTGGGGCAGCAACTCTACATACGGCGGAGAGGGCGGTCATTTCAATATGGTCAATAATTATTACAGGCAGGGACCGGCATCCAGAGACCGCAGGTATTTTATAGATGCGAACGGCATCTATACATCCTCATCTAAGGATTACGGCTATCCGTATCTGTATATGGCAGGAAACTACTATTACGACTATCCGGATATGACAGCCCAGAATGGCGTCTACTGGCATGACCACAGTACCAACACCCCTCCTGACTCAGAGAGGCTGCTGTCATCGCTGCTTCCTATTTCAGGTCCGTCGGGACAGACCGTATACACTACGACTCATTCGGCACAGGACGCTTTTGCACGCATCTGCGAGGTGGGAGGCGTTTCATTGGTAAGGGATGCTGTGGACAAGCGTGCATGTGCTGATGCCCAGTCCGGTACTGCATCTGTCACAGACGGAGGTAACGGGAGTACCGGAGGCATAATTGATACACCTTCAGCAGCCGGCGGCTGGCCGTCATATTCTGCGACCACGGAAAACGAAGCCAACGACAAGATCGACTCCGACAGCGACGGCATTCCTGACTGGTTTGAAGACAGGTTCGGGCTCAATTCCAAGGATTCATCCGATGCCGCCTTCAAGACCATCGACATCCATGGCCGTTACACCAATTTCGAGATGTATCTCCACTATCTCGTCCGCAACATCGTCGCCTTCCAGACCTCCGGCGGCACCTATACCTCCCTCGACTGACACAGCAATAATATATGATACCATACCAAGGGCAGACTCAATTATGAGCCATGCCCTTTTTTATTGTCTGTCTTTTGTTTTCATAAGTATTGAAACAATATTTGATATATTACAATAATGTTATATATTTGCGGAGGAATGCCATGAATTGGAACGAGATCAGGAGGCTTGCACAGAAGAATGGATTCAGGCTTGTGATGCACGGGAAGAAACATGACATATATCGTAATGACAAGACCGGAATGACCATACAGATAGAAAGGCATTGGTCGCAGGAGGTCCGTCCGGGACTTATGCACAGGTTGAAGAAACAGATTGGATTTTGAAATGTCTATCGGAATTATGGAACAGCAGAAAAAATTTGTGGTGTCTGTTGAGAAGGACAGCGACGGCACCTATGTGGCTTACAATATGGATTTTTCAGACTATACCCTTTTGGGGAGGGGGGACACGGTCGCTGAGGCCAAGGCGGATTTCTGCAATTCCATGGAAGAAGTGACCGGACTCATCAGGAGTGAAGGAAGGGAGATTCCGGAAGAGTTTGTGGCGCCTCCTGTCTTCAAATTTGACCTTTCGTCTTTGTTTGAATATTATTCCATGATCAATGTCAGTGCATTTGCCCGTTATGTCGGAATCAATGCCGCTCTGATGAGACAATACAGGCAAGGAAATACCTATGTGTCGGACAGGCAGCTGAAGAAGATTGAGGATGCCATCCACAGGTTGGGGAGCGAGCTGTCCAGCCTGACTCTCATATAAGTTTCAGAGGGTTTGTCACAATCTGTCAGCATGCGTTATATATCATTCTCTTATTGGCCGGAATCCGTTCCGGCCAATTTTCGTTACCGTACACGGAAAATTTGTCCCTGTGTTAAAAAATACATGCATTGCGACAATTTTTCGCATGTACCATGGGTATAAATGGGTAATTTCGCATATCCCTAATAGGGCAGGGCGCAGAAGAACAAAATGATTAATGACAAAATAACCATAATGACAAGTACTAACCAAAAAAGTTCTTTTATGAAAAATCTGACATACAAGATTTCTCTGCTGGTCGTCGGGCTGTTCGCGACTTTGTCGCTGTCGGCCCAGGAGATCAGCGGTGTCGTAAAGGATTCGGGCGGGCAGCCTCTCGTGGGCGTGTCTGTCTTTGTCGACGGCACCACCCTCGGCGTTTCAACGGATGCTGACGGACGATATGTCATCGATATCCCTGACGCCAAAGGAAAGACCCTCGTGTTTTCCTGCATAGGCATGAGGACCCAGCATGTCGAGATAGGAAATTCCACCAGGATTGACACGGTTCTTGAAGAGGATGCCAATTTCCTCGAGGAAACCGTCGTCATCGGCTATGCCACGGTGAAGCGCAAGGACCTCATGGGCTCCGTTTCATCCGTAGACAGCAAGACCCTGACGGCGGTGCCTGTAACAACGGTGAGTGAAGCCCTTTCCGGAAGGATGGCCGGAGTACAGGTCACTGCTACGGAAGGTGATCCTGATGCAGAAATCAAGATCCGTGTCCGCGGTTCAGGATCCATTACTCAGGACAGTTCACCTCTTTATATTGTGGACGGATTTCCGGTGGAGAGCATCTCTGACATCCCTGCGTCCGACATCCAGTCCATCGATGTGCTGAAGGACGCGTTCTCTACTGCAATCTACGGTTCCAGGGGTGCAAACGGAGTGGTGCTGATCACCACAAAGGGCGGCACAAGCGGCAAATTCTCCGTGAGCTACAACGGCTACTGGGGACAGAAGTGGATGGCCAACAGGGATGCCATCCAGGTCGAGGACCCGTACGACTTTGTCCGGAACCAATATGAACTCTCCATGGTCAGAGGCACATACGAAGATGATTACATGGATTATTTCGGAGTGTATGAAGATATGGATCTGTACAAGGGAATCCAGGGCAACGACTGGATCCAGCAGGTGTTCGGCAATACGGGCACGAATATGAGCCACAATGTCTCGGTGTCCGGAAGCACGGAAAAGGTAAGGTGGACCGCCAGTTATTCCCATGTGGGAGACAACGCCATCATGACCGGCTCGACCTATAAGAGGGACAACCTCAATTTCAAGGCCAACTTCAAGCCTATCAAGGAACTCGAGTTTGACGTGAACGCGAGATATTCGCATACCACCATCATGGGTTCGGGCTCCAATTCCATGAATGACGCCGGATCTACTTCCGGAAACGGCCGCCTCAAGCATTCGGTGCAGTATGCTCCGATTCCAATCGCGGGAGGCGCGATTTCAGGCTCTGACCTTGAGGAGGATTACGGCGACAACGCTCCGCCTCTTCTGTCCGTGGCCGACAATGACAACAAGCGCGTCCGCAGGAACTGGACGGTGAACGGAGCCGTTACATGGCATATAATCAAGAACCTCAACCTCAGGGTAGAGGCCGGTCTTGAGGACTATACGCAGGAGAACAACCGCTTCTACGGACTGACTACTTACTATGTGGGCAACACCGCGCAGTATCAGGACCATCCGGCCACAAGATACACGGACCAGTACAGGCAGACTATCCGCAATACCAACACTCTCAGCTACAACTTCTCTGAAGTGTTCAAGGACGACCGTCATCAGCTGGATCTCCTCGCAGGTACTGAGTACATCGTCAAGAAGTCCAATGAACTCACCGCAGTAGTCGAGAATTTCCCTGACTTCTTCGATTCCCAGACCGCATGGAACTTCATGTCCACAGGTACGGCCATCTCCACCAACAACTACTATGACCCTAACGACAGGCTTCTCTCGTTCTTCGGAAGAGTCAACTATGTGTTCGACGAGAGATATTCAGTCTCGGCGACGATGAGATCCGACGGATCATCGAAGTTCACCAAGGGCAACCAGTGGGGCTTCTTCCCTTCGGCGGCAGCTTCGTGGACCATCTCAAACGAGCCGTGGATGGAGGGAGCGTCCAACTGGCTTGACAACCTCAAGCTGCGCTACAGCTACGGTACTGCAGGAAACAACAACATTCCTTCAGGCATGACCATGCTCAACTTCGCCTCATTCTCCACTTCATGGATCTCGCAGAGCGACACCTACTGGTCGACTGTGACTGACGACGGGGACACTATCATGCCTAATGAGGACCTGACCTGGGAGACTACCGTTTCGCACAATGTCGGACTCGACTTCTCTTTCTTCAAGGGCAGGCTCAACGGATCGTTCGAACTCTATCACAACACCACCAATGACCTCCTCATCCAGTTCCCGACCGCAGGCTCGGGATATGAGTTCCAGTACCGCAACATGGGCTCCGTGCGCAACAGAGGTTTCGAGGTGTCTCTCAACGCTGTCCTCGTGGAGAGGGAGAACTTCGGCCTCACTCTCGGCGCCAACCTCAGCATCAACGAGAACATGGTGACGAGCCTCGGAGGTCTTGACAGGATTGAATCAGAGACCCAGTGGGCATCCACTGAAATCGGAACAGACTATCTCGTGACCGTGGGCCAGCCTCTCGGCAACATCTACGGCTATCAGTCGGACGGCTTCTACACTGTGGACGACTTCACATACGATGGCACCAATTGGGTACTCAATGATGATGTCGTTGACTGTTCTGATGTGATCGGAGCCGATTATCTCAGGCCGGGAGCAATGAAGTTGAAAGACATGACAGATGACGGTGTCGTCACTTCAGACGACAAGACCATCATTGGCAACGCCACTCCTGTGGGCTACGGCGGAATCAACCTCACCGGTTATCTCTACGGTTTCGATTTCTCGGCCAACTTCAACTATGTCTTCGGAAACGACATCTACAACGCCAACAAGATAGAGTTCACCTCTTCGAGAAAGTACACCAACAGGAACCTCATGAAGACGGACGAGCAGAGGTGGACCAATATCGACTGGTCGACGGGACAGCTCATCACCGACCCTGAGCAGCTCAGGGAAGTGAATGCCAACGCCACTCTGTGGTCTCCGGCAGTGGGTCGCGCGGTCCTTTCCGACTGGGCTGTGGAGGACGGCTCCTTCCTGCGCCTGACTTCCGCGACTATAGGCTACACCCTTCCGTCGCACATAACCATGAAGGCGAAGATTTCCCGTCTGCGTGTCTATGTGACGGGAACCAACCTCTTCTGCCTCACGAGATACTCTGGATATGACCCTGAAGTGGATACCCGCAGGGCCACTCCTCTTACTCCTGGCGTGGACTATTCCGCCTATCCGAAGAGCATCGGATATGTGGTGGGCGTCAACCTTACCTTCTAATTCCTAATACGAGAGAATCATGAACATAATAAAGAGAATATTTGTAAGTGCGGGGATTCTTGCGGGACTCTTACTCACGTCCTGCGACCTCACGACGGAATCCCAGTCCACTTTCGATGAACCTTCCGTGTTCGCCGATCCGACTCTGACCTCGTATCAGATCTATTCGATATATGAGGTGTTCGGCCATACGAACTCACACAGGGGACGCTACCTTCCGTGGTACGGATATAACAACGACATTGAGTGGTATGTCTCCACCACTCTCAATGACAACGCCACCATCGTGAGATACAGCCTCACGAGGACAAACAGCACGCTTAACCTCGCCAACGGACCTTACAATGAGCTCTTCGCCGGCATCGAGCGTGCCAACCTGAGCATTGCCGGAATCCGTGAGTACGGGAATCCGGACACCAGGCCAGAGATGGCAGCCCTTCTCGGAGAGGCGCTCGTGATGCGTGCGGTCCTCTACACCGAGCTCATGAAGGCGTTTGGAGAAGTGCCGGCACGCTTCGCCCCGGTGACTCCGGAGACCATCTATCTCAACAAGGCTGACAAGGACGACCTTTATACCCAGCTTCTCGCCGATCTCGAAGAAGCCATCGGCTACCTCGACTGGAACACGGCGACTACGGTTGACCGCGTAGGCAAGGCGTTTGCGATAGGAATGTATGCCCGCGTAGCCCTGATGGCCTCGGGATACAGCCTCAGACCTGCCGACGGAATGGCCGGCACGGGCGATCCGGGAAGCATCCGTCTGTCCAACGATCCGGATCTTCAGAAGAGCGTGCTCTATCCTAAGGCTCTTGAATACCTCAGACAGGCCATCAATGAAAGCGGGCTTGAGCTCATGGACTATGAGGAGCTCTGGAGAAGTGTGAACAACATGGATCTGACCGCGGGCCATGAAATCATCTGGGTGATTCCGTTCAGCAACTCACGCGGCCGCTGGAACTACACTTTCGCTGTCCGCAATGAGGGTTATACCACATATTCTCCGACTACGAGCGACAGAGGCGGTCAGGCCGGTCCTGTGCCATATCTCTACTACATGTATGACCTGAACGGCCATGACGTGCGCCGTGACATCAGCTGCGTCAACTGGCTCTGGGAAGACAGAGGCGACGGTACTCTCCCTTACCCTGCCGGAATCGCCGACTGGTATTTCGGAAAGTACAGATTCGAATGGATGACCACTTCTCCATACGGCGGCGGAAATGACGACGGAGTGAAGCCGGTGTACATGCGTTACGCGGACATCCTTCTCATGGCGGCTGAGATCGCCAACTCATCCGAGGTGGGCAATCGCGACGAGTCATTCGCCAAAGAATGTCTCAGAAAGGTGCTCAGAAGGGCCTATAAGGGATATGAGTCTGAGGCTGACGCCATTGTTGACGCCCTCTCTGGAGAGACTGCAATCTTTGCCGAGATACAGAAACAGCGTGCTCTGGAGTTCGTCGGCGAGTTCCTCCGCAAGGCCGACCTCATCAGATGGGGTGAGAACCTGCTTCAGGAGAGAATGGATCTTGCCGCACAGGAGCTGCAGGCCATGAGAGCGGGCACCACCGGTCCTATCACCGGATTCAACTATTCCAACATCAGCCGCTACCTGTGGTATCGTCACGGCACCGCCAACGGCATTCCTACGATTGAAATGTACGGCATACATCCGGGTGAGTCGGACGCCACTCTGGACACTCCTCCGGCAGGCTCGGGCTGGATTCCGTATCTCAATTCCGACGGCGAGGCGTCCGCCTATATAAGCGAGACTTCGGCGTTCACGAGCTCGTCGTCGAACTCCATAGCGGACAAGGCCACTTCAGCGGGATTCTATGACACGAGCGTTGATCCGGAGATGCACATGTGGTGGCCGATCTTCGAGACTACCATCACAAACGCTCAGGGGGCTCTCGCAAATGACTACGGCTATTGACAAATGAAATTTCAACGGATGCGGCACGACGCTCCCCGTGTCTGGCCGCATCCCTAAAAGAAGACTATATGAAAAAATCATTATCCAGACTGATATTTTTCCTTTCGGCGTTCATCGTCTCAGGCCTTGCTGTCAGCAGCTGTGTTGAGGAAATGCCGGAAGTTATAGAAGATCTGAATCTTCCGAACGTCCTCACTCCGGGAAGCACGTCTGCGGTCGTAAGCACTTCGGACGGCCGGACAGTGACCTTCACCTGGACCAACTCCAATACTGCCACCCAGTATCTGCTCGAAGTCTACAGGTTCGCCACAGAAGACGCTCCGGCTTCCGCCGATGAGATCACTGAGGAGATGCTTTCCGACCCGTATATGACGGAGACTGTGACGCCGTCGGAGAGCGGCACGTCCACGAGCGTGAGCCTCGAGCTTGACGCTGAGTATTCCTACTACGCCCGCGTCTGCGGACAGAACACCGAGAATGAGGGACAGGGCGACTCAAAGTGGGCTGCATTCCCTTATCCTATCGACACCTACACTGTCATGGACCCTGTGGAGAGCTTTACTGTCACAGACCGTACCTCCGAGTCTGTCTCGGTGTCATGGACTCTTGCCGAAGGGGATGAAGAAGGCGTCAACCAGCTGAGAATCTCTCCTCATCCTACCGACGCTTCAGCCGCATATCTCGTGCAGACTGTAGCCGCAGGCGAGACCTCGGCCACCGTGACTAATCTTCAGCCGTCGGTGCGCTACACCATCGCGGCCCACTATAATTCGGCCAACAGAGGCACCGTCTATGCATGGACAAGGCCTGATATGAACGGAGTCACCCGCGTCTCAGACACTTCGGCCTTCCGTATCGCTATTAAGGACGGGGCTCCGCGCATCGCAGTCGTATATGCCGACACGGCGTATTACATGGGCCAGATGAACGTGACTGCGTCAACCCTCTCCATCTACGGTGAGGAGACGGTCGACGGAGCGAAGCCGCGCGTGATAGGAACATTCTCTCTTGCCGACGGCGTGACCGACTTCCGTGCGGAAGCCCTGCATTTCGACGGCAACTCCTACGAACAGAACCATCTCATAACATTCGCCTCTGCAGTCACGACCCCGATCAACACTATCTCCATCGTGAACTGTGACCTCACGTCATACAAGAGAGGTCTCCTCTATGCGTCCACCGGAACGACAGTGGCAAGCATAGGCACGATCTCGTTCGACGGAATACAGGTGTCGGACACTGAGGGCAACGGAGGCGAGGCCTTCGGCTTCAGGGGTACAACAGGCGAGACATTCGGCACCATAGGCACGATCTCGGTGCGCAACAGCACGTTCACGGACGGAATGCGCGAGTTCTTCAGGATAGACGACAGTTATTCTCTCGGAACCTTCACCTTCGAGAACAACACCCTGAACAATCTCACCACATATTCCAACAGCTACGGCCTGTTCTATATCCGCGCTGCGGTAGGGGCAAGCTCATTCAGAAACAACGTCATCCTGAACATGAGCGGAAGCTCTGTACACGGAGTCGACGGCAGATATGTCTGGGGCGCCGCCGCATTCAACCCGGCGACCGTGTCCAACAACTGGTGGTATAATCTCGGCGATGAGGCCACGTTCTTTACGACAAGCTTCACCTCAACGAGGGCGTCTTCAGGCGGCGGTGCGCTCCTTTCGGCTGACCCTTGCTACAACAGCGAGAGGGGGCTCTTCAACATCACCAATGCGGCTGTTCTCTCGGCTTCGGCAGGAGACCCGAGGTGGCTTTCCGAATATGTCGAGCAGCCGGACCCTGATCTTGTGCCCGTTGAGTACGGCTACAACTGGGATCTTACCGATACTGACACTTATTATGACGTCATCGACCAGTCATGCGTGAGAGGAAACACCCGTTTCGTCATATCTTCCAATCCGATCAACGTGACTGAGGAAGGATTCGAGTTCACTGCTGAGCCGACGTTCGAATATGCCGGCACTCCGACCGACTGCGCCATGGCATTCCTCGTTGACGGGCCGGGATCTGTGGTCATCTCCACAGCCGCCGACGGCTCTACGAACGACCATATCTCCGTGGCCTACGGGCCTGCCGACGGCTCTTCTGTGACAGAGGTCTCAGGAGCGGTACACGCAGGAGCGGTACGCTCGAGGGTAGTATTCGCGGACTTCAATCCGGGTGAGCAGCATCTTGTATGGATCTATGCCTGCGGCCCTATCGTAATGAGCGAACTCTCATGGATTTCCGACACATCGAGCGCCGGCGCGTCGCCTCTTGACACTCCTGCGAATGTGGCGATTTCTCTTCCGGAGGCATCCGAAGGATCAGTGACCCTCTCATGGGACGCGGTTGACAACGCCGCTTCATACATGATCAGGTGGACAGGTCCTGTCCCGTCACAGGAAGATTCACTCTCGGTGACAGGCAACAGCCATGACTTTGCCGTTGCAGGACTTGCGACAGGAATGTACAGCTTCTCCGTGAGGGCAGACGTGTCTGAGACCGATATTGCGCATGAGCCTTCAGAGTTCTCCGAGGCTGTGGGATTCATCAGAAGAGAGACTCTGACGAACGTTTCCTCATCCATGCCTACGACATGGGGACTCGCGGACTTCACCTTCATGCAGGAACTGATAGGCTCTTCGGAGAATACGAATCCTGAAACTATCTGGGGTGATTCGTTCGTCTACAACAACCTCGAGTACTATGCCGGCAATACGATCCGCTTTGCCAATTCGGACGGACTCGTATGCTTCCAGTATCCGGGGTCAAGCAACAATCCGCCTGACAGGCGCTTCCTGAGATTTCTTGCAGGCGGCAGCGGTACAGTCACCGTGACCTTTGACGCCACTGCAACAGGCCGAAATCTTTATGTGTCCGCAGCCGGCACTTCAGGCCCTGCGCATGAAGCACCGACAGATGCCCGCGGCACATTCTCTGAAGCCGTCACAGCCAATGCCGGAGACGAGATTATCCTTTGGGCCGACGCCTCCCTCCGCGTGTTCGAAATCACATGGACACCTGAAGGCTATGACCCTGACGCCACCATACCTTCAGATCCTCTTGCCGTAGAGGAGCAGAAGGATGTCATCGACTATCTCAGAACGACATACGGCACGAGCGGCACTACGGCTCTCGTTGCGGCAGGGGCAGATCCGGTGACGATCGACAAGATAACCTATGCCGGAAAGAGCAACAAGTCCGTCGACTGGGACGGAGGCAGCGAGAGAATCAAGCTGCAGGGAGCTTCAGAAGTCGGGGATGACGGGATTCCTACAAGCAACTACATCTCGTTCAAGGTCACCAAGCCAGGCACGATCAAGCATTATCTCAGGTCAGGTAGCGGCAGTGATACGGGCAGAACCGTGAAGATCGACCTGGTCATGAATGACGGCGCCGACATCGTGAACCTCTATGAGGCAGCCGCTCCTACCGGGGGCTACAGCAGCAACGAAGTGTCGACGCAGATAACCTCAGAGCAGCTCGCGCAGACGAGGCAGACTGCTACAGTCTACATCTATGCGCCTGTAAATAGTGTAAATGTCTATTATCTGGAATATATTCCAGACTGACAACTGTATTCTATGAAAAACTGACAATCAATTCTGGCCTTTTTCATTGCAGCCGGCAGGGAAACCCCTCCGGCTGCTTTTTTATCAATGCTTTTCATCAAATTATGCCCTTGTGACCTTCAGGATGTTGCGGGAGGTGCGGAGGCGGGAGAGGACCTTGTCTAGTTCAAGGTTGCTCGGGACGGACAGCTTGACGGAGATCTCGTAGGTGCCGTTTCTTCCGTTTTCGGTCACATTGAAGGTTCTTATGGATGCGCGGAAGGTGTTCACGATATCCATTACTTCGTTTATGACGGAAGGCTCGTGTGCGGCGGTGATCTTAAGGGTGGTCTGGAAGCTCGATGTGCTCGGGCTGTCGCTCCAGCGCACCTTCTGTATCCTGTACGGGTACATTTCCATGAGCCTTGCGGCATTCGGGCACGATATGCGGTGTATCTTGATGCCGTCCTTTATGGAGACAAAGCCGAACACGTCGTCGCCGTAGACAGGATTGCAGCATTTGGCCATCTTGTAGTCGAGGTTCTTCAGGTTTCTGGCATCAATGACCAGGATGTCGTCTGAAGAATTCTTTTCGGATTGCGGCTTTTTCCTTGCCTGTTCGTTTTCAGAGGCCTTTCCCGCTTCATGCTGGCCCTCATTGTCAGCCTGCGGACCTTCGGAAGCTCCTGCTATAAGGTCTTTCATTCCGGCAATGTCGAGGGACCCGTCCCCGATGGCTGCATAGAATGCATTGACGGTCTTGAATTGGAGCTTTTTCATTATTGAGGCGAGCAGGTCGTCGCTCATCTCCATTTTCCAGTTCTTCAGTCTCCTTCCGAGCAGTTCCTTGCCTTCGGCCGCTTTCTGGAATTCAGCTTCGCTGAGTTTCTGTCTTATCTTGGTGCGGGCTTTGGAGGTGACGACAAAGTTGAGCCAGTCCGGTGACGGTTTCTGGTTCTTTCCGCTCATTATCTCCACTATGTCGCCGGTGTTCAGCTTTTCCTTGATGGGCACGGCCTTGCCGTTGACCTTGCCTCCGGTACATTTGATTCCGAGGTTGGAATGGATGTCGAAGGCGAAGTCAAGCACAGTGGAACCGGCCGGGAGCTTGCGCAGTTCCCCTGTAGGCGTGAATACGAATATTTCATTCGAAGGCGGTTCCGGAAGTTCGTCCTCATAATAATGGCTGTCCCCCGACTGTCCAGGGTGTTCAAGGATGTTCCGCACCGACACCAGCCATTTGTCGAGTGTGGCTTCATGCTTTATCCCCTTGTATGACCAGTGGGATGCAAGTCCGTTTTCCGCCATGTCGTCCATCCTCCTGGTCCTTATCTGGACTTCAAGGTAGACATTGTCGTTGTTTCTGACCGTTATGTGCAGGGATTCGTAGCCATTGGGTTTCGGGTTGGAGATCCAGTCCCTGAGCCTGTTGGTGTCCGATTCGTACTCTTCGGTGACATACGAGAACACTTTCCAGCACAGGGCATGCTCAGTCTCCCGGTCCGTGTCACAGTCTATTATGAATCTGATGGCGAACACATCGTAGACCCCTTCGAACGGCACCTTCTGTTTCTGCATCTTTCTCCAGATGGAGTAGGCCGTCTTTGTACGTATCTTCAGCTTGTAGTTTATGCCTGCCTCCGAAAGTTTCTGCTTCAGCGGCTCAATGAACTGTGTCATCAGGGCCTGCCTGTCCTTTTCGGTGGCTTTCAGCTTGTTGGTGATTGCCCTGTATTGCTCCGGCTCCGCATGGCGGAAATAGGTGTCTTCCATCTCGCTCTTCATGTTGTAGAGGCCCAGCTGGTGGGCGAGGGGAATGTAGAGCATAAGGGTCTCAAGGATTTTCCTTTCCCGGGACAGTTTCGGGAATATGTCGAGCGAGCGCATCACCTCAAGCCTGTCGGCAAGCTTGAGGACCGTGACGCGCGGATCTTTTGAATATGAGACTATGAGTTTCTTGTAGTTGTCGGCTTCGAGCCGTGTGTCCTTGGGCTTTATGGTGGATATCTTGTTCAGCCCGTCCACGATGGTGCAGATGTCTTTGCCGAAACCGTCGCAGATGCTTATGTCGCATTCCGGCTGCATCCGCATCGCCTCATGCAGGAATACTGCGGCGATGCATTCCGCCGGAAGCCCTATCTCGTCTGCCGCTATCTTCGCCACTCCTGTGGGATGTTCCATGAACGGCTTCCCGTTGCCCCTGACCTGTCCTTCAAGTGCCTTTTCAGCTATGAGATATGCTTTTCTGATGAGTTCCCTGTCCTTGTCATCAAAGTTCGGGAAAAGGGTTCCGATAATATCCATGGCTACCGTCGTATAAGTCCGTTTGACAAGATGCTCCGGATACCCGGGTTCTCCGGCTTCCGGACACAAATTCCTTCAAAGTTAATGAAAAAATCAATCTTTCCAGACTTTCAGATACTCTTTCAGTGCCCACATTTCGTCGCGGTACTTTGCAGCTGCGAGGAAATCGAGGTCTGCGGCAGCCTTCTGCATGTTCTTCTTCGCCTGTTCCACAGCCTTCTCCACCTGGCTCCTGCTCATCGAGCGGATGACAGGGTCCTGAAGCACTGCGGCGAGGTCAGCCTCTATGTATCCGTCCTTGTATGCGGAGTTGGAGCCGCGCACGGAGTCATGTCCGAGCCCCACTGAAACAGTGCCTTTCCCGAGGTCTGACGGGTCAGGTATATAATGAGGGTCGTCGTAGGAGTTGGCCGCCGACACTTTCCCGGATACGGTGTTGGCAAGCCTCGGATTGCGCCTTTTGTCCTTGCCGTATGCCCCTCCTTCTGCGACTTTCCCGACCTCTTCTTCACCTGCATCATAGCCGTTGACAAGGGCATTCTTCTTTATCCCCACCTGGGTAGGGGTGATGTTGTGCTTCTTGTTGTATTCCATCTGCTTTGCCCGGCGGCGGTCGGTCTCGTATATGGTTTCCTGCATGGAACGGGTGATGGAATCGGCATACATGATGACAAGGCCGTTCACATTCCTCGCAGCGCGTCCCGCCGTCTGGGTGAGCGACCTTCCCGAGCGCAGGAAGCCTTCCTTGTCGGCATCCAGTATCGCCACGAGTGATACTGTGGGAATGTCAAGCCCTTCCCTGAGCAGGTTGACTCCCACGAGCACATCGAAAAGCCCGTTCTTGAAGTCTTCTATGATCTCGACCCTTTCGAGGGTGTCCACATCGGAGTGGATGTACCGGCAGCGCACTCCCATACGGGTGAAATATTTTTCAAGCTCCTCGGCCATCCTCTTGGTGAGAGTGGTGACAAGCACCCTTTCGTCCTTTTCGGCGCGTACGCGGATTTCTTCAAGCAGGTCGTCAACCTGGTTCTTGGTAGGACGCACCTCGATAGGCGGGTCTAGCAGCCCTGTCGGCCTTACGACCTGTTCCACCACAAGCCCTTCTGACTTTTCGAGTTCGTAATCTCCCGGGGTTGCACTGACATAAACCTTCTGCCCTGTCACGGCTTCAAATTCGTCGAATTTCAGCGGACGGTTGTCCGCTGCGGCCGGAAGCCGGAAGCCGTATTCAATCAGCACCGACTTGCGCGAGTGGTCGCCTCCGTACATGGCCCTGATTTGCGGCAGGGTGACATGGCTCTCGTCTATGAAAGTGATGAAATCCTTCGGGAAATAGTCTATGAGGCAGAAAGGCCGCATTCCCTCGTTCCTTCCGTCGAAGTATCTTGAATAATTCTCGATTCCCGGGCAGTATCCCATCTCCTTTATCATTTCCAGGTCATATTCCACCCTCTGTTTCAGCCTCTTCGCCTCCAGCGGCTTCCCGATTTCCTGGAAATATTCGCACTGTCTCATCATGTCGTCCTGTATCTGGCTGACGGCCTTTATGGTGCGTTCCCTTGTGGTCACGAAGTTGTTTGCAGGATAGATGGAAACCTCGTCCAGCGAGTCGATGAATGCCCCCGTGACAGGGTCTATCACTGAAATGCTGTCCACCTCATCTCCGAAAAATTCCACCCTCACCGCATTTTCCCCATAGCCTATGCAGATGTCCACAGTATCTCCCCTTACCCTGAATGTGCCTCTCTTGAAGTCCACCTCCGTCCTCGAATAAAGCGCATCCACAAGCTGGTACAGCAGTCTTGTCATGCTCCGGCTCTCTCCCTTCCGTATGGTCACCGTCTGGGCATGGAAGTCCTCCGGGTTTCCGATGCCATAGAGGCAGGATACGCTGGAAATCACTATCACATCTCTGCGTCCGGAGAGAAGGGACGATGCCGCGCTCAGCCTGAGTTTCTCGATTTCGTCATTTATGCTGAGGTCCTTTTCTATGTAAGTGTCAGTGGTAGGTATGTATGCCTCGGGCTGGTAGTAGTCATAATACGACACGAAATATTCCACGGCATTGTTCGGAAAAAAAGATTTGAACTCCCCGTACAGCTGTGCCGCAAGTGTCTTGTTGTGGCTCAGGATGAGCGCAGGCCTCTGCAGCTTCTCTATCACATTTGCCATTGTGAATGTTTTTCCCGAACCGGTCACGCCGAGCAGCGTCACCGCATCTACACCGTCATTGAGGGCCGAACACAGCCCCTTTATGGCTTCCGGCTGGTCTCCGGAAGGCTTGTAGTCCGATACTATCTTGAATTTCATGCCGGATTTTTCTTATAAAATTCTCATCGCTATCGCTGCGCAGGCTTCGGCATCGGCAAGGGCATTGTGGTGCTTCGTGAGGTCGTATCCGCAATATGCAGCCACGGTCGGGAGCCTGTGGTCCGGAAGCATATTCCCGAACACCCGCCTTGAGGCGTTGCAGGTGCAGAGGAACCTGTAATCCGGATAATCCATCCTGTACATCCTGAACACCGCCTTCAGGCAACCTTCGTCAAAGCGGCTGTTGTGCGCAGTGAAAGTCAGTCCTTCCACCAGCGGAGCAACTTCGGCCCATACCTCAGGGAAGACAGGTGCATTTTCCGTGTCTTTCAGTGTCAGTCCGTGGATTTTGGTGTTCCATCTGGAATAAAATTCCGGTTCCGGCCGTATCAGCCTGTAGAACCTGTCCGTTATCTCCCCGTCATGCACCACTACTATGCCCACGCTGCAGACGCTTGTGCTGTATTGGTTCGCCGTTTCGAAATCTATTGCCGCAAAATCTTTCATGTTTCCGGTCACAGATTCTTGTGGATGATGCCGGAAGTGGCCTGGCATGTCGGAAGCACAAGCATTTCCGCTATCTGGACATGTTCCGGCAGAGATGCGGCAAACCACACGGTTTCCGCTATGTCCGCTGCCTCAAGCGGCTTGTAGCCTTCATAGACCTTGTCGGCCCTGTCCTTGTCCCCGTGGAAGCGGACCAAGCTGAAATTGGTTTCGACCTGCCCTGGCTTGATGTTGGTCACCCGCAGGGGAGTGTCCACAAGATCAATCCTCAGCCCGTCCGTCAGCGCCTTCACCGCAGCCTTGGTGGCGCAGTAGACGCTTCCGCCCGGGTATGCCCCGTCGCCAGCAATCGAGCCGATGTTTATGATATGGCCCCTGCCCCTTTCGAGCATTCCTGGCACCACGAGCCTTGTCATGGCCAGAGTGCCTTTTATGTTGGTGTCGATGACGGTCTCCCAGTCGTCGAGGCTTCCTTCGAATTCCTTGTCAAGCCCGAGAGCGAGTCCGGCATTGTTCACCAGCACATCTATTGCCTTCCATTCATCCGGCAGGGATGCCAGCGCTTCCTCGATGGCTTTCCTGTCCCTGACATCAAAAGTCAGCGGCAGGACATCCGCCCCGTAATTTTTCCTGACCTCACTGCAGACCTGCCCGAGCCTGTCAGTGTTCCTGGCATTGAGTATCAGTCTGCATCCCTCTGATGCAAACCTCATTGCACATGCCGCCCCGATGCCGCTTCCGGCTCCGGTGATGAATATTGTCTTGTCTTTCATTTTCATTGGGAAGGGTATATATACAAAAAAAGAGGTTGTCGCCACTCCCGTGGGGACCCCTCATACTAACCACATAATTAATAACACTAAAACTAATAACCGGATGCAAAGGTACTGCATTTTTCAATATCTCCAAAACTTTCTTGCATATTTTCACTCATTTAACAAAAATTTAACATTAAAACGCTGGTTTGCCGACAGGTAAATTGTAAGATACATTTCATTTGTCTGGCATTTTATTAAGTTTTTTGTTCGTAATGGATTAAAAATGTTGATGTGTTTTTATGTATGAACTTATAAATTGTAATTCTTTGTGCCGTTCCGTTGCGGAAAGCCCCGATGTGTCATTCCGGGCTGGTCGGGGAATCTGATGGTCGGAACGACAATAATGGGTATATTCCGGATAATATTTAATGTGAGTTCGATGAAATTTAATCATTGAATTTCATCGAACAACCGCTATAGGAGCAGGACTAGTCCTGCGACAGTCCTCCCGGAGAGGGAGGAATAAGGTGGGTGACGCCCCTTAACAAGGGGCTGTCGCGGAGCGACTGGGGATTAAGACAAACGGATTTCGAAGAAATCCTTAACGACAGTTCGACGAATTCCTTGGGAGCGAACATTATAAATTCGTCGAACTGACGTTAATTTAATTTATGCCATGATAAATAAAAGGAGCTTTTGAAAAATTGCTATATTTGCAACGGAATTTTTGCCCTGTGTGCCGTATCCCGGTCTTATGCCGGTGAATATCATTGATATGCCACAGGAAATGCAGCAATTTAAGGAAACTTTTTACAATAACAGGTTATGGTTTATTCTCACGAAGTGCAACAGATGTGTTGCGTCAAAAAAGGACCGAACCATGGTCCGGCTCCTATTCCAGAGGAGGGAAAATGGGTAAAGGCAAAGGAAATCACTGACATTTCAGGACTTACGCACGGTATCGGCTGGTGCGCCCCTCAGCAGGGAGCCTGCAAGCTCACTCTCAATGTGAAGGCAGGCGTCATCCAGGAGGCTCTTGTCGAGACCATCGGATGCTCAGGAATGACTCATTCTGCAGCTATGGCTTCAGAAATCCTTCCGGGCAAGACCATTCTTGAGGCTCTCAACACCGACCTCGTATGCGATGCCATCAACACGGCAATGCGCGAACTGTTCCTTCAGATTGTCTACGGACGCACCCAGTCAGCATTCTCTGAGGGCGGTCTCATGATCGGAGCAGGCCTTGAGGACCTCGGCAAAGGTCTCCGCAGCCAGGTCGGAACCCTCTATGGAACTCTTGCAAAGGGCCCTCGCTACCTTGAAATGGCTGAAGGCTACATCAAGACCATCGCCCTTGATGAGAACGACGAGATCTGCGGATACGAATTCGTACACCTCGGCAAATTCATGGACCTCGTGAAGAAAGGCACAGATGCCAATGAGGCTCTCAAGCAGGTGACCGGCACATACGGCCGCTTCACCAAGGAGGCCGGTGCAGTTAAATACATTGACCCACGTAAAGAATAAGGAGGAAGACGATTATGATAAGAGAAGTCAAATTCGAGAGCCAGGACCGTCGCATCAAACAGATTCTTGCCGCTCTCAACGAAAACGGTATCAAGGACATCGAAGAGGCAAACGCCATCTGCGACCAGTATGGTCTTGATCCTTACAAGGCTTGTGAAGACACCCAGCCTATCTGCTTCGAGAATGCAAAATGGGCTTATGTCGTAGGTTGCGCCATCGCCCTCAAGAAAGGCTGCAAGACTGCCGCTGATGCCGCTGAAGCCATCGGAATCGGCCTCCAGTCATTCTGCATTCCGGGTTCAGTAGCTGATGACCGCAAGGTAGGACTCGGCCACGGCAACCTCGCCGCCCGTCTTCTCCGTGAAGAGACCAAATGTTTCGCCTTCCTCGCCGGCCACGAGTCATTCGCAGCCGCAGAAGGCGCCATCAAGATCGCCGCAAAGGCCGACAAGGTGCGCAAGGAGCCTCTCCGCGTCATCCTCAACGGTCTCGGAAAGGACGCTGCCCAGATCATTTCCCGCATCAACGGCTTCACATATGTGCAGACTGAGTTTGACTATTTCACCGGCGAGCTCAAGGTCGTTCGTGAAGTAGCCTACAGCAACGGTCCTCGCGCAAAGGTCAAATGCTACGGTGCCGACGATGTACGCGAAGGCGTTGCCATCATGTGGCATGAGGGCGTAGACGTTTCCATTACAGGAAACTCCACCAACCCTACCCGTTTCCAGCACCCTGTTGCCGGAACTTACAAGAAGGAGCGTGTCCTCGCAGGCAAGCCATACTTCTCAGTTGCATCCGGCGGCGGCACAGGCCGTACCCTTCATCCGGACAACATGGCAGCCGGTCCGGCCTCTTACGGCATGACCGACACCATGGGCCGCATGCACAGCGATGCCCAGTTTGCAGGTTCATCCTCAGTTCCAGCCCATGTGGAGATGATGGGCTTCCTCGGAATAGGCAACAACCCAATGGTGGGATGCACCGTTGCCTGCGCAGTGGATGTAGCCCAGGCACTGAACAAGTAGTCATATAGATTACATACAGATTGAAGCCTCTGTAACTTTTGGAG
>CALUTY010000014.1 GCA_944323825.1 uncultured Bacteroidales bacterium
CAGACGCGTTCACCTTCACCCTCGACTCCGAGCCCACGGAGAACATGGCCGACCTGAAGCTCGTCATCATGGCCAGCGCACCCCAGTCCAACGGCGTCACTCGCGCCTACTCCAAGGCCGTCGGCATCGGCACCCCGAAGGACCCGGTCAGCGACGAGTACGACCTCAAGGCCGAGTATGACACCCGCCACGGAGCCCCAAGCGACGCCGCCCCGAAGGTATTCATGAAGTGGTTCTTCGTGGACACCACCACCGGCGAGGTCTCCGGCGAGCAGATGGCCCTCGCACAACTCACCGCCGCCACAGAGCCTGACGCCGGAGTATAGCCTGAGCGCGATCACTGACCTGAACTTAAACCTGCATCTCCCGTCCCCGCTCCACAGGCAGAGACGGGATTTGTTTTAGACTCAGATAATTGATAGATTTGCAGACAAGATTGCTACAGCAGTCTTTGATATAACAACAACCGGAGTCTGGCGAAGTGATTTGCCGGACTCTTTTTTCACTCATATACATGCACTCCTCCATATAGAATCAAAGCCACACATAGCACTAAGTAGGTGTAAATGTAGGAGAATTTTACAAAAGAATAGATGCCAAATAGTTGAAAATAAACTATTTGACATCTACAAAAGTGATCCGGTTGGGATTCGAACCCAAGACCCACAGCTTAGAAGGCTGTTGCTCTATCCAGCTGAGCTACCGGACCGGCCATGTTTCTCTTTGCTCTTTGTGCCATGGGAGTCAAAAGAGAATGCAAAGGTAAGATTATTTCCGATAAAGTCAAAATAAATAATTTTCTATATGTGCGGCCCGGATCGGATGCAAGGTTTTTGGATTTTCAGATTTAATTTTCTGTCAGTAGATATGACATGTTTTACTATATGGTATTATTCTATGAGAGAAAGAACATTTGAACTGCCTTCAGGAGTTTGTGCAAATGGTTTAAGGGGTTGCGTAAGGAAAATGCTGCAGGCTGTCCTGCCTCTTTTTGCCGTGATTTCATGTGACAAACATGTGCCTCAGGAGGAAACAGGACCTGTTTATACCGATGAGGACATTGAATTGGACGCCAGGATTGTCGACTACATCAATACATCTTATGCCTCATCCATAACAGAAGTCAGGGTGACGGAAGACAAGGTTTCCGTCAGCGGGAATTATGTGGGGAAGGGTGATTTCTATGTGGCGGAAATATCTCCGGCCCAGGATCTTCTGTGTCTGGAGGAGCCTTTGTCGAAGCATATTCCGGGAGCGGATTCATTCACTTTTGAAGTAGACAGGTTCGTGCGTGCAGGAGGCGTCACCTACGACCGCCTTCTTTCCAAGTGGGCAATATTTGAAGTTTCTTCTGACGGTGCACATCTTGTGTCGGCTGCCCATTATGCGGATATTGTCCCGGCATTGAGTTCTCCGGCAAAGCTTACGCTGAAGAACAAAAAAGGCATGGGCGGCATATTCAACAACAGTTTCATTTCTGACTTTGACGAGCTCGGCCTCGGAAGTGCCACATTGAACATGTATGTTACGGCATTCACTTATTTGTCACCCGGACCGGGGCGTATAGAGCATGAATATGGCGGCAGGAAATATTACTTTGACGAGAATTATGTGGTGAACAACCTTGACGCCATGCTTCTGGAAGCAGGAAAACGGAATATGCTTGTGGCTGCCATCCTGCTTGTCCAGCCGGCTTCTGCAGCTGTGGACCGTGAGCTTGGTGAGCTTTTGGCTCATGACGGCTTCACCGGAGGCAATCTCACATTGCCGGACATGACAAAACCGGAATCAGTCAACTGCTTTGCCGCAATAACGGATTTCCTCGTGCAGCGCTATACGAGGGAAGACAGCAAATATGGCCGGGTGGCGCATTGGATTGTCATGAACGAGGTCGACGGGGCAACTTCATGGGCGAACATAGGCCCCAAGCCGCAGAATGTCTTTACCGACTACTATATCAAGATATTGAGACTTGTCAACAATATTGTCCGTCAGTATGATCAGAATGCTGAAACGTTTGCTTCCTTTACACATTCCTGGACTTTGCCGGCTCTGGACTATCCGGCAAAGGGGATGATAGAGATGATAAATGTGATGGGTAAGAAGGAAGGTGATTTCAGGTGGGCTTTGGCATATCACAGCTATCCTTGGGATCTTTTGAACCCACGGTGCTGGGAATGCCCGTATTCTACATTTTCCATGGATACGCAGGGAATCACTTTCCGTAATCTGGAAGTCATGGACAAATGGATAAAGATGCCTGAAAACATGTACCGGGGTACACAAAAGCGTTCAGTGTGGCTTTCTGAAGCCGGCCTGAATTCCCGTTCGCATTCTGAGGCAGACTTGAAGGAACAGGCTGCCGGGACAGCGTTTGCCTGGAAGAAGGTAAATGCCCTTGACGGGATAGACGGTATCCAGTGGCACAACTGGTTCGACAATGCCGGTGACGGGAGCGGAGCCCTTCTCGGTCTGCGGAAATTCAATGATTCAGAGTATAACGGTGAGCCCAAGGAGGCCTGGTATGTATATAAGGCCGCCGGTACTGACCGGGAAGATGAAGTGTTTGACCGGTATCTTGATTATCTGGGATATGAAAGCTGGGATGAGATATTTGTGACGGATATAATTAAATAAACTGATGGATAAATACAGAAGCTTATGGGTATTATGAAAAGTTTTGTTGAATCTTTCATTCTGCCGGGTGCATTGTTGCCTCTTATGGCAGTGTCATGTGAAAACACGGGGTATCAGGAAAGGCCTGAGTTCCCCGGTTCAGGGCTTGACAGCTCTGCATTTGTGCGGATGAATATAGATCTTGAGTATGTCAAGCATGTGAAATCTCTGGTACAGGAAGCAGACGGAAGCTATACAATTGTCCTTCCTGACGGCGATCCATATATCAAATTCCTTCCGTTTGAAGCTGACCTTCCTGCGGAAAACACTGTATTTGCACTTGAATATAAGGCTGAGAATCCTATAGACAAGACAGAATTTTTCTTTATTGATGCTGAAGGGACAACGGACGCCGCCCGGGCACAGTCCGGTCCCGGGGCTGAGGCTGCTGATGAGTGGACTCATTTTTCAGTCAGGATGAAGTCTTCGATAAAGGAATTTGACTGGGGCAATGTCGGGGAGAGATTGAGATTTGATTTGGGTGAATCAGTGGTTCCCGGCAGCACCATATGTTTCAGGAATATTTTCATGAGGCCGATGAATGACCAGGAGCAGGCCGAGGAGGATGCTGAGAACGGGGCAGCAGCTGACAAGGAAAAGTATGCACAGAGGATAAGCGATTACCTTGATGCCGGATATGCATCATCTGTCACATCCGTGTCGGTCAATGCGTCTGATGTGACCGTTTCCGGAACCTGTTCCGGAGAAGGGACTTTCTTCCTTGCGGAACTTCCTCCTTTTGCCGATATCTTCAGCATGACCAAGGTGCCGGGGGAGTACAGGCATGAACTGACAGGAACTTCTTTTACAGAGACATTTGACCGCATGACTGAATTTGACGGGGTGAAGTATGACAGGCTGCTTTCAAAATGGGCCATATACAAGGAAGGAGCAGACAGTGATGAACTTGTTTCGCATGCAAGATATGCTTCTCCGGACAAGATATATGATATAGGTCCGGGGCTCGGGAGAATAGAACTGACCAGCAAGAAAGGACTGGGCGGAATCGTGCCAGGCAATCTTGAACAGGAGATCAAGGACCTCGGCCTCAAGAGCGCTACCATCAACCTTCTGCCGATGGCATATATGAGCCTTACCGGCGGCGGTTCATACACTATAAAACATGAATATTGCGGCAAGACATACTATTTTGACGAGTCACGCATCACGGCTGAGATAGATGAGCCGCTGAAGATCGCTGCAAAATATGATGTGTCTGTAGCTGCAATCCTTCTTATTCAGAATGCAGCTCAGAGCGCAGACAAGGATCTCGGTGACCTTCTCCAGCATCCGGACTATTCAGGCACTCTGTACACTATGCCTGATATGACCACTCCGGAGGCAGTCCATGCGTATGCCGCCATGATAGATTTCTTTGCAAAAAGATACAGCGCCGAGGATATGCGTATTTCGCACTGGATTATCCACAATGAGGTGGACGGAGGTGTGCACTGGACAAATATGGGTCCGGATGTGCTTGCCGCCACTTATATGGATACATACATCAAGTCCATGAGGATGGTGTACAATATTGTGCACCAGTATGATGCCAATGCCGAGACATTCATTTCCCTGGCGCATGGCTGGACCAAGCCTGCCGGCGGCGGATGGTATGCCGTGACGGATCTGCTTGACTTCATGAACCGTTTCAGTGCCGCAGAAGGTGATTTCTATTGGGCACCTGCTTATCACAGCTATTCCACGACAATATCGGATCCTCGTGTATGGGAAGATGATGCCGTTACATTTTCAATGAATACGGAAAATGTCTCGATGCGTAACCTTGAGGTGCTCGACAAATGGGTGAAGACCGGGAAAAACAAGTATAACGGTTCCATAATGCGTAAGGTATGGCTTTCTGAAGCCGGTGTCGGTTCAGGGACTGCCACCAATTATGACGATGAGAAGCTGCTTTCAGATCAGGCTGCAGGCTGTGCCTATAGCTGGCTGAAGATAAATGCTCTTGAAGGAATCGAAGGCCTGCAATGGCACAATTGGTATGATAATGCCGAAGAAGGAGCCCAGCTTGGACTGCGCAAATACAACGATAATATTTATAAGGGCGAGCCGAAGCCTGTCTGGTATACTTATAAGGCCGCCGGCACTGAAAGCCAGGACAGTTATTTCGGACAGGAAGGCTATGCCGGGATTGTAGGTGAAGAGTGGGGAAAGATACATCCAATTGAAACGACATTCCATCTGGAATAAAATGAGGGTGGGCCGTATCTGTCGGCCCACCCTCCGCTTGTATCCGGTACTGCTTGTGTCCGGACAGGTATACGTCATTTTTCCGTGTTTTCCCTGCGGCTGGAAATTATTTTGCTTGCAACTTCGATGCCGACTACGAGGATGAATCCTATCAGGGCAAAGGCTACTGCCCCGCCGATGTGCATATCCACCATTCCGAAATACTTGTCAATCACTTCAGCAGGGATGTTTTCTCCTGAGGCAGCAAGTTCCGGGAACTGGGACAGCACGACGGTCTTCTTGTCACTCCACGGCCATACCTTGACAAGGGAGCCGATGATGAAGCCTGCCATCACCAGGAGGGTTTCCCTGTGGTAGTGCTGCAGAAGCCAGTGCAGGAATTTCGAGAATGCTATGATTCCCGCTGCGGCTCCGATGATGAACACTATCACCGTCAAGAAATCCATCAGGTCGCCTTTGCCCGACACTATGTCCGCTATCGTCCCCATCATGTATTCATACTTGCCTAGGATGAGGAGAATGAAACTTCCTGATATTCCGGGAAGTATCATGGCACATATGGCGATGGCCCCGCAGATGAGGATGAACCAGAGTCCGTCAGGTGTTTCGGTGGGGGAGAGGGTGCAGACCACCACGCCGAGGATGATGCCGAAGACCAGCATTACAAAGTCCTTCACTTTCCATGCCTTGATGCCTTTCAGGATGAATATGGACGATGCCACTATGAGACCGAAGAAAAAGGCCCATGTCTGGATCGGCTGGTGGTTCAGCAGGTATTGCATCAGTTTGGCAAGGGAAAGGATGCTGATGAGGATACCGGTTATCAGTGACAGCAGGAAGTTGCCGTTGATATGCTTCCAGAACTGTTTGAACTTTCCGGTGAAAAGCAGTTTCAGCGCAGTGGTGTTGATGTTGTTTATCGACCCGACAAGGTCTTCATAGATGCCTGTCATGAAGGCAATCGTGCCTCCGGACACTCCCGGTATTACATCGGCAGCCCCCATGCAGATACCTTTGACTGTTACCATAAGGTATTTGAGAAATCCTTTCATCTTTTTATCTGTATTTGTCTTGTGTTTACTTTTATCTTATCTTTTTCAGCAGTCCGGATATTTCCCTGAAGACTTCCAGCTGTCTTTCATTTTGTCCTTGTCCTGATTCTTTCCCCTGCATTTCAGTTTCCGTCTGCCGGCTCTCCCCGTCAGGCCTTATGATGAGGTCGAACGGCTCTCCGGGAAAGATGCAGCGTCCTATCTTGAACCTTGCCTTCATGGCTTTGGTGAGGAATTCCATTGTGAAACGGCAGTCGGGAGAGAGGGATACGAAAAGGTCGGTGTCTTCAGCGATGACCGGACGCATCCTTTTCATTTTCGGCAGGCCGAAAATTCCGATGTCCTTGCGGGTGAATGTAGTGGCGGCGTCTGTGACCGGCTGCACATTCCTGTTGAACTTGCGGAAGTCGGAATGGAATATCCTTGCCTTTATCTTGTTGCACGTGCAGAATGAATTTATTTCATCAAGGCATTTTTCCCGGGAAGGGTCCTCGGCGTCAATTATGAATGTCGCGGTGCGGATGTCAGACAGCGGCACAAAGCCTGTCTGTACCCGGCTCGCATATTTTCTGAGCCTCCTTTTCCGCAATATGTTGCCGATAAGCCCCATTATTCCTGTCCGCTTTTTGCCGTTGTGGCAGCCACGAGGTCGCGTATTTCCTGCTTGGCGGCCTTCCATCTCGGGATGTCGATTTTCGTCCCTATCACTTCAACTACCTTTGCCGCGATGATGGAGCCTATTTCCCCGCATTCTTTCAGAGGCATTCCGAGCGAATGGGCGTAAAGGAAGCCTGCGGCGTAAGTGTCACCGGCGCCTGTGGCATCTATTGTGGCTGCCGGCCATGCCTCGATGTAGTGATATTCGTCCCCCTGTTTCACCATGGAACCGTCTTTCCCGACCTTCACCACGGCTATGCTGCAGTGACGGGCGATCTCGTCCAGGGCTTCACGCGGTTCGAGCCTTGTGAATGACTTTGCCTCGGTCTCGTTGGCAAACACTATGTCCACATATCTTTCCACGATGTCATGGAGGAATGCCTCGTTGGATTCCACCACATTGTATGAAGCCATGTCCAGGGAGATGATGCATCCGGCTGCCTTTGCCATTTCCATTGCCTTGCGTATCAGGTTCTGGTTCTGGACAAGGTAGCCTTCGATGTGGAAGTAGTCGTATCCGTCGAAATATTCCGGCTTGAGGTCGTCCGGGCCCAGTTCAAGTGCGGCTCCGAGATAGACGGCGAATGTCCTTTCCGCGTTCGGGGCGGTGATGAACACCATTGCCCTGCCTGAAGAGTTCACTCCCTTGAGCAGGGTGGACTTGATCCCGTACTGTTCCTGGTCACTTTTGAAAAGATGTCCCAGTTCGTCGTCTCCCACCTTTCCTATGAATCCGGATTTCATTCCGAATATGGCTGTGCCTGTGATTGTGTTGGCTGCAGAGCCTCCGGCGACATATTGTACCCCCATGGGTCTGAGGGTCTGCCAGATCTTGTCTCCGGTCTCCATGTCCACATGCTGCATGCTTCCTTTCGGAAGATGAAACTGTCTGAGAAAGCTGTCATCGGGAAGTACTGCGAGGATGTCCGTGAGGGCGTTCCCCATCCCTAATATGGATTTCATGATGTTTCTGTTCGGTTTTTTATGTTACCTCTGTAATTTTCATTTGCCGGACAGGCCGGAAACCGGGCAAAGTTAGCAAAACAAATAATAAAATCGAAATTGCAATCTTTTTGTAATCGAAATTTAATCGTATTTGTTGAATTTTGGATAACTTTGCCGCTTTGTTGCAGCCGGGGGCTGCCGGAATTTTTGCAGATGGAAAAAAAGATATCCAAAGCTGTCAAATACATCTTGTCTGCGGCCGTGGCTGCGGTTCTTCTCTATTTTTCATTCCGTGGTGTAAAATGGGATGATTTCATCGGCGGTCTGAAGTCTTGCCGCTGGGGATTCATCGTGCTTTCGATGATGGCGGGCATATTTGCCTTCTGGCTCAGAGGGCTCCGCTGGCGGGAGATTCTTCTGCCGATAGACGGCAGCATCAGGAGAAGGACCGCCTTCAATGCTGTCAACATCGGCTATATAGCCAATTTCGTCTTCCCCCGCATCGGAGAATTTGTCAGATGCGGCTTCATAACAAGGAATTCCGTGCCGGAGGAGATTATCCATTCCGGGGACGGCCACTGTGAGGACGGAGGCCGTGGGATTGTCGTCAGGAAGAAGGCCTCATACGACAAGGTGCTCGGTACCGTGGTCTTGGAGCGCTCATGGGACATGATAGTCATGTTCCTTTTCCTTGTGGCCCTGCTTGTGTTCAGATGGAGTGAATTCGGGGAGTTTTTCCTTGAGAAGATGTGGAAACCGATAGCCACGACGGTGAATTTCAGCATCTGGTGGATTGTCCTCGGCCTGCTCATACTGACTGCCCTGGCAGTCTGGCGCATAGTCAGGGCCCGCGAGAAGAATCCTTTCTTCGGCAAGATCTGCGGGGTGTTCACCGGCCTTGTCCAGGGCTTCGCAAGTTTCCTGAAAATGGAGCACAAATGGCGTTTCCTGCTCTATACCATTCTGATCTGGAGCATGTACTGGCTCATGAGCGCAGCCACAATGTGGGCTTTGCCCGACCTTGATTCTCTCGGGCTTGTGGATGCCCTGTTCCTGATGGTGGCCGGCAGCGTGGGCTGGCTTGTCCCTGTTCCGGGCGGCTTCGGCTCGTTCCATTATATAGTTTCCCTTGCATTGTCCGTCATCTACGGGATTCCTTTTGAACAGGGAATCATCTTTGCTACACTTTCGCATGAGTCACAGGCAATTACGATGGCGGTCTGCGGCGGGGCCTCCTATCTGTACGAGACCATGCATCAGAATTGACGCCTGATTTTCCGTTTTTCTGCAACATTTCTCCTTGCTCTTCCGTCTATCAATTGCAATGCATTGAACCGGTACAATTATGACAAATAAATTTGTTCCATATTGTGATTCTGCATATATTTGTGGTGTATTACTGATTTAGTACACGGGGGGGGTAAGCTGACGCAATTGATTTTGACTGGCGTCCGCCCCCGCAAAACAGATTTGCCAGATATGAAAAAGTTTTTGCGTTTCAGATTCACGGATGTTTTCCGGCATTTCGCGCTCGCGGTTGCATCATTGTCCATCTTGATTCCAGCATCTGCAGCGGGAAGGCTGCAGGGAGACAGGGTTGTTTCGATAAGGGGAACGGTGACGGATTCGGCTTCAAAGCCTTTGGAATATGTCACGGTGGCGCTGTCAGATACGGCAGGTACGGTCCTGGCTGGTACGGCCACTGATTCATTGGGGCGTTATGTGCTGAAACTGCCTGAAACGAAGATCATTATTGAGGACTGCAGGGCACTTTTTTCTTTCGTGGGCTATAAGGAAAAGGTCTGTGCCGCATCGGAACTTGTCGCAGGTGTCTCCGGCGGGACAGCGGAATTCGCAACCGTCGCCCTTGAGGAGGACAGCGAAATGATAGCAGGCGCCATGGTTTCGGGTGAGAGGCCGTTGATAGAGCATCAGTTCGACCGCCTCGTCCTGAATGTCTCCGAACTTGCCGTGGCCCAGACCGGGGATGCGATGGATGTCCTCAAAAGTTCCCCGGGCGTGACGGTGGACCAGGACGGGAACATCAAGTTGAACGGCTCCACTGTGGCCGTGTGGATAGACGGCAGGCCTTCCAACATGTCCGGCAGCGACCTTGAGGCCTATCTTAAAGGCAGCGACGGAACCTCGATAGAAAAAGTGGAGCTCATCACCAACCCTTCATCGAAATATGACGCTGAGGGCAGCGGAGGCATCATCAACATAAAGACAAAGAAAGGCTTCATGCGCGGTTTCAGCGGCACGGTCGGAGCCCGCTACAGGATGCGCTTCGATCCGAAGGTTATATACGGAGGCAACATTTCCGCCAATCTGATGTACAGGACAGACCGGACAAATACCTTTTTCCAATATACTCCGAGCTACGATCAGTGGGCATTTTTAGGGGATGAGATGAAGCTCTACGGCCAGGACAATTCCTTCAGGCAGGAGAGTCTTTCAGGCAGCATGAGCGAAACCATGTCTCATCTCATAAGGCTCGGAAATGATTGGCACATATCTTCCAAGGACATATTGGGCGTGATATTCAGGACGAGTCTCTCAAATGATGACGACGGGTATTATTTCCCGAATTCGGTCAGGGCCTTTTCTGCAGCGGGTACTGCCGCCGAGGCGTTGTACACGGAGCTTGAAGGGTCCATGAGTTCCGCTTCCGGAGGCCAGGACTATTCCCTCAACCTCAACTATACCAGGACTTTCGATGAGTCCAAAAGCCAGGAGCTTACGCTGAATGCAGACTATTACAGGAGTCAGAACAGCAACTCCAGTTCCCAGCGCAACATTTATACCTGGATTTCGGATGCCGCCGCTTCTTCTGCCGCTCCTCCGGTGAATTTCGGTTTCGATGATTCCATGAGGAGGATACTGGACCTGTATTCGTTCAAGGCGGACTATTCCCAGTCGTTCTGGAATCAGACAGGCCGCCTGGAGGCGGGAGGCAAGCTCGCCATCTCCAATACCAGGAACCGTTACGGAAAATATGCATACGACTTTGATGCGCAGACGGAGGGAGAGCAGACCGAAAGGAATGATTTTACCTACAATGAACAGGTATATGCGGCATATATAAATGTGGCAAAGAAATTTTCTGACAAGTGGAATGCGCAGTTGGGGGTGAGAGGGGAATATACCATTCAGACGGGGGACTGGCTCCAGTCTTCCGAGCAGAGCAAGACAAGCTTCAAGGATTATTTCGACTTGTTCCCGAGTGCGTTCGTGAGCTGGACACCTTCGCAGAAAGTCATCCTGACAGCCAATTATTCCTACAGGATAAGCCGTCCGAAATACTGGCAGCTGAATCCTTTCCGCCAATATGCCTCGGCTTTCTCATATACCCAGGGTGACATTGAACTGGAACCTTCATACAATCATAATGTCTCGCTGACCGCAGTGCTTTTCAGCAGGCTTTCCCTCACGGCGGGATATTCCATGACCCGTAATTTCAATGATGTGCAGACTCCGATTATGGATGAGAGCGGAGTCATGGGGCTTCTGTACATGAATGCCGGCAACCAGCAGACCGTCTTTGCCGGGGCATCCCTTTCCGAACTGCCTCTGACGAAATGGTGGAATCTCACTGCCAATGTATATTATTATCATCAGGATTTCCAGGCCTATCCATCCATAGCCACGGATTCTTTCGGCGGCTCATTCAGCAATGACGGGGACAGCTTCATGGCATATCTGAGCACGACATTCTTCCTCCCGAAGGATTTCAAACTCGGCATGGACGGTTTTGTCGCCACTCCGCAGAGTATAGGATATTTTGATGTGAGGGCCATGTGGTCAGTCAACCTGAGCCTCAACAAGACTTTCATGGATGGCAGGGGCATCCTTTCCTTTTACCTGAATGACCTGTTCAATTCCGCCTCTTCCAATCTGGAAATGACCAATGGCGGTGTAGTCACCTACAGGATCATGCAGGAGCAGAGCACAAGGGGATTCTCCATCGGCTTCACATGGCGTTTCGGCAAGGGCGGCAGCCAGCAGCAGAGGCGCAATGTCGGTACACTTGACGAAGAGAGCCGCCTCGGATAAGGCGGCTCAGTGTGTTTCAGAGCAGGTCCAGTTCCACCGGGCAGTGGTCGGAACCGAAGATCTCGTTGTGGATGGAAGCTCCCTGAAGCCTGTCCTTCAGCCCGTCAGATACAAGGAAATAATCGATGCGCCACCCGGCGTTCTTCTCCCTTGACCTGAACCTGTAGGACCACCAGGAGTAGATGCCTGTCGCATCCGGATAGAAATGCCTGAAGGTGTCGGTGAAGCCGCTTGCCAGGAGTTCCGAGAACTTGCCCCTTTCCTCATCGGTGAAGCCTGCATTCCTGCGGTTGGTCTTCGGGTTCTTCAGGTCTATTTCCTTGTGGGCGACATTGAGGTCCCCGCAGACGATCACAGGTTTTGATTCATTGAGCTTCAGAAGGTAGCCTTTGAAGTCATCCTCCCATTTCATCCTGTAGTCCAGCCTGGCAAGCCCGTCCTGCGAGTTCGGGACATATACATTCACAAGATAAAAGTCCGGCATTTCCAGGGTGATGACCCTTCCTTCGTGGTCATGTTCGTCAATGCCGATGCCGTATGACACTGACAGCGGCTCATGCCTTGAAAAAATCGCCGTGCCTGAATAGCCCTTCTTGTCGGCATAGTTCCACCATGATCTGTATCCTTCAAATGCAATGTCTATCTGCCCTGCCTGCAGCTTGGTCTCCTGCAGGCAGAAGAAGTCGGCGTCAAGGGCGGCGAAGGCTTCGGAAAAGCCTTTTTCGGCGCAGGCTCTCAACCCATTCACATTCCACGATATAAATTTCATTTCTTTTTGTAATGACTGCGTTAAACTTCTCAAAAAGACCATTCGGTGCCGTCCTTGGTGTCCTTGAGCTGGATGCCGAGGGCTTTGAGGGTGTCACGGATGCGGTCGCTGGTGGCCCAGTCCCTGGCTTCCTTGGCGACGCGGCGTTCCTCTATCACCATGTCCATGAGTCCGCTGATGACCTTTTCGGCCTTGCCGCCGGCTGCCTCTTCGTCACGCAGGCCGAGGACGCCGAAGACTATGTCGTCGAACAGCCTGAGAAAGGCGCCGAGCCCGTCCTTGTCAATGGAAATCTTCTTTTCCTTGGCGGAGTTGACCAGCCTCACTGCGTCAAAGATGTGCGAGAGGGCTACAGGGGTGTTGAGGTCGTCGCACAATGCCTCGTAGACATTTTCGATGATGGAGGCGATTTCCGCAACGGCATCTCCGGAAGCGGTGCCGGTCGTGTTCGCCGCAGCTGCCGGTGCTCCGGAAGCAGTCTGTGCGGATTCCGGTGCCGTATCAGTGATGAATTCACCATAGTACAGTTCATTGGCCTTGTGCCCTTCTGTGCCCAGCACTGCGGATTCGACTCCTGCGGCGGAAGCCATTTCCCGGAGGTCTTTTGCTGCCTGCATCACTCTTTTCAGTCCCTTTTCTGCTGCCTGCAGGGCTTCATTGCTGAAGTCCAATGTGCTGCGGTAGTGGGCCTGGAGGATGAAGAAACGGATGGTCATCGGGCTGTAGGCCTGGGCGAGCAGCCTGTGTGTGCCGGTGAACAGCTCCTGCAGCGTGATGAAATTGCCCAGTGACTTGCCCATCTTCTTGCCGTTGATGGTGATCATGTTGTTGTGCATCCAGTATTTCACTCCGCCCGTGCCTCTGGATGCCGTATTCTGTGCCAGTTCGCATTCATGGTGCGGGAACATCAGGTCCATTCCGCCTCCGTGGATGTCGAACTCCTTGCCGAGATATTTTTCGCTCATTGCGGAGCATTCGAGATGCCATCCCGGAAATCCCTCGCTCCACGGGGAAGGCCATTTCATGATATGTTCAGGCGAGGCCTTCTTCCAGAGTGCGAAGTCGTAAGGGGCATGCTTGTCGTCCTGTCCGTCCAGCGAGCGGGTGCCCTCCCTCGTTTCGTCCAGTGTCCTTCCGGACAGGATGCCGTATCTGTGGTCCTTGTCATATTTCTGGACATCGAAATATACGGAACCGTTGCTTATATAGGCGTACCCTGCATCCAATATCTTCTGCACCAGTGCTATCTGTTCGATTATATGTCCGGATGCCCTCGGCTCGATGGACGGAGGGGCCACATTCAGCATCCTCATTGCCTCGTGGTACCTGAGGGTGTATGTCTGGACCACTTCCATAGGTTCGAGCTGTTCCAGCCTTGCCTTCTTTGCTATCTTGTCTTCCCCGTCATCCGAGTCGTGCTCCAGATGTCCCACATCGGTTATGTTCCTGACATAGCGCACCTTGTATCCGAGGTGCTTCATGAAGCGCACGAGCACGTCGTATGTGACTCCCGGTCTTGCGTGGCCGAGGTGCGCATCCCCATATACTGTCGGGCCGCAGACATAAAGTCCCACATGCCCGGGATTTATCGGTGTGAAAAGTTCCTTTTTCCTTGAAAGGGTGTCGGTGATATAAAAATTTCTCATTGCCGGTCAGTTTTTATGCATGATGCTCCGGTTTGCGGCAGCTGCCGTCCGCTCCGGAACATCCTTGCGAAGATAGGCATTTTTTTTCTTTTATCTGACAATTGCTAAATTTGTCATGGAACTGTTGGATTTTCTGACGATGGATAAAGAAAGAATTTTTGCCGGAGCGGATGCCGTGACTGATGCCGGGGCCTTTGACCGCTCTTCAGACGGCCCTGAAGCAGTGCCGGCTCTGCCGCAGATGGCGGTGGAGGGGATACATGCAGGTTTCCCGTCCCCGGCTCAGAACTATATGGAGCCTTGCATTGACCTGAACAAGGAGCTTGTCAGGCATCCTGCCGCCACATTCTACGGCAGGGTGGTGGGGGATTCCATGACAGATGCCGGGGTGGAGGAGGGCGACATCCTGGTCATAGACCGCTCCATTGAGGCGGCCGACGGGGACATGTGCGTATGCTTCGTGGACGGGGAATTTACTCTCAAATATTTGTCATTCAAAGATCCCGGACACCTGAATCTCGTCCCTGCCAATGATGCGTATCCTGTCATCGAGATTACGGATGCCTCGTCATTTTCCGTCTGGGGCGTCGTCACCTATGTGATAAAGAAGGTCCGGAGAAAATGACCGGAATGGATGTTGCCATTGTCCTGAATCAGCTTTTTGATGTCTTTCCGGAAAAATGTGCAGACTATGTATGCATTGGTGGATTGCAACAATTTCTTCGTTTCCTGCGAGAGGGTTTTCCGCCCGGAGCTCGAAGGCCGGGCTGTCGTGGTCCTGTCCAACAATGACGGCTGCGTGGTGTCCAGGAGCAATGAAAGCAAGGCCATGGGCATCAGGATGGGAACACCTTTCTATCAGATAAAGGATATGGTCAGGAGCGGTGCATTGACGGCATGTTCCTCCAATTACGTCCTTTACGGCGACCTTTCGTCAAGGGTGATGTCCATACTTGCCGAGGCGGTGCCGAAGATAGAGATATATTCGATAGATGAGGCTTTCCTGTGTCTTGACGGCATCGGCATGGACCGCGTTCCGGAACTGTGCGATGCTCTTGTCCGCAAGGTGCGCAAGTGGGTGGGCATCCCGGTGAGCATCGGTGTCGCACCCACGAAGACGCTGGCCAAGATAGCAAGCCATTTCGCCAAGAAATATCCCGGTTACAGGGGGGTATGCATGATGGACAATGATGAGAAACGGAGGAAGGCCCTGTCCCTGACTCCGATAAGGGAAGTGTGGGGCGTCGGCAGGAAACTTTCCGTCAAGATGGAGCAGAACGGCATAAGGACGGCCCTGGACTATGTGCAGAGGCCGGCTGCCTGGATCCGGGAACATTACATGCTTCACGGAATGAGGACATGGCTGGAGCTGCAGGGACAGGTGTGCGTGGAGGAGGAGCATGGTGACAGGCGCAAGTCCATCTGTAATTCGAGGTCGTTTGCGGAAATGGTGACTGATGAAAACGAACTTGCGGCGAGGGTGGCCGACTTTGCCGCCAAATGTGCCGAGAAGCTCCGCAAGGAGCATTCCGCCGCCACGGAAGTGACCGTCTTCCTGCACACCAACAGGTTCAGGACAGAGCTGCCGCAATATTTCCCGGCAGCCACGGTAAGGCTGCAGGTGGCCGCCAACAGCACCCAGGAGATAGTGTCCGCCGCAATAAGGGCATTCAGTACCATTTACCGCCCCGATTATCTTTACAAGAAAGCCGGGGTGACGGTCGACGGCCTGATTGATGCGGGTTCCGTGCAGATGCCCATCTTCGACTATGATGCCGGCCTGCGGAGCAGGCAGGACCGTCTTTCCGGAATCATGGACAAGGTCAATGCAGGCGGTGCCAATCTCATCAGGCTTGCGTCCCAGCGTACAGGCAACTGCACTGATGTGGTCCGCAGCGAATACCGCTCCCGCCTCTATTCGACATCGCTTGATGACATAATAGAGGTGAGATGATTTAAAATTTATCCTGAAAAAGATGCAAACAGTTTCTAAAAAGCATTAATTTTGTCCATCCAAAAAATTGAAAATTATGCTGAAAGTAGATTTGGGAGGCTGCAGCTCCTTTGTAAAAGATGCAGAATATCAGGAATATGTGGACAAGGCTCTGGCAGCCTTGGATGTGCTTGAAAATGAAACAGGTGCGGGAAATGATTTCCTCGGCTGGAAACATCTTCCGTCAAGGACTCCGGATTCCCTTATTGCCGACTGTGAGGCCATCCGTGACTTATGGAAAGGCAAAGGCGTGGACCTTGTAGTTGTCATCGGCATCGGCGGGTCATATCTTGGAGCCAAATGTGCCGTCGAGGCCCTTTCACATTCTTTCGCCAAGCAGCTTTCAGGCAAGAAGGATGCCCCGGAGATTGTATTTGCAGGGCATAACCTTTCGGAAGAATATATGGCTGAGCTCCTTGACCTGATGAAAGAGAGAAATGTGGCTGCCGTCGTGATTTCCAAGTCCGGAACCACCACTGAGCCGGCCGTGGCATTCCGTCTCGTGAAGCAGTTCATCGAGGAAAGATACGGTGCAGCTGAGGCTGCAGAACGCATTGTGGCAGTGACAGATGCACACAAGGGAGCATTGAAGTCCCTCGCCACCCAGGAAGGCTACAGGACTTTCGTGATAGAAGACAATGTCGGAGGCCGTTTCTCCGTGCTCACCCCTGTCGGCATCCTTCCTATAGTCCTGGCCGGATTTGACATGAGGGCCATGCTCAAGGGTGCAGCCGAAATGGAGGAGAGGACGGCTGAAAAGAGCCGCACCAACCCTGCCGTGGAATACGCGGCCATGCGCAATCTTCTCTACGGCAAGGGCAAGAAAGTTGAGATACTTGTTTCATACAACCCTAAGCTCCAGTATCTCGGAGAGTGGTGGAAACAGCTCTACGGCGAGTCCGAGGGCAAGGACGGCAAGGGCATCTTCCCTGCATCAGTAAGTTTCACTACCGACCTCCATTCCATGGGACAGTACATCCAGGAAGGGGAGCGCATGCTAATGGAGACGGTCGTCACCGTGGAAAAGAGCAACCGCAGCGTGACCATCGCCAATGACCCGCAGAATCTTGACGGACTCAACTTCCTGACAGGCAAGCATGTCGAGGAGTGCAACGCCATGGCCGAGCTCGGGACCAAGCTTGCCCATATCGACGGCGGCGTTCCGCAGCTTTCCGTATCTGTCGAGAAGATAGACGAGTACAATCTCGGAGCCCTCTTCTATTTCTTTGAAAAGGCCTGCGGCATCAGCGCATACATCCTTGGGGTGAATCCGTTCAACCAGCCGGGTGTGGAGGCCTACAAGAAGAACATGTTTGCCCTTCTCGGCAAGCCTGGCTATGAGGAGCAGGCGAAGGCCATTCACGAAAGGCTTTCAAAGTAACTGATGAATTCAAGACGGGGCTGGCTCCAATGAGGGGTCAAGCCCCTTTTTTGTATTCCCGGAGGTCAGCCAATGCAGGAAAGGCAGAAAGACAGGGCAAGGTATTTCAGTGAGCTTGCCCATACCAGCGAAAAATATTTCATTCCTTATATCTCCCCGTTCATGAAGATCGAGGCGGGGATGAATGTCCTTGAAATAGGATGCGGGGACGGCGGCAACCTGCTTCCATTCGCCCGTCTGGGCTGCAATGTCACCGGAGTGGATCTTTCAGAAGGGAAAATAGAGAATGCCCGGAAATTCTTTGCCGAAGCCGGTGCCCCGGGCCGTTTCATTGCTTCGGACATATTCAAGATCAAGGAGTTGGAATCTTCATTTGACCTTGTCATCTGCCATGATGTCCTGGAGCATATCGGGGACAAGGCGCGTTTCCTTTCCGACCTGCAGAAATATGTCAGGCCGTCAGGGCTGGTCTTCATGGCATTCCCGGCGTGGCAGATGCCTTTCGGCGGACATCAGCAGATATGCCGGAGCAAGTTCCTGTCGCATCTTCCGTTTTTCCATCTTCTGCCGCGCAGCCTGTACAGGGCAGTGCTGAAGGCCGGAGGGGAAGAGACGTTCCGCATAGAGGAACTGCTTGAGATAAAGGATACGAGGCTTCCGATAGAGCTTTTTGAAAGGCTTCTTGCCGTCAGCCGTTTTGAGCCCCTTGACAGGACATTGTATTTCATCAACCCTCATTATGAGGTCAAATTCGGCCTCAGGCCGCGCCGCCTTGCCCGTTTCATCTCTGCAATCCCGTATCTGAGGGACTTTTTCACCACCTCAGCTTTCTATATTTTGAAACTTAAATGAAGGGAACCGGCTTCTGATTTCAGTTTTTTGTCATTTTTCAGACAGGCATTTGAAAAGACGGAAATATCCGGAAGATTTTCTGTTTTTTTTATTTTCATTTCAGAATCATGGCCCACCTTTGCATCGGAAAAAGGTTCAGATGAATATTTCCGTTCCCCTGAAAAGGAATGATTTCATCCGGATTTTTGATAAAGATGAATTTACAAACATTTAAATTTTTATTGCCATGAAAAAGATTTTGATTTCCGCCGTTGTCCTTTTGGGAGGAATTTTCGCCGCCAACGCAGATGACCGTGAGCGCCCGACCACTGTTGACAAGCTTCCTGCAGCTGCACAGCAGTTTCTGAAAGAACACTTCAAGGACCTTACAGTGGCCTTCGTGGTGGAGGATCCGAAGATGATGGGGTCTGAATATGAGGTCACCTACACTGACCGTACGGAAGTGGATTTCGGCACTGACGGCAACTGGACCAGCGTTGAACGCAAATACAGCGCCGTCCCTGCCTCCGTTGTACCTAAGCAGATAGCAGACTTTGTGGCCAAGGGCAATTTCCAGGGCCAGTACATAAAGTCCATTTCCAGGAATGCCTATACATGGGAAGTCGACCTTTCAAATGGTCTTGAAATAAAATTTGACAGCAATTTCAATCTGCTCGGCTACGACGACTGACGGACAGGTTCCATAACTGGCAGAGCCAGGACCGGTACCGGATTTTCCGGAAGCCGGTCCTGGCTCTTTGTTTTGACATGCGTCCTTTCGTCGCATGTGATCCGGGACGTCTGCTACAGGAATCCCTTGCCGGAAGATGTTTCCATGGTACCCTTTGTGCCGAGTATGCCGGAAAGGATGTCTTCCGGTATTGCTGCCCTTATGAAGCGTGAGACATCTTCGGAGTCGAAGGTGTCAGTCAGGGTAAGTCCCGAGGCATCTTCGTTCAAAGAAACGGTATATGAACTGCGCCATGGTGTGCCGTCGCTGTAATTGCCGTCCAAGGTGTTGCCGTCCAAGGTCCAGGTGCCGTCGAAATGTTCATAGTAAGGTGAATAGACCCTCTGATACAGGTCAAATGTCCCGTCTGTCCTGAAGTCGACATAAATGTCCGCTGCAGTAACGGTTCCCCATGATGTCATGTGCCACGAGCCGGACAAAGTGCCGGCATCGGCGGGAATGTCTCCTGAGCCTGTCCCTGAAATGCCGTTCCCGTCGCAGGAGCAGACCATTGCGGTAATGGCTGCAAGAAATGCGATATGTCTTATGATCTTCATGATTTACATTTGTTTAAAGCCATCCTCCGTTGTCCTGATGCGAGGCGCGTGATATTATTGCAAATTCCCTTGTCGCAGGCATGCCTTGAATGCCGGTGTTGCCTGTGCCGGCAGTTATCGTGACCTGCATTATGCCTGAGCCGGTCTTTCCGCATCTCACGGTTATGTTCTTTCCGGATATGGACGGTTCTGATTCCATTCCGAGCCTGTCCATGTCTTCCCGGGAAATTGTCACGTCCGAAATGGTGAAGGCGGCGTCATCCTCTCCTATATATCCGCCCATGTCAATTTGCACCTGCTCTCCGGCCGTGACCGGAATACATGTGGTGCCGCGCATGTTCATCAGCAGACGGAAGGCATCGACGGCTCCGGTGCCCATCAGGTTCCTGTATGCCGTGAGGGAAAGATTTCTGCGATATCCGTAATACGGGTCCACATACTGCTTGGTACCGGTGCAGTACATGTTGATGTCATATACGGAGGACAGAAGCAGGCTGTTGAATTCTTCGCATGTGAATGAAAGGCCTTGCTGAAGGGCGTATGAAAGTCCAAGCGCCGCCACACCTGAAACATGCGGACAGGCCATGGATGTACCCTGGGAATAGCCGTACAGCCCTCCGGTGATTGTTGACAGGATTTGTGAGTTGTTTGAAGTGTAGTCGCTTTCAAGGAGCGACTGGTATGCATCCCCTCCCGGTGCCGCGATGTTGCATCCCGGGCCATAGTTGGTGTAATATGCCGGGGTATAGTCGCACGATATCGCCGTGACTGAAATATAGTCACGGTATGCAGCCGGGTAGCCTGACATTGCAGCCATGTCATTCCCGGATGCAAAAATCACTATTCCTCCGTCTACGGCATCACAGTTGGAGACGGATATGAAATAGTCTATTGCCGCCTTTTCCGCTCCGGCGATCTGCCTGTATTCCGAGTCCGATGTCACGACTCCGGCAGAATACCCCCATGAGCACTGCAGGATCGATGCTCCGTTGTCGGCGGCATACCTGATGGCTTCGGCGGAAATTGCGGATTCTCCGCCCCTGTCATTGTGGAATATCTGGCAGGACATGATGCGGACTCCGTCTCCGCTGCCGGATCCTCCGGCTATTCCGCATACTCCAATGCCGTTGTTGTTTACTGCGGCGATGGTTCCGGCCACATGTGTGCCGTGTTCAGGGGCATCTCCGTATGTGCTCACCGCAAGAGGACCTCCGTCCACGAAATTGTATCCATGCACATCGTCAGCATATCCGTTTCCGTCGTCATCACCGTTCACTCCGGATGATTCCGCTTCGTTTGTCCACATGTTGGCGGCAAGGTCCGGATGGTCCCATTGCACGCAGTCATCCACCACTGCCACTATGACCCTCGGGTCTCCGGTGCAGAGTTTCCATGCGGCCTCACAGTTGATGTCCGCTCCTTCCCTTATGCGGGAATAGATGTCGGTATCGCCTGTATTGACATAATGCCATTGCCTGCCGAGATACGGGTCGTTGAAGTATGGTGATGACGATTCTGAAAATGTGCCGGCTGCATTTTCAGACAGCGTGGATGCCTTGCTGCAGACATGGACCAGTTTCTGGTTGAACTCCACATTCGAGACTTCGGCGACTCCGGCCATTGCATGTGCGGCGGCAGTCAGGTCAACCGATTCATCGAAGCAGACGACATACCATCTGTGCAGACCTGCAGCCCTGGTCCGTTCTTCTGTCTTTGGGTTCACGGGAAAAAGCCTCCGCATCGATGTCACGCCCACATCTTCAAGCACATCATCAAAGTCCCCGATGCCTGAGCGCGTAAGCGGTGTGTCCCCCGAGCGTGTGGCTGCCTGGCTTTCAATCTGCCGGGCTGCGGCATCAGTGAAGCGGACAATGAGCTTTCCTGCAGTGGCATTGTCTGCAGTAAAAATGAGTTTGGAAGTTATCCCCGATTCATCTTCTGCATTCTCCGGTGAGGGAGAAAGCATTTCTGCGGTGCATGAGAGCAGAAAGAAAAGGGCTGCCGCATGCAGCAGCCCGCGAAAAATCATATTGTTCATTTTGTTCCGATAAAACGAAGCCAAATTTAGCATTTCTTCGTCTATTCAACAAGGATGACAGGCACTGAAATTTTGTCTTCAATGCTTCCATCGCCTTTGGTAACGGCCGCTGACGCCCCGGACTGATTCTTTTTCGGACCGGGTACGAAAATCCCGTTGCTGAGGATGTATCTCACCCGTTCACACTGTTCCGGAGTGAAGCGGTCAGCGTATGTCACTGCATAGTCCATGATATTATGCTGGGTGAATGTCTCTCCTGACGGTGTCGTCCTTTCGGCGAGGATGTCGAAGTTGGCCACAGAATACCCCGTTTCAGTGTAGAAGATGTCGTACTGATGCTTGTTGTATGTCGGGGTGTCATCGCAGAAATCGCTGTCCACCGAAGAATCGATGCTTCCGGTTTCGGGGTCCTCTGCGAAGACATGGCGCAGACCGAGATAATGTCCCAGTTCATGGGCCAGGGTGACGGCAGGGTCAGAAGCCATGTATTCGGATTTGCTGAAAACCGAATAGTCCTGCCTGTAATCCATGATATATGTGTTGTTGAGAGAAATGCAGTGCGGATGATCCAGCGAGGTATAGTCCACGGCCTCTTCAAGCATCGTGCATCCTTCCAGATATGCCGGAGCTGCCGTATAGGGAAGCAGGGTGACTCCCAGGACGGCATTGCTGGCAAATTCATAGAGGACCACATTGACATATTCATCCGGATCCCACAGCAGTCCGAGGATTTCGGGGTCATCCGATGTCATGAATTCATTGCTGTCCATCACCGGACGGTTCCATCTCACCCGGTTGATCCCCGGCTCTTCAAGGACATTCCCGTCCGGACCGGTTTCCGCGAGGCAGAGTTCCAGATTCATATCCTGGCCGCAGCCGGCGTAGAGCTGGTTGCAGCCGTTGACTATGTTGACTATATGCTGCTGTGCCACATTCTCCCATGCATCATTTTCATCGGCATAGAGCACATGGAAGACAACAGGCAGGCGGTAGTGATGATTTTCCGTCCATACTTCCTCTCCATCGCCATGATCCGGGGGAAGGACAGGATCTGCCTCTTTCCGGCAGCCGGCCAGGACCAGCAACGCGGAAAGAAGCAGCAGGGATGTTCTGCAAGTCATCGCCTAATCCTCGTATTGATATGCGATGCTTTCATTTATGCGGACATCGACCGCATTGTCAAGCAGGTATGTCGAACTTCCTGTCCTCGGCGAGGTGACGAATATCACGACATGGCAGTTCCCGAGATTGTCCACTCCTGCCTCTTCAAGGTCGAACTCGCAGTAGAAGTCGCCCTCCGTATACTGCTCCCAGCTCTGCTGTCCGTCAAGATATTCTCCGGTGACAGGAGATGAACAGCTGATGGCGCGGATGGCATTGTCATGGATATTGTCCACAGGGATGCTTGTGCTGTTGTATTGATTGGCTACAATCCCGTCTTCAAGCAGCCATGCCGCCACACGGTAGTTGCCGGCCCTGCCCACCTTTACACGGGCGGTGACGCTGACCTTGCCTTCCGCTTCGGTGCCTGTGACAACTGCGGAGATTCCGCATTTGGCGGATGTCCCCAATGCGAGGTTGACCCTGCTGTTTATGAGCGCGGACGTGGCTTCGCTGCTCAGTGAAATGCTCCTGTCCAGATCGAATATCGCCGTTGGCAGCAAGCTCAGGGTATAGTGATTGAGAATTGCAAGGGAAGCAGTGGATGTCATCGGATCTATCACATTCATATTTGCATGGGCCGCCGCAATGATGGCATTGTCTCTTGTCGCCCCGGACTCCGAATATTCGTCAAGTGCAGAGATGAGATATGGGCAATACTGGCAGCCCACACTCGTGGCCTGCAGTATTATGGTGTTCTTCACGAAATCATAGTTGATGGCATCCGGGTCTTCAGGGACTTCCTCCGCCCCGCTGACTGCACGCACCGTAATGCGTTCAGAAATCTCTGCATTGTAGCTTGCGAAGAACTGCACTTCGCATACTTCAGATGAAGACCATGTGGTTGACTCGTAGACTGAAGTGCTGCCGTCCTCTACGATGAAGATGGTGGTGCCCTCATCGGAAGTCACATCCACCCCGTCGGCATATACCGTCAGGGTGACGGACTCGTTTCCGCCGGCTGCGATGAATGATGCGGATGACCTTATGACCACCCCGTCCGGAAGTGCATCCGGATTGTCAGGATTTTCTTTCCCTGAGCATGATGGGAAAATGGCAGCGGCAATGGCTGCACAGAATATCAGTGATTTTGTGTTTTTCATTTTCTTTTTTTTTATGTTTTTTTCAGAACGATGATGTCACTGTAAGATTGGCTCCGGTATATGCCGGTGTCCAGCGGCATACTCCTCCGGAACAGATGTATCCGGCACGCACACGCCCGTAGCCGAGCTGGATGCGGGTGTTCTTCCGGGTGTATGAAACCGATGCGTTGTAGTAGTGTTTCCCGGAAGTGCCGTGGTTGTACATGTCGCTTACCGTTATGCTCCAGCGGGGAGCCATGTTGAACTCAAGAAGTCCGGCCATCCAGTCCTTTTCATAATCCGTGGAATAAAGGTACTGGAGTTCGAGTCTCACGGACATCTTCGGTGTGATCTTGTATGTGTTGTCCACCACGAAGATGTTGGATGCGTATGTGGCTTCCTGCATTCCGTGCGACGGGCTCCATTCCTGGACTGAAACGAGAACGGAAGTCTTCCATTTCTTGTTCCACTGGCGTTCCACATCGGCATTTATGTCCCTCCACAGCAGCCTTGACTCGCCCATCGTGTGTGCCGCATCGGAATAGAATGTCGAGAAGTTCACATGGAAGTTCCAGTATTTCGACCTTGTCCTGCGGTTCCTGAGCGAATAATAGATGTCTGCCTGGCCTCCGATTTCCCCGTCTCCGTTGACCTGGTATGGATTGAGGTTGGCAAGCATGTAGGTATACTGCCTTGTAAGGGACGGAAGATAATTGAGAGTGTTGCCGTTGCCCGCCGCATTGAGCGAAAGCATGGTGTTCATGTCCTTGAGCTGCCTGAATGTGCCCAATACGGAAAACCGCCTGTAGCTGTAGCCGAGTTCGGCGAGGATGGCGCTTCCTTCTGTCATCTCCTGGCTTGCCTGAGTCGTGAGATCCTTGCTTTTCCCGGCGTATTCAAATTTGGCAGTCAGACCGTTCCAGTCGAAATTGACGCGTCCCGAATACAGGTCAAGGCTGTTGGTCGTGAGGCGGTCAATGAAAAGGTCATTGCTCATGAGATCTTCGTAACGGTTCACATAACTGCCTTCTATGCTTAGACTGGCCGCATTCCATCCTGTCATCTCGGAAAGCGAGAGGCTCAGGTCTGCCCCCCTGATCATTGACTCGGCGTATTCGAGATAGAGCCTCGGCCTGCCGAACATGGCACTGAGGTGCACCCCTTTCCAGTCAAAGCGTCCATGCACTCCTTCAAGTGAATTGTTGAATCCCAGGGCCCTGTCTTCATAACTTCTGAATATGAGCCCGCTGCCATACTGTTCGAATATGTCGCCGACACGGAATCCGTACATGTCGTCCTGCCAGCTTGCATATTTTGAGCCCAGTATGGCCTTGTGTCCGTTGCCGTAGGTGGCATAGTCATAGCCCTGCAGTGCAGGGAAGAAGCCTTCGAGCTGGATGCCGGCTGAAAACCTGCCGTTTGTGTAGTCCAGTTTCAGATAATTGTTGGAGCCGAACCTGTCGTCCGGGTTTGCTGAAGTGGATGGATCGAGCCCGTCGTCATGCATGTAATAGATGCTGTTGGACTCAAGGCTTCCGGTCAGGCTGCCCCTGCTCCAGAAGCTGTCCTGGGCCTGGGCCATTACGGCAGCACCTGACATCAGAAAGGAAAACAGCAGTGCCCTCTTCATCATTTCCCGGAGATTTCGATGAGTTTGTCAAGCAGCTCCTGTTCACTGCCCGGTGTGTACCCTGAATGTGAATACACAATATTGCCGGCAGCATCCACTATGAATGTCTGGGGAGTCAGGGACACATTCATGGCCCGCTTGAGATCCTGGTTCTTGTCAAACACGCAGTCAAACTGCCAGTCATAGCCTTGCGCCATGGATTTCGCCCTTGATGAGAACCTGCTGTCATCCACTGACACTGCAATGATGTCGAAGTCGACGGTTTCAAGCCATTCCTCCATTACTTCGTTGAGCGTGTTCAGTTCTGTGATACACGGCTTGCATGTCACACCCCAGAAGGAGATTATGGCCGGCTTGCCATTCATCACGGACCTGATGCTGACCTGTTCCCCGTCCATGTTCTCCACTTTCACATCCGGCAGCGGCCGGGCGGAAAGAAGGCCCGAACCGATGAGCAGGCCGATGAAAATATTTATCAATGTCTTCACTTTCAACTGTTATTAAAATGATTATGATTTCTGCCGGCAGCAGTTATGCCGCCGATGATATTTTCAGTCAAAAGGCATGGGCCGGAAGTCCGGACGCCCGGTTGCTTCCTTTTCCCATGCCGTTTTAGATGATGCAAAGCTACTTTTTCAGATGTTCCGCCATATCGTTATATCTGGCTGCGATGTCATCCAGTGTTACAGGTTCGTATGTTTCCCTCGGGATGACTTTCACATGTTCCGCTGAAGGCAGTCTTGTCTTCATGAAACGGTGGTTGCCCCTGTAGGCACCTGTCTTCTTTGCAGCAGGGACGGTCACGGCATAAGATGATGCTGATGCGGATTCATCCCAGCCTCTGGTCAAGACGACAGGCGATGCGCCGATGGTTACGAACGATGCATAGTTTCCGGACATATAATATCCTACGGAAGGGTAATATGAAGTTCCGTTGTATACATACGGATTGATGGTCACGGTATTATTGTCCGCAGACAGTTCGGTAGGGAATGAATCAGGGTTGGCATAGTTGGATGCATTCCTGCTGTAGCCGAACATGTAATACTCATAGTAGTACCATGCCGAGAGCGGAGCTACCCTTTCGGAATTGGTCATTGTGGCGAGATTGCCGTCACTGTCCACTTCGATGAAGAATTTCGGACCGTAGTCATTGAAAAGTTCATCGGTTGTGTATGACACATAATCCGTATCGAGGAACAGATCCCAGGAACTCATGTATTCCTGTGCCGGGTCGAAGCCGCATGCTACAAGACGGTTGTGGCTTGCGTATTTATCGGCATAATGCTCTGCAAGTTCCTTGTATTCGCTAAAATAATCAGCGATGAGTGCTGCTGCCTCTTCCTCGGTCCTGTCCAGTCCTGTCCAGTAGTCCATAAGACCCTGATAGCCTTCATCTCCGCTGCCGAATGACTCAGGCCCTGCTTCCGGTCCTGTGGCAAGAGTAACTTTGAATGTGGCTTCTTCCGGTTCAGTTGAAGTGCTTCTGCCAGAGTGGGAGTAGGTTGCAGTCCAGTCACCGGCCAGTCCTGCAAGAAGAGGACTTTCCTCTCCCGGCTCAACGTCACCCCAGTCTTCGGCTGATGTACCTGTTGCAGTCTTTACATCAGAAAGGACTTCGTCAGAATTGTATGCAGCTACTGCCAGCATTGATTCGGTCATTTCTGCTGTCGTGAAGCTCATGATGTACCCGGCATCGCTGTTTATCTCAGAGAGCACTTCTGCGTCAGTGATGTCGACGCCATGGGTGTCGAGTACATACGCTTCGTCCATGCCGTATTCTGGCCTCAGGATGGATTCCCATTCGGAAGTGTAGTTCATCACATAGCGGATTCCTGCTGCATCCTTGTTCGGGGCCGTCACCTTGAACTGTATGGTGAAGGCATCGTCAGGAGTTTCAACATGCTCCACATTGAGTTCCACCGGCGGCAGGTCTGACTGCAGCGGCTGCACATCTATGACTTCGGAGCTCTGCAGTGTGGAATTCTCGTTATATGTGGCAATCACGAAAAGCTTATAGTTTTCTACGCCTTCACTGAATTCCCATTCAAGTTCCTGTCTGGATGTATATGGCGTTGCAAGATAGTTGAGGATATAGGTGATGACACCTTTTTCTCCTACCCACTGGACAAGCTGGTCATACTCGGCCTGGGAAAGAATTCCGATGCCGTATTGCCGTACGGATTCATCTGCAGGCGTAAATCTGTATACTGCCCTTCTTGCGGTGAGATTGACCTGCTCTGCCGTCACCTTGTGTTCAGTCTGGTCAGGCTGTCTTGTCCAGAACTGGAGACGGGCATAGTCACTGTTGCAAGTGATCCAGTCATCAGGATAATCTGTGGTATATTCTCCGAGATCAGGAGCTACGCTCATGAGTCCTCCGATACCTCCTCCGCTGCCTGTTACCTCATAGTCAATTTCCCCATTCTCGTCACATTCGAAGAGGATCAGGTAATATGCAGTTCCCGGTGTTATAGATATAGGATCACCGCCAAGGTCCCCGTACATAGCTTCACCGCTCTCGAGTTCAATGGTCTGCGGTCCGGAATAGACAGGGTAGCTTCCCATTAAAAAGAAATCGACATCTGAAGCACCGAATGTTTTCATCTGATAGTACATGTCAGAGGACATGATTCCCCATTTCCAATACATGTCTTCAGGCACTTCAATATGGAATTTGATTGAGAACCAGTCAGCTTCGATCATTGAGATCATGTCGGTATATTCCGGTGTCGTGAATGTGTGCGGACGCACTTCTATTGAGGAACCGGTTCTGAATGCAAGATAGACAGTGTATTCAGTGGAGCCCTCAAGTCCGTATACCGACAGCATGTTCTGCCCGTCAACGGCATCAAAAACACCGTTGCCGCCTTCCTGCTGTGCATTTGAGAAGATGATTTCTCCCAAAGGAAGATCATCGGACGCCGGTCCTTCTTCAATTTCGTATGCGTATGAGCTTACACCTGAAAGCTGCATTGTGAAAGTCGCGGAAGTGGCGTATATGTCTGTCTCAGATATTTCAATGGAGACTGCCCCGTCCCCTCCGTTGTCCGGTTCGAGGTTGTCTTCCCTGCAGCCTGTTGCCCCTCCGGCAATGGCGGCAAGGAGAACCGTCCAGAGCAAAGTCCTTATCTTATTTTTCATAGTTGTCAACAATAAATTCAAAAATCAAATCGAAAATCATGAAAACTGTCCGGATTCCCCAGAAAAGAAAAAATTTCGTCCCGGACAATCCGGACAGCATCTGAACCATTAATATGAAACGGACTGATCCGTCATCTTGCCTTGTAGACAGTCTTCAGCGGTGACATTGTCTTGAGGGCAGCAGGTACTGTCTTCAAGGTGCATATTGATGAATATGTGCTTCTGATATCTGCGGAATCAGATGAGGAAGTGTTCTCTCCTATCCTTTTCATTGTGGCAGGGAAAGATGGAGGGATTATATTCCAATATAGAGCTCCTCCCGATACGATATTTCCATAATACTGCATTCCGATGAAATCTGCAGTCATGTTGCCGCTCAATTGTATATTTTGACCGACAAGATTGACAGTCTCATCTGTTGTCGGAGTCGGATTTGCAGGTGTTGCGGCGGCAACATCGTATGGGGCACCGGTAATGCGGACATCATTGCCTGCATATTGGCCGCCAAGGTCATCCCCGTCTACGAATCCGAGTATTACGACGTTCATCTGGCCATAATTTTCATCAGTAAATGAGAATCCGAGGTTTTCACTCGCCTCTAAAGTCATGTTTCCGCTAGCTGCATCAAATGAGGCAGGGATTCCGACATTATCTGAATCCATGAGCCCATCCTGCCATCCAAGGACAGTATATTGGTAGTTCGGAATATAGGAAACGACAGTTAAAGTGTCAACGATATCGTTATCTCCGGTAACTTCCCATGAACCAAGCCAGTAGTTGAATTGGTCGCTTGCTTCCTCAACGGCAGGTGAGAAGCTTTCAGATTGGGCATATAGACCTGACCCTTCCCCGGTCGTACCTGCTGGCTCAATCCCTATCGCAAATGCGTAGTGCGGCGTATCTTCCAGAGGCTCGTGAATAATGCTGCCGCTACCCTGATAAATTAAATCTAATATAGCCACAGGGTATTCCGGATACATCTGGTTATTTTCCTCGATCAACGCATTGAGTTCTGTGATTACGCTATTGATATACTCGGCAGCATTGTTATGATAAGTGCTTTCAAAGTCAGATACGGTGACAGTTGACAGGTACCAGTATCCCAAGTCATCGTTGGTGACCGTGACATCTATCAGGTCTCCGTACATGTTTCCGGCTAGAGTTTCGAATGTCCCTCTTGAATTGTATGCCACACTCCAGTTAGGGTTCGTTTCCCAAGTGTTCGCATCACGGGAGGTAGTGAATTCATCTTCATCCGGAGTTCCGGTCACTGTGCCGTCGCTCAAAAGCCCGGTCACCACTACCCTGTAGTCGGTATTTGCGGTGAGGCCGCTGAATTCAACTGCATCATTGCCTGATCTGAGTGCGGATGCGACATCTGTAAGTGCATCTACGGCTGCAGCTATAACATTTTCTGTAGGGCTGTCAAGGTCGTCAGTAATGAAAGCATACCAAGTGTCGCTTTCTGTACCGTTACATGTCACATTCACTGTGACAGAATTTTCTGTTATGGATTCATCATCCACTGATACCCTGTAGCGAATGGTTGAGGTTGTCCCTCCGCCGTTGCCATCAGGATTTTCCGGATTTTCTTCTGTACATGCTGAAAATCCCCAAGCCAGCAGAGACATCGCTACTGCATAGCCGAACAAACTTTTGATTTTCATAACCATATAAATTAAGTTAGTGACTTGGATTATTGAAAATGGCCGTTTTTTGTCACAGCAATGGAACAGGCGCGGCTGTTTCAGCCGACCTGACTGGTGCGACTGCATTTTCCCTTACTTCGTCAGGTATCTCTGCACTTTCGTATATGCTGACCTCGCCTGAGAAGACTGAAGTCAATGTCAGGGTGCCGCCTTCGAGGGAGATGGCATATCCCTCTCCGCTGGTGCCTCCGAGGCGAGTCCCGTCGGAATATCTTCCGCTGAGGACATTGTCGGATGTCGAGTATGTCCCTGAATAGACCCACCAGCGGGTCTGCTTCTCGCCAAGGCGCTGGAACAGTTCGAAGCTGCCATTGTTGAAATGAACATATACTTGTATGTCAAGTTGTTGTCCGTCAATGAGCCCCCCGGTGTCGACAAGATGCCATTCTCCGGAAATGTCCGTTCCCTCTTCTCCGGTTTTCTGACATGAGACCGGTGCCGTAATGCAGAGGACAGTGGCCAGGATGTATAGGATTCTTTTCATTGTCATTGCCTTTTTTGTTTTTAGAGATTTAAAGCCAGCCGCCGTTGCCGTTGCTGATTCCGCGTGTGATGACAGAGACCTCTTTGGAAATCTCCATGCCGCCCATATTGGCGCCGCCGCCTGTCTGGCTGCCGCCGGCAATTGCCCTTATCGTCATTTTTGCCGAGCCATAGATTGTCGGCTGTATGAGAAGCTGCCCGCCCTTGATGACCGGTTCGGTCATGAGCCCTATGGCATCGTAGTCTTCTTTTGAAATTTCAACCCCGAGGTATGTGAGATCCTCTGATCCTCCCCCGAATACTGAGTCAAGGTTGATTCTCTGTGATTTCCCGACCTCTGCCATAAGACAAGGAGTGCCTTCGATCTGCATGAGCACTTTCCATGCGTCAATCGTTCCGGTGCCCATGTTCCCTGCGAAAGGTGCAAGTTCGAGATTGCCTATGGAGGAGGTGCCGGACGAAGATGTGATGAGGGTTGTTTTCGTCCCCACGAGATAACTGTTTATGTCATTGACTGATGTCGTCAGAAGTGTGACGAATTCATCCCTTGTGAATGTCTTCCCGAGATCCAGAGCGTATGATATTCCGAGGGCCGCTACTCCGGACATGTGCGGACATGCCATCGAGGTGCCCTGCATATATCCATAGTCAGTGACAGAATATGATGTGGTGCCGTCATCATTGATGGATGGTATGGCCACGGTTGGCATTGTGGAGAGTACGCATGTTTCCTCACTGAAAGTTTCTCCCGTGTAATATTCGCCTCCCGGAGCGGCTATATTGCATCCCGGACCGTAATTGGTATAGTATGCCGGAAGATTGTCGGAAGCAAATGCGGTGACGGAGATGCAGTCCCTGCTTGCGCCAGGATAGGAAGCCATGCCTGTCGCATCATTCCCTGCGGCAAAGATTGCAATGTTGCCGTCCGAAATGGCTTCCCGGCAGTTAGGGTGCGTAAGGAAATATTCAAGCGCTTCTGCACCGGCATTTGCTGAGGAATACTGCTGGTCATTTTGATATGCCCCGGCTGTGCTGCCCCATGAGCATTGTATGATGCTTGCACCCATTCTTGCCGCATAATAGATGGCCCTTGTCTCTATGGCGTCATTGGTTGTACCTCCTCCGTTGAATATCTGCAGCGTCATCATGCGTATTCCGCTGTCGGAAGAGCCGTCACCCCCGGCTACGCCGCATACGCCGGTGCCGTTGTTGTTGACCGCTGCCACTGTTCCTGCCACATGGGTTCCATGTCCGCTGTTGCCGTCAGTGGACCACCCGATTTCACCTGTATCATTTACGAAGTTATAACCATAAATGTCATCTATGTAGCCGTTGCCGTCATCATCTGCTCCTGGAGTGCCGTTCAGTTCTGCCGTATTGACCCACATGTTCTGCGCAAGGTCGGGATGGTTGTACTGCACGCCTTCATCGATTATGGCCACTATTACATCAGGCCTTCCTGTCTCAAGGCGCCATGCATCAGCTACATTTATGTCTGCCCCGCGTCTTGCCGTAGCGGCAAGGTCCGCGCTCCCGTCATTGTGGTAATGCCACTGGTTTGCGAGCTGAGGGTCATTGAAATCGCTGAAATCCGCCTTTGTCGGGATTGCAGAAAGACGGTAAGACCGCCCGTCGGATGCCTTTTTGTATGTATTGTTGAACTGCACTTTCCCGACTTCTTCAAATCCTGAAAGTACTTTTGCAATGCTGTCAAGGTCAGCATACTTGCTGAACTTGAGCTCACACCATCTGGCCAGTCTGTTTTCAGCGGAACCGGCTTTTGTAGTGGCTGCAGTCAGCCCCGGGAAAAGGGGAGTGAGCACGACTCCGGATGATTCAAGTACCGCTTTGACGGCATCAGCCTGTGATGCGTCGTTGAGCCGTATCAGAAGCGATCCTTTTTCCGAGTTGAGGGAAGTGTTTATTATTTTCCCGGCAGGGGCAATCGCTGCTCCATGATCCGGCTCTCTTCCGATAGGGTCCACGCTGCAGGCTGTGGCCATAAGGAACAGCCCTGCAGCGACAATTGTCATATTGTGATTCATTTTCATAATTCGCTTATTACAAGAAGTTGATCCTGGGATGTCCCTGCGGCATTGCCGTTAAAGCTGTATGTGAACGGGAATGTGTACAGTCTTGACCTTGTGTTGTATGTACATTCGCCTGCAACGCTTGTCATGACATCGTATGTCTCATCTCCGTTCGTGTAGGTTTCACCAGTATTGTATGTCTGTGCATCAAGGGTCAGACTGCAGACATTGGAAGATTCTTCCCCGACAGAGAATCTGACATAATTGCCATGTCCCCATAAGTCAACCCTGTATGCATCAAGAATTTCGGAATATTCCAGCTCGACCATCCTGGTGGCGCTGGTCCATTCTATGAGTCCGAGCTGCACACCGCCGCAGGTATAGCGGCAGGAATATGCAGGTGCATAGTCCTCTTTGATGACCGTCACATCTATCCTTGGGCTGTCCGTCTGTTCCATGTACTGCTGGGTGTAATTCTCGTCGATGGCGATGGAGAATGCATATTCATGGAAAAGCTGCATCCTGTCCGTAAAGTATATCGTCAGTTCGGCCTCAAGTTCGCCTGCCCGGAAGAATACCGGTTCCGGTGTTTCGAATGCATCGGGATGAACACTTGTCAGAGTTACCGGGACATACTGGTCCTCATAAGGGGCATCATCCCTCTGCACTGTAAAGGTGATTTCCGTGGCATCAGGCTGAAGTGAATAGTATGTTTCGGGCTGGACAAAATATACATTTATTCCAGAATAGTTGGACTCCGCCCCAGGCTGCCATTCCTCGTCCTTGCATGAAGAAAGGCATACGGCAGTCAATGCGGTGAACAATATCATATTTATTCTTGTTGTCATGATTCAGCTGTTTAATTTCCGTTTTAGTCCGTGACTCCGTCCCTGAGGTCTCCATTCTGTCTCGGCTGCGGTGCAGAGCCTCCGCCATTCGGGTCCGAGGCGACGGCGTTGTTGGTGTTGATTTCCTGCTGAGGGAATCTGAGAAGGAGATACGGGTCTCCGGCTGCCACATTGAATGCATAGGAGTCGGGCCAGTTGTAAATGCTGCTTCCGTGGATTCTCACGACAGGCTTGTTGAGCCTCATTATGTCTGACATCGAGAAGCCTTCTCCCCACAGTTCGATGCGGCGCTGCTTCCATATTTCATTCTGTAGAGCCTCTGCCGTATTGGCTTCGCATGTGTATTCCGGGTCGCGGTATGTCCTGATGAAGTTTTCAAGCACCTGTCTTCCTTCGGATACCTGTCCGCTCATGGCAAGGCCTTCAGCCTGTATGAGCAGCATCTCTTCCGCTCTCATGATTGGCCAGTCGCTGGCGTTGTCCGTGCTTCCTATCCCGCTTTTCATTCCGAATTTCACGACTGTATAGTTGCTGAAGGCGACCTTGATGTTCGGTATCGTAAGGGAAGCGATGTCTCGTCCCGGATAGCCCGGCCACTCAAGCCCGTCAAGAAGAGGGGACTGGTTCCTGCTGTCGGTCCACCACCCTTTGCGGACATCCGTATCAGGTATCTGGTCGTAGAGCAGGGTGGAGATGCGCTTGTACACTCCGGTGCCTGTGGTATATCCTGTCGCAGAGAAAGAGCCGAGGTGAGAAGGCCAGCTTATCAGACCCTGTACCTGGTCGGATTCCTGCAGTATTCCCCACATCCAGTTGTGGTCGGTCATGTTGCAGAATGCAGGTGTGCTGACTTCATCCCTTGTGTACGGGGTATATCCCGCCATTGCGGCTTCAGCATCGGCAGCTGCCTCCTCATACATTCCCATGTAGAGATATGCCCTTGCGCGCAGCCCGTATGCCACCTGCTGGTCCACTCTTGATTTGTCAGTACCGCGGCTATAACCCTCCAGCAGGTCTATCGCCTGTGTGAGGTCTGTGATTATGCGGTCATAGACCTGCCTTACTGTTGCCCTGGAATTCTGTGTGTATTCTTCCTGTGTCATGCTTTCGGACACTATCGGTACACAAGGGAGATCCTGGCTGTCAACATATCTGAACTGGTAATACGGGGCAAGGCAGAGATAGTCGAAGGCTCTTACTGCCAGTGCCTGGCCTGCCGAATGTCTCGTCACATCTGAGGCCGTGGAGTAATCTGTGCCCACAAGTCCTGAAAGCACGTCATTGCAGAGTCGTATCTGATTGTAGAAGAAAGAATAGCGCAGATAGCACAAGATATAGTTGTACTGCCTGTCCGAATAGTCATAGCTTGGTGAAAACCAGTTGTATCCGCTGTTGCTGCAGACCATGTCCGGTCCGTTGGAATCCTGTGCTATGCAGACAGACGGATAGCCGAAATCATTATGCGCTCCCTGGCTTGCCCCCAGGGTGGCAAAGGCCTGTCCGGCGTATGAATAGATGCCGGCTACATCGGCTTCTGACCTGTCCGGAATGACTGAAGTGGCATCCTGTACCTGCTGTGAAGTGGTAGTGGAGCCTTCCGGGACCATCTCATCCATTGCAGAGCATGATGCAAGCAGCAGGACCGACAAGGCTGTTATACAATATTGATTTGTTCTTTTCATGATCGTCATCTTCCAATTTTAGAAAGTGAGGGTAATACCGCCTGAAATGTTGCGCATTGAGGAATAGGTGAAATTGCCGTTGGAATTGGATCCTCCGGTTCCTCCGAAATACATTCTCGGGTCAAGGCCCCGCCTTGCTGAGAATACCCAGAGGTTGTCACCTGTGGCATATATCCTGAGTCCTGCGATATGAAGCTTGCTTATCCATTTTTCAGGGAAAGTATATCCTATGGTTATATTGTTTATGCTCAAATAGTTTGAACTTACAAGGAATCTGTCGCTGTCCAGCTGGTAAGAGTCATCTCCGGCATTAAGCCGCGGAATGCTGCTTCCTGAATTTTCAGGAGTCCAGGACTGGAGTATGTCCTTGTGCCAGTTGGTTCCGGCTGTGGATGAAGTTCCCGTATGCATCAAAGACTGGTATGTACCGTCATAGAGTCTTCCCCCGAGCTGGTATGAGAACTGGAGCGACACATCGAATCCGTATAGGGAAAGTGATGTCCCGAAACCTCCGTATACCGGTGCAAGGGTGCTTCCGCAGTCGGCCTGCTGTGCCTGATTGTAGTCTGTGGTGGTATTGAAGTCCCCGTTGTCGGGATCAATATAGTACAGTGCCTCTCCGGTCTCGCTGTCCACTCCTGCGAACCTCTTGTAATAGGCCTGGTAGAGCGAGCCTCCGATCCTGTATATGCGGGAAGACTCCCTTATGCCCTCGTCCCTTACATCCTCCTGCAGGTCGGCGATCCTGTTGGAGAGATAGGTCAGGTTGAAATTCAGGCTCCAGTTGATGTTCCTGGTGCTGATGAGCGTGCCGTAGAGGTCGAGCTCAAGACCCTGGTTCACTATCCGGCCCACATTTGTAGGAATGTAGCCGGTGGTGATTCCGGAAGAGTTCGGAACCGGCTGGTTGTAGAGCAGGTCTGATGTGGTGCGGTTGAAGTATTCCAGCGTACCTCCGAGCCTGTCTCCGAAGAATCCGAAGTCAAATCCCGTGTTGAAAGAGTATGAAGTCTCCCATGTGATCTCTTCATTTCCCTTATAGGACAAGGTCTTGGCATATTCTCCGGTGGTTTCCGAATAGGTGACGTCATACTGGTCCAGATAAGGGTAGTAGTTTCCGAGGTTGTCATTTCCCTGGACACCCCAGCTGGCCTTGAACTTCAGCATGTCAAGCCATCCTGATGCTCCGGCGAGGAAATTCTCTTTTGACATGAGCCATGCCCCTCCGATACTTCCGAAGTCGCCCCACCGGTGGCCTGGAGCAAACCTTGATGAACCGTCGCGGCGGTAGGAGGCACTGAGGAAGTATCTGTCCTCATAATTGTACTGTACCCTTGAAAGGATTCCTTCCGTCATATAGTTGTCGGTATATGATGTCACATCCTTGTTCGTGGTGCCTCCGGCATTGCCGAGTTCCCCGATGAACGGATTGTAGAGATGGTCATTGTATCCCTGCAGTACCTGTATCTTGAGCCTGTATTGCTCATATCCGACAAGCGCCTCAATGGAATGTTTCCCGAAAGTGTTCTTGTAGTTCGCCAGATACTGGGAATTGATGCCGGATATCCTCTGGTGGGTGACGGTGGCTGCACCGTCGCTCTCTTCGTCACTTCCTCCCCAGCGGCTGCTGAGGTTGTTGGTCCTGTCGTTGGATTCCGTGAGGGAATAGTTGACACTGAAAGTAAGCCCTTTCACCGGAGTGACATGAGCATACCACTGCCCATAGAATGTCGTATTGATGTCGGTGTAGCGGTCATTGTCGATCATCGCTCCCGGACGGGCATTTCCCATGAACGGACGCTGCGCATTGGTTGAGTTTGCTCCGTTGTCATATATGGGTGTCCCGGTGGCGCTTTCATACATTATGTTACCGTTTGCATCACGGACATACATAGGATATATCGGCGCTATCATGTTGGCTATGTAGAAGAGGTTGGCGGAAGACCCTGAATCCTCGTTTGCATTTCCTGTATATGTTGCCTGGCTGTAGCTCAAGTTGGTGCCAATGCGCAGCCAGTCCTTGGCCTGATAGTCAACCTTGCCGCGTCCGCTGTAACGGTTGAATCCCGAATTGTTCACAAGTCCCGTGTCATCGAGATATCCGAAGCTGGCATAATAGTTTATCCTTTCCGTGCTTCCGGATACTGTGGCATTGTATTCCTGGCGCAGGTTGCCTTTCCCGAAGATTTCGTCATACCAGTCATCCGGGGTATAGTAATATTCCCCGTCGCTGTAGCCGAGGGTGGCATTCGGGTTGAGCTTGAAGTTGGTTCCTATGAGCTTTTCTCCGGTGGGCACAGTGAAGACCTGATAGCCGATACCTCCGTTCGCGGTGTTGAACAGCGTATTGTCCGCATATCTGAATGCTTCGGCCGATGTCTGTCCCAGAGATATCTGTGAATTGTACAGCGCCCGGTACATGAGTTCATAGTACTGCCCCGGATTGTCTATCACATCGTAGTTCGGGATTGCCCTTTTGTTGGAACCCCATTTCGCATCAATGGTGACTTTCGCCTCTCCTGTCTTGCCTTTTTTTGTGGTGATGAGAATCACGCCGTTGGCACCGCGGGCTCCGTAGATGGCGTTTGCCGCAGCATCCTTGAGCACTGTCATTGATTCGATGTCCGCAGGGTTGATGTTTGATATGCTTCCATCATAAGGGACGCCGTCAAGAATATAAAGCGGATTGTTGGACGCTGACATGGACCCTATTCCGCGTATGCGGATCGTGGCGTCAGAACCTGGCCTTCCGCTTGACTGCACCACCTGTACTCCGGCCATCTGTCCGGACAGTGCCGTGGACACGTTCGACACTGACCTTTCTGCGAGCTTGTCGGAATCCACCGACGAAGCCGAGCCGGTAAATGATGATCTTGTTGCCGTGCCATATGCCACGACTATGGTTTCTTCCAGCATTTCCGAATCGGGATGAAGGGCTATGTTGAGTATGGTTGCCCCTGCAATTTCCACCTCTACGGTCTGATATCCGATTGAAGAGAATATCAGAACTCCCTCCGGCGGCACATCCATGGAGAAATTTCCGTCACCGTCAGTATTGGCACCGGTCATCGTGCCCTTCAGCTGGATTGAAGCGAACGGAACCGGCTCTCCATTGGAGGCATCCGTCACTGTCCCGCTGACAGTAATCATATCCTGCCCGTAGGCAAGTACTGCACAGAAGACCGACAACACTGTGAAAAAAAATCTGATTTTTTTCATCTGTTGATCTTTAAATTAAACATAAATATTGAGTAGCATGATTTATCTCCCGTACCCGTCTCATCCGTCCCTGCAGCACCGCTTCCGACCCTTTCCTTCTTGCTTTGCCGTCTCGTCCGGAAGCCTGTAAATGCAGTATTTTTAACGGGCGTTTTTTGCAGCAAATCATCCACAAAGTTTGTAATAATAAATCAATATTCCAAACATGTCTGAAACTTCCAGATTGATTAATGAGTACCGATTTAGCGATACTCGACTTCAAAACTGTCATTAAAAATGCCGTAATTTTTATTTTTTGTAATGCCATGCCGAAAAATTGCCTAAAATGGAAATTTTTAAGGAATCATCAAATTTTTTCATTTTGCCCTTTCAAATGGGCTATATAGTATTTTCTGAGGGTGTTACGGTGTATTCCATATTTCTTGGCAACCTTTGTCAGTGGAGTGCCCAATGCAATCATTTCAATGATTTTATCCCATTCATTATAAACTGTTACCTTTTTCCGGGAACTGCCGGGCGGGCGGCCGAGCCTGACGCCGGACTGCCTTTTCAGCGCAAGGGCTTCCCTGGTGCGCTCCGATATGAGTATACGCTCTATTTCTGCCGCAAGGGCGAAGGCAAAGGCTATTATCTTTGAATTTATGTTGTCCGAAAGGTCAAAATTGTCCTTTATGGAATGTATCGAAATGCCTTTGCTGGAGCATATGTTAAGTATCGACATGATCATGAGCATGTTGCGTCCGAGTCTTGAGATTTCGGTACAGATGAGCATGTCCCCCTTTCCCATTTTCCGTATCATGCGCCCAAGTATGCGTTTCTCGAAAGATTTTGTTCCGGAGACAGATTCCGATACCCATTTGTCTATCACAATATTTCCTGATCTCAAACTCCTGGCTTGAGTATGTCTGCTTGTGTGCAATATACCATCCTTCCGAACAATGCTCCTGAAGTGACGCATGAGATAGGGACTCAATATATCAATGGTATAGGTTCATCAGTCACATTGAATACAGCAGACTATTTTACAGACAAGGACGGGGAAGCGCTTACTGTCCTCGGTTCAGTGTCTGACAGGAACATAGTGTCCTATTCATATGCTGAAGGGGTAGTGACCCTCACCGGACTGGCAGCAGGGAATGCGGATGTGAAGCTCACTGTTACTGATGCCCGTGGCGCCAATGTGTCTGTACAGTTCACTGTCCAGGTACGCGCGGCAGACAGGTCATTCGACGTCTATCCGAATCCCGTGATTTCAACCGTCAATGTCCGTACACCTGAGCAGACATCATGCAATGTCACGGTACGTACGGCTTCCGGTTCAGAGGTCTGCTCGGAAGATGTCACCATATCGATGGCTTCGCCGCTTTCGATAGACATGTCCCATTGCGCCCCCGGTCAATATGTGGTTATACTCACATATCCTGACGGACAGACGGCAAAGTCCTCTTTTGTTAAATTATAGAATTGACATCTGATGAGAACAATAGCATACATGGCAGCGGTTGCGGCTGCCGTCCTCCTTCCGGCAGCCGGTGCATCAGCACAGGAATCGGCCGCACTCCCGTTCCTTAATGTTCCGGTTTCACCGCGCACTGCGTCTATGGGAGGCGTTTCTTCCGGAATGGCCCCGTCTGCATATGCGCAGTTCGACAATGTTGCAGCTGTGCCGTTCCTTGAGGGATCATTTTCTGCAGGAGCATCATACGGGCTGTGGCAACCGTCGTCTGCCGACAACAATATGATAGCCCTCGGCGGTATATATAACATCGGCGACAGGTTCGGCGTCACATTCGGCGCCCTTGCCGGAATAAACGCTTCTTACGGGCTCATGGATGCCTCCGGTGCTGATGCCGGACGCTTTACCCCGAAAGATTTTAAAATCGGTGCCGGTGTATCATACCGTTTTATGGACAACATGTCGGCAGGTCTGGCTCTGAATTATGCCCGCAGCGTGCTTGCTCCTAAAAGCGACCTGTACAAGACATCATTCGATACATTTGTTGCCGATATACAGATAATGTACCGCCTCGATGATTTCAGTTTCTCTCTCTCAGGCAACAACCTCGGAGTTCCCGTGAAGTCTGCATCGGGAACAGGATTCAGTCTTCCGATGAATGCTGAACTTTCCGCTGTCTATGAAAATGATTTTGAACGGCATCATGTTTCAGCGGGAATTGAAGGCGGGGTTTACTTCGGCGGACCTGCTGCCGGCTTCGGTTCAGTCGGGGCTGAATATATGTACAACAGCATTATAGGAATAAGGGCCGGCTACCATTATGGTTCGGAGAAGAACGGCATCCCTTCATTTGCTTCAGCCGGTCTCGGTTTCAGATTCTGCGGAGTAAACATAGATGCCGCTTATCTCATTGCCGGAAAAGACTCTCCGATGAAGAACACCTTTTCGGTGGGAATCGGCTATTCTTTCTGACATGCTTCCGGCGAATGCCGTATACTCAGTTCATAAATTGATTTGTTAAAAAACCATATTTAACACAAGACATTATGGAAATTACTATCAGAAAAGCGTTGTCAATGGCTGCAGCAGCCGTTGCCGCCACAGTAATGCTGGCATCCTGCCAGAAGGATGACCCTCAGGGAGACGGAGAGGGCAGCAGCACCACCAAGCTTGCCACTCCGGCATTGTCAGTCAGCTATCCTGAGGACGGTACCTTCACCGTATCATGGACTGCCGTTGAACATGCGGATTCATATTCATACACCGTCAACGGAGGCACTGAAACAAGCACCCAAAACACGAGTTTCACAATGACAGGCCAGGCATCCGGCACATATTCCATCCGTGTAAAGGCCGTTTCTGCAGATGAGGCTTATGAAGACTCCAACTGGGCAGGGGTTGAAGCAACTGTTGAAAATGGTGCTGCGCCTACTCCTTCAAGTTGGGAAGGCACATGGTCAATAACTTCTTCACAGACTCTGACATGGGGACCGGATCCTGATGATCCGCGATTTGTGATAGAACAAGTTGTCGATGAAGAAAAAACCGGTACTGTTACCATTGTCAGCACCGGACAATCAGATCCTGAATCAGGGGCAAGCCTGGTATATGTGTATGGTTTGTGTCCTGATTTTGATGAAGTTGCGGCAAACCAAGGTTTGGGGCAGACTCCTGCACTCGGCATAATAGCTGCCGATGGCACACTTGAAATTTATCCGGTGCAGATTACTGACCCTGCCGAGGGTGATTATATTGCATGGTATGTATTTTCAAATATTTCCATCCCTGGATATGACTCTTATATCGGCAGTGTGAATGGCGATTATCCTGCATTCATATTTACAAAGTCCGGCAATACTGCAACGGGTCTTCCGTATGAAGGGGAACTGACTGCATCATTACCGGATCAGAGCACTGTAACTGGAACATTTAATGTGGTTGCAATGGATGTGTATTATTTCTCTGCTGAAGGCGGAATGAGTATCTTCGGCGAGAATCCAAGCTCATTCGCCGGAACATTGGAACTGACTTATGTATCTGACGACACCTCGGCCGTTACAGGTTCGTCATTCTCCGCCAGCAGCATGCCGGCATTCACCAGTCTCAAGGCAAAATATCCTGGTGTACAGGCCAAGGCAATGATGGTGAAATAATATCTGTGCATGAAAACCAAAGGTCAATTCAGGCCTGGAATCATATTGTGGATGCGACAGCCCGCGCGGGCTGTCGCATCCTGTTTCATTCGGGACATCTCGGCGGGCATGCCGTTTCTGAAATGAAAATCATGTCAGGCATTTCATGAAAAACAAAATTATTCCTATCTTTGCCCGGTCAATCACAATAAGTTCGGCAGGAAAATGCCATGCAATACTTATTTGAACTTAACATCCGTAACTGATCAATCAATAATTCCATAAAACAATCATTATTTATGAGACAGAACCTGAAAATTGTTCTCATGCTTCTTGCTGCATCCGCATTCGCGGCATCATGCCAGAAGGACGGGGACGGAAATACAGGTCAGCAGCCGCAGACACCGGGAGGATTTGAAGAACTTGTTCCGGAGAGGCCTGATTATGTAAATGCGAATCTTATCTATTACGGGAATGGAGGTGATGATGAGCTCCCGGACGAATGGCTGCTCAATCTTTATACCGACATGGAAGTCGTCGGAGGCAATCCTATCGGCCCGGGGCAATACCTGTGCATCAATTTCTATGCTCCGGTTAACCAGGCTCAGGAGCCTTCTCTCAATTATCTTAAGGGCCAATATGGCATGCCCTCAAGTTCCGGACTTGCCGAAAGCACCTATATTCAGGGAGAAATCTACAATATCGACACTCCGCTCGGAAGCATCACCATGCCCGGCGGCACATTCTACGGCGACATACCGGCCGGAGAATACGAGTTTGAACCGGATCTGATCCGGGAAGGCAGCTTCAGCATTACTGCCAATGAAGACGGCACCTGGACAATTGACGGCATTCTCGTGGGGACGCAATATACCAAACGGTATTTCTCATACACGGGCGAATTCAATCCGGTGGACAATTCTGACCAGGGCAGCAGCCAGGATATTCCCAACTCGAATCTTAAGGAAGACATAGAACTGGACGGTCTCACCGAGGCCAGGCTGCTGGACAAGGGAGATTTCTTTGTGACGGGAGAAAACAATTACCGTCTCTTCCTGCTGTATCTTGCAGAAAAAGGAGTTGACATTTCCGCAGATTATCCGGCCGGAACGGGCAGACTTCTCCATCTGGAGCTTCTCGTCCCTGCTGATGCCGACCCGCAAGACGGGATACCGGCAGGAGAATACACCATGGCAAGCAGGATTTCAGGCGGCTCGTACATGCCGAAAGAAAATATTGTGCCGTTCCGGGTTGTAGAAGGATGTGCAAATGTTTTCGAATATAATACCGGCACATGGTATCAGGAATTGTCCGACGGCATGTGGGTGAATTACGGCCGCATCACCGGAGGAAAGGTGACTGTGGAGCGTGACGGTAATGCCCATACACTTACAATAGAGCTTACAGACTGCAGTGATCCTGCCTTTTCTGTGAGCGGAGTATGGACCACTGACGGCCAGATTCCTCTCTGATTGTCACAGAATCTCTCAATTATCTATTATAACCTTAAATCCCCGACAAGATGAAAGTCACAATGAAATTTCTGCGGCTTGCTGCAGCTGCATTGGCTGTCGCCGCATTCGTATCCTGCGAAGACAACACACCTGAGACTCCGGACAATCCTGACGGCCCGGGCACTGTCACCCCTCCTGAAGAATCCGTCTACCCTGAAAAGGAAATGACATTCGTGGTGGATGGTGTTGAAAGCCCGGTTGGCTCGGCATTCGCTTTTCCACATGAAGGCCAGATCACATTCACTGCATCTCCTGATAATACAACGCTTGACGAAGTGTTCAATGGTGAATTTATTCAGGTGCTTGTAATGCCTCAGGCTCTCAATCGAGACATCAACCTCAAAGAAGAAATTCTTGAAATATATACTTGGGATGATGATACCGAGACAATGGAAATAACTCCTGATATGCTTGAAAGCGGTTCGGCAAGAATGAATCACGAAGAAGGGACAAATACATATACGCTGCTCATGTCTCTTGCTTTCACCGACGGAACTGAAGTCGGGATCAATGCTTCTGCCGTGATGGAAGAGCCGGCCCCGGAGGAAGGAAATACTATCACAATTAACGGAAACACACAGCCGCTTCGTGCATCATTCTATCTGGATGACGGCGATGGTAATGTCTACCTCTATTTTACATCTGCTGCCATTGAATATTTTGGAGAAATTGATCTTGCTCTGGATTATTTTTGCATTGTCTTGAATGAGGATGATCTTACAGGCAATGAGTTTGACATAACAAATACCAACAAGACATTTTCGGCATTTTATGTAAACAATACTCCAAATGAAGAATACACTCTTATGTTCGATAACACAGAGCTTGATGGAGCAACGGGCACTATCAATGTAAGCAGGAGCGGGTCTGATCCTGCATCATTCACGGCAGAGATATCAGTGACTTTCGGTAATGGTACTGCAATATCCGTCAGCTATGACGGAACGGCCGTGTCAGCTGATTATGTACCTGAAGAGCCTAATGAATTCACATATAACGGTGCTACCCAAGCTATCCAATCTGTGCTTGTTGACAAATCTGATGCCGATATATGGCACATTTATGTCAGTGAAGTCGGCAACCTTGAATATGTAAGTGAATTTGAGGATATGGGGGCTATACATATTACTGCCCCTGCTGAGGTATTCAATGCTGGACCTGTCGGTTTTTCAACGTATAAGGAAGATCTCAAGTTCGAATATGAAGGTAAAACCTGGCAATACAAAGAAGACGGATCAGTAGTGGGCACACTTGATGTATCGCTGGTTGAAGACCAGATTGTGCTTGACTTCACCACTTACAGCGATCTTTCCGGACATTATTCCGGCACGGCAGTAATCGTTGAATAGCAACATATCATCCGATGGCAAGAATGACAGGAAAAATTTTGAATATGGCAGCCGCTGCGGCATTTTTTATTGCCGCAGCCACGCTGCCGGCATCATGCCAGAAAGAAAATCCGGAGGGGAACGGGCAGGAGACTCCTGATACGGGACAGGCGGCTGAGGTTCTCGGCACATACGAGTTCGACGGGAAGACCTACGACATCCTGACAGCAGCCTTCACTGAAAACGAAAGTTACTATACCTTCGTATTTTCTCCTCTCAGCAAGGACAGAGAGCTGAGTACCAGCCTTCTTTTTTCCATAAGGACCTATTGGGGCGACGGGGAACAGCATAAGGTAGGGACACTGGACCAGGACCATAATGATGACTATATCATTGTGTATGAGGATCCTGTGCATCTGTACTCGCAGTTCAGGGAACCCCAAGGCGGGACATACAGCGTGACAGTCCCTGACGACAGGTCAGGCGTGTTCCATGTCTGCCTGGATGTCTGTCTGGCAGACGGCACCCCACTGAAAATGGATTATAAGGGGACCATGAGTCTTGCAGCCGGCTCCGAAGAATAAGGCCGGAGATGACAGCAAAAGCCGGCTCCCGGCAGCAATAGAAAAATGACAATCGGGGATGCCCAGAAAGCCTGAATCGGCCTGGGCATCCCTGTTTATTTTCCGAAAGGGAAAGAGTCAGAAGAATTTTTGGAAAATTTCAAAAGAGTTTCTTACATTTGTCCAAACATTGAAACAAGAGGGGTGCCTGCCGGAGTGCGGGCTGAGATCATACCCTATGAACTTGATGCGGCCAGTACCGCCGAAAGGACTTGTTCCCGTTCATAGAAAGACGGAATTCTCCGTGCATGGCACCCGCAAGACAAAGGAAGAGCCATGAAAGTCTACATCAATCATTCTCCGGTCGAAGTCGGGACAGGAATCTCGCTTTCGGACCTGCTCAGCAGCCAGGGCATAAGCACTGAAGGCACGGCGGCAGCTGTGGACAACAAGGTGGTGCCCCGTGCGGACTGGGACAGCACAATGCTTGAAGAAGGGGCAAAAGTCACGGTCATAAGGGCCGTCTGCGGCGGATGATGAAAGTCATTGTCATCACGCCTCCGGAATTTGTCGCCGATGAGGCAGAGATCATCCGCATCCTTCTTTGCGAAGGGGCGGACCGGGTGCACATCCGCAAGCCGGACTCGTCGGAAAAGGATTTCAGGCGGCTGGTGGAGGCCGTGCCGGAGCAGTTCAGAGAACGGCTCACATTCCAGGACCATCTGCCGCTCGCAACGGAATACGGGGCAGGAGGAGTGCATCTGAATACTCGCAATCCCCAGGTCCCGGACGGGTTCTGCGGGCTTGTCAGCCGTTCGTGTCATTCTTTCGGGGAGGTTTTGGAGCATTCCGGACAGTCGGACTATCTTTTCCTCAGTCCCATATTCGACAGCATTTCAAAGCAGGGATATAGTTCGCATTTTTCGGAACAGCAGCTGATGGAAGCCGGGCATGAAGGCATCCTGGGGCCGAAGGTGATTGCCCTCGGAGGCATACTTCCGGAACACATGCCGCTTTTGGGAAAATACGGATTCGGAGGGGCGGCCTTTCTCGGTTATGTCTGGAAGGATGTGACACCTGAAGCGGCGGCAAAAAGGATAAGGGCAATAAGGAAGTTTAAATTATCATATTGAATTTTAATGCAATGAAAGATCTGGTGATAGGAGGACGGACATTCCGTTCGCGCCTGTTCACGGGAACAGGAAAATTCAGTTCCAATGAACTGATGTCGGAAGCAATCAAGGCGTCCGGCACCGAAATGGTCACTGTGGCAATGAAACGCATAGACATGAGCAATCCTCAGGATGAGATGCTTTCGCATGTGAAATTTCCGGGAATCCAGCTTCTGCCGAACACATCCGGCGTGAGGGATGCCGAGGAGGCCATACTTGCGGCACAGCTTGCACGGGAGGCTTTCGGCACCGACTTCATCAAGCTGGAGATACATCCGGACCCGAAATATCTGTTCCCTGACCCGGTGGAGACATTGAAGGCCACCGAAGAGCTTGTGAAGATGGGATTCGTGGTGCTGCCTTACATTCAGGCAGACCCTGTCCTCTGCAAGCGTCTTGAAGAGGCGGGTGCGGCTACCGTGATGCCGCTTGCAGCCCCGATAGGGACCAACAAGGGGCTTGTGACCCGTGAGCTCCTTTCCATCATCATTGAGCAGAGCAATGTCCCGGTGGTGGTGGATGCAGGAATAGGCGCACCTTCTCATGCGGCGGAAGCCATGGAAATGGGGGCGGATGCCGTGCTGGTCAACACCGCCATCGCGGTTTCAGGCGATCCAGTGCGTATGGCCAGGGCATTTGCCGCAGCCGTTGCCGCAGGTCGTGAGGCATACGAGGCTGGACTCGGTGCGCAATCAAGATGCGCCGAAGCCAGCAGCCCGCTGACATCATTCCTCGACTGATTTTTTATTCGTCATCATTATGTTTTCAGAAGAATTGGAAAAATACGGCTGGGAGGAGACGACCGAGGCGATCATGTCCAAGAGTCCTGCCGATGTCGAGAGGGCGCTCGGAAAGGAACGCCTCGGGCTTGAGGATTTCATGGCACTGATCTCCCCCGCAGCGGCAGCATATCTCGAGCCGATGGCCAGGCTCAGCCGGAAATATACGCAGGAGCGTTTCGGAAAGACGGTCTCCATGTATATACCGATGTATATCACCAACTCCTGCACCAACTCCTGCGTCTATTGCGGGTTCAACAGGCACAACAAGATTGCCAGGGTGGTGCTCACTCCGGAACAGATAGAGGACGAGTGCAAGGCGATAAAAAGGCTCGGTCCGTTTGAAAACCTCCTGCTCGTGACAGGGGAGAATCCTGCAGTGGCAGGAGTGGAATATCTTGAGAAGGCCCTTCAGGTGTGCAGACCTTATTTCAACAATCTCACCATAGAGGTGATGCCGCTTTCTGCGGAGGACTATGCCCGGCTGACCCGCTCAGGGCTCAACGGGGTGGTCTGCTTCCAGGAGACCTACAACAGGAAGAATTACAATATATACCACCCTGCGGGGATGAAATCGAAGTTTGAATGGCGAGTCAACGGCTTTGACCGCATGGGGCAGGCCGGGGTGCACAAGATAGGTATGGGCGTGCTGATAGGACTGGAGGACTGGAGGACAGATGTCACGATGATGGCCCTGCACCTGCAGTACCTGCGCAAGCGTTACTGGAAGACCCGCTATAGCGTCAACTTCCCGAGGATGCGTCCGGCCGAAGGCCATTTCCAGCCTAATGTGATAATGAGCGACAGGGAACTTGCACAGGCGATATTCGCATTCCGCATCTTCGACCATGATGTTGACATTTCCGTGTCCACAAGGGAAAGCGCAGGGTTCCGGAACCATATCGCCACCCTCGGCGCGACTTCAGTAAGCGCCGGGTCCAAGACCGATCCTGGCGGATATTTCACCTATCCGCAGTCTCTCGAACAGTTCGCGGTCAGCGATGAACGCACACCGGCAGAGGTGGAGGCGGACATCCGCAGGGAAGGCTACGAGGTGGTCTGGAAGGACTGGGACAAGGTATTTGACTGAATGAATTTATGGGAAATAGGGATACAGCCAGGTCCGGGCGTTATGCCAGACAGACAATGCTGCCGGAAATAGGCATTGAGGGACAGGAAAGACTGGCCGGAGCCTCTGTGCTCGTGGTCGGGCTCGGAGGGCTTGGCTCTCCTGCCGCGCTCTACCTCGCCGGGGCGGGAATCGGCCGCATAGGTCTTGCGGACCCGGACACCGTGTCGGAAAGCAACCTGCAGCGGCAGACCCTCTACGAAGTGCGGCAGATAGGGATGCCGAAGACGGAAGCTGCAAGACAGCGGCTCTCCGCCTTTTCTCCGAACACTGCGTTTGAATGCCATCCTGGCGGGCTTACGGCTGAAAATGCAGCGGAGATTGTCGGCAAATACGATGTGATTGTGGACTGCTGCGACAATTTTCCGACCAGGTACCTCATTGACGATGTCTGCGCCTCCTGCCGCCGTCCCTGGGTCTACGGGTCCATAGGTGCATTTTCCGGTCAGGTGAGCGTGATGAATTACATAAGCGGCAGGCGTTATTCCGACCTTTATCCCGACAGGGAGAGCCTGTGTGCCCGTCCCCGTGAAATTTCCGGTGTCATCGGCACGGTACCGGGAGTCATAGGCACCATTGAGGCCTCCGAGGCATTGAAAATCATTGCGGGTTTCGGCAGGCCACTTGACGGCAGGCTGCTCACCGTCGACCTGCTGACACTTGAAACAGAGATGATAGAGTTTTAAAAGGGATTGATTATCCGAAAAATGACCCCTAAAATTAACAATGATTAATAATTTTATATGAAACAAAGTTTTGACGAATACGCACAGGAATACGATGCATGGTTCCTCAACAACAGGAACGTGCTCTATTCGGAAGTGAATCTTGTTGCCTCGACCCTGAAAGATGCCGGGCGTGTCCTGTCAGTGGGATGCGGCAGCGGGCTTTTTGAGATGATAATGGCCAAGGAATACGGGATCTCAGTCACCGAAGGCATCGAGCCGTCCGAAGGGATGGCTGCAATTGCCCGCAAACGCGGTATGAATGTGACCATAGCCACTGCAGAGGAGGCTGATTTCGGCAGCGGAGACTATGACACCATCCTGTTCAACGGCACCCCGAGCTACATCACTGACCTCGAAGGGGTCATCAGAAAGGCATACGCGGCACTCCCCTCAGGCGGCAGGATAATCCTCGTGGATGTTCCCAAAGAAAGTTCATACGGTCTGATGTACAATCTTGCCAAGGCTCTGGGCACATGGGAGCACCCTCTTCTTGAAGGAGTCTATCCGCCTGACCCGTACCCGATCGAATTCGTGAAGATGGCCAACTGGCGCACCACTGCGGAGAAGACAGCTCTGCTTGAGAAGGCCGGATTCGTGGACCTGAAATATGCCCAGACCCTTACCGCACATCCGCTCTGTTCCGATCTGAGGGAAGAACAGCCTTCGGAAGGCCACGACAAGGGCGACTATGTGGCTATTACAGCCTTCAAGGCATAGACATTAAAATATAGCGGTTTGTCTTCAGGTCACCTGAATGCTGTCAAACCGCTTTGATTCTTATGGAACAATGAAAAAATGGAGCGAAGAGGTCTGGGAACTTGCAGCCCCGACCTACGGGAAAATAATAGAGCACCCGTTCATCACAGAATTGTCAGCAGGCAGCCTCCCGCAGGAGAAGTTCAGGTTCTATCTGCGTCAGGACGCCCTGTATCTTGAAAACTATGCGAGGATATTGTCGCATATTGCCTCCCGTCTGCCGGACAAGGAGCATGTGACATCATTCATCAATTTCGCTTCGGCGGGAATCGTGGTGGAAAAGGAGCTGCATGCGTCATTCCTCGGAGGGGAAATCCCCCCGGTTTCGGAAATCAGCCCGTCCTGCCTGCTGTATTCGTCAGTTCTCCAGAGCTTTGCCACTGCACCGGTGGAAGTGGAGGCTGCCGCCATCCTGCCATGCTTCTGGGTCTACAACCGTGTCGGAAAGGAAATACTGTCAATGCAGACAGGGGATGGAAACCCTTATTCCCGCTGGATAGGGACATACGCCGACGAGGGCTTCACCGCCTCCACCCTCAGGGCAGTGGAAATCTGCGATGCCCTTGCCCACGGGACCGGAAAGACCACAAGGGAAAGGATGACCGATGCGTTCCTGCTCTGCACCAAGATGGAATGGATGTTCTGGGACAGCGCATGGGAAATGGAAAAATGGAAAATATGAATGCAATGAAGACATACAGGAGAGCATTGACTATAGCCGGCAGCGACCCGAGCGGCGGAGCCGGCATACAGGCCGACCTGAAGACATTTTCCGCATGCGGATGCTACGGGATGTCGGCCATAACAGCAGTGGTGGACGAGAATACGGTGGGAGTGACCGGAGTCCATCCGATTCCGGTGGATTTCGTTTCGGGACAGATAAAGTCAGTCATTGATGACATCGGCGCGGATGCCGTGAAGATAGGCATGCTGCACTCCTCGGAACTCATTCTTGCCGTAAGGGACACTCTTGCGGGCTACGGCATCAGCAACATAGTCCTCGATCCTGTGATGGTGGCCACTTCCGGGGACCCGCTTCTCCAGGAAGATGCTGTTGCGACCCTAAAGGCCGAGCTTGTGCCTTATGCACGGGTGATAACCCCGAACATCCCCGAGGCGGAACTTCTTCTCGGACGCCGTCTGGAAAGCCAGGACGAACTCCCGGACGCCGCCAGGGAACTTTCCCAAAACCGCCGCGTGTCAGTTATGCTGAAGGCAGGGCATCTCCATGACGAGGAACTTGTGGACATCTTCTACAATGCCGAGACCGACGAGATTCTCCGCCTGAGTTCCCTCCGTCTTGACACGCCCAATACCCACGGCACAGGCTGCACCCTCTCTTCTGCCTTTGCGGCCTTCCTCGCCCACGGACAGGGCCTCAACGAGGCCGCCCGCAACGCAAAGGACTACATCACCGCAGCCATCACCGCCGGCTCCGCCTACAGCATCGGCCACGGCCACGGCCCGGTACATCATTTCTTCAGATTCTGGGAATAGTGTTCAAGTTATTGGACAGTTTTTCGGTGCGGGTGAAGGTTTTGCCGGATTGTGCGTTATGGAAAGGTGACGGTTGGAATTTGACGGAAAAACAGGGCGGGACATTTGGATTTGTCAGTAAAATGAGACGGCGGCTGACAGATTGTGATCTGGGAAAATGACGGTATCGGGAGAGTTTGCTGAAGAATTAAAATATTGATAACTAAGTTGTTGCTAAAATGTGAATCGCGGAAGTCAAGGAAAATGCGGTTTGCAGGACCATTTTTCGGGACATTCGGGCGACAGGACAGGCGGCGGGCGGCATGGCATGAGTGACAAAATGTCAGCATCTGAGGGCTGGCATTTGTTTTGATTTATGGTCTGTCGGCTTCCGGCGAGCGTCCCGGACGGGAAGGCGGAGGAGGCCGGTTATCAAAGACAAAATTTAAATTTTATAGAATTATGATCAGACCATTAGCAGACAGAGTATTGGTTGAGCCTAAGGAGGCTGAGACCAAGACGGCGGCAGGGCTTTATATCCCTGACACGGCAAAGGAAAAACCTCAGCAGGGGACAGTTGTGGCCGTGGGCCCTGGCAAGAAGGACGAGCCTATGGAGGTTAAGGTCGGAGACGAGGTGCTGTATGGGAAATATGCAGGGACAGAGGTGACTGTCGACGACAAGAAATATCTCATAATGAAGCAGACTGACATTTTTGCAATACTTTAATGACGGGGGAAGAAAATTATGGCAAAAGAGATAAAATTCAATGTTGATGCGCGTGCGCAGATGAAGGAAGGGGCAGATGCCCTTGCAAATGCAGTGAAGGTGACGCTTGGTCCGAAAGGCCGCAATGTGGTAATCGACAAGAAGTTCGGTGCCCCTCAGGTGACCAAGGACGGTGTGACTGTCGCAAAGGAGGTTGAGCTTGAGGACAAGTTCGCCAACATGGGTGCACAGATGGTAAAGGAAGTTGCTTCCAAGACCAACGAGCAGGCCGGTGACGGTACAACCACAGCCACTGTCCTCGCACAGGCCATCATCAATGTGGGTTTGAAGAATGTGACTGCAGGGGCCAATCCTATGGACCTCAAACGCGGTATCGACAAGGCTGTTGCAGCTGTTGTGGCAGAACTGAGGGCTCACAGCCAGGCTGTAGGTGACGACTATTCAAAGATAGAGCAGGTGGGCACCATCTCTGCAAACAACGACAGCTACATCGGAAAGCTCATCGCTGATGCAATGTCAAAGGTGAAGAAGGACGGTGTCATCACTGTCGAGGAAGCCAAAGGCACCGAGACTGAGGTGAAGGTAGTAGAAGGAATGCAGTTTGACAGAGGATACATCTCTCCTTACTTCATGACCAACGGCGAGAAGATGGAGACAGTGCTTGACGATCCTCAGATTCTCATCACTGACAAGAAGATCTCCACGATGAAGGACCTTCTTCCTATCCTCGAGCCTATTGCCCGCGAAGGCCGTTCACTCCTCATCATCGCCGAGGATGTTGACGGAGAGGCTCTGACCACTCTGGTTGTCAACAAGCTCCGCGGTACGCTGAAGATAGCTGCAGTGAAGGCTCCGGGCTTCGGAGACCGCCGCAAGGAGATGCTTCAGGACATCGCCACGCTGACAGGTGCAATTGTCGTTTCGGAGGAAAGGGGATTCACCCTCGAGAACACCACTCCTGACATGCTTGGAAAGGCAGAGAAGGTGGTCATCACAAAGGAGAACACTACCATTGTGAACGGTGCCGGCAACAAGGAGGATATCGCTGAAAGGGCAGAGCTGATCAGGAAGCAGATTGCCACCACCACTTCAGACTATGACAGGGAAAAGCTTCAGGAGCGTCTCGGCAAGCTCGCCGGCGGTGTCGCTGTCCTCTATGTGGGTGCAGCAACCGAGGTCGAGATGAAAGAGAAGAAGGACAGGGTGGAGGATGCCCTCAATGCAACCCGTGCCGCAGTTGAAGAAGGTTTCGTGCCGGGCGGCGGAGTGGCATATGTCCGTGCAGCCGAAGTCCTCAAGGACATGAAGGGTGACAATGACGATGAAACTACAGGTATCCATATCGTTGCCCGTGCACTTGAAGAGCCTCTCCGTCAGATAGCTGCGAATGCAGGCGTGGAAGGCAGCGTCATCATCCAGAAGATCCGTGAAGGGAAGGATGATTTCGGCTACAATGCAAGGACCGATGAATATTGCAACCTCTATGAGGCAGGCGTAATCGATCCTACCAAGGTTTCCCGTGTGGCCCTTGAAAATGCCGCTTCAGTTGCAGGAATGTTCCTCACCACTGAATGTGCCATCGCCGAGATTCCTGAGAAGGAAGCTGCTCCTGCAATGCCTGCAGGCGGAATGGGCGGCATGATGTAATGTCACGACAATACAGCTGATACAGGACCGGAAGTTCATGCAGATGGACTTCCGGTTTTTTTATATGATTTCCGGAATAATACCCCTTAGTGTCGACCGTAGGGCGAAGCCCGGAGCGGGAGCAATGAAAAGCCGGATGTCTTAAATCTGCCTGGTTTATCATCCAGATCCCTCGACTGTGCTCGGGATGACTCCTTGGGGGCAATTATACGGATAAACAGAAAAAATTATATCTTTGCATGAATCCCTCCCGCATCATTGCCGGTAAGGGTTTGTAATGTTTTAACAGGGAAAAACACGATGGAACAGCATGCAGCAGATTTCTTGGGGATGAGCATCCAGATGCGTGTCATAGTGACATGTGCAATAATCATAGTCGCATATCTGGTGGATTTCCTGTGCTGCCGTCTGCTGATTCCGGTCATCCGGAGGATTGCGGTGAAGACCGCGTTCAAATGGGACAACTACATCACTAACGGAAAGGTCCTCCACAATGTCTTCCACCTCATCCCTCCGATAACTTTCCAGGTGGCCCTGCCCCTGCTTTTCCCTGAAGACACATCCTGGACAGGGCTTGTCGCGAAGGCTCTCTACATTTATATAACGATAGTCTTCTGCCGTCTTATATGTGAGTTCATCTCGTCCCTGTATGCCATATCAAGCGAGTCCGACACCCTGAAGAACAAGCCGATGAAGGGCGTCTACCAGATGCTGAAGGTCATAGTCGTCTGCGTGTCCGTCATTCTCATCATCGGAGTGCTCATAAACAAGGATTTCACAGCCCTGCTCACGGGACTGGGAGCGATGGCCACCGTGCTGATGCTCGTCTTCAAGGACACCATACTCGGCGTCGTCGCAGGCGTGCAGCTCTCTGCCCATGACATGCTGCGTCCGGGAGACTGGATTGTGCTCGACAAATACGGCGTGGACGGTGTGGTGGAAGATGTCACCATGAATACCGTCAAGGTCAGGAACTGGGACAAGACCATCACCACCATCCCTCCGTACATTCTCGTAAGCGATTCTTTCAAGAACTGGCGCGGCATGCGTGAAAGCGGAGGCCGCCGCGTGGCCCGTTCCCTGCGCATCGACTTGAATTCCATAAGATTCTGTACCTCCGCGGAACTGTCCCGCTTTGCCGGGAAGGAATGGGCGGAAGGCCTGTCACTTGAAGAGGGCACTGTGAACCTGAAACTGTTCAGGGCAGCCGTGGAACACTATCTGCGCAGTCTGTCCGGAGTCAACGGCGACCTGATGCTGATGGTCAGGCAGCTGGAGCCGACATCCGAAGGTCTGCCTCTCCAGTTTTATTTCTTTACCATGGCCAAGGACTGGGTTCCCCATGAGCACCTTGCCTCCGACATCATGGAGCACATCATAGCCTCCCTTCCTGAATTTGGTCTTCGCGTCTTCCAAAAGCCTTCAGGTCTTGACCTGGAGGGTCTGGTCGCCAGAGGAGATGAGTGAAGATGATTTTGACAAGTCGCGGGAAAAGGTTATCTTTCGGAGGTTTTTTGAAAAATTTTACGAAATGTTGAAACCGGGAGACAGAATGCCGGACTTTGAGGTGGTGGACCAGGACGGCAATACGGTGAGGTCGGCGGACCTTCTGGGCAAAAAGACGATAATCTATTTCTATCCGAAGGACAATACTCCGGGATGCACGGCCGAGGCCTGCAGCCTGAGAGACAATTATGACGCATTGACTGCTGCAGGATACAATGTGGTGGGCGTGAGCAAGGACAGTGCGGCTTCCCATGTCAGGTTCAGGGAGAAATACGCTCTGCCGTTCAGGCTTCTGGCTGACACTTCTACGGAAATGCTCCAGGCTTTCGGGGCGTGGGGCGAGAAGAAGATGTACGGGAAGACGAGTGTGGGCACGCTGCGCAGGACATTCATCTTTTCAGAAGACGGGATTCTGGAGCGCATCATAGAGAAGGTCGACACGAAAAACCACGCGGCTCAGATACTTGATGCTCCTGTGAGCCGGCAGTAGGTACCAGACAGATCTTCCACGATCTTTTTCGGTTCATGCCTTTCCGCTGCGGCGGCAGCTGCAGCCTTTCCCAGTCTTTCCCTCTGTTCAGGGCATGAGTGCAGGGTTATTATGGCATCTGCAAGGGCATTGCTGTTTCCGACAGGTACAAGCAGACCGGTCATATTGTCATGCACCAGGGTCGAAGTTCCTCCGGCATCGGTGGCGATGACCGGCATCCCTAGCATCTGGGCCTCACATACGCTGTTCGGGGAATTTTCTATATATGATGTGTGGACATATATTTCGGCATCTTTCAGCGTGGAAATGAGCTCGCCTTCGCTGAGCACGCCTTTGTATCGGACTCCGCATTCTGAAGACCGGATTCCGGTTTTTCTTTCGATGATATTCACGATGTCAGAAGAGCTTCTGATGCCTGCTATATTCCATTTCACATCATATCCGGCGGCAGTAAGGGCGTATGCGCATTTCAGAACCATGTCAAGCCCTTTGTACGGGAACGGGGAAAGTGTGGATGACAGGCATATCTGTCTGCCCGCTGTGCTGATGTCCGTCCCTGCGGCAAATGTCCCTGCGGACTTGTAGAACCCGGATCTGAGCACTTCATCAACATGGAAATATTCGGCTCCGGAATATTTTGCAAGTGATCTTTTGTCCCATGAGGTGCGTCCCATGGCATATTTCAGCCCTTTCAGGCATTCTCTTTCCTTTTCAGCCCTTGCGGCATAATCGTCGTAAAGATGAATGTAGCCGTTTCTCAGTACAGCCTCATTCCAGAAGGTCCGGGGGGTGATCATGTCCCGTTTCCTTGTGCCGGGAGGGAAAAAGTCTGCGATGTATTCTGACAGAATTCCCTGGATATGTATTATGACGGGGATGTCCCTGACAGAAAGTACAGCGGAGGCAAAGTATGATTCACATCCGAACACATGCACGAGATCAGGTCTGAAGTCATTTACGATTTCCATTATTCTGTCATCATAGTTCACTCCATGTGTCCCTGTCCAGTTGGCATAGAGCTTTTTGAATCCGGACGGCGACTTCCTTTTTATCTTATAGTATGTGATACCGTCCCTGACCAGGGCCTCTGAATCTTCTCCGCTCAGGAAAGCCACTCCGAGTTCGAGACCGGGTGCATATGCGGACACGGCATCCTGCAGGGATGCTATCCATCCTTTGCCGTTGTATGCCCTGTCACCCTTTTCGTCGTACATGGTGTTTGCTGTAGACAGCCACAATGCTTTCATTCCGTTGCCTGAATTTGAAGTGTGGCAAATTTACAAAAAATATATTATTCGGACATTGTTCAGACATGTACAACCAATCGGAATATTCTCTAACTTTGAAACCTCAATACTGACTGCAATGATAACATTTTTCGTTTCCATCCTCCTGCTTGTGGCGGGATTCTTCCTTTACGGGAAATTTACGGACCGTTTCTTCGGAGCGGACAGCTCCAGAAAGACCCCGGCTGAGGCCTTGGCCGACGGCGTTGACTACAAGGTGATGCCTGTGTGGAAGATATTTGTGATACAGTTCCTCAACATCGCCGGTCTCGGGCCCATCTTCGGTGCGATAATGGGAGCGGCATACGGGCCGATGGCCTATCTCTGGATAGTTTTCGGCTGTATTTTCATGGGTGCGGTCCATGACTACTTCTCCGGGATGCTTTCGGTGCGGAACAACGGTCTCAACATGCCCGACATCACCGGAAAATATCTCGGAAAGGGGCTCAAGACCTTCATGAGCATCCTGGTGCCTTTCCTGCTGCTGGCGATAGGTGTGTCGTTTGTCACCGGACCTGCCGACCTTATGGCTTCCCTTACGGGATGGGACAAGAACATCTGGCTCTATATAATATTCCTCTATTATATTCTTGCCACCCTGCTTCCGATAGACAAGATAATAGGTTCGATATATCCCTTCATGGGTGCAGCCCTTCTTTTCATGGCCTTCGGTGTGGGCGGAGCGATGGTCGTGGGCGGTTTCCAGGGGAGCATAGTCATGGATGAACTTTCACTTGGCTCTTTCCGGAATTTCCATGCCGACCCGGAGAACAACATTCTCGTGCCTATGCTTTTCATCGTCATCTCATGCGGTGCCATTTCCGGCTTCCATTCCACCCAGTCGCCGCTCATGTCCAGATGTCTGCCTAATGAGAAATACGGGCGCACGGTGTTCTACGGTGCGATGATCGCGGAAGGGATAGTGGCCATGATCTGGGCTACGGCTGCAATGGCTTATTTCGGAGGCGCGGAAGGACTCAACAAGGCCGCTTCAGAAGGGATGATGATAGACGGGGTCCTCACCAAAGTCACTCCTGCCATAGCCGTGAACATGATCTGCAACAGCTGGCTCGGAAAGGTGGGTGCAGTGATAGCTGTGATAGGTGTGGTGGTGTGTCCGATAACATCCGGCGACACGGCATTCAGAAGCCTCAGACTGACATTGGCCGATCTCCTGCACCAGGACCAGAAGCCGATAGTGCGCAGGCTGGCCATATCTGTCCCTGTATTCATAATCGCGTATTTCTGCTGCATGATGGACTTTTCGACGATATGGAACTATGTGGGCATAGCCAACCAGCTGCTTGCCGCCATGGTTCTCTGGACCGCGACTGCATATCTCATAAGCGTAGGAAAGCCGCATTGGATGACCTCCATACCTGCCACCTTCCTGACATTTGTATGTGTGAGCTATTTCATCATGGCGCCGCATATCTCGGGAGGTCTGCATCTTGACCCGCTGGCAGGATACATCACAGGTGCGGTTGTGGCACTTGCCCTGTTCGTGTTCACCATTGTGAAAGCTTCGCAGAAGGCGAAGGCGGGCCTTTCCCGCTGACGCCGGAGAAGACGCAGTGTACGCTGTCGTAATGCGGCTCAGCCCCGGGGCGCCGTCTGGAACTTGCGGCGGGCCGGGACTCCTACAAGCTGGATGTCGATGTGCTCCACCTTGAAGCCCTTGAATCTCTTGCGGCTCAGGTGCTTCTCCACCATTTCCAGCAGTTCTTCGTCGATGACATCCTTGTAGACATGGTTCTCCCTGTCGTAGATGTGCATGTGCCGGAAAGTGTTCACGTCGAAGTACATCTTGTTGTTGGAACTCATCCTGTAGTCATAGATGCCGAGAATGGCGAGCTGGGTGAGGATGTTGTAGACCGAGGCGATGGTCACCTTGGCCTTGCCCTCTTTCTGTATTTCCTCCGTGACCATGTCCGCCGAGGCGTGCCCGAGGCGCATCATTGCTTCATGAACGGCAAGCCTCTGGGAGGTCGCCTTCAGGGAATGTTTTTTGAGAAGGAGCTTGAATTGCTCTATATTTGTATGATTTTTGATGTTATGATTCGTCATCTGAATGCGGATTGTTCGTGCAAAAGTAGGAATAATTCGTCTTCCGGACAAAATAAAATTGAAAAATTCAAAATTATGCGGGGCAATGGAGACCTTCCGGCCAATATGGACATGGTTTCTGTTGCCCTCGCATCGGGAAAATGATGAAAATCGAAGAGAAAAATTTCAGGAGATACGCAGCCTTCGCCCTTGTCACGGGGGCGGCTTCCGGCATGGGCAGGGCATATTCTCTGCATCTTGCACGGATGGGCTATAATCTTGTGTTGGTGGACATAAACGGAGCCGGTCTGAAGGAGACGGCTTCAATTGTGTCAGGGGAAGTGTCCGCACTTGACGACTGGAGGAAGGAATATGCCTCCGCCTTCAGGACAGTGACCTGTGTCCAGGACCTTTCGCTTCCTGATGCGGCTTCCTCGGTGGCGCAAATGGCGGATGCAGAGGGCTGTAATGTGGAAGTGCTGGTGAACAATGCCGGCATGTTCTTCTTCAGGGAGATTTCGGAGGTGCCGCAGAAATACCTTTCGCGGATGATGATGCTCCATATGCACACCCCGCTGATGCTCTGCCGTGAATTTGTGCCGAAGATGAAAGCGGGAGGCTGCGGCTATGTCCTGAACATATCGTCGCTGGCGGCATGGATGGCATGGCCTGGAGTTGGTATGTACGGGAATACGAAGCGTTTCATAAAAGGCTTTTCCAGGTCGCTCAGGATAGAATGCCGGGGCACCGGCGTCAGTGTCACGACTGCATATTTCGGGGCAGTGGACACCGACCTGTTCGGTCTGACTCCGTTCTACCGCAGGATTGCCCGGAGGATAGGGGTGATGGTGTCAGTGGAAAAGGCTGTGGAATCTGCCCTGAAGGCCACTTTCAGGAGGCGGAAAAGCACATTGCCCGGCCTTGTGAACCATATTGCCCGCCCGATTCTGATGATTTTGCCGGACTCTTTCCTTCATTTCATCTATGAAAAGCTCAGATTCGTCTGGACGAAATTTTGAAAAATGCGTATATTTGCAGGTTAAATTGTTGGAATCGGCAAGTTTGCCGTCATTAAGACATTGAGAAAATGGAGAAGGAACATCTGAAATGCCTCATCATAGGAGGCGGCCCTGCGGGCTATACGGCTGCGGTCTATGCCTCCAGGTCAGGTCTTGCGCCTGTGCTCTATGAAGGCATACAGCCGGGAGGACAGCTCACCACCACCACTGAAATAGAGAATTATCCGGGATTCGAGAACGGGATTTCCGGTCAGGTCCTGATGGATACGATGAAGGCCCAGGCGGTCCGCCTCGGGGCCGATGTGCGCACCGGTACGGTGACATCGGCTGACCTTTCTTCACGGCCGTTCAGGATTATCGTCGACGAGAGCCATGAGATTGAGGCACAGACGCTGATAATAGCGACGGGAGCCACTGCAAAATATCTCGGCCTGCCTTCCGAAGAGAAGTTCCGCGGTATGGGGGTGTCTGCATGCGCCACCTGTGACGGCTTCTTCTACAGAAAGAAGACCGTGGCCGTTGTGGGCGGCGGGGATACCGCATGCGAGGAAGCCACCTATCTCGCCACCATCTGCAGCAAGGTCTACATGATAGTCCGCAGGGATGTGCTGAGGGCGTCGGCTGCCATGCAGGAAAGGGTGATGAACACCCCGAACATAGAGATACTGTGGAACAGCAACACCCTTGAGGTGCTCGGGGACGACAGCGGCGTCACCGGAGCCAGGCTCGTCAGAAAGGGCGGGGAGGAATATGAGATAGCCATCGACGGCTTCTTCCTTGCAATAGGGCATCACCCCAATTCTGAACTCTTCAGCAGGTGGGTCAATGTGGACAGTGAAGGCTATATCATCACTCAGGACAAGACATCCAGGACCAATGTCGAAGGGGTGTTCGCCGCAGGTGATGTGCAGGACCCTCTGTACAGGCAGGCAGTCACTGCTGCGGCTTCAGGTTGCAGGGCTGCCCTCGATGCCGAAAAGTTCCTGATTGCGCAGAATTTGATATGAAGACAAGATGAGGAGGATTTTCAGATTTGTTGCGGCTGCCGCAATATTGGCGGCGGCACTTTCCTCGTGCAAGTCCCAGTACGAGATATTGCTCAACAGCAATGATGTGGACCTGAAATATGAGGCTGCATTCCAATATTACAATGAGGCGAAATATACGAAGGCCGCCGCGCTTTTCGAATCCATGTCCGTGCTGACCAGCGGGACGGAAAGGGATGACACCGTGCAGTATTACTGGGGACTGAGCAACTACAAGGCGAAGGACTATGTCGTGGCCGAAACCAATTTTCAGAACTTCATCGAGAGCTATCCGAGAAGCCCTTTTGCCTCGGAGGCCCGCTTCCTGAGACTGGACTGCCTTTACCGCTCCACCCTCAGGTATGAGCTTGACCAGGCGCCTACCTACCGTGCGATGAATGCGATTTCCGAGTATATGCTCGAATATCCTGAGGCAACCAACCTGGACATCTGCCAGGACATGATGGACGACCTGAACGAGCGTCTTGACACCAAGGCATTCGAGGCCGCGAGGCTCTATTACAAGATGGAGGACTACATCGCATCCCGCGTGACATTCAGGAATATACTGAAGGATGACGCAGAAACCATGTACAGGGAAGACATCCTGTATTATATAGCCATGTCATCCTATAAATACGCCCAGCTGAGCGTGGTCCAGAAGCAGAAGGACCGTTACATGACTTTCGTTGACGATTATCTCAACTTCATCGGGGAATATCCTGATTCCGGCTACAGGCGTGAGCTTGACGCCATATACAGGAGGGTGCAGCGACTTCTTGGCCGTTATCCTGGTGCAGAGGCTGTCCCTGAGATAGACGAGAAGGCTTTCATGAAGGAGCGCCGCAGGATGGAGCGTGACGAGCAGTCATTGATCAGGAAAGACGGCAAGGCCAATGAAAGGCTTGTTGATGATTCCGAGCAGCAGGTCATCCTGGACGGGATGGCAAATGAGGCCGAAGCCAAGTCAATCCCTGAGGAAAGGCAGCGCAAGGGCCGCGGCAGAAAAAACTGAAAAAATTTTTGAACCCCGTGTATTCCTGCACGGGTATAATAAGATGGAAGATAAAAAATGACGATATGACAAAGAAAATTCCTGCAAATACCATTACGAGGGATCTTTGTGACCTCGCGGCTCCTACACACAACATCTATGAGACGGTGGTGATACTTTCCAAGCGTGCAAACCAGATTTCGATTGCCGAAAAGAAGGAACTCACCAAGAAGCTTGAGGACTTCAAGAACGACCGTGACACGATGGAGGAAGTGTTCGAGAACAGGGAGCAGATAGAGATCTCCAAATTTTATGAAAAGCAGCCGAAACCGGCTCTTGTTGCCATCTCCGAGTTCGAGAACAATGAGATCTACTGGAGGGTGGCCGGAAAGGAAGATAACGAGTAACTTTTTGCATTTCAGATGCTGAGAAGGCTTCATGTAAGGAATTATGTGCTCATAGACTCTCTGGACATCGAGTTCCCGGAGGGTCTTGTCATAATTACCGGCCAGACAGGAGCCGGAAAGTCCATCATTATCGGTGCGCTGGGCCTTGCCCTCGGGGCAAAGGCGGATGCGGCTGCGATAGGGGAGAACGGCGGCAACTGTGTGGTGGAGGCCGAATTCAGCTTCGATACGAGCGGCGGTGCCCTTGCGGCATTGTTGGAGGAGAATGAAATAGATGCCCCTGACGGTGTCCTGCTCATAAGGAGGGTGGTCAACCCTACAGGCAGGTCCCGGGCATTTGTGAATGATTCGCCGGTGACCGTGCAGGTGCTTTCCTCTCTTGCATCGTATCTCATAGACATCCATTCCCAGCATCAGACCATGCTGCTTTCGGACCGGCAGTTCCGCCTATCGGTCCTTGACATGTATGCAGGGAATGCCTCCCTTCTTGACGAATACAGGAATGCCTATTCGGCCCTCGGCCACATGAAATCAGAATTTGCCTCACTGGAAGCTTCCCTTGCCAGGGCAAAGGAGGACAGGGAATACAACGAGGCGAGGTTTGCCATGCTCGATGCTGCGGCACTGAAGGAAGGGGAACTGGAAGAACTTGAAGCAGAGCAGACGAGACTTGCAAATGCCGAGGAAATCAAGGAGAACCTCTGCGCAGCGGAGGAGCTTTTTTCAGGCGATGCCTCAGGAGAGGTCCCGGGTGTCAACTCGATGCTGAAGGACATTGAAAGGCATCTTGAAAAGGTGACCAGATATCTCGGACAGGTCGCGACGCTTTCTGAAAGGCTGTCTTCGTGCAAAGTCGAGCTTGATGACATCGTATCTGAAATCTCGGCAATGAATTCCGGGATGGAGGTTTCAGGGGAGCGGCTTCAGGCAGTCGAGGACAGGATATCCCAGCTTTACGGGCTCATGAGGAAATTCGGGTGCGGCACTGTGGAAGAGCTGATGGCTGTGCGTGATTCACTTTCCTCTGTCCTTGGCGACACTTCTGAGATGGAGTCCCGGCGTGAAGCCCTTGCAAAGGAGCTTGATGCGCAGCAGTCGGTTGTAATGTCGCTCGCTTCCCGGCTTCATGAGGCGAGAGAAAAGGCGGCCTCATCTTTCTCCTCATCCATCGGGGACCTGATACGCTATCTTGAACTGCCCTATGCGGTGTTCAGGACCGCAGTTCTTCCTGCGGAGCTTTCGCAGACCGGGTCGGATGCGGTTTCATTCCTCTTTTCGTCCACCGGGAAGAACCCGGTCGATGTGTCCGCCTGTGCCTCAGGCGGTGAAATGTCCCGCATAATGCTGTCCCTGAAGGCGATGATGGCCCGCTATATGGACATGCCGGCAATGATTTTCGATGAGATAGACACCGGCGTGTCAGGCAGTGCCGCAGACCGGATGGGCTCCATGATATGTGATATGGGGCGCAATATGCAGGTCTTTGCCATCACCCACCTTCCGCAGGTGGCTGCCAAGGGGGATGCCCATTATCTCGTAAGCAAGGATGTGGACCTGGAGTCGGGCAGGACTGTGTCCACAATCAAAAAACTCTCCGCAGAGCAGAGAGTCATGGAAATCGCCCGGATGCTCAGCGGCTCCGTACTCACGGATGCCGCCATTGAGAATGCGCGTTCGCTTCTCGGACGCTGATGTCTTTGTGCCGGACGGCACGGAGCGGTGTCATTCCACCGGCTTTACGCTATAGTCTGGACCATATACAATCCTTCTCATTCCAATGTTTTCGAATCCGCCTTCACCGACCCTGCGGAACTTGAAGTCCGACTGGAGCATGTGCACGGTTTCGGCATCGCCGAGCCTTTCTGTCCATCCGTTCCCGTATTCTGAGCACATTTTCACGAAATAGTGGAGTATGTCATATCCCTGGAATGCGAAAGCCCCGGGTTCGGTGTTGTACAAGGCCCTGTATTTCATGAGGAAATCCTTCACCTCCGGCCTTTCATAGTCCACATGATAGGGGAGGGAGATATGCAGGTCGGTGTTGTGGAAGTCATCAACATTTATTGTTTCGAAATTCCTGATTCTGGATGTCCCGTAGAGTACAATCCTGTACTGGTCGTGCCTCATGAGGTTCAGATTCCTCACCACATCGTTGACGAAGGCCTCGCTTTCCGACACCAGGAGCACCCTGTTGACTGCAGCCGAATCCATCAGGGATTCCATTGAGTCGAGTACATTCCTTCCTTCAAGGATGCTGTATGAAAATGAGGAATATACTATCCCGGATTCCTGCAGGAGGGTGTTCACCTTTGCCGCATCGCCGTTGTCCCTCAGTCCCTTTTCAAAAATCACCACTGTCCTGTCGCTTCCGCTTCTTTCCTCGCCTATCCAGCTGATCAGGTCGGCATATTGTGCTCCTGAGGCTGCAGGAGCCTGTATGAGATTGGCATGTGTCTGTACAAGCGTTTCCGCCCTCGGGTCCATAGGGGACACTACGGCTGTCCCTTCAGGTGACATTGCAAGCACTTTCCCGAGCTCCCCGCTGGAAACTGGTCCTATCACCACATCGCTTGCACGGAGCCTTTCTGCGGTTATCGGCAGGTTGCCGCCTCCTGTGTCATAGACGCTGAGGTCTATGTTGGTCCCGGCCTTGCCGAGATCCCTTGCCGCGAGCAGGGCACCGCTGTAGAAGTCCATGTTGTTCTCGCTTCCTGCACCATCCTTTGCATTCAGCGGTAGCATCAGGGTGACATTTATCTTTGTCTTCGGGAAAAGATAGCCCTGGCTGTCTTTTCCGTCTTCTGTCTTTCCCTTCTGCTCCTCAGGTTTTGCCTCCACTGAGGCAGCAGATGTGGCTTCTGTCTTGTCAGCCGCATTTGCCTCCATATAGGCCTTCAGGTCTGCAGGAATCTTCAGCTTCTGCCTGTTTGTCAATTTCCTTCCGGTGAGCCCGTTGACCTGCATTATTATGTCCACAGGCACTCCGTATTTCTCGGATATGACATCGAGGTCTTCATACCATTTTACCGTGTGGATAACGAAATTCCCGTCTTCATCAGCCTTTTTCCTCTTCTGCCTGTCCTTATTTTTCCTGTCCGGCTTCGTGTCTTCCGCAGTTGCTGCCTCCTTTGCCGATGTTGTCTTCCCGACCTTTGCGTCTGCAGTTTTTCCCGCTGCTGCCGTTTCCGGTGCGGCGGCCTGCGCATCCTCAACCACAGGAATCAGGATTATCGAGTTCTTCTTCAGCCCTTCGTTGCCGATGGACGGGTTGGCGTCCTGGATGGCCTGTATGCTCACCCCGTATGCCTTGCTGATGGAGTACAATGTCTGCTTCTCCAGCACCACATGCGTATAGTAGAGCTTTCCGTTCATTCTGGTCTTTTCCTTGGATATGGTCACCGGCACCGTCGGATATTGGCCGTAGACCTCCATGGAAAACAGTGACATGCAGCATATCGCCGCCAATATTGTCCAGATTCTGCCTTTCATAATCTCTTTCTTTTTCATGCCCGGTTCCGGCCGGACGAATCGTTCAGGCTACCCGCAAAGCCGATGAGCTTCCTGCAGAATGCTCCCCACGAGAGGCGCTCCTTCTCCCTGCGTATGGCGGTTATGCACCCTTCCCTGATGGACGGGTCGCTGAAGTATCTTCCAATTTCCGCCCTTATCGCCTCCGGTGTGCATTCTTCAGCCACAAGCCCTGTCCCGGCGTCGCCTATTGTTTCCTTCAGGCCACCGACAGCCGTGACTATCATCGGCACCTCGAAATGGTAGGACACCGAGCTGATGCCGCTCTGTGTAGCACTCCTGTACGGGAGCACCGTGACATCGGCGACGGAGAAGAAATCCGTCACCTCCGAGTCCTTTATGTATTTCAGGAAAGTCCTTGTGTTGTCTTTCAACGGGGATGCCCCGATTGCCGTACGGTATTTTTCAAATGAGCCGTAGGGTTCTCCGGCGATTATCAGCTGATAGCTGTCGTCGAGGCCGTTGAATGCCTCGATGAGGATGTCCAGCCCCTTGTAGTCGCGGATGAGTCCGAAGAAGAGGATGTTCTTTTTCCCCGGAAGCAGACCGAGCTTCCTTTCGGCTTCCTCCCTCGGTTTCCTTTCCCCGAAATGGGAATACAACGGATGCTGTATCACCTCATATCTGGCGTCCGGCTTGAGCCTGAGCAGGTCCTTTGCCACGGCTTCGCACAGAGTCACATGCCCGTCGCTCCCTTTCAGGAAATATCTGGTCAGCGGGGTGTCGAAGAATCTCCTTTCATGAGGCACGACATTGTCGAGGATGGAGATCACCTTGCATGACGACCCCTTGATGTGTCTGGTGATGTAGCCCAGGGAAGGGGCGAAATATGACATCCAGTACCTGACTATGAGCAGGTCCGGCTTCCATTTCCTGATGGCCTTCAGTGTGCGTATATATGAAAAAGGATCAGCCGTATCCAACAGGGATTCGCTCTCTATCGGTACGGCTTCATCGTCAGGGGTGACATACTGTGTCTTCCCCGGAAAAAGGAATGACGGATACTGTCTCTTGAAATTGAACGCCTTGACAATATGGTCTTTCCCCAGTTCGCCGTACAGACAGGCGTTGAACTGGGAGATTCCACCTCTGTAGGGGTAAAAGCAGGACAGTATCGCTATTCTCAAGTTCCGTTCTATTTCTTGCTCTTGTTCTTGACGTATTCCTCGTTGAGTCCGGCAAGCACTTCGTCAGTGATGTCCAGATATGCAGCTCCGGTGATCACAGGGGCTCCGCCCTGGTTGGTGAGGATCATGGCATACTGCTTCTCGGCGTTGTATTTGTCAAGGTATGTCTTGATGGCGTCCGCAAGCTGGTTCATCATGACAGTCTGCTCCTCCATGATCTCGTTGTTCTTCTGGTTGGCAAAATTGTTGAACTCGGCTTCCTGCTGCTGGAGCTTCTGTCCCTGCACCTCTGCCACGGATCGTGTCATGAGGCCCTTGTTGATCTTGTTCTGGAAGTCGTTCACGTCGTTCTCAAGCTTCTTTCCTCTCCTGTCCACCTCTGCCTGGATGTTCTGCACCTTGGTCTCCACCACGGAACGCAGGTCGTTGGCCATGTCGTATTCCTGGAGTATCCTGTCAAGCTGTATGTAGACAATGTCTCCCTTTACTGCAGGTGTCGCAGTGCTGTCGCTCGGCGATACTGCTGAAACATTCTTTCCCCCCTTTCCTGTCAGGGACAATGTACCGAATACAGCAACAGCGGCTATGGCGATGATGCTGAGAATTAAAGATGCCTGTTTCATTCTATGAGTTTTTTATCATTTTGATTTCGTTCCGGTCTGCGTTTCACGCAGAAAGGCACAAAGATATGAAAAATCCTCGTAAACCGTCTGTAAATCTGCAAAAATCTCCTATTTCCCGGCAGATTTTGTGAGTTTAAGATACTCTGTGATGGTCTTTTCAAGCCCCATATAGATGGCGTCGCAGATGATTGCATGTCCGATGGACACTTCCGCTGTCCAAGGGATTTCCCTTATGAAAAATCCGAGGTTGTCCAGGTTGAGGTCGTGCCCGGCGTTCACCCCGAGTCCGCATTCCCTCGCCCTTTCTGCCGCCGCAATGAACGGTTTCACCGCATGCTCCCGTCCTGCCGCATATCCTGCCGCATACGGTTCGGTGTACAGTTCCACCCTGTCGCATCCGCACAATGCGGCCGCCTCTGCCATTTTCGGGTCCGGGTCTATGAATATGGATGTCCTTATGCCTTTCGCCTTGAATGTACGGCACACATCCGTGAGGAAATCCCTGTTCCGCACCGTGTCCCAGCCGGAGTTGGAAGTGATGGCATCGGCCGCGTCAGGCACAAGCGTCACCTGGTCAGGCACCACTTCGCAGACGAGGTCTATGAATGACGGTATCGGATTTCCCTCGATGTTGAACTCCGTCGTTATGAGCGGGCGTATCTCCCTTACATCAGAATATCTTATGTGCCGTTCGTCAGGCCTCGGATGTACTGTGATTCCTTCGGCCCCGAACCTTTCGCAGTCCAGCGCAGCCTTTGTCACATCCGGCATGTTTCCGCCCCTTGCGTTCCTCAGGGTGGCTATCTTGTTTATGTTTACGCTCAGTCTTGTCATTTCCCGAAATATTATGCGGGGACAAAAATATACATTATTGTTCAAAATGTTGCCGGAAACTTGTAACTTTACGCCTGATTTGCCCTTTTGGGTCGAATGACCGCTTAAGGAGCAGGATGTAATCCTGCGACAGTCCTCCCTATTAGGGAGGAGAAAGGAGGGTGACGCCCCTTGACAAGGGGCTGTCGCGGAGCGACTGGGGATTAAGGCAAATGGATTTCGGAGAAATCCTTAACGGCGGTTCGACGAATTCCCTGGGAGCGAGCATTATAAATTCGTCGAACTGACGTTAAATATGAAGATAGCCGTATTTTTGAGAAACAGGAAACTGGACGGGGATGCCCGGATACTCAGGCTGGAGGAACGCCTTTCTGCCGGAGGGTGTGCGGTGTACAGCGTGTCTTCCCCTCAAGACCTGCAGAAAGATGACACGGACATGCTTGTCAGCATAGGCGGGGACGGGACATTCCTTTCTTCGGCTGTCATTGTGGGGGATTCAGGCATTCCGGTCGTGGGGGTTAACCTGGGGAGGCTCGGCTTCCTTTCGGAAAACGGGCCTGACCAGGTGGCCGATGCGATACTCGGCGGGAAATACACCATCGAGGAGCGCCCGCTTCTGGAAGCGGATGTCACGGCCTCCACGGGATGCCTGGCGATGGACTGCTGGCCGTATGCCTTCAATGAGGTGACGGTGCACCGCTCCGGGGCCGCAATGCTCGGCGTGGAGGTGAGTGTGGACGGGTCCGTGCTCCCGACATACTGGGCTGACGGGCTGCTGGTGGCGACAAGCTCCGGCTCCACTGCATATTCCCTCAGCGTGGGAGGGCCGATAGTCCTTCCGGCGGCGAGGGTGCTGATAATATCGCCGATATCTCCGCACAACCTGAATGTCCGTCCTCTGATAGTTCCGGACACCTCCAGGATACACCTCAGGTTCAAGTCAAGGGACTCCAGGGTGATATTTACGCTGGACAACAGGATGGTGGAGGCGGATCCGGAGATGGAGATGGACATATCGGTGGCACAATTTTCGCTGAAGCGGGTCCGGCTTTATGGGTCCGACTTCATAAATGCTCTTGTAAGCAAGCTTTTCTGGGGGGAAGATATCAGAAACGGCAGAGATCAATAACCTGATGGAAGAAGACAAGAAGATTATTCCGTGCCATGTGTCAATAATCATGGACGGGAACGGCCGATGGGCCGGTGAACGCGGCAAGGAGCGCGTGTTCGGACATGCTGCGGGGGTTGAAAGTGTCCGTGCATGCACTGAAGCAGCCGTGGAGGAAGGTGTGAAATACCTTTCGCTGTTTGCTTTTTCGGAGGAGAACTGGGGTCGCCCCGAAGATGAGGTCCATACTCTGATGGAACTGATGGTCAAGGCGATGAAGGAAGAGCTTCCTACGCTGATGAAAAATGATGTGAGGTTCGTCGTTCTCGGCAACAGGGGGCGTCTTTCGGATTCCCTGAATGCAATGATTGACGACTGTATGCAGACGACTGCATCCAACGGCAGGCTTACCCTTGTAATTTTCCTGAGCTACAGCGGGAAATGGGATATCCTGCAGGCCGCCAGAGGACTTTTGGAGGAGCTGGCCGGGCATCCGGAAAGGAAGGACGAACTTCTCGGAATGGATATCACGGAGTTCGGTAAGCGTCTCGTTACTGCGGACATTCCTGATCCGGACCTTATAATCCGGACTTCGGGTGAATGCCGCCTGAGCAATTACATGCTTTGGCAGGCCGCCTATTCAGAGTTCATCTTCACGGATGTGCTCTGGCCGGATTTCCGTAAGCCGGAGTTCCGTGCCGCCCTTGCAGAGTATGCAAAACGGGACAGACGGTATGGAAAAGTTAAATAAATGCTTATATTTGCACCTTTAATGCTTATATTTGTGTCTTTGAGTTAGATGATTGAAAAAGAAGAGAAGAGATGAGATTACGCCGAACAGTCTTTCTTATACTTTTGACTGTACTGTCTTTCCCCGCATTGGCGCAGCTGAAGCAGAGTGAAATAACGGTAGACTACAATAATCCGCAGAAATATATTGTCGGAGGGGTTGAGGTGGAGGGAAACCATTACTTCGGTCCTGACCAGATAATCCAGCTGACAGGACTTCAGAAAGGGCTGGAAGTGACTGTCCCGAGCGACGACATGTCGTCAATAGTGAACCGGCTCTGGCTGCAGCGCTATTTTGAGGATGTGGCTGTGGTCATTGATTCCATAGCACCGTCAAGGGACACCGCCTTCTTCAAGATATGCATCACAGAGCGGCCGAGGGTTTCCAGATGGACATTCTCCGGAGTCAAGTCCGGCGAGCAGAAGGAGCTCATGGAGCGCCTCAATCTGCGCAGGGGTGGTGAATTTTCTGATTATGTGGCGAAGACGGCCACCGACATCATCAAGAGATATTACAAGGAAAAGGGCTTTCTCCTCACTGAAGTGGATGTCCAGACCAAAAGGGACACACTGGTAAAAAGTGCCATAAGGGTCAATTTTGCGGTTGACAGGAAGCAGAAGGTAAAGATAAAGAAGATCACTTTCCAGGGCAATGACAATGTGAAGGAGACCAAGCTGGTGCGCTCAATGAAGAAGACCAAGGATGCCAGGCTTATCAATTTCTTCAGTTCCAAGAAGTTCAATGAAAAGGAATATGTCAACGACAAGCGCAGCCTGATAAGTGCCTTCAACGAGGCCGGATTCCGGGACGCAAGAATCCTTAAGGACACCATGTATTATGTGGAGCCTAACCGGCTTCAGATAGACTTCGTGGTGGACGAGGGACAGCGCTACTATTTCCGTAACATCACCTGGACCGGAAATTCCGTCTATTCGTCCGAGACCCTCAACGGCATCCTCATGATCAAGAAGGGCGATGTCTATGACGTGGTCACCATGGAGAAGCGTCTGTTCGGAGGCGGCAAGCAGAATGAATACGATGTCTCCAAGCTTTACAGGGACAACGGATATCTCTTCTTCAACCTCCAGCCTGTGGAACTGAACATAGTGGGCGACTCCGTGGATGTGGAGATGCGCATCGTGGAGGGCAAGCCTGCAACATTGAACAACATCATCATCAACGGCAACGACCTCACCAACGAGAGGGTGGTGCGCCGTCAGATTTTCACCCGTCCGGGCTATCTCTTCAGCCAGACCGACTTCGAGAGGTCCATCAGGGAAATCGCTTCCATGGGGCAGTTCGACCCTGAGGCCATTGCGGACCCGTCCAAAGGATATTCCATCATCCCTAACCAGCTCGACAACACAGTGGACATCGTCTACAATGTGACCGAGAAGCCTTCAAGTACACTCGAACTTTCCGGAGGATGGGGAGGAAACACTTTCGTGGCGACGGTCGGCGTCAGCTTCAACAACTTCTCCACCAGAAGGCTCTTTGACAAGTCAGCATGGCGTCCGGTGCCTTTGGGTGATGCCCAGAACCTTTCTCTCAGGTTCCAGACCAACGGTACCTATTATACCAGCCTTTCGGCCAGTTTCATGGAGCCGTGGCTGTTCGGAAAGAAACCTACATCGCTGAGCATATCGGCATACTATACGAGACAGACCAATTCATACATCGCGTTCAACATCCTGAACAATGATGAATTCATGGAGGTGTACGGACTTGCGGCCGGAATAGGAACGAGGCTCAAATGGCCTGACAACTATTTCGTGCTGTACAACCAGCTGAGCTGGCAGACATACCGTCTGCAGAACTGGAACTACAACTTCCTGTTCAACACCGGTATCTCCCACAACCTCAGCTACACAGTCAGTCTCTCCAGAACTTCCACTGACCAGCAGATATATCCGCGTCAGGGCTCCGAGTTCAGCCTTTCTCTCCAGCTTACACCTCCTTATTCCCTTCTCAGGAAAAAGAACAAGGGAGTGCTTGACGAGAACGGCAACCCTACACGGGTCTCCAACTGGCGTGACATCGACTATAACCTGCAGTCATCCGAGGACCGGTACAAATGGATAGAATACCACAAATGGTCTTTCAGGGGAGCCATATACACCAAGCTTGTCGGAGACCTCGTGCTCATGGCAAGGGCGCAGTTCGGGTATCTGGGATATTACAACAGGAACTGGGGCTATTCACCGTTCGAGGGCTTCCTCCTCGGTGGAGACGGAATGTCGGGCTACAACACATACGGTACCGAGGTGATTTCACTGCGCGGATACGAGAACTACTCCCTTACTCCTCAGGTCATTGCCCCGTACAGTTCCGGCAGCTATGCATATTCCGGAAACGTGTATGACAAGTTTACCGTGGAGCTCCGTTATCCTGTGGTCCTCCAGCCGCAGTCCACGATTTTCGCCCTCATCTTCCTTGAAGGCGGTAACTGCTGGTCTGACATCCGGGACTTCAATCCGTTCCAGATCAAGCGTTCAGCCGGTGTCGGCGTGAGGGTCTACCTGCCGATGATCGGACTCCTAGGAGTTGACTGGGGCTACGGATTCGATGATCCTACATACGGCGGAAGCCAGTTCCACTTCGTCATCGGACAGCAGTTCTGACGAATTCCCTGGTGCTGAGTATAACAAATTCATCGGACTGACATTAATTAAGGAAACAATTGGAAAGAATAAATAAACAACAGACATTATGAAAAAGACAATCATGATTGCTGCGGCCATAGTGCTTGCATGTACGGCTGCTTCAGCACAGACACTCAAATTCGCGCATGTCAATTTCGGCGAGCTGGTGCAGCTCATGCCGGAAATGGATTCTGCGAGGGTGCAGATTGACGCTGCATCCAGGGAGACACAGGAAACCTACCAGAGCATGATGATGGAGTTCCAGAACAAATATCAGGAATATCAGCAGAAACAGTCCACATGGACTCCTGCAGTAAGGGGCACCAAGGAAAAGGAGCTCGGGGATATCCAGACCCGCATCCAGGAGTTCGAACAGGCAAGCCAGCAGGATTTGGCCCAGCTTCAGAACACCCTGATGGCACCTATCTACCAGAAGGCACAGGACAAGGTGCATGAACTCGCAAAGGCCCAGGGCGTAATCTATGTGTTTGATTCATCTTCGCTGCTTTATGTGGATTCAGCACAGAGCACTGACCTTACTCCGGCTGCAAGGGAGGCTCTCAACATTCCTGCAGACAGGACACTGGAGTCGCTCCAGGCAGAGCTTCAGGCGCAGGCCCAGGCAGCTGCGGCTCAGCAGCAGTAGGGGAGTGAAAGTGCAGCCTTTTCCGCTGCCTGCCTGAAATCAAGGCCGTCGATGTCGATGATCAGATGTGCGGTCTTTTCGTAGATGGCGGAACGGACGGACATAAGCTCTGAAATACGTTTACGGAGGGTTTCTGATGATGTTTCAGAACCCTCCTTTTCTTTTCCATCCGCTTCGGCGCTTTCCGTGGCAGATTCCGTTCCGGTATGCGTGCTGTTTCCCTTGATTTTTCCGGTGAGCATTGGCCGCCCTTCAAAGTTACCTTCAAGATTGTGCACGAGTGTGTCGATTCCGGCCCTGAGATAGATGCAGAATGTGTCCCGGTGGACCATTTCTGTGCATTCAGGCGTGGTGAGCGTGCCTCCGCCGAGAGAGAGCACAATGATGCCGTCCGCGGATGTTTTTCCGGTCTGTACGGCCAATGTTTCCGAGAGGCATTCCTTTTCAATGGCACGGAAGGATGCTTCACCGTCTTCCGCGAATATTTCCGTGATTTTGCGTCCCGAGCGGGTTTCCACCAGTGTGTCAAGGTCGATGAATGTCCCGGAAAGCATTCCGGCGAGCACTTTCCCCACGCTGCTCTTCCCGCAGCCCATGAATCCTGTAAGGGCTATTATGCGCATGCCTTTCAGTTCTTTTAGAACAGGCTCAGCTGCCCGTCATCCTCTTCCGGGTCCGTATAGTCCATATCCGGCATTTCCGGGAGATCTTCCGCCTTTCCGCTGCCGTCGGTCATGACAGGCTCGGCAGGAGTTTCCTCAATCTCATCCTCCGGCCTGACTATAGGCTCTATGAACATGGCTTCCTTGACCTCGTAAGGGCTTGCCTTCTTGCCTTTGGCCTGCAGCCCCTTCTTGGCGATGAACAGTTCGGCGTCAATCTTTTCAGCCTCCCTGTGCTCATGCTTCCCGCCGAAGACAATCTCTATCTGCGGATGCCTGTCGTCGGAAATGTCCACGAGCCATGAGCCTTTTTCGTCGGAAATGAATGTGCGGGTGGTGTTGTCGCTCGTTTCGAATGAGAAACGCTTGATATAGATGCTGTCCTGCTTTCCTCCGAAATGGTAGATGGCTGTCCAGGTCTTGCCCGGGTCGAATTTCTCCAGCCTGAGCAGCTCTCCCTGATACCTGTTGCTCAGATCAAAGGAGGTGGTGTAATATGTCCCGTCCTTGAATATGGCGAGGATATGGTCTTCGCTGCCGAACTGGCCGAGATATCTGCCCCTTCCGTCTTCGTTGAGGCGGTTGATGTCCTCGTCGAACCAGATGTCCTTCCCTCCTATGGTGGAGATTCCCTTCGATTTCAGGGTGATCTTCCTTATGGCATTCTTGGAGACAAGGTTGCCCCTGGATGCCCTGCCCTTTATGAGAAGCTTGGAGAAGTCGTATTCATCGCTGCTTTTCTTCAGCTTCGGCTTCGGCACGAAACTGATGCGTACGGTTTCCGCCTCGCCGTTCGGATTGGCGGAGAACCACAGGATGGTGGAGCCGGGAGTGCCCTGGGTGAGATCATATTCCTTGTCCCTTGTGATGCTGGTCACAGAGAACCTCTTGGCGTAGCTCACAGGGCTCTTTCCCTCCCGGTATATGGCATTGTATATGGTCCTGGTGTCGTTCCTGTCGAAGACTGCCACATGGATGATGTCCTTGCCCATGAAGGCCTTGTCGCTGACTTTCGTGACCTTGTATTTGCCGTCCTTGTGGAAGACGATGATTTCGGAGAGGTCGGAGCAGTCGCAGACATATTCGGCATTGTCCTCCTTCTTGAGGTTGATGCCCACGAAGCCTTCCGCCATGTTGGCGTACAGCTTGGCGTTGTTGTTCACCACGCGGGTCACTTCTATGGACTCGAAATTGACTATCTCGGTGAGCCTCGGCCAGTCCTTGCCGTATTTCTTCTTCAGGTTCTTGAAGTAGTTTATGGTGAACTCCGTCAGGTGTTCGAGGTGATTGGAGATTTCGGCCATTTCCTCCTCTATCCCGCGAAGCTTCTCGTCCATGGCCTTGGCGTCGAACTTGGATATCTTCCTCACCGGCTTTTCCACCAGCTTGGTGATGTCGTCCATGACGATTTCCCGCCGCACAAGGTCCTGGTATTTCTTCATTTCGGAAAATACCTTGGCCAGCTGCTCTTCCCAGGAGCCGAAGGACCTGTCCTCTAGTATCTTGTATATCCTGTTTTCGAAGAATATCCTTTCGAGCGAGCCGTAGTGCCAGTCTTCCGAAAGGTCGTCCAGCCTTATCTGGAGCTCCCTGCCGAGCAGCTCCATCGTATGCCTGGTGTTGTATCGCAGGATTTCCTCCACATCCAGAAACTGCGGCTTGTTGTCCACAATCACGCATGCGTTCGGGGATATGGACACCTCGCAGTCCGTGAAGGCATACAGGGCGTCTATGGTCTTGTCCGGGGACACGTCGTTCGGAAGGTGGATGACGATGTTCACATTTCCGGCAGTGAGGTCGTCTATCTTCCTTATCTTGATCTTCCCCTTCTCCTTTGCCTTCAGGATGGAGTCAATGACTATATGTGTGGTCTTCCCGAACGGGATTTCTGTGATGGCTATGGTGTTCTTGTCTAGCTTTTCTATACGGGCGCGTACCTTGACCGTCCCTCCGCGTCTGCCCTTGTTGTATTTGGAGCAGTCCGCATGTCCTCCGGTAGGGAAGTCCGGGTAGAGCTCGAAGTCCCGCCCTTCCAGAATGGCGACTGAGGCGTCCAGAAGTTCATTGAAATTGTGCGGAAGTATCTTCGATGCAAGTCCCACTGCAATTCCTTCTGCCCCTTGGGCGAGCAGGAGCGGGAATTTCACCGGAAGCTCCACCGGTTCCTGGTTCCTGCCGTCGTAGGAGTTCATCCATTCCGTCGTCTTCGGGTTGAAGACCACTTCCTTGGCAAACTTGCTCAGCCTGGCTTCAATGTATCGCGGGGCTGCATTGGCATCTCCCGTGAGGATGTTGCCCCAGTTTCCCTGGCAGTCTATGAGAAGGTTTTTCTGCCCCAGCTGGACCATTGCCCCAACGATGGAGGAGTCTCCATGGGGATGGTACTGCATGGCATGGCCGGCGAGGGTGGCGACCTTTATGAACGAGCCGTCGTCCTTTTCGCTCATGGAGTGCAGGACACGCCTCTGTACCGGCTTCAGCCCGTCGCCGATGTGAGGCACGGCCCTCTGGAGTATGACATACGAGGAATAATCCAGAAACCATTCCTTGAACATTCCAGAAAGCTTGTATTTCCGGCTGTCACCGTTCAGCAGCCTGTCGTATTTGCCGGACGGCTCACCTTCGGTGATTTCGCCTGCCGGCGTTTCAGCGTCCTGGCCTTCATCTGTCATCTCCTCCCCGATTTCTTCAGGGGTGAGGTCCATGTCGTCGTCCTTGCTCATTTTTCAGATTTGATAATGTCATCCTGCCGTTATCCTGCGTTCTCAGAGTTCGTATCCGAACCTGCGCAGTTCCTTCCTGTTTTCCCTCCAGTCCGGGTCCACTTTCACGAACAGCTTGAGGAACACCTTCTTCTGGAAGAACTCCTCCATTTCGAGCCTGGCTTCCGTGCCGGTCTTTTTCATGGCGAGTCCGCCCTTGCCGATGAGGATGCCTTTCTGCGAGTCCCTCATCACATAGATCACCGCGCTGATGTCATACCTGTCCTTCCCTTCCTTGAACTCCTCTATGACCACTTCGCAGCTGTACGGTATTTCCTGGCTGTAGTTCAGCAGGATTTTCTCCCTTATGATTTCCGATGCGAAGAACCTCAGGTTCCTGTCCGTGAACACATCCTTGTCATACCATGCCGGGGCTTCCGGAAGCCTTTCCAATATGGCATCGAATATGTTGTCCAGATTGAACTTCTCCTTTGCGGAGGCCGGGAAGATCACAGCCTTCGGAAGCTGTTTCTCCCACTGGCACATCAGCTCCATGACATGCTCCTGCGTGCTGACATCTATCTTGTTGATGACCACAATGACCGGGCAGTCTATCTTCTGGAGTTTCGCTATGTATTCGGCGTTCTTGTCCTGCTTTTCCACAACATCGGTGACATAGAGTATGATGTCCGCGTCACCTATTGCGGTGTCCACGAAGTTCATCATGTTCTGCTGCAGCCTGTAGTTCGGCTTCAGGATGCCCGGGGTGTCCGAATAGACTATCTGCCAGTCCTCCCCGTTCACTATGCCCATTATCCTGTGTCTTGTCGTCTGGGCCTTGGCCGTGACTATGGAAAGCTTTTCTCCTACAAGCGCATTCATAAGGGTGGATTTGCCGACATTCGGGTTGCCGATGATGTTGACAAATCCTGCCCTGTGTCTTTTTGGTGTATCACTCATATTGTGTTTCTGTCAATCAATATGCGCGGGAATCAGTTGTATGCCCCCATCTTGAGGATGTTCTCCTCTGCCTGGGTGAGGAATCTCCACTGTCCCTTCTTGAGTCCTTTCTTGGTGAGCCCGGCGAAATATACCCTGTCAAGTCCTCGCACCTCATAGCCGAGGGATTCGAAAATCCTCCTTACGATGCGGTTCTTTCCGGAATGTATCTCTATGCCTATCTTCTTGTGGTTGTCGTCCTCCACATACTCCAGCTCATCTGCAGCTATCTCCCCGTCGGAAAGGAGCACCCCTGCCTTTATCTTGTCGTAGTCCTCCTGTGCGAGATCCTTGTCCAGTGTCACCTGGTAGATCTTCTTCTTGTCGTATGACGGATGGGTGAGCTTTTCCGCCATTTCCCCGTCATTGGTGAACATCAGCACTCCGGTGGTGTATTTGTCGAGCCTTCCCACCGGGAACACCCTTGACTTGCAGCCTTTGAGAAGGTCCATCACCGTCTTCTCGGCATGCGGGTCGCTGGCTGTCGTCACGAAGCCCTTCGGCTTGTTCATCACTATATAGACCTTTTCTTCCCCTCTGATCCTTTCCCCGTTGAATCTCACGTCATCGTTGTAGATGTTGACTTTCGTTCCGAGTTCGGTGACCACCTCTCCGTTGACTGTTACCACGCCTGCGGTGATGTAGTTGTCTGCCTCTCTTCTGGAGCATATCCCGGAGTTGGCGATGAACTTGTTGAGCCTTACCTCCTCCTTTATCGGTATGTTTACGAGGTCGTTGTCAGAAAACCTGCTCTCGTCCATGAACTGCTTTCTGGAGATCATCTTGTTTATCCCGCTTTCAACCGGAATGTTGCGCGTCTTTTTCGGGGCACCGTATTTCGGCCCTTTCCTGTCATTGAATCCCGGTCTTCCGGCATTTCTTCTGTCTCCGTATCCTTCATTGCTGCTGCCGTAGCCGCCTCTCCTGTCGTTGCCGAAAGGCTTCCTGTCATAGCCCGAAGCCCTTCTGTCCCCGCGCTCTCCGAAACTCCTTCCCTGTGCAGGACGGCGTGTCTGGCTGAAGTTTCTTTCTCCTCCGAAGCTTCTCTCTCCACCGAAGTTCCTTTCATTTCCGTAAGTCCTTTCTCCGCTTCCGAAAGACCTCCTTTCGTATCCTGAGGACTGCGGCCTTTCTGCTGCCGGAACGCTTCTGAGCGCACCGTCCTTTCCTCGGATCACCCTCGGCCTGCGCTTAGGTGCAGCCGGAGCCTGTCCGTCTGAACCGTATGCTTCATTGTGAGGTCGCTGATATTCTCTCGAATAGCCTTCCTGGAATCTTCCGCCTCTGTTTCCTGAAAAGTTCCTTTCAGTGGTTCTTCTGCCGTAATCGCTACGGTCTCCTGTTCTGCGGTTGTTGCCGCCTCTTCTGTAATTTTCCATCTTTTTCCGTGCCCCTCCCGGGGTCATGCAATTTAATGAAATGAATAAAAATGTTATAAAAATGTATGGCTCACGCCATATATGTCTTTATTTCAAATCGAAAATATATGTTATCTTCCCTTTCTGCTGCTCCGGTGCATCCGCCTTCATGTTGAACTGTGCCTGCATCGCCACCTTCCTTGCAGCCTCCCATAATGTCTTGTCAGTTACCGTCGTACCCTCTATCCCGGGGTTCGCCCGTGTCACCTTTCCGTTACGGTCGACCCAGATCTCTACAACGACTGTGCCAGCCTCCTGTACGGTATAGCTGGGACTTGCCAATGTTCCGAGTACGGTCCGTCCCGGAACCTGTGCATTCGGCTCCCCGCTTGTCTCCCCGACACGGGTGTTCCCGCTTGCGTGTCCGGCCTTCAGCGCATCAGTGACCCGCTCCGCCGTCTGGGCGGCCAGTGTGTCCTTCTGCGTCTTGTTGTCGGCGGCATGGAAGAGCGCCCTGCGGTTGATTTCCTTCTTTCTCGGCGGCTCTTTCACCTCCACATCCCCGAAGTCATCCACTGTAGCTTCCCTCGCCTCGTTCAGCTCCGACCCCTCATGCTGGGCCTGCGACTGCTGTATCAGCCTTATCTCCTCCTCCGGATCGGCTTCGGCGGCCCTCGGCTGCGTGCCCGTCCTTATCTGCTGCGGCACTTCCGCCTCGTATTCCGAGAAGTCGAGAAGAAAAGCCTCTTCCTCAGGCGGAGGATACATGTATTTCATTCCGGAAGCAGTACCGGCTGCCACCAGGGAAACATGCACGACCACGGCTGCCGAAATCCCGATCACCCGTGAAATCTTTTCCTGTCTGGCTCTTTCCTTTTTGTACTGTCCGTCCATCTTGCTTGTGCCGGTCCCCTGGCCTTCATGTCCGTCCGTACCTGTGCGGCATTCCGTCCGGCGGCGGTTCAGGGGCCTGTCTATTCGGGCCGTGTGGCCATTATTACCTTATAGTGGTTCCTTTTGGCTATGTTCATTATCTCCACCACTTCCCTGATCGGGACTGTCTCGTCCGCATAGATCGAGAATGTAGGGTCCTCCTCATTCTGCAGCAGCTCCACCAGGTCGTCTTCTATCTCGCTGAAAGGCACCGGCTTCTCGTCCCCGTTTATGTGGTAGGAGAATGTGTCAGTGTCCTGGTAGTGCTTTATTGACACGCTCACAGTGGCCTTTGCCGACACCTGTCCCGTGCTTTTCGGCAGGAGGAGCTTCAGGGCGTTCGGATTGACCAGCGTCGATGTCACCAGGAAAAATATGAGCAGGAGAAACACGATGTCGGTCATTGATGACATCGAGAAATTCGGCTCTGCCTTGGTTGTCCGTTTAAGTGCCATGTCCTGCTCTCTCCTTTACAGTCTGTCAGTTCCTTCTTCCACATTCTCGGCAGGCTCGTGGAGGAGGTCCATGAAATCTATTATGGTGCTTTCCATCTTGAACACCAGGTCGGATATCTGTGAGGTCAGCCAGTTGTAGCCGAAATATGCTATGATTCCCACGATAAGACCTCCGACAGTCGTCACCATCGCCACATAAATACCGCCCGAGAGCAGGGTGATGTCAATGTTGTTTCCTGCCTGGGACATGTTGAAGAAAGCCTGCACCATACCCATCACCGTTCCGAGGAATCCGATCATCGGGGCTCCTCCTGCGACCGTTGCGAGGATCGGCAGCCCTTTCTCAAGCCTGGCCACTTCCACATTTCCCATGTTCTCGACTGCCGTCTGGATGTCAGACAGCGGCCTTCCGATACGCTCGATGCCTTTTTCGACCAGCCTTGCCACAGGTGAGTCGTATTTCTGGCAAAGAGCCACGGCGGACTTTATCTTGCCGTCATGGATGAAGTCATGGATGTCCTTCATGAAGTTCTTGTCGATCTGCCCTGCCTTGCGGATCATCCACCATTTCTTGCCGAAAATGTAGATGGCCACGATTGAAAGGGCGAGCAGCACCCACATGAGGGCGCCTCCCTTGAGGAAAAGGTCAAAAAAAGACAATGTCATTTCCTGCTGCTGAGGAACCGCCTCGACAGCCACGGCATCCATGCCTGATTGCAAAAGATTGAAAAGCATTTTTGTTCTTTGTGTTTGAAGTGGCAAAAATAGATAAAAAATTTCAGAAACCGCCTTGAAAATTTCAAACATGAAGCCCCCGTGAGAAATTTTCCTGGTCCGGATAGCCTATCCTGCTCAGGAAAAGCGCATTTCCCGGGACGGACTCTCCCGCGTCGGAGCGGCATCCCGAGCTGACCAGCTCCCTTATCCACTCAGGCTCGTGCTTCCCCCGGCCCACATCCACGAGCGAGCCGACTATCGCCCGGACCATGTTCCGCAGGAACCGGTTCGCCCTGATCCTGAACACGAGGAAGTCCCCCTCCTCATACGGGTAGTCCAGCATCCTCACATGATCCGGTATCCAGGTCTCCCAAAGGGCCTCATTGATTGTACAGATGGAGGTGAGGTTGTTCCCCCCTGTCTTTTCGAAACAGCTGAAGTCGTGTTCCCCGAGAAGGTATTGCGCAGCCGTGTTCATCCTGTCCATGTCGAGCGGGTAGCGGCAATGCCAGGAGAAGCTTTCCATGAACGGGTCCTTCTTCCTGTGCAGGAAGTATCTGTATTCCCTTGAAACGGCGGAAAACCTGGCGTGGAAATCATCCGGCGCCGGGCGCAACTCATGTACCGTTATCCCTTTGGGCAGGATGGCATTTATTTTGTAGACAAAATGCGCCGGTTCAGGGACGGGCTTGCCTTCAGGAATGTCAAAATGGGCAATGCAGTTCACGGCATTCACTCCCGTGTCCGTCCTGCCCGCTCCGGTGACGGATATTTCTTCTCCGAGAAATATGGTGAGGGCCCTTTCGAGTTCTCCCTGTACGGACGGGACATCCCCTTTCTGGCGCTGCCAGCCGAAAAACCGTGAACCGTTGTAGGAAAGCCTTATCGTATATCGCATGGCGGTGTATGATGAAATTTGTTGAAAAAGATGCAAAATTAAACAAAATATAAAAATTCTTATGGAGAGCGTAAACATTAAAGAATTGAATGACCGCATCCAGCGCGAAAGTTCCTTCGTGGACATCCTTACGATGGAGATGGGAAAGGTGATTGTCGGTCAGAAGCATCTGGTGGAGAATCTTCTCATCGGTCTTCTTGCCAACGGCCACATTCTTCTGGAAGGCGTTCCGGGACTGGCGAAGACGCTGGCCATCAACACCCTCGCCTCGTGTGTGGATGCCAAGTTCAGCAGGATACAGTTCACTCCGGACCTTCTGCCGGCCGATGTGCTCGGAACCCTGATCTATTCCCAGAAGACCGAACAGTTCCAGATCCGCAAGGGTCCGATCTTCGCCAACTTCGTGCTTGCTGATGAGATCAACCGTTCACCGGCCAAGGTGCAGTCCGCCCTTCTTGAGGCGATGCAGGAGCGCCAGGTGACAATCGGCGACGAGACATTCAGGCTTCCGGAGCCGTTCCTCGTGATGGCGACCCAGAACCCTATCGAGCAGGAAGGCACCTATCCTCTTCCGGAGGCGCAGGTGGACCGTTTCATGCTGAAGGTGGTGGTGTCCTATCCGAAGAAGGAGGAAGAGAAGCTGATAGTCAGGATGAACAATACGGGAGAGTTCCCGAAGGCGCATCCTGTGATGAAGCCTGAGGACATCGTGCGTGCCCGCCAGGTGGTCAGGGACGTGTACATGGACGAGAAGATCGAGCGTTACATAGTGGATATCATCTACGCCACAAGGACGCCTCAGGACTATAATCTCGGCAAGCTTTCCAGCCTGATATCCTACGGGGCATCCCCTCGTGCCAGCATCTCCCTTTCAATGGCTTCCAAGGCCTATGCATTCATAAAGAGGAGAGGGTACGTGATTCCTGAAGACGTGAGGGCAGTATGCAATGAGGTGCTCAGGCACAGGATAGGTCTGACATACGAGGCGGAGGCCGAGAATGTGACCACGGAAAACATCATTTCTGAGATAATAAATGCCGTAGAGGTTCCGTAATGGATAATGGAAGAAGTGCAAACGACCTGCTCAAGAAGGTCAGGAAGATAGAGATAAAGACGAGGGCGCTTTCGCACCAGATATTTGCGGGAGAATACCATTCCGCGTTCAAGGGACGCGGAATGGCATTCAGCGAGGTGCGCGAATACCAGTTCGGGGACGATGTGCGTAACATGGACTGGAATGTGACGGCGCGCCTGAGGTCTCCTTATGTGAAGGTCTTCGAGGAGGAAAGGGAGCTGACGGTCGTGCTTCTCATTGACATAAGCCGGTCCGGGCTTTTCGGCACTTCGGGAATGAACAAGAGGGACCTGATTGCGGAGATTGCGGCGGTGCTTTCGTTTTCCGCCATCATCAACAATGACAAGGTCGGAGCCCTGTTCTTCAGCGACAGGGTGGAGAAGTTCATCCCTCCCAAGAAGGGAAGAAGCCATCTCCTTCATATAATAAGGGAAATAATAGAGTTCCGTCCGCAGCATGACGGCACAGACATAAGCGAGGCCCTCAGGTATCTGACCAATGCCATCAAGAAACGCTGCACGGCCTTCCTGCTTTCCGACATGCTGGATGTCAATGAGGACGGCACTCCGCGCTATGAGGATGCCCTCAAGGTGGCCGTCAACCGCCATGACCTTTCCGTGATCGAGGTCTATGATCCGAGGGAGCGCAGCATCCCGGATGTCGGGCTGGTGTATGTGAAGGACTCCGAAACAATGAAGTCCGCCTGGGTGAACACTTCCGGAAAGAAGGTCAGGGCCGCATATGAGGAATGGTTCAGGACGGTGTCACAGACTGCTTCACGCATGTTCATGAAATACAAGGTGGACAGTGTGAGCATAGCCACCGGCCAGGATTATGTGAAAGGGCTGATGACATTCTTTCAAAAGAGATAAGACTTGTTATGAATTTGTTATTGAAATCCGTTTCGATATTTTCTGCCGTTGCCATGCTCGTGCCGGTAGCGGAAGCCTCTGCCGAGGAAACGGCTCCGCAGGCGGGTTCCGTGGCGAATCCTGTCCAGGTGCCGCAGACGGGGCTCCGTGCAGGCAGGATAGATATGGAAGGCTCTTTCCTGACGCCTCTCCAGCAGCGTGACTCGGTGCTCATAGCCGACCAGCTTCTCTATGGCTTTTCGTTGGAGAATGTGCCCGAGGGGACGGGAATCGCCTTCCCGGACTGGTCCAAGGGATTCTGCGAAGGGGTGGAGGTGCTGACTCCATGGCAGATAGACACCGTGGCAGTGGAAAAGGGGAAGAAGGGACAGCCTTCACGGATGAATCTGAAGGCTGGAGTCATCGTCACTTCCTTCGATGAGGGAACATATCAGCTCCCTCCCATTTCCGTGCTAAGGAGGACGCCTGACGGGAGGCTTGACACCTTGTTTTTCGAGAGCCGCACGATGGAGGTCAGGACCATGCCTGTGGACACGGCCACCTTCGAACTCCACGACATCAAGGGGCAGATAAGATATCCGGTGACATTCATGGAAGTGCTTCCGTGGCTTGCCGGTGCCATTGTCCTGGCAGGGCTGATTGTCCTTGTGATATGGCTTGTGCGCAGATACCGCAGGAACGGGGGGCTTGCCGCTGCAAGGAAGGACCCTCCACATATTGTCGCTTTGCGCAAGCTTGACGGACTGAGGGGCAACAAGCTCTGGGCACCGGAGAAGCAGAAGGCCTTCTATTCCGGAGTGACGGACGCCCTGAGGGAATACATAGTGTCCCGCTACGGGATTTCCGCCATGGAAATGACCACGAAGGAGATTTTTGACGGGCTCTCGGACAAGGATGTGCCGGCTGACCTGTATGATGAGATGAAGAATCTCTTCGAGAGGGCGGATTTCGTGAAATTTGCCAAATATGTGGCTACCGATGAGGAGAACGCCTCTGTGGTGCCGTCTGCAGTGCGTTTCGTGACGCAGACATACCAGCAGGAGGTGGATGTGCAGGAGGATGCCGCCGCAGGACAGAAGCCCGGTGATGCTTCCGCTGACGGGCAGAAGACGCAGGAGTCAGGAGACATGGCCGGTGCAGGAGAGCCTTCCTCAGAGGGAAATGTTGAAAACGGAGAAAAATAGGAGGAGAAGAGATGTTTTTTGAATATCCGAAACTTCTGTGGCTGGAGATAGTCCCTTTTCTGCTGATACTGCACTACATTTACCTTGAACTGTGCTCACGCAGGCCTCATCTGAGGGTGTCGGCCATGACTCCGTGGAAGAGGGGAGGGTTCTCCTTCATGCAGGTGTTCAGGCATGTCCCGTTCGCATTGAAGATCCTTGCACTGGTCATGATCATCATCGCCATTGCCCGTCCGCGCTCTTCGGACAAGATGGACCGGGTGGACAGCGAGGGCATAGACATAATGCTGACGATGGACGTCTCCACGAGTATGCTGGCAAGGGACTTCACCCCTGACAGGATAAGCGCCGCCAAGGACATCGCCATAGAGTTCATATCACAGCGTCCGACCGACCGTATGGGAATCGTGGTCTTTGCCGGGGAGAGCTATACCCAGTGTCCTCTGACCACTGACCGCTCCACTCTCATCAACCTCATGAAGGAGGTGCAGACAGACCTGATTGAGGACGGTACCGCCATCGGAAACGGGCTTGCGACCGCCGTGGCGAGGCTGAAGGATTCGGATGCCAAAAGCCGTGTGGTTATACTCCTGACCGACGGTGTCAACAACCGGGGAGAAATCACCCCTCAGATGGCTGCAGAGATAGCCAAGACCTACGGGGTGAGGGTATATACCATCGGTGTCGGAGCAGAAGGCATGGCTCCGTATCCGGTGATGACCCCGTGGGGGATAGAGGTGCAGAATGTGCGTGTGGAGATAGATGAAAAGCTGCTCACCGACATAGCCCAGGCCACCGGCGGAAGATATTTCCGTGCCACGGACAATGCCAAGCTGATGGAGATATACAGTGAGATCAACAAGATGGAGAAGGCCCGCATCACCATAGACAGCTTCCCGGTGTACAAGGAACTGTTCACGGGTTATGCTCTGGTGGCTCTGGCGGCCCTCCTTCTGGGACTTGTACTTGATTTGTTTGTAATAAGAAGATTGCCATAAGGGGAGATTTGGACCATGATTAATTTTGCGCAGCCTCAATATCTGCTTTTGATTTTTCTTGTCCCTCTGTTCTTCGTGTTCTATGCGCTCATGCTGCATTTCAGGAAACGGAGAGTCAGACGTTTCGGGGACGAAAGGCTTGTGTCTGAGCTCATGCCGTCGGCTTCCCGTGCCAAGGGCTGGGTGAGGATATCACTGTTCTCGCTTGCATTCTTCTTTTTTGTAATAGGCCTGTCCAGACCTCAGATCGGGGCCAAGCTGAAGGAACACAAGGCAAAGGGGGCGGAAATCATGATCGCCCTCGATGTCTCCAACTCGATGCTGGCAGAGGACTATTCACCGAACCGTCTGGACCGGGCCAAACTCGCCATTTCACGGCTCGTGGACAGGTTGAGGGATGACAGGATAGGACTCATCGTCTTTGCCGGGACTTCATTCGTGCAGCTCCCGGTCACCACCGACTATGTGTCTGCCAAGATGTTCCTCAATTCCATCACCACCGAGTCCGTCCCTATACAGGGCACCGCCATCGGCGACGCCATCAACACCGCCATCAGGAGCTTCAGCGCGCAGAGCGAGAAGAGCCGTGCCATAATCGTCATCACAGACGGTGAAAACCATGAAGATGACCCGGTTGCGGCCGCAAAGCAGGCTGCCGAGATGGGCATAAGGGTCTTCACCATAGGAGTCGGTTCCGATGAGGGAAAGCCGATTCCTGTGAACGGGGAGCTGCTTAAGGACAGGAACGGCGACATAGTCGTCACCCGCCTCGATGAGAACACCCTCAAGGAAGTGGCGGCTGCAGGCAACGGCTCGTATGTCCGTGCGGGCAACAGCGAATTCGGGCTGAACCCGATTGTGGACGAGATAAAGAAGATGGAGGCGGAGCAGTTCAATTCCATCGTTTTCGAAGAATTTGACGAACAGTACATGTACTTCTTTGCCATTGCCCTTGTCCTTCTGGTGATAGAGATGCTGATAGGGGACAGGAGGATGAAGAGGCATTTGTTTTAGGAGGATAGAGTGAAATGAAGAATATTCTGGTTTGCATAATGCTCGCCCTGGTGACTGTGGCTGCATCGGCCCAGCCTGACAGGAAGGATGTCAGGAGGGGAAACCGCGATTTCAAGAAAGAGGACTGGAAGGCAGCCGAGATAGATTACAGGAAGGCTCTGGTGAAGGATTCCTCGTCCGTGGCTGCGAACTACAATCTCGGCAACACCCTCTACAGGATGGGGGACATGGAGCAGGCGAGGAAGAGCTACGATGCCCTGAAGGAGGTTGCCCCTTCTTCCCCTTCGGCCTCTGACCTTTATTATAATATGGGCAATGCCGCTTCGCAGGCAAAAGACTGGCAGGCTGCCGTGGATGCCTACAAGGAGTCGCTGCTGAGAAATCCTGGCGACATGGATGCCAAGGAAAACTATATCTACGCCAAGGAAATGCTGAAGAACCAGCAGAACCAGGACCAGAACGGAGGCAACCGGAACCAGGACAACCAGCAGGACCAGGACGACAAGAACAATCAGCAGAATCAGGACAATAAAGACAATCAGGACAAGAATGATGATCAGAACAAGGACCGGCAGAATGACGGGAACAATCAGGATCAGCAGGACAGTCCTCAACAGCAGCCTCAGCAGGGTCAGCAGCCCAAGATAACTCCTCAGGCAGCCCAGCAGATGCTCCAGGCCATCCAGGAGAAGGAAAAGGAGACCCAGGAGAAGGTCAAGAAGGAAAAGGCGGAGGCCCTGAAGTCCCGCCAGAAGGAAAAGAACTGGTAATTATTTAATTAGGAAGACATAATAATGAAAAAGGTATTCTTGGCAGCCGTCGTCATTTTATGGGGCATCTGTGCCTCTGCGCAGACCACTCTCCGGGTGGAAGCTCCCAATGTGGTGGCGGCAGATGAGCAGTTCAATGTCACATTCGTCTTGGAGGGGGAGGACTCCCCGTCCGATTTCCAGTGGAGCCAGGGCGATGATTTCCAGCTTGTGTGGGGACCTCAGCAGGGCCGTTCGACAAGTGTGCAGATAATCAACGGGAAAAGAACCAAGTCATCCCAGTTTACCTATACCTATATCCTGCTCCCGAGGAAGACCGGAAAATTCACCCTGCCGCAGGCCAGGGCAAAGGTCAAAGGCAAGGAGCTTGTGTCCGATGCCGCCGTCATCGAGGTGGTGTCCAACGGCTCGTCTTCATCCGGGACAGCCCCTTCATCCGGCTCCGGCTCGGGTTCCGGGAATGCCGGGGCGGGCCGCTCCGACAATGTTGCAGGCATATCTGACGATGACATCTTCATGCATCTGGAGCTCAGCCGGACCAATGTTGTGGTCGGGGAACCGATCACAGCCACTCTCAAGCTTTATCAGAGAGTGAACATCGCCGGTTTCGAGGATGCGAGATTCCCTTCCTTCAACGGCTTCTGGAGCCAGGAGACAGAGGCTCCGACCAATATCGAGTTCAGGCGTGAGAGCTACGACGACAAGATCTATAACACCGCCGTGCTCAGGAAATATGTCCTGATTCCGCAGCAGTCCGGCTCCATCACCATTGACCCTGCCGAGCTCGTCTGCCTTGTCAACATCAGAGTGTCTTCCGGCGGCTCCGCCAGCATTTTCGATGGATTCTTCGACGACTACAGGACCATCAGGAAGCGTGTGTATTCGTCTTCATACAAGATCAATGTGTCTCCTCTTCCTTCAGGAGCCCCGGCTTCTTTCGGCGGCGGAGTGGGTGATTTTACCATTTCGGCGCAGCTGAGCAAGGATTCCCTCGTGACCCATGAGGCGGCTTCCCTTGTGGTGACCATCAAGGGAAAGGGAAATGTCTCCCTTCTGGAGGCTCCTAAAGTGACTTTCCCTCCTGATTTTGAGGTATATGACACCAAGGTGTCGGAAAAGACCGACAAAGGCTCCGGCGGCACATCCGGCAGCAAGACATACGAATATCCTTTCATCCCGCGCAGCCACGGAGACTTCGCCCTTGCTCCGATAACATACAGCTATTATGACATAAGCGAGGGCAGGTATGTGACCTTGAAGACCCAGCCGATACCTTTTTCCGTAGCCAGAGGCAATGAATCCTCTTCTTCCGCCCAGGTATCCGTGCCTTCTGTCACAAGACACGGGGTGAAGAGCCTGAACGAGGACATAAGATATATCCGTACCAAGCTGCCGCAGTTCTCTTCCAAAGGGGATTTCTTTGTGGGTTCAGGCCTGTTCTGGGGGCTTTCCGCAGCGGCTCTCATCCTTTCCTTCCTTGTCTGGATGCTGTTGAGGTCCATGGCTGTCCGCAGGGCGGATGTGGCAGGCACCAGGACCAGGAAAGCCACCAAGATGGCTCTCAAACGCCTCCGTCTGGCAGGTGACTATCTTAAGCAGAATCTCTACACCGCATTCTATGAGGAGCTGCACAAGGCCCTGCTCGGCTTCATCTCCGACAAGCTGAATATCCCTGTGTCCGACCTCTCAAAGGAAAAGGTGGCGGAAGCCCTTGCCGGTGCGGGCGTGGATGAAAGGCTCATCAATGACTTCGTGAACCTGATTGACGCCTGTGAGTTTGCCAGGTACTCGCCTGATGCCGGCCACGATGCCATGAATGCACATTATCAGGATGCGATAAATGTAATATCTTCAATGGATTCCATGATGAAAGGCAAAAAGAGCAACCATGCTTCAAAGACAGCTGCAATGGCCATCATGTTCATGCTTGTCATTCCGTTTTCAGCTTCTGCGGCAGGTGATGCATATATAGATTCCCTTTGGACCGGAGCCACTGCAGCCTATGCGGAAGGCAGATGGGAGGATGCAATCGACGGCTACACTGCGATATCCAGGTCGGGACTGGAGTCGGCTGACCTGTACTGCAACATCGGAAGCGCTTACTTCAAGGCCGAGGACTATCCTCATGCAGTCCTGTATTATGAAAGGGCCCTGAAGCTCGACCCTTCATGCTCAGATGCCCGTTACAATCTGGAGGTTGTCTCAGGCTTCATCCAGGACCGGATAGACCCTGTCCCGGAATTCGTGCTGAAGACATGGACCAAGTCCGTATGCTATATCCTGGATTCTGATGCCTGGGCTGCGCTCTTCATCGTCTTCCTGCTTCTTGCCGGACTGATGACGGTGGTGCTTGTGCTGTCATCAAGGACGGCATGGAAAAGGACCGGCTTCTTCAGCGGCATAGTCTTCCTGCTTCTTGCCGTGGCGTCCGTCAGTTTCTCGCTCTGGCAGCGCAGCGACTATATGAGGGCAGACAGGGCAGTGGTCATGCGTCCTGTGACATCAGTCAAGAGTTCCCCTTCGGATGAGGCCTCCACTGACCTCTTCATCCTCCATGAAGGCACCTCGGTACGGATTCTTGACACTGTGGGTGACTGGAACAACATCGAGCTCGCCGACGGCCGTCAGGGCTGGATCCCTTCCGATGATATCGAAGTCATCTGACGGATGCCCGATGGGCTTGAGCATCAACAGGAAAATCAGCAGGACAAGATAGTCCTGCAGGTCCACGCGCAGCATTTTCAGTGCGTATTGGATATGAGAAGTCACTTGGCGGACAGGTATGCCGAACCTGTCCGCTATTTCGTTGTATGTGCGGTTCTCGAATCTGCTGGCGACAAATATCTTCCGTGTGATTTCCGGCATCTTGCCGACGCACTCCCAGAACAGGGTCTCGACTTCGGATGCGAACAGCTTGTCCGGGTCACATCCCCGGAGAGAATTTATCTCGTACATCTGCATCCTGTTTCCGCTCTCGTGCATGTCCTGGCGGGCGGATGTCTGGGCGGACCTGGACTTGAGATGGTCCAGGCATCTGTTGATGACTGACCGGAAGGCATAGGATTCCCAGCTGCCGGTCACGATTTCATCCCGTTTCTCCCACAGCCTTATGAAACTGTCGTCGGTGATGTCTTCAGCGGCATGCCTGTCATGCACATAGGAATCGGCTATGCGTATGAACATCGGGCGGCATCTGGTGAAGATTTTTGCGAACTCTTCTTCCGAAAGCTTCCCGGCATTATTTGACCCTGATTCTGACATATATGATAATCCCCAATTCTATTCTCGCTTGACAGCACCTCTCGTCCGTCCCGATGCCCCCGCCCGGAACATATCAGACACTTTTTGAGGAACACTCTGCAAATATATCATAAAAAAATGAAAAAAATTCTGTAAAGGTCCCTCCCCCGGTCGTCTATTATCTGTCAAACGGAAGAAAAACATGAGCGACGAACTTTTGTACAGGTATTTCAAGAATGAGGTTTCCCCTCAGGAAGTGAAGGAGATAGAAGAATGGCTGGCGGCCGATCCTGTCGCCCGTCAGCGTGAATTCGATGCCGCTCACATGCTCTTCAATGCCATGGTGCTTCAGGAAAGCGGCTGGCATTCCGAAAAGGAAAAGGGAGACAGGAAGGTACATGCGGTGCCTGTTTCCGGAAAAGGGACAGGACGGGCATGGTGGCGTACGGCATGCAGGGTGGCTGCCGCCGTGGCCCTGCTTGCAGGTGCAGGCTATGCGGGAATGTACATTAACCAGAAAATGATGTACAAGGATTTCACTTCAAGAATGAATGTGATAGAAGTTCCTGCAGGCGAGATGCTGTCCCTTACGCTCCAGGACGGGACCGAGGTGTTTCTTAACGGGGGATCCAGACTGGAGTACCCTGCCGTATTTGCAAAGGACAGGAGGCAGGTGCACCTTTCCGGAGAGGCCTATATGGATGCTGCGCACAATCCGGACCGTCCGTTCGTCGTGGAGACTTTCGCTTCTGAAGTGGAGGTGCTCGGGACTGAGTTCAATGTGCTGGCAGACGAGGACAACGGCTTTTTTTCCACGACACTTGTTTCGGGAAAGGTGAAGGTGACTACTTTGGGCACAGATGAATATGAGCAGGTGATCCTTGCCCCGGACGAGAAAGTCCGGATTGTGGACAATCACCTTGTAGTAAGCAGGGTCAAGGCAAAGGATGACGTGAGCTGGACCGGCGGATACATCAATCTCCGTGATGTGAGTTTTGTTGAGCTGATGCGCCGTTTTGAAAGCATGTACGGTGTGAATATAGTGATAGCGAGGGACTCCATCCCTGACGTCGGTTATCTGAGCGGAAAGATAAGGGTGTCGGAAGGTATCGACTTTGCCCTGCATATCCTTCAGGAAGCCTGCGACTTCACATATGAAAAGGATTCCGGAACAGATACCGTGATCATAAGGTGACCGGAAGCCTCATGAAATGAAATTTGGCATATGATCCGGTCATGGGCCGGGGCATGCTGAAAATATATTTTTTATTAATAAACTGCATAATTATATTATGTCTGAAACAGTTTTTTCAAGAACCGGCGGACTCTTCAGGTCCGCGATGGTCTTGTTCCTTCTCCTTTTGGGCGTGTCCCTCAAGGCTCAGGCACCCGGTAACGGGCTTGTCACTCTGGACATGACGGATGTTCCTGTCGAGCAGGTGATGAAGATGATCGAGGAACAGACCGATTATGTATTTCTCAACAAAGATGTGGATGTTTCCCGTATTGTATCCGTGCATGTGACGGACAGTCCGATAGAAGAAGTCCTCAAGGCCATCTTTGACGGCAAGGGCATTTCCTTCAAGATTGAATCCCGCCACATCGTGCTTTCCGAATCTCCTTTACAGAATCCCGATGACAGGGGGGGGAATTCTGTAGAAGACAATGTCATTTCAGGAACGGTCATTGATTCATACGGCACTCCAGTCATAGGTGCAGGAGTTCTGATAAAAGGAACCACCACCGGAGCGAGCACAGATCTCGACGGCAATTTTTCATTTGTTCTCCCGGACGGGATGGATACCGGGACTCTCGAAGTTTCCTGTCTCGGATACACAACCATGGAGTTTTCCATAGGTACGAGAAGGGTCTTCAATGTCACCCTGAAGGATGACTCCATCATGATGGAGGCCACGGTGGTGACGGCCCTCGGCATCAAGCGTTCTGAAAAGGCCCTTTCCTACAATGTCCAGGAAGTCAAGTCGGACGAGCTTCTTGCCAACAAGGATGCCAACTTCGTCAACTCCCTGAACGGCAAGGTGGCCGGTCTTGTCATCAATGCCTCATCCTCCGGAGTCGGAGGTGCCTCGAAGGTAGTGATGCGTGGACAGAAGTCCATCTCCAAGTCTTCCAATGCCCTCTATGTGATAGACGGCGTGCCGATGTTCACTTCCGCAGCTGAAGGCGGTACGGAATTCGACTCGCGCGGCTCCATGGATCCTGTGGCCGACATCAATCCTGAGGACATCGAATCGATGACAGTCCTGACCGGAGCTGCAGCTGCCGCACTTTACGGCTCTGCCGCAGCGAACGGTGCCATCGTCATCACCACCAAGCAGGGGCAGGCAGGCAAGACATCCGTGACAGTCACCAGCAATACGGAAGTGTTTACGCCTTTTGTACTTCCGAGATTCCAGAACAGGTACGGTACAGGTGACTACAGTTCCATACAGGGTTCTGCCACCCGCAGCTGGGGTGACCGTCTCAACGACTATAACAATCCCGGTTATGATCCGCGCAAGGATTATTTCCAGACAGGCGTGACCGGCACGGAGACTGTTTCCCTTTCGACAGGAAACGACAAGAACCAGACCTATATGTCGGCCGGTGCCGTGAATTCAAGGGGAAATGTACCTAACAACAGGTATGACCGGTATAATTTCACATTCCGCAACACCACGAAGTTCTTTGATGACAAGATGACGCTTGACGTCTCTGCGAACTATGTCATCCAGAGGGACTTGAACACGACCAACCAGGGTGTGTACAACAACCCTATCGTGGGTGCATATCTTTTCCCCCGTGGTGACAGCTGGGATGCAATAGAGATGTATGAGCGCTGGGATCCGGTCAGAAAGATCTATACCCAGTACTGGCCGGTCGGTGATGCCGGAATGGCCATGCAGAACCCTTACTGGGTCAACTACCGCAATCTCCGCGAGAGCAAGAAGAACAGGTATATGCTGTCCGCAGCCCTCTCCTATGATATCCTTGACTGGCTGACAGTTTCCGGAAGGATCCGTGTCGACAACTCGGTGACCAAATATACGGAGAAGTTCTATGCCACGACATTCACCGAACTTACCGAAGGTTCGAACAACGGACTTTTCGGCATTGAACAGTCAGAGGACAAGCAGTTCTATGCCGATGCCCTTGTCGACATCAACAAGACATGGGAAGACTGGAGTCTCCATGCCAACATCGGAGCCTCGATCACTGACATGCGGAACGACCTCTTCTCGAACCGCGGACCTATAGCTTCCGACAATATTCCGAATATATTCAATGTATATACGATAGATGCAGCGAGCATGGTGAAGAAGCAGACCGGATGGAGGGAACAGACCCAGTCGGTGTATGCTTCAGCCGAAATCGGTTTCAAGAGCGCATACTACCTCACCCTGACAGGCCGCAACGACTGGCCTTCGCAGCTTGCAGGTCCGCGTTCAGTGTCAAGTTCCTTCTTCTATCCTTCAGTGGGTGCTTCCGTAGTGCTTTCTGAAGTCATTCCGAACATGCCGAGACAGCTTGAATACGTCAAGATAAGGGGCTCATACGCATCTGTGGGTTCTCCGTTCGAACGCTGGCTTGCAAACCCTGTCCACGAGTGGCCGGACAAGGGCAATGCATGGGCAACCGAGACTGTCTACCCGATGGACCAGCTCAAGCCTGAGCGCACCAATTCCTGGGAAATCGGTCTGACAATGCGGTTTCTCAACTGGTTCAGCCTCGATGCCACATGGTACAACACTCACACCAGGAACCAGACATTCGCCCCGAACATTTCCACGGGTTCCGGCTATTCCGTCATCTACATCCAGTCCGGTGACGTGTTGAACCAGGGCTTCGAACTTGCTCTCGGATTCGACAAGGAATGGGGAAAATTCAACTGGAGCAGCAACTATACCTTCTCCACGAACCGTAACAAGATAGTGTCACTTGCTGACAATGCCATCAACCCCGTGACCGGAGAAGCCCTCAACATCACGAGCCTGGACATGGGCGGCCTTGGCAATGCTCTCTTCATCCTGAAGGAAGGAGGCACCCTCGGTGACCTTTATTCACGCCAGAATTTTGTAAGGGACAATACGGGGGCCATCTATGTGGACGATCAAGGCGGCATCACACCGCAGTCAATCAGCAATGTCGATGACTACATCAAGCTGGGCAGCGTACTTCCTAAGGCGAACATGGCATGGCGCAATGATTTCCGTTTCGGCAATTTCAACTTCGGATTCATGATCACGGCGCGTCTTGGCGGAATCGTCTATTCGCGTACACAGGCCGTCCTGGATTACTACGGTGTGTCCGAGGCTTCTGCTGATGCCCGTGACAACGGCGTCTTCATCAATGGCACCGACAGTATTGATCCGAATGCATGGTATACGGCAATAGCCGGAGGAAACACTTTGCCTCAGTATTATACCTATTCAGCGACTAATGTGCGCCTTCAGGAGGCGTCCATAGGATATACTTTCCCGCGCAAGATGCTGAACGACGTGTGCGAACTTACGCTTCAGCTTGTAGGCCGTAACCTGTGGATGATCTACAACAAGGCCCCGTTTGACCCTGAGTCCATCGCCACCACGGGCAACTACTACCAGGGCATCGACTACTTCATGATGCCGAGCACGAGGAATTTCGGTTTCAACATCAGGCTCAAATTCTAATAGGAGAATACGACATGAAAATGAACATTATATGCAAAGGCATGGCGGCCTTGGCCATAGCTGCGTCCGCTTCTGCCTGTACGGCCGGCTACATCGACATCAACAGGAATCCTTACGGTGTCACTGACAATGAGATGCAGAGGGACGGCTATGCCGTCAGGGCAGCCCTGACCGGTATGATGAACGGAGTGATTTCTCCGGATGTCAACACTGCACAGTTCACCGAGGTACTTCTCGGCTGTGCCCTGAGCGGCTATCTTGCTCCGGCAAAGGACGGATGGAACAATGTAACCATAGCCAACTACAACGCCACCGATGACTGGACCAATGTCTTCATGGCGAGTGACAGGATCATCCCTGTGATATATGCGAACTACAGGACTCTCCAGAATGTGACCGACGACCCCAACATCCTTGCCGTAGGCGAGATTGTCAAGGTTGCAGCAATGCACCGCGTCACCGATACTTATGGACCTATTCCTTATTCCAAAATAGGTCAGAACGGGGAAATCAATGTGCCTTACGATTCTCAGGAGGAGGTGTACAGGCTTATGTTCGAGGAACTCAACTCTGCAATAGATGCTCTCAAGGAGAACATCTCATTGGGAAGCTTCTCATCCACGGCAGATGTCATCTACGGCGGAGACATCACCAGGTGGATCAAGTTCGCCAACTCTTTGAAGCTGCGTCTTGCGATGCGCATCTGCTATGCGGACGCCGAACTTTCGAAGCAGATGGCTGACGAAGCCATAAATGATGAAGTAGGGCTCATGACTTCCAATGATGACAACGCCGCATTCTCATACTGGGGCGTGGACGGCAATACACTCCGGATGTCCATCCGCTATAATCTGGCCACGCATTCGGACCACAGCATCTGTACGACAGGATCTGGAGACTCGCATGCGGCTGCCGACATCATCTGCTACATGAACGGCTATAGTGACCCGCGCCGTCCGATGTATTTCACCCCGACGGAGTTCGAAAATGCGACTGACACCTATGTCGGTCTGAGGCACGGGATTCAGGTGCCGAGCCATGTGAATGTGGGACACCAGTATTCGGGAGTGTACTTCGACAATGCCAATGCTCCGGCTTATTGGATGAATGCCGCAGAGGTGCAGTTCCTCCTTGCAGAGGCGGCTGCATTCAAGGAGAAGGGTGGAATCAGCTATAATGTGTCCGGATCGGCTCGGAGTTATTATGAGCAGGGAGTTCGGCTGTCATTTGAACAGTATGGAGCCCAGGGTGTTGATGAATATCTCCAGTCTGATGCCAGGCCGACTACATATGCTGATCCTGCCGGCAGCTACCCTTATGCGAATGTCATAAGCGAGATTACCCCGAAATGGAACGATGCTGCGGATTTCGCCGAAATGCAGGAGCGCATCATTACCCAGAAATGGATAGCCAACTGGCTGATCGGGTGCGAGGCCTGGGCCGATTGGCGGCGTACCGGATATCCTCACCTGATCCCGGCTGAATATTTCACCCAGACACATGGGGTTACTGATCCTGTCACCGGTGCGCGCAGAATGCCTTATCCTGCCACTGAACAGACATCCAACACGGCTAATTATGAAGCAGCCCTCACTCTGCTCAAGGGTAATGATGACATGGCCACAAGGCTTTGGTTTGACTGCAATCCGGATCATCCGAACTATTGATAATGAAAACAGCAAAAGATATGATCATGAATAAGAATACCATATTTTCATACCGTATTCAGGGAATATGGAGTGCCATTGCGGCTATTGTGCTGTCTGCCGGCCTCTCCTCTTGTTCAGACTGGACCAGGCCTGAAGCCCTGGACCTTGCTCCTGCTTCCCAGGAGACTCCGGAGGAGGCTCTTGCCCTCATCAGGGCTTTCAAGCAGACGCCGCACAAGGTGATGATTCTTGGAATGGATGCCGTATCAGACAATCCTGTCGCCAGATGGCAGCATCCTTCCAGCATGCCTGACAGTGCCGACTACATATATATACGCGATCTCAAGGGTGGCCTTGATGCCGTATTGGCTTCAGAGATCGGTGCCGTGCAGTCCGGGAAAGGGACGAAGGTGCTTGCTGATGTCGATTATGTGGCCATTGAAAATGCATGGGACGAGTTGCAGAAAATGAAGGAAGAGGCGGGAGAGGCCACAGGTACTCAGGAAGAGTTCCTTGCTTTCATCTCAGAGCAGACCAGACTGCAGCTTGAATGCATGAACGCATACGGATGTGACGGCGTCATGATTTCCTATACCGGATCTGCTTCATCTACCGTGGGCGATCCTGTACAGGGCCGCAGTGCATATATAAATGCGGTATATGACTGGTGGAATTCCAATGGCGCAGGAAAAATCATTATGGCGCGTGGATATCTCCTGAATATTGCAAGTGTTGATGTGGCGGAGGAATTTTTCGGCCAGTGCAGATATCTCATACATCTTGTCGGCACCAAGACTTCGGCCGGTTCGGTAGCATCAGACATATTCACCAATACCATCATGGGTGTGCCGTCTGACAAATATGTCTTCGAGGCCACTGTCCCTACGCCTTCAGACACTACCCAGATAGGCATGTCCGTCCCGGATGCGGCGAAATGGATTTCTGCCTCTTCAGAAACGGAGGACTTTGAAAAACTGGGTCTGTGTGTGGAAAATGCCCAGGATGATTATTTCAGGATAGGCCGCAATTATGCCGACATACGCCGCGCCATTACAATTCTCAATTCCGGCACAGAAGCCGCCCAATGACAAATACAGCAAACGATATGAAATACAGCAGAATCTGGTTGTTTCTCTCATGCCTGATGCCGGTTGTGCTTTCCGGCTGCAGGAATGATGATTCTAATTCTTTTGAAAACAAGGTATTCATCTCGGCGGATTCCTATGAGCAGACACTCAGGGTACAGCGTGATGAGAATGTTTCCGAGATGACATACGGTCTGACCGTAGGCATGGCCAAGCCGCTTGACCATGACATAACGGTAGTCCTCAGCATGGACAAGGAGCTTCTGGACAATTACCGCCACGCTTTCTACAATGAAGATGCACAGCTCCTTCCTGATGCCAACTGCAATTTTTCCTCACTCCGGACATATATTGTTGCCGGCAGCATTTCCAGTGAGGTACTGAGTCTCGATTTTGTCGATCTTGACAAACTTGACTATAAGACTGACTATGTGATGCCGCTTTCCATAAAGGATGCTTCTGGGGAAGAGATATTGCAGAGCGGGCGTACCGTATATGTAGTGATCAAGGAGGCTTCCCTGATAAATGTGGTTGCTGACATAAATGACAATCTTGCATGGGTTGACTGGAAGGACAAGGCTCCGCTCCAGAATATGGCACAGTTCACCATGGAAGCCCTCATCAATGCCAATTCGTTCACTAACGAGCAGATTTCTACGGTGATGGGAATAGAGGACAATTTCCTTATACGCATAGGCGACAATCTTCACCCGAAAAACCAGCTCAACATTGCATACGGCAAGCACATTGCCGGCCAGGAGCTGAATGCACGGGGAAGCCTTTTCGTTGAGAAACCGCTGCTTGAGACAGGGCAATGGTATCATATAGCCGTGACTTTCGACAAGGGGTATATCAAGGTCTATGTGGACGGGGATCTTGTGGCGGAGAAGCAGGCGTCCGTTGAAGGCGGAGAGGTGCTTGAATCAGTTGACTTCACAACAGGAGAATCCATTGACGGCACCGGCCGTCCTGATGAAGATGACGGCAGGCCACGCGCTTTCTGGTTCGGTTTCTCATATTCGACAGACGATCCTACTGCACGCGATTTCGACGGGATGATAGCTGAGGCCAGAATATGGAACAGGCCGCTTTCCGCCGATGAAATCAATGCTGAAAACCATTTCTACAAGGTATCACCGGACAGTGAAGGGCTTGTGGCATATTGGAAATTCAACGATGAAAAAGGAGCTTCAGTGACGGATCATGTTAACGGCAATAATCTGAAGGCAGACCATGAATTCCTTTGGGTTTCTCTTGAACTCCCTGAAAAATGATGATTTGATGACCTTAATAATATATAATAACATTTGCTGATAACTGTATGAACAAAGTTTTGAAATTATTGACAGGAGTGCTCGTCATTCCTGCTGCCATTACTTCATGTAAGGAAGAAGAGCCGGCAATGAACACTCTTGAAGTGACGCCTTCTTCTCCTCTTGAATTTGCTGCACTGGACAATGAAGACAAGGTGCTTATTGTGACAACAGATGCCTCATCCTGGGAGGCCGATGCTCCTGAGTGGGTATTGACAACCGTTGAGGGCGACAGGCTTGTTGTCAATGTCCGTGATAACGTATCATCTGAATCACGCACAGGGCGTATAACTGTTTCTGCGGGCAATGCTGAACCTGTGCATGTCAGTGTCATCCAGAATGAGGCAGAGGAAGATGTCGACATACTTTCCGTTACGCCTGATGATCCTATCTCTTTCAATGCAAGCGGCAATGCCGGCGTTTCTCTTGAGGTTTCGACAAATGCAGGGGATTGGGCATTCGATGTTCCGGAATGGATTACAGCATCCAAGCATGACGGGAACATCCTTTTTGTCAATGCAGATGACAATCCTTCTGAACAGCAGAGAATAGGTAGGATAACGGTTTCGGCAGGAGAAGCTGAGCCTGTGGTCATCAACGTGATGCAGTCCGGCCGGAATCTCAGCGCAGTGACAGCCGGCATTGCTGACGGGGATGGCGGTGACGGCTCGGCTCTAGTGATTGAAAAACTTGATCTGATGCCGCAGAAATTGACAGTTTCCCTCGATAAGGCCTTAGAAGAGGATGTGTCTTTTGAGTTCGTATATGACAAGGAGTATCTGAGTCAGTACAATTATCTGAACGGCACTGATTATCTGCTTTATCCTGAGGATCTCATTTCGTTCGGAGAAGACGGGCGCCTTACGATTTCTTCCGGACAGACTGATGCAGAAACGGAAATTATTATAGACCCTGACAGCCGTTCATTGAGAAACGGTGTCAGCTATCTGATACCTGTGACTGTACGGACATCGTCAAAATCAGTCAATCTGGATTCTGATGCAATGCGTGTCAACTGGGTCATCTCCAGAAAATGTGTCAAAGACACCAAGACCATCCTCTACTTCGAGGTGAATGATGTCAACCCGCTGAATGCCTTGGAATACAGACTTGAAGACGGTACGATGTTCTTTGATGCAGTGGTCCTGTTTTCCGCAAACATCAATTGGGATTACCAGAACGGACGTCCTTATCTGTACAATAATCCGAGTGTCCAGGCTCTGCTTGATGAGACGGACACATATCTGCAGCCTCTCAGGGAAGCCGGCATCAAGGTCTATCTCGGTCAGCTTGGCAACCATGACTGTGCAGGTCTGTGCCAGTTGTCAAAGACAGGTGCGAAATATTATGCGCAGATTCTTGCCGATGCAGTAAAGCGGTATAAGTTGGACGGAGTAAGTTTCGATGACGAGTATTCATCATCTCCTATAAGCAGTGAGTATCTGACATCTCCGTCTCCTGAAGCCGGAGCAAGACTCCTGTATGAAACGAAACTGGCAATGAAAGAGATTGTACCGTGGGATACGGATGTCCAGGTATATCAGTTAGGCAATTTTGACACACGGATATCTTCTGTTGACGGGCATCGCCCGGGAGAATTCGTCGACATTGTGGTGGGCGACTACGGCAGAGCCGGCGTTCCTCTTAACGGAATGACCAAGGCAAGCTGCAGTGTCATGTCTGTGGAATTGAATCTCGACAGGGGAGATATCAGCGCCGCATATCGCGCTGAGGCCGAAGGATATGGCTGGATGATGTATTTCAGTTTTGATCCGGTCAAGAAACTTTCAGGCGGTGTGAATGCTTTTACCGTAGGCGCCCAGGGACTATGGGGCATGAAGCTTCTTGAACCTACTGGCATATATAAGAAAAAAGAGGCCGGAGAGAAAGGGGCATTTGATCCGGTAAGGTATGAGCTTTAACAGTTTTGTCTTATGAAGAAAATATTGTTTTTCATTATGGCATCCATGGTCATTCTTATGACCGGATGCGACAAAAAAGAGATGCAGGAGACGGTTCCTGATGAGATTTCCATAGCTCCTGAAAGCAAGGCGTTCGGAAGTGAGGGCGGTAATGTGGATGTTATTGTCACAAGCAGCGGAGAATGGACCCTTTCAGGGGACTATGAGTGGGTGCAGCCTGATATCAAGGAAGGGAAAGATGGAGATATGGTAAGGTTTAAGGTTGAAAGCAATAAGACTCAACAAAAACTTACTGCCGAATATGTTTTCACTACAGGAACAGCTGAAGCGAAATTTGTAGTGACTTGTGATGCGGGCGAAGAGGACAAGCCTGCAGAAGAGTCCATCTCTCTTTTCCCTGAAAGTTTCGGACGTTTTTCTCCGGAAGGATCGACTCAATCACTGATGGTAACGAGCTCCACGGACTGGACTCTGGCACCGGACGGCGAGTGTGACTGGGTCGTTCCGTCGTCATTGTCCGGAAAGGATGGTGACCAGGTGGATTTCGAGGTGTTGCCAAATGACGGGGAGAACGAAAGATCCATAGTTTTCATTTTCAAGGCAGGAGATGCTGATGCCAGGATTACAGTGGCCCAGGATGCCATGTCATATTCAATGGAACTTGGGTCTCCGGCTGAAGAGGAGGTTCCTCAGGCCGGAGGGGAGATTGCCATTCTCCTGAAAGTCTCCAACATCTCTGATAAAGACATAGAATGCAGCATTGAAGGTTCGGACTGGCTGCATCATGTTACCACAATTCCTGATCAGGGAACTTTGAAGGTAGTGCTCAATGCAGATGAGAATACAGGGTATGAAGCCCGCTCTTCTTCTGTCAAGATCACGGGGCCTGGAAATACGTCAGTAACGGTGGCTGTGACACAGGCCCAGAAAGACAGGCTTGAAACTACCGGGGATCTGGTCCAGTATGTGGGACTTGAAGGCGGAAATGTCATTATTCCTGTCATTTCCAATATTGAATATACATGTACGCCATCCGATTCATGGATAACATATTCCGGGAAAGAAGGTGATAATGAATGCTTTGCCATAGCTTCTTCCTCTGAAGACCGTTCAGGAAGCATAGAGTTCAAGGGAGGAGACCTGGGGTTCACTATAGAGATCCATCAGGAGGCCAAGGCTCTTGTTGAGCAGGTGGCAGATATGGATGAGAACTGGGCATGGCCTGCATGGACAGACAGTTCGCCTGTGGAGAATATGAGCAGCTTTACACTCGAAGCCAATATTTATCCGGATTTCAATTCTTCAAGATACATAGAGACTATCATGGGCATTGAAGGAAAGTTCCTGATCCGTTTCGGCAAGAAAGGGGGTGCTGAAGACAACACGCTCTATGTGGTGTATGAAGGCGGGGAACTTGCATTGAAAACTTTTATCCCTTTCCTTGAGGGCAACAAGTGGTATCATGTCGCCGTCACATTTGACAAAGGTACCGTCACCGGTTATATAAACGGGGTACGGGCTCAGAGCGCGTCAACCAACATGTCATACGTCAATTTCGGCGTGCCTCACCTGGGACAGGAGTCGGACGGACAGTTCGGGCGGAGGTTCTTCTGGGTCGGTTATTCTTATGACGAGGGCAGGACATTTGACGGCAACATGTCGGAGGTCCGTATCTGGAACAGGGTCTTGTCGCAAGATGAAATAAATACGGAGAATCATTTCTGGTATGTCGATCCTGATTCGGACGGGCTTGTGGCATATTGGAAATTCAATGAGCAGACCGGAGCGATGACAGTCAAGGACTGGTCCGGATATGGAAATGACATGCAGCTCCATGCCCCTCTCAAATCAATAAGGGTTTCATTGCCGTGACAATCGGTCATGGCCGGAACATATGAATGACATTTTTTTATTTGTGCTATGAAAAAGATTTTGCAAGTTTTGCTCGGTACCGCTATGGTAGCCGCAGCAGTCTTGTCCTGCAAGAAGGATGAAATCAAGCAGGAAACGTTGGAGGTATCTCCTTCAGAGGATCTTCAGTTCCTTGCCAAAGGAAACGAAGATGCAGTTCTCACAATCAGCGCCAGTGCCTCCTCCTATGAGGTGGATGCCGAGGATTGGGTGATTACAAGAAAGAACGGCAACAAGCTTTCTGTCAATGTTGAAGACAATAAATCCGCAGAAAGGTCATGTGACATGACAATTTCTGCAGGAACCGCAGAGCCTGTGGTCATCAAGATCACACAGGCTGCCGGAGAGGCAGATGCAATTTCCGTGGCCCCGACCTCATTGCTGTTCAGGGCAAGCGGCAACGAGCCGCAGACACTGGCTGTCACCACCAATGTGGAAGACTGGACTTATGTTGCCGCTTTCGGCGAAAATGAGCAGGAAGGCTGGTTTACTGTGACTCCAGATGGTGCAGATCCGAAATCTCTTACAGTTACAGTCACAGACTATACCGAGACTGACGGGGAGAGGACCGGAAGCATTGACTTTTCTGCTGGTGAGGCCAAGGTGTCTGTGCCTGTAAGACAGTCAGCCAGGGATATGGTGGAAGTGATTCCGTCAGAGCCTCTGACTTTTTCCTGGAATGATGCTGAAGGTGTGGCCCTGGAGGTTACGACCACTGCTGATTCATGGGAGGCGGCTGTTGACACTGAAGGAGAGGGCTGGATTACTGCAGACAAGGAAAATTCGACCCTGACAATTTCAGTAAGCACGAATGACAGCGAATCTTCTCGCAGCGGAAAGGTTACAGTCTCCGCCGGAAATGCAGTACCTGTAGAAATCCAGGTCACCCAGACCGCCAAGCCGGCGCCGGTGAACGGTCAGCTTGCTGATCAGACTTCGACTGAAGATCCGGTGAGAGTCACCATGGAGCAGGGCGCGGCTGCATATACCGTGACTCCTGTATTGAAGCTTGCCTCTGCCCTTGAGGATGCCGGCAGCATGACATTGTATTATGATGAGCAGAAAGTCAACGATTGGAACACCTTGGGTGGCAATCCTCAGTGTACGAAGCTGCCTGAGGGCAGCTACACTCTGCCGGAAGAAGGATTCACGATTCCTGCAGGACAGACTGATGTGCAGCTTCCGATTGAGATAAATCTTGAGAATCTCGAATACGAAACCTCATACATGCTCGTCCTGAAGGTACAGGCCAAGTCTGATAACATCGGAGATGTCTCTTGCGGCAATGACGGTCTGAGGTATATAATCACGACTGCAAAGGAGCCTGCAAAGCCTGTAGACAAGACGAGGAAGAACCTTGCCATCCTTGAGGTGAACGATGTCAATCCTCTGAGCGTGCTTGAAGTGAAGTTCACAGACGGGACTCCGTTCTTCGACGGCGTTGTCCTCTTCTCTTCCAACATCCAGTACAATGCCGATGGAAATTATGTGGAGCTCTACCATAATCCTAACGTGCAGACATTGCTTGAGCAGCGTGACACTTATATCAAACCTCTGCAGGATGCCGGCATCGAAGTCTATCTCAGCATACTCGGCAACCATACTCCTGCATGGGTCAGCAACCTTCTTCCGGCAACGGCGGAACTTTTTGCAGCACAAGTGGCAAATGCGGTGAAGGAATATCATTTGGATGGAGTCTTCCTTGACGATGAATATAGGGGAACTTATTCAGCGGGTGAGTACGAGGATCTTTTCTATCCGTACAGCACTTATTATGGAAATCTGGAGCCGCAGTATTCACGGTTCGGATATATTCTGAAGCAGGCTCTGAAAACATTATCTTGGAATCCTAAGGTCATACTTTATCAGGTCAACGAAGAAGAATGGCGTCAGGTGGATGGAACTCCGGTAAATGAATATCTTGATCTGCTCATACCTGACCATAACGGCACCCGTGCTCAGTATTTCGGCCCGAGCAACATGGATATCGCCAAAGAGAATATGGCCTATATTTCATGGAATTGCCGTACATACGGTTTCGGTAACGCAGCAAACACCAACTTGCCAGGTATAAATAACTCCGCAGTCTCCGGCTCACTGGAGTATGGCAATTGGGTGGGCTGGTACAATCTTAATCTGGACCCAACCAGCGGCGACGGCTATTTCAACTGGATGAACAATACCGTACGTATGATGCAGTTCTATGCATATTATGCGTTTGACGGCGCCGAGATTGCAACACCTACCGGATATTACGAGAAAACGAATCCTGGACAGGGGGATGGCCTCTACAATTCTGAGCGTCAGGAATATGACGGATTTTACTCAGGCTCTGACTGGAGGGATTATCTGCCTGCATCTGAATAGCAGTCAGGTCTTCTGACCTCTGAAAGAAGATTTCCGGGGAACCCGATTCCGCAGCAATGCGGGTTAAGGGCTCCCCGGATTTTTTCATTTCGGGGCATGTATGGAATTTTTGTCGGCGCAGTGATTTTCTTCAAGATTTTTTCTCCGAAAGATTTTTGTGTATCCACATGTTTTCCAGTTGGTTGCGTGGCATGGGCATTTTCTTGGTCAAAAAAAATTGAAAAAAAGTTTGAAAAAAAGTTGGAGATAAAGAAAAAAGCAGTACCTTTGCAATCCCGTTCGGAACGAGGGGCACGGGAGAGGCTGAGAGGAGCGGGAAAAACTGAAAGAGAAAGTTCATTGAAAAGACTGGAAGAAGACAAGAGAAAGTACCGAAAAAAGTACGAGCGTCTATTCCGTCCGGGCGACCGGACAGGTGATAATAGAACCGGAGCGACAGGAAAAATAAAATAATTGTTATACAAAGAAGAGTTTGATCCTGGCTCAGGATGAACGCTAGCGGCAGGCCTAACACATGCAAGTCGAGGGGC
>CALUTY010000015.1 GCA_944323825.1 uncultured Bacteroidales bacterium
ACCACTCGGCCGGACTGCTGACTCTCGTTTTCTCGCTTCTTTACCTCGTGTGTTTTCTCCCATTATTGTCAAGGAACGAACCGTTTCGACTGCCCTTTCTGCACCTCACATCTCCTTCACCGGGGCTTCAAAAACTTGTCGCATCGTTGCTGATGAACTCTCCGTTTTTCCGAAACGGGCTGCAAAGATACGGACTTTTTTATTACCTCCAAATTTTTTTGGAACTTTTTTCAAAAAAATTTCATCAATCAAAGTTCCATTTCCAATAATTTCAAGGTTAATTCCAACCTGCTCAACCAGATATGACATCAGTTCACAGTAACCTCAGAAATTTTCACCCATCCGCTTTCCGTCTTCTTGTCGGAATTGACGGCAAGTTCAATGGCAGGAGTATTTTCTTTTGTGGTATCAACAATGGCGACAGCCCAAGTATAAGTCCCCGCAGAAGCGCTGACCTTTGTCTTGAATGTATAGGTGGCCGGAGAGCCGGAAACCCATGATGACGGTTCGCAATTGCTGTCCACAAAAGTCTGCACTGCAGTTCCCTCCGAATCCAAAAGTGCAAAGGCAACTTTGTATTTATAGTTCCACTGGCGGATATTGTTCGGGAAATAGCCCCAGCCTATATTCCTCCACCGGGAAACGATCGTGGCCTCATCTCCTGATGCCATCGTCTCAGGCACGGAAACCCTGTCGGGATAGAGGCGGTAACCACCTTCTGCATTGAACTTCTTCACAAGATTGAAAGCATCCGTAAACCATGATTCTGTTTCGGCACCGACACGAAAATCCATCATGTTCACTTTCGCTTCTTTTGAAGCATCATACTCTCCCTGTCTGACATCTCCAGGATAACCCTTACGATATCCGGCAGGATCATTCCAATAGGAATGCGAGCTTACGATGTATCCTCCCTCCATAATGACAGGCACTTTGTAATTCCAGTTGCGGACAAACGACCTCTCCCAGTCGTTGTACCCCCAGCCCTTGTCGTTCATGCCGAACGCGTCTGAACGCAGACAATATCCTTTGGACAGTGCTATATTAAGGATTTTGTCACTGTTCGGGCTTGCTTCCTCCCCCTCGCCGACAGGAGCTCCGAGATGCCTGTGATAATTGATGGCAAGCGGAACTTCGGTAAAATTTTCCGAATAGAGACCTGTCACCCATTCCATAGTCTCCTGCTTATATTCTTCGGTCCTGTCTGATACGGCATTGTTCTGCTCATAACATACATTGTGTCCTTCGCCCCATTTCCCGAGACCATAACCGTCAATGAATGCAACATTGTCAGGATCATTGAACTTCTCGGCAAATGCCTTGATGAATTTCTCATAATACTGCCGGAAAATAGGATCAATCACAATAGGAGTAAACCAGTTAGGATGTTTTGGATCTGAAACCCAGACTTCAGCACCAGCATCTCGGACAAACTCAGGAGTAGCTCCGTCTGCCTTATCCCTGTCACGGCCGTCCACTATCACACGGAATGCGATCGGCAACCCCAATTCTTTTGCCCGACTGACGAGCCTGGTAATGCTGTTGTTTTCATCCTGCCAGAAATATACCCCATCCTGAGGGTTCATCCTTTTCCACTCTGTACGGATATAACATGCTGAAGCATAGTCCCTGACACGAACATTTTCTCCTACTTCCGACACATGTATCTCCTTGTCAAAATACGACGGATCGGCAGTAGCATCAAGATAAAGTACCCATCCGTTGAGAGGATTATGGAGAATGTCATTCTGATTGGCGGAAAATGAAATTTCCACATTTCCTTCGGGATTCTCAAACCCGCCGGAACCTTCCGACTCTGTTTTTTCAGAGCAGCTGCACGCAGCTGTCATGGCAACGGCAAGCACAGGAATCATAAATGTGTCTGTAATTCTTTTCATTTCTGGAAATTATAATTATGGCACCCGTCGCCCCGCAACGGACGACGGGTGCCGACCTTAAATTGATATTATAAGCACAATATAACCCTAATCAATACTTGTCGCAAAGACAGTCATTGCCCGAAGATTGATAATAACTCTATAATTTCCATCAGGAAATCTGTAATATGAATTTCGCGTAGGATTATCTGCACCTCCATGAAGTTCACATGCCTTGTCAAGAGTAATGCTCATTTCCTGTTTTGAACCATCAGCAGCCAGAGGACATGTATAAGAATATGTATGTTCAATTGTAAATTGTTCATCCCCGGCGGTAAATTCTGATGAAACCCTGAAACTTACACGATCCTTCAAATTACCCTCATAAATGAATATCTGTGGATCAGCAAGACTTTGGGTACAATTCATTTTCTTGCCAGGCTTCCATGCATCATCTCCATATCTCCAAAAATCTGTCACAACAACAGTAATTTCTGGATTTGTATCAACCCCATTCGCATAAAAAGTCACGCTCTTCGGCTGCAAATCAGTCGCTGCTGAATATATAGTAACCGTCCTCTGCTCCATATTGACCACAACCCTGTAATTTCCGGCTTCAGGGATGTTCCAACCGCGGGCTTCGCTACCCATATTCACTTCGTCAGGCTGGCCGTCCTTCAATGTGCCGTCTCCGGTCGGATAGATGTAATAGTCTACCCCGTCATATTTCACCGGTATGAAAAGCTCACCAGGAGTGAGGGCGCCATACCATGCATATTGATTGGTATTTTCAAGGGTAGGATTTATCTCCGTTTCAGTAGAGATAGCAGTACCGGACAGAGACATTTCATCTGCATCAAAAATGATAACCTGAATCGGAGTGGCATTCACTGTCACCCGCCGGACTTCTGGCATTTCGTATGTCGGACCGCCTGTCCATGAGGCAACGACACGGAATTCAAGCGAAAAAGAAGCATTTACCGGAAGTTTCCATCGGTCATTGTACCAGTTATTGATCTGCTCCCCGGTAAAGCTGCATGAATACATCCCGGTCCCCTCGTCATACTCAAAGTCAAAACCGGTACCGGAAGTGATGACGGTTGTGGAGCCGAAATTGTTTCCAACCACATCAAGTTCGGCGGTATATGTGAGGAGATACTCCCCTGAAAGCTGGCGGGCCGGTGTCCAGCTGAACGAAACGGCCACTTCGTCAAGATTGTCTTCCGTAAGGGCAAACGACTCCACGGAAGCCGACAGGTTCATGGTTTCCTCAACCTTTGGTATGTCCGTCTTGTACGGATCGTAGGCACAGGAGGCCAGGACGGCGGCCAGAGAGGAAAGCATCAATATCTTTGTATATATTCTCTTCATGACAAAATATCGTTAAAAATATGTTGTACACACATTCTGCAGACGGGATCAATAGCCCGGATTCTGCGGGAATTCCACATCTCTGTTGGCATCACGGATAGCCTGAGGTACAGGCCAAAGGGCATGATGCTCATCCACGATGTCAGACAGATGCTTGTTATGCTCCTTGACACGGCGAACATACACATCGGCGCCGAAACGCACCAATGTAAATCTGCGTGACTCTTCTCCAACAAGTTCCCTTATGCGCTCATCAAGCAGATAATCTATATCCATGTCATCAGCGGACACTGAAGTCGCCTTGGCCCTGCTGCGCACCTCATTTACGGCATTTGCGGCTGATTCAGGATCATCCTGGCCAAGATAGGCCTCCGCGAGGAGCAGATATGTTTCGGCAAGACGGAACTTCATCCTGTCCTTGTAGCTTCCCGTATGGGTGACGTCATCATCGTGGGCATAGAAGAATTTGACAATCGACGGATAGAGATAGCCGAGATACCAGTAGTTGTCGGTAATCATGCATTGTACTCCGACATTCGGCTCCACATTGCCGAGCCACTCACGCTTGATGTTGTACTCAGAATTGCGGATATCAGTGGCATCAAAGATGCCGTTCTCGGTAATGTTCTGTGGTTCTATTTCTTCATCAGGGTCTGCCTCGACCTTTCCGCTGGTGGCATTTGTTCCTTTGAGACCGATCCACCACTTCATAGGTGCGATCTGCCCGAGTCCGCGTCCTCCGAGTTCGGCAGACGGGGTAAAGAAACTGTTTATGGAATGATATTGAGGACCCCAGGCACGCCTTGTCCAGTCATCTGAAGGCGTACCGCCGCCAGTCGTCTTGTATTCGAACTGCATCACCCAGATGCTTTCGCGGTTGCCGCTCGTCCTGTTCTGGTTATTCTCGACAAACATGTCGCTGAAATAGTCTCCCGGCTCATCTGCCGCAGCGCCGTAACGGGCCTTCACAAGGTCAAAATAACCGCTGTTGATAACCTCGAGAGCCGCCTGCTCCGCCAGTTTAAAATCCTGGGTATTTCCAGTCATCCAACCCCTGAAATTGTACATTTCAGCAAGAAGGTGGAAAGCTGCCCATCTGGTCAGTTTTCCCGGCTGCACTTCATCCGGATTCTCCGGAAGATTCTGGCTGGCAAACACCAGATCATCGATTATATGGCCGAGGACTTCCACTTTAGGGTCACGGGTAAAGTTGAGTTCAAAAGGCTGCTTGATGGTTTCCACCCATGGAACATCTCCGTAAAGATACACCAGGGACCTGTAGCCGTATGCCCTGAAAAACCGGGCTTCTGCCTGATAATGGGCCTTGTCTGTCGGATAGTCCCAGTTGTCGTTCTTCTCGGAATAGAGAAGAAGCTCATTAGCCGAATTGATCAGGTTGTAGGACCAGTTCCAATATGACCCCACAAACTGTGTAGTCGAAGTCATGTTAAGATCGGCGAAAGGAGTCAGGGAACCGTCTCTCGCCCCGGACTGGAGACAGATGTCCGTCGCAATCTGAAGCGCTTCGTAAGAACATGCCCCGTTATGCATAAACGCACCTTGCTCGCCCCATGTATTGTATTCCGACCGTGCTATTGAATAAAGGCCTGTACTTCCGACTTCAAAGCCCATCGTGCTTGTATAGGTGTTATCAGGAGCAAGCGAACTCTTCAGATCCTCCTCAAGAAAAGAGGAACATCCGGCAGCCACCGCCAGCATCGAGCAGACTGCACTTATGTTTATAATATGTTTTTTCATCATATTCAATTAAAATGTCAATGTGATTCCGAGCATATAGGACCGTGCCGTAGGATATGAGGCAAACCATGTGTTGTCATAGTTGAGCATCTGGCGCATATTTGAGATTGCGCATACATTGTTGACGCTGACATTCACATCGATTCCGCTCATGCCGATTTTTTTGGCTACTTTGGAACTGAGTCTGTATCCAAGAGTTATATTCTTGAGAGTCACAAAATTGAGCCTCTTGTAATACCCGTGTTCAAAACTCTGCGTATACCCCGGAGAAACATATTCCGCATCAGGATCCTCAGGAGTCCAGTAGTCCGCGCCATGGATATAGTTGCCGGCACCGAAGGTGTATGAACCGATATTTGCCACATTGTCCGACATCCACTTGCCGAATACTCCGTTCAAAAGGAAAGAGAAGTAGAAATTCTTGTACTCGAACCGGTTGCCCATGGACATTGACCAGCTCGGCTTCTTGTTGCCGATGACCTTACGGTCATTCTCGTCGATATAGCCGTTGCCATCCACATCTTCAAGTTTGGCGTCACCCGGCTTTGCCCCGTTCTGATGGGCAATCTCATTGCCTTCATCATCCGTGAACGTGAACTCGTCCCCTTCCTGCCAGATTCCTATCACATTCCAGTCATAAAAGACATCAAGAGGGTAACCTATGAACCATTCATTGGTAACATCATCCAGCTGGTCGCCGCGGAGCTCTATGATTTCATCCCTGTTGAGGAAGAAATTCAGGTCCGTATTCCACCGGAAGTCCCTTTTGCGTATGTTCTGTGAATTGAGCGTCAGCTCGATTCCCTTGTTGCGTGTCTGTCCGACATTGTCCCACATTCTGCTGTAGCCGTTCATGATCGGCACTGTCCTGGCCATCAGAAGATCCTTTGTGTTGGACAGGTACATGTCAATGCTTCCGCCCAGACGGCTTCCGAAGAAGGAGAAGTCGATACCGAGGTTGGCCGTATAGGTGGTCTCCCATCTCAGGTTCGGGTTGCCGACACCGTCGCTTGCAAGATATGCGGCGTTCACTGCCGAGCCTCCGTCTCCCCAGACATATTTCACGCCGTTTGTCGCATAGAGGCGGTCAAGAGTCTGATAGCGGGATATCGCGTTGTTTCCGTTGGCACCGTATGAGAGACGGAGCTTGAGCATGTCTATCCACTCGACATTGTCACGGATGAAATCCTCATCTCCGATCTGCCATGCCAATGCGGCCGATGGGAAGAAACCGTATTTGTTGTTGCGGCCGAATACGGATGCCCCGTCGGCACGGCCCGTAAGGGTGATCATGTATTTCTCCGCAAAAGAATAATTGATTCTCGCCATGTAGGAAATCATGTTCTCCTTCCAGTAGTTGGAGGACATCTCTATGTTGCTTTCGGCTCCGGACATCATGTAGAAACTTGAGTCGTCATTGACGAAACTCTCACCGCTCTGCGAAGAACCGATCTGCTTCTTTTCCTGCATACTGAACAGGGCAGTCACGTCAATGTGGTGCTTGCCGAAAGTATTGTCATATTTTACGACATTCTCCCATGTCCAGTCCGTGTTGTGAGTATTGTTTATGGCAGCCCTTCCGTTCACCTTTGCACCGGTGACGGTGTTGCGGCCATAATATGTGCCTTCAAATGTGTTGCGGTAGTTGTAACCGAACTGGGACCTGACCGAAAGGCCTTTCATGATATCGATGTTGATGAATCCGTTAACGAGCACATTTCGTCCGGTCTTTTTCTGGTCGGCATTCACATCCTTCATCGGGTTGGGAAAGTTGCTGTAGTCCATCGGCTCCTCATAATAGTTGCCGGTCTCGTCATACATGATGCCGTATGGGCTCTGCTTGATGGCATGCTCGAGATTAGGTGTGACTCCGCCGCTCTCCCTGTTGACAAACTGGGTGGTGAGACCGACCTGCAGCCATTTGTTGAGAGTCTGAGTGACGGAAGCGTACACATTGATACGCTTGTAGTTGGAATTGTATACCACACCCGGGTTGTCAAGATACGACACTGACGCCATATATTGGGTGGCGTCAGTACCGCCCGAAATGCTGACTTGATGATCCATCGTGAATGTCTGGCGGAAAACATCGTCCTGCCAGTCCCTTGTGATACCGTTGGCGTAATTGACCTTTTCGCTGGCACTTATCACGCTTCCGTAAAGAGGGTCGAGCATGACTCCCGTATAGCCGTTCTTGAGTCTGTGGAGATCCTGCTTGAAGCGGATATATTCATTCGGTCCCATGGTCTGTATGCGCTGCATAGGTTCCTGGAGGCCGAACTGCCCCTTGTATGTGACATGGGCCTTGCCCTTCTCGCCTTTCTTGGTCTGGAGCAGGATGACACCGTTGGAACCCCTGGAACCGTAGATGGCCACTGAAGACGCATCCTTGAGAACCGACATGCTCTCTATGATATTCGGGTCGATGTCGGCAAGTGAACCGTCGTATGGAATCCCGTCCAGCACTATAAGAGGAGAGTTGCTTCCGGAAAGGGAGTTCTGACCCCTTATAAGAAGAGATTGGTTCGATCCCGGGGCGGCATCGCTTGTGGTGATGGTAAGACCGGCGACCTGACCTACGAGACGGTCCATAAGGTTGGAGGTTGAAGACATGTTCAGGACCTCTTCGTCAACCACGGCAACACCTCCGGTAAGATCCTTTTTCCTCTGTGTTCCGTATCCGACGACAACCGACTCTTCAAGAGCCTGTGCGTCCGGCTCCATCTGCACATTGACAACTCCGCCTTTTCCGACGGCAGCCTCATAATCGCTGTAGCCGAGATAAATGAATACGATTGTGGAACCTGACGGAACTTCGATGCTATATTTTCCATTCGCGTCCGTAGTCGTTCCTCCGCTTGTCCCCGCTCCTTTGATGACGACTCCGACACCTTCAAGCGGGAAATTCCCTTCATCGACGACAGTACCTGTCACAGACACCGAAGTCTGCTGTGCCGACAAGGAAACTGCCGACAGCATGAGCACAATAGCCATGACCATGCCGCCTTTAAGCATTTTGAGTGTTTCTGTTAGCATATCTGAATTGATTGGTTAGTAGTGTGTCAATCAGTCTGTGTACAAATATTATAATGCATTACTTATTAATTTGAATATCAATTAATTAATACATTAAATATTAAACTGTGTACAAACACACCACAAATATCTGCGAATCAGGGAAAAGACATGGGGCAATTTTGTCCGAAAATGGTTTGATTTCGTACAGGAAACCCGAAACACATGTAAAAAATCACTCTTGAACCGCATCAGAGGCATGTCTGCTCCTGCATTCGGAAGGAGTCAAGCCGAAGTGCTTCTTGAAACAGACACTGAAATATTTCGGATTGGCGAACCCGGTCATGAAAGAAATTTCAGATATGGTAAGTGAAGAACCGCAGATCAGTTGAAAAGCTCTTTTTAGACGCATGTCAATAATGAATTCATGTATCGACATGCCGGTGCATTCCTTTATCTTCCCGTACAGGACAGTCCTGCCTATGGCCATGTCGGAGACAAAGGCATCCACATCATACTCGCTGTTGTCCATGTTGCGCTCAACAAGTTCAAGCGCCTTTTTCATGAGAGCGTCATCGGGAGACTCCACTTTGATGCCGGAAGGGCCGCTGATGTACTTCCGGCTTTTAACAGATTCCAGCTCACGCCTTACGCGGTCAAGTTCGTCTTCCGTATTTTCAGATTCGGTCCTTGAGCGGCCGAGAAGCGCCTCCGCTTCCCTGAGCGCCTTTCCTGCCTCCGCCAACTGAAGTTTCAGTTCTTCAAGCTCCGCCTCAGCGCGTGCGAGACCGGCTCTGGTGCAGCCAAGTTCCTGCTGCATCCTTTTTCTTAATGCCGAATACCTGTGTCGCATCCACACGGAAAGAGCCACAAGTACGGCACATGCCAGGCACAGGAATACGACCGTACCCCCCCCCAGCGTAAAATCCGACATGACCGGAAACCGATGCCAAGAATATCAATTTCATGAGCGCATGACCATTGACCAGCGCCAAAGTTAGAAAGAATTTGCGTATATTTGTCAATTTGTAATTCACGTTGTCAATTTGTAATTCACCAAAAAGATGGAAAAGAAACAGACATCATTGCCGGAGAATGCGCACAGGGAGCTGAAGCCGGGAGAAGAGTACAGACCGCTGCTTGACCCGCAGAAGAAATATCCGGAGGTGACGCCTTATTCGGTGTCTATGGGACTGCTGATGACGGTGATATTTTCGGCAGCGGCGGCGTTCCTCGGGCTGAAGGTGGGACAGGTGTTCGAGGCGGCCATCCCGATAGCAATCATCGCAGTGGGAGTGTCAAGTGCTCTCGGAAAAAAGAATGCACTGGGACAGAATGTGATGATACAGTCGATAGGCTCATGTTCGGGAGCGATTGTGGCTGGTGCCATCTTCACGCTGCCGGCTCTCTACATCCTGCAGGACAAATACCCGGAGCTGACGGTCAACTTTACCAAGGTATTCTTCTCTTCGCTGCTCGGAGGGGTGCTCGGAATACTCTTCCTCATACCTTTCAGAAAATATTTCGTGAAAGAGATGCACGGGAAATATCCTTTCCCCGAGGCAACTGCCACGACTCAGGTGCTCGTAAGCGGGGAAAGCGGAGGCAAGGGAGCCAAGACACTGCTCTTCAGCGGGCTTGTGGGAGGTCTCTATGACTTCATCGTATCCACATTCGGACTCTGGGGAGAAACAATCACGACCCGCATACTGCCTTTCGGAGAAGCCATAGCGGAAAAGGCAAAGGTGGTGCTCAAGCTCAACACAGGGGCGGCTGTACTCGGCCTCGGATACATAGTGGGTCTGAAATATGCATTCATAATCTGCTGCGGAAGCTTCCTGGTGTGGTTCATCATCATCCCGCTCATGAACCTCTTCTGGGGAGGAAGCGTAATCGACATGATGAACACGGGCATCACGACCACCGTGGGCGAGATGTCGGCGGAACAGATATTCTCTGAATATGCCCGTCACATCGGCATCGGGGGCATTGCCACGGCAGGAATCATAGGCATAATCAATTCATTCGGCGTGATAAAGTCAGCGGTGAAGCTGGCTGCAGGTGAATTCGGCCGCAAGAAGACCGGAGACGAGAAGGAAGTGATCCGGACACAGAGGGACATATCCATGAAAATCATCGTGGCAGGCATCGCCATAACCCTCGTGGCTGTCTTCCTTTTCTTTGCGTTCGGGGTGGTGGACAACATCTGGCATGCTGTGATTGGACTTCTGACAGTAGGAGTGATAGCATTCCTCTTCACCACGGTGGCAGCCAATGCCATAGCCATTGTCGGGACCAACCCTGTCAGCGGCATGACCCTCATGACACTGATTCTCGCATCCATCATAATGGTGGCCTGCGGGCTTAACGGTACGGCCGGAATGACTGCTGCCCTTATAATAGGAGGTGTCGTCTGCACTGCCCTTTCGGTGGCCGGAGCCTTCGTGACAGACCTGAAGATCGGATACTGGATAGGAAGCACTCCGAAAAAGCAGGAGACATGGAAATTCCTCGGGACACTCGTTGCAGCCGCCACAGTGGGAGGCGTGATGCTGATTCTCAACCAGACATACGGATTCACCGGTGAAAATGCCCTTGTGGCGCCTCAGGCAAATGCAATGGCAGCTGTAATCGAGCCTATGATGAACGGGGGCGGGGCACCGTGGCTCCTCTACGGCATAGGAGCCGTCATTGCCGTCATACTGACCCTGTTCAAGGTACCGGCCCTGGCATTCGCCCTCGGAATGTTCATACCGATTGACCTGAACCTGCCCCTTCTCGTCGGCGGAGCAATCTCATGGTGGGTCGGCAGCCGCAGCAAGGACAAGGAACTCAACAATGCACGCCAGGAGAAAGGCACGCTGATAGCATCCGGATTCATTGCCGGAGGCGCCCTGATGGGAGTGGTCAGCGCAATACTCAGGTTCGCCAAGATAGACTGGTTCATGCAGCCTTCGCCGTGGACCGAGCCGGTGGCTATCATACCTTACATCGCCATCATCGCCTATATCATATACTCTTCGATGAAAGCTAAAAAACAATAATGGACGGAATATCACATGCCCTGCTTCTGACTTTGCTCGCCGGTGCCGCAACTGGCGTGGGCGGAGCATTGATCCTGTTCAGGAAAAGGCTCAGCAGCAACTTCCTGGCAGCGGCTCTCGGGCTTTCGGCAGGAGTGATGATATTCATTTCATTGGCGGAGCTGTATCCGGAGGCCCAGGCGGCAATGACGCAGTCCGGGGCAATGGAGAACGGGAAGGCATGGGTGCTGATTTCATTTTTCGCCGGGATGGGGATAATCACCCTGATAGACTTCCTGGTGCCGGAATATGAAAATCCGCACGAGGCATCCGGACTGACTCTCAACACAAGGACGGCGGCCACAAGGATGATACACGCATCGGAAGGGAGCGGGGATGCAAATGCCCTGAAGAAGCTCGGTGTGATGTCTGCCCTTGCCATAGCGATTCATAATTTTCCGGAAGGCATGGCCACATTCATCGGGGCACTGAACGACTCACAGATGGGCGCAGGCATAACCTTCGCGATAGCGATACACAACATCCCTGAAGGAATAGCAGTGGCAATCCCCATCTATTATGCGACAAAAAGCAAGGGGAAGGCACTGCTCTATGCTACCATATCCGGACTCACGGAGCCTGTCGGAGCCGCGATCTGCTATGCCGTGACCGCCATTTTCGGAGTCAGGATTGCTGACGGAGGGGTGGCGTTCCCTCTCATACTTGCTGCAGTGGCGGGCATCATGATATACATTTCATTGGACGAACTGCTGCCTACGGCGGAAAAATACGGCAAGCACCATGTCGCGATAGCCGGAGTGGTGGCAGGGATGGCCATAATGGGGGTCAGCCTCCTGCTGATGTAATAAAGCGCAATGGACAGAAAAAGACATATATTCAAAACAATTTGAAAATGGAAAACATACTTGACAGATTTCTGAGATATGTGGCTGTGGACACGCAGTCCGACCCGGAATCGGAAAGCCAGCCGAGCAGTGCAAGACAGCTCGACCTTCTGAAGATGCTCTGCGCAGAACTTCAGGGAATGGGTGTGGAAGCGTCACTTGACGAATACGGATATGTGATGGCCAGCATCCCGTCCAACTGCGGGAAAGATGTGCCTTCAGTGGGGTTCATCGCGCATGTGGACACATCTCCGGACGCATCGGGGAAAGACATCAGGCCGCAGATAATCCGGAATTATGACGGCGGGGACATCCTCCTCAACGCAGAAACCGGCCTGTCCCTCAAAACGGACGAATTCCCTGAACTCAAGGCGTACGCCGGACAGACCATAATCACCACGGACGGCACCACCCTCCTCGGGGCGGACGACAAGGCAGGAGTGGCCGAAATAATGGATGCAGTGCAATACATGGTTTCGCATCCTGAGTTCAAGCACGGGCCTGTGAAGATAGGATTCACCCCTGACGAGGAAATAGGACGCGGTGTGGTGAAATTCGATGTGGCAAGATTCGGAGCAAAATATGCCTATACAATGGACGGAGGAGCCATCGGGGAACTCGAATATGAGAACTTCAACGCCGCATCCGCCACTGTCAGCATCCAGGGCCGCAACATCCATCCGGGATATGCCAAAGGCAAGATGCTCAATGCCATCCTGATAGGCATGGAACTGAACAGCCTGCTGCCTGTGGAGCAGAGACCTGAATACACCGACGGCTATGAAGGCTTCCTGCACATCGTGGGATTCAACGGAACAGTGGAAGAAGCAACATTCTCCTACATCATCCGCGACCACGACATGAAACTCTTCGAGGAGAAGAAGGAAATGCTCAGAAAATGTGTTGATTTCATCAACTTCAAATACGGTGAAGGCGTGGCAAAGGCCGAGATCAAGCACCAGTATTACAACATGAGAAAAGAAGTCGAGCCGCATTATCATATAATAGAAAAGGCTGTCAAGGCAATGGAGATGGAGGGCATCACCCCTCACATCCAGCCGATCAGGGGCGGCACAGACGGGGCAAACCTCTCATTCATGGGACTTCCATGCCCCAACATCTTCGCAGGTGGGCACAACTTCCACGGCAAGATGGAATATGTACCTCTTGAAAGCATGGAAAAGGCTTCAAAGGTCATTCTGAACATAATTTCCCTCTTTGCTGAGTAAGGAGCACAGTCAAGGAATCTGCCATGGCAGGTTCCGCCCTACGGTCGGAAAGACAACAGAGGGTATTCACTAAAAAATGCCGCTTCACCTTGTCCGGAAAATCCCGGCGGAATCAGGTGAAGCGGCATTTTATGTTTATAATGCAGAGTCTGGTGGAGATGCTGCAGAAGATGTTTCCCGGGCAGCGTCTTCGGCTACAGGCGGAGGAGTTACGGTCTTTTTGTCCGGTTTTGGCGGCTTGCGGGATTTTCTCGCAGCCTCCTTTGCGGCCTTCTTGGCTGCCTTTGCCTCCTTTTTGGCCTTCTCGGAAGAGAACTTCTCCATGTATTTCTCTATCTCGGCATTTTCACGCATGAGTTCGGCTTCGGTGGCCTGGAGCAGCTTCAGCTTGCGGCGACGCTCCTTGGCCAGCTTCTTGTCCGCCTTGGCTTTTTCCTTGGCTGCATCGCGCTTGTCGAGCTCGGCCCAGCGGGCTTCCTTCTCGGCTTTCTTCCTGGCTCGCTTCTCAGCTCTTTCTGCTTTTGCCTGCTCACGCAACTGCTGCTTTGTCAGGACAACAGTGGAATCCGCCTTGGCGGCAAGGTGTGCAGAATCAATGGCGGCAAGGCTGTCTGCGACATGAAGCGAGTCAGCCACTGTCTTCAGGCTGTCTGCACGGGCGATTGAATCAGCAACGGCTTTCAGGGAATCAGCAGTGAACAGGGAATCCCTCACACGGATTTCCTCAAGACGCTCCAGTTCCCGCTCGCGGATGGCTCGTTCACGCTCCCGGACCTTTTCCAGCGAATCCCGCTCGGCAATCTGGACATATATACCATCGATATAGCCCGGGAAATAGATCCCTGTCTGGACAAAGGCGGCTCTCGGGACTGCGCTGTATGTCTTGCGTTGCGGATGGCGAAGCTTCTGTGAAGTGATTGCATAACGGTCTGCAGGCCTCTTTTCAGGAGTCCAGCTGAACCCTTTGAGCTGCTGGTCCTCGGAAGTCATCTGGGCCACAGGATATGCATCGCTTACTGCCGTGTCAAAATAATAGACCCTATGCAGGTCTCCGTCCTTGAAATATGCGGAAAGCATCTTGCATTCTTTCTTGTTGGCAGTGGCAAGGGCATCGTTTTCCTCCAGATAGAATATTGCCGAAGCACCGCCGAGGGCATCGAAACGCTCGAGCTCATTTTCCGGAGAAAAGTATGCCATCATCTCTGCCCCCCTTATCTGGTCGTAATGGGTGGAATCTTCCTGCATATGGATAAAGGCATTTGACATGAGGCTGACCTTTTCCATGGTCTGATTCCGTATGACCGCTATGACACTGTCACAAGAATACTGCTGCCTGACCTCGTTCCAGATTACAGGGCTCTTGAAAAGCCTTGCCAGCGAGTCGAGATCCGAATATTCAAGAGAATCGCAGATCACCTGCATGTTCTGTCTGTATATCTTGACATTCCTCAAGGCAGTCACAAAGCCTATCTTGGTAGTATCAAGAGGCTGTACGGCCGTCGAATCCACAGCAGATGAATCTGACGGGAAAACGCCTGTGGAATCAGCTGCGGCAAATCCAAGGGAATCCGTCGGGAGAAGCCCAAGGGAATCCGCTGCGGCAAATCCGAGGGAATCTGCCGCAGAAACGGCAAGGGAATCACCTCCGGCTACGGAAACGGAATCACCGGCAGACAACGAATCTGCTGGCTGTGATGCAGCAGGAGAGGGCACCGAAACTGCCGCTGCAGGCATTGCAGGCGCATTAGCCTCTCCGGACTGGACAGCAGGGGATCCTGCAGGCTGACTGCCGCTGTTTTTCTTTGGGTCAGGCGGACGGTTCGGATCATTTGCAGCCGCTTCGGCAGCCCTCTGGGCAGCCTCCTGGGCGGCCTTGCGGCGGAATTCAGTCACAGGATCTATATCCAGGTTGGATTTCCGGACGGCAGCAGCCGCAATGGAGGCAGAATCTATGTCGCACTTCCTGACTGTTCTGTAAATCAGAGTGTCGGCACCAAAATATACGGTATCCACCTGGCCATTCTGATCTGTCTTTGCAATGACTGCAGGGTTGCGGAGCATGACCACACGCGAAAGGCTGTCCGTATAACTTATATGACCTCCCACACCTGAAACATTTCTGGTGGTGTCAGTTATCTGGGCATTACCGAACATGTCCACATTCATGGTATTCCGATAGAAATAAAGGGAATCACTCCACCCTTCCTGAGTCTCGGACATCACATGGACATTGTTTCTGAAGAAGAAAATCTCCCGTCCGCGGTCATACCAGCCAGCATCGGCGGAAAGCATGTTGGTCTCCTGCCAGGCATTGGTGCCGTAACCGAATGTTGCGAGGTTCTTGTCGGACTCGTATTTCAGCCTCGTGGTCTTGACAAATATGGAATCCGTGAACATGTTCACATCACGGAAAAAGGTGAATGTCTTTATCTTGGAATCATAAGTACCTGTCTCGCTCTCTATTATCTGCCCGTCCTTGTCCCGCATGGAACCGCCTTCACGGAAGACGGCCACACTGTCCTTGGTATTGTAGTCCAGATGGCTTGTCCGCAATGTGTTGTTGTCCTTGTCCCTGAGCTGGACCACATTACCACGGAACTCAGCAAGATCCCGGTCTATCCGGTATATCATCTTCTCGCTTTCCAGTTCGGTGCGGTCCTGAATGATCCTCACATGGCCTATGGCTTCTATTATGCGGGTCTGAACATTCCACAGGGCGGTATCGCACAGCAGATAGGTATTGTTGTGAAGAAAGGTGGCATTACCTGTGGCTCTCCTGTATGTCATGCCGTTCCGCTCCACCTGACGCAGGGTGTCAGCGCTCACTAGACGCACAAGACTGTCCTCCGCCTCTTCTTTCTGGGCAAAGGCGGGAAATGCGGACAGCATCAACAGCAGGCAGATCAGGTATTTGGCGGATGGCATAATTACTGTTCGTCAGTTTTGAACTTGTCGGTCCATCCCTCCCTGTTGAAAGGACAGTCCTTGAAAAGAGGATCTATGACAATATAAGTCGTGGAAATCTTGTCTTCAATGAATTTGTCTATGGCCTCCATGGACTTCTCCTGTTTTACCTGCGAAAGCATGAGATCATAGTCATCGGCGAATGAAGCCGTATGGGCCGGTATGATCTTGTCCACCTTGATGATCTTGTAGACGGTGTTTCCGGAACGCCCCTCGTTGTCAAGGGACTCGATAGGTTCGGAAATCTCGCCCTCCTTGAGGTCCTTGATGGCCGCATAGTCCTGAGGCTTCAGCTGGTCTATCTCGAAATAGGCTGACCCGGTGTTCGGATCGGACATCTGGCCTCCGTTGGTCTTTGTGGCAGGATCCTCCGAATAGAACCTTGCGGCAAGGTCAAAGGTGACTGCCCCGGCGGCAAGCTCAGTCTTGAGGCTGTCCAGCACATGGAATGCCTTTTCCCTGTCTTCTGAAGTATATTCCGGCTTCAGGAGGATATGGCGGGCATTGAACATGTCCCCTTTCTTTTCAAGGACTTCAATTATATGGAATCCGTCCGGAGTCTCGACGATCTGGGACACGATCCCCGGCTTCAGGGACATGGCAGCATCCGAAAATGCAGGCCAGAATATCGATTTCGAAGCCATTCCGAGCTCGCCTCCTTTCCTTGCGCTGCCGGGATCCTGGGAATATATGCGGGCAAGGGTGGAGAATTTCTCACCGTTGATGATGCGTTCCCTTATCGCAAGCAGACGCTCCTTGACGGCCATATTTGCCGCCTCGCGGTCAGGGTAGATGCATATCTGGCTGAGTTGGTATTTAATAGGCACGACAGGCAAATCCTCCGGGTCAGTGGCATCAATGTATTTCTTCACATCGTAAGGGGTGATCTCCGGAATGTCGGACATTATGTTGCTCTGCATCTGCTGCGTGAGGCTCTGGTCTTCAAAAAGCTTCCTCCACTCCTGCCTGAGCTTGTAAAGAGGCTTGCCGAAATATTTCTCCACTTCTTCGTCACCTCCGAGCTGGGTGCGGATCATGTCCAGCCTGTTGCTGAGCTCTCCTTCCACCATGTCATTGTTCACGGTGAGGGAATCGACCCTCGCCTGCATCAGAAAGAGTTTTGATTCCATCATCTGCTCCAGAAGCTCGCACCTGACATTCCTGTCCGAAGCGAGCCCCTGCGCCCTCATTGCCTGCACCTCCTGTTCAAGCTGCGAAATGGATATCATCTCATTTCCCACCACAGCTATCGTCTTGTCGATGAGTCCGTCACTGTACTTCTGGGCAACGGCCGGAACCGAAAGTCCCAGCACAAGCGCCGCAAGCATTCCCTTCATGATATGTTTCATAGTCTATAATAAATAATGTCGGAAATAAAATGACAGGTCCTGGCATGCTGCCATGAATCAAAATATCCTGAAGCGTCCCCTGTCGCGGGCATCAGTAAGCAAGTCCCGTTCCAAATCGGAGACAAGGGCCTGTTTCCGCACGCTTATGATGATGTTCTTTATGCGCTCCCTGCAATATTCAACGGGAGGGATCTCCCCTGCCGGCATGAATTCAGCAATATATGCTACATTCAGTTTCCCGTCCGTGTCCTTCTTCTCGATGAAGCCGTTCTTCATGGAGGAAAGCAGCTCCGCATAGTCGGCCCCGAAATCACGAGCCAAGGTGACCATATCTATCCAGTTGTCACCGTAGTCGGTATATTTGACTGCCGAGAAATATGCAAGACTGTCGGCCGCCATAAGATCGGACAGCACCGGAGACGACATTTTCTTCTTGATGGGCTCAACTGAAGGGGAATCGGAAGAAATACGGAGAAACCTCGCCTTGACAATCGGGATTTCAAGGACAAAGTTGTCCACATGGGACTGGTAATACTCATCTATCTGGCTGTCGGAAACAAGAGTATCCAGCCGCTCGTTGATGTACCTCTGTTCATACCTGTACTTCAGAAGGGAACGACGGTACTGTTCCAACTCGGCCGCCACATCAAGTTCCTCCTTTGAAAGCTGTTCCTCTGCTATGTCAAGGAACACCAGGTCGGAAGCCCAGGAATTGATGTACTGCAGGGCAAGCTTCAGGCTGTCATCAGCGGAGGCCTCATCGGGAATCAGGGCCGCAACCTCGCTCTTGTACAGCTTGTGCCGCCCCACCTGCGCCACCACATCCCCGTCATGCAGAAGCGACGAAATCGCCCGGCATGACGGAAGAGTCAGCAAGGCGATTCCACAAATCAGTATGACAAAGGCTTTTCCCCTCATATCCTGCACATTGGCCTATATTATCTTGAATAATTCGGAGACTCACGGGTGATGGTCACATCATGCGGATGCCCCTCGACAAACCCCGCATGGGTGACACGCACGAATTTTGCGGACCTGAGAGCCTCGATATCCTTGGCCCCGCAATAACCCATACCGGCCCTGAGACCGCCTACAAGCTGGTATACCACTTCCGAAAGCGTGCCCTTGTAAGGGACCTGGGCAACGATTCCTTCCGGAACAAGTTTCTTGATGTCCTCTTCCATATCCTGGAAGTACCTGTCCTTCGAGCCCTGCTGCATGGCTTCGAGCGAGCCCATACCGCGGTATGACTTGAATTTCCTGCCGTTCAGGATGATGGTCTCTCCAGGTGACTCCTCCACACCGGCAAAGAGCGAACCTGCCATTATGGTGCTGGCTCCTGCCGCGAGGGCCTTGACGATGTCGCCGGAATATCTGATGCCGCCGTCGGCAATCACAGGAATGCCCGTGCCCTTCAATGCCTCGGAAGCCATCATTATGGCAGAAAGCTGAGGCATGCCGACTCCGGCGATGACCCTTGTCGTGCAGATGGAGCCCGGTCCTATGCCGACCTTCACACCGCTCACACCAGCATCCGCCAAAGCCTTTGCAGCCTCGCCCGTTGCCACATTTCCGGCAATGATCTGCACTCCCGGAAGCGCCTCACAGGCCTTCTTTATCACTTCAAGCACATATACGGAGTGTCCGTGCGCAGTGTCCACAACAACTGCATCGGCACCCGCGCTGCAGAGCATCTCGATTCTTTCGATGGTGTCGGACTTCACGCCGACTGCTGCGGCCACGAGAAGACGGCCCTTCGAATCCTTTGAGGCGATAGGGTTGTCCTTTATCTTCATCAGGTCCTTGTATGTGATGAGGCCGACAAGCTTCCCGTCCGCATCCACCACCGGAAGTTTCTCAAACTTATGATGCCTCAATATGTCGGTCGCCTCGGCAAGGCCTATCCCTTTCGGGGCTGTCACAAGGTTCTCTGCCTTGGTCATCACCTCAGATACAGGCATCTTCATGTTGTCCTGGAAGCGCAGGTCCCTGTTGGTGATTATGCCTATGAGAAAATTGTTCGCATCCACGACAGGAATGCCGCCTATGTGGTGATGCGCCATCATGCCAAGAGCATCTCCGACCGTGGCCTCCGGGCGTATTGTCACCGGATCATAGATCATCCCGTTCTCAGCCCTCTTGACGCGTCTCACCTGGCTCATCTGCTCTTCGATGGTCATGTTCTTATGAATGACGCCTATACCGCCGGCACGGGCCATTGCGATGGCAAGCTCCGCCTCCGTGACAGTGTCCATTGCAGCCGAGACGATCGGTGTACGGAGTGAAATGCCTGTGGAAAACTTCGTGGAAACATCCACCATCCTCGGAAGGACATCAGACTTTGCCGGAATCAGCAACACATCATCAAAAGTAAGTCCTTCAGGAATCTGAGAATTAACAAAAGTCTGCATTACGTACAATTTTGCACGCAAATATAAGAAACTGTTTTTAATTTTCTGAAAATTTATTCATATTAACGGAAATCCGTCGGATTTACTTGTTACGCCAGAAGGTTTTCAAGCAGCCGTCCCTGCCATGTGCCGCGTTCTTCAAGACGCTTGTCGAGAAGGCGGAGCAGTTCGACATTGCGGATCAGGCCCCACGGAGTATCATTCACGAAACGGGGAGGGACCTCTCCGGCAAAACGCTCTATATAAAGGTCAGGGCGCAGCCGTTCCAGAAAATCAATGAAAAAGTCAATGTATCCGTCCAGGGTGAACTTCTCGAAATCATCCGGATGCTCCGCATATTCCCTCTCCATCCTGGTCCCCTTGACTATCTGCAGCTGATGGAATTTGGCGGATCTCAACGGAAGGGCATTTATGAGGGATGTCTGTGCGAGCATCATCTCCCGTGTCTCTCCCGGAAGGCCGAGGATGAAATGTGCCCCGGTGTCAATCCCCCTCTCTGCCGTCATGGACACTGCCTTCTGTGCACAGGAGAAGTCATGTCCCCTGTTTATGCGCCCGAGTGTGCTGTCATTGCATGACTCTATTCCATATTCAATGATTACGAGAGGAGCGGTCCATTCTTTCCCGCCTACAGTACGCCTCCAGTCCTTGAGCACCCGCCCGGCCTTCAGCTCCGCAAGCCAGTCCAGTTTCTCCCCGTCCACGCAGTCGGGCCTTGTACCTATCACGATTCCCGCTACCGAAGGATGCACAAGGGCCTCCAGATAAAGTTCCTTCAGTCTGTCAAGAGGCGCATAAGTATTGGAATATGACTGGAAATATGCCAGATAATTGACGGCATTGCGGTAGCGCACACGATGAAATTCAATGCCCTCGTCTATCTGACGGTGCAGCGGCTTCCCGGGCGAACTGTATGCCGGGTGGAACGCAGCATTGTCGCAATAGGTGCAGCCACCCCTGCCTGCCGTGCCGTCCCTGTTCGGACATGTGAAGCCTGCATCAATGACTATCTTCTGGAGCCGTTCGCCATAAGCCTTTCTGAAATGCCCTGCAAATGAATTATACCTTTTCCCGTCAGCAAAAGAATACATAAGACCGTCAATTTTGACCGCAGGGCAGACACAAATTTCCATGTCCCGCGGCGCGGTGCAAATATAAGTGATTTTCCATATCTTTGCATTCTCAGAATGCATTTGCGGCAGTCGAGGGATTTGCAAGGCAATGCAACAGACAGGAAAAATGAACAATACACCTTATAATATAATCGCTTTTGCGACAGCCGCAATAATGTCTGTACTGACAGCGGCCGGAGCAAATATTCCGGAGGCAAACTCCAAAACAAAGATGGCAGCCGAAGACTCTCTGCTGACAGAGGGGGCAGACAGGAAATACGGCGTTACGGATTTCTCGGCGAATTACATGAGGGAGGAGCCGGATTTTTCGGCGGAGTTGGGCAATCAGGTGCTGATGGGAACGCCGGTGGAAATCATCGGAGAAGAGGGCTACTGGAAAAAAGTATCGTCGCCGGAGCCATACGAGGCATGGTGTGTGGACAAGGGGCTTGTGGAAATGACAAGGAAAGAACTGGAAAGATACATATCAGCCCCGAAATACATCTTCACTGCCGACTACGGGCACATATACGAGAGGCCGGACACCGGCTCACGCAGAATTTCGGACCTCGTAGCCGGGGACCTGCTCCTTGCTGCTCCGGAAGACAACAATGAGGTCACTGCAAAGAGCAGCAACAGCCGGAAGACCGTCAAGGGAGGGAAAAAGGCAAAATTCATCAAGGCATCGCTTCCCTCCGGAACGGCAGGATACATCCCGGCTGAAAATGTTGAAAAGTTTGCAGAATGGGCAGAAAGCAGGAATGCTGATGCTGAAAACATCATATCCACGGCGGAAAGATTCCTCGGTGTGCCGTACCTGTGGGGAGGGACATCAGTCAAGGGCGTGGACTGCAGCGGATTCACAAGAATGGTCTGGTTCATGAACGGGGTACTGCTTCCGAGGAACGCATCACAGCAGGCAAGGGCGGGAAAAGAAGTGCCGGTGCAGGTGGGCATTGATTCAATGTCCTTGTCAGGAACGCTCCCGCAGGCGGACATGAAGACAGAAATGCTCAGACGCACTGCGCAACTTGCCCCCGGCGATCTGATATTTTTCGGAACTCCGACGGAAAGCAAGGACAGCATACAATGCCGGGGCATCATGCAGGACAGGAAGCAGGCATATTTCTGCGAAAGGCAGGCGGCATCCGCTGCCGTGAACCGCATTCCGGCAAAGATCACCCATGTGGGGATATATCTCGGAGAAGGACGGTTCATCCATGCCTCCGGGAAAGTGCGCATCAGCTCCCTGCTTCCTGACAGGGATGACTATTATGAACTGTCATACAAAATGCTGTGCGCCAGACGAATCATCGGAGAAGAGGACAAAGGAGGCGGGGTGGTCAGCATGCTGAAAAGCCCGGCATATTTCCGGCAGGACAAATAAATATCATAATCTCTGAAACCATAAATTCCTCCGATTTTCATCCGTATGTGGGGGAGTTTTCCTATATTTGCCCTTTGAATGCAAAAGAATGAGGAGAATTGCATTTTAAGAATTGACATTAACATTTTTAAATATTTATCATCATGAATCTCAGAGACGTAAAAAAGGACATCGAATATTTCATCGGGGAATTCATTGACGACTGCTCCCTGTTTGTAATGCTCAACCCGGGCAAGGACACAGAAGAAGTCAACAACATCATAAGTGAAGCCGTTGACCTCTACAATGACCTCAAGGACAAGATAAACAATGCCCCGAGACCGGAAAAGAAGAAAAAGGAGAAGATTACCCGCAAAGACAGGAAAAACCTTGCCCCTTACTTTGACGGCATCCGCAGGGAAATGCTTGAAAAGCTTGACGAACTGAGTGAGAAGCTCAGCACGACGATAACAAGCCAGGCGGAAGGAAAATAGCAAGGCTTCCGGCCAGTTCATGCCGGAATCATTCCGGACCAAAGGATGAAAGGGGGTTTGACTGTGAATTGCAGCCGCCCCTTTTGTAATATGACGGGCAACCGTCACGTCAGTCCCGGAAAATGTCACCACCAACCCCAGACCAGATGAAACACTACCGCATGATTACAATGGCCGCAGCCGTCATGTCCATGATGGCCTGCAGCAATGTGCCGCCACCTGAACCATACGGGGCAATCCCTTCTCCGGCACAGGTCGCATGGCAGAAGATGGAAACCAACATGTTCATCCACTTCGGGCCGAACACATTCACCGGCTCTGAATGGGGCAGCGGGAAAGAGGATGTGGAAGTATTTGCACCCACAGACCTTGACTGCAGGCAATGGGTGCGCACAGCCAGGGCAGCAGGAATGAAAGGAGTGATAATCACGGCCAAACACCATGACGGGTTCTGCCTGTGGCCCAATCCGATGAGCAGCCATACCGTGGCCCGAAGCACCTGGATGGACGGGAAAGGCGACATCCTGCGGGACCTTTCCGAAGCCTGCCGGGAATATGGGCTCAAATTCGGAGTGTACATTTCCCCATGGGACAGGAACGATCCGACTTACGGGACGGACGGATACAATGAAGTGTTCCGCAAAACCCTTGACAGTGCATTGGGAGAATACGGGGAAGTGTTCGAACAATGGTTTGACGGTGCCTGCGGGGAAGGCCCCAACGGAAAAGTGCAGGTCTATGACTGGGACCTTTATCACAGGACAGTCCACAGACATCAGCCGGATGCCATAATATTCAGCGATGTGGGGCCGGGATGCAGGTGGATAGGCAATGAAAGGGGCATTGCAGGGGAAACGTGCTGGTCAACCCTTGACACTGCAGGCTTTGAGGCGGGAAGGAGCCCGCACAGGGACATTCTTAACACAGGAAATGCCGGTGGACAGGCCTGGGTACCAGGAGAGGCTGATGTTTCGATACGCCCGGGATGGTTCTGGCGCGAATCCGAGAACAGCAAGGTGAAGACGCTCAGCCAGCTCCTTGAAATCTATTACGGGAGCGTGGGCAGGAACTCTCTCCTGCTGCTGAATGTGCCGCCGGACACAAGAGGCCGCATCCATGAAACCGACTCCCTCAGGCTGATGGAATTCCGCTCCGCACTGGACAAGATATTCGCCGTGGACCTCTCCGACGGGGCTGCAGCCGAGGCTTCGCAGACAAGGGGCGGTTCGGGAAAATATTCTCCTGCCAATATGCTTGATGATGACTATGACTCATATTGGGCTGCAGATGACGGCATCACGGCATCCTCGTTGACCTTCACCCTCGACGGGCCGAAGACATTCAACAGAATCCTGCTTCAGGAATACATTCCCCTCGGGCAGCGGATTTCCAGGTTCAGCGTGGATGTCCTTGCAGACGGCAGATGGACCAAGGCAGCCGAAGGCACGACCGTCGGCTACAAGAGAATACTCCTCACGGACACCGTCACAGCCACCGCTGTCAGAATCAACATAGAAGAATCCTTCGCATGCCCTGTCCTCAACGGGTTCGGCCTGTTCATGGACAATATGATGGCCGCCGACGGCAATGAAGACGGCAGAATTTCCCGGAGGTGCACCTTGATGCCTGCCGGCCGTCCGCACGTCCTTGATCTGGGACAGATCCGGACTGTCAACGGATTTTTCTATGAACCAGGCAATAACGGGCAGGGAGGCAGCATCATCTGCTATGACCTTGAAACCAGCACAGACGGAAAGACATGGACAACAATACTGAAGGACAGGATGTTCGACAATATCGTCAACAACCCTGTCCTTCAAGAAGTCAGGTTCAGTTCCCCTTCCGAAGCACGCTACCTGCGCCTCACGCCCACACGCACCGAACTCCCCGACACATATTCCATCGCCCGTTTCGGCGCCCTGTAAGGTCAGGCTTTACCTGCCAGGTGCTTTTCCCATGCCCATGCTGAGGCCAGGGTTTCCTCTACTGTCCTGACTGCTTTCCAGCCAAGTTCCTTTTCGGCAAGGGTCGGGTCGGCCCAGATGGCGGTGACATCACCGGCACGGCGTGGAGCGAACTTGTAGTTGAGCTTTACTCCGTTGACCTTCTCAAATGCATTCACGAGTTCAAGTACGGAAACCGGCCTTCCTGTGCCGACATTGAATATCTCGTAATCCTTCTTCATCTTTCCTTCAACCATCCTGGCTACGGCGGCGACATGAGCCTTGGCAAGGTCCACGATATCTATGTAGTCCCTCTGGCAGGTGCCGTCCGGAGTAGGATAGTCGTTGCCGAAGATGCTCAGACATTCACGCTTGCCGATGGCTGTCTGGGTAATGTAAGGCACGAGGTTGTTAGGCACGCCGCGGGGAAGTTCGCCGATGAGGGCGGAAGGATGGGCGCCGATAGGATTGAAGTATCTGAGGGCTATGCCTTTTACAGGTCCCTGCCTGTCCATCCCTGCCATGACCTCGGCTCCGTATGCCGCAGTGGCCTTGACCGTATCCCTCAGGATGTCTTCAGAAATCTGCTTTGTGTTGCCGTACGGTGAAGTGGCGGGCTGGCGCGGCGACTGTTCTGTGACAGGAAGCACATCAGTCTCACCGTAAACAGTGGCAGAAGAAGAGAACAGCACATTGCACCCTCCATGGTTCTTGGAAGCATCAAGGATATTGAGGAAGGAAACCAGATTGTTCCTGTAATATTTCAACGGTTCTGCAACAGACTCACCCACTGCCTTGAATGCGGCAAAATGGATGACGGCATCAATGCGGAACTCAGAAAAGAGCCTGTCCACCGCATCATAGTCGCAGCAGTCAATCTTCTCGAAAGGGATGTCATCCTTTCCCGTTATCTTCTTGACCCCTTCAAAGCATGTGAGGTCGCAATTTGACAGATTGTCGGCCACGACGACATCATAGCCGGCCTGAATCAGTTCCACGGTGACATGGCTGCCGATATATCCGGCTCCGCCGGACACCAAGACTCTCTTTTTCATAATTTATCCATTTAAATCAGATTTCACCCAAAATCTTTCAAATTTATAAATTATCAGATGCAATCCATCAATTTTAAGGGTAAAATTTTGTTATTTTTGCCTGACAGCAGAATTTGAAATGAAAACCATCATACATGACATATTTGCGGCAGTCCTCCTGGCGGCCGGGATTCCGGCAACGGCAGCTGCAGGCAATCCGGTGCAGGAATATATTGAAGCTGCAGCGGACGGCACCGTATTGGGCAATGCAGGCTTCGGGATGCTTGCCGTGACATCCGGAGGTGACACTTTGGCGGCATACGATTTCAAGAGGGCAATGGTCCCGGCATCCAACATGAAGCTCATCACGACAGGCGCAGCCTTGCACCGGCTCGGAGCGGACTACCGATACAAGACCGGGATAGGCTATTCCGGGACGGTAAAGGACGGGATTCTCCACGGTGACCTGTACATCATCGGAGGCGGAGATCCAACCATTGCTTCAAGGGATTCCATCGCCGTGCCGGTGGAGCAGACATTCAGGCAGTGGAGACAGTTCATAGCCGATGCCGGGATAAAAAGGATTGAAGGGCACATAGTGGGGGACGACAGGTTCTTCGACAGGGTCATGGAGGAGGATTCATGGCTTTGGAACGACCTGGGGACATATTACGGCACAGGAGTGAGCGGTCTGTCATTCTACGAGAATGTACAGGACTTCAATGTGGCTCCCGGAGCAGTTCCCGGCGAGGCGGTGAAAGTCAGCCCGGGGTATCCGGAAGCGCCATGGATGGAATACAGATACTCATGCACGACTGGAGCTCCTGGCACAGGCAACAAACTGTATTATTATACTTCCTCACTGGCCCCTGTCGGGGAAATGAGAGGGACTTTTGCATCTGACAGGGCGCCGAAGACGGAAGAAGGCAGCAACAAGTTCCCTGCCTACACCTGCGCTTGGCATTTCATGGAATATCTGCGTGGATGCGGAGTGGAATGTTCAGAGGGGGCGGCCGACCTCGGCGACACATTCGGCCAGCCGAAAGGAATGGTATGTCCGGCGGACTCAATCACAATCATCGGCAGCACAGTGTCCCCGGCATTGAAGCGAATAGCCTTTGAAACCAATTACGAAAGCAACAATTTCTTCGCTGAAACCATCTTCAAGACCCTCGGCAGAGAATATTCGGGCAAGGGCTCATACGAAACAGGACGCCAGGCAGTGAAATCCATCCTGTATGATCTCGGGGTGAAATGCAGCGGGGTGAAAATTCAGGACGGAAGCGGCCTTTCAAGGCAGAACTATATCTCTCCGGAATTTTTCTGCACTTTCCTGAACGCCATGCTCGGCTCCCCTGCCGCCTCAGACTACCTCATGACCATGCCGTCACCCGGCTCCAACGGCACAATGTCATACCTCATGAGCAGATATGCCTCCGAAACCAGATCCAGAATCCTCATCAAAAGCGGCTCTATGGACGGAGTCCTCTGCTACAGCGGCTACATCCTCCCTCCCGGCGTGACATCGGCAGAAGTGTTGTCATGCATGACAGGACAGAATCCGGCTTTCGGCACGGACGCTTCCCTCGGACGCAATGACATTATCATCTTCTCCATCATGACCAACAACTGCACCTCCTCCCCCTACCGAGTCCGCCAGATCCTTGAAAAAATCCTCTACCTCCTCACCACCGGAGTCCCCTCGGCAGGCGTCAATGCTGGACAGGAACGGTGAAAAGACTGTCTTTCATGACCTTGTCAGTGTAGAGGATGCCGTCGAGATGGTCGGTTTCGTGCTGGAAGATGACTGAAGTGTAGCCGGAAATGGTATCGGTAACCTCTTTCATGGAGTCAATATCCTTGTATGACACTACAATCTGCGGATAACGGAGGACAGTACCATAATGACCGGGAATGGAAAGGCATCCTTCACGACCTGGGACAGGGACACCCTTAACAGAGATTATCCGGATGCACGGGTAGACCTCAACAGGTTCACCTTCCTTGTCAAAACGTTGTATGGCAACCACCCTTCTGTTTATGCCCACCTGAGGAGCCGCTATGCCGACACCGTCCTGTGACGGATCGGTCATGGTGCTGACCATAAGTGCGGCCAGCCTTCTGTAATGCTCTGTCGCAAGGTCTGCATCGGAAAAATCCACTGAAGAATCCCTGAGCACCGAAAGGTCAAGAGAATCATTGACTGTCAGGACCCTCATCACAGAATCGGCAGAACTGATGACAGAAATTTCTTCCGGGGTGAATGTCAGCCCCGCTTCTTTCTCAGGACGGTCTGACAAAGCTACAAGCACAACGAAGGCCGCCGCCGTCACTGCAGCGAACAATGCGGCAAGCATGTCTGAACTGATCATTTTCATTTTGAAAACAGGCTGCGGCATAGGGCCGGGACATCGCTGACCTTAACTGCTTCTATGCCGTCAGGAACGTTGTCGGGGCTGCCGAATGATGAAATGTATATTTTTCTGAACCCGAGCCTCTGGGCTTCCATGATGCGGCGGTCGGTCTGGGAAACCGGACGGATCTCACCGCTGAGACCAACCTCACCGGCAAAGCAGACATTTGACGGAATGGCAAAGTCAAAATTGGAAGACAGCACGGCACAGATGACCGCCAGGTCGCAGGCCGGGTCACTCACCCTCAGGCCACCTGCCATATTCAGGAACACATCCTTCACACCGAGCCTGAAGCCGGCACGCTTCTCAAGCACTGCCAGAAGCATGTTCAGGCGCCTCACGTCAAAGCCGGTTGCAGAACGCTGGGGAGTCCCGTAAGCGGCTGAGCTGACAAGGGACTGCACCTCTATCAGGAACGGACGGGTTCCGTCAAGCATAGCACTGACGGCCACTCCGCTAAGCCCGTCTTCATGCATGGGAATCAGCATTTCAGAAGGGTTGCTCACCTCCCTCAGCCCTTTTCCGGTCATCTCGAAAACGGCAAGCTCGGAAGTGGAGCCGAAGCGGTTCTTGATGCTCCTTAAAAGCCTGTACGCCCCCTTGTTGTCCCCTTCAAACTGCAGAACAACATCCACAATATGTTCAAGGACCTTCGGTCCGGCAATGCTTCCCTCCTTGGTGATATGACCAATGAGTATCACAGGAACTCCCGTCTCCTTGGCAAAGCGCAGCAGCATGGAAGCACATTCCTTTATCTGCGACACGGAGCCTGCAGAAGATTCCATCGTCTGGGTATAGACCGTCTGCACGGAGTCCACAATCATCAGGTCCGGCATTATCTTCTTCGCCTCCTCCAGAATGTTTTCCATCAGCGTCTCGCTGTAGATCAGGCAGTCACTGTCATCGCCCCCGAGGCGCACTGCCCTCAACTTCACCTGCTTCACGCTCTCCTCTCCCGTGACATACAATGTCCTCAACGACTTGCAATGAAGAGGGATCTGCAGGGAAAGGGTGGATTTTCCTATACCCGGTTCTCCGCCAATCAGCACCAGTGAGCCTTCCACGAGCCCGCCTCCGAGAATCCGGTCAACCTCGGCATTGTTCAATGAAATCCTGCTGTCCTGAGTCGTGTCTATGTCGGAAAGCGGCATCGGCCTGTGGCTGCTTCCGGGTACGGAAATGCCACGGCGGCTATCTCCGGACTTCCCCGTCGCCACCTTTTCTTCGACCATTGTGTTCCACTCCCCGCACGCAGGACACCGGCCCATCCATTTGATGCTCTCGTTCCCGCAGGAAGTGCAGAACCATACAGTTTTCTGTTTCAATGCCATAAATATCTATTTTCATTTCCGGCTATCGGCCACCCCGGCCTGGCTTGTCCAGCTCATAGACCTCCATATCATGAATTTCCCCTGCATCAATATGGAATCTCAAGGCGGTGCGGACCGTATGAAAGCCATATATTCCGGCAGCCCCGGGATTTATGACCATCATGTTCCTCTTCCTGTCGTTCATTACACGGAGAATATGAGAATGTCCGCATACGAAAATGTCCGGCCTGTGTTCGTCAATCAAGGCCCTTGCCCTCGGGTCATACCGTCCGGGATATCCTCCGATATGGATCATGAGCACCTTCATTCCGCAGCAGTCAAAAAGCTGGAACATAGGATATTCCAGTCTGAGATCCTGACTGTCACAATTGCCGTAGACCCCCTTCAGAGGCTTGAAGCAGGCTATCTTCTGCGCCGTCTCCAGCCCTCCGAAATCCCCTGAATGCCAGATTTCATCCACCGGCTGCAGGAAATCCATCAGAGGACCGTCAAAGACCCCGTGCGTATCAGATATGAGCCCTATATACATAAACTTGCCTACTTTTTCCTCTTTTTGCCGCCTTTTCCTGACGGTTCCCTGTCCCAGGCATCGTTCTGGAAGAACTGTTTCCAGTCGTCTTTCCAGTTCTTCGGCCTATCTGAACGGCCACGCTTTCCGGAACGGCCGGACTCACGCTCGTCTCTTCTTCCGCGGCGAGGCTCACGATCTTCAAAGCCGGATTTTTTCTTGCCGCCTTTGCTGCCCTTGTCGCCCTTGCGTCCAGGCTTCGAAGCAGGAACCGCCCCTTCACCTCCGGCTATCTCGACACCAAGGCGGTAGCCTTTCCATGACTGCCCGTCCAGAGAAGAAACCACGATATCGGCATCTTCTTCCTTGACTTCGAAGAACGAGAACCTGCGCATAAGGTCGATACGGCCGACCTCAACACGCTCCCGGATATTCTTGTTGAGTATCTCCATGAGCCTGCCCACGGTCAGTCCGTCAATCTTGCCCAAGTTGATGAAAAGACGGGTATAGCCCGGCTCTGCCTGACGGGCACCCTCGGAAGCCTTGTCGCGCTTGCTCTTCTTGTCATCAGTGGCGGCGACTATCTCAGGCTTGTTGCGGTAATATTCGTAGAAACGGTTGAATTCATGTGAAACCACCCTCTTGATGAGGTCTTCCTTGCCCAGCCAGTCGAGCTTGCGGTATATCTCAGGCATGAAGTCATTGATTTCTTCCTCATTGACCTGTACCCTCTCAAGCTCGTCGATAACCTTGATCAGCTGCTTTTCGCAGATCTGCCTTGCGGTAGGAATCTCTCCCGGGACAAACTCCTTGCCTATAACCTTTTCAATCTGCTTCACCTTGCTTTTCTCACGCAGGTTGATGATGGCGATGGATGTACCGGTCTTTCCTGCACGCCCAGTACGGCCGCTGCGGTGGGTGTAGCTTTCCACATCGTCCGGCAGTCCGTAGTTGATGACATGGGTAAGGTCGTCCACGTCCAGACCGCGGGCCGCGACATCAGTGGCGACAAGCAGCTGGATATTGCGGAGGCGGAACCTCTGCATCACGGTATCACGCTGTGCCTGGGAAAGGTCCCCGTGCAGGGTATCGGCATTGTATCCCTCCTGCATCAGCTGTTCGGCTATCTCCTGCGTTTCCTTGCGGGTGCGGCAGAAGATGATGGCATATATTCTCGGATAGTAGTCCACTATCCTTTTCAGAGTTTCGTATTTGTCCTTGGCATGCACCATATAGACCACATGGCGCACATTGGCCGTGCTTTCGTTCTTGCGGCCTATGGTGACTTCCTTAGGATTACGGAGATAATTCTTTGCTATCTTTGATATTTCAGGACTCATCGTGGCGGAGAACATCAGAGTGTTGCGCTCCTGTGGAACATCGGCAAGAATGGCATTGATGCTGTCCGTGAATCCCATGTCCAGCATCTCGTCCGCCTCGTCCATCACCACATTCTTTATAGTAGCAAGCGAAACGGTCTTGCGCTCCATCAGGTCCAGAAGACGGCCCGGGGTGGCCACGATGATATGCACTCCCCTTTTCAGCGACCTTATCTGACTTTCAATCGAAGAGCCTCCGTAGACAGGCAGGACCTTGAGTCCCTCCACATATTTCGAATAGTCATTCAGGTCCCCTGCAATCTGCAGGCAAAGTTCCCTCGTAGGACACAGGATAAGCGACTGAGGTACAACATTCTCAATGTCAACTTTCTGTATCAGCGGCAGTCCGAAGGCAGCGGTCTTTCCGGTTCCCGTCTGCGCAAGTGCCACAATGTCATTGTTTTCGCCCAAAAGGTACGGAATCACTTCCTCCTGTACGGGCATAGGGTACGCATAGCCCATCTCTTCAATGGCGCGACGGATCTCCGGTGCGACGCCAAGCTCTTCAAATGTCTTCATCAAATAACTGTAATATATTCCGGGCACAAAGGTAATCTTTTTATTGACAACGCAATTGCCCCCGGTTTGATTTTATGTCCAAAACATGGAATTTTCCGCCGGTTGACCTTTTCCCGGTGACATTTTCCGGACAATCATTTATATCTTTGCCGAAGTATTTGGTTTATCACTGGATTCAATCGGGATTTCATGGAAATATTCTATTCTAAAGAAATGGACGGAAGCAGATGCAGGCTCTCCGAAGAGGAGGCGGCACATTGCGCGAAGGTGCTGAGGCACAGGGAAGGAGACATCATCTCCGTAATAGACGGAACAGGAACACTGTACCGGTGCCGCATCATTTCAGCGTCGCCGAAATGCGTTGAAGCGGAAATGATTTCCTCCGAACCGGACTGGGGGACACACCCGTACAGACTGCACCTTGCCGTTGCTCCAACAAAAAACGCCGACAGATATGAATGGTTTGCCGAAAAGGCCTGTGAAATCGGAACCGATGAAATCTCCCCTATAATAGGGATGCACTCGGAACGGAAGATATTCAAGACCGCCAGGGTGGAAAAGATTCTGCTCTCAGCGGCGAAACAATCTCTCAAAGGAGCCGTCCCGGCAATAAATGAGCCGATGTCAGTCAAGGACTTCATCCTGAAATACGGGAGTGATAATACGGGAAAACCGTTGAGACTCATCGCATATTGCTTTGAAGACGCATCACATCCGAGGATTTCCATAAAGGAAGCTTTTGACAAATATGACGGGCATGAGGCAATCGTCATGATAGGCCCTGAAGGGGATTTTTCCCCGGAAGAAGCTGAACTGGCCCTCAGCCACGGCTTCATACCGGTCCATCTCGGAACATCCAGGCTGCGTACGGAAACTGCCGCAGTCACTGCTGCGGAAGCGGCCTACTTCAGATGGATGGAATGACGACCTGCTATTTCCTGATGATCTGAATGGTGGAATCAAGGCCCACCTTTATTATGGAGGAAGACTGGCCGGTGGCCCCGCTTTCAAGGGATGGGTCGACGGTGTAGTCCACTGCATCCTTGACCGCAGCAGAAATTTCAGACCATTTCTTCGGTGTAGGTTCTCCGGAAATGTTCGCCGAAGTAGAAACTATCGGGCGGCCAAGACGGCGGACCAGTTCCACGCAGAAGTCCATCATGGGAATCCTGATTCCGACACTCCCGTCTTCCGCCACCACATTATGGGCCAGGCAATGACGGTCTGCAGGCTCTCCGGCAGCAGCGGCTATGGCATCCGGATAGATGATGGTCATCGGCCTGTCGTTCACTTCTACAAGCTGGACCGCCATTTCAGGAATCTCCTTGACATATCTCGCCACCATGTCCAGGTCACTTGCAAGCAGCACCAGCGACTTGCTGTCAGGGCGGTTCTTGATTTTGTATATCTTCTCGACAGCCTCCGGGTCGGTGGCATCACATCCGAGCCCCCATACCGTATCGGTCGGATAAAGTATCACCCCGCCCTTCTTCAGGACCTCCAAAGCCTCCGCAATTATATTTTTCGCATCCTTCATAACATTCAATATTTATAGTCGTACAGCGTCCGCTTCTTTTTCCAGTACATTATTAACAGCCAGCCGAAGAGCATTCCGCCGAGATGTGCAAAATGGGCTATGCCTCCGCCTATGCTGAAGATTCCGGTGACAAGCTCTATCACGGCAAATATGATCACGAACCACTTGGCCTTGAATGTAATCGGCGGAAAGATCAATGTAAGTGCCGCATCAGGGTAAAGCATTGCAAATCCAAGCAATACGCCATAGATGGCTCCTGAAGCGCCCACAGTAGGAGTCAGTTTGAGTGCATGCAGGGAAGCCTGGGCCTGTACCGAACCTTCAGCTATCTGCGACATGTACACCTGTGACTCAACAAATTGTACTCCGGTATGGAGAAGGGCGGCACCGAGGCCTGTCACGAAATAGAATACAAGGAACTTCTTCCAGCCCCACGCCCGTTCAAGGGCACTTCCGAATATCCAGAGAGTGTACATATTGAAGAATATGTGCCAGAAGCCCCCGTGCATGAACATGTGAGTGACGAATTGCCATGGCCGGAAAAACGGCGATGACGGATAGAAAAGGGCAAAGTGCTCTATCATGAACTCCCTGTTCAAGGCAATCATCACCATCACAAGCACATTTATGAGAATGATGTTTTTGGTGGCAGGGGCTGTTCCCCCATTGTCTAAGAATCCCATTATCTTAATCATTTAACGTCAGTTCGACGAATTATCATACTTACTCCCAGGGAATTCGTCGAACCGTCGTCAAGGATTTCTTTGAAATCCATTTGTCTTAATCCCCAGTCGCTTCGCAACAGCCCCTTATTAAGGGGCGTCGCCCACCTTTGCTGCTCGCTTTCGAATGTCCACCGGACATTCTCATAAACCGCTCACGACCCTCTCCGGGAGGACTGTCGCAGGACAAGTCCTGCTCCTCCTTAATCGGTTGTTCGATGAAATTCAAGAATTAAATTTCATCGAACTCATGTTATTTAAAATTTCCTGTCTAGGTCTTCTACCGACAGCAGAGCCATTGTCCTGTGTCCGGAACTTGTGTACTCGGCATTCTCGCAGGCGAACAGGGCATCTATCAATCTCTGTGCCTCTCCGGAGGTGACTGCAGAATTGTCACCCGCGGCACCCATCCGGGCAAATCTTTCTGCCATCGCGGACTCCATCATCCCCGCCACTGCGTTATGGTCGTCGGACAGGGCGACAATCATGTCAAAAACCATGGTCTGAACCATTCCCGCATCCACGGAATACCCCTCCGGCACCCCGTTCACCACAACAGTGTCATTCCCGAACGGGGAAATGTCAAAGCCCAAGGAAGCAAGCAGGTCCGCATGCTCCTCGAACAGCAGCCTGTTCTCCACTCCCACCTGCACCGGGACAGGGAAAAGGGAGGTCTGCGTAATATGTTCATTTTTTGAAAGCGCCTTCATGAAACGCTCATAGAAAATCCGTTCCCTTGCCCTCCGGACATTGACCACAAGCAGTCCGGACTTCACGGAAGTCACAAGATACTTGTTTTTCACGACCACGACCGCCTTGGACGGAAGTGTCTTGTCCTCAAACAGTTTCCCGTAGTCATCCCTGCGGTCCACATAGCCGGACAGCCCGCTTCCATACCCTGCTGTCTCTTTCTGTCCCCCGCCATTCCCCGGCCATATATCTCCATGTGACAGAATGTCATCCACAGCCTCTGCTCCGGGATATTTTCCTGCGGGAGACAAACTCTGGCGAAATTCCTCTCCTGATGCGCCCGATTCTCCGGGAAACACATTTGTAAAAGGTGAATTTTCCGAAGGGAAGCCGTCATTGTCAAAGGGATTGTATGTCGGGTCGAGCGACGGCACCGGCTCTGACACCGGATGGAATTTCTCGAAGTCCTTGCCGAAGACAGGTATCTCCGGAGCCCCTTCCCTGTCGAAATCAATGCTCGCCACAAAGGAATTCTTTCCCAGCGACTCCTTGATGCAGGCGTAAAGTATCTGGAAAATCACGGAATCGTCCTCAAACTTTACTTCCGTCTTTGTCGGGCTTATGTTGACATCAAGCGTCCGCGGATCCGCCTCCAGCCAGATGAAATATGACGGAGTGGTACCCTCGGTTATGAGATGCTCGTATCCCTTCAGCACCGCCCGGTTCAGATAGGGGCTCTTGAAATAACGCCCGTTTACGAACATGTACTGGTTGCCGAGGCTCTTCCTCGCCATGTCCGGACGGCCGATATAGCCCGACACCTTCACTACTGAAGTATCGGCGGAAATATCCACCAGCTCATTCACGACATTCGGCCCTGTCAGGTCCTGTATCCTGAACTTCAGCGACTTCGCCGGTTTCAGCACAAACACTTCCTTTCCGTTGTGCACCAGTGTAAAACCGGCATCCGGCCTTGTCAGGGCCACCCGTGTGAACTCTGACAATATATGCTTGAATTCCACATTGTCCGACTTCAGGAATTTTCTCCTTGCCGGTACATTGTAGAAAAGATTTCTTACGGCGAAATTGGCACCTCTCGGCACCGCTGCCTCTTCTGTGGATATGTGATTCGAGTCGGCGAAACGCACCTCGCAGCCGACTTCATCCCCTTCGCGCCTCGTCCTCAAAGTGACCTCCGCGACAGCGGCTATCGAAGCCAGTGCCTCACCGCGGAACCCGAAAGTATGTATATTCATCAGGTCTTCCGCCGTTGCAATCTTCGATGTGGCATGCCTCTCAAAGCACAGCACCGCCTCATCGGGTGACATTCCGCACCCGTTGTCAATCACCTGTATCAGCGTCCTCCCGGCATCCTGGATGACCACCGTCACCTGGTCAGCACCCGCATCCAATGCGTTCTCCATCAATTCCTTAACCACCGAGGCCGGCCTCTGCACCACCTCGCCGGCGGCTATCATGTTGGCTATGTTGCTTGGAAGTATCCTTATGTCCATCTTCCGTCAGAGCAATTGGTAGAATTTGACGATATATATCAGCACTACGAAAAACATGACAAGGCCCACAGCCCCTATGATGCTCTGGGCCTTGCTTGTCTTTCTGGTCTTCTGATAGTTTCCGCCCCTGAAGCTTCCCTGGAGATACGACCCCGGAGAATACGGCTCCTTCTCGTTCCGTCCGTCCACATGGCCGAACTTTTCTTTCAGAGCCTCCTTCTCGGGATCATAGTACCGGGGCTTGTAATTGAATACCCGATGTTCCTGATTGCCGAAAAAGCCGAAATTGAATCCCATATCCGTTCACATTTATATTCTTGCAAATATATCAATTTTTAATAACTTTATGACCCCAACCGCCAGGCCATCGGAGATAAAAACGGAAAATCAAACCACAAATCTACTGATAATCAAAGTAAAAACTTATAAAAGACAATGGAAAACATAAGAATAGGCAACGGATACGATGTGCATGCCCTCGCCGAGGGCCTCCCGCTCTGGCTGGGCGGAGTAAAGATAGAAAGCCCAATAGGCTGCATAGCCCATTCTGACGGCGATGTGCCGATCCACGCCCTGTGCGACGCCCTTCTCGGCGCCCTCGCCCTCGGGGACATCGGAAAGCACTTCCCTGACACCTCCGACGAATTCAAAGGCATTGACAGCAAGATTCTTCTGAGCCGTACGATGGACCTTGTTTCGGTCGCAGGATACCGTGTCGGAAATGCCGACATCACCATAGCCATGCAGCGCCCGAAACTCGCCCCCTACATCGGACAGATGCGGAGCACCCTCGCCGGCCTGATGTCTGTTCCTGAAGACTCCGTTTCGGTAAAGGCCACCACCACCGAAAAGCTCGGCTTCGTCGGCCGCGGTGAAGGCTGCGAAGCGTATGCCGTCGTGCTGCTGCTGAAAAATCCTGCATAATTAGAAGGCCAGAAAAAACCAGGATACACATCCAAGACAACATCCATTGACCATGCTTCATTTTATCCGGAATGATATGGCTGTTCAATGCTTTGGAAAGGAGTTTCTATGATTGGCGTTCAATTTTTATCAGAATTTTATTGCATTTTCAAAAAACCTTAGTACCTTTGCAATCCCAAATTCGGGAAAGCAATTGAAATATTGAGATATGGTGTAATGGTAGCACTACAGATTCTGGCTCTGTCAGTGAGGGTTCGAGTCCTTCTATCTCAACTTGACATCATGATGGCGGGTTAGCTCAGCTGGTTAGAGCGCATGATTCATAATCATGAGGTCCGCAGTTCAATCCTGCGACCCGCTACAAGACACCGACACTGCAGGAAATCTGCAGTGTTTTTTTGTATATGGCAGTCAGGCACTTGCAAATCTCCGCAGGTGCTTTTTTCGTATCCTGATGTGCCAGAGTTACACCTTCAACGATTTCATCCGTAAGAACAAGAAAGGACAGGCAATTACACCTGTCCTGTTCTGTTAAATATCTGCCGATTATCAGGCTTTGTGGGCCTTTTGTTCTTTGCGGTCCTGTATCTTGAAATATATAAGACCGATAATGGCTATCAAAGAAACCAATACAGAGATAACGATTGTTCCCATTGTTATTTATCCTCCCTTTTCGCATCTTTAGTGAGAATGAGTCCCACTATTAAACTCAATATTATTGCAATAGATACGGAAACATAACTAATCCAAGATTCCCGTATTTCATCAAATACAGATGTCAACAAAATGGCAGTCGCCATATATTTGGCTATATCCAAAAGCCAGTCCCCAAATTTCTTCCTCATAGCATGACAAAGATAGCAAAATAAAGTGAATGCAAAAACAATCTTATCATTGAGTTGAACCGGACATTCTTTGAGCCGGTACGTGAGTTCATTGCCAAGACCGGAAATCTGATAAGTTACACACATCAGCGGATGTTGATGAGTTTGTGGGTCTGGAGGGAGAGGCGCCAGGAGGGGTGGGACTTGCAGTATTCAATGGCTTCGTGAAGCAGGAGGCGGTTTTCCCGGGCGTTGCCGGTGTCGCAGGGCTGGAGGAAACGCCAGTCTGCAATGACAGAATCGTAGATGTGCATGTCCTGGCGGGTGTAGACGACTTTCAGTTCATTGCATTGTGGGAGGCAGACCTTTGCGGAGGGAATCACGTCGTACTTCGGGGAACAGGTGACCCAGTCAATGCCGGCCGGAAGAGTATGGGTGCCGTTGGTTTCGACGGCGATGTATCTGCCGCAGGCATGGAGGGCAGAAACAAGTTCATCTGTCAGGAAAAGGGAGGGTTCTCCGCCGGTGATGACGGTAAAGAGAGAGGGATATTCCGATACTGCGGCGACGATTTCCTCTGCCGTCATGAAACGGCCTTCCTCATGGGAGGTGTCGCAGAAGGGGCAGCGGAGATTGCAGCCGGAAAAGCGCACGAAGACGGCGGAAGTGCCGGTGTGGTAGCCTTCTCCCTGAAGGGAATAAAATATTTCGTTGATTTTGTATTGCTTCATAACGGACCGGAAACTGCATGGACGCTACAGGGCGGCGTTTTCAAAGCCGTCCTTCACATACACGGCGACATTGCCCTCGGACTCCTGGAACATGACCTTGTAACAGTTCGGAACCAGGTCGCAGATCCAGCGGGCAAGATTCTCTCCGGTTGTATTGAAATCCACCACATCATTAATATTGCGGTGGTCCAGCATTCCGGCCACCAGCTCCTTTATATGAGTGAAGTCTGTCACCATCCCGTTGCGGTCGAGCTCCTGCGCGCAGCAGAACACCGTGACAATGGCATTGTGGCCGTGCAAACGGGTGCATTTGCTCTCATAATCAAGGGAAAGGCTGTGTGCAAAGGCTATTTCCAAGCGTTTAGATACATAATACATTCTTTCGTCTCCTGTAAAAATTCCCGCAAACTTATACAAAATATTTCAATGGCACAAAATGTCACTTATCCTTGAAATTTATGTTCTGAATTTTCAAAACAGTTCCTAAATTTGTGAAAAATCATTTGAAATGAAACCTGACACAGCCCACAAGGCACATCCGTGGCACGGGATAAGCCTCGGTCCGGATGCACCGGAAGAAATCACAGCCTTCATAGAAATAGTTCCGACAGACACTGTAAAATATGAGGTGGACAAGGAGTCCGGCTACCTTTCATTGGACAGGCCGCAGAAATTCTCGAACATAGTCCCGTCACTCTACGGGTTTCTTCCGAGAACATACTGCGGGCCCAAAATGGCAGAGATGACCAATCTGGCACTTGCAAGATATGACATCGACGGGGACGGGGATCCGCTGGACATATGTGTGCTGACGGAAAAGGATGTGACACATGGAGACATCATCGTGAAGGCACACCCCATCGGCGGACTGCGGCTCCTGGACCACAACCAGGCAGATGACAAGATCATTGCAGTGCTGAAAAATGATGCAGTATACGGGAACTACACTGACATCGACCAGCTGCCGAAAGACATCGTAAGGCGGCTGATGCATTATTTCACCACCTACAAGGACATCCCGGGAGAAAACACCAAGAGGATGGTGTTCATCAGCACTTACGGGGCAACCGAAGCGAAAGAGGTCATCAGACGCTCCCAGGAGGACTACAAGGATTACATCGCGGCACTTAAAGACTGAAAAATGAAAGTATTGCTCATAAACGGAAGCCCGCGAAAGAACGGGAACACGCACATCGCCCTCAGCGAAATCGCCGGCACACTGGAATCGGAGGGCATCGGCACTGAAATAATCTCAATCGGCACCAATGCCGTACGGGGCTGCATCGCCTGCGGGAAATGCGCAGAACTCGGACACTGCGTATTCAAGGACGATGTATATGACAGGATCAGGACCTGCCTTGAAGAAGGGATTGACGGGCTTGTCGTAGGCTCTCCGGTATATTACGCCGGTCCGAACGGCTCCGTATGCGCCCTTCTGGACAGGGTGTTCTATTCTCTCGGGAGATATCTCCAATACAAGCCGGCCGCCTCGGTGGCAGTCTGCCGCAGAAGCGGGGCGACCGCCACATTTGACAGGCTCAACAAATATTTCACCATCAACAACATGCCTGTGGTCCCTGCATTCTATTGGAACAATGTGCACGGACGCCTTCCCGGGGAAGCCGCTCTCGACGGGGAGGGCATGCAGACCATGCGGGCCATAGGAAGGAATATGGCCTGGATGATAAAAAGCATCGCAGAAGGTGGTCAGCAGAGGCCGGCACCGGAAGAGCGCATAATGACTAATTTCATAAGGTAGAGAAGCCCCTTCCAATCACGGAAGGGGTATTTTTTCTGTTGTCCTTATGAATTGCCACGCGGGTCAGAGAAAGATACTATATCCTGACGGTCAATCTGTTCCGGATATATTATCATCAGGTTGCTGTCGGCGAAGTTCTTGTTGAGCACAGCCGGAAGACGGTCAAAGGACGGATCGTACGAAATGGAGCCGGTACGGGCACTCACCACGGCCAGAAGCTGTTCACTTGCCACGGGGACATTGGCCATTTCCGCCATCGAAAGGTCATCTGCTGTCACATATTCAGCAAGAGTACCGATGTCGGCATTGTCTGCCGCTGTCCTTATGCAATCCGCAGTGGCAGAGGAAGCATAGAACTTGACACGGCAGCCTATCTGTATCGCCATCCGGCAAAGATGCGTGACCCACTTGGCAAAGCCGGTTTCGAACTCCGCCTGCGGAGGAACCAGGACGATTATGCCTTTCAATGTGTTGAGAGGCATTTCCATCCGGGCCACAATGACCTCCCTGAATGTACCTTTAAGAATATTTCCCGTAAGGTTTCCGTAAAATGAATCCAATATGCTGCCTTTCTTGTGCAGACCGATGACAAGAGCCGTAGCCGAACATTCCTTTATGGTATGTACTATCCCGGATGAAACACTTATGTCATATCTGGTCAGCATGTCTGCCTTCACCTTCGCAGAAGAGGCAATCTTCGCCGCCTTTTCAACATACCTTCTTCCGGCCTCCCCTATCCTCGGGTCATTGCCGTCATCTATCACATTCAAAGCGACGATGCCGTCCTTCTGGCGGCCGTCCTTTATCATCAATGCTATATTTACGAGATTTTCAATGGTATCCGGATTGGCGACAGGGATGAGAATCTTCTCCTTTTCATTCCCCTCATGCGTATCCAAGGCAGGAGACTCGCCCACCACAGTAAATTTCCGGCAGGCCCGTTCAGTCTCGATGGTACTGATTATGCAGGTAACCAATATCATCACAATGGTGCCGTTCAGTACATCATCATTGAGAAGCCGCTCTCCGTTTTCCATTATTATCTCATGCCCCACAAGCACGGCCGCAAGTGTGGCTGCAGCCTGCGCATTGCTCAGCCCGAAAATCATTTTCCTCTCATTCGACGACAGCTTGTATATCTTCTGCGTGAAGAATGCCGCCAGCCATTTGCTTAATGTCGCGACCACCGTCATCACGGCTGCCACCTTCAGGGCAGTACCGCCGGCAACGAAGCTCCGTACATCGATGATCATCCCCACTCCTATCAGGAAATAAGGAATGAAAAGGGCGTTGCCGACAAATTCGAGCCTTGACATCAGCGGGGACACCTTCGGCACAAGAGGATTGAGCACCATACCGACAAGAAACGCCCCGAGAATGCCTTCCATCCCCGCGAGGGAAATCAGCCCGCCTCCCAGGAACACAAGTGCAAGGACGAAGACAAACTGCATCACCTCATCGTCGTATTTCCTGAAAAACAGCCTGCCTATCTTCGGGAAGACGAAGACTATCACAAGCCCTATCAGAGTCACCTTCAGGGCAAGCATCACCCAATACATCGGTGTCGCCGACCCGTTGAACAGGCCGCTGATGAGGGCAAGGACCACAAGGGCCAATGTCACCGTGACCGCCGTTCCTCCGATGGAAATGGTCACGCTCCTCTGCCTCGACAGCCCGTAACGGCTGACTATGGGATAGGCGATAAGGGTGTGCGAGGCGTACATGCTCGACAGGAGCACTGCCGTAAGCGCCCCGTATCCGAGCAGGGCCATGCTGCTCCATACCCCCAAGGCCATAGGTATCACAAATGTCAGAAGCCCGAATACCAGACCTTTCACCTTGTTCTTCCGGAAGTCCTCCATATCCATCTCCAGCCCCGCCAGGAACATGATGTAATAAAGACCTACCTGCCCGAAAAGCTGGAAACTGCTGTCCCGCTCCAGAATGTTAAGCCCGTGCTCGCCGATGATCACCCCCGCCAGGATCATCCCTATGATATGCGGAATCTTCAGCTTGCCCAGCAGAAGCGGTGCAAACAATATGATGACCAATACAATAAGAAAAATCCAGGTCGGATCCGTAATCGGAAGGCTTATGAGGAGGCTGGACATAGGCATGACTGCAATATATAATAAAATCATGAAGCGCACCGGTCATGAGTGGTGCGCACCAAAGACAAATTTAATGATTATTGGACATTATCCCCAACTATCACAGACAATTTAATCCGATATTTTTCTGTACAAGCCTTCGATCATGTCGGCGGCGGCATCAAGGCCGATGCTGCCGGTGTTTATCATAAGGTTGTAGTTGTGGGGATCACCCCAGCGGTTGCCGGTATAATACTCATAATGGGCGACCCTTGCGCGGTTGATGCGCCGGACTTCGGACTCGGCCTTGCCGGGGCTTACGCCATATTCCATGATGGACCTCTTGACCTCGTCTTCAAGATCCGAATAGCAGAACACCTTAAGAAGATGCGGATAGCCACGCAGGATGTAATCGGCACACCGGCCCAAAATTACGCATGGACCTTTGGCGGCCAGCTGCCTGATGATTCTTCCCTGGGCGACAAACAGGGCATCATCGGAAGAAAGGCTGTGCTCAAGCGGGGTCTCATAATTCTGGATTATCAGCGACATGACAACCACAGGAGACAGGGACTGCTCCCTTTCCGAAACAAAACGCTCCGTCATTCCGCTCTCCTTTGCGGCCAGCTCTATCAGCTGGTTGTCATAAAACGGGATTCCGAGCCTCTTGGCGAGCATTTCACCGAGTTCATGTCCTCCGCTTCCGTACTCCCTGGCAATAGTTATCACGGGATGCACCGAAGCGGCCATCTCGGATGCAGGCACAGGCCTGTTGTCACCTATCCACGAATCAAACAGACGGTAGGCCGGCGTGATGAAATGCACCATGGGACCGACAATCACCGCCGCAATCACCGTCCCTTCCCGCACTCCGTATATTCCCGACATAAAAATCAACGAAAGGCAGCAGGCAAGAGCCACCAGAGTGACATCGAAGCCGAGCTTGACGAACCCGAATTCCTTGCCGAAGCGCCGGGATATGGTCCTGACAAAAAACTCTCCCGCCACCATGGCCACATTGGCCTTCACCTCCAGGGCAATGCCGACGGCAAGGATGAAACATCCGGTCACAAGACTCAACATCTTGGCGCCATAGGCATCCGGACAGAGCCAGCCGAGAGTGTTCATGGAAATATCGATGAACCATCCGAAGCAGAATGTTATGGGTATCTGGAGCAGATAAATCCGCAGGTCTGCCTTGAGTTCGCCTTTTCTCATCAGGGGCAGTTCGAGAAGGATGAAAAGCAGATTGGTGATGATGGTCCATTGCCCCATAGTCAGCGGAGTGAACATGCTCAGCACATAGTTCACGCTTGTGATGGGTGATGTGCCCAACATGGCCTTTGTGATGAAGGCTATTCCGAAGGCATTGATAAAGACCGATATGACAAAAAGAAAATACCGTCTCAAAAGATACCTGTCCATTCCTTTCATTTTTTCGCGGTGCAAAAATACACTTTATTTCGGAAAACGCCTGCTCCCCTCCGAAAGTCAAATGCCTCTCAGAGGGGAGATCCAGGGATAGAAGCGGCAATCTGAAGACCTTGCCTATAATCACAGAGAAAAATAATCACAGACAACTGTCTGCAATCACAAATAAAGCAATTTCAAGTCCGCAAACACCATTGCAGCCACAGCCTCGACGACCACGGGAGTGCGGAGGGCAAAACATGTGTCATGCCGCCCCGGAATCTCCAGCGGGGAAACCTCCCCTTTGGTGAAATTGTAGGTGTGCTGTGTCTTCCTGATGCTGGATGTCGGCTTGAACGCCACACGGAAAACGACAGGATTGCCGTTGGTGATGCCGCCGTTGATGCCGCCCGCACCGTTTCGCGAACAGCTGCCGTCATGTGCACTGATAGGGTCATTGTGCTCAGAGCCTCGCATCCTGGAGGCTCTGAATCCGTCACCGAATTCAATGCCTCTCACTCCCGGTATGGAAAATACGGCATGGGAAATCAAAGACTCGACCGATCCGAAAAACGGCTCGCCCAATCCGACAGGCAGATGAGTGACCGTACACTCCACGATGCCGCCCAATGAATCTCCGTCCTTTTCGGCAGATTCCAGCTCCGGACGCCACAATACGGAATCTGAAAAATGGCACTGCCCCGGGTCGCCGGATCCGATATTTTCATCAGGGCCGGAACTGCATGCCGACCGGCCGGCTTCTGCTCCCGCCATCTGTACTGCCCTTAAAAGGGCCTCCTGACGGGAAACGCCTCCGACTTCAGTGAGGACAGCGTTGACAGAAACGGCAGACCAGTCATAAGGTTTTTCTCCCGAAGACTTTTCAGACCGTTCTACGGAAGGGACATCCGGCACTGCCGCCATACCTGAAATGTTTGCGGAAAGCACTTTCTTTGCCACTGTCCCGGCAGCGACAAGAGGGAGAGTCAGCCTGCCGGAAAAATGTCCACCTCCGCGTGGGTCATTGAAATCATGCCATTTGACTCCTGCAACGAAATCAGCATGCCCGGGCCGGGGAATTTCCTTGAACAGGGAATAGTCAGACGACCTCGTATCCCTGTTCCGGAACATTATGGCAAGTGGGGCTCCTGTGGCATATCCGCCGAGCACACCGCTCATTATCATGGGCATGTCATCTTCTTTGCGCGGAGTTGTCCCCCTCGCACCGCTCTTGCGGCGGAGTATGTCATGCTCAAAATCCTTTTCGTTGAGGCTGATTCCTGCCGGAATGCCGTCTATCACGGCTCCGACACCGTTTCCATGCGACTCCCCGAATATGGAAATACGGAAAATTTGACCGAAAGTATTCATAGTATATTTATCTGACCATCTTCATTTAACGATATTTTTACGAAAACATGATCATTCTGTAAGTCCGACCAGACTTGAAAACAGGTCAAAGAATGACGGGAAAGACTTCGCCACGCACTCCGTGTCATCAATGTTTATCGGAGAATCGGCCCCGAGTTCCGCCACCTTCAGCGCCATCACCATCCTGTGGTCATGGAATGAAGAATAGTCCCCGCCTTTCAGCAGAGAACCTGTCAGGATCCTCTGTGCCAAAGAATGGCCTTCAACAAAAAGGGAATTGTCCCTTATTTCAGCCTCGACGCCCATCTGTACGAGCATTTCCAATATCGCCTTCCCCCTGTCACTTTCCTTGTGGACAAGGCGGTCCGTGCCGCTGATGACACTCTGCCCCTGACAAAAGGCGGCAAGCACGGAAATCACAGGGAAAAGGTCCGGGCAATTGGATGCATCCACGGAGAAGGCATTCAACGGTGCCCTCTGCACCGTGATTGTGCCTTTCTCCCCGTCAGTCTGCGAAAGGCTTGCCCCTGCATCCATCAATATGTCCATTATGGAAAGGTCGGCCTGCAGTGATGTCGTGTCAAGTCCTGACAGTTCCGCCTTGCCGAAAACAGCCCCTGCCACAAAGAAATTGGCAGCCGAACTCCAGTCCCCTTCAATCGGGAAATCCGCAGCCTTATAATGCTGTCCTCCGCGTATCTTGAATTCAATGTCAGTACAGTACGACCAGTCCCCGCCGGAATCGATGAATTCCCGCCCTCCGAGCATTTCATTCGTGACCTTCACTCCGAAATTTCTCATGACATCAAGGGTGATGAACATATAGGGAATGCTTTTCGGATCATGGACTGTCACTGCCGAATTCTTTGGGGACAGGGGCAGGGCCATCAGCAGTCCTGAAATGATCTGCGAACCGTCCCGGCCGGATATTTCCATCCTTGCAGGAGACAGATGTCCCTTTATTTTCACAGGCACGAGGCAGTCATGTCCGCCCACGGGAGTGCCTTCATGAGCATTTTCCGCACATGGCATGCTCTCAAGCCCCACATTGAATTTCTCCATAATTTCCTTCACGCCTTTCATCGGCCTGTGAAGGAGAGTCTTTTCTCCGGACAACACCACATCGCCCGCTGCAATCTGAGCCGCCAGCGGTATCATCAGCCTGGTCAGCAGACCGGATTCTCCGACATTCAGGACATCAATGCCGACAGACTGCGGACCTGCCCCAATGCCTCGGACAGTCAGCACATCCCCCTCTCGGGAAATTTCAGCACCGAAGGATTCCGCCACCTTTATTGCAGATTCATTGTCCCCGCATGGAGTATATCCGCTGAGATGCGACACTCCATCGGCAAGCGCCGATGCAATTATTGCCCGCTGTGCGAAACTTTTGGAAGACGGGATATGGAGAGGGCTTCCATGCCGGGCAGCCTCCGGTTCTCCGGAAATGACACCGGCACCATGGTTGTAAATCTCTGAATGCCACAGATTGGCACCGATGAAGCGGAATTTCCCATATACTTTCTCCGCCATCACTTCGGCAGTCCACTGCCCTGGAGCAGCTGCCTCATCGGCAGAAAGCGCCGCATAAGTATAAAGGGCACCTTTCTTCAGGCAGTCAATCCGCGACTCCCTGCCCTGCTCTCCCATGCAGAATGCCAGAAGCAGACCGGGCTCTGCATCATCATAAAGCGACATCACCCGCGCCACATCCGCATCCGAATGCGCCATGGTCACAATTTTCACTATCTCCGCCCCTTCATTCCTGCATTTTTCCTCAACGGCCATCAGTGCCGACAAAGAATCAGTGCCGTCATAATTATGATACGAACGGATGAACACGGTGCCGTTTTCAAATGCGGCCTTCCTCACCCTCTTCGCCATTGAGCGTGGAGCCTCGATCTCCACATCCACAAACCTGGCACCGGCCTCAATGGCCGCCACAAGCCGCTTTTCGCAGACAAGCGAGGCGGAAATCTCATTCAGAGAAGAATCCGAGGCCATCATATCCTGCACACGGCATGTCGCCACCAGCGGGACATCCGAAGCAAAGCAGGTCCTGATGTCACCAAACGACAACGGACACCTGTCAAGCCTTATCTCCGCCATTTCACAATGCTCCAATGCTTCGAGCACCCCTGCCAGATTTCTGTTCTGTATTACGGTACAAATCATAAGTCCATTATTTAACGGCTATTGCCAAACGATTGATTCCCTTTCAGATATTCAGCCGCTTCGGCAGCCGTCATGTCATATTCTGTCACTTCTCCGATTCCTTTTATCAGGATAAAATGTATTTTCCCGTCCTCGGCTTTCTTGTCCCTTGCCATTGCTCCAGTCAATTCCTCCAACGGGAAAAGACAGTCCACAGGTAGCCCGCAGGCGATGAAATCTGTCCTCAATCGCTCCTCCAGCCCTGCCGGAGCCACACCGGCTGCTTCGGAAAGCCTTGCCGCAAGGATAATCCCGACAGCCACGGCCTCGCCATGAGAAAATTCTGCTGTCACGCCGCTCTGGCCTCTTTCCGCCTCTGTCAGCCTCCCGGCTTCAGGTTTCACCATCCCCCTTTCATACCATTCAACCGCATGGGCAAATGTATGTCCGAGATTCAGCTTGCGCCTTTCACCTCTTTCAAACTGGTCGGCAGACACGATACGGGCCTTGACAGACGCCGCGGCTGCAATCATGGCGGCAAGTTCCGTTTTCCTGGAACTGATGAAATCCCGATAACGGACTCCATTCATTTCCGACAGGAATCTTACTGCACGGTCATACCATCCGCCGTCAGATATGATGAATGTCTTGAGCATTTCAGCCGCACCGGACAAAAATGTCCTGTAATCAAGAGAAGACAGGACCTCAGGGCAAAGCCAGGTGAACTCCGGCTGGCGGATCACGCCGATCATGTTCTTGTATGAATCAAGGTTCACCCCGGTCTTGCCTCCTATGGCCGCATCGACCTGGGCAAGAAGCGTGGTCGGCAAATATGCAAAACGGATCCCTCGCTTGTACACCGATGCCGCAAATCCTGCCATATCGGTAGTTATGCCCCCACCCACGGCCAGCAGAAGGGCATTCCTGTCCGCGCCTTTCTCCATCAGCCATCGGCATAGTCCCGTCACAGTGTCCATGCATTTTTCTTCCTCTGTCGCAGACAAAGGGCATGAATCTGCAATCCGTATCCCCTGCTCCGACAAAGATGAAAGAAGGTCCGTGGCATGCCGCTCCACATTCCTGTCGTACACGACATACACTGCCGGGAATCCGGCAAGGCATCTTCCGACCCCCGCCAGTTCATTCCCGACATATATCCTGCTCAGAACATGCCCCCCGTCTTCTATCACAATTTCATGACAATCCATAAGTTCATTCATAAACAAAACAAACTTACGCAAAAAGTTCCGTTTTTCAGACAGAGGGACAAAGAATTTATCTGAAAGAGAGCCGCAGACCGAAACTGAAATTGCGGCCGAAGCCCCAGAATCCCCTGAAAGACTCCAGGTCATGGGCTGAACCGTCAGTGCCGCGTTCTATGTAGAATGTGTCCAAAAGATTGGAACCCGTCACGAATAAGGTCGTAGAAATCCCTTTCGGGAAATCATGGGACCAGCTCAGGTCCGCGCCGAGAAGATGATAGCCCGGAATCCTGTATGGATCAGCCCTGTCATCAGGGTCAGTACGGTCCTCAGGCTCGAAATCGGCATACATCCTGTCGTTGAATGTCCAGTTGACCGACAGACGGAAACCGGCAGGAAGCCTGGCTTCAAGCATCGCACCCACCTGCGTCTGAGGCGCATCGCCGACTGGCAGCCCGTTGCTGTAGACATTCACCTGTGAAACAGGAAGTCCCGTATAGTCATCATAGATGGTCGCCTGCACATCATTTTTCCATTTCCAGTCCCCTATGGAAGCAAATGCGGACAGTTTCAGCCACCTCGTGAAATTGTGGAATGTCTCTATCTCGACCCCATAATGAAAGGCATCAAGCCCGGTAATCATATATCTTGTCTGGTCCTCGTCCTGAAGCTTGTACGGATTGGACATAAGCGTCCTGTTTTTCCAATATGCCGCATAGGCAGTGACTTCCGCCCCGCCCCTGTCATAGACGAAGCGGTAGCCCAATTCACCAAGGATATTCCTCTCATTCTTCACTCCCTGTGAAATCTCGTTGTTGCCGGATGAAAAGTAAGTGTCAGAATATGGCACTCTGCTGTAATACCCTCCGTTGAGATAGACACTGCTGCGTTTCCCGGCCTTTACGAGGACACCTGCCTTTGCACTGAAACCGGCCCCCCAGGCCACATCGCTGTAAATGTCATCTCCGACATAATTGTATCTGTCCCACCTGCGGTTGGCACTGAAAAATCCTGAAGCACCGAAATTAAGATTGACCCTCTCCGAAGAATATTTTGCGGAAGCATAGACGGTGCCGTGATTGATGATCTTGCCGTTGTCCGTCCTCACATAATCCCCCACTTTCTTGACAGGGTTTCTTCCTGCAAGGCCGGCAAGCGAATTGGCGGCATAGTCCTCATACCAGTAATCGGCCCCGAGCAGATCCGTTATCTGTTCTTTCTCCCATGTCGAATACAGCTGATAATGTGCTCCCGCATCAAGCTTCCACCTTTCGGCCAGAGCCACGCTTGCAGAAACTATCGCCCCTGCCTGTGTATGTCCGGCAAGATAATCAGAAAGTATATTCCGTGCCGAAATTCCTTCAGCCGCACCCGCTTCGCCGTTCTCTGCAGGGAAGGCCGTATTGGCAGCAATGGCGGCATCCCAGTCCACCTGCCCGTCAGCTGTCCTGAATGATGAAATCTGCTGCCCTTTGCTTTCGTTCCATCGTCCGCCCCCGTTCCCGATAGCCAGATAAATGGAATTGGTCATAGAAAGCCGGCCTCGGCTGTACAGATGCTGGAGAGTGAAATAGGGCTTGAAATAATTGTTGAGATTAAGGTTGAACTGCTTTCCGTCTCTCCAGCCCCAGTTCTTGTTGTATTTAAGCCCGTATGTCTGCACTTCGCCGATGCTGAGCCGGGACGAACGCTGCTCATGTTTTTCCGGCGAGCCGAGAGCAGTGAAAAGAAGGGTGTTGTATTTCCCGAGCTGCTTGCTGACATTGAGCATATAGGCAAACGAGCTGACATCCGTGGCATCCACATATCCGCTGCCACCGACATAGGAGGCCATGAGGTTTATTCCCCACCCGTGCTTCAGCTGCCCGCTGTCATATTTGAGATATCCTTTCGCAGTGCCATAATGCGACACATACGCCCCTGCCTCAACAGAAGCCTCCTCCGTCGCCACCGCCGTGATGATATTCACAGATCCGCCCACAGAACTGTCCGACAGCATGGATGAGCCGATTCCTTTCTGGACCTGTATCGCGTATGTGGCATCGGCAAGCCCCATCCAGTTGTTCCAGTACATGCTTCCGGTAGTCAGACCGGAAATGGGAATCCCGTTGAGCAGAACCGAAATGTTTTCCTGCTTGAAGCCCCTGATGTTCAGCCTTGCATCTCCATAACTTCCCGATTCCGAAGTCGCATAAAGCCCCGGAATGTTTTTCAGCAGTTCAGGATAAGTCCTTGCCGCCGCCCTGTCCTTCAGCATTCCGCTCGTCACCGTGCTCAGACGCAAAGGGCTGCTTTTCGAACTGTTGAAAGATGCGGAAATCGTCACTTCGCGGAGCGTGAGCGTGTCCCCCTGCCAGAAAAGGGAATCCGCCGCCATATCCGCAATTCCTGGAGAAAGCGCCTCCCCGGCCGTCACCTGCCCGTCTTCCCGCAAACCGGTCTGACGGGGCGATGGTGCCCCATCCGATGCAGAAGAGAATACAGGGAAATACAATACCTGGCAGATTGCCAGGAAAATCAACGCAGAAAAGGCTCTCGCGGCAGACATTGTCTTGCTCTGGTCTGAACCGGATGCCCTGCGGAAAAAATTCTGTGTGCCTTTCATAAATGAAAAAACCTTAAATTGTTACGCATGGCATACAATTCAAGGCATACAAAATAGAAATAAACACACAACAATACATCATGCACAACATCATGATGTCTTATCCATGTCTTCTTCCTTCCAGACTGTCATCAGTTCCGATATTTTCCAAACCTACTGCCAACCCCGTCATTCCATGACAACCTCCGGCAAATGGCCTGTCCTGAAAATATCCTCCCTGACCTTACTGTCGGTACCGCAGTTCCAACGGTTCCTGCTTCCGTCCCCGCCTTCCGGCCTGAAACTTCAGCTCGCGGACTTTTACCGCCGATCGGGAATTTCACCCTGCCCTGAAGATATGCGCCCGCAAAGATACAGCAATTTTCCAAATTCGCAAAAAAGCAGACGTCAACAGAAAAATGGGGTGATGGCCCATAAATGAAAGCCATCACCCTTCCTCTCTTGTTTTCCGTGAGATCAACCTCATCCCTTCTTTCGAATATCAGATTTCCAGGGAAACATCAAATCTTCAGAAATCACCTCTGCCACATCAATATACTGAATCCAATATTTATGCGCTACTTCATAAAAGCCTTCACCATCATTATACTGCGCCCGGAAGTATTGACTATCCTGTAAGATTCCGCGGCAGCTGAAACTACAAGCGTCTCCGCATAGCTGAGATGGAATGTCATGCCGTCCTTAGTGATGACATCAGCACTTTCGCCTTCCACCAGATTCAGCACATGACATTTCCCTTCCGTAGTCTCTTCAACGGAAGAATTCACGACAAACCTATGCACATCGTATGAATGTTTCGGATGTGTAGGCATGTGCCAGAGTTCCCAGTCCTCACCTTTCTCAAGCAGCACAGGCTTGCAGACATGTTCAGCCTTTACCTTGTCCCCTTTCCTGTCAAAGCAGAGGTTATCCATTGCCCGACGGATGTTGAGAGGCCTCGGCTTGCCGTCAAGGTCCAGAGCAAGCCAGTCATACATCTTGAACGTGAATATATATGGTGTGGTACTGATTTCCAGCACGAGGTTATTGCGTCCTGAACTGTGAAGAGTCCCGGGAGGGATGAGGAAAAGGTCATGCTTATGGGCACTCTCAGAATTGATGTACTTAGGGACATCAAGCGGGGTCCCTTTTTCAAAGCTTTCATTCAGGGCGGACTCGAACTCCTCAGGGACAATGTCGTCCTTGAAACCGAGATAGACCTGTGCCCCGGGACAAGTATCAAGTATGTAATATGTCTCCTCCTGAGTCAGGACCTCGCCAAAATTCTTCTGTATGTATTTCTTATGCGGATGGCACTGGATGGACAGGTTGCCGCCGTCAAAATTGTCAAGATAGTCCATGCGGATCGGGAATTCATCGCCATATTCTTCATGACACTCCTTTCCGACGACATCCTCTCCTGCCTGATACATGATGAAGTCGAACGACACTTCCAACATTTTCCTGCCGCTGCTGAATATCAGTCCGTTCTCAGGGACAATCAGTTCAAATGACCATGCATAATTAGGAACATCCTGTGCAAGAGACCTGATGTGTTTTTTGATCCATTGTCCGCCCCATGCACCAGGTTCAAACCATGGACGCACACGGAAGGCATTATGTGAAAGCCCTTCAAGGCCCTTGCGTATGTCATTCCCGCAAGCCCATGTAATTTCTTCCTCTCTCTGACCGTCAACAAAGATGTCTATTGCAGGAAGAATGGATTTCTTATGCCGGTTGAGGACAACCCAATCCACAAAATAAAAACGCTTGTACATCTTCTTCGGAGCCTCCGGCGCATCAGCGCCGAGATTGGCTATGGCTCCGGCCCTCGCCCTGAACTGGATTTCATTCTTCGGTATGTCAATATATACCAATGGACCGTCCCAGTCCGCCAAAGCGGCACCGGTACCTATAAGGATATTGATGTCTGCAGAACTGTCCGGGGATATCTTCAATAGCCGGTCCATATCAAAGAACCGGTCGAGCGTCAGCGAAGTGCGGAATCCGAAGATCGGGTCATCCCCGCCAAGGAACGGGCCCACCATATCAAAGATGTCATCAGAAGATTTCATGGCAACGTCCGTATTCCACCATACCGGCTTGATGCCCATGGCGGCAAAGGCACGGTTCATTCCATCCATGAAAATATCAAAACGTACCCCGACATATCCGTCAACCATGACAGCCTTATGGCCTGCGAGCTTCTCCGCCAGCTGTCCATAACCGCTGAAAATCTTATCATCGCCAAGAGCATGAACCGGATAGATGTCATATCCGGCAACTTCCTCCTTTTCTACGGGAAGCAAATACTGGGTAGTCCTTCTCAATTCAGACATAATATATACCTGTTTTAACATTTAACATTATCTTGCAAACAACTGCGCCGCTCCCACCAGGGCAGCCCTGTCCATCAAGGCTGAAACCCGCACCGGAACACCGGCACCGGCATCAGCGAGTCCCTTTTCCAATGCGCTTCCGAAATGTCCATATGCCCTGGCAATGTTGCCCCCGAGCACAAGCATCTCCGCTCCGAACCGCACTATCAGAGGTGCTGCGAAAGATGCAAGCCTGCGGCCGTACTCATCAAAGAGAATTCTTGCCTCCTGGAGAGTTCCGCATCTGTCCGCAACTTCCTTGGCTCCTTTCACTGCCTCTCCAGTAAGTTCCTTGAATCTGCGGCAGACCCAGCGCGTGGAAAAAGCTTCATCTGCAATGCTTCCGTCAAAAGGAAGATTATAGACCCAACCGTTTGCCGGCACAAGTTCTCCGCTTTCCACGAGAGCATTGTCCGCCACAAATCCTGAACCCAACCCGGTACCGAGAGTAAGGGCCATGGCCCTTCTGACGCCTCGCGCAACTCCCCCGAAACATTCTCCAAGGGCAAATGCAGAAGCATCATTGACAAATCTGAAATTCATGTTTCCGAATTTTCCAAGACGGGGAGAGAGAGAAGACGGGATGTCAAGACCGAAAATCCGTTCATATTTCGCAACTCCGAAAACCGTCGATATGCCGTTCACATAATCAAACGGTCCAGGGAAAGCCATGCCCACATTTCTTACCTCAGTGCCGGATGCCGCTATCGCCGCACCTATACATTGTGCGAACTTGTCCAGAATATAGTCCGCACTGCCTGAACTGTCCACCGGGACCTCAACCGGAGTCCCGAGCATATCTCCTGTGGACAGATCCACCGCCACTGCCGTAATGTGACTTCCGCCGACATCCACGCCGACCGCATATTTTTCTTTTATCTGTTCCATAGCCATTTTATTTTTCAAGAGGATAACCTGCCGTTCCCCAGTTTTTATCAGGTTCAGGACCAAGCCAAATCTCAAGCAGACCTCCTTTCACAAAGTCTTCATGATAGAACCAGAATGTTTTCAGAGGCTTGCCGTCCAGACGTGCCTTCTGGATATAACAGTTCTCCGGTGAATTATTGTATGTCTTGATCCTGAACTCTTTGCCAGGATAGTAATCATTGTTGAGACGAATTGTGATATCATCAAATACAGGAGATGTTATCTCATATACAGGTTTTGCCTCCGCCGTTCCACGGATATCAAAAAGACCTATCGCCATCAGTGCGCTGACTCCTCCCATCTGGCCCTGGTCCTCGTCATGTCCGCCATAGCCGAAATCCGGACTTGTGGCGCCGTATGCCTGTTCGGCTACCCTCCTGACCCAGTACTGGGTCATCCAAGGCTTTCCTGCCCAGTTGAACACGTGGGCATTGGAACAGCCAGGCTGGTTGGCATAGCTGATATACCCGGAACTGTAACCGAAGATAAAGTCTTGAGGCGCTGCCATTTCAAAAGCATGGTCCAGCTTACTGCAAAGCTCGTCATCCCCGCCCATCATTTCAGACAATTCGCGGATACCATGTGACACCGACCATGTCCCCTGCCATGAATTTGCTTCCACCCAACCGTTTCCGTCAAGAGGATTGTCCGTTACCCATTTGCCTTCCCTGTCTTTGGCAAAAATAAGCTTCTGATCAGGATTGTACAATGTTTTCCACCCTTCTGAACGTTTAAGGAAATATTCCTTGTCATCCTCATGTCCGAGACGGCCGGCCATCTGGGCAAGAGCCCAATCCTGGAAATTGGCCTCCAGTGTCCGCCCGGCATTGCCCTCTATGTAGCCTTTGTCAAGATATGACTGGTCTATACTGATGATGCCGTCAAGACTATGATTCCATTTCATCTGCTGATAGGCATGCTCAGGGTCCACTTTTGTAAGGATTCCCTTATTGTATGCCGATACGATAAGCGGAGTTGCAGGGCATCCTGTCATTATATACGTATATCCACCGCCACAAGGACCTCTCGGAATGAATTTTCCGTTGTCTGCATACTGGATGAGAGAAGCCGAAATGTCATCCATGACCTCCGGCCATGCAAGACCCCAAAGGATATTCAGATTCCACTGGGTCAGCCAAAAGGCGTCTGAATTATACATATTGTAGAGAGGCTTTCCATTCCTGTCCAAAGGAAGCTGCCTGAGCTTAGGCTTTATGTCAAGGGTATAGGAATAGTACCTGCGCCCCTCCGTCAAGTCCATATACTGGCCGTTGACATCATTGAGCTTGTGTCTTCCGAGAAGCACATGCCACAGGTCGGTATAGAACTTCACCTTACGGTCCGGATCACCGCCCCGGACATCAATTCTCCCCAGCCACTCGTTCCATTGTTCCTGGGAATCCTCCACTACCTTGCCGAAGTCCCAGTGGCTGCATTCAGTTTCAAGATTCTCCCAGGCATTCTCACAGCTCACATACGAAATGGACATCTTTACGAGAAATTCATCTCCGGCTTCCGCCCTGTATTCCGCATAAACACCGGAGGACGGAGAATCGAGGTAGCTGAGAGTTTCGTTTTCAGCCCTTCTCGTAATCTTGTGCGATCCCTCGAAATCCGTAATGTCTTCGTACCTTTCCCCGTCTGCCCATCCGTCCATCCGTGAAAACGGCTTGCCGAACTCCACAGCAAAGAACACCTTTACATTCTCCGGACCGCCCCAGTGACGTCCGTATGTGTCAAAACTGCCCTCTATACGCGTATCACTGACTTTCCTCGCAGTGGAATTCACCATCGTGGTAGAAGCCACATAGCCTCCGAGATTAAGCATCAGCTTGACATCGCAATCTTCTGCGGCGGTGACCCTATAGAAGCTCACACGCTCCGTAGAAGTCTGCTCCACATTAAGCCCGTAATCATTAAGGAACATCTTATGATATCCCGGACGGGCTATCTCATCTTCATGACAGAACGAAGATTTCCAGGCATTCTCTCCCCCGGTCATGTCCACATCCCCGGTCACAGGCATGAAAGTAAGCCCGGCCAGCACCCAATTGTGTATCTGAGGGAAACCGAGGACATCAGTGGAATTGTAGTTGTATCCGCCTCCGAACTGATTGCGATTACGGGTCATCGGAGCAGCCCCGATCATTCCGAAAGGACGGCATCCGGTCACAAAAAAGAAAAATCTGCCTTTGGTCGTCTCAATGAACGGATCCACCCATGACACATAGTCATCATAATCTCTTCTGGACGGGAAAACCTCTATTTCAGACAGTCCTATATATGAACCTATGGCATCTGAAGGCTCAAAACGCACCCACTTTATTTTCTTTTCAGGAAATTCCACGACTTTGGGCGACCCGTCATTCGGAATCGCCGTCACGCTGATCCGGCTTCCGTCACTGAATACGAGCACCCCTCCAGGAGTGTGGACATCCGGATCCGGACGGTCATAAAGTATGATCTTGTCAATATATCTTTCCTCATCCCAGTCCAGCCTTATCCAAGGAAATTTCATCTGCTGCCAATATGGCATCTCGGCATCCGAAACCCATTCGAACCTGTTTAAAATCCTGCTTTTGCCGTCAACGGCATTTGACGGTTCACCGCCTTCTCTATATGATGAGGCAGTGACCCTGGCCTCAGGAGCAATATTAAAAGGCCCTGCATACAAGGAACATGCTCCGGACATCAGGACAAGAGCCATCAGGGCTTTCCTGAATATTGGCAATCTACAACCCATATTAATCTATTAACATTTACAATATGTTCATACATAATTTCACGCAAAAATATGCAAAAAAACAAATATGCAAAGGCTGAAACCAAGGCAGCCCGATTTTTTTCGGGCTGCGATGAAAATATTCTGAATTATTGTGTCGTGACCCACTCATTTCACAGACACTACAAATTCCTTTACAGGAGTAAAGTTATACCTCTTGACTCCGCTGTTTGCAGTTTCCGTACAAGCCGCAAAACGGAAGAAATAAGGGCGATCGCTGATTGAAGGGAACTCGTTGGCATCTCCGCTGCCGCCATTATATCCGTTAGGGAACCCGGTCCTGACTGTAAGCACCTCACCCAAAGTATAATTGCTGAATTCTTCATTCGGTATATAAGTGGATAGAAGGGTGCTGTAGGAACTGCTTCCCACATATGAAATCTGGTTGACATACAGCCATGCATCATTCAGGGGTGCCTGATAATCCGGATTGTCAGTTCCTCTTGTAATCCTGACCTTGATCTCCACGGTACCGTCATCAAGCATCTTCGGTTCATCCACCCACTCTACCCTGAGGAAAGGCTCAACCTCAAAATTATGTTCAACTACGCCTTCGATATCAAGCCTTATTTCTTCAAGAGGGACAAAAGGCCCTTCCGGAATGACACCGTACGTACCCTTGAAGATTTTGGTATTATTGAATGTACCGTCCTGCTTTGCGAAGAAATCATAAGGAGTCGGATTGTCACTCCAGCTGTATTCCATCATTCTTATTCTTATTCCGCCATCATTGATGGAAGTTCCCGGGGCAACCTGCAGCGGCTCCCCTGTCCCTTTGTCTATGAATGCTCCCCTGAAAGTCTCTTCCGGAGCGTCATAGTTGTCTTTTGCGCATGATGCCACCATAAATACGGCCGCAGCCGCAGCCAATGTCACAATAATCTTTTTCATACTATAATCAATATCCAGGGTTCTGTTTACAATTCGGGTTCACCCTTATCTCATTGGTCTCAATCTCCTGATAATAGTAGTTTTCAGGGAAAGTGAATGTCCATGTAGCGCTGTTCCTATTTTCCGTATAGCGCACATCAAGGAAATATTTGTCATCAACAACTGAATAGAACGGCATAAGTATGCGGTATTTTTTGTTGACCTGTTCGTCATCAAGGATTCTCCAGCGCTTGAGATCCCACCATATCCTGTTCTCAAAAGCAAGTTCCTTCCTGCGTTCTGTCCTGATTACGTCACGGTCTTCCTCAGAAGATGACAACGGTCCGGACAGAAGACTGGCTCCGCCTCTCTCCCTGATGTCATTGATGCATCTGGTGGCCACTTCAAGATAATTTTCTCCGGCGGAACTTGTCGCCTGGCCAAGGGAAACAAGCTCCCATGCTGCTTCAGCCTTGTTCAACAACACTTCAGCATAACGGATTTCAATCCATGGCTGCTCATTTTGCGTCGCATCATTCAGGGAAGACGGGTCTGGATTCAGATATTTTCTGCGATAAAAGCCGGAAAGGTTAAACTCTCCCCATGAAGTGAACGGACCGTTTTCACCGGACACTTTCATCTTACCCCTGTTGCTTTCGGTCTGAGTCCTGTTATAAAGATCATCGTAATATTGAGATCCCTCGTTCAAAGATACAAAATTACCTTCGTTATTGTTGTCACTCAAAGTGTTCACCAAAGAAAGATCTGCGATACCGAGTTCGCCATAATTTCTAGCTTCTTCACTTGATGTAAGACGGTTAATCCGGGCGGCGGAAGTCGAACCGGTATATATTCCGCGCCTTATTTCTATCGTCTGATTCTTGAATTCAGCCATTGGAAGAATCACAGTCGCAGCAAGACGCGGTTCACATCCTTCGAAAGCATCAATAGGAGAATCCCAAAGCTTGTAGTGCCCGCTTTCGTCAAGATTGGCGAAATGCCCGTTATCATCCTTGTTGTCAAATTCATACATCTCAACAAAGTCAAGTGTAGGACAAGAGCGGGAGTTCTGCCCTCCGGTCGATGTCTGCAGCGGCTGCACGCCATTGTCAAAGGCATGGCCCAATTCAGGCAGTTTCCAATACCTGCCGAAAATGGTCTCCGGAGTATCATTAAGGAATATGTTGATGAAATTCTGTGTAATGGCCTCCTTATTCCCTGAGACCCATTCCCCTTTATAAAGGGCAAATCCCCCTTCATCAACGAGTTTGGCGGCATCATATGCTTCCTTGAAATAATCTGCTGCTCTCTCTGACGGAATGCCGCAGACCCGGACATCGTTTACCGGGCGATAGTCTATCATATTGTATTTCGCTATTGATCCGGCATGAAGCATGGCGCGCGACTTGAGTGCGGCAGCGGCATACCTGGTGGCACGTCCTTTATTTGCCGTAGTCGGAAGCATTGATATTGCCCTGTCATAGTCATCAGAAATGAAATCCCATGTAGATTCTTCAGAGTCCCTGTAAAGCATGGTTCCTTCCAATGACACTGTAGCAGGATAGTCTATCACCTTGTCAACGATAGGAACTCCGCCATAACGTTTTGCAAGTGCATGGTAAATGCCGGCACGGATGAAATATGCCTGACCCATATAGTTCTGGAATTGTTCTTCAGTATATCTGTCCTGATATTTTGGAAGAGTTTCTATCATGATGTTCACATCACGTATCCACTTGTATGCCTTGTTCCAAAATGAGCCGGCAGGTTCAGATGCAAATGAAGTTATATCCAGTCCGATGGATTCCCCGGTGATGTTGTCCGGCTGCGGATGTATTGCCGGGAAAGTCTGGTTAAACATATCGTCGCCATGGGTAAACCAATATCTGAAGTCCTCAAGAGGCAGATTGGTATAAAGTCTTGCCAAATAACTGTCCGTACCTATGGTGGAGCCAAAAATATCTTCCTCTCCCACGACATTGAGAGGAGGTCTGTCGAGGTCAATGCAAGACATTGTCATCACCCCGCAAATAAACAGCAGTATAGTTCTTGTTAATTTCATGATTCAACCTTTTTAGAATTTTACATTCAGTCCAAGAGTAAAAGTGCGGCTGATAGGATAGAATGTATCATTCGCTGCATTGTACTCCGGATCCAGATATTTCAGACCTGTAAATGTTAGGAGGTCATATCCGCTGAAATAAACCCTCAAGGCTTTCATCTTTATTCTCTTGAGCCATTTCTCAGGGAAATTATACCCGACTTCGAGGTTTTTGAGTCTCAGATAAGAAGCATTCTTCAAAGCAAAATCTGAATTGGCGTCAGGACTTACGCCCGTATAGGCATATTCTCCTCTTACCCATGTTGTAGCAGGATCATACGGATTTGCCGAAGGGTCTTCCGGATGCCATCTGTCCATGAATTCCTCCAAAGAGTTTACGCCAGCATTGAGAGGTCTTGAATATATTCCCCCCGGAGAAACCCACACCATTCCTGCACCCTGGAAATGCATTGACAGGTCAAAACCTTTATATGATGCGGAAAAAGTAAGGCCGAAATTCAGCCAAGGAGTATTTTTCGTCGCATTGGCAAGAGGATGCTTGTCAAGATCGGAGAAATATCCGTCACCGTTCCAGTCCACATACTCATAATCCCCGGGAAGAGAGTTTCTGCCGATAAATATAGGGTTGTAATATATTTCGTTCCAATTCTCCATTCTGCCATTTCCTTCAAAACCCCACATTACATCCGTATATCTGTAAGACAAGGAATTTCTCCAGTTTTCATAGGAGTTTCCGGCACGTGACTGCTCCCAATGCTGATGCCATATTCTCGTATAGGAAAGGTTACCTTTCAATGAATAGTAGAAATCACCGACATGATGTCTGTGCGAGAGTTCTATTTCAAATCCCTGGGTCAAATCGCCGTTAAGGTTCTCCTGAGGCATGGTAGCTCCCACAACTCCCGGAAGACTGCTTGCTCTTGTCGTCAGCAGACCCGTTCTGTTCCTATTGAAGTATTCTGCTGTAATTCCGAGCATACCGTCCCATGCTTCAGCATCAATACCGACATTGATAGTTCTGGACTGATACCATGTAATGGCCCCGTTAGGTACTCCTGCGCTGACTGCACCGTTTATATATTCGGCATTTCCATCCGAATTTATTATCACACCGCCAGGAGTAGCCGGATATGTGTACCCCGTCACCCACTGATAAGAAATGCCTGAGTCATCTCCGAGGATACCGTAAGATGCCCTGATCTTGAAATTATTGATAAAATCAAGAGGGGAGTTTTTCCAGAAATCCTCTTCAGATATCCTGTAGCCTACGGAAACCGATGGGAAGAATCCCCAGCGTCCTTCCTTAGGGAATCTGGAGGAGCCGTCATACCTGAAGGCGACTTCCGCGATGTACTTGCCGGCATAGTCGTAGTTAACCCTTCCGACAAAGGCTGCATTGGCATAATCGTAAAGGACTCCAAGAGCAGGGTCCTGCAGACCTTGCTGGTCCTCAGTCACACCGGCAAACAGATAAGGTATGTCCAAGTCCATCTGGCGGATTGCCCTGAAGTTGTCCCCTTCCTTTACAGAACTTTCGAATAACGCCAAAGCACCGACATTATGCTTTCCGAAACTTCTGTTATAAGTCAAGGACACATTCCAAAGATAGTTTATCTTCTCGAAAAAATATCTTGCCAACTGATTTTCTGCTGCTGTAAAGCTATTGAAATGAATAGCCCTGCCGTCCGCCGCATACAGGTTATATCCTTTGTTGTATTCGGTGTTGTTGTTCTGCAAGTAGTCAAGACTATACATGCCCTTTACTGAAAGGCCCTTTACCCATGGGATATCCCACTGTAATGAGGCATTTGTCTGAAGCCACCTGCTTTTATAGGAACAGTCGCCAACAAGATCCGTATCCATCAGGGCGGCACCATTAAAACGGCCCTCGTCAAAAGTAGCGGCATACTTGCCCTCTGCCTCGTTATACCACACCTGCTCCAGAGGCGAAGACAGATTCAATCCATACAGGATGATTCCGCCTGATCCTTGAGGAGGATTATTCTTCTCGTCCATTATGCCGGATATGTTCAATTCAAATTTCAGGTTATCGGTAATCTGTGCCGAAATGTTGCTTCTGAGATTGAATTTCTGATAATTCAATGCATTTGTCTTGAAATAGCTGTCCTGATACTGGAATCCAACGCTTGCAAAGTATGTTATCTTGTCTCCACCACCGGTAATGCTTAAATTATGGATTGTCTGAGGCGCGGATTTCTTCATGAGAACATCGCGCCAGTCAGTAGACTGCCTTTTACCGCTTCTGAATTCATCCATTTCCGCATCTGAATAAAAGCGCTCTGCTCCGTCCACATTACGGATACTTGATTCATTTCTCAGAGTCATGACATCAAGCGCATCCGCCATGTCCGGATACATGGAAGGAACCTGCCATGTCATGTTGCCTGTATATGAAATGGATGCTTCACCTTTCTTGCCTTTTTTGGTCGTAATCAGAACGACACCGTTGGCGGCACGTACACCATAGACAGCAGCAGATGCGTCTTTCAGAACAGATATGCTCTCTATTTCCTCTGCATCCAGCCTTTGCATATTGTCACGAGGTACACCGTCAATAATGACTAACGGAGAGCCGAAACCTCTTATGTCAATGGATGTATTGAATGAGCCAGGCTCAGAACTGTTCTGCTTGACCCTCAATCCAGGAACCTTACCCGCCAGCATGTTCGAGACATCCTCATTTTTCGTAGTGATGATATCGCTATTTCTGACTGCCGATACGGCTCCTGTCAAAGTAGCTTTCTTCTGGACGCCATAACCCACGACCACAGTCTCTTCCAGCATGAGTGCATCTTCCTGAAGCACAATTTTCAAACCGCTTACAGACTCTTTGGCAAGATAATGATAGTCCACATAGCCTATGCAGGAAATGAGAAGCTCCGTTCCAGCAGGCACTTTGATTGTAAAATTACCGTCTAGATCAGAAGTCGTACCGTTGGACGGATTGGAAGGATCTACGATGGCTGCACCTATGACGGGGATTCCATTGACGTCAACAAGAGTGGCCGCAGTCGTAACTGTACCATCCTGTGCATTCAATGTCGCCTGTCCGAACATAGGAACAATCAGCAGGAAAACGGCTGCGAACAATTTTCCCAGTCTGTTTCCTGAGATCGAAATGAAATTCGATTTTGGATTCATTGCTCAGTTATTAATTTGGTTAAAAAGATATTGTAAACCATATTTTCAACATGGATTCACTCTGCATCCACCGGAGGATACTGGCTGAGGCCCCATTCCTTGTTCGGAGTGTCGCCGAGCCATATTTCAAGAAGGCCTCCGGCCGCAAACTGCTCATGGGTAAACCAGAAATTGTCAAGTTCGGCACCGTTCAGCTTTGCCTTCTGGATGTAGCAGTTTTCACTGGAATTGTTGTATGTCTTGATGGTAAACTCCTTGCCCTCATAATACCGGTTGTCAAGCTTTATGGTAATCTTGTCGAATATCGGGGCCGTGATTTCATAGAATGGAGTCTGTGATTCGTTCCCGAGTATATTGAACAGGCCGATGGCCATCAATGCACTGACACCTCCCATTTGCCCCTGGTCCTCATCATGTCCGCCATATCCCAATTCCGGAGTAGTGCCACCATATGCCTGCTCCTTCACCTGACGCACCCAGTACTGGGTCAGCCACGGTGCACCGGCATAACTGAACACATGTGCATTGGAGCATCCAGGCTGGTTTGCATAGCTGATATGGCCATTGCCGTAGCCGTGGGTGAAGTCATTTTCCACCTCTTTCCTGAAAGCAGAATCAAGCATAGAGCACAATACATCATTTCCACCCATAAGTCCGGAAAGACCTTTTATGTCATGTGAAATGCCGAATGTAGCCTGCCATGCATTGGCTTCTACGAATCCCCGCGGAGAGAGGGGGTCCTCATGGGTAAATCCCCCGTCCCGGCGTATCGGGAACAGCAGCTTATATCCCGGATGGAAACAGTTTTTCCATGACTCTGACCTTTTGAGAAAATAGCGGTAATCGTCTTCCAATCCCAGTTTTTTGGCCATCTGGGCGGCTCCCCAATCCTGGAAAGAGGCCTCTATGGTGATTCCGGCATTGTCCGGGAACCACCCGTGTTCAATATAGAATGACAGTTCTTCCTTGCTCCCCATCATGCCACCGGGAAAATGATTCTTCTTTATCTGTCTGAAGGCATTCATCGGGTCAGTCTTTGTCATGAGTCCTTTCATATAGGCACTGACAATAAGACTCGTACCCGGACATCCTGTCATTATGAAAGAGTACCCGCCGCCTGACGGGCCGCGTGGAATAAGCCCGCCATTATTGGAATACTCCACAAGCGAAGCTGCCATATCATCCAATATTTCAGGCCAGGCTAGCCCCCAAAGGACATTGAGGTTCCACTGCGTAAGCCAGAACGCATCGGAATTGTACATGTTGTGCCGGATATTGCCGTCCTTGTCCCTGCCTGTATTCTTTATCCTGAAGACCGGATCTATTATGGCTCCATTCTGATTCCATATAATCTGTTCCCTGCCGACTGTCCTGTCGGGATAATCACCGTTCACATCATTGATACGGTGTCTGCCGAGAAGCACATGCCACAAATCAGTGTAGAATTTCACTTTCTGCTCCACCGTGCCGCCCTCAACAGTTATTTTCCCCAGCCACTCATTCCAGATGCGGCGCGTATCTTCCCTTACCGCGTCAAAGTCCCATCCGGAACACTCGGAATGAAGATTATTGTATGCATTTTCTATGCTGGTATAAGAAATGGCTATCTTCATGTTGACCTCATCACCGGCCTTCACCTTATATGCCAATGAAACCCCGGCGGAATCCCCTCTCAAATCAGTCATTCCTCTGTACATCTCATCTCCGTTCCAGCCGTCGAACGAATCCCAATCCTTATCCGTCTGCACCACAAAATAGATCTTGAAATCGTGTGGACCTACCATATATGCCCTGTCCACAGAACTTATGGACCCTACAAATTCGTTTGCACCCGTCCTGCGGACAGAAGCGTTGGTCATACGGCTGTTCCCGAGCATTCCGCTCAGTGACAGCAGCAGCCTTGCGTCTAAATCATCCGTCCATTTGAACCTGTAGAAGCTGACCCTTTCCGTTGCAGTCTGCTCCACCCAAACCTTGCTCTTGGACAGATACATACGATGATATCCCGGCTGGACAATCTCGTCGTCATGCCTGAACGGGGACTTCCACTCAGCTTCACCTTTTGTAGGATCCACCTCTCCGACAGTAGGCATCAGGTTCAATCCCGATATTGTCCACGCATGAATCTGAGGGAAACCGAGCACTTCCTTGGAGTAATGTGCGTATCCACCACCGCAATTATTGGCATTTACCGTCATTGGAGCCGCACCGACCATTCCGAACGGACGTTGCCCTGTTATAAAAAAGAAAAATCTCCCCCTGTCTGTCTCGATATACGGGTCAACCCACTCTACTGCCTCAGTATATTGGGCCGGTGAAGGATAGACCTCCATTTCAGACAACTCAGCGATTTTCCCATTTCTTCCACTGACCCTGAAAAGGATAAAGTCTGTCAATCTTTCCTCGAATTCCACGGCAGTCGCCAGACCGTCTTCCGCCATGGTCACCTTTTCGGAGCTGCCGTCACTAAAGACCAGTTCTCCCCTCTCCACACAATATCCGGAAGAAGGAGAATTGAATATCACTACCTTGTTGATATGCTGCGGCTCGTCCCAAGTCATTTTCACCCATGCGTCTTCAGTCCCGGACTTCCATGTCCCGCTGTTCTTGACGCCAATCACCCCGTCTGTCAGATAACGGGCTCCGGAAGAGCCTTTAGACGCTGTCACTTTGGCACTTGAAGCGATACTTACAGGCCTTGAATATCCCTCCATGCCAAACAACAGAAATGACAACAGACACACAGAAAAAAATCTGCCGATTGATAAAGGAAATCCTTTCATGTATTCTCTTTGGTTATTATGTTTGCACAAAGATATATATTTTATTTTTACAAGAACAATTTTTTTTTGAAAAAATATTTCATCACGGACCGACATTTCGCGCACAAAGCCACAGCACATTACTACCCAATGCATTTTTCGACATTTATTTTATTTTGCAGATAATATCTTTTTTGTTATTTTTACAAATAATTGTATGAACATTTATAAGAAGACTGAAAATGAAAACCAAAATTTTATCTGCCGTTCTGACAATAGCCGCAATCATTCCGCTGCGCATGTCAGCGACGCTCCGTAGCCAAGAAACGGAAACACTGACAATAATGTCCTTCAACATAAGATTCGGACTGGCTGAAGACGGGAAAAATTCATGGGAGCATAGAAGAACTGCGACAATAAGCATGATTGAAGACCTTGCTCCGGATGTAATAGGAATGCAGGAAGCATTCAGTTTCCAGATAAATTACATATCGGAGAATTTCCCGGACTATGGATGGGTCGGGAAAAGCAGGCTGGACAGGAAAGACGCCGAACACCCTGTCGTATTCTACAACAAACGGAAGATCAAGCTCATTGATTGGGGAAACTTCTGGCTGTCCGACACTCCACAGCATCCGTCATTGGGCTGGGATGCTGCATTTGAAAGGAATGCCACATGGCTCCTGTTGAAAGACAGGAAGAGCGGGGGAAAATTCTTCCTTGTGAATACACATCTTGACCATGTTGGAAAAACCGCAAGACAACAAGGTCTTGAGATGCTCCTGGTCACAATCGGAAAGATGAACACTGAAGACTTGCCGGTAGTGCTCACCGGCGACCTGAATGCCGAGGACTGCGATCCGGCCATCGGAGTCCTTTGCGGGAAAATGCTTGACGCCAGAAAAACCGCAAAGGCCTCCGATGACCTCGAAACATACAACGGATGGGGAAAATCAAGCGCGTCAATAGACTATATATGGTATTCCGGATTCAGACGATGCATTGAATACAAAACTGTCCATAAGGAATACGGCAATACAGAATACATATCTGACCACTACCCCATAAAGGCAGTCCTTGAATTCTGAACAATCATCTGAATACAAGCTCGATCCCGTCAGGAGAATTGGCGAAACTCATGAGACAGGTGGAAGAGGACTCATCCCAGACGTTCAGGTCAAGGCTGACAGCCGCCCCGTCCGCACCTGTTGCCGAAACAGACGAAAAGCGCTTCGGGAAATATATCCTCATGGTGTTCACGGTATTGGCAGGAGATTTCATCAGAAGCCTGTACACACCGTCTTCATAGCTTTCCTCCTCCACACATGCTGCCGAAGCAATGACGGACGGCCTGGAGATTCCGGACAATTCTTCCAACTTATAAAGGAATGCCTGTTCTCCAGGCTTCACTGTACAGGTGTCAATGACAGGAAGTGCGGAATCAAAAAGGTCGACAAATTTCCCCGCAATCATCATTGGAGTCATGTCATCCGTTTCGTCCATGACAGCCGCCACGAGGAAAGGCCCTCTTTCAAGATAGAACGAGTTCTTCATCATTATTTTTTCCCCGCCAGTAGCGTCAGAATATGCCCGAACAACAGTCTGCAAAAACAGCGAATCTGCATTCTCCTCAAGCACAAATTCCTTGGGATCCTGCCTGAGCACATATACCTTTCCCTTGCCGTATGAATATTCACCATCCTTGGCATCAGCCGGCATGGACATCATGGAAAACAGGTGCTGAGAAGGTGCACCGTATTCATAATCCTTTGCGTTCCACCACTCCGGCACATTCTGATACGGATCATCATCTCTTCCGCAATATACAAGATGACCTCCATTCCTGACCCATGAGGCAATGTAAGAATGCATTTCTTCTTCCATCGGCTTCATGTCGGAATATGACAATATGGCGACCTCTATATCTTTCCACGATTCCTCGTACCCCAAATTCTCAAGATGCATCGTCTTTACAGGAACCCCTCTCTTGACCAGCGGCATTGTTCTTCCGAAGAAATTGGCAAAGTCTGGATTGGAATACCCATTATGATCCACACCACGCTGGAACATCAGCGAATTGCACATCATCACGCCGATTCCGTCTGTTCCGCTCACCTTGTTGGAAGAAAGAGGCATGTCAGCCAAAGCATTGACCATTATCTGCATCTGTGTAGCATACGATGCAGGTATGCGCTCCTTCTCTCCTGTCTCAGGATTAAGGAAGAGCCCCTCATATATTCTGTCTGGCCACGGCATTACCTCATAGTCGGAAATCCCGGGATAAAGAAGCTGTGCTACAAAAGTTGACTGATAGTTCTTTTTATAGTCAGACCAATCCCTCGGCCAATCTTCAATAGGGTCCGTAAGGAAAAAGACCTTGCGTCCGGTAGGAGCAGTCATCGACTCCATGGAACCATATTCCAGAAAAGCCGTTTCAAAGACCCTTTCTGCCCTCTTGCCGTCAAAATGATTCGGGGTTCGCGATGTCCCTGTCCATACTTGGGCAATATATCCGTCTATGGACGGCAATGAAGCGAGGCTTGCTTCCGGACTTACAATAGACCATGCAGAATAGTTGACGAGTGAATGCGTCGGCACATAACAGCGCACATCCATCCCCTTGCTCTTCCCGTACTCTTTAGCGAAAGAGCACACTTCATCCAAAGCCCTGTAATACAGGTAATATTTCAACTTATTTGAGAGGTAGGTGTTTTCAGGCGACTCATGTTGTGGTCGCCAGTCAAAACCGTAATAGTCTTTCCACTCCCTCTTGAAAGCCTCACTGTATCCGGCGTTTGCCCAAAATTCCGGTTCTTCAAGATAAATTGCATCAATTCCGGCGTCAATGGCTCTCTTGACCTGCCGTTCCTTGATATAAGAGATATAATTGGCGGTCGGGACTATGTAAGGCACCATATATCCATGCCACAAGGTATCCCCCGCCATATTCATCTGCCCTTCGTCAAAATGAGGCTTTCCGTCCCACTTTCCCGCAAAATAGTCCTCATAATTTCCCCATGCTATGCCCGTCATGAAATGGGTCTTGTAGCCTCTGTTCCTCCAGGACTGTACACGTTCCTGAAAAGTCATTTCGTTATAGTCATTGGCCCCATATACGATCGAAATGTCAGAACGGACATCAGTTACCGGCTTCCACCACGAACTTGTCTGGAAAGCCGTCTTTTCCCGTGTGACATCCCTGACTGCAGAATATGGCCGCGAACAGCCTGCGGCAAGGACAGCCATAATTACAAGCACATGTAATCTTGTTGACATGATATATACGGTATTTAAAATATGTTCAATTCTACAACTCCATAACAACAGCCATTGACTGAGGCCCAAGCTCCACAGAACCGCCGAAAGCGGATGCCTGAGGATTTTCCGGGGTAGCATAAACCAATGTGGAAGAAGAACCTTCAAGCGACACCGACGCCATATTTGCATTATTGACATCCACATTATACACCACTACCGCCTTCTTTCCAGTCTTTCTGTCGACGAATACTGTATGACGGATATTGTTTCCGGTTACAGCAGCCCCCTGGGTGTCAAGGAACTCGCCGTTCCACAGAAAATCGGAATAGCGCTCTCTCAGTTCATCCACCTTACGGCCATACTCCACCACACGGGGGAATTCGCTCAGACGCCCCTTAAAATTCCGAACCTCATAGCTGATTGAATACCTTAAAGCAGCACACATATTGACATGGTTGAGATCATAATGGTCGATTACCGCACAGGCAATGGGAATATCAGAATCCAGATACCTCAACACCGGTTCATGATTGTAGTCTGCCCGTGTGTATGTAGAGTAATACTGGGATTGGATATCATAGCAGCCCTCTCCTACCATCAGGAAGTCAGGATTCTGCCTTTTGCACATATCATAGAAATCCCGCACAAGATGGAGGGCTCCCTGATAGTTAAAGCCCGGCACTTTATGCCCATGATTCGGGCTGAAGCACATCATTGCTCCAGCGTGATGCTGATTTTCATCGAAGACCATTCCCGGAGCACCCAGATCCAGAACTTTCTGGAATTCACGGCATATTTTTTCTCTCAACCTTGCATCCATGTCACAGAAAATGCCGAAACGGTGTGTTGACACACCCTCAAGTTGGGTGTATGTATAATAGTTATACCCCGGATGAATACATGTATCACGGGCTTCATTGATCACAAGATAAGGAAGATATTCATCATGATATTCCGTTGTGAGGTCAACCCATGGGAATTTGGTAAACAACAGAATCTTTATACCTTTGGACTCCGCATACGAAATGGCATTTTTCAACTCTTCAGGAGTGCCGAGCCTCGGGTCCGGATCATGTGACGGAAGCCCGCTGTCCTGACCACCTTTTGTCCATCCCGTAAGCTGTATGGCATCGACTCCATACTTTACACATTCATCAATGTAAGAATACAGGTCACTGAATCTAAAATTAATCCTGCCCCCGGTACCGTTTATCTGAATCTGCTGCCATGAATTCACCTTGGATGTCCATTCCGCCCTCGGCACCTCCTCAAACCATGTTGCTCTCCATTTCTTGTATATATCAACACCTTTATGCCAGTCTCCTTTATATGTGGTAAAAGTAAACGGAACCAGCACACATGACGATTTAGGTTGAAGATAAAGCATTCTGGCCGCCTTTATTCTTGTCTTCATGAGCCTTCTTTCCCCATTTCCGGCCTTGGACAACGACTGTCCTATATACGAAGCATATCGAAATGTCGGTATAACTTCATACTGACATCTGATATATTCCTCAAATTCATTGTCCATGCTTGAAAGATAGAGTCCTTCCTTTCCATTATGGACGAGAGTAAATGCATGTTCCGGAAGGTTGCTCCAGCCGACACCTGCCTCACGTGGATAGAGTTCATCCGTGCTGAATTTCGTATAGTTCATATACTGAAAAAGCATCCTGCCAGTATCATCCGGAATAGTGACTTCACCGATAAACGGCCATGTAAGCTGTTCTATCACGGCATCTGTCCCGTTTTTCACCTTGCCGGCATATATCAGCCCGTCTGGGGTCATCTCAACAGACCCCTCAAACGTCACATTTATCTTCTTTCCTCCGACAGTGAGCCTGTCCCATACAAATGTGACAGCATTTCCTTTTACCTTCACTTTCGGATTCTTCAGGGAAGATGCATCCACGCCCTTTCTCTTCCCGTCAGGAAATTTGAAAACCATCTCCAATGAACATCCAGAACGGGCATCACTGATAACTGACCAGCCCGTAACATTGCTTCCAAGACCTATCAGACGCCCATCCTCAAGATCCAAGGCAGCATTCATCGAACCGTTGTCAAAAACATATTTCTGTTGAGCCGCCAACGCCAAAGACATCACAGCAACAAAAAACATCAATATTATCTTCTTCATCCCGCAATTATTTCTCAAAGACCACAACTACAGAAAGCGGATTCACTTCCACACTGCCGTTAAATTTTTCAGGCACAATATTCTCCGGAGAGACATAATACAATTCCCCGTCACTGTCCATGGAGACCAATGTTTCCGAAACATTTTCCTGTCCCATATTGGCGAGCACAACAGTCCGTTTCCCATCCTTATTTTCATAAACTGCCCATTCTATATTACGGCCAAGAACACCGGCACCTTTATGCCCGCAATACTCAGCATCCCAAATATAGGCGGAGAACTCTCGCCTCAACTTCTCTATCTGCTGGCCATAACTGATGATATGGACATAGTCTGAAAGGCAGTCATTGTAAAAATCCAGGTTGTAAGCCACGTTCAGCCTGTACAGCACAGCTCTGTTCATTCCTGAACGCGCCTCACGGACACCGACCTTCGCTATCATGGTCTCATAGGGAGCCACCAGCCTGTGACGGGGGTACATGCTTTTGGGAACATTCAGCATATATCCGTCAAAAATGTCATTCTGTTCCAGAAGGAAGCCATACCCGAAAAATGCCTTCTCTCCACCTCCGGAAAGCCCAGCAATCATTTTTTCATTCAATTTTTTTATACCGTCGGCAGACGGTTCCCCATAATGATGGTCATGATCCGGGTCGAAACATGCGAATGTCCTGCTGTCATGATTGTTTTCCATATTCATATAGCCATCAGCGTAAGACAACGCAGGCAGACCGGCACACATTTCCATAATCTTGGAACGTACATGTGAGGAAGAAAGGCAAAGCCAGTCAAAACTGTATGGCACTCCATACGGGTCCGACATGATATATCCTCTGTATTCCGACATATAAATATCCGAATGCCTGTTTACACGAGAAAGGTCTGTTCCGAGCACCACCTTCAACCCCATTTCATGACATTTGACAATGGCGTCGGAAATGCCGCTGCCTTCGACAGGCATCCCGGAAGAATTGCTATACCATCCATCCACAAGCAGAACATCTACTCCCGCATCCCTGCTTTCAAAAGCGGCTTTTATCAAAGCCTCTCCATTTGAAGCCCTGACAATTCTCCATGTCAAAGGCCTGCTCTCCCAGCCGTCAGTCCTCGTAACAGCAGTGCACATCGGAGCACGCATAGCCCTGACAAGCCCGACCCCATCTTCCCATGTTCCCTTGTATGTCATAAAAGAGACCGGATCCAAAGACACCGTTTCACCGGGGAGGGCATAGATACAATTATTGACCTTAAACTGCATTCTGACAAGAACACCATCGATTGCATCCTGATAAGGATTGGTATACCTGCATTCAAGTCCGGGAATAAGCTCAAAGGATGTTATTGTCAAATTCTTCGGGATTTCCCGGTTGAATACAAGAAAACCGCGGTCATTGTCATTTACCTGCAAATATGACTTTTCATTGAGGATCACAGTGGAAGTAGGCCACTCCACACCCCAGTACCCATGCTGGTTATTGAAATGCGGGAAAAGTTCCTTGGAATCGTTGCGCGTATTCTGGAGGAAAAACTGTTTCTGGTCAGGCACGGTCACTTCCCCGATGCAAGGCCAGCTCACATATTCCACTTTATAATCACTGTTATTGGTGACCGTTCCTGAAAATTCAAGTCCGTGAGAAGCCAGAGAAACAACGCCCCTGAACTCGACATCTGCCGCAGACTTCATGTCGGGTGTCCTGAGCCTTTTCCATGTGAAAACTATACTGTCCCCTTGGCATTCAACCTCCGGAGCATCCTGTTCAATCCCACATACCACATTGTAGCCGCAGTCTTCTTCCGTAAATTCAGGACCATCCATAGGAAGCAGAAGTTCAAAAGACTGTCCGAGGACGTCCCTCTTCATGATGTCCCAGCCCGAATGCTTGTCCCTCAGCCCAATCAATGCCCCATTGGCAGGATTAAAAATCGCTGAAATACACTCATTTTCCAAAACCAGGACATTCTTTTCTTCCGCATATGATGTTCCGGACTGACAGAACATCACCGACAAGGCGGACAAAACTATGATTTTTCTGCCGAAATCCATAATCCGCCCCTATCTTCTGTCCGCCAGTCTGAATCCGGCCTCAGCCCTGATGTCATCAGATGCCGAACCTATCATCACCTTGAAATCACCGGCTTCAGCCACCCAGCCATGAACTGAAGGGTCATAGAATGAGAGAGCATCTTTGCCGACTGTAAATATAACCTCTGCCGTTTCTCCCGGTGCCAGATATACTTTTTTGAAACCTTTGAGTTCCTTGACCGGACGAGGAAGTGATGACTTTACATCATTCACATATAGCTGAACGACTTCTGCTCCTGCTCTTTTTCCTGTATTTGTAACAGGTATACTCACGGTAATGGCTTCGTCTTCAGTCATTGTCTTGGCGCTGAGCCTGATTTTTCCATAGCTGAAGTCAGTATAGCTGAGCCCATGTCCGAAAGCGAACTGCGGCTTGATGTTTTCCTTGTCCGTCCATCTGTAGCCCACAAATATCCCCTCTTTGTATTCTACGGTCTCCCCGTCACCAGGATATTCGCCGATTGAATGGGCAGCGCAGTCTTCAAGCTTGCCGTGGAATGTGAAAGGGAGCTTACCCGAAGGGGTCACATCTCCAAAAAGCACTGAAGCGATTGCATTTCCTGCTTCCGAACCGCCATACCATGCTTGCACAAGAGCAGGGATTTCATCAATCCAAGGCATTGCGTATGAGTTCCCGCTCACCATAACTGCCGCCATCTTCTTGCCGGTGGCTGCAAGGCCTGAAATCAGCTCATCCTGTCCGTACGGAAGAGAAAAGGACTGTCTGTCCACCCCTTCGCAATCCTGATAAAGCTCTTTGTTGAGACCTCCGATATAGATTATGAAATCTGCCGTACAGGCTGCATCCAGAGCCTCCTTCCGCAGACTGTCTGCGGCACTTTCAGATGCGTTGACGCTGTAGCCCGGCTGCCAGATTACTTCTGCCCTGTCTCCTGCCCTGTTCCTTATGCCCTCAAGCGGCACTATTTCATATTTTGACTTTACTTCAGAGGATCCGCCAGAACGGCTCACAAGTCTTGTTGCATTATCACCCACAACCAGTATCCTCCGGACTCCGGAAAGGTCAATAGGAAGAACATCCCCTTCATTCTTCATAAGCACAATCCCTTCTTCCGCAATTTTCCTCGAATCAGCCATGTGCTTTTCAGAGGCGAGTGCCCCCCAAGGCTGGTGTCCGGACATGCTTGTACGGAACATCATCCTCAATATACGCCTGACCTTGTCATCAAGCACGGCTTCATCCGCCTCGCCTTTTTCGAGCAGATCAATGTACGGGTCAGCCATCTTATATCTATTATACGCCTCTATGGAACCGAGGTCCGTGCCCATTTCCAGATCGAGGCCGTTTTCAACGGCTTCCTCTGTATCATGAGTCCCTCCGAAATCAGAAACGACAACTCCGTCAAATCCCCACTGCCCCTTGAGAACGTCCTGCAGCAGAAAGGAATTATGGCAGCAGTACTGTCCGTCAAACTTATTGTATGCACCCATTACAGCCCAGACGTTACCTTCCTGGACGGCCGCCTTGAATGCCGGGAAATATATTTCATTCAACGTACGCTCATCCACAACGGCATTTATCGTGGTCCGCAGATGCTCCTGATTATTCACTGCAAAATGCTTTACACAGGCTGCAACATTATTGGACTGCACCCCCTTGATATAAGAGACCGCCATTTGGGATGTAAGATAAGGGTCCTCTCCCATATATTCAAAATTACGTCCGTTCATCGGAGTCCTGAAAATATTAACGCCAGGTCCGAGAATCATATTTTTCTTACGGTATGCTGCCTCTTCACTGTAACTTTTGCCGAAAAGCATCCCCATCTCCTGATTCCATGTGGCGGCAAGGCATATAAGTGCGGGATATGCTGTACAGGAATCACTTGCAAGCCCCGCATGTATCCATGTCTGCCAGACCATTTCCGGTCTCATGCCCGAAGGCCCGTCCGTAAGATTGTTTTCAGGTATGCCAAGACGCGGTACGCCTGCAGCTCCATAACTTCTGTCGGCATGTACAAGCCCTACCTTTTCCCTTAAAGTCATACGCGAAAGGGCGTCTTCCACCCTTTCCTCAACAGGTTTTGAGATATCCTGATATACAGGCAGCTCTTGCGCAAAGTTCATGAACGGAAACAAAACCGCAATCAGCGAAAGAAAAATAATTTTAGCGCTATTCATCGGAAACCAGCTTTAATAAAATGTCAAAATGTCTGAACATATACAACTGTGCAAATATATTAATTTTTCTAATAACAACGATATTTTTTGAAAAACTTTGCTTAACCAGCAAATTATTCTTGATTTTACAATGAAATATTATTTATTTTGCCCAATATTTGTATGAACATACAAAAACAACTATAATTTATGACACTTAAAGCACTATCAACTTTTATCGGTGTGGCCATGAGCGTAACATTTGCCGCGGCAGCACCCGACACGCCCATATGGAGCATTGGTGAAGCGGATGCAAAGCCAAATGGCTTTGCTCTTGCGCCGGACGGCTTCAGAGATTTCATAAAAAATGACTTCGGATATGAGGACAAATATTTTCTTATAGGATATTCTGTCCCGGAAAGCGATTTCCCTTACGTCCTCCCGGGACCGGTGGACACATGGGGCGGCACCTGGCCGACTTCCGGCTGGCGAACCCATTTTACAAACATTCTGTTTGACCTCGAAGAAATATCAGACAAAGAAGACTATAGACTGGTCGTAGACCTTGCCGACTATTCCAAGGCTTTTCTACCTCTTGTAAAGATAAGTGTCAATGGGCACGACACTAAAATACAGCTTGAAGCAGAAGGACACGACATTGCGTCTCAGCGCAAGCCTGGGCTCATGGAACCGGTGACAGACACATTGTCCATAAGCGGCGACTATTCCATGGCTACACCTTACAAAATAGAATTGGACCTGGACGGGAAATCCCTGAAAAAAGGAGGGAACGAAATATGCATAACCGTATTGGAAGGTTCGTGGATTCTTTTCGACAGGGTGGCGCTATACGGAAAAGGTGCTGCCGGAAAACCTTCTGAGATATTTGTGCGGAACGTGGAAAGCGCCGAATATGAGCTTGAAGATGACGGGAAGCGTTTCCAGCCGCTGATTGTGGACGTTGAACACCTTGACGGATGTCCGGAAATGACAGTGCTGCTTGACGGCAAGAAAATCTATAATGTCGCCATAGAAAAAGGACGTTATCAGCTGGAAGTCCCGATGCCGGCCGTAAGCAAGACAAAAAAGAGCAGGTATGAAATCAGATGCGATGACAGAAGCATATCCAAAGGAACAATACTCAGATCGCCTGAACGCCTTCAGACATTGGCGGACTATGTGGACACACGGATAGGGACAGCACATTCACGCTGGATGATAGCCCCAGGCCCATGGATGCCGTTCAGCATGGTAAAAATGAGCCCGGACAATCAGAACCCCGGCTGGCAGGCAGGCTATCAGCCTTCATTCGAAACAGTAGGCTGTTTCAGCCACATACATGAATGGACACTCGGAGGCCTTGGAATCATGGCAACCAACGGTAAGCTGAAGACAAATCCTGGTGACGAGCAGAAACCTGACGAGGGCTACCGTTCAAGAATCTGCAAAAGAAGCGAAAAGGCAGGCATCGGTCTGTATTCCGTACAGCTCACGGACTATGACATCAAAGCAGAGATTACCGCTACGACCCGATGCGGCATGGAACGTTTCAGCTTTCCTTCCGACCGGGGCGACGGACGCATATTGATAGATTTTCATCCGTGGATTGAAAACGATTTCAAAATAAAGGAAGTGTCTGCAAGGCTTGTGGGCGACAAGAGGATAGAAGGCTTTGTGCATCAATATGCACCTGGCATCTGGAGCAATGATGCCGACCAGGACTACACGGTGCATTTTGTCATAGAATTCGACAATGCCGTCAAAAGCATGGGAAACTGGTGTGACGGCAAGACCACAGATGGCGTAAAAGATTTTTCTCACTGCTCTTGCACGGATGCAGGACTTTTCCTGACATTTGACAAAGACAAATCTCCTGTAGTGACTGTGCGTTCAGGCATATCACTCGTCAGCATCGAAAATGCCGCCCTGAATCTCAACAGCGAAATAACCAAGCCTTTCGGATGGGATTTTGAAGCTGTCGTACAGAACCAGAAGGATACATGGAACAGTTTGTTCGAAAGGCTGACAATACGTACTGACAACAGGCTGGAGAAAGTCCGCTTCTACAACAATATGTACAGGGCATTGTGCAGCAGGAATACATGGAGCGACATAAACGGAGAGTGGGTGTCAACCGACGGCAAGGTACGCAGGGTGGCAAATCCCGAAAAGGACGTGATGCTCGGATGCGATGCTTTCTGGAACAGTTTCTGGAATCTCAACCAGTTCTGGAACCTTGTCACCCCTGAATGGAGCAGCAGATGGGTAGGTTCCCAGCTTGCAATGTATGATGCAAACGGTTGGCTTGCCAAAGGACCTGCCGGAATGAACTATATACCTGTCATGGTCGCCGAACATGAAATTCCGCTGATTGTAAGTGCCTGGCAAATGGGGATCCGGGATTTTGACGGCGAGAAGGCGCTGGAAGCCTGTGTCAAGATGCAGACGACTCCCGCACAGAAAGTGTTCAAGGGTTTTGCCGGCAACAGGGACCTGGTCCCTTACATGAAATATGGCTATGTTCCGCATGACCTCGGGCGTTTCTCCAACACCATGGAATATTCTTTTGACGACTGGACTGTCGGACAGCTTGCCAAATCACTAGGAAAGAAAGACATATACGAAGAATTCAACAGACGTGGATATTGGTGGAAAAATGTGATAAGCAAGGATGGCTGGTGCCAGATGAAAGACAGCAAAGGAGAATGGTACCCTGACTTCGACCCATTCCGCAGCGGAGCGAACTACCATTATGTTGAAGGCAATGCCTGGCAGCTGACATTCTTTGTGCCTCAGGACGTCCCTGCACTTGTGGAGAAAATCGGCAGCGACAAATTCGTGGACAGGTTACTATGGGGATTCAACCAGGATGAGGCCTGGAGATACAACGCCCCTAATGACCAGTATTGGGACCACCCGGTAGTCCAGGGGAACCAGCAGTCCATGCATTTCTCTTTCCTGTTCAACTATGCCGGCGCACCTTGGTACACCCAGAAATGGAGCCGCTCCATTCTTGACAGGTACTACGGTTATGGCCCGAGCAATGCCTACCTTGGAGATGAAGACCAGGGCCAGATGAGCGCATGGGCCATCATGGCATCCCTCGGTCTGTTCCAGATGGACGGCGGAACAAGCGCTGAACCGACTTACGAAATAGCAAGCCCGCTTTTCGAAAAAGTTGTAATTGACCTCGGGAAAAGATATGGACGTGGAGACAGATTCGTCATCAAAGCCAACAACGCCTCGCGCAAAAACATATATGTGCAGAGCGCAGTGCTGAACGGGAAAGAACTCAAATCGTTCCGTTTTCCTGCTTCCGAACTGCTGAAAGGCGGAGAACTGATTCTGGAAATGGGACCTGAGCCTAACTATAACTGGGGCAGGCAACTATAAAAAGAAGTAATGTCATGAAATACAGAGCGTTTTTCTTAATCATATCCTTCCTGTACATCATCACGACGGCCAATGCCCAGGAAAATGCGGAAGGGAAACGGACTTTTTCTCTTGATGCCACAAAAGGCAGCACTGTGATATTCACTTTCGGACAATCCAATGCAGCCAACCACGGCCAAGAACGGTACACACCGGCAAACAGAGTCTATAATTACCATAAAGGAATAGTATATGAAGGTGCAGACCCTCTTGTAGGCCCTACCGGAGGAGGAGGAAGTGTCTGGACAAGATTGGCAGACATGATGATAGATTCCGGTATGGCAGATTCTGTAACAATAGCAGCAATTGCTGTCGGAGCAACAGATATAGCCAGCTGGTCAGAAGGAGGTTTCTTGTACGGAATGCTCACGGAAACTCTTGACAGAATGCTGGCTGACGGCATAGTCCCGGACTATATATTATGGCATCAGGGCGAATCCGACAACATTGCCGGAACATCAGAAGAAGATTATGTAAAACGCTTTGAAAGTATAAGGAAAGCATTCCGAGACAGGGGAATAGAAGCCCCGATATACATTGCCGTGGCAAGCTACCATCCCGACTGCATTGCAGACAACAACGGCAATGACACAAATGTACGCAATGCACAGAAACACCTTGCCCAAAAGTACAAAGACATACATCAGGGGCCTGATACCGACAAGCTGGACAAATGCATGTACCGTCACGATGGAGTGCATTTCTCATCAAAGGGCCTTGAAGCTCACGCCAAAGCATGGCTCAGAGCTCTGAAGTGACAGTCTGTCACCGACCCTTATTCCAGACAACACGGCTTGACGGGTTTCACTGGATATTTTTCTGACAACACTGTTGCAGTTTGTTTTTTTACATAATTTGCCCTACCTTTGCAGACCGATAATCTATCGGCGGTCTATCTCCGCAACGGTAGCGGCCAGGTTTCATTCCTGCCCGCAACGAATAAAGGAGTTTGCTCCATCAGGAGCGATGCCAAGCCCGGATGGCGGAATCGGTAGACGCGTTGGTCTCAAACACCAATGTCCGAAAGGATGTGCCGGTTCGACCCCGGCTCCGGGTACCACAAAAACTTACTAATCAAACGATTAGTAAGTTTTATTGTTTTTATGGACAGCAAAAGGCTCGTGCTGTATTATATCAGGATCGACCGAGTTGTCAGGTTTGCATTTTACCACAAATTTAAAGACCAATACCTTAGCCCGCAGCGGTTTATAATTTTGTATTTAGAGAAAAAGAAATTATGATTAGAGAAAACCCGAAATTATTCATCGTTGCCTAACTTCGCTTTTCAAGAATGTCAATCACCTCCTGCAAGCCGTAGGCCACATATCGGCCCTTTGCTTCGGTGTAGCGGGTATTTACCTCCACAAACGACCTCCAGACGGATACAAATTGTCCGTTGAGTTCCGCTCTGTGAGTCTTGCCATTGCGGTCAACAGCACTGCAGGCATTATTGCCAGACAATGGCGAGCCGCTTATGAACCATATAAGACGGCCATTGGCGTCAATGGATGCGTCTTTGTGGTGAAGCCACCATTCGATGTAGATACCCAATGTCGGATGCTGGAATCCGCTTGTGCCAGTGTAAGCAAGTCCGTTGACCACATGCACTGGAGCAAAAAACAGCCGGCTGTCCGACAATATCCTCTCGGCATTGTCGAGAAAAAGATACGCGTGTTCGTAAAACAGCTTGGCATCGATTCTCTCCTGCCTGCGCCTTTCTTCCAATTCTTTGTCGGTTGCCAAATGCGGTTTCCTGCCGACTTGCAGATATTGGCCCGTGGTGTCGAGCGAGAAGTCATCACTTTCCGTAACTTCGGGTTCGGGAACTATAGGATAGCATTCCAACAGGCTACCGTCGATTAATGTGATTTTATCGTTCATTTTGCTTTATGTAATTTATTGTTTGACAGATATCCTCTTTCTCAGAATCGTTTAACGATTACGATACAAAATTATAATCTATGCCGACCCCAATCAGCCCGAAATAGACCGTCGCCACACTCGCTTCACATCATCAGCCCCTGCCCATGCCTACTTCTTCGTTTTCAGGAAACAGGTCCGCCATTGACACACTGGCCATATCGCCATTTCAATCTCATTATTCATAAAGGTATTCCTCTCATTACATGTATGTTCAGAATACCGGCTCGTTGTACAACGGTATATACCCGAATATCTGCAATGCCTTCCGGTGTTTCTCGTTGATTTTGGCAAGGTGTTCCGACTTTTCCGTGTCGTTCAGTTCTTTTGCCATTTTGGAGGACTTCATGCCGCGGTCAAAATTGTGCTTCAAATCGTTGATTTTCGTATGGATAGCAGTATAGTTACCGGAATGGGCTATCCTATAGACATACTCGAAATAATCAGTTTCCTTGTCGTGGGTCAGCAGTTCCAATGCTGCAAGCACTTCTTCATCCACGCCTTTACGGCGCAAATCGTCAATTGTCAGATCCGTGTCCTCTACCAAATCGTGCAGGAATCCGGTCTTGATTTCAGCGTCATTGCTGCCCATAAGCCCTACGGCAACAGGGTGCAGGACAGCAGGCTTTCCGTCCAGGTCTTTTTGCCCTTTGTGCGCATCGAGCGCAATCTGCAATGTTTCTTCTACTGTCATCATTGTTTATTATTATGGCAACCAAACTTGATATTTATGTGTCAATCCACTTTCTTTAACAAATTTATAGAAACTTTCGAATGCGTCCGGTCTGCCATTATACAACTTCTTCATTTTGCGCCATACGCCATTTTCCGTCCGGACTTTCAATGCTTTTATGAGCTCCTCTATTGGAATGTCTTCGATCCTCTCTGAATAGTCTCCATATCGCGACAAAGGAGCATAATCATAAAAATCAACTGTCATCAATCCGCGACAATATGTCATAGATATTGTTCTGCGTACAGTGACATTTTCACAACATTTGTGTGGTCTGTCCTCTGCGTAAAAACAGTATGTCTGTTCGTTGATCATGGTATTTTCTAAACTAATCTTCTAATGTCGGCACAAATGTCTGCTCTTCATTTCTGTTTGCCTGTCCCATAAAATCATTTTTAACCGCAATAGATATTGTATTTCAAATGATTATCATGGACAAACTTCGAAAACCTGTCGAATGCATCCGATGTGCTGTAGTCCCGTTTCAGCACCGCAATGAGTTCCTTGTCAGTCTTGACTCCCATTGCAGACCTTAACTGTTCTACCGACAGGTCGGATATTACCCGTTCATAGTCGGAGTCCCCGAACATTTCATCACACAGCTGACCGATGTCCTGCTGCTCGAATGTGACAAACCCGTCTTCTATTTCAACTCTGATGCTTCTTGCCGCATTGGGATTGTTGTCATTGTAGAGTTCCGTAAATTGTTGTTTTGCCATAGTCATAATAAAAAGGACAAACTGGATATGCCCGACAGCACAAAAACAATATCCATATCGAAAACCTGTTCCGCATCAAAATCAATGACAAAAGCAAAGGAATTCAACGAATAAAAAGCGGAACAGCCAAACATGTCATCTGCCAAGGCGGATGAAAAACAGGAAATCATTTGTCCAATGATTCTGATCATATCAGGCTGTCAGGCATACCCATTCAGGCAGGTTTCGTGCAAGCACCCAGTCCTGCCTTATTTGTCACAATGTCCTTATCTTATCGTATATCGGCTTCAACGAGTCCGGAATGACAATTTTCAGATTTTCAATCTCTCTGGACCTGGCTTCCTTTTCCCGTATGATCCTTTCTTTCAGATTGACCAGGTCATTCGCCCATTTGTCATGCTCAATCGCCCACTTGTCATTCTTGCGCCTCCAGTCTTCATCAATACGCCTTTCTATCTCATTCTTCATCCCGTTGAGTTCCGCCTGCGCCTTGCGGTGTTCGGACTGCAGGGCGAAAAACAGGGCATCTATCTCCTGTTCTTCGATGTTGGGATAATATGAGTATATCAATGTATCTTTCCCGTTCTCCCTGACCTGTTTAGGCGACAGCTTCCTGTCCATGAAATCCTTTCTCGCTTCAGAATACTCTCCGTCAGGGTGTATGAATTTGCCTATGACAGCACACCTTGTCTCAAGTTCAAGATAATGATTCCGTTCCTTGATGGAGAATGTGTCCAGCACCTGTTCGAATGTCAATTTTTCATCTTTCTGCGGTTCCTGTTCGGCAAGTTTCTTTATTTCGTCTGCACCATAATCGTTCAAGTCCTGCTTCAATTTATCCTTTGCCTTTATCGCTTCACGCAGATATGCAATCAGACTCTTGCAGGCAATCATTTCATTTACCCAGTCTTTTATCCCGGAAAATCTCTCTTGCGTTGTCCCGTAAGACAATACCGTCTCTTCTTCAGAGCCTATAAAACTGACCGTAGTCTTGTAGAACTTCATCGACGACATCTGCTTTTCTATCGCCATATAATTTTCTTTGGCGATATTGGACAAATGGTTAGCCGATGTCGAAGTGATGCCATGCTCAGCGAAGAATGCCGGAATTTTCATTTCTTTGTTTTCCATAATTTGTAAGTCTTATCGGTTTCTGCTGCAAAGTAAATACATTGTTGTACCAAACTGCGGCACAAGAGAAAATTTTTATTTTGAAAGTAAAGCGGACATTCACAAATCTGCCTGAAGTACCTCGCCTCTCCGCACTCAATGCGGTAACTGACGATATCAAAGGGCAGAAATCCTTAAAAAGCAATCCGTCCGTTCTCCCACTACGGAACTGTGTCAGGAGCACAGCCAAGGTTACTAAGCACAGCATAGGGTTCAAGACATAGAGAGAATAAAACCGGATCTCTATGCAAGTTGGAGCGAAGTCCTTACAAATTTCTTTTATCTAAAAATACATTTATCAAAGATCTTATTAAGCAATACTTCGGTAAATTTTTACCGAAAATTTTTAATTTAACAATTGAGTCGGATAAGGCCGGCTCAAACCCTATAAAAGTTCATTGAAATATTGTCAACAGATGAATCTACAAGCAGCAGTAATTCAGTGTTTTGGAGTGCGATAAAATGCCGGAAAACATATAAGAAAAGTATTGCATAATTCATTGATTATTAGTAAATTAGAAGTAATTCACCCCTTCTGATTATGACTAGAGAATCAATCCTTATGCAATACCAATCCGAGTGCCTTGAGGCCCTCAAATCAGTGGCAAATATAGGAAAACCGTTTGAAAAAGTCTTTATGGATGCGATGAAGTTGTTCATGGCCATCCCCGGCCGCATAAACTTCCTTCAGATGGGACGATACGGAAAGTTCTCCGAACAGACGTACCG
>CALUTY010000016.1 GCA_944323825.1 uncultured Bacteroidales bacterium
ATATCCAGAGATACAGGTAATCTTAGTGGGTGGTTATGACTGAAATCCCTGGGTGGCTATCGACCGAAATACGCACCCAAAGGAGGTGGAGGCAGATACTTAACATAGTCCGGATTGTGTGATCTGCGGGCGGAGCCCCTGCCGTCAGGCAGCCCGTCAGGGGCTGTCACACAATTAAGCTCGGATTATGTTATGTAGATGCCGACTGGCTGACGGCATAGAGCGGAGCGGTGCCGTCATAAATGAGGAGACGGTGGGGAATTGCTGACTGCCCTTTGTGGATGTGCAGGGAAATCTGCCGTGGGAGGGGGGGGTATGTGTGAGTCTGTTGATGTGACGGGAGGCTATGCGGAAGAGGATGCTGTTTTCGATGAGATGGGCTTGGGGAAATGGCTCTTGATAAGTGTCTTGAAGTCCGGCGGTAATGCTGTGTCTATATATATGCCTGACTGTATGGTCCGGGCAGTCTTGTAAATTCCCTGTCGGCTCGTGAGCGGAGCGAACACCGCTTATGTATTGCAGCCGACTGAGCGGACTTGTCCGGGAAGTGGGCTGCTTTGGAAGATTCCGCTCTGCAAGTCTGATGTCTGTGCGGAATGGAGGAGACTGGCGGAGCCGGGCTCCGGAGTGGAGTGCTGTCATCAGTCTTGCGTTTTGTGGGGCTTGTGGAGTAGTCAGCGGTGGGACTGTCGGAACGGAGCCTGCGGAGTGAGGACGAGCGCACGGCTGACACCGCTGGAATGGGTGGGCGGGAATACAGGATGTGAGTGAGGGAGTCTGCGACCGAACTGACTTCCCGAATTGGATGGTCAGTCTCCGATAGGCTGACGGAAGGAGGACTGCCGGAGTCTGAGGCCGATTTCAGGTAGAGTAATTTTCTTGGCAATTAGGATTACGGGCGATTGATGCTATCGAATTCATATATGGCTTTGCGGTATCTTTCGGCAAAATCTTTGAATGAGAACAGTGGAGGATTAAAATAGCCGTCACGGAATATCTCAAACATTCTTGTAAAACCTTCATTCTTATCAGGGTTGGAATAGAATTCCGATATGTGATACAGCCCGTCATCACCTTTAGAATATAAAAATTTGCAGACCCAAAAGCCGGAACGTATAAGATAGTGGTAATCTGCGAACTTGATCGGATAGTACCGACATTCCCAGTCGGGACTGTATGAACGGTTAAAGATGTCCATCTGTTCATCTGTGAGAGGGACATCTGCAAATGGCTTTTTCTGCCATTGGACGGTATCAGGATTTCCGTAATTGTAGCCGCTGCTGTCGATGTAGTTCATTGTATGGTATCCTGAAGTCCGAATTGTTCTGCCGGTTTTTTCAGGTAGGGAGACAGTTCAGTCAATATCTTGGATTTGGCATCCGGGTCTTTGGGATGCTTTTCAAAGGCAAGGATATATTCACCGTATTCTTCGGTCTTGTATATCTTGCCTTTAAGGATGTGGTAGAAGTAGGAAAGAAAAGTGGGATATACTTTGCCGTGAGGAGTGGTTACCTCTACATAATCGGCTTCTATCTTGTAAAATTCGTAGTTGTCATTGAGGAACCGGAGTATGTCCTGCCGTATGGTGTTGCGGAGCAGGATTTTGTAATCTTCCTCCGAAGCGTAGGCGTAGATGACGAACAGGATATTGAGTTTGTATTCGCGGATGAAGAGTGTGTCACGGTCGAAGAGACGGTCTTCGAATTGCTTATTCACCGGGTAGCTCCTATCGGTGGGCGAGAGAGCGGGGACATCGTACTGAAGATTGTCTCTCCGGACATCGGGGCGGATGAAAAAATTTGGAGTGACATTGTAGCCTTCCGTCTCCGTGTCGCGGTATCTGAGTGTGCCTGGTGCATTCAATGGTTTGTCTGACTTCAGGTTAATGGCTGAAATCTGATCCTGTATGACAGTCTTGGCGTATCCGTACTGTTTGTATAGTGCGGGGCCATCGACATCATTGTCGGTCGCGTAGTATTTGCTGTCTCCGATGTAGAATATGTCATGCCGGGGACTGGTGAGGGAACGGAATCGAAAGATGTGATCGATGAGTTTGTTGTCTTTCTGGCGTTTGAGACTTTCGGAGATAGAGCCTGGCGGGTCGCCGATGAGATCGTCTATCATATCCTCGAAAACTATGTTGAAATTCCTCACGAGGGTCTGTTCTATGATAGGTTTGTTATCGTCTTTTGTGGCGTTGTACGAGAAGAAGTCGTTGACGAGAGTCCACAGTTCCTTCAGGTCATCGCGGTAGTAGCGGTGGCGGATGCGCTGCATGGTCTTTGCTCCGGTGCCGTTGTCTATGTAGTTCTGTATCTCGGTGACGGACTTGAGGTCGTAGAGGATTTCTCCGAGCTGTATGGGAAAGTGGTATTTCTTTTTCAGGTAGCGGAGGATGGAGTAGTAGAGGACTATAAGCTCTTCGTCGATATTGATGGTCTTGTCCTTGATGCAGGGGTCAAGATAGTACATGTCACCGCCAAATTTGTAGGCGGTGCGCCTGGCTATGGTTCTGGTCCAGTCTATCCGGGCATTGCCGCTGTGGTTGATGAGGCTTATCTGGGTAAAGAGGTTGCGGTGGTCCCGGAGGAAATCCACGAGCCGCAGGGCGGTCTCGAGGAAGTCTTTGTCTATGGAGTCGCTTTGTGGGGCGAGGTATTCTAGCTGGGCTTCGTCTATGATGGATGTTGTCTTGTATCTATCATAGAATCTGCGGAGAGCCTGATAGAGCCAGATGCCGAGTTCGGGGAGGAAGGAATCGTATCTTGAGGAATATAGCGGATTCTCCGTGGAGTCTACATCTATGCACTTTTCGGGCAGGGCACCGGGCAAGCCGAATACGGTCAGTTTCCTGTTGATGTCTTCAGCGAGAAAGGTCTTGGGCAGTATGAAGACCGGGCCGTCGTAGCGGTCGTTCTTGACAAAGAGATAGCCGATGCTTTTAGTCATTGTGTAACCGTCACGGTCGGCAGGTTCCAGTATTTTCTCCTGCCCGGGCCCTTCAAAACACTTAGTCATCAAGTCCTTTGGATACCTGTAGTTCTCGAAGAAGATTTTCATAGGAAGGCCTCCTTATTCGTTGGTCACAGGTTCCGTGTCCAACTGTTCTGCTACTACATCTGCGGACTCCTGCTTTCCGTCCTCCTGCAGTCCGAGACGGGTGAAGAAACTTTCAAGAATAGCATCGTTCCTGTTCTTGTCGGAGAACAAATCCGAAAAGGTGAACTGGTCTAGCGGCGTGAGACCTGTCAGCGGGTCGGCTTTCTGCTCCTCGATGCGCATGAAGTATTTCTGTCCGCTGCCCTTTGCGGAATATAGATCCTTGCATATCTCACTCCAGAGGTAGAACATGACCTTGTTCTTGAACTCGTCCGAAGTCACACTTGACTTTATGAAGAACTCTCCCATCTGCTTGTCCTCGCTGTCGGTAGCATAACTGATCTTCTCGTTGACGGCTTTCAGGAAGTCCACCCATCTGTAGGTCTTGCCGTTGTCAAGAGTGATGGTAAATGTTTTGGCTTTCTCATTTTCGTAGTCAATCGGGACATATTCCATGGCCCAGCGGCGCTTAAAGGCGGAGTCCATCGGGAAAAGGCTCTGGTCAGAGGTGTTCATCGTGGCGTAGATGTGCAGGTTGGCGGGCAGACGCAGTTCTGTGTACGGTTTAACACCTTTTTTCTCAAGATATCTGGAGAGTTCGGAATCCGGCACTATCGGATACTCCGATTCTCCGTTCTTCTTACGGTCAAGAAGCTGGAACAAGTCGCCGAATATCTGGGCGCAGTTGCCGCGGTTAATCTCCTCTATGATAAGGTATACCGGATCGGAATGCAGGTATGCCGTTGCGTACGCTTTCGTAAATACCTGAGGAATAAATCTGTAGTCAAGTTTGTCGCCATCCTTTACCGGCTTGTAGCAGCCTACGAATGTAGCATAATCGTAATCGGGATGGAATGTGGTGCGGTAGACATTGGTCGGCAGTTCCAGGTCGTTATACGGGATAATCTTCTCGTCATCAAGCCCCTCGGTCAGCTCTTTCACAGTCCTCGACTTACCGGTACCCGGACAGCCGTAGTAGATGATTTGAGCGGTAGAAGTGGTGCCTTTTGTAGGTTTAATAATACTTCTTTGAGTTATTGACAAAAGCTGTCTTGTTATGCTTGTGAAGGTTTCTACAGTTATTGTCATAAACTCTTTAGTATATGCAATAGGCTGCAGTTCAGGAATAGTGTTTAAATCAATATGAACACCGTTAGACACCTCACACTTCTTAATCATAACAATAGCCTCATCATCAGCCGATATTACTTCAAAGATATATCTTATCTCATCGATAGGATAGTTGAGATATCCCAAAATCATATCCCCAGGGCTGGTAACAATATCTTCTGCAAAATCAAATTGAAATCTAAATTCACTTTGTGAATTACAGAGTGTTAAGCTCTCAATGAGAGAGTCAATTTTAAGTATGTGGTAGTTTGCCATATCCTATTTATTGGTTATTCTTGAGTGATACGATACTCTGTGGTCTTTTCAAAAGGAATTATTGACATTTGATTGAAATCTAGGATAACATATTGATCTTTTATTATTTCCGATAAATTCTGTTCTTTCTCCACCTTAGCTTCATAAAAATCAAACTCATCAGGGGAATCATTACGTTTTTTACCATGATATTTATACGAAAGCGTAATATTTATTATCTTTCCAACATAACTTAGTTGCAGAGTATGTTGAAAAATTGAATTGCCAATGTCATTACGCTCAATCAAGTAGTCTCCTTTCAATTTCTGGAGCAGGACAATATTAGTCATGCGTCTGTATCTAATAATAAATGAGGACTGATCATCAATTGTTAGGTGCTCAATGCAAATTGTATCTCCAGCATGAAGATTCTTTTTTCTGCAAAATGCTCCAAGCATATAAATACGCTGCTCTTTCGTTTTCGATGTTACTTCATACCTTAAATTGTAGGTAACTCGTTCTTCAGGATCAAGCACATTGAAAAACATTTTGTTGCCAGTCGTCAGTCCAAAAAACGCCGATGCATCAAACATCTTTGGAATTAATACATAACTGTCATTCGTATTACTTTCTCCCGCTTCTGTAGCATTCAGCGACTTTATGTATATACGCGTATCTATCATAAATATCGTTTTATTATAGATGCTATTTTATTCGCCATTAGAACAGGCACAGCATTACCAATCTCCATATATGTCAATAAGTATGCCCCAAGAAAAAGATAGTCATCAGGAAATGACTGACAACGAGCAGCCTCTCTAGGAGTTAACGCCCTAATTTGAAATGGATGAATATGTGAATGGCAATCCATCTTCAAATGAGCCGTTATTGTCCTAGATGGTCTATCTGGAATTAATTTGTAATACTTGTCCTTAAAACAATGTAGACGATTTTTGTATGGCATTATATCTGCAATTTTTTCATTTGAAGCATCTTCACCTGGGTTGAGAAGTCGATATATGTCATAATTGATATCATTTACATATCTTGCTTTGTGATTAAAAATTATCGGAATATTTCTCCCCTGATTTATAACCTTTAGATATGCATTGTCACATCCGGTATACTTATTTACGGAAACTTTTTTCCCAGTCTTCTCATCATCCACTTCGTTCATATTCTTGATACGTGGAGCTTCCAGTGGTTGAATGAATTCCAAAGCCTCTTGCAAATTAACTTGCCGGACGCCATCGCACTCTTTCTTTATAGCATCGAAAATATCAGATGGTTTAACTTCTTTTTCTTCCATCACATCATTCCTAATGGCAATGTAAATCAATCTTTCGCGGCTTTGAGCGACACCAAAGTTTGCTGAATTAAGAAGCTCGTATTGAATATCATAATTATACTCGACACCATTTTTTTCTGCTCGAATATTATGAAAATCTTCTACGACTTGTTCCGCAACACTTAGCATTCCTTTTACATTTTCCATTAAAACGAATTTCGGTGCAAGTTTAGATACAGCCTTTATATAGTATTTATATAACTCATTTCTTGGATCATCAATAATTCTTTGCTGATTTGCCGAACTAAATCCTTGACATGGGGGGCCTCCTATAACGATATCAATGTCGTCAAATACATAGTCTTGGATATTATCTACTATCTTACGGATATCTTCACAAATAATTTTAGTTGATGGAACTTCCGGGTGATTGAACCTATAAGTATTTACACAAACTTCCTGAAAATCATTTGCAAAACAGATTTTGTAACCTGCTTGCGAAAACCCTAAACTTAAGCCACCTGCTCCAGCAAAAAAATCTGCTACTTTTGGTTTCAATGAACGGTTCTCTTTCTTTTGAAGTTGTAGACGTTTTTTATTACTAAATTTATCAAGAACATCTTTGAAAAAAAGAGGATGATTTATGTATGTTCCAACACAATCTATGAAATCAATATAAAGACTGCCTAGTATATCCTTGAGTTCCTTAAACTGGCTTGGCTTTGCAATAAGCCCCATATCTTTCAATTCATAAAATATAGTATCAGATGGAGTGTCACTCCATTCTTTCCTAATGGCGATTCCATTTTTTTCCGATAGTTCTTTAACAATCTTACAATATACAGATACAAGTTCCTTTAGCAAAGCCTTTTCCGCCTTGCTTCGAACTCGGATTATGTTGTTGAATATCATATATTGCCCATCTCTATTAAAGCTTTCTTTGCCGCCTTCGCTATAGCCTCTGCGAAAAGGCATGGAACAGCATTGCCTATTTGCTTATATTTGTCACCTCTTGAGCCCGAAAATTCAAAATCGTCAGGGAAAGATTGTATTCTTGCAGCTTCCCGGACAGTAAATGTGCGAGCTTGTTCATAATCAGGATGTATAAACTGAAATCCATCTTTGTGAATATGGGCTAGAATTGTCTTGCTTGGCAAATTCCACCATTGTACAACATAGCTATTATCAAATACCCTTGCGTGCTCGTGTTCCAAATCCGGCCTCGCACGACGCATTTCTCCAAATGACCAATGATTTTCAATCATAACACGAAAACGCTCTCTGTCTGTTTCATTATGCTTCCTACAGATATGATCCATTAAAGGGTGGATGCCAGGTAATCCTATTAACTTTAAAAACTCATTATTACAAGGGTAGTTGAACTGTGCTGTTGAAGCGTCTTGACCAGGAAGAACAGGTGGTAAATCTCCGATTGCTTCTTGAACAGTAACAAATCTTTTTAGATTCTGTTTTTCTGAATCTAACATCTCTGGGTCATAGTGAGTTTTTACAATACTTTTGTATAAATCTGAAATATTATAGTCAATGTCTTTGCGAACTCCCATCAAAATAATCCGTTTACGTATCTGAGGAACGCCATAATTCGCCGTATTGAAAATAATTTTTTTCGGGTCTTCACATATATTGTAGTATTTTCCCAATGCTGCAATCACCATTGGGAGAATAGCTTTGCCTTTAACTTTAGCGGAAAGTAGTCCGGTAACATTTTCAAATACAAAAAGTTTTGGTTTATAATACTCCAATATTTTCACATAACTCTCAAACAAAAAGTTACGAGCATCTTTTTCCATTCCTACTTTATCTCGAACTCTTCCGGCTGTGGAATATGCCTGACAAGGAGGACCACCTATAATAATATCTACATCTCTTCCGTCTACAGCTTTATCAATTCTATCAATTATATTATTTGATGTAATATCTCCTTCAACAACCTCTCGCTCAATATTTTTATAACCATAATGGCGCATCCTTGCTCTTAATGTTTCACAAGCATTATGATCTATTTCAACATGAGCAATAGCCTTAAAATTTTGACGGTAAAACCCTTCACTTAGGCCACCGCATCCTGCGAAAAGATCTATAAATGTGTATTTCTTTGCCTTTTTAGCCATTGTTCCTTTCGTCATTTAACCAAATCTCAAATCTGCAAAATTAGTGATTTTCGGTTTATCTCCGACATAAAAACAGCGCAGCCGCCACATTGAACAGAAATACTACTGAAAATCAAGACCAGCCGCTTACTTTTTCAGCCGCCTGACTTCCTTTTCAAAACTCTCTATGAAGTGGATCTCCACAGGTGAGAGCTCATACTGTATCCTCTTTTGGTATTTGTCGTATTCGGAGTCCGCCTTCTGCTTCGCGATTTCCGCCGAGACTGTCCCGGCATGGGGCAGGAGGTCTTTGCCGGAGAGTGACAGGAATTCGTCAAGTTTCTGAATCCAGTCCTTCATGTACATCGGCTTGTGAGACTTGGCCTGAAGTTCTGCAAAATCAAGGTACAGGCTGACGATGCGGTTCAGGGTGTCAAGTTCATCGGGAGAGAGGTAGTTCTTGGCAATCCCGGCATCCGACCGCTTCGGCAATGCTCCAGTCCACGATGTCAGTCCCATAAAGTCTTTGTCTGCATCGGCTCTGCTGTAGATGACTTCCGCAGCCGTATGTCCGTGGGCGGAGAAATGCATCTTGTTCTGAACTGTCTTGAAGAACTTCTGCGTGGTTTCCGTCCTCGGGTCATAGTCTATGCTGAGGGCATAGATTTCCAGGATCTTGCGGTAGAAAATCTTTTCCGAGGAGCGGATATCCCGGATGCGTGCCAGAAGTTCATCAAAGTAGTTGCCGCCACCGGCTCTCTTCAGTAGGTCATCGTTCATGGCAAAGCCTTTGACAAGGTACTCGCGCAATACTTGTGTGGCCCAGATGCGGAACTGCACGCCTCGGTGGGAATTGACACGGTAGCCGACACTGATGATTACATCGAGGTTGTAATATGCCACATTATAGTTTTTACCATCTGCGGCAGTTGTTGCAAAAAATGCAACAACTGAATCTGGCTTCAGTTCCCCCGATTCAAAGACGTTGTGGATATGCCTTGAAATGGTGGACTTGTTGCGTTGGAACAGTTCGGCCATCTGGTCTGCGGTAAGCCATACTGTATCGCCTGAGAGAGTGACATCTATCCGGCTTTGTCCGTCTTCGGTCTGATAGAGTATAATGTTTCCTTGCGGTGTTCCGTCGGTCATGGTTTGCATGTTTTCGTTCAATTAAACAACAAATGTAGGAAAAATCTGTTTACCTGTGTGAGGTTATATCGGTCGGCTTTCACTTAAGACTTCAAGACCGAGCTCATCCATGAGCAGGCGCAGTTCGGGGCATTTTGCGGTCAGGAATGCGACTGCCGGTGCTGTTACGGGTGTTTCTTCCGTTCCGTCTGTTTCAGGTGAAACGGGTATAGCATTTCCGGGTTGACGGTAGGATATAATCCAGTCTGCTATGTCTGCGTTGGACGGCAGGGTTCCGTTTGCTGCAGCATCGCTGATGAGGGTGGATATCCTTATGTTCGGGTAGGCCGAGAGTTTTTGTGTCCAGTGCTCTACTGCATCCAGGTCTGGGAATGCGATGACTTCCCGGTCGCGGAGGACATCAAGTCTGTCTCTTCCAAGATTGGATTTTCCGCCTGTGGCCAGCCAGTTGAACTGCGGCATGAATGCGCAGGCGATGAGGGCGGTTTTCTCTGACTCGACAAGCATCACTTTGTTGTCGGGATATGCGGACAGGAGGTGTTCACCGAACAGGCATTGGGACAGAGTCCAATCTTCGGGGAGCAGTTTTCTCTGCTTGAGGATGGAGTGGACCCAGTTTACTTTGCCAGGTGCGGCGGGATCTTTGATACGGTGTCCGGTAGCAGGGTTGTATTTCATAATCTTTCCTGTCCGGCAACGGAAATCCCTGTCTATCTGATAGTAGATGATGTCACCGCTGCAGGTGATGCCGAGTGCGTATTCTTCGATAAGTCCCTCTATGATGAGGGGGTCTATGAATGTGGACATCCATTGGAGAAGGTGGCTACGGAGGTTGTATCTGATGGAGCGTATCACATATTCATCCGGGATGGTGCAGGGCGGGGCAGGTGCGATGTGAGGTGTCGTGGCTGCGTTATGCCTGTATGCCGGTCTGATGTCCGACTTCCATGAGTGGTCTCTGAAGTATTCGGACGGGGTGTAGTGATAACCGCAGCTGCTTTCGTGGTCGCATCTGCCGACTCTTTCGTCCAGGATGTGTCCTTCGGTATCAACATATAGGGTGAAACAGTGTTTGCCTCCACATTCGGGGCAGTTATACCGGGATTTAGGGCCGCTGTACTTCTGTAGATGGTATTTATAGTTCATGATTACCTCCTTCTTGCGATGTGGTTTCGGTGTGTTTCACTTGTAACGGCTGCAACGGCTGTAACGACTGAACCGCGCTTTCGTATATCGGCTGATACTTCTGTTTGATACGATAGGCTCTGGTCTTGTTGATGCCGAGTTCTTTGGCTATCTGGCCAAGGCTTTTGCCCTGACTGCTGAGCTCGAGCACATTTAGTACTTCCTGGGATATGTCCCCGTCTTTTTTCTCTTTCAGGTGTTCCTGTTCGGCAGAGGTGGTGTCATAGCAGAAACGGAGGAAGTTGTCGGGCTTTTCAATGGTGTACACAGCGACATTGTCTGCTCCGTATGTTATCTGTGTGGAGCGGGCTTTCAACTGTTTGACATAGCGGATGTTCTCTCCTTTTGAACTGGCTCCGATGGCAAGGATGCCGTCAAAGAAGTTTGCGAGTTTCTTGGAGCCGGCGAGGTCATCCTGCGTTATGGGCCTCCAAGGGTCTCTTTTGGGAGTATGGGCCATGACCATTACTGACCAGCCGTGTTTCTTTTTGAGGGTCAGCAGGCTGAGCATGAATTTTCCGGCATCGTCTCCTTTTTCCGTGGTGCTGCACAGGAATGTGATGTTGTCGATGAGAATTACCTGCACGTCATTGTGAATGGCTGTGTGCTCTATCTGGGTGATTACATTTGTTCCGTAGGTTTCTTCGGTCAGTTTGTCCGGATCGATGGTGGCCCGGAGGAAGTTTTCGGAGAACCGGTATACGGATATCCGGTCTTCTCCTGTCGCGGGGTCGGTGTCCCGCTGTGTGTAGCGGAGCTGGAACTGCTTGTCGGACAGTTCACAGTCTACATACAAGACTTTCCGGCTGCGGGAGATGCGGTCGGCTATCTGGACTGCAAAGATGGATTTCCCGCAGTTGGAGTTGCCGAAAAGGCATACGATCTCGCCTTCAAACCACATCCGGAAGAACAAGTCTTCCGGGTCTTTTTTACTCAGTGTGGCATCTATCATGTCGTTTACTTTCTGGACTTTGAACATTCCTCCTGAAACTGGACCGGTGTATTCGGCCTCACGGATTATCTGTTCAATAGGGTTATCTGTTTTCATCGCTGTTCCTCCTTCTTTTGACTTCCATTACTTTCAGGACATCTTCTGCTTTGTATAGTACTTTAGTACCAAGTTTGCACGGGATGAGGTAGCCGGCTTTGTCCCATCGCCAGAGGGTGGTGGCGGATATTCCGAAGTCGCTCATCATCTGTTCGCGGGTGATGTAGGATGCAGTAGCTGAGCTGTCTTTGTTTCCTGCCGGGCTTGATATAGTGTCAATGGTTTCGGCGAGGAGCTGTCTGTTGGCCTGCAGGAGGTCTGACAGTTTTACTGACACTGTCAGGTCGGGGAGCAGTTCTGATAATTCAAATAGGTCTTTTGTCATTTTCTATCTGTCTTTTGTCTGTTATCCCACCCGTAAAGCAATAAAGCGGTTGTCGTTTCCGACTGTGGGAGCCCGGTCTGAATGATTGCTTTGTGACTTTCAGACCGTTTGCAGTGACAAAGGTATCTGGTGAAAATGTAGGACAGAAAATGACAATTGCATTACTGTACAAATTTTTTAGCGGCTTTGTAAGTAATGCAATTACTGTGAGTTATGATGATTTATGCTAAAACATGCTAAAATGTTTTACCGCCTGGTGCTAAAAGCTTCCTGCAAAATGGCGTCTGCGAGATCTCTGTGGCTTTTATGAATCAGTTTAAGGCATGTCTTTTCTCTATAGCTGCCTGCGGTTTTTGGATCTTTGCCCAGAGCTGTGAAAAAATCGGATTTGTTGCTTTCAAAGGTTCCCTTCAGCGTGTTTCTGTATGACCGGGATGTGCGCAGCTTGGCAATGACTGCGACTATTACGAGATGCGGTCTTTTTATAGTGCTGTCGGAGTATAGGGCGGCAAGGGCATCGTACAATGCGTGTCTTTGAGTGGAATCGTACTTGCTTTTGTTGAATATCGCATCGAATCCGCTGTAGTCTATTGCGGCCTGCTGCTCCTGGGGAGTGAGTTCACGGCTGTTTACTACGAGTTTGAGTGCTATGGTTGCGGGTATGCTGAGATATGAGTCCCGATGCCACTCTCTTACAGCATTAAGAAAGTCCAGGATTTCCTGTACTGCTGAATATTCATTGATTAATCCATAGTCTTTAAAGTACTGGGTTACTTGCTGTATGGAATATCGGGGTATGTCCTGAAATGTCTGGGCAAGACGGTCGTCCTTACTGCGGTTGAAGTATTCAACGCATAGCCGGATATTGTGTAAGTCAAGAAGCTGCTCTTCGGGTATCGGGTTGTCATCATCAATATAGTTGGTTCTATACCTGAGAAGTCTTCTTGTGAGACTATCAAGGCTTGGGCAGTCAGGAGTTTCAATTACCCTTTTGTCTGCTGGCCATGGGGTTCGCTCGGAAGAGTAATCATGCTGTTCGAAATATTGGAGTACATTCTCGGACTCTTTGGAAAAAGCGCAAAGACTGCGGTATATTGAGCAGACGATGTTTCGGGACATAGACATTCTATTTCTTGACTTTCCAGTAGCCGCCTTTGTTTGCGCCTACCCGTTCTATCAATCCCATATCACGGAAATTCTTCAGATGCTTTTTAATGGTGGCATCGGAGACTTTCAGCTGTTCGGCGAGCATTTCACGGGTTACCGTAGGCTGGACTAAAATGGCATTCAGGATGGCATTGGCAGTCTTTCCGAGTTCAATAGTCCCGGCTCTTTTGATGGTTTTCTTGGGTACCTTTGCAACAATTTCTTGGGTACCTTTGTCCAGGACACTCCTTTTCTGGGTACTTTCGGCCTCTGAGATGCTTGTCGCGGCGTTTTTCTGGGTACATTCTTGGGTACCTTTCGCAGTTTCTTGGGTACCTTTGAACATTTCTTGGGTACCTTTGGCAACATGGGTGAGAGGAAGGGTCAGGGTGGTTCTTTCGATGTTGCCGATGAGTTCTTCGACTACAGGGTTTTCGTAGCCGGCTGCAGACCAGGCGGAGATGATTCGGCTCATTCCGCTTCCAGCACGCTCTCCTATGTGGAGCATTGAGAACATCTTGATGATGACGGAGTTTCTCGGGTCGGAGTGGCCGCCTTCAAGCATTAGGGCCTTGCCTATCCTGATAGTACCGGGATTCTCGAACACGAGGCGGTCGGGATGTTTGCAGACCACGACTCCTCCTCTGCCGTAGTAGTCTGCGTTGACTAGACAGTTGGCCAGGGCTTCGCGGACGGCCTTGTGTTGGGGAGTGTCATCGATACGGTAGAGTCCTTCAAGACGGAATGGAACCTTGAGATCCTGGACTATTCGGGTGACTATCCGGCGGTAGAAGTCGAAGATGTTGCCGCTCCAGTCTCCCGATGTGGACCAGATACGGTCAGACCATTCCGTGATGTCGTTTACCATTTCACGGAAGTCGAGGAAATAGTTGGGGTATTCGCGGACTATCTCGTATTCGTTACCGAACATCAGGAGTCCTGCGCCTGTAGGATGAAACTTGCCTGTCGTTATATTCTTGGCCGCTGCTCCTATTTGTACGAGGAAGTCCTCATCCGGGAGCTGGTCCCAGGGATGGGAGACATGTGTGTTGCGGAAGCTCATACGGAACGCATAAATGCTCTCCGAGTTAAGGGCAGACAGGTCGAATGTATCGAGGACTTTGGTATCGACCGTCTCTGCGCCCTGGTCGCGAAGCATAGCGCGGATTTCCTCTTTAGTGCAATGGTAGTCTCCGGAACTGTTGCGCTTGTATGTGCCGGAGAAGATGTCGCTGTTGATATATACCGGTCTGCGCTCGCGGTGTGCCCGAGGTACATTGATGACCATGATACGACTACTCTCATATTCCATAGGGTACACATCCTTGTCTGTAAGGATATTATCGCTGACTTTCTGACGGTTGTTGATTGAATCCCAGAACTGCTTCTGCATCTTTCTGACCTCATCTTCTGTCAGTCCGGTGGGTACAAGCTGCCCGCCATCCTTTTCGTCTGCGCCCAGGAGGATGATGCCGCCGTCGGTGTTGGCAAATGCGGAATATGTCTCCCAGAGACTGCCGGGAAGCCCGCCTTTGGCTCTTTTGGCTTCAAGGCGGTTGTTTTCCCTATATATTTCGAGTCTGCTGATGTCTATCATTTGTATATCTTTTCTGCAAAGTTAATTTAATTATAACAATTCGGACATCTCCTTTATCATATCATCGTCAATGTCGCGGTATCGGGCGAAGGCCCGGGAGCCTTCTTTGTGCCCTGAGAGCTTGCCTACGAGGTTAGGGTCTTTTACCTTCTTGTACAGATTGCCGACAAAGGTGCGTCTGGCCATGTGGCTGCTTGCTATGTCGGCTATGCTTTTGTGTTCGGTCTCTCCGGTCACTGGGTTAAGGACCGGAACAGTCCGCTCTATGCCGCAGAAGTGAAAAATTTCCTTTATCGCATCGTTGTACTTCTGTTGCGATATAAGCGGCAGGATACTCTGCGTGTCAGACAGATTGTCTTGGTACTTTTCAAGTATTTCAAGAGCGTTGTCGTTAAGATATACTTTGACTGTCTGTGGATTGTCTTCTATGGTCTTATGGGGGATGTATTGGATAAATGTGCCGAGACGGTCGGTGCCGATGCTGTCTTTGCGGAGACGGTAGAGGTCGCTGACGCGGCAACCGGTCAGGCATTGGAATATGAATATGTCCCTCTGTCTTTCAAGCATCGGGGACTTTGAGAGGTCAGTGGCGTAGATCTGGTCCCGTTCTTCCGATGTTATGTAGATGGGCTTACCATAGACTTCAGCTCCTATTGAATATTTTCTGAACGGGTCGTTGGTGGTGTACCCTTGTCTGTTGGCCCATAGGATGAATGCCCGCAGCATTTTTAGTTCGCTTCGGATGTAGTTGTCGCCTCTCGGACCAGGCACTCTGCCTTCAGGGGCAAGTTCGTAGATATCCTTGTAGGCTGCTTTGGGAATCTTGATACCTTGTTTTGTGGTGCGGAAAAAGGTGTGTTCTTTCTTCATGAAGTCCACAAGACTTTGTAATGTCTGCGGGGTTAGAGTGTCAACATCAAGGTACTCTTTGCTATAAAGTTCGTATCGTTTGAGGGTGTTTATGAATACTTTGTAGTGCCTGCTTCTACCTGCCGAGATATTGTCTTTCGAGGACAGGAAGATGTCGTATAGCTCGAAGAATGTCTTTCGGGGCTCTTCGACTTTTTCTTCGTATCGCTCAGGCCATGTGAAGCGGTCTATTACCTGCTGCATCCATTCTGAGCTGACTGTCTCTTTCGGAGTGTTTTGGAATTCTCCGGCAATGTGGTTTGTGAGCGAGTCAAGACGGCTTTTAAGCAGGTTGGCCTCCCGAACTTCCTCAGTAAATATGCGGGATTTGATGACGATGTCCCCGTCTTTGATGCTGAAGAATTTGGGATGGATGAATATCCTTGACTTGGCGAAGACTTCTATGTTCTTGCCGTGACGGAGCCTGATAAGAATCTCCTTTTTGTCAGAGCTTTTGTCATTTTTCGACGAAAGCCTTTTCTGAAAAGTAGCCATAATGCAAATCTATTTGATATAACAACGATTACAAAGATACAAACGGTAGGGGAATTTTCATAATTTTTCCCCTACTTAATGAAAGACTACTGAAATCAGATGAAAAGTGAGAAATTGCACAATAGTATATTATTATTGATTTATAACTATTTATGTAATTTTGAATCAAATGGTGAAAAGGCTTGAAAAGTGAAGAAATTGCAGTAAATATCCCAACCGGATCACATGGAATCGCATGATGCGCCTGACTTGAAAGTCAGGCGTTTTTTTGTGCCGTAATGACAAGGTCTGAGCTCGCTCAAGACCTGGAATTACAGCACAAAAGAAGCAGGCGAAGCCTGGCGGCATCATGTGATTCCATGTAAGAGCGCCCGTGGCGCAGGGCACGGGAAAAATCCGCCGTGCGGATTAATCCCAACCAAACTATAGGCTAAATAATTGCTTTTTTAAGTAGTTATCATCAAAGGTAACTGCTTTTTCTTTTTGCCCTTTCCTTTGGCCTTCATCCCTGTTTGAAACACTTCTGTGGCATCCATGTAAACTATATGTAAACCAGAAATGATATGTTAAGTACTTCAGTAGAAGTGATTTGCCACAAATCAAAAAGGTTGAAAGACGGGACTTTTCCTCTTGCACTATCTTGAAACTGCCCATACACAATTTTCGGCTTAAAAAAATCCCACTTTATCGTATGTGCTTTTGTCATAGATACAGACATTACATTGCATTAATCAATACATTGTATTATATTTGTCCATACAATTTAAAGTAGGCTATCATGGGACAAGCAACATTATCAATGAGGGTGGATGATACCCTGAAGAAAAAATTCGACATGATATGCGATGATTTCGGCCTCACAAGCACTGCAGCAATCACTGTATTCATGAAAACGGTCGTGCGCGAGAGACGCATTCCCTTCGAGATAAAGGCATCCGGCAGGGATCAGATAAATAAAGAAGCATGGGAGGCATTCCTTGAAATGAGGACACAGGCTGCTGCCGCAGGAGTGCAGGATCTTACACTTGATGAAATTAATGCCGAGATACAGAATGCCCGCAATGAAAGATAAAATTTTTGCCGTCATCGACACCAATGTCATTGTCTCTGCACTCATATCAAGTAATCTTGAATCCAATCCTGTCAAAGTCTTCCGTGCAATCGTGCAGGAACGGATTGTGCCTCTATTCAATGACGAGATCCTTGAAGAATACAAGAGCGTGTTATCAAGACCAAAGTTCCATCTGGATCTTCCATTGATAGAGACAGTAATCAAAGCCATTATTGCCGATGGATTAAATATAGACAGGGCGCCGACAGCGGATATCGATTTTCCGGATCCGAAAGACATCGTATTCTACGAGGTCGCTCTTTCCGTTGAAGATTCTTATCTTGTTACAGGCAATATCAAGCATTTCCCTGTAAAACCATTTGTTGTCACGCCTGCCGAAATGGTTCGCATCTTGGCAGATTAGATTTTTTTATTTACGGAATGGGAGGATTTCTTTAAGCCGAAAATAATCTATATGGAAATCCAAACTGATAACCCCAAAGAAGGCTACCCATTCCCTTGTTTTTCATATGACGCAAAGACGCTGTCAAAGAAGCTGTAGAGTTTCTTAGAGCCTGCGAGGTCGTTCTGCATAATGGGGTTGCACATATTCCTTTTCAGGATATGTGCGATAACCAGCAGGCAAGATGGACTACAGCCTGACCACCTCGACGCGACTTGCCGTGTTGTTCTCGCGGAGAAGGCGGATCTGGGCGGGAATGCGCTCACGGAGGATGTCGACATGGCTTATGATGCCTACTTTTCTGCCGCCGGTCTCATGAAGGCGGGACAGAGTGTCGATCACAGTATTGAGATAGTCCTCGCTGAGGGTGCCGAAGCCCTCGTCAATGAAAAGGACATCGACAGAGGCGTTCCCTCTGGTCATGGCTGAAAGGCCGAGAGCCAATGCAAGCGAGACTATGAAGCCCTCGCCACCGGAAAGGGTGCTGTATGGCCTCACGGCATCGCCCTGATAAAGGTCCCGGATGACGATGCCCACAGAACCGGGCTGGCAATCAAGCTCGTACCGAGGTGAGAAGCACTGCAGATAGCGGTTGGCGCACATCAGCAGCTGCTTGAGGATGAACGCCTGCGCTATGCCCCGGAAACGGCTTCCGTCCGCACTTCCGAACATGCCGTTGAGGGTTTCCCAGCGATGATACTCTTTCTCGAGGGAGCGGAGCAGAGTCTCATCCTTCTCCCGGATACGGAGATTTTGCTCATTGAGAGCAAGTATCGACCCGATGGCGCCGATATTCTTGTCAGCTTCAGCTTTACGGGCATCAAGGTCCATTATCCTTTCCTCAAGGGCTTCAACTGTATCCCCGTCCTGAATCTCCGGTCTCGACTCCCCGTGCGTTCTGATGCCGTTCTCAACCTGAGCATATTCAGTCTTGGCCTTTTCAAGAGCCGCATCAATACGCCTAAGTTTTTCTGTAAGAGCGTCGGCAGAGTCATCCGTCAGATTGGACATCAGCCATTCGACGCGCTCACGACTCATATCCTGATGCGACTGATAAAAGGCATCCTCCTTGCTCCGTTCCGAAGCAATGCTTTGAGCAGCGGAGAATTTTTCCGTACTCACGGAAACAGCCTTACTGAGCAGATCCGTCCAACGGGGTTCGAAAAACGGCTTCCACTCTTCCAGTCTGAAGTCATGGCTTCCCTTCCGGGTCAAGCACTCAGTCCAGCGCCTGCGGAAAGTCTCGGACACTTGTCCGGCAGCGGAAAGAGGATTCTGCTGCTGACCGACGCCTGAGGACGAATCCTGCAGCAGCCTTGTCTCTCCGATATTTACCAGCATCTCTGTGGTCGCCTGTTGCCACTGCGGGAAGTTGCCGCACACTGATTCCGTCATCTGAGTGAAAGTCCCGATCAGAGCGGAAAGACCCTCGCGGGACTTCTCAAGGGACTCTCTCAGCTCCACGGCTTTCGCATATTTTTCAGACTCCTCGCGGATGTCCTTAATCAGCGACTCCGGTGCCGCAACCCATACCTGCCTCCAGTCCTGAATCAGAATGAGCGGGGAAACTGACTCCAGTTTCTTAGCTGCCGCCATGGAATGATTCTGCGCAATCGTCTTCTGGCTCTCGGCCTGTTTGCACATCTCATCCAGCTTCTTATCCGCATCCGTCATTGCTTCAAGAGCAGACGAACAGGTCTTCTGAGCCTCTGTCAATTCAACATTGATCCTGCCTATGACACGGCGGCATTCCTCTATCGCATTCTCCTTCTCCTTAACAATCTTTTCAACAGCCTCAATTTCTTTGACGACAGCCTCAAGAGTCTCCTGAAGCGCACTCGCAGGCATCGCCTCTGCAGACACCGCATCGGACGATACTCCCGCATACATACCGCCGACAGCTGTCGACTCACTACCCGCCTCATCGCCCTGCCGACCAGACTGACTTTGCCAATCCTGCCAGTCCCGAATACACCCCAGAACCTGCTTATAGACAGCACTTCTGCTAATCTCGCACTGACTCGAATGCTGTTTCAAATCCTCTTGCATGGCTTTGAGACCTTTTCCTTTGCTCCCGACGGAAGCCGTCAGAGTGTCAAACACATCCTTTGCATCACGATATTTCTTCTCGGCCGCCTCTTTCTCCTTTCTGAAAGGCTGCAGAAGCGACTCAAACTGCTCATCAGAAAACACATGCACAACCGTCTGACCACACACAGGGCAGCATTCTCCCTCTACAAGCCTGCTCCTTAGCTCCTTAGCCATATCGCTGACCATTTCAGACTGGCGTTCATATATTTTCAAGGCCTCGTCACAATTATTCTTCTCCGTCAGGTACTTCTTTTCAGCCTCCGACTTCAGGCGGAGATCTTTTGCCAAATCAACCTGAGCCTGCCTCACACGCTCCCGTTCTTTAGCCAAATCGTTTTCCTTTTCCACAAGAGTGGCCAATCCATCTTTCGCTGTCCTGGCATTCTTCCCAAGAGTTTCAAGACGCTCACTTTCCTCGTGCACTTTTTCGACACCCATTGCGTCCAATCTCTTCTGCTCACTCTTGTAACGCTTCTCTACCTCCTCATATTCCCTCTTGCGCTTATCATGCTCATTCTTCCTGTCATCAAATATCTTGCGCAAGTCTTCGGCTTTCTTTTCATACTCTTTCCGAGCCACAACGGCCTTGTCCGCTTCCCTTTCAGAAGCCAAAGCCTCATCCAAAGCGTCCGCCAATGCCTTTCCTTCCTTCAGCATCGGCTCCTGCTCAGCGACACTATTAAAATATGCGCCGGCACGCAAAAGTCGCCCGTCAAGATTCTGCTTCTCCCCGATCAAAACCGACTCTTCAGCCTTCAGCTGAAGAAAAGTGTTCAGACACTCGGCCTCCTTAGTCTCACACTTCTTCAGAGTCTTTTCAAACTCTCTAATATTCAAAATATTCTGCCGAACCGGCGCCGTCAGGTTCCAGTCCTCGGCATTCTTCCGAGCCTCCTGTGTCTCTTCCGACGCAGCCGTTTTCTGCGCACCCTCAAGAACCGTACTCTTTGTCTGCAGCTCGACCTGCAATTCATGCGACCTCCTGAGCCACTGCATCTTCCGCTCTTCATCCGCCCGCTGGTTCTTTAGTGAGGCCGAAAGCGTCTTGGCTCTCTCAAGTTCTGCCTTTTTCTCTGCAAGGGCCGCATCATCCATCACCTGAATCCCGTCCAGCTTCCTCCGCTGAGCTTCACATGCTTCCGACTTCTCTTTAGTTATCCTGAATATGGCCTTGCCGACCTCAGAAAAAAGGCCGGTGCCGGTCAGTTTCTCAAGTATCGCAGCCTTCTCCTTGTCCGGACTTTTGAGAAACCTCGTGAACTCGCCCTGGGCAAGCATCGATGTCCGGCAGAACTGCTCAAAAGTGAGCCCGACAGCATCTCCGATGACTCTCTCAATATCCCTCACCTTGACATAAGTCACCCCGGCGGCATGATCGGCAAGCACCCATTTCTCAGGCTGCAGCGCACCGCTCACCTTCCTGCGGGCCCGTGCCACAGACCATTCTGCCGTATATCTCGACTTGTCGGAGCCGACAAAATCGAGCCTCACATACGCCTCAGCCGTATTCTTACGCATCATCTGCCGTGTGTCGAAGAAACTCACCCCAACATCCCCGTCGGTTATCTCCCCATTCTGCCCGCTACGTTCGGACATCCTCGGCGTCTTCTTGAAAAGCGCAAGGCATATGGCATCCAGAATCGTACTCTTTCCCGCCCCTGTCTCTCCGCATATCAGAAAAAGCGGCTCTTCTGCAAGCAGTCCGCTGCTGAAGTCGATCACCGCATGTTCGATTGATGCTATATTTTTGATTTCCAGTCTCTCGTATTCCATATCACTCCTTCTCCACATTGAAATTACGGGCTTTCTTCACTGCCTCTTTGAACATATCTACCATATCCTGAGGCATTTCCGTGCCGTTTTTGTCGTGAAAATACATTCTGGCCACATCCAGCGGATCCATTTCCCGCATCTCCTGCACCGTGAAGTCAGGCCGCCCCTCACGCCGGACGGAATCCTCCGCCCTCACCGCCTTCATGCAACAGTAACGGCACATCTTTCCGCGCACCAGCTCTGCCGCCTTCATCTCGCTGTCGGCAGGCAGAAGTCCACGCACCAGCACATTGAGCCGGACATAAGCCGGCCTGTCTGCCGGGAATCGCGCCAGGGCATCCAAAGCGGCCTCCAGCTCACCGGGCTCCTTACCCGGCAAAGTCACAAGCGGCACGGGGTCAGGCATCTGCACCGTCCGGACCAAAGTTTTTGCTCCTGCATCCAGCTCCACCACCGTCACAGAATGCATATAGCTCTCATCAAAATTCACGGCTATCGGCGACCCGCTGTACCTCATCCGCCCTCCAGCAAAAGTCTGAGGCTTATGAATATGTCCCAGAGCCACATAAGAATACGCATCCCCGAGCAGTTCTGCCCCCACATAGTCCATCCCGCCGACCAGATCATCGTGCCCCTCGGCATCGCTCCCCGCCACTGCAAGATGAGCCGAAAGCACAGACGGAAGCCCGTCGTCAAGACTTTTGACATAATCAGACAACCCTCTGAACCACAATGCCATCCTATCTTCCGTATGGTCTTCGGTCTGCCCCTCATCTTCCGTCCGATACGAGTTCTCATTACCCGTCCGGTTCGTTTTCTCATCCACAGCAGCCTCTACCCGAGCAGTCACTTCCGGGAAACTCCTCGGTGAGGCGTAAGGTGCCGCAGCCACATGGCCTATGACACGTCCATTCCTCACCACATCCACGACATGCCCGGAAAAATCAGCCGTCCTGTCCTCCCGCCTGGCAAAAGACCCTATCACACGCACATTGACATGACGCCAGAGCCCGTCCTCCGCCTCAAGCCTCGAAGGACTGTCATGATTGCCAGCCGTCACCACCATCGTCATTTCCGGGCAGGCCTCATGAATCCGGACCATCCCGTCCACATACATCTTCTTCGCCTGCGCAGACGGCGTCGAATTATGAAACACATCACCGCTGACAATCATCACGTCAGGCCTCTCACGCCCCACGACCCCCGCCAGCGCTCTTAGAAAAGCCTCCTGCTCCTCCCTCCTGTCATATCCATAAAAAATCTGGCCCAGATGCCAGTCCGAAGTATGCAATATCTTCATAAACCATCAAATTCCATCCTGTAAATCAACCTGTTGCGGCATACGATTCTCCCCGTCCTCTCCAACAGCTATGCCGTCACGCAAATTTAGGAAGAATATCGTGAGCCACCCCTTTCCTCGCAGAAATTATTTAGTCGGCATATTGCACACAACAATAAAACCACGAATTTTATCACTCGGTATTTTTTGCAAAATTTCCGAGTAGTTATATGCATATATGACTGTATGTAAACAAATTGAAGCCAAAGCACTAAAAAGAAAACCTCACCAAAGAACATCTCGGTACTATAATGAAGATTGCTTAAATACCACCAGACACAAGATTTCTGTTAAATGCAGCCAACCGTTTTTGGCAATTATACCGCCTATCAGACAGAGAATTGACACAAAAGAAAAAGTCCCTGAAATTCAAGGATTTCAAGGACTTTTGGGAGGGTGCCCAGTCGGATTCGAACCGACGACATTCAGAACCACAATCTGACGCTCTAACCAACTGAACTATGGGCACCATATTCATTTGGGACTGCAAAGATATGAAAATTTATTTATTTGACAAATTTTTGTTGCAGCAATGATGTTCAGACAAAAAATATCTCAGCAGTCCCGTTATCAAAAGGATTCCTTCCGCACATTGTCTGACACAAAAGGGAGGGAAAATGGCTGTTATAGTTGTCAATATCCGGGGGTCTGGACCATATCCGGATTAGGGTTGGACTCGAATTCGGTCGTAGGGATAGGCATGGCATAGTTGCGGTCCTTCCAGACTATGTTGGTCTTGGCGGCGCCGGGGCCGGAGACGGTCTTGTACCAGTCAGCCTCCTGCCGGCCGAGGCGGAAATGGCGGACATATTCCCACCAGCGCATTTCACCGAACATTTCGGCCCACATTTCATATAAGATGGGGTCATTGGCAAGATGATCGTCGGAGGCGGTCTTCGTCCGGTCGGCAAGGGTCTGATAATCGACTGCCGACGGGGAATCAGCATCATAGCCCCATGCACGGCGGTGCACCTTGTTGACATATTCAAGGGCGGTGGCGGCATCGGTATCCTTCATGAGATATGCGTAAAGGAGGTACAGCTCCGGAAGGCGGATGAAATAGATGTTGTAGCCGGCCACATTACGGGTGTCATTGGCAAGATGGCCGTCAAGGTAGTTGTATTTCCGGACGGGCCAGCCGTAGAAGGTCTGCGGGTCATTGCCGGTGGACGGATCCATCTCCCACCAGTGGCCGAACTCGACCTGGGCGACCTTGTGATAGCCTTTCACACCGTCGAATGTCATCTGGACCTCATCCACGAAGGGCTGGAGGGCACAGACGAAAAGGCGGGGATCAGGGAAGTTTTCATAGTCATATTCCGGAGTAGCGAGCTTGTCCCTGTATTCCTGCTGGCGGGCCATATATTCCTCCGAAAGGGAATATCCGGCATTGTCACCGTTGCCGGAAACCTGCAGCACAGCGTCTGAAAGCGGGGCCGGATCGGTGTAGCCGAAACGGAGAAGGTTGCGGTCGTGCATGTACTGGTTGCCGTAGGACATGGCTGTCCTGGAGCCGTCAGGGCCTATGCAGAACGGAGGATAATACAGGGAAAGGGTTGAGCCGGTGTTCGGTGAGCCGTAGGCATTGCCGCCTGTCGGGTCGGCGGTGTTGCCGACTTCGTAGAATGATTCGCTGTTGTACTCGTACTCGTCATAGCCGTTGAACATCATCCTGTAGTCTTCATAGGACACAAGGCTCTTGCCGCTGTTGTCAATGCAGTCCTTCAGATATTCCAATGCCTTGGCATCCTGACCGGCAAAGAAATATGCTTTGGCCAGGAAAGCCTTGGCTGCCCACAGGGTCACACGGTGATTGTCCGTCTGCGTGAGAAGGGACTCGGCTGCCACCAGGTCATCTATTATTGCCTGATAACACTCCCCTGTGGTTTCCCTGCCCACATACATTTCCTCAAGGGTCTTGGGAACGGACTGGATTATCGGAATGCCGACCCCGTCCATGTCCGGCTGCCCATAGAGGGAAAGCATGTGCCAGCGGTAGAACGCCCTGAAGAAAAGGCATTCGCCCTCATAGTTGTCCAGCGCAGCCTTTTCGGATTCCGGGGCGGTCTGGCGGTATTCAGCAATCTCCTCGAGGGCAGTATTGGAATAATAGACTCCCAAGCTCAATGCAGTCCACGGGTCAGTGACCTTCTCATTACCGGTCTTCACGTCACCGGCAAGGATGTCGACCCATTCCTGGTCCTCATGCCACTGGAGATCAATGGTATGGTCGACACAATACATGACATATCCTGCCCAATAGTTGCCGAGAAAATACCAATGGTGCTGAGCACCGTACACGGAATTGACAACGAGCCCTATATGTTCAAGGTCCGTCGGGAAATTGCCGTCGGACAGGGCTTCAGGGTCCGACAGGTTGAGAAAATCCCGGCAGGAGGAAAGTCCGGAAAGGCACAGGGCCATGACCGGAAATATCACCATATTCTTGAAAAATCTTTTCATTTCGTGCATTTGTTTGGTCTCTGAAAATTATTAATCCATAGGGAAATGACGCAACAGGTATCAGATCTGGACAGCTCCCGTCATGCCCTATGGCGGATCAGAACGAAAGGTCCACTCCGAACGCCACCATCCTTGTCTGGGGATATGTGCTGCCGTAATACACTCCGGAGGCAGTCTTCGACGCACCGGCAAACTCCGGGTCAAGTCCCGCGAACTTCGTGAATGTCAGAAGGTTGTTTCCCGTAACATAGATACGCAGCCTGTCTATCTTGGCCTTTCTCGTCCATCTGCGCGGGAAAGTGTAGCCGAGGGTGACATTCTTCAGCTTAAGATAGGAGCCGTCCTCGATGAAATAGTCTGAATATCTTGCATAATTGCGGTTCGGGTCCTTCACGACGGCATTTCCGTTGGACGGGTCGAGAGCCATGATGCGAGGGCGGTCAGAGAGTCCGTTGCCCATGAAATATGAAGCCTTGAAGACCTCGGCAGTCGTATTCGAACTCTGGACCACGCTCTGGGTATAGGACTTCGAAAGGTTCATGACATCGTTCCCGGCAACGCCCAGAAAGTCGGCGGTAAAGTCGATTCCCTTGTAGTCCAGAGAAATAGTGAATCCGTACTGGACTTTCGGCCACGGGTTGCCGATGAAGGTGCAGTCATCATCATTGATGGTGCCGTCACCGTTCAGGTCCACGAACTTCAGGTCCCCGACACCGGTAAGGCGCTGGTGATAATACTCGTGGCCGTTGGCACGGGCTATGGCATTGAGCTCGTCTATCTCCTCCTGCGAGGTAATCATCCCGTCGGTCTTCAGTCCCCAGAAACTGCTCACAGGCATGCCGTTGACAGTCTTGCAGGGACTCGGCCCCTCATTCGGATGTCCTCCTCCCCCATAGATATAGGCTGTCGGAAGGCCGAGGTCAATGACCTTGTTGCGGTTCTGCGACACATTCGCGCTGACGGAATAGTTCAGTCCGCCGACATTGTTCCTGTAGCTGACCAGGAGTTCCCATCCGTTGTTGTCGATGCGTCCAAGATTCACCGGAACTGTGGACATTGTGCCGAGCGACGAAGGCTGGGTGATACCGGAGGAAGGCGGCACTGAAAGGGCATATATCATGTCCTTGGTGATGCGCCGGTACCAGTCGAACGAGAGCGAAAGCCTGTTGTCGAAGAAATCGAGGTCAATTCCTGCATCAATCGTCCGGATTGACTCCCATTTGATGTCTTCGTTGATGACCTTGGGGTTGTTGTAGCCGGAAACTGCCGACGAGCCGTCAAATGAATGTACCGTGACATTCTTGAACGATGACAGATAGGAGTAGCTTGCAAGGGCAGTGTCGTTGCCGAGGATACCCCAGCTGACGCGAGGCTTGACGGAAGTCAGCCAGTTCTGCGACCAGTTCTTGAAGAAAGGCTCCTCCGAAATCTTCCATCCGGCAGAAAAAGAAGGGAAATTGCCCCATCTGTGATTCGGGCCGAACTTCGGGGAGCCGTCCCGGCGGAAATTGGCGGTGAAAAGATACCTGTTGTCATATGAATAAGTCACCCTTCCGAAAAATGAAAGGAACCTGTCATAGCTCAATGTGCCCGATGCGGACATGTCATCCACGGCGGACAAGGCGAACGACTGCGGGTCGGATATCGGAAAATCTGTCGCAGTGCCGCTCACAAAGGCATAATTGGCTGCCTTCGCCTCGAATCCGGCCATCACATTGAAGTCATGCTTTCCGCCGAACACCTTGCCGTATGAAAGGGTCGTAGTCAAGGTATATTCTTCGCTGTAGTCCAGGCATTTGTAATAGCTGTCGGTGGTCGGGGAACGGCCGAGGTCGTTGGCTTCAGTGTAATTGTCATCATACCCGCCTCCGAAATGGGCAGCCCCTGTCACATTCAGCTTCAGCCCGTCCACGATGTTCCAGTCAACATAAAGGTCTGCATTGCCCACAATGTCAGAGGACTTGTAGTGATGAAGGCCTATGTCGCCCCTCGGGTTGCCGGCAGAAGTGTCAATGCCGTCAGGAATGGCAGTCCAGGAACCGTCAGGGTTCTTCACGCTCATGAACGGAATTGAAACCCACGGGAATGAAAGGGTGTAGGGATTCTCCCTGAGCCTTGCGAAATATATCTTTGTGCCCACAGTCACGGCCTTGTTGACTGCATAGTCCACATTCAGTCTTGCGGAAATCCTCTCCCACCAGTTGTCAACCTGCGTGCCGTTTTCCCTTTCGTACGCCCCGGCCAGATAATACCGGATCTTGCCGCCGCCTCCCGAAAGGGAGAGATTATAGCTGTGCTCCAGACCGTTGCGGTAGATTTCATCCGTCCAGTCGGTATAAGGGAGGGAAGAAGGGTCGTTCCAAAGGGAATAGTTCTCCCCCAGGGCCTGCTTCACCCTGATGTAATCCTGAGTGTCAAGCATTTCGTACATGTCCGAAAGCGAGCGGACACCCACCCTTGCCGAAAACGAAAGCCTCGGGGCGGAGTTGTAGTTTCCCTTCTTCGTGGTGACGAGAATCACGCCTCCCGCAGCCCGTGAACCGTAGATGGCCGCGGCACTTGCGTCCTTTATGATTTCTATGGATTCTATGTCGCTGAGATTGTAGTCTGCGGTGTTCTCAACCGCCACGCCGTCTATCACGAAAAGCGGATTCAGGCCGTTGATGGAACCGACTCCGCGGATGACTATGTCCGAGCTGCTGCCAGGAGTCCCGTCGTTCTTCGACACCATCACACCGGCCACTTTTCCCTGAAGGGCCTCAGCCATGGAACGGGCAGGCACATTGCGGATGTCCTTTGCGTCCACCGAAGCTATCGAGCCCGTAAGGTCGGACTTTTTCTGCGTGCCATACCCCACGACGACCACATCGTCCAGAAACTCCGTGTCCATCTCCAGGATCACATTGAGCTTTTTCCTGGCCAGCACCGGAAGGCGCATGTCGCGGAATCCCACATACGAAATGAGGAGCACCGACTTTGGAGATACCGTCATTGAGAAATTTCCGTCAAGGTCAGTTACCACACCTTTTGAAAGCGGTGCATCCTTTATCAGCACGCTCGCACCCGCAAGAGGATTCCCGAGGTCGTCGGTGACCTTTCCCGTGATCACATATTCTTCCGGCACAAGAGCCTCCTCATGTTCCGGTCCTGAAGCCGCCCGGGCATTTCCCGCTGCCGCCAGAAAACAAAGACAAAAGGAGAATACATACACTAACTGCCGCAAAACAAATTTTCTGTCTTTCATGTCTGCATCAAAAATTCCAAGACGCAAAATTAGACCTGAAAAGTTTTCACGGCAAAACGGAAGTTTGACATTTTGGTTTTAGACCAATACTGATTATCAATAATTTAAATATAAAGAAACAGAAAAAGTCTTCCGAAGCGTACAATTTGTCTTCCATTTGGCACGGGATGCAGACTATTTTCATGTCAGCCCCGGCGTTCACTGTCTTCCGACTCTATGTCAGACATGAGTTTTCTCAGGTAGATGTCAATGTTGGTGTCCTTCGGTCCGATGCCTAACTTTTTTCTGATGACACTGTTGATCTTGTAATACCGGCTCGAACTGAGTATATTTCCTATGTCCTTTCCCTTGTAGCCCATGCAATAGAGACTGCAGTAGCCTATCTCCCAGGTGCTCAGCTGGAGAGAACGGAAACGGTCCGCCACGGCAGGATGCCTGACGGAAAACATCAGGCCGAGTGAATTCAGGTAGGCGTCCTTGTCCAAGGCAATGGACTCTATCATTTCAGATGCCTTTTCTGGAGAATACCTGTCCTTGTCAAGAAGACGCACGGTCAGAAGCTCATCAAGTACGGAAAGCCTGTTTTCAAGCACCTTGCGCGTAGGCTCATCAATAAGGACGGAATTCTTCACCATTCCGGACAGGGCCTCCTTTTCGTCCGACACTGACCTGTACAGCCCTTCAAGATGCTCTGCCCGGCGGCTCTGCCTCCAGAATTTCCTTCTGAAGCGGAAAATCAGGAATATGGCCACTGCCGCCGTCACCGCAAGGGCAACAAAAACCCATGTCCACACCATCCTGGCCCTGTAGATATTCACCTGTTCATCGAAACGCTTCTCTACAAGCCTTACATTCTCCTGCAGCTTGTCCATGTATGTGGAATCTTTCAGAACCACATGCCGTCTGTATGCGGAAAGAGCATTTTCCGCCTGGCCGAGCGAATCGTATACACTTGAGAGACGGAGCCAGAAAGTCGGATTGCGTCCGAAATCCGAGTTCATTACGGAATACCTGTTCAGCCATGTCATGGCCGAATCCACATAACCGGACTGCAGATAGATGTCCGCTATTGACAGAAGGTTCCCGGCCTCAAGCGTGCCGGTATCCTCTATCTGCTCATCCACGGCCTTGAGCACATCATCCAGCGATATGTCCTCGTCCATCCTGACCAGAAGCCTGAAATACCTTACCTTGTCCGAGTCCCGTATGTCATCCCAGTAAGTATCAATTCTCGACAGGAACTCCCTTGCCTTTTCCTTGTCCCCCATTGAAAAACAGGATCTTGCCGCACGGACACATGATTCGGCATAATGTTCGGCGTCACCCGCCTTCAGATAACTCTGTGCCGCCAAATCATAATTTTCGATGGCATCACGGTAGCCGAATCCGTCCTCATACAGCCTTGCCTTGGCAAAATACAGCCTGCCGGCAAATTCAGGACTTTCGGAGCCGTCCATATAATATTCCGCACGCACGAAACATGACATGGCCATATTCTCATTCCCGGCATTCCCGTAGATTCTGCCCATGAAATAATAGGCTTCAAGCCTGTCCCTGTCGGATCCGTATTTCTTGTAATAATTGTATGCAATGCTGACAAGACTGTCCTGCATGGGCCTTTCTCCCGTGATGTCCGAGGCTATGGAATACATAAGGGCATACTTCGCCTTCTTCTCTCCGGAATCGAGAAGGGACGGAGGCAGGCTGTCAAGCACATTCAGCGCACTGTCGGGGTATTCAAAGACATATTGACCCACTTCGTCAAGAGGGTCGGGCATCGTTTTTTCATCGTGACGGCATGAGGCTGCAGAAAAAAGCGCCAGAAACACTGCCGTATATATAATAATATGTGTTCTTGTCATAAATTCCAGGCCAATGACGGCAGAAGAAATTTTCCTGCAACTCCCGTGCCTTTGCAACGACTGCCTTCCGATACGAAATGTCCGATTTTACAAAATTTTGCGTATCTTCGCAGGTTGAATTGAAATTTAAACCAAAGATTATGGCGCGTGAAATAAAATTTTCTCTCGTGTACAGAGACATGTGGCAGTCTTCGGGAAAATATGTCCCGACTGTCAGCCAGCTCAAGGAAGTGGCTCCTGCCATCATTGACATGGGATGCTTCGACAGGGTGGAAACCAACGGAGGGGCATTCGAGCAGGTGAACCTTCTTTTCGGGGAAAATCCGAACAAGGCAGTGCGCGAATGGACGGCACCCTTCAACAAGGCCGGAATCCAGACCCACATGCTTGAAAGAGGACTTAACGCACTCAGGATGAATCCTGTCCCTGCCGATGTCAGGGAACTGATGTATAAGGTAAAGGGGAAACAGGGCACCAACATATCCAGGTCCTTCTGCGGACTGAACGACCACAGGAACCTCAGGCTTTCAGTGGAATATGCAAAGAAAGGCGGGATGATCTCCCAGGTGGCCCTTTCCATCACCAACTCCCCTATCCACACTGTGGAATATTATATGGGAATCGTCGACAAGGTGGTCGGATACGGGTGCGACGAAATCTGTCTTAAGGACATGGCAGGAATCGGACGCCCTACCATGCTCGGAGAGCTCACTAAATCCATCAAGAAGAAATATCCGCACATCAAGATACAGTATCACGGACACTGCGGACCGGGATTCTCCCCAGCCTCGATGCTTGAAGTGGCAAGGGCCGGTGCCGACTACCTCGATGTGGCCGTAGAGCCGCTTTCATGGGGCAAGGTGCATCCGGATGTGATCACCATCCGTGAAATGATGAAGGCAGACGGCTTCCTCGTGAAGGACCTCAACATGGATGCCTACATGGAAGTGCGCCGCCTTACCCAGAAATTCATTGACGAATTCCTCGGCTACTGGATCGACCCGAACAACTCCCACATGTCCTCCCTCCTGGTCGGCTGCGGCCTTCCGGGCGGCATGATGGGCTCGATGATGGCGGACCTGAAAGGGTTCCACGGGGCAATCAACGCCTCCCTCAGGGCACAGGGCAAGCAGGAGCTTACTCTCGACAACCTGATGGTGATGCTGTTCCAGGAAGTGGAATATGTATGGCCTCGCCTCGGCTACCCGCCACTCGTGACACCATTCAGCCAGTATGTGAAGAACACTGCCCTGATGAACCTGATGAACATCCTCAAGGGCCAGCCGAGATGGACCACCATTGACAAGGACACATGGAACATGATTCTCGGCAAGATGGGGAAACTCCCTGGCGAGCTTGCGCCTGAAATCGTGGAACTTGCAAAGTCCAAGGGACTTGAATTCTACACCGGAAATCCTCAGGACGCATTCCCGAACGAGCTTGACAAGTACCGCAAGATGATGCAGGAAGAGGGCTGGGACTTCGGCGAGGACGACGAAGAGCTCTTCGAGTTCGCAATGCACGAAAGGCAGTACCGTGACTACAAGAGCGGCATAGCCAAGGAGCGTTTCAAGAAAGACCTTGAAGCTGCCAAGGAAAAGGCAGGCGCCCCGATAATCATCACCCGTCCGGTGGTGGAAATGCCGAAGTATGATGTGGAGAAGATTGCCGAGAAATACCCTGACGCAACTCCGATACAGGCTCCGGTAAAAGGACAGCTCATCTGGCAGGTGGATGTTGATGACGCCTCCACGGCTCCTGTAGTGGGCACTGAAGTGAAGGCAGGCCAGGCAATGAGCCATATCCAGACCTACTACGGCATGGAAGAGGTCATCCCTGCAGTTGACGGACGCATCGTGGCCATCTGCTCAAAGCAGGGCGACATGGTTGCCAAAGGCGAGATTATAGCATTCGTAAAATAACTGCAAGCCGAGCGCAGAGGCAAATTTACAAAGTGCGGCCGGGCCGCACTTTCAATATTGACAGGGACAGCTCCAGACTGGGATGTCCCTGTTTTTTTTGTGTCAATTATCCGGAATAATTTTACGGATAGACATTTTTATAAAAAAACAGAAAAATCCGCATATAAAAAGAGAAAAACCTGCATCGGAGGCGTATGGAAATAAGAAATGGAAGGTAATTTTGCAATGCTTGTCCGGCCGCAGACCGACTGCCGAAGCATGACAGGGAAGTGCTGAGGAGAGGGCCCAAAGTGGCGGGATGAAAAGGACGGACGGCAAGACGGATATGAAGATGAAGGAACTGTGCCCGGATGAGAGGCCGAGGGAAAAGATGATTTCAAAGGGGGCGGACAGCCTCAGCAATGCGGAACTGCTGGCAATACTGCTGAGAACGGGAACCGGCAGGCACAACGTGCTGGAAACTGCCCAGATGCTGCTGAAGATGGCGGAGGGAAGCCTTTCAGGACTTGTATCGATGTCCGTGGAAAAGATGTGCAGCATAGGCGGCATAGGACAGGGAAAAGCCGTGACGGTGGCTGCCGCACTTGAACTCGGGAAAAGATACGGGCGGGAAATATGCAGGCTCGACAGAGTCCCGATAACCGGGCCGGAAATGATATACAGGATGATGCTGCCTGAGATGCGGGGATTGAGGCATGAGGAATGCTGGGTGCTGTACCTCAACAGGGCCAATTATGTCATCGGAAAGGAAAGGTTCAGCAAGGGAGGGCTGGACAGCACCACAGTGGATGTGAGGATGATAGTGAAAACCGCCATTGAAAAGCTTGCAAGCGGAGTGATTCTCGTCCACAACCATCCGTCAGGCAACCCCACGCCCGGGCAGACAGACATAAAGCTGACAGGCAGGCTCAAGGCCGCAATGGAGACATTCGACATCTCCCTCGTGGACCATGTGGTGATGTGCGATGACAGATTCTACAGCTTCTCAGACGAAGGGATGACTGTTCAGCAGAATATAATATGACCATCTGCTAAAGTACCCCTTGTTGCCGGAATGAACGACTGCTAAAGCGCCTCAAATGCGCTCAGGATGATTCCTTCAATGGAAGGAGAAGCGGAGGCCGACACGGAAGTTGAAGTTGAACGGGCGGTCCTGATAAATGGTTTCTATCTGGCTGCCGTTGCCAAAGAACCAGCTGACACCGGGCTCGGCAAAGATGCCGATGAGAGGAGTGAAATTGAACTCGGCTCCGACTGCGGCATTGACGGACCACTGCAGTTCCCTCACGGAAATCTCATGCGTGTCCGTGGATGAAGTGACGCCATTGGACACATATTCAGCCACCTCTCGGCCTGAAACGCATTTTTCAAGCATTCCGCCTGCGGTGGCATACATTGACCAGCGTTTTTTCTGCAGGAAATCATAACTGGCATTGAGCGGGATTCCTATATAATGGAGCTTCCTTTCAATCAGGCATCTGCGGAACTCGCTGCCGGCATCTATGTCAGAGGAAAGCATGGTATATGTCAGCCCAGTTTCTATGCTCCACCTCCGGCCCAGGTCATAGCGGAAAGACACCCCTGCCCTCACAGGCTGCCTGTGCCTTACTTCGGTGTTGAGATCCTTTTCGTCGCTGAACAGAGTGACTTCACCCGGACTTGACACTGTGATCATTTCATGAACCTGGTCCCTCTGGAGGGATACCGGTGAAGCAAAAAGGGATTCATAGCCGGAACGGCTGTCAGCCGAACCAGGAAGGTTGGAAAAGAAAATGTCTGTACTTATGATGCTCTTGCGTTTATCCCCTGCAGACAGCCGCCCTTTCATATCGGGCACATTGTCCGCCGGCCATGAATATTTCTCTATATATTTTTGAAGATTATCCTCCTGCATATCTTCCTGTCCAATCCCGGCTGCACCGGCAGACGCATTGTCCTGTTGAATATGATCAACACCGGCAACCTCACCCGCATCAGCCAGAAGGTCTTCCGGCAAGACTTCCTTTTTCATGACATCAATCGGGGCTTTCCCCTCCCGGGAATGCTTTCCAGACTGAGTATCCACTGCAGACTCAGATGAAACATCTTTAGCATTCTTTGACACCGATACTGCATCAGGATTCCATTGTCCGGATACCACATCATCCACAGGTGCATCCACCGAAGCTTCTTCGCCCGGAAGTTCCGTCCCGGATACAATCTCCTCCGGCTCGGCAGCACCCTGTCCGGAGGCGTCAGACAGGACATCGACAGAATTATCCGGCTGCGGCCAGAGAATGAGAGCCAGCAAAAGCACGGCGGCTGCGGCGGCAAATCCGGAAAGGATTTTCACCACCCTGCCGCGATGCTGCTTCCGGGAAAGTCCGGAAGACAAGCCATCCCGGTCAAGGGAAGCGGCAATGTCCTCCCACAACCCCTCGGGCTCAGGGCTGTCATAATCCCGCATCTTCGTTCGCAGGTCCTTTATCCAGTCTTTCTCCATTGCGTACCTTTTTGCGTACCTTTTATAATGTGCCGGTCGGGCTACATGTCATGTTTCTTCCTGTATTCCCTTATCTTCGAAGCCAGCAGGGCCTTCGCCCTGTGGAACTGGGAAGCCGATGTGCTTTCGGTGATTCCCAACATTGCTGCAATTTCCTTATGGCTCTTTTCCTCAAAGACATACAGGTTGAACACCGTCCTGTAGCCGTCAGGCAGCTCCCTTATCATGCCCTGTATCACATCTGCTGACAGGTTGTCAGTGTCAGGCTCTTCCACGACCTCATCCTCCTGGACATAACCCTCAAACATTTTTCTGGTCTTCTCATTCTCCCTGAGGAACTTGAGGGATTCATTCACGGTTATCCTCGTCATCCATGCCCTCAACGAACCCGGCCCTCTCCACTCAAATTTGTCCAGGGACGATATGATCTTCATGAAACTCGTCTGCAATATGTCCCTCACATCCTCGTCAGAACTTATGTATCTGGAACAGACGGCGGCAAGATAGCCTATATGACGATGGTACAGGTCCGCCATAGCGGGCCTGCTCCCTTTAAGGATTGAATGAACAATCTGAAGTTCTCCGTCATTCGCCATCGTCTCAGGTCACACTCAATTATCTTGCCATCAGGCACGGAAACATCCTCTTTCCCCGCTACTTCAGCCTGAGTGCGTTTGCCGCCCCTGCATCAGTATCGCCACCGTCACCGGATCCGCCTTCCTCCCCGGAGGCCACTGACTCTCCCGGAGTATATTCAAAGTCATGTGACTTCCCGCCGGAATATGACTGCCATTTCAAGGTGATCGTGATTTTCTCACCTTGGACAAGTTTCAGCTCAGACAGCTTGAAAGCCGCCACACCCTGTGCCCTCATGCCGGCGGTATCTCCGTCAGCATCGTGTCTGAATTCCAGCTCATATGGTTTCGTCGGGTCCGGCTGGATAAGATTCACACGGTGTTTCGTACTTCCGTTGGTGTATGTCATGAAGTTGATGGTGAAGTAACCGTCCTCAACCACAGTCACCCAGGAGTTGAGTATCTCCACAGGATCACTGCCATATTCGGCATCAAGGTCCGTCACATCCTCAGGCACCTTCACCATAGGCTTGGTGAGCACGCTGTCTATCCAGTTGATATTCACGGCCTGGTCATAGTCTCCACTGTCCGAGTCACTTGCAACATAATTGACAAATGCCCTTGTCTCAGTCTTATATGGAGATTTATCCATATTTGCCGGCTTGAGGGTGGTATTGTCATCCAGCTGCATATAGAATCCGCCACCGTCCAGAGGCTTGACCGTCACTATCGCATTAGGCTGCATGAGGGCAAGGCTGTCATAATAGCTGTCGTCATCATTAAGACACGACTGCGCCGTCAGTGCCACTGCGGGCAGGGCGACGGCAAGAAGTATTTTTCTCATATCTTTCATATCCTTTTTGTTTTCAATTCCAATCATTAAACCGGACAAATGAAAAATCTTGCATCTGAGGACATAAAAATTTGCCGGACCGGCACGGGAAAAACAAAATTTTGGCGGAGCCGGAATTATGGATTATATTTGTCAGTCAAACCGATAATCGTCTGATTGTCCAGAATAATCCAATATGAAAGTCATCAATCTCGGAGAAAGCAATTCAGTCCTCAACAGCTTCATGGCCCAGATGCGGGACAAGGATATCCAGAAGGACCACATGAGATTCCGCAGAAATCTTGAGAGGGTCGGGGAAATCTTTGCTTACGAAATCAGCAAGACCCTGGACTATTCGGTCAAGAATGTATGTACCCCGCTCGGAATAGCGGACATACCGACATATGACGACCGAATCGTCGTGGCCACCATCCTCCGTGCTGGACTGCCTCTGCATCAGGGCATACTGAATTTCTTTGACAATGCACAGAATGCTTTCGTAGCGGCATACCGCAAATACGACAAGGGAGATGACTTCCATATAAACATCGAATATGCAAGTTCTCCGGACCTCTCCGGCAAGACCCTCATCCTCGCCGACACCATGCTTGCCACCGGAGCCTCCCTTGAAATCACCTACAACAGGCTCTGCGAGAACGGCGAACCGGTCCACACCCATCTGGTCTGCCCTGTATCAAGCGTCTACGCCGTGGATTATATCAAGAAACACCTTCCTTCCGACAAGGTGACCCTCTGGGTAGCCGCCATCGACGAGGAACTCACCACCCACTCCTACATCGTCCCCGGCCTCGGTGACGCGGGCGACCTCGCCTACGGAGAAAAAATCTGAGTGCAAGTGCAACGCCGAAATCTCCGCCGCTCCGGTTTCAGAGCTCTTTGCGGAGGCGGGCCTTCGGAATATTAAGCTGATCCCTGTACTTCGCAATCGTCCTCCTCGCCACCTTGTATCCCCTCTTGTTCATTTCATCCACAAGCTGGTCATCGGTGAGGGGCTTGCGCTTGTCCTCGGCATCGACGCATTCCTGGAGAGCCTTTTTGATCTCACGGGTGGAAACCTCCTCTCCATCCTGGTTTTCAAGGCCTTCAGAGAAGAAATATTTGAGGGAATAGATTCCGAAAGGAGTTTCTATGTATTTACTGTTGACCACTCTGGAAATGGTGGATATGTCAAAGCCTGTCCTTTCGGCTATATCCTTTAGGACCATAGGCTTGAGATGGGTTTCGTCACCGTCCTTGAAATATTCCTTCTGATAGTCGAGGATGGCCTTCATGGTGCTTTCAAGGGTATTGTGCCTCTGCTTTATGGCCTCGACGAACCATTTGGCGGAGTCCAGCTTCTTCTTGACGAAGGTCGCTGCCTCCTTCTTCTCGCGCTCGGAAGAATTGGCGGCCTCCATGAGGATATTGGCATACTTGCGGTTGACACGGAGCTCCGGGATGGAGAAGCGGGGCATGGTCAGCTTCAGTTCCCCGTTTTCCAAGGTGAGGACAAAGTCAGGGACTATCTGCTGTGCCTGGTCATTGTAGGAATCATCTATCTGGCCGCCAGGAGAAGGATTGAGCTTCAGAATCTTGGCCATTGCAGCCTTCATTTCCTGCTCTGATATGCCCATCTTCCCCATTATCTTCTGGAAATGCTTGTTGGTGAACTCCACGAAATGGCTCTGGAGTATCTTTTCGGCATTGACCACATCCGGGGTGCGCTTCAGATTGCGGATCTGAAGGAGAAGGCATTCGCGCAGATCCCTTGCACCGACTCCGGCCGGCTCAAACTCCTGGATCACACGGAGCATGTCAAGCACCTCATTTTCATCTGTTTCTATGCCGGCACGGAAAGCGAGGTCGTCCACAAGACTGGATATGTCCCTCCTGAGATAGCCGTCATCGTCGAGGCTGCCTATGATGAAGGCGGCCACGGCATGCTGATGCTCTGTGAGATTGCGGAAGCCGAGCTGGTCCATCAGGCTCTGTGTGAAACTTTCCTTGACTGAAAACGTATTGTACTGCGGACGCTCGTCCTTCCCGTAGTTGTTGACCCTGAGCTTGTAGCTCGGAATGGAATCATCCTCCTTGTAGTCCGAGAGGGACACTTCGCGAGGACCGTCCTCGGAATCCTCCGACTCCTTGGCGACACTTTCGTCAAGAACCGGATTTTCCTCCAGCTCCTTCCTTATGCGCTGCTCCAGCTCCTGGGTGGGGAGCTCTATAAGCTTTATGGTCTGTATCTGCAGCGGCGACAGCTTCTGCGTCTGTTTCAGTTCAAGTCCTTGTTTCAGCATGGCACGGCAGTTTAGAAAATCACAAAGACACTCCTTCAGGAAGCCGGTAAAGCACCTGGACCGTATCCGCTGTGACAGCATTTGACTTGTCCACGACCGGATAGTTGATGCCCTTCTCCTTGACAATGAATGCCGCCGGGAACTCCCCGCGGATCTGCTTCAGAAGCTGCATGGCCTCCGACTTGGTGCGGAAGTCTCCCACAGTGACCTTGAAATAGGGGTTGACATAGCTCCTGTAGGCAGGCACATCATGATACTGTGCGACAAACCTGTCCATCACGGCCTGGGACTCGTCCCTCGATGTCCTCTTGTTGTCAAAGAATATACGGACCCTGTATCCGCTTATCTGTCTGGAAGAATTGGCGGCAAAATGCGCATTCATGGACTGCAGGATGTCCCCGGACTGGTGGACGGTCACATCCGCCGCATCCCCCTTCGTCCTGGACGGCAGCTCCATGAATATGTTCTTCCCGGCAAGCAGGGTATCTGCAGCAGGGGCAGGCACATATATTATGGAATCCTTCAGTGCATATCCCTCCGGCACTATGTATGCACCCGTCGAATCCCTCTCCGGGAATACCGGCCCGGCTTCTTCAGTCCCGTATACGGACTGGGAGAATGCCGGCAGGGAAAGGACCGCCATGAGAGGCAGCATTGCAATGCACGCTATTATCCTGTTCATCTCCATAACTCACATTTACATGAAAAAATCAGATATCCCCATGTCCTTCAGTGCAGAACTGTCTTTCAGGAAGGATGAAAGCGGCACCTTTTCCAATGTCACACGCTTTGACACACCTTTCCTTACCCTGACCTTCAATGACACATCGGCCGTCACACTGCCCATGTCCAGACTCCGGACCATCGGTACAAGCTCCAGCAGGGAAATGGAATTGTCAAGGGAAAATGTCACCTTCACAGGGCATTCGGACATTGTCCTGCCCTCTATGCTTACCGGCTCGGCGGAGAATGTCCCCAAACTTCTGTCTTCAAGCAATATGCGTCCTGTGATATCTGAGAGGGTCATCGGAGCGGCAGGGTTGTCCACCCCGACTGAAAGTGCGGCTTCGGCGCCCCTCAGACCTTTGAGGGAGACGGATTCCACCCTGCAAGAAACTATTCTTATATCCTTGAAATTGGCACATCCCTGAACCAGGAACGCGGCCAGGACGGCAATCAGCAATATTGATCTTCCTTTCAGAATTTTTCCCATATCAATCTATACATCCTTGCAAAGATACGAAACAGTTTTAATTTTTCTAATTAAAAAGCTTATATTTGTCCCCGGCAGGCCGGTCTGCGCCTGCTGAGCCAAAACAACATGAAACAGATGACAGGATATACGGAAAATACGGAAATGAGCCGTGGGAAGACGGGCGGGAAGGTATATATCGAAACATACGGATGCCAGATGAATGTGAACGACAGCGAAGTGATGCTGTCGATTCTGCAGGATGAGGGATATGTCCGGACGGAAGAAATCGGAGAGGCAGACGTGATACTCGCGAACACCTGCTCCATAAGGGACAATGCGGAGCAGCGCATCTGGGGACGAATCGAACAGTTCCGGCTGCAGAAGAAGAACCGGGACAATGTCATCATCGGCATCACCGGCTGCATGGCGGAAAGGCTGAAGGACAGGCTGCTCGACAATCATGTCGTGGACATAGTGGCGGGACCGGACTCATACAGGGACCTGCCGAGGATGCTGAAAGCCGTGACGCCCGATAGCCCGCAGATCAATGTGCTTCTTTCCCACGAGGAAACATACGCTGACATCACCCCTGTCAGGATGGACAAGAACGGGGTGTCGGCATTCATATCCATAATGCGGGGCTGCAACAATGTATGCTCATACTGCGTGGTGCCGTACACAAGGGGGGCTGAAAGGAGCCGCGATCCGAAGACCATAATACGCGAGGCGGAAGACCTGTTCAGCAGAGGCTACAAGGAAGTGTGCCTTCTCGGGCAGAATGTGGATTCCTATTTCTGGAAAGACCCTGACACGGCGGACAATGACATGAATTTCGCCCAGCTGCTTGAGGCCGTGGCGAAAATCAGTCCCGAGTTCAGGGTGCGCTTCTCGACTTCGCATCCGAAAGACATCAGCGACGAGGTCATATATACTATGGCGATGTACGACAACATCTGCAGCCACATACATCTTCCGGTGCAGTCCGGAAGCAATGCCATGCTCGAAAAGATGAGGAGGAAATACACGAGGGAATGGTATCTCGAAAGGGTGAGGAAGATAAGGAGCGTCATCCCGGACTGCGGCATCACCACCGATGTGATCGCGGGATTCTGCGGGGAAACCGAGGAAGACCACAGGGACACCCTCTCCCTCATGGAAGAGGTGGGATTCGACTCCGCATTCATGTTCCAGTACTCAGAAAGGCCGGGCACCCTCGCGGCAAGGAAATATCCTGACGATGTGCCGGAAGAGGTCAAGACCAGAAGGCTCAACGAAATCATCGCCCTGCAGAACAGGCTGAGCCTGGAAAGCAACAGAAAGGAAATAGGCAAGGTGCACAGGGTGCTCATCGAAGGGACATCCAAGCGGAACAGCGGTGAACTGTTCGGCCGGGCCGGAAACAACAAGGTCTGCGTATTCCCCGCCGAAGGGCACAAGACCGGAGAATATGTGGATGTAGAGGTACTATCCTGCACTTCTGCCACCCTCATCTCCAGGCTATGCAGCACGGGGAAGGTATCCGGAAAAGAATGACAGACCAACCTGACCCAAGCCTATGTTCGAGACTCTCAATCCTGTATGGTCCATCCTTTTTCTGCTGATAATCATCGGCATGCTGCTGGTGGTGATTACAGATGAAAGGGATTCCGGCAAGAAGATAGCATGGATACTGATTATCGTGCTCCTGCCCATCGTAGGTATCACGTTCTACATCATGCTTGGCTTCGACATCAGAAGGACCAGGCTGTTCAACACAAGAAGGAGGGATTTTCTGAAATTCTTCCACACCAGGGCGGACATGAGGACAAGAAGGCTCCTTTACGGGGACACCGCCTTCAACAAGGTGAAGGAAGAATACAGGGAACTCGCCACGCTCCTTTCAAAGAGCAACGGCACATCGGTCACGGACAATAACGGGATTGAGATCATAACATCGGGCAAACGCAAGTTCGAAGCCCTGACCGAGGACATCCGGAATGCCAGGCATCATATACATGTGGAGTATTTCCTCTTCAAGAAGGACAAGGGCAGCAAGATGATAAAGAAGCTGCTCATGCAGAAGGCAAGGGAGGGAGTGAAGGTCCGTTTCATATACGAAAACATCGCCAACATCAACATCAGGCCGAGATATTTCAAGGAAATGAAGAAGGCGGGGGTGGATGTTGTTTCGTTCACTGACCCGAAATTCTCGATACTCAGGCTCAGCGCCCTTCTCAACTACCGCGACCACAGGAAGATAGTGGTGATAGACGGGAAGATCGGCTACACCGGAGGGATGAACATCAGCGACGACTATTTCATCCGCTGGAGGGACACCCACATGAGAATCACGGGCAATGCGGTTTCGAGCCTCCAGTACAGCTTCATGACATCATTCATCAATTCCGGGGGCAGGATGGATGACGATTTTTCGGAATATTTTCCTGTACACATGAAACAGCCCGGCAATGACATACTCATGCAGATAGCCCCGGACGAGCCTGACGACAAATGGCCGATCCTGCAGATGGCGGCGGTATGGGCAGTGGAACATGCCAAGGAGTACATCTACATCCAGACCCCGTATTTCGTGCCGCCGGAGCCGCTGATACTTGCGCTGAAGACAGCAGCGCTGAAAGGGACCGATGTGCGGCTGATGCTTCCGCAGAAACCGGACTCGGTGTATATGGGCCCTGCCAACAGGTCGTATTACAAGGAATGCCTCGAAGCCGGAATAAGGATATACGAATGGACGGGGACATTCATCCACTCCAAGACAATAGTTGCGGACGATTACCTTTCAGTGATAGGCTCCGCCAATATGGACTTCAGAAGCCTCGAAATCAATTATGAGGTCAATTCCTACATCTACAGCAAGGACATAGCCCTCGCCAACAAGGCCATCTTCTTCCGTGACATGAAGCAGTGCAGGGAAATAACCCTCCGCCAATGGAAGCAGCGCCCCCTGCACAGCAAGCTCGGACAGTCAATCATGCAGCTTTTCGCGCCTATTTTATAATACCTTCAGCAACTGCTTTGCGACCGGAAGAGCTTCCAAGGAGTCGAGCCTGCGGCTGTAGGCAAGGCACACGGCTTCAAAATCCTCACTGAACTCTTTCTTCAGAGGCTCGGCAGGAGGAGATTCCATCTTGAGAGGATTGATCGGGGAACCGTTCTTCCAGACACGGAAATCAAGGTGCGGTCCGGTGCTGCGGCCCGTGGAGCCGACATAACCGATGACTTCCCCCTGGCGTACCCGCTGGCCCACCTTCAGGCCGGAAGCATATCTCGAAAGATGGAGATAGGCAGTGGAATAGACGGAATTGTGGCGGATGCGCACCACATTGCCGCCTGCCCCTTCGTTCCTGCGGCTGGTGACCACACCGTCGCCGATGGTCATGACCGGAGTGCCCGCAGGAGCGGCATAGTCCACACCGGTATGAGGCTGGACACGGCGTGTCACAGGATGCCTCCGGGCGTAAGAGAAGCCTGAACTTATGCGGGAATACTGCAGCGGAGCCTTCAGAAAGGCCTTTCTCATGCTCTCACCCTTTTCGTTCCAGTATATGTTGCCGCCGTCCCCCTGGTCGAACATCACTGCCGGGAAATCCTCACCCTGATGGGTGAAAACTGCATATCTCACGGTATCTACCGCTATCACATCACCCTCGCAAGTCTTCTCGTCATAGAATACCCTGAAACGGTCCCCTTTCTGGAGTCCGAAGAAATCCACAGTCCATGCGTATATGTCCGAAAGGGAAAGGATGAGCAAAGGGGAAACACCGGCCGCGAGCATGTCATTCCAAAGGGATGAAGAAATGGTCACATCGGCATACCTGTGCTCAGTGACGACCGGACGGGCCACCTTCCAGACCGAATATGGCGCGGTACACTTGAACACGACACCGTTGACCCGGTCCTGCCAATAGACAAGATACTCAAGGGCACCAGTGGAAGACGGGGAATAATATGCCTGATAAGCATTCCCCACCCTGAGCGAGCGGACATCAAAGACAGTGTCACAGGCCTCGGAAAGCAGATATGCATCCCCTGCGGACATGCCCAGCTTCATAAGCAGGGTGGAAAAGAATTCCCCAGAACGCACGTTCCCGTCCCTTACAGTCATCTGGGCAGGGTCAAATCCGAACAGGAGGCAAGAATCCGCCTTTTCTGCGGAAGGCACCTGCTCCGTAACACCTTCCTGGCTCCGCCCGCCTCCGCAGCCGGCAAAAGATAAAGCCGCGGCGATGAAAACCGCGGCGAGTGTCATATTTTTCATGTTCATACGCAGCCGTTGTTCTTCAGAAAGCACAAAGTTAAGGCGAAAAAAGTCAGGCACAAACATTCCCCGACATTTTTGTGGAAAATTTTGGAAAATGGTGGAAGAAAGTGGAAAATAATTCGTACTTTTGCGCCGAATGGCTTTGGCATGACAAGGTCCTTTTGCCGGAAGGCATCAAATTTTGTAGACATGGTAAAATTCATCGGGGAATACAGCGGAAAAATCGACGACAAAGGGAGGATGATCTTTCCCTCTGCCTTCAAGAACCTGCTGTCCGATGAAGGCGACATGCGATTCGTGGTCAAGAAGGACATTTATGAAGACTGTCTTGAAATGTACACATTTTCAGAATGGGAAAGGCAGTCCGAGGTGCTGAAGTCAAAGCTCAACTTCCTTAATAGGGACCATTCGGCCTTCTGGAGAAAATATATGCGTGACAGGGCTGTTGTGGAGCCTGACAGCAAGCTTGGCCGCATATCCATCCCTAAAAGGCTGCTGGAGTCTATAGGCGCAGAAAAAGAAGTGGTATTTTCCGGCAGCGACCACAAGATAGAAATCTGGGCCAAGGAAAAGTTCGGAACCAGTGGCATTTCAAACGAAGAATTCATCTCTCTCGCCGGAACACTGTCCAATTTATAATGCAGGAGGTGGGACATGTCTGATTATCACACACCGGTTCTGCTTGAAGAAAGCGTTTCCGCCATCGTCACCGACCCTTCCGGGGTCTATGCAGACGCCACTTTCGGCGGAGGCGGACATTCTGCAGCCATTCTTTCGAGGCTGTCTCCCGAGGGAAGGCTCATCGCATTCGACAGGGACGCAGACGCATTGGCCAACAGGCCCGATGACAGCCGCCTTACACTCATACACAACAATTTCAGATTCATTCATAATTTCCTCATATATGAGGGATACGGCGACGGCATCGACGGCATCATCGCAGACCTTGGCGTATCCTCGCACCAGTTTGACACCCCGGAAAGGGGATTTTCATTCAGATATGACGCCGCCCTGGACATGAGGATGAACACGGAGGGGACGACCACGGCGGCAGACATCCTCAACACGAAGAGCGAGAAGGAGCTGGAAAGGATATTCAGGCTTTATGGGGAAGTGGAAAACAGCGGAAGGGCTGCGAGGCTGGTGTGCGCTGCGAGGGAGTCTTCGCCGATAATGACCACAGGAGATCTTGAAAAGGCATTGGACGGGGCTCTGCCGCAGTTTGCAAGGCACAAGGCCCTGGCAAAGATATATCAGGCCCTCAGGATAGAGGTCAACCAGGAAATGAGATCGCTGGAAAAATTCCTTTCCGGGGCTGCGGCATCGCTAAGGCCGGGAGGAAGGCTTGCCGTAATCACCTATCATTCACTTGAAGACAGGATGGTGAAGAACTTCATCAGGTTAGGGAATGTGGAAGGGAAAGAGGAGAAAGACCTGTTCGGCCGGATCCAGGCCCCGCTGAAGGCACTGAACAAAAAACCCGTGGTGCCTTCCGAGGAGGAAATCGGAGAGAACACGAGGGCAAGGAGCGCAAAACTGAGGACAGCGGAGAAAAAGGAGGTGCAACCATGAAGGAAGAAGAGGACATGGTGCAGGAAGGCGCACCGGAAGAAGGCGGAAAGAAAGAAAGAGGCAAGTCCCTGAAAAGGGCTGCGGAATTCCTCAGGAACAGCACCGTGGCAGTGTTGAGGGGGGAATTTCTGATAAGGCTGAGGTTTGACAGGTATTTCCTGCATATCATATACCTTTTCTTCCTTGCCGTGATGAGCATCTGGATCAAGCTGGAGATAGAGAAGACAATGGCAAGGATGGAGGACAACAAGAAAGTCCTCGAAGACTGCAAGATATACCATGCGCAGAAGACCTGCGAACTGGTAAGTCTGGACCGGGTCAGCACCGTGCAGGACCTGCTTGAAAAGGCAGGCTCGGATCTCACGGTGCCGGACAGGCCGGCGGACAGGATAAGGTAGACACGAAGAAGTACCGGAGAGAATACGGGAACTGACTGATGAAACCGGGCATATTTCTCCACTACGGGCTATGCCCTCCGGTCGAAATGACAGGGGATAAAAGACAAAAAGTAAAGAAGATGGAAAAGAAGACAGGACATAATGAGGATGGAAAGAAGGACAGGGCAGGAATGTTCCTGTTCGGCATCTACCTGCTGTGCCTGGTCTTTGCCGTGGTCCTTGTGCTGAGGCTCCTGTACATACAGTTCGTGTTCAAGCCGGACCCTGAACTGGCAAAATATCTCACGCCCAAGAGCAGGAAAGAGGTCATTGAGCCCGTAAGGGGATCCATCCTCGCCTGTGACGGCAGGCTGCTGGCCTCGTCAGTTCCCATGTACCAGATATATATGGACTGCACGGTGATGAAGGAAGCCTTCGAAGGGGAAAGGGACAAGGAAAAAGGAAGGAAACTGGAAAACGAATGGCTCGCGAAGGCACGGCAGCTGTCGGCAAGCCTTGCGAAAGAATACGGGGACAGAAACGCACAGGAATATTATGAGATGATAGTCAGCGGGCGCAGGAACGGAAGGAAATATGTGAAGATAGGAGGCGAGATAGACCACGGGAGGCTACAGAGGATAAGGCAGTTCCCCCTGTTCAACGAAGGACCGTACAAGGGAGGCATCATTGTGGAGAAGCACGACACGAGGCAATACCCGTACGGCTCACTCGCAAGAAGGGTCATCGGATATGTGAAGGACAACAGACAGGACGGGAACAACAGGATAGGGATAGAGGGGAAATACAACTACATCCTGCACGGGAAAGAGGGCATAGAGTGGCTGAGAATCACCGACGGGAGGAAGAGAATCCCTGACTACGACAGCACATCGGTGCAGGTCGAGAACGGAAAGGACATCAGGACCACCATCGACATAGACATGCAGGACATCGCAGACAGGGCGCTCAGGAAGAACATAAGCGGTGAAGAAAACATAGAAGGGGGATGTGCCATCATAATGGATGTAAAGACAGGTGCCATAAGGGCGATGGTCAATCTGCGCAGGGACAGCGAGGGAAACCTCGGCGAGACCTACAATTACGCCATAGGCCGTGCAGGAGACCCAGGCTCCGTGTTCAAGCTCACCACGCTGATGACCCTGCTGGAAGACGGGAAGGTCACCCTGGACACCAAGGTGCCGACATTCGGGGGGAAATGGTCTTGGAACGGTGAAAGGCTTCCCGCCGACCCGTATCTCAGGAACAAGGGGGAGAACATTTCCGTCGTGGACGGGCTGAAGATATCCTCCAACCATGTGTTCAGATATCTGGCATGTGAGAACTATGGCGGAAGTGCGGCAGACCAGAAAAGGTTCGTGGACAAGCTCTATGAATACAAGATGAACGAGAAGTTCGACTTCGACCTCATAGGTCTTGCTGAACCGGTGATCCCGGCTCCGGGCTCATCCAGATGGAGCGGAACGGCTCTGCCGTCCATAGCGATAGGATACAGCGTGCTTGAAACTCCGCTGCATATCCTCATGTTCTACAATGGCATAGCCAACAGGGGGAAGCTCATGAAGCCGTACCTTGTGGAAGCCATTGAAAAGGACGGGAAGACCGTCAAGAAGATGGGGCCGGAGGTGCTGAACGGCTCAATCTGCTCGAAAGCCACGGCAGACACCCTGACAAGGGCACTGAAACTGGTGGTGCAGGAGGGCACCGGACGCAGGCTGAAGGACGCGAAATGTGCAGTGGCAGGAAAGACCGGCACGGCACAGATACCTTTTGTGACCGAAGCCGGAGGACGGGCAAGGACAGTCTACAAGGACAAGGACGGGAAAAGGCAGCATCAGGGGACATTTGTGGGATTCTTCCCCGCAGATGCACCGGAATATACCGTGATAGTGTCGGTGTACTCCAAGCTGTCCCCTTACGACTTCTACGGCGGGAACCTTCCGGCAAACGCCTTCAGGGAGATTGTCGACAACATATATTCCCTCTCCCCGGAATGGGGGCAGGAAATGAAATGCTCCGGGGAAGTCCCTGAAATGAAAAGCACAGGGGTAGTGTCCGGGGACGACAGGCTCGACGAGGTGCCGGATGTGAAGGGGCTGGGACTGATGGATGCCCTCTGGTCCATAGAAAACTGCGGCTACAGATGTGTCTACGAAGGCTCAGGGCACGTGACAGGTCAGACGCCTCCTGCAGGGACAAGAATGGAAAAAGGAAAGACCGTAAAACTGAAATTGGGATGAAACTCGACAGGATAATACATGACAGCGGGGTGACGGCGCTTTCGGGAAACGGCAATCCGGAAATCACTGCAATCTGCAATGATTCAAGGAAAGTCGTGCCGGGAGCACTGTTCATTGCTGTCAAGGGATTTGCAAGTGACGGACACAATTATATAAAGACTGCGGTGGAAAAAGGAGCCGCCGCAGTGGTGTATGAAGACGAGGCGGCACTGACGGCACAGATTCCGGACATGAACACAGCTGATACAGTTTTCATAAGGACCGGCTCATCCCGTCATGCGCTTGCGGTGATGGCGGCCAATTTCTACGACAACCCTTCGCACAAGCTTTCGCTTGTCGGCATAACGGGAACCAACGGGAAAACCACGACCGTCACCCTGCTGTACAGGCTTTTCACAGGGCTCGGCTATCATTGCGGCCTGCTCTCCACCATAGCCAACTATGTGGGGGACAAATGTTACGAAGCTGTGAACACCACTTCCGACCCAATCACCATCAATTCCCTGCTGGCCGAGATGGCAGATGCAGGATGCGCATATTGCTTCATGGAGGTCAGCTCGATAGGAATGGAGCAGGAAAGGGTGGCAGGACTGAAATTCAGGGCAGGAATCTTCTCAAACCTCACCCATGACCACCTTGACTATCACAAGACATTCGCCGAATACCTCAGATGCAAGAAGCTGTTCTTCGACATGCTCCCTGCCGATGCCTTCGCCATCACCAACATAGACGACAGGAACGGGATGGTGATGACGCAGAACACCAGGGCGAAAGTCGTGACATATTCATGCAGGAGCATAGCCGACCACACATGCAGGATCATAGAGGAAGGCTTCGACGGGATGCTTCTGAAGATGGACGGGAAAGAGAGCTGGTGCAGGCTCATCGGGCAGCACAACGCCTACAATCTCCTGGCAATATACAGCACCGCCGTCACCCTGGGGGCAGACCCGGACGAGGTGCTTGTGGAAATGAGCCGGCTGGAATCCGCACCCGGACGGCTGGACACGCTCAGAGGACCTCATGACCTCGCCGTGGTGATAGACTATGCCCACACGCCCGACGCGCTCGAAAATGTGCTCAAGACATTGAGGGACATTGCCCCGGAAAGGCCGCTTGTCTGCCTCTTCGGCTGCGGAGGGGACAGGGACAGGACCAAGCGGCCCGAAATGGCACAGGTGGCGCAGAGGCTTGCGGACAGGATATTCGTCACCTCGGACAACAGCAGGACGGAAAAGACTTCCGACATAATGGCGGAGATAAAGGCCGGCATGGACATATCCGGAAAGGCAAGGTCCGTCTTCATTGAAGACAGGGAACAGGCCATAAGGACGGCCATAATGACCGCCGCCCCCGGAAGCACGATACTCCTTGCGGGGAAAGGGCATGAGACCTACCAGATAATAGGAACGGAGAAGCGTCATTTCGACGAGAAGGAAATCGTGAATGAAATATTCGGCGAAATGAGGCAGCTGTCCTGACAGACGGCACATATTTTCCCGAAGGGATGAATTTTACAGAAACCGACAGAAAATGATATACCATCTTTTTGAACTTCTGAAAGACTGTGACATACCGGGACAGAGGCTGATGACCTATCTGTCCTTCAGGGCCATATTCGCAAGCGTGACCGCCATCCTGATATCACTGGTGGCAGGCAAGCGCATCATCAGATGGCTCCAGAAGAAGCAGATAGGCGAAGAGATACGCGACCTCGGACTTGAAGGACAGATGCAGAAGAAAGGCACCCCTACAATGGGAGGCATCATCATCATCCTTTCCATCCTCGTATCGGTCCTGCTTTTCGCCGACCTCACGAACATATACATCATCCTGCTGTTAATCAGCACTGTATGGCTGGGGCTGCTCGGCTTCACGGATGACTATATAAAGGTATTCAGACACAACAAGGAAGGGCTGAGCGAAAAGGCCAAGCTGATTGCGCAGATCATCCTGGGGCTTGTCATAGGTATCACCGTATGCTTCAGCAATGACATAGTGGTCAGGGAGAAAGTGCCTGTCAGTGCGGAGGCTGAAACCTCCGGAGTCCATGTATCCGGCGAGACTCTCGATGTGGACAGCGAACTGAAGGTGGAAGAGGGCCAGTGGGCAGAGCATGATGTGATAAAGAGCACCAAGACCACGATCCCGTTCGTCAAGAACCACGAATTCGACTACAAATGGCTCTCCCCTTTCAAAGGGGCGTTTGGATGGTACTGCAAATGGGCCATATATGTCCTGATGATAGTGATAGTGATCACCGCATGCTCAAACGGCACCAACCTCACGGACGGCATGGACGGGCTTTCCACCGGCACTTCCGCGATAGCCGGAGTGGTGCTGGGCATCTTCGCCTACCTGTCCGGCAACATAATCAACGCCGACTACCTCAACATAATGTATATTCCCGGAACGGGTGAGATAGCAGTCTTCATGGCGGCATTCGTGGGCGCTCTCGTGGGATTCCTGTGGTACAATTCATTCCCCGCACAGGTGTTCATGGGCGACACCGGCAGCCTTGCGATAGGCGGCATCATCGGCGTATGCGCCATCCTTATAAGGAAGGAGCTGCTTCTGCCGATTCTCTGCGGGATATTTTTCGTGGAAAGCATCTCGGTGCTGGTGCAGAGATTCTACTTCAAATACACCAAGAAGAAGTACGGCGTGGGCAAGAGGGTATTCAAGATGGCCCCATTGCATCACCATTTCCAGAAGGAAGGCATCCCGGCGCTGATTTCAGTGCCGAAAAAGGCCATCCCTGAGGCGAAGATCACAGTAAGGTTTTGGATAATAGGAGTATTGCTTGCAGTGCTCACGATAGCATTGCTCAAAATAAGATAAGTCATGTCAAGGATCGTAGTATTGGGCGGAGGTGAAAGCGGCACAGGAGCCGCCGTCCTCGCCAAGGCAAAAGGTTTCGATGTGTTCCTGTCCGACAAGGGAAAGCTGGACGGGAAATATGTCGACATCCTCAACGAATGGAAGATACCCTTCGAGGAGGGAAGGCATACGGAGGAACTGATACTGAATGCGGACGAGGTGATAAAAAGCCCCGGCATACCGTCCGGCGCCCCTATGGTGAAGAAGGTGACGGACGCCGGGATAAATGTCATCTCCGAGATAGAGTTCGCCGGAAGATATGACACGGCCAAGAAGATCTGCATCACAGGCAGCAACGGAAAGACCACCACGACATCCCTCATCTACTATCTGCTGCAGCAGGCCGGGCTGAATGTCGGGCTGGGCGGCAACATAGGGAAAAGCTACGCATACCAGGTGGCCACTTCTTCACACGACATCTATGTGCTGGAAATAAGCAGTTTCCAGCTCGACAACATGTATGACTTCAAGGCCGACATAGCCATCATCACCAACATCACGCCCGACCATCTGGACAGGTATGACCACAACCTTGAGAACTATGTCAAGGCCAAGTTCCGCATCACCAGGAACATGAGCAGCGAGGACTGCTTCATATTCTGCTCCGATGACGAGATCACGGTAAGCCACCTCAACAAGATAGTGGTCAAGGCCAAGATGCTGCCATTCTCGCAGAAGAAGGAAGTGAAGCAGGGAGCCTTCCTGAAAGACGACAGGATAGTGGTCCGCTATGAAGACTCCGAATGCGACATGTTCATAAGGGAACTGGCATTGGGAGGAAAGCACAATGTCTACAATTCCATGGCAGCCGCCATAGCCGGAAAGGTGATGGACATAGACAACAAGGTCATCCGTGACAGCCTGTCCACATTCCAGCCTGTGGAACACCGGCTGGAGAAGGTGCTGAGCATAGGTGATGTGCTGTATATAAATGACTCCAAGGCCACCAATGTGGATGCGGCATGGTATGCACTTGAGTGCCAGACCCGGCCCGTGGTATGGATAGTCGGAGGCACGGACAAGGGCAACGACTACTCGGTCCTGCTGGACCTTGCGAAAGAAAAGGTCAAGGCAATGATCTGCATGGGCCTCGACAACCGCAAGTTCCACGAGTCATTCGGAGGCATCGTCCCTGAAATACATGATGTGACCTCGGCGCAGGATGCGGTCAGGCTGGCCAGCAGCATAGCCAAGGCGGGGGATGTGGTCCTCCTCTCCCCTTGCTGCGCAAGCTTTGACCTCTTCGAAAACTACGAGGACAGGGGCCGCAAATTCAAGGAGGCCGTAAGAAATCTCTGATAAGGACAGAAGGCAAGAATGAAGAAAAGCGAGACAAAAAAAGCTGAGGCACAGGGCGGAATCTGGGGACTCATAGACCGGATTCAAGGGGACAAGGTGGTATGGATGATACTCATCCTCCTTATCCTCTTCTCCATCGTGTCCATCTTCTCCTCCACATCCCTGCTTGCCGAGCCGGACAAGGGCATAAGCCGTCTTGACATATTCGTGGAGCAGCTCGGCATAGTGGTGGCGGGAGTCGCCGTGATATTCATATGCTACAAGATACCTTACATAAAGGTGTTCAGGGTGCTGTCACAGATTGGATTCGCCCTTTCCGCAGCCCTCCTGCTCTGCCTGATATGCAACATAGGCGCAGTCGAAAACCACGGAGCAAAGCGCGCCCTGGACCTGGGGTTCTTCCAGCTCCATGTCTATGAAGTGGTCAAGGTGGCGATGGTAATGTATCTGGCATGGGCGGTGCACGCCTACAAGAGCGATTCTTTCGGGCTGGCAAACAGGCTGTCAAAGAGATACAAGAGGCTCGCATTTCTGGCAAAGCCGGGATGGAAGCGTCTTGTCTACATATACCTGCCGATTGTCATCGTATGTGCAGGAATATTGTTCGGAAGCGTTTCAAGCACATTGTTCATTGGCGGGATAATGTTCCTGACGATTCTCATCGGGGGCATTCCGCTGAAAGACCTGCTGCTGCCGGCTGTGGTCTGCATCGTCGCAGGCGGCCTGTGCATAGGGCTTTATTTCGTATCCGGCGGGAAAGTGTTCCCCCGTGTGGGCACGGCAGTACAGAGGGTGCTCCTTCATGAGGAAAGGAAGAACATAAAGGACCTCACTCCGGGGACGACCGAGTTCCAGAAGACACTGGATGCCATCCGCCAGCCGGAAAGTGCCAAAATCGCCATCCATGAGGGCGGGCTGCTCGGAAAAGGGCCGGGGAACAGCACACAGAAATATACGGTATCGCTCATGTTCAGCGACTACATGTACAGCTTCATAGTGGAGGAATACGGGCTGTGGGGAGGACTGCTCATAATAATGCTGTATATCAGCCTGCTGGCCCGAGGCTCCCTGATAGTGCGGTACTGCGACAGCGACTTTGCCAAGACCGCAGTGGCGGGACTCACGATACTGATAACAGGCCAGGCCCTGATGCACATATACATCAACCTTGACATGGGACTGCTCACGGGGCAGACCCTGCCGATGATAAGCCACGGAAACAGCTCGTTCCTCTGTTTCTGCGTGGCATTCGGTGTGATCCTGTCCATAAGCAAGATGGCCAAGGCCAAAATACAGAAGGAAACGGAGGAGTCCGAACCGCTCATGGAAGGGATGGGTGTAGACGAGAATGTCACGGACGCGATGAACGACCTGGACGATTTTGAGTCCGGAAGATATTGACAGACAATGACAGAAAGAAGACCCATACGCGCAATAATAAGCGGAGGAGGCACGGGAGGCCACATCTTCCCTGCCCTCTCGATTGCAGACAGGCTGACGGAGGAGGCTCCGGGCAGCGAAATCCTGTTCGTGGGGGCTGAGGGCAGGATGGAAATGGAAAAGGTCCCTGCAGCAGGCTATCGGATTACAGGGCTCCCGGTGGCCGGTCTGCAGCGCAGGCTCACCCCTTCCAACCTCGCCCTGCCGTTCAAGGTGCTCAAAAGCATCTCAATGGCGGGAAAGATCATAGACAGCTTCAGGCCAGACATCGCGATAGGAGTAGGCGGATATGCAAGTGCTCCCCTGCTGTGGGCGGCTTCCCGCAAGGGCATCCCGACCCTCATCCAGGAACAGAACGGCTTTGCCGGACTCACCAACAAGATACTCGGAAAGAGAGCTGACAGGATATGCGTGGCATACGAGGGGATGGAAAGATTCTTCCCTGCAGACAAAATTGTCCTCACCGGCAACCCTATACGCAATGCGATAGTGCCTGCGGACGCTGCCATGAAACGCGAAGCCCTGGACTTCTACAGGCTTGACCCGGAGAAGCGGCACATATTCATCGTGGGCGGAAGCCTCGGAAGCGGCACTCTCAACAAGTCCATGATGAAATGGATTTCGGACGGCTGTCCCGGAGGAGATGATGTGGAAGTGCTCTGGCAATGCGGGAAATATTACAAGGAAGGGACAGACAGGTTCATGGACTCAGTCAGGGACAAGATGCCAGGTGTATGCACACGCATACATCATTTTGACTTCATAAAGAGGATGGACCTTGCATACGCCGCTGCGGACATAGTGGTGTCAAGGTCGGGGGCAAGCTCGGTGTCGGAACTTTGCGCAGCCCGCAAGGCGGTCATCTTCGTCCCGTCCCCGAATGTGGCGGAAGACCATCAGACCCACAATGCAATGGCACTCGTAAAGAAAGACGCGGCAATGCTGGTGACTGACGCGGAAGCCCAGGAAAAGCTGATGAGAACAGCCTGCAGACTGGTGCATGATGACGCCGTAATCATGAAAATGGAGAAAAACATAGCCGCACTTGCACGGAAAGACGCCGCCGGAGCGATAGTGGAAGAGATATACGGCATACTTGACAAAAAGGCCTCCGTCGGGGATGACGGCAAGTACAAGACTGACAAAAAGACAAAGCAATGAGATACAAGAACATATACTTCATAGGAATCGGAGGCATAGGCATGAGCGCCCTTGCAAGGTACTTCAAGCGCAAAGGCTGCAATGTCGCCGGATACGACCGCACCCCTTCGGAGTTGACGCACGAACTGGAGGCGGAAGGGATAGCCGTCCATTATGAGGACAGGCCGGACCTGATACCGGAAGACAGGGAAAACACCCTCGTCATCTACACCCCTGCCATTCCTCATGACATGAAGGAACTGATGACCGTCCAGGCAAACGGCTACAATGTGGTAAAACGCTCCCGTGCCCTCGGTGAAATCGCCCGCGGGCAGAGATGCCTTGCAGTGGCCGGAACACATGGGAAAACCACCACCAGCACCCTCCTCGCCCATATTTTCCAAGAAAGCGGGGAAGGGTGCTCGGCATTCCTCGGCGGCATATCGAAGAATTACGGCACCAACCTCCTCGTCAGTGAAAACGATGTGGTGGTGGCCGAAGCGGACGAATTCGACAGGTCATTCCTCCAGCTTCATCCGGAAATCGCGGCAGTCACTGCAATGGACGCCGACCACCTCGACATATATTCCGATGTGGAGCATGTGCGGCAGGCATTCAGGGAATTCGCCTCGCAGGTGACCGGCACCCTCATAACCAAGCCGGGACTTGACATCACCGGCAGGGACACCAAGGCAAGGATTCTCCGCTATTCATTCCGCGAACCCTGCGACTTCTACGCCAGCAACCTAAGCAAGGATACGACAGGGCATTTCACCTTCGACCTCAACTGGCCGGACGGGGTGATACGCGGATGCCGCTGCGGCATCCCCGGCTGGGTAAATGTGGAGAACAGCATTGCAGCAGCAGCCATAGCCCTCACATACGGGATTGCCCCGGAAAAGGTGAAGGCAGCCATAGGCACATACATGGGAGTGAAAAGGAGATTCGACGTGCACCTGAACGTGCCCGGATGCACATACATAGACGACTATGCCCACCATCCGAAAGAACTGGCAGCCGCGATAAGCTCCATCAGGGACATTTTCCCTTCCAGAAAACTCACGGCAGTGTTCCAGCCGCATCTCTATACGAGGACAAGGGATTTCGCGGACGGATTTGCAGAGGCACTCAGCCATGTGGACAAGCTGATTCTCCTCGACATATACCCTGCAAGGGAGGAACCGATACCGGGAGTGACATCGGAAATCATATTCGACAAGGCTGAGGCCCCGGAAAAGGTGCTGCTGAAGAAAGAGGAGCTGATGGATTATCTCGAAAAGGAGCCTGTGGATGTGCTCGTCACATTCGGAGCAGGCAACATAGACAGATTTACAGGGCCGATAACGGCAATGCTTGAAAAACGAATCGGTAAAGGACAGGAATGAAACGGATGGCAAGATACATATCGGCGGCCCTGTTTGCGGGCCTTACCGTAGCCCTTCTTTTCGCCGCCTACACTTCAGAGGCAGTGAAAAGAAGCCGGGTGACATGCACGGGGATAGAGGTTGTCATTGCCGACAGCCTCAGGAACAGCTTCGTCACCAGGGCCGATGTGCTTGACTGCCTGAAAAAGGAATACGGGGAATGCACGGGCCGCGCCCTGGACAGCATAGACCTCGTAAAGATAGAAAAGGCCGTGGATGCCCGCAGCGCGGTGAGGAAAAGCGAGGCCTACCTGACCAAGGACGGAATCCTGCACATAGATGTCACTCAGAGGAAGCCGATGGTGAGGTTCCAGAAGAAGGAAGAAGGATTCTATGCAGACGAGGAAGGCTTCCTCTTCCCGCTCCAAAGCACATATACCGCCCATGTCCCTGTCATCGACGGTGCCATTCCGCTCCATGTGGATTCGGGCTACAAGGGAAGGCCTGAAGATGAAAAGGAAAGGGAATGGACAGACCGCATCACCGGACTCGTCAGATACATGAACAGCAGCGGCATCTGGGCACGGGACATCGTACAGATCACTGTCCTCCCCGGCGGCGACCTCATCCTGATACCGCGCGATGGAAAGGAAAAGTTCCTGTTCGGACAGCCGGTGAAGATAGAGGAGAAATTCAGGAAAATGGAAAAGTACTACACCGGGATAGTCCCTGAAAAGGGCAGGGACTTCTACTCGACAGTCAACCTGAAATACGACAGACAGATAATATGCAGAAACTAATATAATATATCATGGAAGGAAGACATATTGTCGCAATCGACCTCGGCACATCAAAGACAGCGCTGACCGTTGCGGAGATCAACGGTGACGATGTGCAGATAGTATATTACAGGAAAGTCCCTTCAACCGGAATCCGCTACAGCTACATATTCAGCCCCAAGAAGACAGCAGATACAGTCAGGCTCCTTGTGGAAGACGCCGAAAAGGAACTGAAGATAAAGATACGGAGAGCCGTCGTAGGAATGCCTAAATACAGCGTGAGGCAGGAAGCCAAGTCCGGAAGGGTCGAACGCAATCTTGAAGAATGCATTTCAGAGGACGAAATCAATGACATGAAAAGGATGGCCATGGACTCCTATCCGCTTGATCATCCGGAGAGTGAGGAACTGTTCGGAGCTGTGGCACAGTCTTTTTCCAATGGGGACGAGATCGGCCTTGCCGAAAATGACATAATCGGGGTGTCCGGGGAAATCCTTGAGGGAAACTTCAAGCTGTTCATAGGCAAGAAGAAGAATCTCAGGGACATAGATATCACATTCAAAGGACTCGGGATAGATGTGGTCCAGAAATATTTCACAGCCGAAACCACTGCAAAGGCCGTTCTGAGGAACTCGGAAATGGAAAACGGCGTGGCCCTCGTGGACTTGGGGGCAGGAGTGACATCGGTGTCGGTATATTACCGGAACATCATGCGGCATTATGCAGCCATCCCGTTCGGAGGCAACTCATTGACATCTGACATCAAGACAGAAAGCGGGATAACGGAAGAACTCGCTGAAAACATCAAGAAGGCCTTCGGCGGATGCATGCCGGACAAGCTGCAGAATCTCAGCGAAAAGACTCTTCATATCAGCAGCGGCTCCGCAGAGGCAAATGTCCAGATACCGGTCAAATATCTCTCGGAACTCATCACCGCCAGGATGAAGGAAATCATCGAGGCCGTCCTCTATGAAATACAGCAGAGCGGATTTGCGGACAATCTCAGGAGCGGCATAGTGATCACCGGAGGAGGGGCAAAGCTCTTGAACTGCGCCAACTACATCAAGGAGCTGTCCGGATATGAAGTGCGCACGGGGGGCTCAAGAAACTTCTTCTCCGCTGCGGGATATGAAAACATATATGACTATGACGCAGCCATATCCGCAGGTATGATAATGAAAGCCAAGGCGGACAGGGTGCCGGACTGCACGGCAGCGGACACGGAGAATCCAGGTGACATTCCAATAGAAATTGAAAATGCGGGCACCGGACCAGAGGCTGCGGAGAAAACGGATGCCCAAGATGCAGAAGACACCGTGTTCAACCCCAAGCCGGAGCAGACGAAACAGAAAAACAAAAATGAAAAGGGCAACAAAACGAACAGCAAGGATAAACGGACTGATTCCAAGCCCCCTATCATCCAATGGTTCGGTACCCTGTTTGAAAGCATTGGCAACGAATCTGTCTGAAAAATGCCGCTGTCACAATATCACTTCATGAGATGAAATTTCAAATATGACGGACATGGAAACCAACGACATACTCGACAACATAAACATACTTCCATCCGACTGGTCCAACGACAATGCCATCATCAAGGTAATCGGAGTGGGAGGAGGAGGATGCAATGCAGTCTCCTACATGTTCAACCAGAAGATAGAGGGCTGCAGCTTCATAGTCTGCAACACGGATGCCCAGGCTCTCCGGAAAAGCCCGGTTCCCGTCAAGGTGCAGCTCGGGCAGGGGCTCGGTGCAGGATGTGACCCCATCAAGGGGCGCAATGCCGCCATAGAGGCGCAGGATGAAATCGCAAGGACGGTCCTGAACACCAACACCCAGATGCTCTTCATCACCGCCGGAATGGGCGGAGGCACAGGCACAGGAGCAGCCCCGGTCATAGCCGAGATGGCACAGAAAAGGGGAATACTGACAGTCGCCATTGTCACCCTCCCGTTCAAGAATGAGGGCAACGAATCCCTGTCAAAAGCCATTGACGGCATACACGAACTTGAAAAGAGCGTCGACAGCCTCCTCATCATCAACAACGAGAAACTCTACGAATACTACGGCGACCTGCTCGTGCAGGAAGCATTCCCGAAAGCCGACGAAATCCTTGCCACGGCAGTACGCGGCATCATAGAGATCATCCAGAAGCCGGGGTATATCAATGTGGACTTCGCCGATGTGAAGACCATGATGAAAAACAGCGGGATGGCCCTGATGGGATGCGGCAGCGGCACCGGGGACAACCGCATAGACAATGCCATAAAGGAAGCCCTCGAATCGCCGCTGCTCAATGACTTCGACCTGAAGACCGCCAAGAATGTGCTCATAAACATCACCATAGGCAAGAACGACAAGGGACTGTCAATGAAGGAGCTAGACACCATCAACAACAAGATCAACGAGTACACCGGCAACGCCAACAACTTCAAGCGGGGCATAATCTTCGACGAAGACCCGGCCACCGGCGACAGGATCAACATCACCGTCATTGCCACCGGCTTCAAGATGAGCCAGCTGAGCGACATCACGGATGTGAGCCTCGGCAACATCATAATGATAGACAAGGACTTCACCTACGACGGAAACGGCATGATGGCAGGAGAGGAAAGGGAGCTGCCGGAAACCGTCACAAGGAAGGTAGGCCCGACCAACACCACCAACATCAGGAAATTCAGCTTCAAGGACAAGCCTGCCCTCATCATACAACCGGGCCAGAGCCTCAGCGAGCTGGAAACCGTATCCGCCTATGCCCGTGCCATCCGCCAGATGTCCGAAACTTCCGAAAGCGGCAACTGACGGTATCAACATTGTTTCATAAATATCTGAAAACATTTCCGGATTTATGCCGACATTGTCTATCTTTGCAGGTTGACGGCATGTCCGGAAGTTCCGGCATGCGGAAAATCTAATGCACCGCAAGGTGGATATATTATGGAAAGAAGAACAAGAGTAAGATTTGCACCGTCACCTACAGGGCCTCTCCACATGGGCGGGGTCAGGACGGCCCTTTACAATTATCTCTATGCCAAGCAGCATGGAGGGGATTTCATCATAAGGATAGAAGACACCGACTCCCAGAGGTTCGTGCCTGGAGCGGAAAAATATATAATCGAAGCCCTCAACTGGTGCGGCATCATTCCTGATGAAGGGGTGGATGCAGACGGAAATGTGGTGGAAACGCCATCCGAAAAGCATCCGCACGCCCCGTACAGGCAGTCACAGCGCCGAGGCATATACAGGAAATACGCCGAGGAACTGGTCGAAAAGGGATTTGCCTACTACGCTTTCGACACTGCGGAGGAGCTTGCATCCAAAAGGGCTGAAATGGAGGCGGAGAAAAAGACCTTCATATACAATCATATCACAAGAAAATCCCTGCGGAACTCCCTTTCCATGCCGGAAAGCGAATGGAGGCCGCTGCTGGATACGCATACAGACTGGACCATCAGGTTCAAGATGCCCGAAAACAGGGTCGTGAAGATGGACGACCTCATCAGAGGACACATAGAGGTCAATACCGACACGCTTGACGACAAGGTGCTCTGGAAAAGGGCAGACGAACTCCCTACCTACCACCTTGCCAACATCGTGGATGACCACCTCATGGAAATCACCGAAGTCATCAGAGGCGAGGAATGGCTTCCTTCCCTCCCCCTCCACTACCTCCTGTACGAAGCATTCGGATGGCAGGACAGCCAGCCGAGATTCGCCCACCTCTCCCTGCTTCTGAAACCGGACGGGAAAGGCAAGCTCAGCAAGAGGGACGGGGACAGGCTCGGCTTCCCGGTTTTCCCGCTGAAATGGACAAATGCCGAGGGAGAAGTTTCCAGAGGCTACCGAGAGGACGGGTATTTCCCTGAAGCATTCGTGAACATGCTTGCAATGCTCGGCTGGAACCCCGGCGATGACAGGGAGCTCTTCACCATGGACGAGCTTATCCAGGCATTTTCCCTTGAAAGGGTCATCAAGTCAGGTGCCCGCTTCAATCCGGACAAGGCCAGATGGTATAACAAGGAATACCTGCGCACAAAGAGCGACGACGAACTCACGGACCTCTTCATTCCAGTGCTTGAAAGCCACGGGATGCAGGTGGTGGCCTGCCCGAAATGTGCCATCACTGCAGGAGCGGAACTCACCCCTCAGGGGGCGGACTTCAAGAACCATATCTTCACAAGGGAATATGTGGAGAAGATTGTATGCCACATAAAGGAAAGGGCGACATTCGTGGCCGACTTCTGGGACATAGCCTCATACCTTTTCGTGGCCCCTGCATCATTTGCAGAGAAGGATGCCGCAAAATTCTGGAAAGAAGAAAACTACAGCCTTGCCTTCCAGGCCGCTGAATTCATAGAAAACTTCGATGCCGGCAACAAGGTCGGCCCTGAATTCACAAAGGAACAGCTGGAAGGACCTCTTGAGGAATACATCAGGAACAACGGATGGCCTATGGGCAAGGTGATGAACTGTCTGAGACTGGCCCTTGTCGGAGCATCAAGCGGACTCGGCATCGCCGACATAGTGTCAATCATCGGCAAGAAGGAACTTGCTTCAAGAATGGAATTCATCAAAAACACTCTCGGAAAATGAGTTTCTTCAAGAACGGAAAGGAAAACGGCCGGACCCGGGGCACAGGCTCCGGGAACGGTTCTGCCACAAACAGCAGCGGCAATGCGGACGGGAGACCAAAAGGGAAGTTCTCCTGGATGCAGATGGTGTACCTGATCATCGCCATGCTTGCAATGGGCATAGCCTCAATCTATGTAACCAGGATAATAGACGGCGACAGTGACCATTTCGACTGGATCATGACCATCGCCCTGATGCTCATCGGCGTAAGCAACGCCCTGCAGTTCTTCTACTCAAGACGGAATGACGCCCGAAGAAGATAATTTTTTTTGAAATCATTAAGACAAAATGAAGATAGGGATTTGCAGCGACCATGCGGGGTTCGCATACAAGACAAGGCTCATAGAGGCACTTGAACGGAAAGGATATGATATGGTGGACTTCGGTACACATTCCGAGGAAAGCATGGACTATCCGGATGTGGCGCACCCGCTGGCAGAGGCGGTGGAAAACCGCACGGTGGACTGCGGCATCGCGATGTGCGGCACGGGCAACGGCATGGCCATGACCCTCAACAAGCATCAGGGAATCCGCGCCGGACTTGCATGGAACAGGGAAATCGGAGAACTGGTCAAAAGACACAACAATGCGAATGTACTGGTGATGCCGGCCAGGTTCATTGCCTTTGAAGAAGTGCTTGTAATCACCGAGGCATGGCTTGACACACCTTTCGAAGGCGGACGCCACCAGAAAAGGATTGAGAAGATACCTGTAAAATAAACCATCCTCAGGCATACGGGGACAAAATGCAGCAGAAGACAGAAATGGCACCGCCGCTGATTGCGGACAGGGAATTTTTGGAGAGGGCAGGCCGGAATGAAGCCTGTCCCCTCTTGTCTGATGACATCAACGACTATCCGGGAGGCATAATAATACCGGTGGACAAGCCCTACAGATGGACATCGGCAGATGTGATCCGCAAGGTCAAGTTCGCGGCCACAAGGCATTTCCACAAGAAAAACCTGAAAGTCGGCCATGCCGGGACGCTTGATCCGCTTGCCACAGGAGTGCTTCTGGTCTGCATAGGCAAGGCAACAAGGCTGGCGGAACTGCTTCAGAGCCATGACAAGGAATATGTGGCAGGCATAACCTTCGGCGCCACCACCCCGTCGTACGACCTTGAAAAGGAAATCGACAGGCTTTTTCCTCACGAGCATATCACAAGGGAATCATTGGCAGAAGTCCTGCCGGGATTCCTTGGCGAGCAGGAACAGATCGCCCCCCTGTTCTCGGCAAAGTCCGTAGACGGAGTAAGGGCATACGAACTGGCAAGGAAACTGTACAAGAAAGAGGCTGACAAGGGAGGCATGTTCGACAAGGCCGCATCAGACCTCATCAGGACATCAAGAATCACAATATCCGACATTGAACTGCTCGGCTTCCATCCAGGAGGGAAAGAGGCTGAATGCGCCCCTGCCTTCACGGATAAAACCGGAAGCAATGACAGTAAAGTGCCCGATGAGGATAATGATACCGTATCATCCGGGGACAAGGCTGCAGCCGCCGACAGACGGAGCCTGCGGATAAATGTGACAGACAATTCACACCTCGGACTTCCGGAAGCCGTCATCAGGATAGGATGCAGCAAAGGCACCTACATCCGGGCATTTGCCCGTGACCTCGGCGAAGCCCTTCAAAGCGGGGCCCATCTGAGCTCGCTCCGCCGCAGCCGCAGCGGCCGCTTCCGCGTGGAAGACTCGCTCGACATCGGAAGCGCCGCACAACTTTTCAGCAGTCCGCAGCAAAGGCCCTTAAAAGACAGGATATGACAAAGTCACTGAACTATTCATACGGGCACATCTGGAGGGTGGCCTATCCCATTCTGGTCAGCCTCATCATGGAGCAGCTGCTCGGCATGACAGATACGGCATTCCTCGGCAGGGTCGGGGAAGTGGAACTTGCCGCCTCTGCCATAGCCGGAGTCTACTGCCTTGCAATATTCGTCACCGGATTCGGTTTCGGAATCGGCTCACAGATCATCATAGCCAGACGCAACGGGGAAGGGAACTACAGGGAAACCGGCAACATATTCTGGCACGGAGTATATTTCCTCACGGGACTTGCCGCAGTGGTGATCATCTTTTCCGAACTGTTCTCACCCTGGATACTCGGGCATCTGATCGAATCGGATGAAATAGTTGCTGCAGCAATGAGCTATGTAAGATGGAGGCTTGTAGGCTTCATATTCGCATTCGTGACCGTGATGTTCAGGGCATTCTATGTGGGCACCACACAGACCAGGACCCTCACCCTGAACTCCATCGTGATGGTGCTTGCGAACATCCTCTTCAACTGGATACTCGTATTCGGCAAACTCGGATTCCCTGCCCTCGGAATAGCCGGTTCAGCCATAGGCACGGCCCTTGCGGAACTCGTTTCACTCATATTCTTCACTGTCTACACCATAACGAAAACCGACTGTGAAAAATACGGTCTGAACAGAAGGATACGGTTCAGCTGGAAGAAGCTCAAGGACATACTTTCAATATCCGTATGGACGATGGTGCAGAACTTTTTCTCCGTGTCCACATGGTTCATCTTCTTCATGTTCGTGGAACACCTCGGAGAAAGGTCCCTTGCCATCTCCAACCTCATCCGCAGCATATCGGGCTTCCTCTGGGTATTCGTATCCGCTTTCGCCTCCACATGCAGTTCGCTCGTCAGCAACCTCATAGGGGAAGGCCACACCGATTCTGTCCCGAGGCTGATACGCAGGGTCATAAAGCTTGCATATATCCCCGTGACAGCACTGGCCCTCATCTTCGCCCTATTCCCGAAAACCGTGATAGGCATATACACAGACATGCCGGACCTGATTTCCGCATCGGTCCGGTCGCTGTGGGTACTCTGTTTCTCCTATCTGTTCACTGCCCCTGCACTCATATGCTTCAATGCCATATCCGGTACTGGAAACACCCGCACCGCATTTGCCCTTGAAATGGCGGCACTTGTAATCTATGTGGCATTCTGCCTTGCGGTAATCGCCGGAATCAGGCCGGACGTGTCAGTATGCTGGCTGGCAGAACTGGTCTATGCCATATCCATGCTTACAATATGCGGTCTCTATCTGCGGAGCAACCGCTGGAAAGGCACAAGGATTTAGGACTACTGCACAGGAATGCGCCTGTTGACATTCTTGTAGCCTGAAGATGCATAGAACAGGATGTAGGCAAGTCCGAGAAGGATGAACCAGAATGAAGGGATATATCCCATCCAGTCGGCAAGGGCTCCCTGTATGGCAGGTATGATGCCGCCTCCGCAGACCATGAACATGAAGAAGCCTGTTGCCGAAGAAGTGTATTTTCCGAGTCCCTCAACGGCCATGTTGAAGATGTTCCCCCACATCACGGATGTGAAAAGCCCTGTAAGGATGAGAAATACTGCATTGATCGGAATGTCGGTAAAAATTCTTTCACCGAATGACACAAGGAGGTCGGAAGGGGTGAATATCGCCATGATTATCAAGGCCATTGAGCCGAATGTCGCAAACGAGAGCATGTCATGGCTGGCGAAGCGGGAACCGAAATATCCGCCCACCAGACGGCCAATGAACATGAAGAACCAGTACAGGCTGACAATGACGCCCGCCTTTCCTGGCATGAGCCCGATCTCATGGGTAAGATAGAGATTGGTGGTGTTTGCGATTCCGATCTCTATGCCGGTATATATGAAGATGGCCACAGCTCCGAGCACGAAATGACGGAATGAAAAGCAGCTGTATATGCCGTCACCCTTATGCGGGAGCTCCACCTTGATCATATCCTCATCGAACTCAGGTTCAGGCATCCTGGTGAAAAGGATGACTATGAAGGCAATGACAAAGATGCCGATGGCAATGAAGAAGGCCGGATTGGCATCAGCAATGGAATGGCTGGCATGCTGGCCGGTAAGCCATCCGATGAAGAACGGGACGAAGGTCGCCGCAAGCGAGTTGAGTGAATTTCCGTACTGGAGAAGCTGGTTGCCCTTCTTTCCGCCCTGGCCTATGGAGTTGAGCATCGGGTTGACCACCGCATTGAGCATGCAGGCGGCAAAGCCTGAAACGAATGCGCCGAGCAGATATACCCAGAAACTTTCAAGGACTCCGGACAGCCAGAATGTGCCGACTCCGAGGATGCCGATGCAGACCGCCACAAGGGACGATACCTTATAACCGTATTTCTTCAATATGTAGCCGGCAGGAAGTCCCATACATGCGTATGCAAGGAAATTTATGAGATTGCCGAGCTGGGAAACCGCATTTGAAAAGCCGAACTGGAATTTGACTATGATGCCGAGAGGATTGTGAAGCCCCGTGATGAATGCTATCATGAAGAACAGCGCAAACATGATGGCTATCGCCGGAATATAATTCTTTTTGGTCATCGCAGTATGGTTTAGTTACACTTCAAAGATTTTTGAAAAATCGTTTAAATATAAAAAATTTATCAGAGAATGTTTAGAAAATTTTAAGAATCTGTTTAGAAAAAGCGGATCATGCCCCGGGACAAGCCCGTATGCAGGCATAAAAAAGAGGGTAACCAAAAGTTTCCGGTTACCCTCAAACATCTTTCTTCGAAAGACTGAACCTGTCTTAACCCCCTCCGGCCGCTTTCGAATGTCACAGTTCCCAGGCCAGTGCCGATGCCCCGAGAATGGCGGCATCCGACTCCTTGAGCTGTGAGAAGACTATCTTTATCCTGTTCCTCCAGAGAGGAAGAAGATTGGCGTTCATTGAATTCATTATAGGCTCATAAAGGTACTCCTTGGCCCTCGCAAGCCCGCCGAAAAGGACTATGGCCTCCGGGGCACTGAATGCCACAAAATCGGCAAATGACTCGCCGAGTATCTTGCCTGTGAACTCAAATATCTTCAGGGCCATCCTGTCACCTTCCTTTGCAGCCTCATAGACATCCTTTGAGGATATGCTGTCAAGGCTTCTCAAGACGGAAGGTTCGTCCGTCATCTCCAGCCACTCGCGGGCCGTACGTGCCACACCCGTGGCTGAACAATATGTCTCCAGACAGCCTGTCTTCCCGCAGTTGCATATGCGGCCGTTATGGCGGACCGCACATGTGTGTCCGAGCTCCCCTGCAAATCCGTCATGTCCGTAGACCACTTCCCCGTTGATGACTATGCCGCTGCCGACACCGGTGCCAAGCGTGATCATGATGAAATTCTTCATGCCCCTTGCTGCCCCGTAGGTCATTTCACCTACCGCAGCCGCATTGGCATCATTGGTAAGGGCAACCTTGAGTCCGCCTGTCTTCATGGAAAGCAGGGAAGCGAACGGTATTGTCTTCGAACCTCCCCAGGCTATGTTGACGGCATTTTCGATATTCCCCGTGTAATAGTTCCCGTTAGGGGCGCCCACACCGATGCCGCGGATCTTCCCTTCCGAATCCGACTCCTTGATTATCTTTTCAAGGGCGGAGGCAAGCTCGTCTATATAAAGATTGACATCATCATATGTGTCTGTCCTGATCACCGTCTGGGAAAGCACCTGTCCCCTGGTGTCCACTATGCCCATCTTCGTAGTCTGTCCGCCGACATCTATGCCGACCACATACGGCTTTTCAACTGTATTGAGTTCCATATCCTTATTTTGTTTATGCATTCACAGAAGTACGGCTACCTTTCTGCCGCGTCCCTGCTCGGCTTCGAGAGGAAAAGGGCGAATACGAGAAGGTATGCCAGGGCGACCACCAGCACCCAATAGCTGTTTACATAACCGAAGATGTCCGAAACAGCACCCTGGATAAAAGGAAGGATTCCGCCGCCGCAGACCATTGTCATGAAAAGGCCGGAAGCTATTGAAGTGTATTTTCCGAGACCTTCCACTGCAAGGTTGAATATTGCTCCCCACATGATGGAAGTGCAGAGTCCGCAGAGCACGAAGAACACCGCGCCGAGAGGAATATCAACAAGACTGAAGGAAAGGTTGGAGCTGAAGGCCGGGAACTTGACGAATGTTTCCGGAAGGAACATTCCCACAAGAAGGAACACGATGGCCACAGAACTTACCGCAGTCAGCATGACCTTGCTGGATACCTTGCCTCCGAGAAGGCCTCCGAGAAGACGGCCGCAGAGCATGAGCAGCCAATACATTCCCACGACGGTACCTGCCACACCTGCAGACATGCCGACATCAGGAGATGTCATATAGAGGTTCGCAATGTTAGGGATGCCCACTTCAATGCCCACATAGAGGAAGATGGCAATCACACCGAACACGAGATTCTTGTGCATAAGTGCCTTGGAAACGCTCGTCATCGTGCTTTCCTCCTCCTGCTTCGCAGCCTTGGCAGCTTCAAGTTCAGGTTCAGGAATCTGTGAGAACAGAATGATGACGAAAGCCAGCGCAAACACGCCCATCGCTATGAACAGGGCAGGATTGGCATCGCTGATGGCAGTATCGGCCGTAACTTCACCGATGAGATAGCCGACAAGCACAGGAACTATCGTGGCTGAAAGAGAATTCAGGGAACCGCCGAACTGTATCAGCTGGTTGCCCCTGTTCCCGCCGCCGCCGAGAGTGTTGAGCATAGGGTTCACCACGGTGTTGAGCATACACATCGAGAATCCCGAAATGAACGCACCCGTAAGATATACGGCAAAGCTCTCCGCAACTCCGGAAAGGAACGATATTCCCACACCTATGAAACCTACCGCAACGGCTGCAAGGGAAGTCACCTTATATCCGTATTTCTTGAGGATGAATCCTGCAGGAAGCCCCATGAAGGCGTATGCAATGAAATTGGCAAGGTTGCCGAGCTGCGACATCGCGTTGGTGGCTTCAAACTGGGATTTGACGATGATACCCATCGGGTTCTGGAGTCCTGTGACAAAAGATATCATCGCGAACAGGAAGAACATGATCGCGATGGCCAGGACATTGCTTTTTTTCTTAGACATTTTTCCAATGATTTATGTTAATAATTATAATGGTCACAAAAATCGTGTAAAGTTACAAATTTTTTAAAAAGTCCCGGAAAAATATCTCGATTATAACAAAAAAATAAAGCCGGTCCCCTCCCCAAGGAACCGGCCTGTATATAAAACGAACTTAACAAATAGACACGAAAAAATTTTTTCTTATGTCCGATACAAAGGTAATGATTAAAAACAACATTCCAAATTTTTTGTAAAAAATTTTTATAAAAATGTCAAATATCCTTTAATTATCATTCGGACAGAGTGCAAAATCAGCAAAATATATAAGAACACAGGCAGCATTTGCCGGAAAATCATCATTTTCCTTCCGGCGCATGCCCCCGTCATATTTCCAGACGCAGGGCTACACTCCAGCGGAAAGGCTTTGATGTCTGGAAAAAGTCATTCCCGACCGAACGGAAATAAAAGACCTCATATTCGGTGCAATTGATGTTATCGGCACGGAACACAAGGGAGAACATCTTGAACGACAATGAGATGTCTGCACCCGCAGCAATATGGAACGGGGTGGAAAGCGTATTGGATTCATTCCACCATATACGCCCTGCGCCGGAGGCATCAGCTGCCAGGGACAGGCTTCTCACCACACCTGAATTGAACGGAAAGCGGTATCCGGCACGGACATGCAGGGTACTGGAAGGCGAATACGGAATCCTGTTGCCGCTCCAGTCGCCTGATCCGTCGTCATATTCCACAAACCTTGCATCCGTGAATCCGTACGAAAGAGAAGCATGAAAGCCCTTGAAGGCATAGTTTAGCCATGCCTCGGCCCCTATGCTTCTGGATCGGCCCACATTGGCCATCATCCGGCCTGTCGACTGCCCCGGAGGGAAGACCGTCATCTGCTGGTCCCTGCATGCGATGTAGAATGCGGAAGCCGCTCCTTCTATCCTGTGCACCCCGGTCCTGCCTTGCAGGGAGAGGTCGAAATTGCCTCCGATCTCATGGTTGAAGCTGCTCTCCGGGCCATAGACCGTATTCTCGGCAGTCACTGCGCCGCCGGATTCCGCACCGTTGCTGCCGCCTCCGGAAGGCATGACAGTCCCCATGGCATCGGCCATCATCCCTGCCGTCATCATGTTCTGGAGGATATCGGAAAAAATCTGGGTGTTGAATCCGCCGGCCCTGTATCCCTTTGAAGCCACGGCAAAAAGCCTCAGCCCACCCAGACCGCCAAGGTCTCCGAAATCATACAGCACGGAAAGCTTGGGGATGAATTCAAAATGGCCGTCTGCAACCTTTCCGATATACTCCGTGCTGAACGGCCGGCCTTCAAAAAACGGGGACAGGGAATAATTCACAGCCGCCCTGCTGCCATAATCCATGCTGCTGCCTTCATAGTCAAGCCTCAGCCCTGCCGTGAACAGCCATTTTCCCACGGAAAAATACGATTCATGATATATGGCGGCATTCCACGACCGCAGGATGAAGTCACTGCTGATGTCAAACATTCCGTCTGTTATGTCAAACTGCATCCTGAAAGGGATGGAAGGGTTCTGGAATACGGAATTGACATTGTCCTCGATGAGGGTGCGGATGCCGTCCTCCTTGAAGGTGACAGGGGCGGACATGGAATTGTGCCTGAAGAATCCGGTAATCCCGGTCTGCCAGTTCCACCACGATGTCCTCCATGAATTTTCCGGCTTCAGGACAAGTTCCTGTGTGACCGCATGCTCATCCTGGGTCTGGCGGAGCGTGAACATCGAAGCCGGAGTGAAATCCTGGTCCAGCCTCATGTCGTCCATGAGGAACTGCCAGCTCGTGACGGAGTTCAGTGAGAAATTTTCATGCAAGTATCTGAATATGAGTCCTTCGGTCACATTGAGCCTTTTGTATGAAGAGGGATCATTGTAAGACACCGGATGCAGGACGCCGTCTTCAAGATGCCTGTAGGGCCAGCCACCCTGCGTGAGTGCAGATGCAGAAAGGATGTTCTCGAAAAAGAGTCCGGGAACAAGTTCCTTTTCCAGCCTCAGACGGAATGAAAGCGCATCTGAGGCATCACATTTTTCTCCGGTATATTCATTCGTATAATATCCGTCCGTATGCCTGTAGCTGACCATGCCCCCTATCGCCAGTCCGCAGAGGGCCTTCCCGTATGCTGAAACCCCAGCCGAAACCGTATTGGCGGAGCCATATTCGACATGTGCCCTGACTCCCTGGTAGAGCGACGGGGAAACCGTACCGACAGCCAGCACCCCGCACAGGGAATTCCGCCCGTAAAGCGTTCCCTGCGGCCCTCTCAGCAGGTCCAGCCTGCGTATGTCCATCATATCGAAATCGTAGCTGCTCTTGTTCAGGATCGGTATGCCGTCAATATAAAGGCCCATGACCGGATTGTCCATCCTTGACCCGAAACCTCTGAGATAAATGGTCGATGTCATGGACGAGCCATAGTCCGGAATGTTCAGATTCGGCACCAGGGAGGAAAGGTTCTTAGGACTTTCTATTCCGGCATCCTCAATGTCTTTCAGATACATCGTGGACACCGGCGAGGCCAGCATCTCCACCGGAAGCGGCTGTTTCACCGAAGTCACGAGCACAGAGCCGGACAATGTGTCAAGAATTGCATGATCCGCATCCGTGGCATTCTCAGATACAGGCAGCAATGACAGAAGCAATGTAAGCAGCATAATATGTCCTTTTGGATAAAGACTGCAAAATTACTTCTTGCCATGACAAGATTTTAGGACAATACATAGGCATTTTAGGATTTTTTATACATCACCTCTGAAATCAGTGGGAGTCAACCCCGTATGCCTTTTGAAGAAACGCGAGAAATAGGACTGGTCGTCAAAGCCTGCCGCAGCCGCCACATCTATCACCGGCATGCCTGTCCGGCGCAGGAGATGTTTTGCAAGAGCGAGCCGGGAAAGGTCCACCCAGTCCCCTGCACTGCGTCCGGTACATCTTTTCACCGTCCTGTTCAGATGGTTCGGAGTGACCCCCAACCTCCGGGCATAACCGGACACGGCAATGATTCCGCAGCTCCTGTCAAACACCATATCCAGAAATCTGCTGCACAGGACATTGCGGACTGCAGGCCCGGTCATGAATGAATCCGCCAGCTCCAGGAACAGTCCGAGTGCCGACACTGCCAGTTTCCCGCTGCCGGCATCCTCCCCTGCCCTCAGAAGCCTTTCAAGAAGCCTTTCGACCAGCCCGGCATCACTCTCCGGAACCGTGACCTGTACGACCTGCCTGCTCTGGAGCACCCTGTAATTCATGTTGTCGAGAAAGGAATCCGGAAATGTCCCCATATATCCCGTGCTGCCGTCATAATATTTCACAGAGAACTCCGTCCCGCCAGGTATCACGAGCAACTCCCCTCCATGAACAATGAAAGGCTCCGCCCCCGCATCCGCAAGCAGTTCTCCCCCGGAAAGATACAGAAAACATGTATTCTGTGTCACTGCAGCAGGAATCTGCGGAGCCATCCCATACCCGGCCGTATCCAGCCTCCTTACAACAAACCCGGCACCCATGTGCCCGTGCGGATTGTGAAAATCTGCCATCCTATTCCCTTTTGCCGCCAAAGCTACTGAGGATTCGGTGAAATGCAATGAATTCGGGACAAATTCATCATAGCGTCACCGATGTGGTCAGACGGATGTCGCGTGAGGAAGCACCGACAAGGATGTTGAAGATACCGGGTTCAACAGTGAAGCGATGGAGGTCCATATCATAATATGCAAAGGCCTCCGAATCAAGGATGAACTCGACACTCCTGGACTCTCCCGGCTCGAGATAAACCTTCTCATAACCCTTCAGTTCTTTCTCGGGACGAGGGACACTTGCCTTCTCATCGTTGACATAAAGCTGCACCACCTCGGCTCCGGCGCGTTTTCCTGTATTCTTCACGGAGGCAGTCACGCGCACCCTGCCGTCGGGGAGCTTCTCGGCTGCTATGTCCGAGAACTGGAAATCGGTGTAGGACAGGCCGTATCCGAACGGAAACAGAGGCTCGACACCGGAACGGTCATAGCCGCGGTAGCCAACGAACACGCCCTCAAAATAAGTCACGCGCTCGGGGCTGTTCCAGAGCCTTTCGGTGTTGCAATAGTAATTATTGAAGACAGGATTGTCCTCCAGCCGGCGCTCTATCGTAATCGGAAGACGGCCGCTCGGATTGACCTTGCCTGCAAGAATCTCGGCTATCGCCTTGCCGCCGGCCTGCCCCGGATACCATGCCATGAGCACAGCCTTCGCTTTGGCCAAAACTGGATTGAAATCCACCCCTCCGCCGGCATTGACCAGTACCACCAAATTCGGGTTTATCGATGCAAGGGAGTCTATTTCAGCCATCTGTGCCTCCGGCAATTCAAACGGTCTGTCGAACCCCTCTCCCTCCAGATGATGATTGAAACCGGCACAATATATCACCGCATCGGCCTTGGCCGCATCATCCGCGGACTTGTAGAACTCACCTACGCCCTCAGTCACGGAAATGGTATGGAACGGCTCCACAAAGCCGCTGCCTCCGCCAGTAGGGATATTGCCCGAATTCGGGCCGGTAACCATTACTTTTTTCACTTTTTTCGAAAACGGCAGGAAATTGTCCTCGTTCTCGAGCAGGACAATGGCTTCACGTGCCACATTCAGCGCCGTCAGGTCCGACTCAGGATTGTCCTCCGGAATGGAAGCGACCTTCTGCTCACGGTCCAGGAAGCCAAACTCTATGAGAGTCTGGAGTATATGCTGGCATTTCTCATCGATGGTCTTTTCCGTCACGGTACCTGTCTCTATGGCCTTGCCGAGAGTATTCGGATTCATGAACTGGCCCCAAGACATCTCAAGGTCCAGTCCGTTGTTGGCGGCGCAGATGGATGAATAGGTAGCCGTCCAGTCCGACATGAAAATGCCTTCGAAACCCCATTCGTCTCGAAGCAAGTCTTTGATAAGAGCCTTGTTCTCAGTCGTGTGCAGTCCGTTCACCAAATTGTAGCTCGACATCACGGCGCCCGTATGGGCCACCTGCACAGCTTTGCGGAAAGCCGGGAGATAGATTTCGTTCAGGGTACGCTCGTCTATGTCGGAAGAGCCGTTGTTGCGGTTATATTCCTGGTTGTTCCCGCAGAAATGCTTGATAGTCGACATCACCCCGGCCGACTGCATTCCCTCAATATATGCCACGGCAGTCTCGGAAGTCAGATACGGGTCCTCTCCATAATACTCGAAACTCCTTCCGCACTTCGGAAAACGGTAGATGTTCACCCCAGGCCCGAGCATGACATGTACGCCGCGGGCACGGGCATCGTTTCCAAGAGACTTTCCGTAAGCATAGGCAAGCTCCCTGTTCCATGTGGCCGCAGTAGCCGCACCGCAAGGGTACATCGTGCTTTTGGTATCATTCCTCACGCCCTGCGGACCGTCTGCCATGCGGATGCGCGGGATGCCGAGCCTCGGGATTTCACGGATATAGAAACCGTCGATGCCGCCGATATACGACAGTTTTTCCTCAAGTGTCATCTTGGACACGAGTTCGGCTGCCCGCTGCTTGGAAGCTTCGGAAATGACATAGGATTTCCCGTTGTCCGGTGTGTCCGGAGTTCCAGACAATGGAGATGCCGCGGACAATGCCGCAGGGAAGATGACGGCCGATACGGCCAAAGCAAAAAATCTGTTCATTTGTTATAATGTAATATTGGTTTTATATCATATGACTATCTTCAATGTACCGCCCTTGCGTACGGTGTGACGCTGTGGCGGCATGCCGGGACCTGTGACCAAGACTTCAAGCCTGCCGGAAGGAAGCCTGTGCACCGATATGTCGAAATCCCGGCCGAATGCCTTGATATGGCGCAGGACCATCCTGTCCCAGCCGGACGGCATGGACGGGGTCATGTCGAACGAATCCAGCCCTGTCGGACGGATGCCGAAAATCCCCTCCGTGACTATACGGCAGTAAAGCCCGCTCTCGGCTGAAAGATGCCTCTGCGCTCCCTCCGGCCATGCTTCTATCATGTAAGGCACATGGTCGCCGAGAAGTCTTCGGGCTGAAAAATCACGCATGAAAGCATATGCCTCATCGGAATAGCCTGCGCAGAACAGCCCGCGCAGGGCATAAAGCGTGGACCTGTCCCAGAAAGTGCTGTCACCCTGGGCCGTCAGAAGTCCGTTCCGGGTCATCAGTTCCGGCCCGAGAAGCGCGGCAGCCGTTCCTTCACGGTGATAGTCAAGCCCTACCACAAGCGGCAGACATATCCACGAACGCAGAACATCGTTCCCGTCATAATACCTGTAAGTCTCATAACCGGAAACCTCGGCACCGAAATACTTCTCTATCGCAGTCTTCATCCGCCCGGCTTCGGCACGGCACTCCCTCGAGATGTCCCGTGGAAGCCCCATGGACTCAGCCAGATACGCCGCGGACAGCAATGCATCGTAATAGAGGCAGGAAGTGCTCAGATTCGCATCTCCGGCAGGGAAACGCCCCTCGAGTTCGTCAGTATCCGAAGCCACCACCCCGTCGGCCGTCTTCTGTCTGCGGCAATACTCCAGGCACCACTCTATCAAAGGCCACAGCTCCCGTGCAGTCTCCACCGAGCCGCGTGCCAGCGCATACCGGGACGCGCCGCAGGCTATCATCGCAGCGTCTCCCCTGTCACCGGCACCTGCCCAGATGTCATCGCCCTCCGCTATTATCGAACTCGGTATCGGCCTGTAATCCTCATTCATGAAGCCGCCGAAAAGCCTGTATGAATTCTCGGCAGACAGGTTGCCCTTGTCATACCCGACGAAAGGAAAGAACGGATTCACATACTCGCACTGGTCATTGGTCCACATGGCGGCATAGAACACTTCCCCGCCCGGAGCATGCATATAGCCGTTTTTCGTCCTGATGATGCTCTCGCACGCCCTCAGCTTCGAAAAATGGAATTCGGAGTTCAGGATGCTGTCGGGGGTTTCGAGTACGAGTGCCGGGGCAATGCTGTCGTCTATGAAAGACCGTCTGGCGGAATATTCCGCCCCGGAATCCGGGGCAATGACGCTGTCCGTCGTTTTCCCTGCCTGGAAAAAGACATCGAAGGAAATCCGTCCGCCTGGGGCAAGGTAATAATTGCCGGTACCGGCAATGCCTCCCCTTACGTAATAGCTCCCGTCCTTTCCCTTCGCGGGGTCGGTGACGTAACGGCAGCAATATTCCGGTATATTCACCTCGAAGGCCCTTTTCCCGATGTTCACAAGCTCGTAACGCTCGCAGGTCAGGAGTTTGCCGGACGACGGGAAGAAAGTCCGCACCATCTCTATCTCCGGCTCATATCCGGCCTTTCTGTCCGCCCCCGAGCGCGTCCAGCCGACATTCCACAGGCTTTTCACCGTCATAATCCCGTCGAAACGGACCTCCGTGACCTTTTCCCGGTCCAATGACATGCCCTCTACCGACAGGGTCGAAGGTATGTCCGCGGCAGTCCTCCACACCAGGCTGGCATGAGTGTCGTTCGGGATTCTCCTGAGGGTCGGGAAGACGAGGGAGCGTTCGCAGCGGAAAGCCCCGTCCGCATCCACTCCCCAGCGGAGTACCATGGATACTTTCTCGCCGGTCATCTCCACATAGTCGTAATGCGGGATATCATCGGACGGTCTCCAGACTATGGTCCTTCCTCCGTCCGCAAGTGTCCAGCGGGTGGTTTTGGTCTCCGCAGAGGTTCCGTCCGGTCCGGTCTGCAATGCGGCAGCTTGGGTTCGTGACGGAGTCGCGGAGGAGGTCAGGACAAGGCAGAGGCTTGCCGACAGAATTATCAGCGTCTTTATTACAGTGTTTTTCTTCATCGCATTTTTGCTGGTTTTGCATCCTTAACGGAACACGGCACCCGGAATTTATGTCAATTATTGGCAAGGCATCACCGGCGTTTTCTGTCAATTCATGACAGGAATATCGCCGGGTACCGCTGCTTTGTCAATTCCCGGCAGGGACGTCGATGGTGAATTCGAACTGGTCGTAAGGTGCGGTACGCCATGCCTGATCGGCAGAAATGGCCGATATGGCGAAAAGCGGGGAGAATGTCCTCACGCTTATGGTCCTGCCGTCCGGCTTGAATTCCAGGATACGCAGCCAGCAGTCTCCGCCGTTGCCGTGCCACTGTCCGTCGTTGGTCTGGGAGTTGAACATCATCTGCGGAATCATGTGCCCGTCTGCGGCAGGGTCCACACGGAAACCGCAGGTGCAGCTGTAGTCTATGTCCTTCACGTCGCTGCCCGCAGGAATCCGTGGCGGGACTCCCGTATGTCCGCAGAGTACGAGCGCGATATTCTTCGACGGATAGACTAATTTCTCCCACACTGCCTGCGGCCAGTTGTGAGGCGTCACCTTGTACCATTTCTCGTCTTCTATACGGGTACCGTCAGGCAATATGAACGAGTGGACGAATATGATTACCCTGTGTCCGGCATATTCCGGTTTGGAAATCAGTTCGGAAGCCCACTGCAGTATCTCGTCGCGCGGAGCGAACTCCATGGCCACTATCAGCAGCTTGCCCCAGATATCGTCGGTGAACTCGTATGCCGCATTCTCCAGGGTGTGGATATTCTGCCAGTTCGGGGCAGTCGCCACGAGGTGCTCCATTACCTTGGGATTACGCTCGGGATATACATAGTCCGGCATCTGCGAATACCTGTGCTCCGCCGAGATGTAGCCTATGTCGTGATTTCCCTGGCAGGCGATGTAAGGCACCTTCCCATCGAGGAAAGTCAGGGAATGTGAGATGGCTTCCCACTGCTGACGCGAAGTCTGCGTACCGTTCGGAAAGTCCGGGAGGCCTCCGGCAATGAGCTTGTTGTTCTGCTCCACGAGATCTCCCGTAAGCAGGGCCGTCATCACGTTCAGTCTCTTAGCATTCTGTGCTATCCAGGCAGTCTGCAGGTCGAAAAGCGGCTGCGTGGCGGCGAACTTGATATAACTCTGGGCATCTCCGAACATTATCATGGAGAAAGACTCCGTGTCTTCCAGCTTGGGATAGACGGGAATGATAGGTTCGGACTGTTTTATCTGGGCCGGCAGCGTCAGTGACAAAGACAGCGCAGCGGCAAAGGTCAGCAATATATGTTTCATTATACCTTTCCCTTTTAATTTTTATTGGAGTCTGGTTACCCTTACCCAGTCCACGAGCATGTACGACGGACAGTCGTCCGGATTTATCGCGCTGGAGCCGGCAGGACCTACGCTGAGGATGATATGGAAGCCGCCGCTGAAAGGCCACTGTTTCAGCTCAGTCTCGTTCTCCAAATGCTGGTTCATGTAAGCAAAGGCTATCTGCGGATTCTCCTCGGTGCATCCGTTGGCGTCATAGATGGTCACTGCCTCGTCGGTGACATCGGCAGAATAGATGTTATATTCATTCTCGTTATACCCGCTGTATTCACGGTCCACATGGTCGGTATTATGTCCGGTATAGATGTCAATATAGTACGAATGCAGGGTGTGCTGCACATAATCATGCAGATATGAATGTTCCATGATATCTATCTCGCCGCTTTCCGGCCAGCCTCCGTAGGTCTGGTACTCCGGCTCCGGCATCATCCAGACAGCCTGGCCGACAGATTCCGCATCATCGACAAACTTGGCGCGGACCTCTATGCGGAACGGAGCCTGGAACCAGAGTTTGCCCTGTGTCTTGACTCCTCCGGTGAGGCATTCGCCGTCCTGGTTAACTACGGCCAACACCAGGTTGCCGTCCTCGACATAGGAATGGTCCGGGCTGCCGGACATGGATACCTGCCAGGCTGCCGTGCCTCTCGGAACATAATCCCAGGCGTCAGTGTCCAGACCGTAGGCCTGGTCGAAATCATCGAAGAAAAGCACATCGCCCTCTGCTCCGGGGAAACGGTTTTCATAGGCTGAAAGCACTACCGTATAGACGGTCTCCACACCTCCGTATGTAACAGTAAAATCCTGGATTTCAGGCCAGTTTCCCGTAAGTCCTTTCGGATCGGGAGATATGGTGGCCCCGTCAGCCAGTTTGTAGTCAGCCTTGGAGACCTGTCCGCCGTACTTTATGGCACCGATGGTGGCTATATGGGTTTCCTGGTCTATGGAGGCGTGGTAGATGCAGTCGCCTACAGTAAGGGTAAAGCGTTCGAGGGGATAGCCGGCATCGGGTGCGATTCCATTATCTGCACATCCCGCCATAGTCATGGCAGCAAGAGCTGCAGTCAAAAAAATTGTCATTGTCTTTCTTATCATTGTTCTGTTATTTTACATTTTTAGCTGTCATCCCGGGCGAAGCCGAGGAATCTGCCTTACTCGTACGGAGTGTATTTGAAGGAATCTATGGTCAGGGAGCCGTTGCCGGTGCCGCCGATGCCGAACTGGTACTGGAGCCCCGGGTGAGTGCTGCCGGACTGCCAGATGTCGCCGCCGCACCAGGCTACAGGATCACCAGGCCTGGCACTCTCTGTCTCCGGATAATTAGTCTTGCTGAACTCGAACACGAGCTCATCGTTTATCCACAGTTTCCTGTTCAATATGTTATTCTGCTGATAGCCGGACCGTGTATCTGGCGTTATTTCCAGTTTCATGGAGCGCAGTTCTCCGAGTGACACATTATTGCACGGCAGGTTCTTGAAATCAATATCCCATCCGTTGCTCCAGGCAGTATCAACGCCCCAATACACATTGACGCCGTTTATGGTCAGATGTCCTTTCAGACCTACCATATTGACAGCAGCATCGCCACCGAAACGTATCATCATTGTGATACCGTCAGCACCCCAGTTGTTGATATCGAAATAGCCGCTTGTCAGGTTTACATTCGAGAAGGTCCATTCGAATGTACCGTATTTCCAATAGTCCTTCGACTTGACATAGGCCGTCCCGTTGTAGGCAGTCAAGGTGAAGCCGGAAAGATCCGGAGTTCCTACAGGGTCGGCGAAGGAATCCTGGGTGATGGTGAGTGTCTGCTCAGTCATCGGGATGTCAGGGTCATCGGACTTGAGGATGATGGTATAAGTCTTGTCGTTGATGTATTTCGAGTAAGGCAGGGTGACTGTGATGTCGCCGGAAGTCGTACCCTCTATCGGAGAGATGATGACATCCGGGTCGTTGCAGGAAACTGACCACAGCATGGATGCCTCCACATGGAAGGTCTTGGATTCGCCTCCGTATATGAATGTCCGTGCAACCTCGTCAGCTTCGCCGAATTGGAGGATAGTGATGCCTTCCTGCGTGATGGTGACTGTCCTGAAGTCCTCTGCAGTCTCTACGCGGACAGTAGCGGAACGCATGGTTGTCGTGCTCTCCGCCGAGGCAGTAACTGTCACGGCATCCTCCGAGCCGGTTCCGTTGTTCTGGCTGAATGTAAGCCATGTGGCGGAAGATACTATTTTCCAGTCCTGGTCTGACAGGACGGTGAATGTCACTTCGCCGCCGTTCTGAGGTATCGTACCGGATACAGCCGATACATTGAGCTGGCTCATGGCATTCTGGGTGATTTTGACGAGTACGGGCTCTTCAACGCCTTCTGCCATGACGGTGAGGGTGGCTGTACGCGGCTGGACCACCGTATTGTCTTCTACAGTCACGGTGATGTCCTCCGTCAGGGAACTGGTGGCACTGGCACCCGGAGTAACCGTGCACCAATCCTCGGCATCGCACTCGATATGCCACGGAGTATTAGAGCTGATGCTGAATATGACAGGATCGGCGGATGCGGAAGCCACAGTATATTCAGATTTGGCATCCACGACTATATTCGGCTCCGGATCGGGCTGGGAATCTATCGCCGGTGTCTCATAGCAGCCGGTCAAAACCGCAAATCCTGCGGCAACGCAAACGCCCAGATTGATGATTGCATTGGTTTTCATTGTTTTGTATTTTAGTTTTTATTCTTCATTCTTTTTTATCGTTATCCCGGACGGCTGTCCTCCTGTCCATCACCATCCCGGATTCTGAGGCGCAAGATTACTGTTCCTGTACAACTCCGTCTGCGGAATCGGATACAGATACATCCTGTCATTCCATTTGCGGGACTCATAAAGGAATCTCCTGTACGAATAGGAACTTCCGGAAGCCTGAGTGATCTCTACTCCGTATATGTCAGTCTGGGTATCGGAGCCGATTTTCCATCTGCGCACATCCCAGAAACGGTGATCCTCGAAAGCGAACTCGACACGCCATTCGTTCCGAAGGGCCTCGATGAACCCGTCCTTGCCGGAAACGGTCACGTCCGGCATCCCGGCATTGCTCCGCACCTGGTTCAAGGCCCATCTGGCCGAATAAGGGTAGACGGCATCGGTGTAATC
>CALUTY010000017.1 GCA_944323825.1 uncultured Bacteroidales bacterium
GCCCCTCGACTTGCATGTGTTAGGCCTGCCGCTAGCGTTCATCCTGAGCCAGGATCAAACTCTTCTTTGTATAACAAATCATAAATTTCTAAGCTCAATCCATCGGCTTATGATTCAATCTCAAAAAGAATCAACGCTCTCTCTTATTGTTTCGGTACTTTTGCTTGTACTATAGTCTTTCAGTATTTTCAAAGAACACTCAAAACACTTGATCCTCTTCCGTTTCAACCTCGTCAGAACCTGTTGGTTTGTCATGGTTATTTCCGAAATGGGCTGCAAAGATACGGACTTTTTTCATCTCTCCAAATTTTTTCGCAACTTTTTTCAAATATTTTTCTCAACTTTGCAGTCGGACCGTCCGGAACAGGCGGCTGAACAAAGTCTTTATCCTCACAGACATGGCATCTTACTGGCAGATTCTGATAGTGTTCGCAAAGATAGGGGCCTTCACAATAGGTGGAGGCTATGCCATGATACCCATCATCGAGAGCGAGATCATAAAAAGAGGCTGGATCGAAGAAAAGGACTTCTCCGACATTCTGGCCCTTGCCCAATCCGCCCCGGGGCTGCTCGCCGTGAACATATCCATTTTCATAGGGTACAGGCTGAAAGGGGTAAAAGGGAGCATCGTGGCTACATTGGGCAGCATTTTCCCTTCATTTTTGATAATCCTGCTCATAGCCATGATATTTTCCGGATTTCAGGATGACCCGATTGTGATACGGATTTTTCAGGGCATCAGACCCGTTGTGGTGGCCCTGATAGCCGTGCCTATGCTCCAGATGGCGAAAAAGGCAAACCGCAACTGGTTTTCCTGGACGATAAGCATAGCGACAATCTGTCTGGTGGCATTTCTGAAAGTGTCTCCGATATATATTCTGATAATTGTGACGGTCATTTCATACACCGCAGCCAAATACCGTGACAGCGCACGGAAAAAGGAGGGCAGATGATATATCTGGAACTGTTCACAACATTTTTCATGATCGGTCTGTTCACCATAGGCGGAGGATATGCCATGCTCTCCCTCATCCAGGCCCAGGTGGTGACCATCCACAGCTGGATCGACGAGGACACCTTCACCGACATCGTCGCCATCTCGCAGATGACCCCGGGCCCCGTGGGGATAAACAGCGCCACCTATATAGGATATACGGTTCTCGAACAGTCGGGGGCATCGGAATTCATGTGCATCCTCGGCTCTTTCAGCACCACATTGGCGGTGGTCCTGCCGTCTTTCATCATTGTGCTGACAATCTGCAGGATGTATTCCCGGTTCCGCAGCAACAACATTTTCGGAAGCGTGATGGACGGTCTGAAACCTGCCGTGGCCGGGCTCATCGGGGCTGCAGCCATCACCCTGATGACAAAGGAGAATTTCCCGGACTGGAAAAGCTGGATGCTGTTCGCCGCGGCCTTCATCGCCTCCTGGTGGGGAAAGGCCAATCCGATTGCGGTAATCATCGCCGGGGGAATATTGGGGCTTCTGCTATACTGACATTCATTTCATTTTTCATTGTAACGGCAAAATGAATTGAAATTGTTATATCTTTGCAGCCCTTTTCGGCAAGACAAAAAATGAATTGGATTCAGGAAATATTGTGCCAACCGTCAGTCATCCAGACTGTAATAGTGCTGTCCGTCGTGTCTGCGGCGGGGGTATATCTCGGCAAGTTGAAATTTTTCGGCATATCGTTGGGGGTCACCTTCGTCTTCTTTACAGGGATTGTGGCAAGCCATTTCGGGGTGAAAGTCAATCATGACATGCTCGCATTCGCACAGAATTTCGGACTTATACTGTTCATATACACCCTCGGGCTGCAGGTCGGACCGGGATTCTTCTCTTCACTGAAAAAAGGAGGGGTCAAACTGAACATGCTTTCTATGGGGGTGGTCTTTCTAGGCACACTTATGGCCCTTGTGCTGACATGGGCAACGGACATTCCCCTGTCCGACATGATGGGACTCCTGTCAGGAGCCGTGACCAACACCCCGATGCTCGGAGCCGCCCAGCAGGCCCTCCTTCAGGTGGACCCGGACAATGCAAAGGGAGCCACGGACATGGCGCTTGCCTGTGCAGTCGCCTATCCGCTGGGCGTGATAGGGGTGATTTTGGCGATAATCGTCCTGAAAAAAGTCTTCAATGTGCAGGACAGCAAGGCTTCCCCGAAAGAGAATGCCACCAAGACATATGTGGCGGAATTTCTCGTAAGCAACCCGGCCATCTTCGGCAAGAGCATCAAGGAAGCCATGCACATGACTGACAGGCATTTCGTCATCTCAAGGATATGGAGGGACGGCAAGGTACGCATCCCGACCTCGGACACCCTGCTGCAGAAAGGCGACAAACTGCTTGTCGTTTCAGTGAAGGCAGATGTTGAAAACGCCACCGCCCTTTTCGGCGAACAGGAGTATGAGGAAGACTGGAACAAGGAGGACATCGACTGGAATGCCATTGACAGCCAGCTCATTTCCAGGCGCATCCTCGTCACACGCAACAAGATAAACGGAGTGAAGCTCGGCTCCCTGCGGCTGCGTAACCTCTACGGCATCAACATCACCCGTGTCAACAGGGCGGGAATCGACCTGCTCGCCTCTCCGGACCTCCATCTGCAGGTGGGAGACAAACTGACTATAGTGGGTGAGGCCAACTCGGTGAACAATGTGGGCAAACTGCTCGGAGACGAGGCGAAGCGGCTCAACAAGCCGAACCTGCTCGCCATCTTCATCGGCCTTGCCGTAGGCGTGTTCCTCGGGGCGATACCGCTCTCGATACCGGGCATGAGCACTCCGGTGAAGCTCGGCATAGCCGGAGGTCCTATAATCGTCGGTATCCTCATGGGAGCTTTCGGCCCGCGCATCCACCTGACCACCTACACGACGGAAAGCGCCAATCTCATGATGAGGGAATTCGGTCTGGTCATCTACCTTGCCGGACTCGGACTCAACTCCGGAGAGCATTTCTTCGAAACGGTATTCAGGACTGAAGGCCTGATATGGGTCGCCATCGGCTTTGCCCTTGCCATAGTTCCCGTCCTGATCATGGGATGGATTGCCACAAAGTTCTGCAAGGTGGACTACGCCCACAATGTCGGAATGCTCTGCGGCAGCATGGCCAACCCGATGGCCCTCAACTATGCCAACACGACAGTGGCCGGTGACGAGCCGTCAGTCGCATACGCGACAGTCTACCCTCTGTCCATCTTCGTCAGGGTCATAACGGCCCAGCTGATACTGCTGATATTCTGATTGCGCATGCCCGGTTCCTGTGGAAAAATCCATGAAACAAACAGTCTGAATTCCGGAACAATTGCGTATATTTATCGGTTGAAATAATTCTGATAACCGATATGAACAAAGCCACGACACTCCTTGCAGCGGCAGCCCTGATGACTGCGGCAGTCGGCTGCAACAACACCGGCCAGGAACTGGCCATCATCCCTTATCCAAATTATGTAGAAACGCATTGCGGGACCTTCACCGCCTCAGGAGCGGAATTCCATTGCAGACCTGAAATCGGTGACAGGGAAAAGGAACTTATCTCCGGATTCGCATCAAGGCTTTCACTCGTCACAGGAAATGACAGCCGGATGACGGAAGGCGACGGCGGAAACGGATTCATCTTCATGACAGACAGTTCTCTTCCGGCAGAAGGATACGAAATCGACATCACAAAGAAAAAGGCCACTGTGAAGGCTTCTTCCTTCAACGGCTTCATCTATGCAATCGAGACTCTGAAACAGATGCTGCCGGTGGCCGTCTATGGAGAGGCCGAAGCTGCAGGAGAAGACTGGAGCCTGCCTTGCGTGACGATAAAGGACGCACCGCGCTTCAGCTACAGGGGCCAGCACATAGATGTGGCAAGGCACTTCTTCAGTACTGACGAAATGAAGAAGGTCATCGACATGATGTGCATACACAAGATGAACACCCTGCACTGGCATCTGACGGACGACCAGGGCTGGAGAATAGAAATCAAGAAATATCCCCGCCTGACTGAGGTGGGTTCCATCAGGAAAGGCACTGTCGTCCAGAAGAACTGGGACCAGTACGACGGCATCCCTTACGGAGGATATTACACCCAGGAGCAGATAAAGGATGTGATAGACTATGCAGCATCCAAGGGCATAACCATAATCCCTGAAATAGACCTGCCGGGCCACATGCTTGCCGCCTTGACTGCATATCCTGACCTCGGATGCACCGGAGGCCCGTACGAAGTCTGGGGCAGATGGGGCGTTGCGGACGATGTGCTCTGCGCCGGCAAGGAAAAGACAATGCTCTTCCTTGAAGATGTATTGTCCGAAGTGGCAGACCTGTTTCCGTCAGAATATATCCACATCGGCGGCGACGAATGCCCTAAGGTGCGCTGGGAAAAATGCTCTGTATGCCAGGCCAAGATCAAGGAGCTCGGACTTTCCGACACCGGAGAATACACTGCAGAACACTATCTCCAGAGCTATGTGATGGAAAGGATGGAGAAGTTCCTCGCCGGGAAAGGCAAAAAGATCATCGGTTGGGACGAAATCCTCGAAGGCACACCGGGACCGGATGCGACCATAATGTCATGGAGAGGCAGCGAAGGCGGCATCAAGGCATCCAAGATGGGACACGATGTGATAATGACCCCGAACTCCCACTTCTACTTCGACTACTACCAGGCACCGGACCCTTCGACAGAGCCGTTCGGCATAGGCGGATATGTTCCGATTGAAAAGGTATATTCTTACGAGCCATACACCGAAGACATGGATGAGAATGCCAGGAAACACATCCTCGGGGTGCAGGCCAACCTGTGGACCGAATATATCCGGGACAATGCCCATCTCGAATATATGCTCTACCCACGCCAGGCCGCCCTTGCGGAAGTCCAGTGGTGCCGCCCGGAAACAAAGGACTGGGACAGGTTCCTCAGCAGCCTGACCCATGAAGTGGCCATATATGACCTTCTCGGATACAACTTTGCCACCACGGCATTCCAAATCATCAGCAAGACCCGCCTCAACAAGGAGAAACATTGCGTGGAAGTGGTGCTGAGCACCCAGGGAGACGCCCCTATAAGATACACCCTCGACGGCACGGAACCGGGCCACGAATCAGCCCTATACACCAGGCCTATAGAAGTCAAGGGAGCCTGCACCGTCAAGGCCAAAGTGGAAAGGGACAACATGAAGACCACCGTCTGGAGCCAGGAATTCGTTGACAACAAGGCAATGGGAAGAAATGTGGAACTGCTCACCCAGCCTCGTGAAAAATACAGATACGGAGCACCGGATTCATTCGTAGACGGCATCAGGGGCGTGTTCCAGTACAGTTCAGGACAATGGGCCGGCTGGTACTCCGACCCTCTTGAAGCCAAGATAGAGATGGGAGGAGAAGTATCCTACAGCAGCGTGACACTCGGGACGATGGTCATAAAGGACGAGGATGTATTCCCTCCGCTCAGTCTTGTTGTCAGCACTTCTGACGACGGAAGCAACTTCACTGAAGCAGGTAAAGTTGAAATCCCGATGGAGACAAGGACAAACCCTGACGGACTGCGTGAATACACCGTGACTTTCCCTGAAACTTCTGCAAGATATCTGAAAGTCGCAGCTGAGACAGTCAGCGCCATGCCTTCTTGGCATGGCCGCGCCGGCTCTCCGGGATTCCTCTTCGTGGACGAAATCATAGTGAAATGACAGTTCCTTAAGGGAAACAACCTTAAGGAAGGCAAGAGACCTTACAATGAACAGATTGTTCTCATTTATCATGATTGCCGGGTGTGCTGTTGTGCATCCGGCATTGTCCTTTGCCCTTGACGGCAGTGAAAGAGCCACGGACAAGGGCGAGAAAGTACTCAGAATAGCGAGCTACAATGTGGGCGTATTCGGCAAGACCGAAGAAAGCAGCATTGACCTCATCGCCGGGATGATGAAGGAGCTCGAGCCGGACATGATAGCCTTGCAGGAGCTCGACAGTTGCGCCAACCGTTCCGGAAAAGACATCTTCCAGCTGGAGGAATTTGCAAAGGAGATGGGAGACTGGCACTACAGGTTTGCCCGCGCAATCCCGTTTGAAGGCGGCGGATACGGAACCGGAATGGCCATATCCCCGGTATTCAATCCGACATCCTCGTTTTCAGTAAGCCTGCCGCAAGGTCAGGGAGCGGAAGCGAAAGACTGGACCATATTGTCCCCGCTGGATGCCACCATCCCGTCAACCTCCCCGAAAGAGTGCATCGACTACATAGCAATCCTGAACAACGGAGCGAAATATGAAACCGTCAAGGCAGAAGTGTGCCGCAGTTTCCTCTCCGGAAATGCAGCCACCGCCTCCGACCACCTCCCCGTTTTCGTTGAAGTCCGGCTTCTTCCTTCCACCTCACCTGCCAAAGCCGGGACAATGCAGATGATGAGGGCCCGCCAGACCCGATGAGCGTCTTCGGACCAGTGAAGTAAAAACATATTAAAGGACCGGGCTGACGATCTTGCGATCTGCAGCCCGGCCCCAAAGTTTAATTTTTATGAAAAACTTGATTAGTCGTTGAGAGAGAATCTCTTGAAGGCAACCACCTTGGCATCTTTGTCGACGCTGGCGAGGAAGGCCTTCACGGAAGTCTTGCCGTCGCCCATCTGGTACTCCTGCTCTTCGAGGGTGTTTTCCTTGAAGAATTTGTTCAGACGGCCGTTGGCAATGTTGTTGACCATTGCCTCAGGAAGGCTTGCAGACTTCTCTGCAGACACGGTCTTGATGATCTCACGGGCCTTGTCAGCCTGCTCCTGTGTGAGCCAGCCCTTTGCAGTATTGGACTCGATATGAGCCTCGCTGTCTACATGCGCAGGGTTGATGCCTGCCTTTTCAAGGGCAGAGTTCACGGCTTTCTTCACAAGCTCCTCCTTGGTCTTCTCAACAGCCACTGCAAGCTCATTGTCAATGACGCTCTGAGGCACTGAATCCTTGTTGACTGCAACAGGGTTCATTGAAGCCACCTGCATTGCGATGCCCTTGCCTGCCTCTGCAGGAACTTCCTTGTTGAAGGCAACGATGGCACCGAGCTTGCCGTTGATCGTGTGGACATAAGATGAAATATAAGGAGCCTCAAGCTTGTCATAATAAGCGAGGGTGTGCTTTTCTCCGGTCTTTCCGGTCTGCTGTGTGATGACAGCCTCAACAGTCTGTCCGTCAGCTACAGTGCAGGCCTTGAGAGCCTCTGCATCAGCCGGGAAAGAAGCCATGGCTGCATCAGCTATGGCCTTCGCAGTAGCCTGGAACTCGGCATTCTTTGCCACGAAGTCCGTTTCACAGCTGAGACATATGAGGACAGCCTTGCCTCCGTTCACTTCAGCTATCACGGCACCCTCTGTGGTCTCGCGGTCAGCCCTCTTGGCGGCAACGAGCTTGCCTTTCTCACGGATGATCTCCTGAGCCCTGGCATAGTCACCGTTGGCCTCTACAAGAGCCTTCTTGCAGTCCATCATTCCGGCACCGGTCATTTGACGCAGTTTCATTACGTCAGCTGCTTTGATTTCCATTTTTGTTCAGAAAATTAGATTGTTTTACTTCCCGAAAGCATTATTCGGCCTTAGCCTCGGCTGCAGGGGCTTCTGCTTCAGCTGCAGGAGCTTCCTCCTTTGCCGGAGCGGCATCAACGGCAGGAGCAGCCTCTTCTGCGGCCTCCTCCTTTGCAGCGCCTTTGCGTGCACGGAGTTTCTTTCCTGCAGGAGCCTTGTCTTCCGACTGCTCCGGAACTTCCTTCTCCTTCTCGAGCTTCCTTTCGTTCAGCCCCTCTGCGATGGCACCGCATACCACATCCATGATCAGAGCGATGGACTTGGCGCCGTCATCATTGGCCGGGATCACATAATCAATCGGAGTAGGGTCGCAACAAGTATCAACCATGGCGATCACCGGTATGTTAAGACGGTTTGCCTCTTTTACGGCATTCATCTCTTTCTGTACGTCCACTACGAAAAGTGCTGAAGGGAGACGGCTCAGATCCTTGATTGAACCGAGATTCTTCTCCAGTTTGGCCCTCTGGCGGGTCACCTGAAGACGCTCACGCTTTGCGAGAGTATCGAAAGTGCCATCTTCAATCATCTTGTCGATGGTATTCATCTTCTTGACAGCCTTGCGGATGGTCGGGAAATTGGTGAGCATTCCGCCCGGCCACCTTTCTGTCACATACGGCATGTTGACAGCTGCCGCCTTCTCAGCGACAATGTCCTTTGCCTGTTTCTTTGTAGCGACGAAGAGAATCTTGCGGCCTGAACGCGCAAGCTGCTTCAGCACATTGGAAGCCTCTTCGATCTTTACTATACTTTTATGCAGGTCGATGATATGGGTTCCGTTCTTCTGGTCAAAGATATATGGGGCCATTTTCGGATTCCATTTTCTCGCCAAGTGTCCGAAGTGAACACCTGCATCAAGCAATTCCTGGAAATTTGTTCTTGGCATTGTTTTTAATTTTTACTTGTTCTTTAATTTCCCTCCAGGTCTTTGCCGGTTCCCTGTCGGGGCTCTTTTCTTCAACCGGTGAGCAGCGGCCTTGCCGGTCTCTCCGATTTTCCGCAGCCACGGCAAACTCAGGCAGCCACGGCGGATTCACACCCGCAGCATGGGTCCCGAAATTTTGTTCCGGACTGTGCTTTTCTGCAAATCAACAGATAAGAACGATTAACGTTTGCTGAACTGGAAGCGTTTACGTGCACCAGGCTGACCAGGCTTCTTCCTCTCGACTTCACGAGCATCACGGGTAAGGAATCCGGCGGCCTTGAGGGTAGCGCGATAAGCCTCTTTGTCCACCTCGCAAAGTGCGCGGGCGATGCCGAGTCTCATTGCTTCTGCCTGACCTTTGATTCCGCCTCCGTCGATGTTGGCCTTTACGTCAAACTGAGCTGCCGTGCCTGTAACTTCAAAAGGCTGGTTCACAATGTAACGGAGAGCATCCTCAGCGAAATATTCGTTGAGGTCACGGCCGTTGATCGTGATGTTACCTTTGCCAGGCACGAGATAAACGCGTGCGACTGCTGATTTACGTCTTCCAAGGGCGTTTACTTGTTTCATGCTCTGCTTAGATTTCGTTTAACTTGATTGTTTTTGGTTTCTGTGCCTCGTGCGGATGCTCGCTGCCCTGGTACAGGTACAGGTTGTTGATGAGCTTGGAACCGAGGCGGTTCTTTGGAAGCATGCCTTTGACAGCCATCCTTACCAATTCAGTAGGCTTCTTGTGAAGGACCTCCTTAGGTGTGGTGAACCTCTGCCCGCCCGGATATCCGGTATGGCGGACATACACCCTGTCAGTCATCTTTTTCCCGGTAAGCCTTACCTTGTCAGCATTGATGACGATGACATTGTCACCGCAATCCATGTGAGGGGTATAGCTCGGCTTGTTCTTCCCGCGAAGAATCAGCGCAACCCTGGAAGCAAGACGGCCGAGCACCAAGTCGGTAGCGTCGATCACGACCCACTCTTTCTTGATATCGCCGGCTTTCAGCGATACAGTCTTGTAACTCTGTGTATCCACTGTCTTGATCTTTAATTGGTTAATACTAAAAATTGCGACCCTCCACACTACATGGAGGGGCGCAAAGATAGCAAAATTTTATTTACAAACAAAATTTTCGTGATTTTCAATGATTTAAAAGTCAGCGAAAAGCCTGTCCAGCAGAGCCGCCCTCCGCTCCGACAGGCCGCTTATCCGCTCCAGTTCCTCCTCATAGGTGGCCGCAGGCATTTTCGCCTCCTCGCTTGCCTGGTAATAGAACGGCCAGACGGTGAAGTTGGCCTCTATCGCCTTCCTCATCGCGGCAGGCTGCACCTTGAGCACCTCATCGACCTTGGACACAAGACGGTCCCGCACCTCAGCCCAGCGGGCCGCCACGCTCTGACGGAAAGTGGCGTCGTCCCACAGCCGCTGGAACCAGTCATAGTTCACATCCGGCGGCATGCAGAAGCCGGCATAAATCATCAGATTGTCAAGCGGCTGATACTGCGGATGGGGCACACGCCGATCATTGTCCCAACCTTTGTCCACATCCCAGACGGGGCCGAAGAAAAGCTTGTCCACCCCGCGCCTCTTGTACATATAGGTGGCAGTATAACCGTCCATATCCCCGCAGAACTCCTTCGCGATGACAAAGTCCACGAGGGTCCTTTCATCGAAATAACGGCGCCAGCCGGACGAAGGGTCCGTGAAATCTGTCGAATACAACACACGCTCGGCCTCATTGATGAAGCCGGAAATGTATTCATATTGCGCAGGGTCATATTCCTCGTCATCGGGATATTTGTAGGTCATCCTTATGTTCTTTTGCGCGGTGTAGCGGTTCCCCTCATGGATGTCCGTCTCGATGATATAGCCTCCCGTGATCTTCTCCGGATCAGCTCCGTCCTTGTCCGTGAGCTCCTCAACGGCTATGCGGCCCTCCCGCTGTTCCATATGGTCGCTCATCTGGTAAAGCCCGTGGTAATCATCGTTCATATACACATTGACGAACTGTGAGCAAGGGGTAAAAAGCACCGCAGACGGATCATGCCTGTCCTCAGAAGGGTTGAACAGGATTCTGGACACCTCAAACGCGATATGGTTGCGCAGCAAGGACTTGTCCATGTCATGAGCAAGAATCACCCAGCTCTTCGCCTTCGTGTGGTCCAGACCTATCGGGCTCACCTTCTCCGGGAACTTCAGCCGGTATGGCTTCTTCGGGAGAATCCATGTCGAATTGCCGCGGCCGCGCACCTCCACCGCACCGTCTTCCGGAGACCACCGGCCGGCATCAGTGAAAGGGCTGTAGAGGGTTACATCGGTGTCTACATAATTCTCCTTGTCCGCTATTTCCCTTTCCGGCTCCAGACGGAGAACAGGCAGTTCAGTATTGATCTGGGGACAGTTGAGGCTTATGACATAATCTTTCGTGTCACCGTTTTCCGCCTCCACGGTCAAAATGAAATCCTCCGCGAACGAAACGGCTGTTTCTCCAGAGACAACCTCATTCCCGCCAAGCAGCACCCTTGCCCCGTCTGTCCTGAATTCCGGAACGAGCATCTCCGGCGAATCCTTCTCAATCCATTTGAGATACATGGCAGAAAAGGTCGAAGATGCCTTGTCATAATCAAAGGACAATGCCCCGTCCAGTCCGTTGGGGGCAGCCGGAAGAGAAAAAGAAAGCAGTTCGCAGGTCCCGCTCAATTCGGGTCCGGGCTCATCAGGAGGTTTGTTTCCCAAAGGGTCCTCCGCACATGAGGCCAACGCCAGCAATGCGGCAGACAAGCCTGAAAATAAAAACAATCTCTTGAACATCAGATTCTGCAAAATACACAATGGCCGGAAAGAATGCAGCGGATTCCATTTTCTTATGACCCGCCGGACTCTTCCAGGCCTGTTGATTATAAATTATACTACAACAATTTCATCATTCCGCAGCAGGGAGTTGGACATCCATCCAAACCATATCCTCAGACCAATGATCTTCTCCCTGATAATTGTTCCATTGACTTTCATCCAATACATACCCTGTCAGATCGTTACCATTGGATGTATAATCCTTTATGACGGAACCATCACCGTCGTTGAATTTCCAATATGCGACAAGCCCTTCTGACGCAGGATCAACTGTATAAAAATGATTTTCTGCATTGATTTCATCCGCAGCAAGAGCCCTGTTCCACAAACGCACTTCTGACATCATTCCGCAGAAATCCCTTGTATTATCGTATGAACGGCCTATGCAGAATTTCTGTACCACGTTCTGCTGCCAAGAATTAGTGTAAGTTTCTGTCAGATCAATATCTTTCACATCATCTCCCATTGCTGCAGAACCTGCCGGCTCTCCGTCCTGATAAAGAGTCACAGTCTTCGCAGCTCCATCAAGCACAACAGCAATATGTACCCACTCGTCAGCAGGAATATCCTTCGTAGATTTAACTTTTATCTCAGAATTGCTGTTGTCGGCATAAATAAGTTCCCATTCTTGATAATTACTCGTATTGTCTCCATGTCTGATAAGGAAGCGGCCTTCAATCCCCATCATTGTTCCTACCCAGTCACTCTGCCACTGCCTGCTGTTGCCCTCATCACGAACAAATTCTGCATCATGTTTGACAAGCATCTCAACGGTGATGGTATTACCGAATTTCATTACATCAGAATTATTCCATTGAAGTGGAGAGGCATAATGGCTTTTCATGTATGCAGCAGTTGTGATCAGATAATCACCATCATCCCCGCCGCCTTCCTCTGTCTTGCCTTTCTGGGACACGGTGACGGTGGCAGGATCGGCATTCGGATACGAGATGGTCACTGTGGCCTCGCGGGCTTCCTGTACTTCATTCGCGGAATATGAGAAGGACATCACGGCCGTACCGGCAGAAGAACCGGCTTCAGAACCGGTATAGGACAGCCACTCACCTTTCTGCTGAATCGTCGCTCCAAGGCCGGTGTATTCCACATCCTCCGACACCGACAGTATAACCTGGAATGTCCCGCTGCCGCTTTCGAGCTCAACAGGATTGGCCGAGGTCACTTCAATCTCCGGGATCACAACTTCCCCAGGGGTGGAAATTATCTTGAAATCCGCAGTGGCGGTGCCGCATGTGAAGACAAAAGCGGCAGTCCTCTCCGCATCCGCATTCGGATCCACCTCAAAAATGACCCGGTCGCCGTTTGAGCCGGAAGTCTTGTCCGGGCTCACCCAGTCATATGATGCCCCATCCGAAGCAGCAAGGGTCCAATATCCCTATAATGCCAAGCGGAACCGGGGGAGATACTGCCTGCCTCCACCCGGTTCCGCCTCCGGATCAAAACCGGAACATAATGATGACAATGTCTCTCAGACTATTCCTCCGTAAGGCCTCCGCCGATGGCAATCGGAACATCAATTGTTTCAAATGACGGAGCCGTGAAATCCGTTGGATTGTACCCGTTAGGGGATGAATCATTGAGATCCCCGTTGAGCTTGTAATAGGCCACAAGACCAGGAGTCGAAGGATTAACGACAAGCATGTTCTCCTTGATCTGATTGGCGGTACGCACCACATCCCAAAGCCTCACTTCCGACATGTATCCATAGAACGGACGCGTCCCCCACATGAATCTCGGCACCATGCCCACTGAGAACCCGTAATCGGCCCCATTGGCGGTAAGGTCCTGGGACATGGTGAATGTGCTCTTTATCACATTCTCTCCGTTGACATACAGACAGGCCTCACCGGCAGAGTTGCATGTGAAGGCAAGATGGTACCACTTGCCGGCCTCCAGAGGATTGTCGGTCCATGTTATTTCGGATTTTCCTGCCATCTGGAGAATATCTCGCGGAACAGTCCCGCCTCCGGCATCGCCGATACGCATGATCATGACGCCTTCGCAACCCATTACGGTATTGTTGTTCCCGAATGAAGACACATTGACAATGGCTTCATAAGTCACTTCATTGAACACATTCAGAGGTGAAATAGGAATCTTGAAAAAACTGTTGTTGAAACGCGCGACAGTGGTGATCTTCGGCAGGCGTCTGACAATGACATAGGTCATGTCCGACCCGCTGATCACAGGGACATCCCCGGTCCTGACGCGTATCGGAATCACATAATTCTCTCCCTCCTGGACGGCATCCAGCCCGGAAAGGGACAGATTTACCGCATCAGAATAAATTTCCCCCGCAGGAACTGAAGAAGCATCACTCTCAAGCGCGGCACCGGTAAAGAGAGGGTACTCCCTTCCGAAGCGCTTGTTGTATTCATCCACATATGACTGATCATTTTCTATCGTATATGTCACCTGCACATCGGATGATACCGAAGAAGAAAGACGGGACTCAAGTTCAAATGTCATTGTTGCATCCTCCCCGATGTCAATGACATTTTCAAGCGACTCGAAATAAAGCTTCGGCTCCAGCAGTTCCGTTTCCATGTTCCGGCAACCCCAGGCGAAGATTATGCCCAGGCCGGCCGCTGCGGCCAATTTCAATATTCTACTGTTCATATCGTTCAATTTTTACTGTTCTGAATCTCCTTCTGAAGAGGAACCGTTCTGTTCAGCTTTCCATTCGTTGAACACCCTCTGGTTCTCCTGAATGGCCTTGCGCATGTATTTATAGTCCGGAGTATTGTCATAATCCTTCTGGAAACGGTAGGCACCTACACCGCCCTTATATCCGCTTGTCGGCATATAGGCAGCCTGGTCAAGCAGATATCCGCCATCAGTCGCAGAACTTTCAAAGTTCTCCGTAAGGATGAACTTGTGGGTATCCGGGGCGTATCTGTCAAGATTGTCCACTCTGCCGTAAGACTGGAGGATGAAATAGTCAATATATTCAGGGCAGCTGGAAACGAATGTCCCTATAACACCGTCGACACAGAGAAGTTTGTGCCCTTTGTTCTCAGGGTCGCTCATCGGGCCGATGTACTTGCCCATCTCTTTCACAAGATGAACTATGAGGTCGTTCTCGTATGTATTGCCGGCAAGAGTACCGTCAGCATCATTGAATCCGCTGCCCGGCTCCCAGTCAATGTCAAATCCGTCCCATTCATTGACTACAAGCGAATCGCATAAAGCCTTGGCAAACCGGGAATGTGCCTCCTTCATTTTGTCAAGGTCACTCAAATCATCAGGCGTTATGCCCCAATATGCCCATCTTGCAATTCTTTTTTCATATTCAAGCCGTGAATCATCCCATCCCTCAGCCTCAGCCTGCTCATACAATGGAGCATAGACAGATTCCGGAGTCCTGCCCTTCCCGAGATGCGAAAGAAGACTCACTTCAAGGAGCTTGATGCCTTTCTTCTTCTGCACGAATTCCTTGTCGGCCTTCTGTTCCGGAGTTATCTCGAATCTTCCCGGAGCACCGCTCCACATGGAAATGATGTCCATGCTGTCAGGCACGGATGTAAGATAACCGCCACGGGCGGCACCATACGGTGACCAGTCTGAAAACCAGCCGAATGCTACAGGTCGGCCATAACCATATATCTGGTCCTTATAGGCACGGAGGCTGGCATAATATGCCTCGCTCTCCTCATTGTTCATCGTGTTGTAGCCGCCGATATGTTCTATTTCTATCTTTTCGACCTTCGTACACGAGAACATCGCCATTCCGGCAACAAGTGCCGGACATATCAGAAATTTTGTCAATATGCTGCTGTTCATAATATCATTTTCTTTATTTGATACAACCTTTTAGCGACAGTCCCACCAAAGCCTGGATGTAGGGGTGTCCTCAGCATCCTTCAGCAGGCTTACTGCTTCCGCATAATTGGCCGCATCCTCGGAAGACTGTCTGAAGCTTTGCGGATATACCATCCTCCTTATGCCGCGGTCTTTGGTCACTGACGGGTCCGCGGACTGTCCGTCAATAGGATTCAGCTTAGGATAGCCTGTCCTTCTCCATTCTGTCCATGCCTCCTGTCCGTTAGGGTACATCGCAATCCATTTCTGGATCATGATCTTCTCCAATTTCTGCTCATCGGTACCGGCAAATTCAGGCGTGGCTGTAGTAGGTGCTGCGGCAGAATAGCCCCCTATTGACACTGCGACTGGGGTATTCCCGGAATTAAGATATGTATCGATATCCATGCTGACACCGTTTTCCTGGAAAGACATTTCTATTCCTTGCTTGTACAGTGAAGCCGCGTCGCCGAATTCAGACCAGTGCAGAGCTGCTTCCGCGCGGAGGAAATATACCTCAGACGCCTTCATCCAGTATGTAGGGGAGGAACTTGTCAGATTAGGAAGAGAGTAGTCCCCATATGTTTCCTTTGTATGCGACTCAGGAGCACCCGGAGGAACAGGGGCATATTTTCTGCCGTCATAGCCTGTCAGGGCATCCGCACTGGAAGAAGTCGCAATATAGGCGGACAGGCGCGGATCCTCATATCCGTTGAGATAAGCATAAACCGATGTGCAGGCCCTTGCCTCGCCATAATTCTCTGCACAATAGGCGATATTGTTGACAAACACATAGCCTGCGCCATTGCTCATCTGTGCAGCGTCATCAGCAGCCGTCATGACTCCTCCCGGATGGTTGAGAGCCTCGCTCACCCACTGTTTCGACAGTTCAGGATCGATATAATAGAGCCTCATTGCAAGACGGAGCATCAGGGAGTTGGCATATTTCACCCATTTCGCAGCATCTCCAGCATATACTGCATCAAATTCGGGAACAACAGTACCCCCCAATTCTGCTACCGACATAAGTTCGGTTATGGCATCCTTCAAGTCATTGAACATGAAGACATACACATCTTTCTCACTGTCAAACGGTATGACAAGCGCCATTTCTCCTGCATGTTCATAAGGTATAGGACCGAAAGATTCGAGTGTCTTGTGCCATGCTGATATCTTGAGAATCTGTGCAAGGGCAAAAGGCGCCATCTCCCCTGTCTTTTCGCATTCCATCTTGATTTTCCTCCACGGAGAAAGGATTTCAGTATAGGAATTCCTGTAAGTGGAGGAAACCCAGTCATCCTGAAGATAGTACTGCAGATTGTTCAATCCCGAATACCATGAGTTCCCTTCGGCGATATATCCGCTCCATCCGTCAGCCGACAGCAGATATGCCACCTGATACTGGTTTATGATGTCGGTACGGTCAGCCTGTGTCCCGACAGGAAGCACGAACCTTTGCATAGTTGTGATGGAGGCTCCCATAGCAATGCCGTCCATGACGCCCATCTCTTCCGTCATTTCATACGGATTGGTGTTTATCTCCTCGTAATTGCACGACGCAAGTGTCAGCAACGGCAAGAAGGCGGCATACGCCAATGATTTATATAGGATTCTTTTCATCTTTAATCAGAATTTGAATTTGACACTGACAGCATAGCTTCTTACGCTCGGCTGCATGAAGTAATCGTTGCCCTGTCCGTATGTGCCCGTTGAAGGCGTGAGCTCAGGATCGTATGGAGCCTTGCAGTATATCATCCACGGATTGTTGGCAATGAAAGTGAGAGTAAGGCCCTTGAGGACGTTGTTGAACCATTTGTCCGGGAAGGTGTATCCGAAAGTGACTTCCTGCAGGCGGATATTCGTGGCACTGTAAAGATAGTAGGCGGATGTCTGATAGTCCCCTGTACCCACCATCGAATAATATGTCTTTGCATCCACAAGACCCTGGCCAGGGAGCATCACCCCTCCTGCCTGACGGGCTTCACCGGAAGCCTTCGACACGCCGAAACGGTCAAGAATGGCCTCAGTGGAGGATGTCACTACCCCGCCGAAACGGCCGTTGATAAGGAAGCTGAGATTGAATCCCTTATATGAGAAGGCATTGTTCCAACCGAGAGTAAAGTCAGGGGTGGTGCGGCCCAGATATACAGGATCACCGGCTTCCATCGTAAAGGCCCCGTCGCCACCCATTTCCACAAAGCCCTGACTGTCTTTCTTGAAGAATGTGTTGGCATAGATGTCATTTATGCTGCCGCCTTCCTTAAGTATGACACGACCGTTGTCTTTCGGCACTTCAGGTATATTGATAGGTTCAAGACTCATGTCCGTGTGATAGTCATGCACCATCTCCTTGATTTCATTGACATTTCTTGAGAATGTGAGCATGGACGACACATAAAAATCCTTGAATGTGTTGCTGTAGCCGAGAGAAGCTTCCCATCCTCTGTTCTCCACATTTCCTGCCTGAAGATAAATCTGTTTGTATCCCGAATATTCAGGGAGTTCCCCAAGGAAGGTCTGGTTGAATGTATTGGACTTGTAGTATGTCACCTGTGCACGGAGATTGTCCCACAGGCGCAGTTCAAGGCCGAACTCATAGGAACGGGTCTTCTCAGGCTTGAAATCAGTGAACGGATAGATTCCGGTTTCCTGGAGAATGCCACCGACAACAGGGGTGGTGATGGTTCCCGGCGTAAGGCCCGAACGAGAAATAGGCGCCCCGACTTCAGTATATGATCCGCGGACCTTGAGATAAGAGAACCAGCGCGGCATGTCCACCATTTCTGAAATTATGGCGGAAAGTCCGACAGAAGGATAGAAGAAAGATTCGTTGCCCGTGTTCACAAGACGTGAATTCCAATCATTCCTGCCGGTCAGGGTCAGGTAGAGCATGCTTTTCCATCCGAGTTCCACATTTGCAAAAACGGCATTGTTGCGCACACGGCTATATCCTCCGTCTTCTATTGATGAAGCTCCCGATGCATCTATGTTTCCGAATGAAAAGAGGTTCGGGACAAGTTTGAGAGGCCCCCTGTACCCTTTTGTCTGTGACCAATAATTGGAGTAACTGTAACCTATATTGGCCGAAATATTGAAATCTCCGAGCCGCTTGTTAATGTTGAGCATCACATCGGCATATTCCTGACGGTCCCTATAGTAGTCATATTCATAAAGACCTTTTGTGGAGCCTTCAGTAAAAATGGTATTTGTGGAGGCATACACCTTCCTCTCATATTCAATGTGGGAATCATCCAGACGGTAACGGGCCGTAATGTTCAGCCAGTCAAGAATTTTATATGTCAGTCCGACATTGAACATGTAACGGTTTTTCTTGCTCGGAGAAACATCCCTGTAGGCTGTCCAGTAAGGATTGTCCGTACCGTATGTGCCATCAGACACCGGCCAGTACTGTACAGGTATGTTGCGGACGGGATCAAAACGTTCGAAAGTCCTGATAGCATCCCAACTCTCGCCCCTCGGATAGAGATAGGCAGCCATGACCGGGTTCTGATATCGTCCCTGCGACACCATGTTCTGGTCTTTCTGGTTGATATACGAGGCTCCCAGATCGAGCTGCAGCTTGTCCTTCAGAAAAGATGAAGTGTTGCGGATGGTCAGGTTCAAACGGTCATAGCTGTTGTTCGGAACAATGCCAGTGGCATTCGTTGACGAAATTGAAGCATAAGTCTGGTTGTTCTTGTTCCCTGTCGTGAGGGTGAGGGAATTGATGAATGTCATCCCTGTCTCGAAGAAATCCTTCTTTGGGTCATAAGTGTTGGGTGTGGAAAGTTGGTTCCCCCAGCTGTCAAACGCGCCCGGATTGTTGCCGTAGATGTTCTGGAATTCAGGCGTCATGTAGGCATTGCTGAATTCAGATGTGGATGAGAATGACACCGACAGTTTGCCTTCCTCCCCCTTTTTGGTGGTGATGAGGATGACTCCGTTGGCGGCGCTGCTTCCGTAGAGGGCTGCGGCAGAAGGTCCGCTCAGAACCGATATGCTTTCGATATCCTCAGGATTGAAGTCAGCGATACCTTCGGTAGTCGCTCTGGAGTCGCCCATGACATCGTTGCCTTGTCCAAGCGTAGTGTTGACAAGAGGAATACCGTCTATCACATAAAGGACATTGTTGTCCCCTTCAAGAGATTTGGCACCGCGCATCACAACGCGTGTGGCACCTCCCACCCCACTGGAGCTCCTGTTGATGGTTACACCTGCGATCTTACCGTTGAGGGAATTGACGAAATTGACATCCTGTGCGCGAAGCAGCTCTTCGGAATCCACTTCCTGGACATTATAGCTCAATGCCTTTTCCTGACGCTTGATACCGAGGGCCGTGACCACGACCTCATCGAGAAATTCCGTTGATGTCTTCAGCCTGACATCAAGCCTTTCCTGTCCCGTGTAGGGGATTTCCTGTGTCTCGTATCCAAGAATGGATACTACAATCACATCATTCAGGTCAAGTCCGGAAAGAGTAAACTCACCGTTCATCCCGGTCGTGACACCGCCCTGACTGTCCTTGATCATCACGGCAGCCCCGATTACCGGGCCTTGTTCATCGGTTACAATACCGCTGACTGTACCCCCCCCAGATTCAGATCGGTTCTGAGCCGATCCCGGGAAAGCAGCCAGCATATTCAGACCCGCCAAGGCGAGAACCGCCAGACAGCATCTGAACAATGATGACTTCATTGTTTTTAGCATAACAGAATTTTTGGTTATTAATAATAGTGCAAACAGCAAAATCAAATTAACATTTGCCGATACATTCCGCTAAGATACGACATTTTTATCATTATACAAATTTTTGTAAAACCGGAAGATCTTATATTATTTTTTACAGTCGACAGATACTTTGCATTGGAAATTTTAACGCCAAATGGACAAATCAATCGGCTCATTTCCATTAACCTTTGATTTTGATTATCTTATCAATATCAAGTTCTGCGCTGCAGACAGACTCGATTTCTTCAATGATTTCAATGCAGCGTTTTCTGCTTATGCGGATGCCTGTACCTGCAGAAATGATGTCTTCAAGGCTTGGATTGCCCGAATATCTGACAGATGTCGCATGTTCGCCCCTGGTGCCATCCGGGGAGTAAGTAATGTCGTATGCAGGCGCAAGTGTCCATTTGCCGTTTTCGCAGAGAAAACTGAAGTTCTTGGCGTGATCGTCTTTGTTGGCGCATACGACATTGAAAACCATTCTGCGGAACATCTGTTCCACCTGTGCCGGATTTTGAGTAAGATAGCCGGTCAGGGCAAGGAGATTTACATAATCTATGCTCTGAGTGCGGAAATCGGATTGTAGAAGGGCTGCCGCCGTGAGCGTATGTATACGACGACCCTCACTTATATCGAATCTTTTTATTGAGAAGTAGCGGTCATTAATGAGACGGATCTCAGGAATGTCAATTCCACATTTCTGTGCTGTCCTCATATATTGATATTCTGTCTTGCCAATATCTGAAGGGTCGTAAATATGTCTGAACTTTACTATCCAGTCCGAGCCGTCAGCTGCTTTATATACCGCTTTGGGCCTTGCTCCGCCTGAATTACGGCTATTGTAGTACAAGAAGGCTGCATCAGCATCGCTTTTCTCGGAGAGCACATCAAGGGCTTTACGCTGAAGTTCGTCAAAGTCGTTGTCTGTGATGGCCGCAACATGCTCTTTGGAAGCTTCAGGCCTATAGCAAAGTGCTCCCATTCCGGAACTGCCAACCAAAGACAATCTCTGAAGAGGGGACAACTCTCCCAATGAACTGCCTTCACGACGAAGCATCCTGTCAAGCAGATAAAGGCCATACCCATCCGGCATACTATCCTCAAACGCAGCAAATCCGCCACCAAAACTATTTTCTTTTGAGTATATGAGGCCTGTCTGGAGCGGCAATTCCCAAGGCGATACCGAGAAGCCACCGGCAATCCAATCCTTGTCGTACTCGAACACACATCGGTCTCTTTCAGGTGTCATCTGCAAAATGCCGACAGCATGTCCATCTAATGAAACTATGATTTTCAGAATATCTTTCATCGTCCTTTCTGTCTTCCCCGGTTCTTATTTATTGTCTCAAGTTCCTCTCCTGTGGTGTACTTGCTTTTACTCATAATGGCACTCATTTCGTCAAACCAGTCAAATTCAACAACCAATTTCAAAAATGCCTCAAGAGATATCTTTCCTTTGGTTTCAAAACGCTCGAGTGTCGGTTCCGGGATGCCCGTTATTTCAGAGAGGCTACGCCTGCTCAGACCTTTATCAAGCCTGCGCTTACGACAGTTTTCTGCCAGAATTTTTGCCAGACGCTCAGGGTTCTTGTCAAAAATATCAAAACTATATTCCATAATATATTATACAAAATCAAAAATATATCCATCTATCTCTTAAAATAATATGCCAAAAATAACAATTATTTCACCTATTGGCAAATGATCTTGTATAATTCTAAAATATCTTCTCTTTAATTCTCATGATTTATAGACATCTGAGAATCGGATATTCGAAAGACGGGTCGGGGGGGGTGACCTTACGGAAAACATGAAGGGGATGACACCGGCTTTCGGATCATCCCCCTCCATGTTTCCTATTTCTGTCAGATGCCGTCCGGCATCATCCGCAATTTTCAGAAATTTCTGAAATCAGATAGACAAGACATTCAGTACATTGATGAGTTCCTTGTCGATAGGCTTGTTCTTCTTGATGGCACGGCTGAAAGGAACATAGACAATCTCATCGTTGGAGATGCCCACCATGACATTGCGCTGGCCTTCCTTGAGAGCCTCGATGCTGGCGGTGCCGAGACGGCTGGCAAGGATGCGGTCGAATGCGCTCGGAGAACCTCCTCTCTGGAGATGGCCGAGGATGGAGACACGCACATCATACTGAGGATATTCCTTGCGGACACGCTCTGCATAGTGCATTGCACCTCCGTCCTTCTCTGCAACGATGACGATACTGCTGTTCTTGCTTTTGCGGAATCCGCGGCTGATGAACTGCTCCAGCTGGTCGATGTCCGTGCTGTCCTCCGGAATGATGGCAGCTTCCGCACCGGCAGCTATCGCACTGTTCTGGGCGAGGAAGCCGGCATCACGGCCCATCACCTCTATGAAGAATATCCTGTTGTGCGAGGTGGCCGTGTCACGGATCTTGTCCACGCACTCCATGATTGTGTTCAGGGCAGTGTCATAGCCTATTGTGGAGTCAGTACCGTACAGGTCATTGTCAATGGTCCCGGGAATGCCGATGCAAGGCATGTCGAATTCCTGGGCGAAGACCTGCGCTCCGGCAAGGGAACCGTTTCCGCCGATGACGATGAGAGCGTCAATACCATGCGCACATACATTGTCATATGCCTTCTGCCTGCCTTCAGGAGTCATGAAATCCTGAGAACGGGCTGTCTTCAATATTGTTCCTCCGCGCTGGATGGTACTGCTGACACTTTGTGAAGTCAGCTCTTCTATCTCATCGTTGATAAGTCCTTCATAGCCACGGTATATTCCCATGACCTTCCATCCGTTATATATGGATGCCCTGGTCACCGCCCTGATGGCCGCATTCATGCCCGGAGCATCACCCCCTGAAGTAAGCACTCCGACTGTTGAAATTTTCTTTGCCATAAGTCAATTGATAAATCCGTCAAATATACAAATTATTAATGAATCGGAGCAGCGGCAAAACCGTAAAACGCACAAAATCCGGTCTCGCTCCGAAAACCGGAGGCAGGGCAATGCAATATCCACGCCATTGCCTGCCTACAACCGGCTTTCCCCGACAGATATTTCCCGGACAGGATATGAAACAGATACAAATTTTCTAAATTTGTACCCGTTAACCGACTGTAATGTCAAAATCCGCTGAAATATGGCACAGGAATCCAATTTTTTCTTCAGACTGCTGATAATCATTTGCCTCTGTCTGACTGCATACAGCACCTACACTGCACACAAGACAAAGCAGAAACTTGACAGTTTCATCGAGGAAAGCCGGGCAAGGCAAGAAGACAGCAAGGCACTTTACGGGATAGGCACGACCGTCCCGAAAATTACCTTCGGCACATCTGGCGGAAACAATACAACGCCCATGAGGCAAGACAACGGGACCATTGTCACCAGGAATAGAGCCGAAACGGCAAGAACCCCACAGGAAAGGGTACATCAAAGCCCTGAAGCAGAGACAAAGGAGCCGGCAAAGGTGGCCAGGACAGCATCAAGGGCAGTGCCGTCGGCCAAAGTCCGGATCAACGACAGGTATGTGGAAGGGAAAACATATCTCCCTGAAGGCAAATTCACTGAAAAAGGCACCGTAACGGTTGCCATATATGTTGACTTTTTAGGCACTGTAAGCAAGACTGAAATATCTTCCGCCACAATACAGGATGAAGATGTGCAGTATGCATGCCGTGAAGCCGCTCTCAAGACAAGATTTTCGCTCGATGTACATGCAGGCCATGACAACCTGCTGAAAGGTACCATCCTGTATGAATTCAAATGAGGCCGCCTCGCTATCTTATAAATTGGGGAAAGCCTTATAATCAAGAAGCAGATTCACTGAATGAAAATAGGAAATATAGAACTTGGGGAAAGGCCTCTTTTCCTGGCGCCGATGGAGGATGTGACGGATGCATCATTCAGGGCGGTATGCAAGGAATTCGGGGCGGACATGATGTACACTGAATTCATCTCCTCCGACGGGCTGATACGGGATGCGGCAAAATCCCTTGCAAAACTGGTAACATACGATTATGAAGCCCCTATCGGCATCCAGATATACGGGAACATCCCGGAGGCCATGGTCGAGGCGGCAAAGATGGCGGAAAATGCGGCCGAAATAGCCGGAGGCAGGGGCGCAGACCTTGTGGACATCAATTTCGGATGTCCTGTCAACAAGATAGCAAGACGTGGGGCAGGATCGGGCATGATGCGTGAACCGGACAAGATGGTGCAGATCACAAAGATGGTCGTGGACGCCGTGAAACTCCCGGTGACGGTCAAGACAAGGCTCGGATGGGATGAAAGTTCAAAGATCATAGTCGAGCTTGCCGAAAGGCTTCAGGATGCAGGCATACAGGCCCTCACCATCCACGGACGGACCCGCTGCCAGATGTACACCGGGGAGGCAGACTGGACTCTGATAGGCAAGGTCAAAGAGAATCCGCGCATGCACATCCCCATCATAGGGAACGGGGACATCAATTCCCCGGAAAAGGCAAAGGAGGCCTTTGACCGCTACGGGGTGGACGGCATAATGATAGGCCGCGCCACATACGGGCATCCGTGGATATTCCGCGAGATAAGGCATTACCTCGACACCGGGGAACTACTGCCGCCGATGAGCGTGAGGGAAAGGGCCGCCCTGGCAAAAAGGCATCTGGCAAAATCACTCGAATTCAAAGGCGAAAAGGTCGGCATACTCGAAATGCGACGCCATCTCTCCTGCTATTTCAAGGGACTGCCTGACTTCAAGGAAACCAGACTGAAGCTTGTCACCCTCACCGACCCGCAGGAACTTTACTCCACTTTGGACTATATTGCCGAAAGATGGGGTGAGGAGCCGGCCCCGGCTGCGACATCGGTGTATGGGATGTAGCCGCCGGGATATTTATACTGTTGCGCCTCGGCAATTGCAAACAAGTTTGCATTGCTCTCGGAGTCTGCGTATATTTGGCCATAAATGTCCACATATACTGTTGCGCCTCGGCAATGCAAGCCTGACGGCTTGTATGCCTGGCCCATTCCGCAACATCCATAAGACATGAAGTCTTCTGTCTGTCGCGGAATGAACCAGTCAAAATGCTTCCGCATTTGCATTGCTCTCGGCTTCTGCGTATATTTGCCCTGATGGATTTGGCTACATGGGCACAAGTACTCAGCGAGTTGGCTCCATGGAACGCCGCAGGGAAATAAAATGGATGACATAAGAAAATACTGAAGAAATGTTGGATCAGATACTTCTTGCACCATATTACATTACACTGAAAATCAGGCATGCTCTCTATGATTCGGGGATAAGGAAAGTGCACACGGCAGAAATTCCGACGGTTTCGGTCGGAAATGTGACTGTCGGCGGCACAGGAAAGACTCCGCATACGGAAATGCTGCTCAGGCTGCTTTCAGGGCATCCGGAGTGGGCAGGGAAACATCTTGCCGTACTGTCACGGGGCTACGGACGGAAAAGCAGGGGATTCCAGCAGGTCGTTGCAGAGTACCCGGCACAGGACAGCGAAGGCAGACAGGACTCAAAGGAAAGTCCAGACAAAGAAGTCCTGGCGGGACAGGCCGGTCCAGACAAGGCAAAGAAACAGGGCAAAAGGCACCGCAGGAAACTTCCGGCACCTGCCGCATATTTCGGAGATGAACCGGTGCAGATAAAGAAAAAGTTCCCGCAGGTCACCGTGGCCGTGGACAAGGACAGGGTCGAAGGCTGCGATTTTCTGAAATATCCCGACAGGCTCCAGACTTCTAAAAAAGGCAAGAAATGCCTATACAAGGATTTTCCTGCGGCTGACCTGGCTGTGCTCGATGACGCTTTCCAATACAGGAGGCTGAAGCCGTCAGTATCATTGGTACTCGTAAACTACAACAGACCTGTCTCAAAGGACCATCTGCTCCCTGTGGGCAGACTCCGCGACCTGCCGGAAAGGCTCGCCAAGGCAGACATGCTGACAGTGACCAAATGCCCCTACTACATGGAGGATGAGGAAAAGGAAGCATGGGCGACGGAACTCGGCATAAAGGAATACGATCCGGCGTCCTGCATAGGCAGAAAAAAGAACGGGAAAGAGCAGGCACTGTTTTTCACCACCGTCAGATACGACACCCTTGCCCCGATATTTCCCGAAGGGGACCAGAGATATGCATATTCAAAGCAGGCTATACTTTTCTCCGGAATAGCCGATGACACCCCTCTGATGAGGTACCTGACCGACACATATAAGATAGTAAGGCATCTGACATTCGGGGACCATCATGAATTTACCGCAGGGGACATGGGGACAATAAGAAAAGCCGCCGAGGAATACCCGACGGCCGTATTGGTCACCACGGAAAAGGACAGCCAGAGGCTCGCCGGCATTCCGGGCATGGCAAAGATCCTGAAGGAGAGGATGTTTTTCGCCCCGATAAAGGCAGAGTTCGTTTCCGAAGGTGATCAGGAGAGGTTCATGCAGGTTCTCACCTCCCACCTTTGCAGATAAATCATTTTTCCGCCGTACCGGACAGGATTTCATTCTGCACCTGGACGGAAGCATCGTGGATGGCGTTGAAGATAACAGAAATGAAATGCTCTGAAAGGCCGTATTCCGCACCGCGGGCGGTCACTTTTTCAAGCACTGCATCCCAGCGCGAAGCCTGGATGATGGCGATGTTGTTCCTTTTCTTGTACTCGCCTATCTCACGGCTTATCCTCATTCTCATGGCGATGTCCGAAAGGATCTGGTCGTCTATCGCATCTATCTGTTCCCTCAGCCTGTCTATATTTTCCTTATATTCAGGGCTGTCCGAGTCCGGATTCCTCACTGCAAGATTTTTCATGAGAGTACCGAGGTCTTCAGGCGTGAGCTGCTGGCTGGCATCGCTCAAAGCGCAGGAAGGGTCGCAATGCGATTCTATCATGAGCCCGTCAAGACCGAGGTCAAGCGAACGCTGTGAAATTTCCTGAAGGTATTTCCTGTCCCCTGCGATATGGCTAGGGTCGCAGAAGAACGGAAGTTCCGGGCAACGGCTGCGCAGCTCCACTGCCAGCTGCCATTCAGGGCTGTTCCTGTACCTTATCTTCCCCGATGTGGAAAATCCCCTGTGTATCACGCCCAATTTCTTTATTCCTGCCTGGTTAAGACGCTCCAGGGCTCCTATCCAGAGATCAATGTCAGGACTTACCGGGTTCTTGACCAGCACCGGGATGTCCATGTCCCTCAAGGCCTCAGCAAGCTCCTGCACAAGGAACGGGTTGGCCGTGGTCCTCGCCCCTATCCACACCATGTCCACCCCGAATTTGAGGCAGTCGAAAATATGCTTCTCACTGGCCACTTCCGTGCATATTTTCATCCCCAGCTCATTCTTCACTCTCTGCATCCACTTCAGTCCGACAGTGCCCACGCCCTCAAATGTGTTGGGATGTGTGCGCGGCTTCCATATCCCGGCACGGAACACATTTATTCCCAACGACTTGATTCTGCGGGCAGTCTCCATGACCTGAACTTCGGATTCAGCGCTGCACGGGCCTGCGATCATAAGAGGTTTCCCTTCCGGGAAAATTCCCCATTCCCCTACGGGAACAATGTCCAGTCTTCTTTCCATAATTTTATCGTATTATCCTTTTTATTCTGTTGGCGTCTTCTATCAGAGACCTTATATTGTCTTCATTTCCTTCAGCGATTGCGGTCCTGAATTCTTTCATTTTCTCCATATAAGTGTCCATCACACGCAGCACATTGTCCCTGTTCCGGGAAAATATCGGCACCCACATGTCCGCATTGCTCTTGGCGAGCCTGACGGTGGAGGAAAAGCCTCCCGAAGCAAGGTCGAAAATATGTTTCTCGTCCTTCTCTTTTTCAAGCACGGTGAGGGCCAGGGCAAATGAAGTGATATGCGAGATATGCGACACATACGCCGCATGCACGTCATGTCCCGATGCATTCATGTATATCAGCCGCATGTTCAGCGCCGAATACAGGGCCTCGGCAACCCGGAGGGAATGACTGTCAGACTCCCCGCTGTCACAGATGATGCAGGCCCGGCCGTCAAACAGCCCTGGCATCGCGGCCCACGGTCCGGAATACTCGGTCCCTGCCATCGGATGCGTCGGCACATAGCATTTCCTCATAGGATGACAATGCACGCTCCGGACGAGGCATTCCTTGACGGAACATACATCCAGCACCACTTTACGGATGACCCCTGCCACCTGATTTCCGCCGGTCCTGCCCGGTTTTTCAATGCCGGCACACTCACCTATCCGGTCCAGAATGTCCGGCAGCATCTTCAGCGCCGTCCCGACAGGCACGGCCAAGATGATCACATCAGCCTCCCGCACACATTCATCGTACGGGACCATCCTGTCAGCAAGCCCGATCTTCAATGCTGCCGCAGCATTCACCGGATCCGCCTCCACACCGATGATTTCCGATGCGAAGCCTCTTCTCTTCAAGTCTATTGCCATCGAGCCGCCTATCAGCCCAAGGCCTATTACCGCCACTCTATGTGTCTGTTGCATAACCATTTTAACGTCAGTTCGACGAATTTATAATGCTCGCTCCCAGGGAATTCGTCGAACCGTCGTTAAGGATTTCTTCGAAATCCAATTGTCTTAATCCCCAGTCGCTCCGCGACAGCCCCTTGTCAAGGGGCGTCACCCTCCTTTCTCCTCCCTAATAGGGAGGACTGTCGCAGGATTACATCCTGCTCCTTAAGCAGTTGTCCGCCCGGAAAGCAATTCCCGTATCTTCCGCCCTGCCAGCCGCAGAGTGTCACAGCCCGCACACAAGGAAATCCTTATGTAGTCCGCACCGTTCCGCCCGAAAATGAAACCCGGAGTTATGAACACTCCTGCCCCGTACAGGACAATGTCCGAAACCCTTTCTCCGAGAGAACGGACGTAATGTTCCGGTCCTTCCGGCTCTCGCCCAGACCTTTCATTGCCTAAAGAATCCTGAGTCATGTCATTTCCGCCAGGCGCCGCCATAGGACGAGGAGAACTGCATTTCATGACAGGACTGTCCTCCGAAACCTTTCCCCAGAGGAAAAGCCCGCTGCTGTCCCTGTCGTATTCTGCACCGAGAAGATCAAATATCTCTCCTGCGACAACTCTCCTGCGGCGGTATTCATCATTCAGTTCCCTGAACCACTCCGGTCCCTGCGAAAGCGCCGCGACCGCCGCCAGCTGGAGAGGCTTGAACATGCCCGAATCCATCTGGCTCTTCACCTTGAGAATCTGCGAGATATAATCAGAGGCACCTGCCACCATCCCTATTCTCCAGCCGGACATGTTGTGCGCCTTGCTCAACGAATTCAGTTCCAGACAACATTCCTTTGCCCCCGGCACGGCAAGAATCGAAAGCGGCCTGTCATTGAGAATGAAGCTGTACGGATTGTCATTGCACACAAGTATCCCGTGCCTCCGCCCGAAATCCACAAGTCTGCGGTACAAATCCTCAGATGCAGCAGCCCCGGTCGGCATATCGGGCCAGTTCGTCCACATTATCTTCACCCCGGAAAGATCCATATTCTCAAGCGCATCGAAATCCGGCCACCATCCGTTTTCAGCCTTCAGGTCGTATGTCACAACATCCGCCTCCACAAGACGGGACGCCGAAGAATAGGTCGGATAGCCGGGATCAGGGACCAGCACCTTGTCCCCCTTGTCCAGAAAAGCAAGGGAAATGAGCAGTATGCCTTCCTTCGACCCGACAAGAGGCTGGATTTCGCAGGCCGGGTCAAGCTCCGCATGATAATATCTCCCATACCAGTCTGCAAACGCCTTCCTGAGGGCAGGCAGTCCGACATAACTCTGATATGCATGGCTGTCCTTCCGTTCCGCCGATTCCACAAGGGCGGCGATGGCCTCTGCCGGAGGCATCCCGTCAGGAGCGCCTATGCCGAGATTGATGATCCTCTCCTCCCCGGCTGCATCCCTTGCAGCATTCATCCTGCCGATTTCTTTCAGCTTGCGGGAAAAATAATATTCCTGCACGCTCTCTGTTCTTTTTGCCGGTCTGATTATCATGAGATTTACATTATTTGTATACTATTTTCCAAAATCCTGCTTTAATGCCATTTCGACCGAAGGGCATATCATATCGCCGCCGCATATTCGCCGAGCACATTCAGGTCCTCCATCAGCGGCCGCACTGCGGACAATGCCTGGATATACCTCCCGTAATCAGAAAACTTCACATCCACATAGAAGAAATACTGCCATTCCCTGCCCGGAATCGGAAGCGACTGGATTCTCGTCAGATTCATGTCATAGAACGACAGTATCGTGAGAATCTGCGCCAATGACCCCGTCTTGTGCGGCAGTGTGAAACACAGCGAAGCCTTCGTCACCTTCTCCTCCGGAATGGAAAGCCCGTCATCAAGCACAAGAAACCTCGTGAAGTTCTGCTTATAAGTCTCTATGCTCTCCTGCAGTATCTCCAGCCCGTAAAGTTCTGCAGCCAGGGCCGAAGCCACCGCCCCCACTCCCTCAAGATGCCCCCGGGCAATGTCCGCCGCACTTTTCGCCGTATCCTCCGACTCCACCAGACGGATGTGCGGATAGCCGGAAAAGAACTGCCTGGTCTGGTTTATGGCCATATAATGCGTCCTCACCTCCCTTATGTCCTCCATCTTCTGCCCCGGGAGTGCCATAAGGTTCTGCCTGATGCGAAGGAACACTTCCCCCTTTATCTTCACGTCATATTTCCTGAGCAGTTCGAAATTGGGAAGGAGTCCTCCCGAGACAGTATTCTCTATCGCCATCACCGCCGAATCCGCACGCCCCTCCCGCAAGGCCGCATAAAGACCTTCGAAAGTATCACATTCCACAATCTGCATCTCCGGACCGCTTGCTGCAACTCCCTGCCCCTTATCCTCCGGACACCGACAGCCATTCCCCGGCATCCCATAGAAAAGTCTTGCCGCCTGCTCATGGAAGCATCCCGAGTATCCCTGTATCGCTATTCTCTTCAATTCCATAATCTTATTTTTCTTCTGTACACCACATCAAAAAAGGCTGCCCGCAAACCGGACAGCCCTGATGTTCTTCTCTATACAATGAATCTGCGCACGACTTCCGGTCCATCACCTTTTCTGGCAATAGAAATAAAAATAACCGAAAGCCCTAAATCGAAAATCCATCATAACAGGAACAAATCTACAAATATATTTTCTGAAATGCAAGCCCCACCCCAGGAATAGAGTATCTATCTTCCGGAAAAGATCCAGCAGGAAAGTTGCCAAATAACCGAACGAAATTCGTCCAAACAACCGAACAAAATCGGTCCAAATCACCGAACGGAATTCATTTCTTTTGGGAAATCAATGATTTACACACAAAGACAAAACAGCCGTCATTCCTGATGGTATTGACTGCAGTAGGCCCATACGCATACAGACGGGAAGACGGAATATATGTAGTGCCCGCAGGCTGCCTTAAAGATTGAACTCAGGGCTTTATAGAATACTCTCATCTGGAAATATGATAAAAAACGGGGATGACTTCACAGCCATCCCCGAGAATGAAAAATCAATATTTATGTTTGGTTATTCTTTGGTAAGAACAGCCGGGTAATCACCTGTTGTATAGAACAAATAATTCGGTCCTTTTCCCGTGTGCTGAATCATATCAGTAAGACATGTCAATGTGGATTTATCATCCGATACTGAAAAATCCACTGTCTTTAACATTGTCGTTCCCCCTGACCAAGAACCAGGATTACGCCACATCAAGAAATTAGACAAAATCAATTTTTTCGACTCCGGATCATAAGCACAATTTATACCATGTTCATCATGAAATACCTCTCCGTCACCAGCAAGATAAAAATCAGCCGTTCCATCAGGATACACTGTCACTCGCATTATACCGTCAGTAATCCAGTTATTTGATCCAATATAAGCATAACATTCGTTGCTTGAATATGTCCCCTCAATCGAATCTCCTGATTCTGCCTGAATGGAATATTTCTTCTCATTCTGATAGATGATGAACGAGACTTCTCCGCCTTCAGTATATGTGAATGTAAGGTTCATTCCGGATTCGTCGAGGACATATGTGCCCGGCTTGCCTTCGTATGTGCCCTCTCCGAGACCGTCAAGGACAAGGACCCCGGCTGTTCCGGCATTGTCCGTATATGTACCGGCCTCCTTGCCTACAAAGCGGAATACAGGCTTCCCTTCCACGACGGAATATCTGAAGATATCGGTCCCGGCCTCATTCGTGATCTTTGAATCTGCGCCATCTTCGCTGATGGACTTCCCTTCAAAGTCGGCTGTCACCTTCGAAAGGGTCTTCTGACCGACAGGAGCATCATAATACCAGTATTCCTTCCCGGATGACTTTGTCACCTCTATCAGGAACCTGTTGCCGCTTTCATTTGCGGCAGCGGTGAAGGCAGAGACTCCTGCAGACTTTTTTACGGAGAAGAAATATCTGAAGGTGTTGTCGAGACCTCCCTGTGCCGGATCCAATGCCGTCATGACCCATGCATCCTCATTGAAATCGCCCTGTATGCCGATTCCGTCATTGTCACGGCCTGCTTCATTTCCGCACGCGTCATCATCATAAGAGATGACATTGTCTGTGCATGAATAGAGGCCTATCTGGTCATAAGTATAGCCAGGGACATTCCCAGACAGCGACTTGAGGGTAAAGACAGTATTCGCCTTCAGTTCAAATTCCACATCAGGGCTTGAAACAGAAGTAATGTTCCCGGCATAATCAGAGCCCCACGGGATATAATAGCCCGAATATTCTGCGACAAAAGGCTTGCCTTCATATATAGTTATCTCGACTCCATCCTTGGATGTGATAAGGACCGGCTCCTGAGGCATGAAGAAACTCCAGCCGGTAGTGCCATAATCATCAGTCCTCCAGCGCACGTCATAGGTGCTGCCAGATTCACGGCCCTCAACGGTCACAAAATTGGATATATTGGCATTGTCACCTTCTGCGACAGTCTCATATCCGAAATCTATTTCGAGCCGGAAGACCACCAGTTTGCCCGGAACGCTTTCATAGATATTGTCGTCAGGCGTCGGATTGTCCGGATCCGTATCAGGTATCGGGTCCCCGTCTTCGACTCCGTCGCCGTTGGTATCCTCCTTCTTTATCGAATTGAGCATATGCACATTCACATGGTCTCCGGATTTCCTGTATATACGGATCTTGCCCTCCGATGTCACGGCAGTGAGAAGGACATCATTTTCAGGCATGACAAAACTGTAATGATATGTCGTCGCCCCTGTCTCTTCGTCTACAGTTGTCTTATCCTTATCCATATCACATACTTTGCCCTCTCCATAAGTGACGAACTGTATCGCCACCTTGCAGTCCTGCTCCCTCACTATCACAAAATTCACTGTCTCGCCGGCAATGGCCTCTGTCTGCTGCACGCCTGACTCCGGATCATCTCCCACAAAGAACACATAGCCATCACCGTCAGTGAAACGTATGCTGTGCCTGAGGCTGGACGTATTGACGGTAATCGTCACATCCTTTTCAGGCATCACGAACGAATATACATACACATTCTCATCCTCATTGAAAAGTTCCTGTTCACAGGCAGTGCCATTATAAAGGACTGAGGATATGTTCAAGGCATCATCCGAGACCGTTACGGTCACTTCCACCGTCTCTCCTGCGACGGCATATTCAGGTGCGGATACGGTGTACCCGCTCGCTTCTGGTACTGAAATCCGGTAGGACAAGGTCTCCTCCAGATTCTCCTTCTTGCAGCCGGCAACGCTCAATGCGGCAAGTCCGAGCATGCATAAATACTTAAAAATTTTCATAACACAAATAAATTAGGTTGACATACAATAAAATCAAAGGAACGGGACAGGTGCTCCTGAAGCAGAGGATTTAAGTACCACGGCTTCCGACTTCACCTCATCAGGCACTGTTTCCCTGGCATAAGTGCAGGTCTCCTCATAGCCGGCGGCATTTACGGAAACCATAGTCAGCATATTGCCGTTTTCACCTACGGAAAATGTATACGAGCCGCCCCACGGCGTACCGTCGCTATATACCCCGTCGAGGGATGTGCCGGAAACGGTATAGGTGCCGCTGAACCTGTAATGACGGCCCTTGCCAAGCTTCTGGTAGAGTTCAAATGTATCATCACCGAAAACCACATAGACATCGACATCTGCCGTTGCCAGGTCAAGACCTGTGACGGAAGTAAGGTGCCATTCTCCAGTAACCGCAGTCGGACCGGACTGCGTATCCTTGCTGCATGACGCAAAGTGCAATGAAGCGGCAAGGAGCATCATGTAAAAAATTATTCTTTTCATCTGTTCTGTCTTTCAATGATGGATGTTACAGCCAGCCGCCGTTGTCGCTCCTGACTCCCCTGGCAATTATAGAAACTTCCTTGGACACAGGTATTCCTCCGGTAATGTCCCCGCCTCCGGCCTGGGTGCCTCCCGCAATGGCATTGACAGTAATCTTGGCTGATCCGGCCTTTGTACATACGAGATAGAGATATCCGTTCCGGAGCTCAGGATCTTCGGCCAGCCCGAGGGCATCGCGGTCGTCCTTCTCAATCTTATACCCGGTGTAAGAGAGATTCCTGGAACTGCCTCCGAAATACATGTCGAGATCCAGTTTCTTCTTTGTTCCCACTTCAGCCATTATGCAGGGAGTGCCTTCAATCTGCATGAGGAGTTTCCATGTATCGACAAGTCCGGTCCCCATCTGCTTCCTGTAGCTGCTTAGCTGCAAAGAAGAGCTGGAATAGTCTTTGGTGCCGTTGAGATAATATTCAAGATCGTTCACCGATGTCAGCAGCATGGATGTGAATTCGTCCCTGGTCATTTCCCTGTTGAGCTTCAGTGCGTAGGAAAGTCCGAGAGCCGCCACGCCGGACACATGAGGGCAGGCCATGGAAGTGCCTTCAAGCCATGCATAGCTGCTGCCTGAGGCATCCACCTCATCAGGAATGGTGGACAGGACTCCTGCCCTGCTTTCATTGCCGATGGAAATGTCACCTCCGGGAGCAGCGATATTGGAGCCTGGGCCATAGTTGGTATAGACTGCCGGAAGATAATCCGGTCCGATGGACGTTACGGAAATGCACTCATGGTAGGCGGCCGGATAAGCGGACCTGGAGGCGCCGTCATTGCCGGCAGCAAAAATCGCAAGGCCGCCCTTGCCTCCGGAGAATGCAGGGCACTGTGCATTATCCAAAAAATATTTCAAGGCCTGTACCTCAATCAGAGCAGACTCCTCATATCTACTGTCTGAAGGTATGTCAATGTATGCAGGATAGCCGAACGAGCACTGCAGGACAGACGCACCGTTGTCTGCAGCATATGTGAAAGCCTCAGCGGTACAAGAAACGGTACCGCCGGCATCACCGTCATAAATCTGGCAGCTCATTATCCTGACACCCTTGTCTTCCCCGTTTCCGCCGGCCACGCCGCAGACTCCGATACCGTTGCCGTTTACCGCGGCAATGGTTCCGGCCACATGCGTGCCGTGTCCGGTATCACCTTCCTTGTCCCAGGTTATGGGACCATGTGAAACAAAATTATAGCCATACACATCATCCACATAGGCATTTCCTCCGTCCGATGTGTTGCCGTCGTCATCCTTGCCGTTGTCCGGGGTTTCATCTTCATTGATCCACATGTTTGCCTCAAGGTCCGGATGTAAATACTTGACACCTTCATCCACAACCGCAACCACAATTCTCGGATCCCCTCCTGCCAGACGCCAGGCGTCCTTCACATTGATGTCAGCCCCTTCACGTGAATACAGGGAAACATATGTATCCCCGACATTATGGTAATGCCATTGGGCGCTGAGCATGGGATCGTTGAAAGGCAATCCCGAAACATCTGCCCTCGTGTCCGGGACAAAAGGAGAAGGCTTCCCGCTCCAGGATTTTGACATCTTCGTGTTGAACTGTATATGTTCCACATCTGCCGCCATCGCAAATTTCTCCGCGGCGGATGCAAGGTCGGCATTTTCAGGGAATGTCACTTCATACCATCTGTGCAGGCCATATTTCCTTTTGGCCTCCTCTTTCCCGGGGACATAAGGGATCACGCGCCGGAACGACACCGCGCCGGTCTCCTTGAGAATCCTGTCGATATCCTCCACACCGGAAACAGGCCCTTCCTTGGAAGATGCCGTCTTCGTCACCTGCCCTGCTGCAATTGATTCCAGCACCTCATCATCAAAATAAAGCAGAAGGGAAGTACGGTCTGCACCGGCAATGGCATTTACCGCCTTTGCCGCAACCGCCTCGGGCAAAGGCTCACCTGTCCCGCTGCCTTCCGCAGGAACCAGCTCCTGCTTTGAACATCCGGCAACAGCAGCCAGAGCCGCAAGAACCGGGACTGTCCAAAAAAATCTGTTCATATAATCTTTTTTCATCATTTTATCTTATCTCCATCTTTCTTGAATGCAAATCCGACCTTTCCATCCCGGAGATTCCGGACTGATGCTGTTCTGCAATGACTGTCCCGACCCTTGCCCTGACAGGCTCCGGCTCAGGACAGAACGGAACACGCATGGACACATTCATATAATTCCTGAATCTTCTTTCTGACAGACGGTCTATGGCGGAACGCATCCGGCCGTCCGGAGTCTCCACATAATTGGATATCCTGCCGAATTCCTTCATTACGGATCTCATGCTTTCCATCGTCACAAGTCCGTGCGAAGCAGAAGACTGTTCAGGCAGACCCGGGTCTGCCGCAGGATCCACAAGCAGAAGATCCTTGTAGTATACGAGACCGCCTATCGGCGTAGTAAAGGTAATATCCATGAATCCCATCACGAAAATGCCGTCAAACATGGACCCGTCATATATGGCCCCCATGCCGTAGTCAACAAAAGCAAGATAACCGTCATCAACCATTCCTCCGAGCAGGGATCTGCCGTTGAGGGATATGGCACCGCCGCTCGTCACGGAAGCAAATATCGGATAGACCGTCATACCGTTGACACTTACAGAATTGAGCAATGCGGCATAATCGTAGAAATAGCCATTGTAATAGACCATGTCCGCGCCTGTCTGAAGGCCGAATTCTGTACCCGCAGCTCCGAAAATGCCGTCAAAAGTGACATAATCCGAACCGTCTGCCGTATTGTCCGGAGTGTCGCTCTCCCTGATGGTGACAGTACCGACCCTCTGCCGCTTGGCATTTCCGCCGAAAAGATCATCGAATCCGCTCACGGCATAATAATTCCATTCCTTGAAATATTCCTCCTTGGATGCAGGCTGGTCAGCAAGAAGATCATTCTGCGTATATTCCACATAAAGAGGGCTCGGAGTCCCCTTGGTGGAGGCGGTATACACATTCAACGCTGTCTGGTATCCGTTGGTGGAAAGGATATAAAGCCCGTACTCGGTTCCCGGCACAAGATCTCCCACAATGCCGGTATAGCCGACAGTGTTTACGGAATCCAGCTGGGCGGAAGGAAGCGGATCTATATAAGTTCTCATCGATTCAGCCACATCTTCCGGATGCATGTTTGCCGCATCGGACCTTTTGATGAGCGCCATCCGCATTTCTTCAAGATCCTTACCCTGGATATAGAATTCCATCGAATTTTCAGATGTATAGCCCTGAGGAGCATATTTGTCGGAAACGATCAGACCGCCCGACACCACCACCGGAACAGGGTCGTCATTGGACATGTATGCGAACGAGACGAATGAATAGCCCTGATAGTTCCCGTATCTGTCCATATTTGCGGTGACAAGGGTATAAATGCCTGTTTCGGCAGGATCAGGAGAGACTCCGATACTGCCGCTGGCAGTGACCGTTCCGGCCGGTTCAGCCTTTCCGTCAAACAGATCCTTCGACAGGGAAGCCACGGACATTTCCGGCAGCCTCGTCTTGTAGATGGCCCATTTCACTGATTTCACATCCTGTCCGAGAGTGAACGAAACAGGAAGCAGGCCGGAGGCAGCAGTCTGTCCGGCCAACAGTGTCACGGAATAGTCGTATGCCCTGTAGCCAGGAAGAATGATCCTTGTATTTCCAGATACATTGGCACTGTACCACGATTCAGGCTCATTGCTGAAATTGGCAAGGATTGCGAACTGCGGAAAAGAGATGATACCGTTGTCAAGGGTGCCGTATACCCCCGCTGACTGCTCGCCGAATATCTCCGGCACATCGGAAGCCATGGAAATGGCACCGTCCGTAGAAGAAAGGAGCATGCCCGTGGACTGATAAGGGAAATACACCTTCTCCGGATCCGTGGCATCCACATAGGTATACACTTCTTCACATGGAGGGATGGTGGAGGCATAAGCCTCGTCCCCGTTGAGGAGAAGGGCCAGATATTCTTCCGTATAGACATGGTCGATCCGGTAATATCCCGGCCGGTCATCCCTTTCATATACGGTTATGTCCTTTTCCGCAAAGGCATTTGAAACAGGATACATGGATGATATGAAATCGTCCCTCCATTTTCCGGTTCCGGAAAGCCTGTTCCATTGCACCACGGTAACGGAAAATTCCGCAGAAGTAGGATAGCGGCCATATTTCAGGGCATAGAGCGGGTCGTCTATTGACACCGTACATGTGTATTCAGTTCCTTTTTCCACCTTAGGGAACGATACGGTGAAGGTTGTCTCGGACTGGCCGTCCTCGAATCTGGCCTCGCTTGCGGCAAAGATGCCGTCATGGTTTGATGACACCTTGACAGGTACGGTGATGTCATCATCGTCATTCAATCTCAGAAGAGTGAATGTCAAAGACTTTTCATCTGACGGAGCGACCTCTATGTCTCCCGTGTTCCCGGACTCTTCCAGGAAATAGACCCCGTAACAATTCTCCAGATCCTGAAGCGTTTCCTCCTGCACCTCCTCCGTACAGGAAAGGAGGACGGGGAAAATCATTGCCGGGAGCAACCGGATCAACAGTCTCGTATTCATTGTCATAATATGATTGCTTTTCATCTTGTCTCTGTTTTGCATGTCCGCATTACTGGTTCAGAGGAATCTTTCCCGACGGATCCGGGTTGTTGTACAGGTCGCCGATGGCATGATTGGACTGCGACTCTCCCCTTGTGATCACTATGTTCCATTCCGGAGAACGGCGGGTGGTGTTCAATTTGAAGACCCCGGCATGGTTGGAGCCGGCGTAACTTCTGGTGATACCGGCATCAAGCCTCTTGTAGTCAAAGAAAAGGATTCCTTCCCCCCAGAATTCCACCCTTTTCTGGAACAGCATCTCGGTGATGAAAGCCTCAAGAGTGGAAGTCCTGTATGTACAGTCATAGCTGCCGTCAGCAATCCTGTATTCCATAAAATCATTCAGCAGACGCTGCGCATCAGAAAGCCTGCCCTGCCTGGCCACAGCCTCCATCTCCAGGAAATACATCTCCTCGACACGCATAAGAGGATGATCGGCACAGCTGCCTACGGCAAAATCCGAAACCTCCCCCTGTGCCGGACGGAATTTCAATGTCTCGTAATCCTTTGCGGATGCAAGGAACTTCGCCTTGTCTTCCGCCGTGCCGGCAAACCTGTAAGAATAGAAGCTCTCCCTCTCCGGATCAAGCCAGGAATGCTTTCTGAAATCACTGTCGCTTATGGCATTATAGAAGCTGGCACTGGCCCCGTAATGAGCAAGCGGGCCATAGCCCCATGTGGCCTCCGCAGACATATGCGCCGTGAATGAAAGCAGATTCCCTATATTGGAACTGGAAAGCGTAAGGCCCCATATCCATGAATTGCATGCCGCACCGCTGTTGAACCCTGTAGAAGGATTCTCCCATTCTTCCTGTGTAAGAGGGGTACAGCCGCTCTCCGTGATGGCAAGGCGTGCATAATGTTCCGCCCGGGAATATGCCCCGTCTTCACCTGCCGCCCCCATTTCGATATAGGCACGGGCATACATCCCGTAGACTGCCGCAAGCGACGGTGAAGTATAGGAAAATGTCCTGCCGGCAAGATATTTTTCAGCCTTGGCAAGATCATCAAGAATGTAACCGTACATCACGGAACGCTCCACACGAGGGTTGTTCCGGGTCTCATCCTCCGAGGTGTTTTCGTCCACCCTCGGTACAGTGAGGCCAAGGACCGCGGAAACATCCGTGTACTCATTTTCCTTAGGTTCATAAAGACGGGCAAGATCCAGATAGAACATGGCCCTGTAGGCATATGCGATGCCGAGATAGCCCAGCTCCTCATCCGAAGCCGCATCTTCATCCACCATTCTGATGACATCATTCGTCATCTTTATCCAGTTGTAGTAATATGCCCAGAAATAGGCACACCCCACATAGTCCTTGCCCATATAGCTGTTGGATGCATAACCGGCAAAACGGTTATAATACGGATTGTCTCCCATGGTGGCCAGGTCCTCCAGCATATTCTCCGTCATGATATGGACGGCGGCTATGCCGAAATCCAGGTGATCTCCGTATTTTGTGGCATACCCTGCAGAATTTGCCATCATCATGGATGCAGGTATGGCATTTACCATCGCCCTCAATGCAGTCTTGCTGGATGAAACCTGATCCTGGGTCTGAGTAGAACTTTCCGGGAAGGTCTCAAAGATACACCCGGCCATGAGCGGAAGTGCCGCCAGCGGCATCAATATTCTTGTAAATATCTTTTTCATCTCGTTCATTTCCTATGGGTTAAAAAGTGATGTTTATACCGCCGGACAAAGTCCTGACAGGCGAATTCACCAGATTGCTTGTGCTTCCGTCGAAGCTGTAGCGTGGATCGAGCCCGCGCCTGCGGGACCAGTAGACGATATTGTCGCATGCGAGGTAGACTCTCAGGCGGCTTACGAAGAATTTTCCCGTGATCCTTTCCGGCAATGTATAACCTATCTGGGCATTCTGGAAATTCAGATAGCTCGCATCTATGAGGAACCGGTCGGAGGCTCCGTCCACATTCTGGTCATTGTACTGCCATCTCGGAATGTCGGAACCGGGATTTTCCGGCGTCCAGGCCTTAAGCACATCCTTATGATAGTTGCTTCCCACCGTACCGCCCGGAGGGGCCATAAGGGAGGCGTACCCTGAATCATATGTCAGTCCGCCGATGGAATAGGTGAACTGTGCGGAGACATCGAAGCCGAAGAATGACAGCGATGTGCCGAATCCTCCATAGAGCTTTGGAGTAGGGTCGTCACACAGGTACTGCGTGGCATCGTCGTAGTTCGAAGTCACGGTCCTGCGTCCCGTAGGATTCCCGGAGGAATCAGTGATGTCCATATACCAAAGGGATTCTCCCGTCTCTCTGTCCACCCCTGCATACCTTCTCAGATAGAATGTATTGAGCGGCAGGCCTTCTCCAAGGAACTTGTTCCCCGACGCATACCCCCCGTGTCCGTCTATCACGGAACTCTTGTTCTCGTCCGGAATCATCAGTATCTTGTTGGTGTAATGAGTGAAATTGAGGTTGAAATCCCACTGGAAACGGTTGTTGCGGATGATTCCAGCATTAAGTCCCACTTCCACTCCGGAATTCCTCATATCTCCGATATTGTCATATTTCCCGTCATATCCGTTGGACATCGGCAGAGGGAAGAAGAAGAGCATGTCGGATGTCAGCCTGTAAAAATATTCCGCAGAACCTGAAAGCCTGCCCCCGAAGAAGTCGAAGTCGGCACCGGCATTGAAATTGGTGTTGGTTTCCCATGTTATGTCCGGGTTACCCTTTCTCAGGAAAGGAACTCCGAGCTCTCCGTTGCTGTTGGAAATCTGGTAGGTGTCCACATATAGATAGTCACCTATATTGTCATTTCCCTGTGATCCCACAGATGCCTTCAGTTTCAGCATGTCAACCCATGAGGCATTGAACCACGGCTCCTCGTTGATGAGCCAGCTGGCTCCCAGAGACCAGAAATTGCCCCATCTGTGGTCAGGGTGGAATCTGGAAGAAGCGTCCCGGCGATAGGATGCACTGGCGAATATCTTGCCCTTATAGTCATACTGAAGCCTGGTGAAATATCCCTCGTTGTTGTAGACAGACTTTGAGGAAGATGCGGACTGCCCGTCCAGTACGGCTCCGTCCAGTTCCGTGTTTGACATGGAAAAGAGCTGCGTCTTGCTTGCACCGAGACTGTAGACACTGTTCACATAATTCTCATGACCCAGCATCACATTGATATGATGATCCTTCCTTATCGTCTTGTCATAAGTAAGTATCTGTTGCATATTGATATAGAATGTCCTTCCATGGCTTTTGGACACCGAGCCGCCTCCCGGAGCGAACTGTCCGTAATAGCTGTTCATCACAGATGTGCCCCTGGTCTCGTCAAGCCCCATGCCGACATTGAACGTGAAATCGAAGTCCTTCAGGAAATCCACGGTGAAATAGGCAGAACCGTTGAGAGCATTCCCTTCCGAATTGTTCTTGTCCAGGGTAAGTCCCTGAAGGGCATTGGAATTGGCGGCATTCGGCCTGGACATCCCGGCATTCCGGCCATCGCCGTAGTCGTACATTTTCAGACCATATTCATCAATCATTATATTTCCGGACGCATCCCTCATGTATACCGGGTATATCGGCGCCATCGATGCGGCGAAACTGAACACGTTTCCGGTCGAGGCACCGCCTTCGCCGCTGTTCCCGTTGTCCCAGTTGAAATTGGTATAGGCGGCATTGGCCCCCACCTTCAGCCATTTGGTTGCCTGCCAGTCAAAACGCACCCTGGCGGAATAACGGTACATGTCGGACCCGTCCACGATGCCCTTGTTGTTGAGATAGCCGAACGATGCAAAGATCTGGGCGTCACCAGTGCTTCCGGACAAGCTTACATTGTATTCCTGCCTGAGTGAAGAATGGTAGGTCTCATCCATCCAGTTGTCAGGATATAGGAGATAGCTGTTGCCGTTATAATTGACCACCCTTCCGAGAGTCGCTGCGGGGTTGATCTTTCCGTCAGGCCCGATAAATGTCTGTCCCTCCGGCACTGTGTACACCTGATAGCCGAGCCCGCCGTTGGCGGAAGGTCCGGTGACGGCATCGGAAGCCGTCAGATGCGCCTTGCTTGCAGACATCCCCTGTTCATTCCTATAATAATTATAGAGGGCGGCATAATGTGTCTCATAATACTGCGCCGGGTCCGTTATATAATCATAGTCCTTCAGCGCCTTGGAATTCCAGCCCCATTTTGCGTCCACATTGACCGTGACCTTGCCGGCCTTCGCCTTTTTGGTGGTAATCATGATCACACCGTTGGCTCCTCTGGCGCCATAAAGAGCATTGGAAGCCGCGTCCTTCAGGACGGTCATCGACTCTATATCATTGGGGTTGAGATTATTCATATCTCCGGAATAAGGCACGCCATCCACTATGTAAAGCGGTTCGGTCCCGGCATTTATTGAACTGGCTCCGCGTATCCTTATCGACGGGCTGCTGCCCAGGGCACCGGACGAAGTGGTCATCTGCACTCCAGCCACAAGCCCTTCAAGGGCCCTGGTCGGGTTGGAGGACTGCACCTTGGAAATGTCAGACGAATTGACCACTGTGGCAGAACCGGTAAACGACTCCCTCGTCGCCGTACCGAAAGCCACCACAATCGTTTCATCAAGCATCTCGGAATCGGGATCCATGACCACATCATGAACCATGATTCCGGCAACGGGTACCTCGACTGTCTTGAAGCCGATTGATGAGAAAATCAGGACTCCGTCCTGAGGGACCGAGATCGAATAGTTCCCGTCAATGTCCGTATTGCCGCCCGTCATCGTGCCTTTCAGCTGGATGGATGCAAACGGAATGGGTTCGCCGGTCGAAGAGTCCGTAACATTTCCGCTCACTGTGACTTCCTGTCCCCAGGCAAACACAGGCAACAGTACGGACAGAAAAACCGCAAAAAATCTGTTCTTGTTCATCAGGTTTTGATTAAACATAAATACTGGTGCGGCAAAAAACGGAAAATGGCGTACACTATGCCCTTTTACGCATAGGATACGCCATAATGCACAACAGCCCGGCATGACACACCTGTCATACCGGGCATGGTATATGATTTCAGTTTCCTGCCTTTTTTATCTGTCAGACATTGAACGGCATGTAAAGAATCCCCCCCCCACCATCATTTCATTGACGGAAGAGTATGCGCATGAATACGCAGTATTTCCATAGAGATCCCCCATAATGCCCATACAAGTCTGGATTTCGCCAAAAATAGGAATAAAAATTCCAAATGCAAAATCGGAAACCGTTTTGATTCCGGCTGCGGACAGCCGGCTGATCGGTCAAAAGATTCCCGAAGAAAAATCTCAGAAAAAATTTTTCAGACGGTCATTATCTCCTTTTCCTTGGCGGCGGCGAGTTCGTCCACCTTCTTTACATAGATGTCGGTCTCTTTCTGGACATTCTGCTCGTACTCTTTCTGGAGATCCTCAGGCATACCTTCCTTCTGGGCCTTCTTCAGGGCCTCGATGGCATCGCGGCGGGAGTTGCGCACAACGATCTTGGCATTTTCAGCGGCGGTCTTGACCTTCTTTATCAGTTCCTTCCTTCTCTCCTCTGTGAGAGGCGGGACGGAGCAGCGGATGCTCTCGCCGTTGTTCTGAGGGGTAAGACCGATGTTGGCATCCATGATGGCCTTTTCGATGACAGGGATCATCTTCTTCTCCCACGGCTGGATAAGGATGGTCTTGGCATCAGGAGTGGTCACTGAGGCCACCTGTGGAACAGGGGTTTCGGAGCCATAATAGTCCACCATGACATTATTGAATACCAGCGGATTGGCCTTGCCGGCACGATAAGTTTTCAGATCCTCTTCGAGGAATTTCACCGCATCACCCATCTTGGTCTTGGCCGATGCAAGGATTTCTTTAGCTTTGTCAATCATAATGAAAGAAGTATTTGATTTTATTCATGCATGCACAAGGGTCCCCACCTTCTCGCCGCTTATGAGCTTCGAAAGATTGCCTTCGGCATTCATGTCAAAGACAATTATAGGCATGTTGCCCTCCCGACAAAGCGCGAACGCAGTCTGGTCCATCACCTTGAGATGGTCTTCAAGAGCCTTGTCAAAGGTCAGCTCGTCATATTTGACTGCAGTCGGATCCTTCTCCGGGTCAGCCGTATAGACACCGTCCACCCTCGTGCCTTTCAGAAGGGCATCGGCTCCGATTTCAAGGGCTCTGAGGGCCGCGCCGGAATCAGTGGTGAAAAACGGGTTTCCGGTGCCGCCTGCAATCAGGGCGACTCCTCCCTTTTCCATGAAGGAAACGGCATCATCCCTCATATAATATCTGGCGACAGGCATCATCGGGGTCGCCGTGAAGACCTCCGCATCCACACCCTCGGACTTTATCGCCATGGAAAGACCCAGCGAATTGATCACTGTGGCAAGCATCCCCATCTTGTCGCCTCCGACACGGTCAAATCCCTTGCCGACACCGGAAAGACCACGGAAGATGTTCCCTCCGCCTATTACTATGGACACCTGCAGGCCGGACTTCACGGCAGACGCTATCTCCCGTGCATAGGCGGAAAGCATCTCCTCACTTATTCCCCTGCCGGACGGTCCGCCCAGGCTTTCACCGCTGAGCTTCAGCAATACTCTCTTGTATTTCATTGCGTTATATTTAATCCAAAATACTGCGCATACCCCGCAGTAAAGACATCTGCCGAGGAATGCGCCCGCTGACTTTATCGAAACAAAAATATCGAATTATTATGAAACTTGCAAGAAAGAGTATATCTTTGCATACCTGTTGACCAAGAAGTATAAACTATTGTTATAAAGATATGGCAAACATTTTCACATCTTCAATCGGCAAGAAGCTCATAATGAGCATAAGCGGACTTTTTCTGATCATTTTCCTGCTTCTTCATCTCACCATCAACTTCTTTTCAGTAATAGACTCCTTTACAGGAAGTTTCGGTGATGCTGACGGGCTTTTCGCAATGGGATGCGAATTCATGTCACTTCCGATTGTGACAATAATGGTTCCTGTTCTTGCATTCGGGTTCATAATCCACATCATCTACGCATTCATCTTGACTTTCAGCAACCTGAAGTCTCGTGGAGGATACAACCGCTATGCAGTGGCAAGCAAGGCCAGGACCGACTCATGGGCTTCAAAGAACATGATCGTGCTCGGAATCATCGTACTCGGAATCCTTGCATTCCACCTCACTCATTTCTGGGCTGACATGCAGCTGAAGGAGTGGACAGGCTCTGAGGCTGCAAATCCATACACTCTTCTCACGATGACATTCGGACAGTGGTACAATGTGGTCATCTACCTCGTCTGGTTCGGTGCCCTCTGGTTCCACCTCACACATGGCTTCTGGAGCGCATTCCAGACTATAGGCTGGGACAACATGGTATGGCTGAAGAGGCTGAAGGTTATCGCATATATTTTTGCCACCATCATATTCCTCGGCTTCGCAGCCGTTGCAGTCAATGCCTGCATCGAAGCCTGCCCAGCATGCTGATACGGCAGAAACCTGACATTCAACAAATATAGAAATACAACGAGGGGCTGTGTCACTTCATTTTGACACAGCCCCTTTAAGATGTGTAAGAATCAGTAAATGCAAGGCATTGGGGGTCATATAGACATTGTCTTTATGCGAAGCCATTCTGAAATGTCCTGAGGAAGTTCGGGAGAAAGGGTTTCATAGACATGGCGGTTATAGGCATTCAGCCATTCTATCTCATCCGCCGTCATCAGCTCTTTTATGACGGCGGATGTGTCTATATGACATACGGTAAGAGTCTCGAAACGGAGCCATTCGCCGAATCCGCTCCGGCCCGCCTCCACGCATAGAAGGATGTTTTCATGCCTTATGCCGTGCTGCCCCTCGCGGTAGATTCCGGGTTCGTCGGATGTCACCATACCGGGCAGGAGGGGCTGGGTGTTAAAGTTCTGCCTTATGTCCTGCGGACCTTCATGCACACAGAGATAGAAACCGAGGCCATGCCCGGTGCCATGCCCGAAATTGCGCCGCATCCTCCACAGAGGCTCTCTGGCAAGGACATCAAGCTGGCATCCGGCAGTCCCTTTCGGGAACACGGCACGGGAAAGGGCAATCATGCCCTTCAGCACAAGGGTATAGTCTTCCTTTTCCAGCGGTGAGCATTCGCCCACAGGAACCGTCCTCGTGATGTCCGTCGTGCCGAAAAGATATTGTCCTCCGGAGTCCACAAGATACAGGTCCTGCGGTTCAATCACGGCCGAACCATGTTCAGGAGTGCTGTAATGCGGAAGGGCGGCATCCTGTCCGTATGCAGATATGTTGCAGAAACTGTTTCCCCTGTAGCCGGGAATCTCCGCCCGCAATGAAGTAAGCTTCAAAGAGGCATCCCATTCCGTTATCTTCTGCCCGGATTTCAGAGCCGAGTCAAGCCAGAAGAGGAATCGCTCCATTGCGATGCCGTCGGCATGGAAAGCCTCCTTCATCCCGGCAATCTCCACATCGTTCTTGACGGCCTTTCTCAAAATTACAGGAGAAGAACCGGAAACCATGTCCTTTTCATCAAAACAGGCCAGTATGAGGGAATACACATTGTAGTTAAGCGTAGCCGGATCCACATAGATGCGACCTGCCCCGCCTGTCTGTGCAAGGCCGTCCGCAAGTGCATCATAACGGCATATTGTCACCCCGTCCGCCTTGATTTCGGTCTCGCTGTCCACCGTGTCCGGGTCATCTGCCACATCTGTGCCCTTTTTCACATACCAGAACACATCATCCAGAGTGACAAGAAGATACGAAATCACAAGGGGATTGTATTCTATATCCTGCCCTCTCACATTGAGCATCCAGGCTATTTCGTCAAGGGCAGTGAGCAGGATGCTGTCACAGTTCTCTTTCATGAGGAATTTCCTCAACCACACTATCTTCTGAAGCCTCGACTCACCTGTGGTGGCCTCATCAAGGGTGGTGACAGGGGTCTGCGGAATGTCAGGCCGCCCGTTCCAGATGATATCCAGCAGGTCAGGAACATTGACAACTTCCGGTTTCTTCTGCATTTCAGGAGCGGAAAGCGCATCCTCCGGCTCATCCACGGCGGAAGAAAGCGCCTCTTCAATCTCCCTGACCGCATCCGCCGTGAAACAGGTCCCGTCCAATGCGACCGTACGGGCATGTGAAGCAAGCCATTGCGGAATGCCGACTGCATCAGGCACCCTTGTCTTGTGAAGCACGATCCCGCTGCCTTCAAGCTCGCTGACAGCCTGAATGAAATACCTTGAGTCCGTCCACAGGCCGGCATGGTCGCGGGTCACCACCAGGTCCCCGGCTTCTCCGGTAAAGCCTGAAAGCCATTCCACCTGCTTCCACCGTGGAGCAGGATACTCGCTGCTGTGAGGGTCCGATCCGGAAATGACCACTGCATCCCAGCCTCTCCCGGCCATGACGGCACGCAGCGCCTCCACCCTCTGATGATGAATTTCTGACATAATGAACCATTTTCCGGCCTTGCCGATATTATCTCCGTAAAAATACGAATAATTTCATGTTTATTGCAGGAATGAAGACAATCCAAAGTAAAACTTTGCTTTGCCCTCACTTATTCGCTATATTTGTGCAGGACATAAGACATAATATCATGGAAAAGCCTGCAAAAAAATTCTACAGGGACCTGGACGGGAACATGTTGGGAGGAGTATGCTCCGGCATAGCCACATACTTCAACATTGATGTGGTGATAGTCAGGATCATATTCGTGGTTGCCCTCATTTTGGGATCAGCCGGATTCTGGGTATATCTGGTGATATGCATCATCGCCCCCGCGGCAAGGACCGCCACAGAAAAATGCGAGCTCAGGGGCATACCGCCCACAGAAGAGAACCTGAAACAGTTTTCTGAGAAAAAGGGCAAAAAATAAAGAGTGCTCACACGAGCTCTCCGATGATATTGTCGGAGATAAAGAAACGGTCCTCCGGAATGCGGAGATTGAATGCGGCAGGGCCCGGACAGCGCACAAGGGCTCCGGAAGCCAAGGCTGCATCCACGGCATCCGGACGGCAGAAGTTCCTCACGGCCTGTTCTCCGATGCCGCTGTCTGTCCTCAGGGAAAGCATTATCCTTTCAAGCATCACCTGTTCCGCAGTGAGGGTTTCCCCTCCACGGATGGAAGAAAAGTCACCGGAAGAAGAAGCGGAAAGATAATCCGCCAATGACGGGGAATTCCAGCTGCGCCTGTATATGACACCGTTGCCTGTCCCTGCAGGGGAAACGGAAAGGGAATGTGCGGCAGGCCCCAGCCCCACATAAGGCAGATGATGCCAATACGCACTGTTGTGCACGGCTTCACGCCCCGGAAGGGCGAAATTGGAAATCTCATAATGGTGATAGCCGGCTTCGGCAAGACGGCGGCACAGAATATAATACTGTCTTTCACATCTGTCATCCGGAGCTTCTGAATAATGTCCGGACTCCACCATGCCGGCAAGTGCGCTGTCCGGCTCCACAGAGAGCTGGTATGCTGAAATGTGCTCCGGAGCAGTCCCTGTCCCCATGCCGGACAAGACCTCGTCAATGGTGGACAGCCAAGTGTCGTCATCCAAGAATGAAATGCCTGAAATCAGGTCCACACTTATGTTGCGGAAGCCGGCCTCCCGCAATATTCCGTATGCTTTCCTGGCGGAGGCGGCATCATGCCTGCGGTTCATCCATCTGAGCACCCTGTCGTCAAGCGACTGCACGCCCATGCTGACCCTGCTGACCCCGAGCTGCAGCAGACCCCGGGCATATTCCGGTCCCTTTTCCACGATGTCTTCCGGATTGACTTCTACAGTGAACTCATCCTGCCATCTGCCGCCGGCCATGCCGATGGCCTCCACAACAGCTTCCAGCGCAGAAAGAGGCAGCACCGATGGGGTGCCGCCTCCTATATAGAGCGTATCCGGTCCTCCGGAAACGCATATTTCATCTTTTCTCCGGCCTGTCTCCGAACACAACGCCCGGATGAAACCGGACTCTGTGCAGTCCGATGTCTTTTCCGAATAGAAGCCGCAGTAGGTGCAGAAGCTTCTGCAGAAAGGGACATGCACATATATCACGGCTTCCGGCTTTAGCGGAGCATCAGCTCGGCAGAACCGAGAAGGGCCTGCTCCGTATAGACATCCACGGTGTAGATGCCCTTCACATATTCGGAAACATCATTGAGATAGATGCTCATCTCCACTTCCGTTCCCTGATAGTCCACCTCACGCGATGCGGAGCATATCATCGGCTCGCCGTTGAAATTGAATGTCCTCTGCTCCCCGTTGGTAAGAAGGATGCCGTCCGGGCCTTTCACCCTTATATATACCCTTACCGGGCCTTTCGGTGCAAGGTCATTCTCGACAAGGCTCAAAGTGGTCATGAGGCGCACCACCCTGCTGCTCCTGTCCGTAATCTTGTTGGACGCATTGTAGGCATCGAGCCTGATGCCGCGGCCCTTGATCACGGCTCCCACAGCCACCTGGCCTGAAAGGTCTTCCACAGTCTTGCTGAGTTCCTCGGACTGGCGCCTTATTTCGGCTGCCTCGCGGCGTGCTGCAGCTGCATCAGCCGTCAGCTTCTGGTTCAATGTGTTGAGCGAGTCTATCTGTACGATATAGTTGCGCATTATGCTTCTGAGGGTGCCGAGCTCACGTTCATATTGCCTGATCTTCGCCCTGTTGGTGGCATCCGTCTTCTTGATTCTCTCAATCAGCTGGGACACCTCTTCCCTGGATGAGTCAAGCTGGGAATTGATGCTGTCATAGTCAGATGAAAGGGTGGCATAATCATTCTGGAGGGCAATCATCTGAGCCGTAAGGTCCTCCTTTTCAAGATTGAGTTCATTGACAAGGGATGTCCTTTCAAACCATATATAGACAAGTGCTGCGGCAAGGACCACTGCGACGGCTATCAGTGCATACATGATTTTCTTCAGATTTCCGTCCTTCGGCCTGTTTTCTTCCATAACTTATGCAAATTTTAAATGTTCCGGATACAAACATAAGCAAAAATATCGGATATTTAGTATATTTGAACATAAATACAATTTTTCATTCCGACATGAGATATCTCATAAGAAGCATCAAATATTTTTTCTGGTTCGTCTGCATCTTCGCGCTCATCATGCTCGTGCTTGTCCTTATGGGGACGGCTGGAGGAGACATTTCCTCCATGTTCAGGGGCGGATACAGCGCATTGTGGAAAATAGCCCTGATATTTGCCGTGATAGCGGCTTTCTATCCGAAATTCGGCTTTGCAAGACAGGTCCTTGCATCAGAGGAAGGCATCACGCCCGACAGGCAGCTGATAAGGGAATACATGCTGTCGAGGGGCTACATTCCTGAAAAGGATGAGGCCGGGTTGATGACATTCAGATGCAAGGGGACTTCGGCAAGGCTTTCGCGCATGCTTGAAGACAGGATAACATTTACACAGGAGGCAGACGGGATGCAGGTCGAGGGGCTGAGAAAAGATGTGGTGAGAATAGTTTCCGGAATAATGCACCGGATGAGGACAGACATGGAATAGGCAGGCCCGGCACACGCACGGCAAGACGCACGGGGCGGGACCGGCTAAGTACAACGCATAAAACAAGATGAATATGGATGAGAGTTTAAGGACAGTAGCAAAATTCGATGACCCGATGCGTGCCAGCATCGCCCAGACCAAGCTGAAGGACAGCGGCATCGAGTCCGCCATCTTCGGAGAGTCATCATCCTATCCGGCACTCAATGCAGTCGAAGACAACATCGAGCTCAAAGTCAATGCAGAGGACTACGACCGTGCAGTGAGCATTCTTGCAGCCTCACAGAGTGCCGAATAGAAGTCATTGCCGAAGAAACGCTCCAAAGGTTCGCGCAGGAATTCATACACGCGGACCTTTTCTTTTTTCCCTTTCTCATATGCATCCCGGCAGATATCCCAGCGGTGCAGGTTCAGGGCCTTCATGCCGTTGCTGAGGGAGGAAACGCGGATGGGATAGAGCCAGCAGGAAATCGGCTTCCGGAAATCCCCCTGCCCCTGGAACCAGCATTTCTCCATGGCACAGAAGCAGTTCCCGTCCTTGTCGAAACAGGTGTAGGCACATTCCTCGCTGCCCGGGACAAGAGGGGTGACGATGTCCCCGTCAATGTCCACCTCAAAGAATCCCTTTTCCTCCACTGCCTTTCTGCCGCTCTCCTGCATGATTCCGGAGAAGACAGGGTAATTCTTTTCTATCGCCTCCGTTTCGCATTCTTCCAGAGGAGCCCCGCTGTCGCCTATGACACAGCAGCAGCCCTTGCATTTTCCGTAATCGCAGGAAAAATATTCCGTAAGTATCTCTTCCGACACAAGACAGTCGTCTATCTGAATTATGGCACCGTGATTCATGTCTATGGCTTAAAATGATTTTGTCACATATTCTATCCTGCTTCCGTCCTGGAGCAGCTGCAATACATCCTGCACCTTCGCCGCATCCACCGACGATATGCATTCCGAATAGCGGGACTGCATGTCCTTCCCGCCTGCAAAGCGGCCTGAAATGACTGCAAGCCAATACCCCGGATCTTTCTGCAGCGAATCCCATCTGTTCTGCAGGACGGCCTTGTAAAGGCTGAGCTTCTCCGGGGAAATCCCGGATGCGACAAGATCCGACATCGCCGAACGCATCTTCATCAGCACGCGCACCGGTCTTCTGCGTGCCGTCCCCTGCGGAAGTCCTTCAATCGAGGCCGGGGATGCGGAGATCGTGACGCACAGCCTTTCGTATGGATATACAGGGAAGGCATCCTTTACGGAAACATACATCCCGGTGTCATGGACCGCCTCCGTCAGGGCATCTTTCAGAGCCATCACCGCAACCTGCGACACCATATAGTTCTCAGGGTTCATCGGAAGCTCTGCTGACATCAGCACATCCACTCCCGGAACATCCCCATCCACAAAATATGTGGATTCTCCGGAAACAATCTGATAGGAAACCACCGGTTTCAGCACCCTTCTCCTGACGGTCTTGAATCCGCCCATGTAAGACTGGAGGAATTTCTTGAAATCAACCTCTGACATGTCCCCCACAAACACAAGCACGCCGTCATCCGCCTTGGAGAACTGGGTCTTGAAGAACTTCCCTGCCCTCTCCGGCAGGTCGGCATGGAGATTGGCGGCGGATTTGAAAGGCGAATACCTGTCATCACGGCAGATGATGCTGTCCATGACGAACATCTTTTCCGATATGTCGCCTCTCAATGTGGCGAGCCTCAGCCTCTCTTCCCGCATATATCTCGCCGCAGCCTTCCTGTTCAAGGACAGGCCGTCCGACATGGCAAGAAGGGACTTCATCAGCAGAGAAAGACGGTCCGAAGGCAAGGCACCTGAAATGCTCATGGCGGAAACGGCGACCTCCGGATGCATGGAAATCCCTGCAGTTTCAAGCAGATTGCGGAAATCCCTGCAATCCATCCCGCACACATCATACAGGCCCAGCATATCGGACATGAAAGCTCCTTCACCGTTCTTCATGTCCCGCATGGAGGCATAGCCTCCTTTCAGAAGCATGGAATAATAAAAGATCCCGTCCGTATCCATCTTCTTGTAAAGGACTTTCATCCCGTTTGAAAACACCCAATCGGTGCTTCCTGTCGATGTCACGGTCTTTGTGCGCCTTACGGTGCAGCGTTCGGCAGGCACCGGGAAGCGCAGGGTGTCACTCCAATTGACAGGGCTCGGCTGCATGCATCCTTCATGCCCGGCCATCATGGTATCTGCATTTTCCGTCCCCATTCTCCAGCCTGCCTTGAAGGCCAGGAGCAGGCTGTCGCATGACACATAAGAAGAATCTGCCCGGCATACGACGGAAAGGTTCTCCGCACTGTCAAGAAGGGCAGAGGCGAAACCGTTGAAAAGACGGCAGCCGGAAGTATCCGGCATCATGCCCCGGGTATAGAACTGTTCCTTCGCCCCGGCAGAAGCCAGCCCCGCACCGTAGAGGAAAGACGATATGCATTTGTCCACATACTGTGAATTCGGCACCGAAACCCGGCGGACCTTCTTATATAAAGCGGAATTGGCCATCTTCTTGGCATCGGAATACTCCCCTACGGAAGCCCCAGCCCTGTCAAGGGAAGACAGGGCCCCGCCCAAAGCCCCTGCAGCGTCATAAAGGCGGGCCGGTGATGTCATGACTGACACGGAATAGCTCTCGTCCCCTTTCTGCTCCGAACTCTTTACATATCTGTATTTCAGCCCTGCCACCGGAACTGTGTCTGCAACGAGCCCATCTTCCACCCTTTTCTTCAGGACGGTCCACAGCTCCTCGCCAAGCCGCTCCGAAACGGACGGGAGGACGGTACCCATATATTCCCGAGGAGTCCTCGGGGACCTGTAGCTGACCGTCAGCGACGGGACACGGGCAAGACGGTCCAGTTCAAGGCCGCATGATGCGAAATCACGGTCCTGCCATACTGCAACGGTGTCCTTATATGGAAGATTCGCCCTTGCAGGGACCATCAGCGACAATATCTTCAGCCTTTTGACGACATCGTCCTTGTCCACATCCCCTGAAATCACTATGGCATCACCCTCTGAAGGGCCTCCGGCATCCACAATGTCAAACATCGCAAGCAGCAGGGAATCCGTAACGGACTCCCCTGCAGGAAGCCGCACATTCTCAAAGCGCAGGACGACATCACCGTCCATATCCTGCACATAGCCCCTTCTGCCATATCCGATGCCGTTGTCCGCCAGAAAGGCAGCCGGGGACCTGCCGGCAAATTTCGGAAGGGAATCCAGCAGCATCCGGCATTTCTCCGCATCCCAGCCCTTGCGCACAAGGACATAATCCGCCATCCCTTTCTGAGAAGTGTTGACGGCTATGTAATATGATATCCCGTCAGGGAGCTCCCCCCGGCTTATGGCCGGATCATCCGGCAGCGACGGAATCTCCTGACCGGAAGAAACCGAAGGGCAAAAATGAAGGACAATGCAAAGAATTGTCAGAATATATGCCTTTTTCATCACAATTATCATATGGAAGTGCAAAATTAAAATAAAATTTTCCTACTTTTGTATTTATGTGGTTCTTTCGGAAACATTAAAATCTAATAATTATACTGATATGAAAAAGATTTTCCTCTCTTTGGCAGCGGCTGTCCTTGCTGCTGCAACAGTGACCGCACAGGATATGGCCCAGGCCACTGAGACTTACAACAACGGTGCAATGGCCCTCCAGATGGGAGACAACGCCGGAGCATTGGCATATTTCGAGCAGGCTCTCACCATGGGCGAGGCTTGCGGTGAGGAAGGCGCAGAACTTGTGACCAACTGCAAGGACATCATCCCGCAGGTGACTCTTGCCATCGCAAAGGACATGCTTCAGGCAGAAGACTACGACAATGCATTGACCCAGCTCCAGAAAGCTGTGGAAGTGGCCGGGACATACGCAAAGCCTGAAGTGGCTGACGAGGCCAACGGACTCATTCCTCAGGTATATATGCAGAAGGGCAACAACCTCATCAAGGCAAAGGATTTCGCAGGTGCCGCCGCCGCATATGAAACCGTAGTGGCCGCAGATTCAACAAACGGGAACGCACTCCTTCTTCTCGGGCAGGCATACATGCTCTCAGGCAACGCCGATGCAGCAGAGAAAGCCTACACAGCAGCCATGAGGCAGGGCGAAGAGAGCAAGGCAGCCACCCAGCTCTCAAACCTCTATCTCAGGAAGGCCCAGAGCCTCAGCAAGGCAAAGAAATTTGAGGACATGATTGCCGCCTGCCTCAAGTCCTACGAATACAAGGAAAACGCCAACGCAATGCTGCTTGCCGGATCGGCAGCCACCAATCTCGGCAAGAAGGGTGACGCCATCAGCTACTACGAGAAGTATGTGGCCCTCAGCCCTAACGCAAAGAACACTCCTGACATCTACTACACAATCGCAGTCCTTGCACAGCAGGACAACAACAAGGAAAAGGCCTGCGGATATTATCAGAAAGTGCTGAGCCACGCCAAATACGGTGCCACTGCAAAGGCACAGATGCAGGCTCTCCAGTGCAACTGATGAAGGGACTTCAAGACACGACGGGGCAGCTGGAACTTCTGGCTCCCGCGAGAAACTGTGACATCGGCATTGCAGCAATAGACTGCGGTGCCGATGCCGTATATATTGCCGGTCCCGCATTCGGGGCAAGACAGGCCGCCGGGAACAGCATGGAGGACATCAAAAACCTGTGCCGGTATGCGCACCGGTTCGGGGCGAGGATATTCATCACCTTCAACACCATCCTGTATGACAATGAGCTGCAGGAGGCCAGAAGACTGATGCATGGATTCCGGGATGCCGGGGCAGACGCCCTTATAGTCCAGGACCTTGCCATACTGAAGATGGCTGCGGAAGACGGGCTGGACATACCTCTCCATGCCTCCACCCAATGTGCCATCAGGACGCCTGAGGATGCCCGCTTCCTCGAAAGCCTCGGATTTTCAAGGCTTGTCCTCGAACGGGAACTGTCTCTTGAACAGATACGGGAAATACGCGATGCCGTCAGCTGTGAACTGGAATTCTTCGTGCACGGGGCACTGTGCGTATGCTACAGCGGACAATGCTATCTCTCCGAAAACATAGCCGGAAGGAGCGCCAACAGAGGTGCCTGCATCCAGGCATGCAGGTCGAGATATGACCTCACGGACAGGGACGGCAACACTCTGGCCAAAGACAAGACCCTCCTTTCCCTGAAGGATTTCAGGCTGAGGGACAGGCTTGAAGACCTCGCCGAAGCCGGAGTGACATCATTCAAGATAGAAGGCCGGCTGAAAAACATCTCGTATGTGAAAAATGTGGTCAGGGACTACTCCATAGCCATAGACCGGATCATAGAAAAGCAGAAGGACGGACGATGTGGTACCGGACAGGCCGATGCAGTAGGCGCAGGATACTGCCGGACATCCTTCGGCAAAGTGAGCGGAGGATTCATGCCTGACACCGACAAGACATTCAACAGAGGCTATACGGAACTTTTCATTGACGGAAAACGCGGCAGCTGGGCATCATTGGACTCTGCAAAGTCAATGGGAGAGGAAATCGGGACAATCTCGTATGTCAGCAAAGACAAGGACATGCTGAGAGTAAGCCCTTCAGGGACAAACCGGAACAAAGGAAGGGATCGAGGGAAAGGAGAATGGAGGGATACAAGAAAGGATGACGGAAAGGGGAATGACGGCACTTCGGCACAGGGCATCAAAGAACTGAAACTCAACAACGGAGACGGCTTCTCCTTTGTCAGGGGGGCAGAAGTCATCGGATTCCGCGGAGACATCTGCAACGGGCTTGAAATCAGATGCAAGCGGGTGCCTGAACTTTTTGTCGGGGCAAGGCTCTACCGGAATGTGGACACTGCATTTGAAAAGATGCTCGAAAGGGAAAAGCCCGTTCGTGAAATCACCGTGGGCCTTGAAGCAGCCTTCTCGGACAATACGGCTGAAGGCAATGGCGGCACGGACAGGTTTGTCCTCTCCGTCTCGGCAAGGAGCGAGGACGGAAGATGCGTCACCGTCACTGCCGGGGCAGGCAGCGAAGAGGCAGCGGACAGGGAAAGGATGATGTCAGTGATTTCCGGCCAGCTTTCAAAGAGGACGGGGCATTACAGATTTGAACTCCGGTCCGTACGGACCATGGAAAACGGGAGTCTGCCGGACACCCCTTCCGTCCTGCCCTTCATGACTGCTGCAGCCCTCAACGGCATAAGGCGCAGCATTGCAGCCGCCCTTGACGAAATCCCGTGCAACAGGCTTCCGCTGCTTACAAAGGATATCCCGCAAGCTGTCAGCCGTATATCCGGATTCGCCGCATATACAGACGACACCCACGCCGCCACTTACAGGGAAAACATTGCCAACCGGATGGCAAGAGCCGTATATGAAGCCGCCGGCTTTGAGATAAAGGAAATGGCTTACGAACTGGAGCATCCGCAAGGGGCGGAACTGATGCGGACAAAATATTGCATCAGGCACGAGCTCGGCATCTGCCCGAAGCAGAAAAAAGGACAGACACCGGCCCCCCTGTACCTCCTGAACAACGGCCGCAGGCTGGTTCTCAACTTCGACTGCAGCCGCTGCGAGATGACCGTCAGTACTCCACAATCTCGAATGTGAGATCCACATCTCCGAAATGCCCGGTGACATTGCTGTTGGCCAGGATATACTTCGAACTCAGCTGGCCTCTCCATACTATGTCATCCCTTGTGTTGATCGGGAGTTCAAGTTCCACTCCGTAGCTCTTGGACTCCACCCTTACAAGTGCAGTGCATTTCCATGAAGTGCGGGTGCCGCCGTCGTCTTCTGCTATCATGAATGCACAACTTTCCAGCTGGTCTGTCCATTCGGATACAAGCACGGCATTGAACGGCTGCGGCTCACCCTTATGCTTTCTCTTCACCACAATCATGAAATCCGTCACAGACGGGTTATATAACTTGAGCTCTGCTTCCGTGCTTGCGGTAAAATCCTCAACGGACCCCATCTTCACAAAGAATTCCGAAGCCCCGGCAAACCACGAATCATAATTTCTCAGCATTGTGAAATCCTTCAGAATCAAAGTCCTTATGGTACTGCCGGCAGAAGCCGCTGAGTGCTTTTCAGCAACGGATGCCGCAGTCCCGTACAGGGGCAGAGGGCGGCACAGCTGCTTTCCCACCACTATCGAACCTCCGCCGCTGCCCCAGTCCGGATCTTCCCTGCGGAGCATTTCAAGGGAAGTGAAATCCCCGTCATCATTCCGGTTGACCACCCACACGGTCTCCTCCATGGCTGTCTGTTCGTCCACTATCACCTCCTCTACAGTCCTGTTGCCGTCCCCATCCGTCTTCAGCCGGTAGCCGAGATTGGTCTCCGCCCCGTCAAGCGGATCAAAGGTGATTATCGGGAACTCCTCCCCGTCCCAGTTCTCAGAATACGGCCAATAAATCTGGATGTCCGACGATTCCAGAGCACCGATGAACTCATCAGGAGTCATGCCGCCGCCATATCCGGATGACACTGAGCCGTCACTTCTGACTGTCCGGACCGAATGCAGATGTTCCCTGATAAGGTCCCGCATCGGGACTTCATACTCCACCGCCGCCTTTGTCCCCTCCGGAAGCCTGTCGTCACCGACACCCGACCCAGGCAGACGGAACAGGTCCCGCATCGTATATTCTTCATCATAACCGTTTTCCGATGAGGAGGAAACAGCGTCATGCACTTCTCCAAGCTGCTCCTGCCCTACAGGAAGTGCCGAAAGAAGGCGAGCCACCTCATCAAGCGCCACCGGAAGAGAGGCTTCTTCATCCCCTCCTCCATGCTTTTCAATGTCGTTGTCAAGTTCCTCGCAGGAAACGCACAGGAAAGAAAGCGCCGAAACGACGCAAAACGGAAACAGTCCGTACAGCAGGAAATTCCTGAGCCGGACGGGACAATCTCTTCTAGACAGAATCTTCTTCATGGCATTCACACTTTAACCGTTCCACATCAATTAACGGTACAAAGTGAGCAACAATTATCCGTGTTCACAAAATGCAACCGGATACTTGTGAAAACAAGCCCCACACCATGTCAGAAGCCGGGGACAGCCGAAAAATTTTCAGAAAATCATCTGGAATAGCGGAGAATCCTGTTCTTGCTGTTCAGGTCCGTCACAATGGAGATATGTGCAAAGCCGTCCGCGGCAAATATCTCCCCGGTCTGCTTTGCAAGGGCCTCGTTAAGCTCGGCAAGCCCCATGCCGTCAGGGGCAAGACTGCGCAGGGACCAGGATGATATGGCCCTATAATAGAGCAGCGGATCTTCATCCGGCACAAAAAGGGCTCCGGCAGGCTCGTGCTCCAGCACATTCCTTTCCATCAATTTCTTCTCCGACTCCATGACATAAGGAGGATTGCTCGTGATGAGGTCGAACGGACCGTATTCAAACGGGGTTTCCATGTCCAGCACATCGGCATGGACAAAAACCGGGGCCTTTATGTCGTGGTCCGCCTTCATCCTGTCCCTGAAATTCTGTGAACGGGCGACCTCAAGGGCCTTTTCCGAGATGTCCACCGCAACGACCTCTACTCCAGGCACCGACAAGGCTATTGTCCAGGCTATACAGCCCGAGCCGGTACAAAGGTCCAGAACCCTGACAGGGGAAGCGAATTTCCCGGACGAGCTCCTCATCCGGCTTATCCTCGACACGAACTCCACCGCATGGCGGCAGAGAAGTTCAGTTTCCGGTCTGGGAATCAACACATCCGGAGTGACTGTGAAATCAAACCCGCAGAACTCCGCATGGCCTGTCACATACTGCAGCGGCTCTCCCCCGGCAAGTCTGGCAAGCATCTCCTCCAGCTGCGGCAGACGCTTCCTGTCCACCTCGGCATCCGGATCCACAATGTGCGTATAGCTCTTTGTGCCAAGCACATCTTCACACAGGCGGAACACAATGGCCCTGGCCTCATTCTGCACATATAATTTTTCCAGAGCGGAAACTGCTCCGGAAATGAAATCCTTGAGCAACATATTGTCCTACCTGTTTTCTATGATCTGTGAAAGAAATTCCGTCATGTCCATCCCCGCCGTCCGCACCATCTTCGGCACGAGAGAAGCGGCGGTCATGCCAGGTATCGTATTTACTTCCAGGAAATAAAGTCCGTCCTCGGCAAGAATATAGTCCACCCGCACCAGCCCCGAGCAGCCGAGGCGGGCATATATCTTCTTCGACGCCTCCTGTACCATCACGGTTTCCTCATCAGAAAGCCTTGCAGGGCAGATTTCCTCGCTGAAACCGTTGTATTTGGCGTCATAGTCGAAAAACTCATGTCCTGTCACAATCTCCACCACAGGGAGAGCCACGAGTTCCTTCCCGTTGGAATAGACGGCATCAGTGATTTCCCGTCCGGGAATGAACTGCTCTGCAAGGACTGTCTTCCCTTCGGAAAATGCGCAGTCCAACGCCGCCTCGAAGTCTTCCTCCCTCTTGACCTTCGTCACACCGAAGCTCGAGCCTCCGTCCGTAGGCTTTACAAAAAGCGGCAGCCCCAATTTCTCCACTGCCGAATGTGCAAGGCCGGGGGCTTTCTCTTCCCCTTTCCTTATGAGCACATCTGCGGCGCATTTGACATAATCCGTATCCCTGAGATAGTTCTTGCAGGAAAATTTGTCAAATGTCATGGCAGAAACGAAGGAACTGCAGCTGCTGAAAGGGATGCCGAGCATTTCAAAATAGCCCTGCATAAGCCCGTTCTCCCCCGGAGTCCCGTGCTGCATCACATAGGCAAAGTCAAACTTCACCTTCTCCCCGTTCACAAGCACGGAAAAATCCGTCTTGTCCACCTGCGGACGGGCACCGTCCGGAATTATGGCACGCATCGCATTTTTCTTCCTGTATGCGACAAGCGACCAGTCCCCGAAACGGGCAAATATTTCATAGACATTATATTGCGAACCGTCAATCCTTGACGCGACAAATTCTCCGCTGCGGCATGAAACTTCCCATTCAGAAGAATCGCTGCCATAGATTACCGCTATATTGCTGTATTTTCCCATATGATCTGCCATATTTGATGTCCAGACACTTCTAATCAAAGAAATATTCCTCACTGTCCTCCACACGCCTTCCTGCGTCATTGTCACTTCCGTCGCAGTCAAGGTTGAGATGCATTCCAGGAGGGGCTACGAACCTGTCCGCCTCCGACACTCCGAGGGTGCCGTCCGCTATCACCTTCTTCATCCAGATCCCCCATATCGGAAGGGCCATATTGGAACCCTGTCCATAAGTCATTGACTGGAAATGCACCTGCCTGTCCTCCGCACCGACCCACACGCCCCCGGTAATGGTCGGGGTGTAGCCGATGAACCACCCGTCGGCCTGGTCATTCGTCGTTCCGGTCTTCCCGGCGATTTCACCTTTGAGCCCGTATTTGTACCTGAGCCGGACAGCCGTACCGTTGTTCACCACGCCCTGCATGAGATTTGCCATCAGGAAAGCGGTCTGTTCGCTGATTGCCTCGCGCTTGCGCGTCGTGAATTCGGAAAGCACATTTCCGGCATTGTCTTCAATCCTCGTGACGAACAGAGGCTCTATGTGTACTCCTCTCGAAGGGAATGTGTTGTAGGCGGCCACCATTTCATACAAGGAAAGGTCTGCCGGACCGACACAGAGCGACGGGACCTCCTCTATATGGCTGCCGATGCCCATCTTCCGCATCATTTCAGCCATTGCATGAGGCCCGAACTGCTTCATCAGATAGGCGGAAATGTTGTTGCTGCTCTTGGTCAGTCCCCATTTCAGGGTGACGGTCTGGCCTATCCATTCATCCCTGTCCGTACTCTGCGGGGTCCAGGTGTCATCCCCCACAATGAAGGTCTGCGGCACATTCACCACTTTGTCACAAGGGGACATGCCCTCCTGCATTGCAAGGGTATAGAGGAACGGCTTGATGGTGGAGCCCACCTGGCGCTTGCCCTGGCGGACATTGTCATATTTGAAGTAGCGGTAGTTCGGACCGCCAACATAGGCCTTCACATGCCCTGTCTGCGGCTCCATGACCATGAAGGCAGCCCTCAGATGGGCCTTGTAATATTTTATGGAATCGTCAGGGGTCATCACCGTGTCGATGTAGCCCTTCCCTTTCCAGGAAAATACCCTCATCTCCGTCTTCTCCCCGAAGCTCTTCCTGATTTCGGACTCGGATGCCCCCCTGGCCTTCATGACACGATAGCGGTCGCTCCAGCGGCGGGCCTGCGACATCAGGCGGTCACGGGTGGCCTTGTCTATGTCGTTGGAAAACGGCTTGTTGACCTTCGACCTCTGGTCTATCCAGAACTTGTCCTGCAGATCCTGTCCGAGGTGTTCCGCCACCGCTTCCTCGGCATACTTCTGCATCTTGTAGTTGATGGTCGTATAGATTCTCAGACCGTCCTTGTCGAGACTGTATTTCGAACCGTCCGGCTTGCGGTTCTTGTTCAGCCAGCCGTAGAACTGGTCGTCAGCCCACTGGAGGGAGTCCACCACATAGTCCTCGTAATAGCTGTAATTGGATCTCACGGGCTCCGAAGCATTCATCACCCTGCGCAGCATGTCCCTGAAATACGGGGCAAGACCGGCATTATGGTCAAGCATCTGATAGGAAAGGACTATCGGTATCTGCTGGATGGAATCCCGCTCGGTCTCCGTGAGATAGCCGGCCTTTTCCATCTGCCCGATGACGAAATTACGCCTGACAAGGGCCTTGTCCGGATTGAGGACAGGATTATATCTCGTCGGCTTGTTGACCATGCCCACGAGAGTCGCGCTCTCCTCCACGGTCAGGTCCGCCGGATTCTTGCCGAAGAATGTCTGGGCTGCGGACTTCACCCCGTATGCATTGCTGCCGAAGAAGACGGCGTTCATGTACATGTCCATGATTTCGTCCTTGGTGTAGTTCCTCTCAAGCTTCACCGCCGTGATCCACTCCTTCAGCTTTATCCACACCATCTTCATCTGCGTCACCCCGGGCACCCTGCTGCTCACGTCCGCTCTCGGATAGAGGGTCTTGGCGAGCTGCTGGGTGATGGTGCTTCCGCCGCCCTGGCTCGAATCGCTCATGAGCAGGGTCTTGAAGAGCACCCTTCCCAGGCTGATGAAGTCTATGCCCGAATGTTTGTAGAAACGGACATCCTCAGTGGCGACAGCCGCATTGACAAGGTGAGGGGAAAGGTCCTTGTAGGCAACATATGACCTGTTCTCTATATGAAAGGTGGTGAGGATCTCCCCGTCTTCCGCTATGACCTGGGTGGCCAGCTTGCTTTCCGGATTCTCCAGCTCCTCGAAAGAAGGGATGTCCGCAAACGCCCACACGAGCAGAAGCAGCACCGCCACCAGCACCACAGGGAAAGTGATTATGATCCAGAACCACTTGATTATGCGTCTTTTTGTCTTGTCTGTCATTGTCTGCAATTTTGATATCACGCAACCAGCCTGCAAAATTAGCAACAAAATCGGAACAAGATACATTTATTTGATTGGAATATAAGTCAAAAAATTTTGAAAATTGCCGGGTTTGTTCCTTACTTTGCAGTCCGAAACAGAATTATGAAGAATATGGAGGGTAATCTTGTCATCGTCGAGTCCCCGGCAAAAGCCGGCACCATACAGAAATTTTTGGGAAAGGACTATACCGTAAAATCCAGCTTCGGCCACATCCGCGACCTGAAGGACAATTCATTGAGCATTGATGTGAAAGACAGCTTCAAGCCGGAATATGTGGTACCTGACGACAAGAAAAAGGTGGTTTCGGAACTGAAGAAGGCGGCGAAGGAGGCAGAGACGGTCTGGCTTGCATCCGATGAAGACCGGGAGGGAGAGGCCATATCCTGGCATCTCTATGAAACTCTCGGGCTGAAGAAGGAAAACACGAAAAGGATTGTGTTCCACGAAATCACAAAGGATGCCATCCTGAATGCCATAAAGAATCCGAGGGACATCGACATGAACCTGGTGGATGCCCAGCAGGCCAGAAGAATCCTCGACAGGCTGGTAGGTTTCGAGCTTTCTCCGATACTCTGGAGAAAGATACAGCCGAAGCTGTCTGCAGGAAGGGTGCAGTCGGTGGCACTGAGGCTGATAGTGGACAGGGAGCGCGAAATCCTCGACTTCAAGAAGGAACAATATTATAAGGTGGACGCCATCTTCCATCCGGAAGGCACGGCGGAGGGGACGGAAGTGAAGGCTACTCTTGACAGGCGTTTCCCGGACATCGGCTCCGCCGAAGGATTCCTGCAGAAATGCATCGGAGCCACATTCAGAATCACCGGAATAGACAAGAAGGAAGGCACAAGGTTCCCTGCCGCCCCTTTCACGACTTCATCACTCCAGCAGGAGGCATCCCGGAAGCTCCGGCTGTCGGTGAGCCAGACGATGAGCATCGCCCAGAAACTGTACGAAGAAGGATACATAACCTATATGCGTACAGACTCGACTAACCTCTCTTCCCTTGCACTCGGCACGGCAAAGAAATTCATCTGCGAGAATTTCGGGGAGGAATACTCCAAGCCGAGGCAGTACAAGACAAAAACAAAGGGAGCACAGGAAGCACACGAAGCCATCAGGCCGACATATATAGAAAACACTGACATCCCGGGCACACCACAGGAAAAGAAGCTGTACGAACTCATCTGGAAAAGGACAGTGGCGTCACAGATGGCGGATGCCAGCGTGCTCAGGACCACCATCAAGGCCGGGACTGAAGGTGTTGAGGAATCATTCTTGATACAGGCCACCCAAGTCCTTTTCGACGGCTTTCTGAAGCTCTACATCGAAAGCCAGGACGACTCTGCCCCACAGGAGGACGATGAAGTGCTCCTTCCGGAGCTCCACACCGGGGACATCCTCGAGAACAGGAAGATTACGGCTGAATGTAAGTTCACCGCACCTCCGGCAAGGTATTCGGAAGCGACCCTCGTAAAGAAACTTGAAGAACTGGGCATAGGAAGGCCATCCACATACGCTCCTACGATAAGCACCCTCACCAAAGGCCGGGGCTACATCGTCAAGGGCGACAAGCCGGGAGAAAAGATACCGGTGAGTGATCTCCTGCTCCAGGACGGAAGCATAAAGACTGTTGCAAGGACAGAGGTCTGCGGGGCAGAGAAGAACCGCCTGCTCCCGCAGGAAATCGGGATGATTGTCACCGACTGGCTTGTGGACAACTTCAAGGCCATCCTCGACTACGGCTTCACCGCCAATGTGGAAAAGGAATTCGACCAGATTGCAGCAGGCAAGCTCAAATGGGACAATGTGATAGCTTCGTTCTACGCCCCTTTTCACAAGAAAGTGGAAGAAACCATCAACAACAATGTCTACAGCCATGTGAGCCGTGAATTGGGCACGGACCCGAAAGACGGGCAGCCGCTCGTGGCAAAATACGGCCAGTACGGAGCCTATGTCCAGAAAGGCGAGGGAGAGAACAGGACATTTGCAAGCCTCGCCCCGGGCCAGCTTATCGAAAGCCTCACACTGGAAGATGCGCTGAAGCTCTTCGAGCTGCCGAGGACTGTCGGAGAGCACAACGGCATCCCTGTGATCTGCACCAAGGGAAGATTCGGGCCATACATCAAATACGGGGACAAGAATGTTTCCCTGCCGAAAGGGAGCGACCCGCTGAAAATAGACCTTGAAAGCTGCATCAGCCTGATTGAAAAGGCCGCAGACAAGGATGCGAACCGGATCATTGCCCATTATGAGGCAAGCGACATCCAGGTGATCAACGGCAATTACGGGCCGTACATCAAGCATGCCGGAGGCAACTACAAGATACCGAAAGGCACAGATGCCGCCACCCTCACGGAAGATGACTGCAAGGAAATAATCGCGAACAGCACGCCGACAGGAAAGAGAAGAAGAAAATAGTCTTGTCACCGATTTCCACCCCGCAGATTTAAAACAAGGCGACAAACGGACTTTATTATTGTGATTTGTAATTTTTAAGGCGCAAATTATTGCATTTTTAAAATTTGTAATTACATTTGCATTTTGAATAATTACAAATCATAATCTGCATTATGTCTACCTATCACATTGATCAGATCGACCAGAAGATCCTGTCATTCCTCGTAAAGAATGCAAGGATGCCGTTCCTTGAGATAGCCAGAGAGTGCGGTGTATCCGGTGCGGCAATTCACCAGAGGGTGAAGAGGCTCGAGGCAAACGGGGTCATCACAGGTTCCCGCCTCCTCGTGAAGCCGCAGGCTCTCGGCCTGGATGTATGTGCCTTTGTAAGCGTTTCTCTTTCAGAGGCCAACAAATATCCTGACGTAATCGAAGCCCTGAAAAAGATTTCCGAGGTGGTTGAATGTCATTTTGTGACCGGGAAATACCCTATTCTCCTGAAGATCTACTGCTTCAACCACGATCACCTCATGGAAATCCTGGTGAATACAATCCAGAAGATCCCGTATGTCCAGGCCACCGAAACACAGATTTCGCTTGACCAGGCCATCGAGCGCCAGGTATGGGTCAAGGAATACCAGAACACCAGCTTCTCGGCAAGCACAAGAAGGGAAAGAGGACAGGAATGATCTGTTCCTTCCCTATTCTATCGTATTTTCCATGGAAATGACGGCCCGCGCAAGCGCAAGATCTGCGGGGGTTGTTATTTTTATGTTCAGACTCTCCCCCTCCGTAAAAGCCAGTTCAATCCCGTCTTTTTCAGCCACGGAGGCATCATCGGTAAAAGACAGGTCGTAGGCCTGCATGTAGGCTTTCTTTATAAGCTCCGAATGGAAAATCTGGGGAGTCTGTACCCGAAAAAGCACATTCCTGTCCGGACTTGCACCCGGAACCGGCACAAATGAAACGGAACCGTCAGGCAGGACGGTCTTCTCCAGCGCCCTTATCGTGTCCGTGCTCGGAATCACCGGAATCAGGGCGGGCACATCATCTGCCATCGCAAACATCCTTCCTATCATGTCTTCCGACAGCAGGGGGCGGACTCCGTCATGTATGGCTACAATCGCCCCGTCAGGCACCTTGGACAGCCCGTTCCTCACAGAATGGAACCGGGATATGCCGCCACTCACAACATACTGGGGGACAGCCACATTCTTCCGCAGGCAATATTCCTTCCACAACGGGATATGCATTTCCGGCAGCACAGTGACCACCTTTATGTCCGGCTCTGCGGCGACAAATTTCTCTATTGTCACATGAAGGACGGACCGCCCCCCGAGGTCGAGGAACTGTTTGGGGAGAGAACTTCCCATCCTGACCCCGGATCCGCCCGCCATTACTATAAGATATTTTTTCCGTTTCATACCGGAGCAAATATAAAAGTTTTTTCGTATTTTTGCTCAGATTTTTATGTACGGGATTTATATTTAATCAATTCAGTCGAACTGACATTAACTCATATAGGAAAATGGGATTTTCATTCTTGACGCAAGAGCTTGCCATTGACCTCGGTACAGCCAACACTGTCATTTTTCAGAATGACCAGATAGTGCTTGACGAGCCGAGCATCGTGGCGATAGAGAACGGTAACGGAAAAATGATCGCCTTGGGACAGAAGGCGAAAAGGATGCAGGAAAGGGAAAATCCAGGAATAAAGACAGTGAGGCCTTTGAGGGACGGCGTGATTGCGGACTTCAATGCAGCCGAAATGATGATCAGGGGATTCATCAAGCAGGTAAACAGCAGGCGCAGGTCTTTCTTCACTCCTAATCTGAAGATTGTCGTGGGAATCCCTTCCGGAAGTACGGAAGTGGAGATAAGAGCCGTCAGGGACTCTTCGGAGCATGCCGGAGGCCGTGATGTGTACCTCATCTTCGAGCCTATGGCGGCAGCCCTCGGAATCGGGCTTGACGTGGAGGCTCCGAAAGGAAGCATGGTGGTGGACATCGGAGGAGGCACCACGGAGATAGCCGTCATATCCCTCGGCGGCATCGTGAAGCAGAACAGCATCAAAGTCGCAGGTGATGTGTTCACCAGCGACATCCAATACTATCTCAAGCAGCAGCACAACATCAAGGTGGGAGAGATCACCGCGGAAAAGATCAAGATAGCCGTGGGCGCAGTACTGCCTGACCTCGATGTGGAGCCGGAGCCGTTTGTGGTGAGGGGACCGAACCTCATGACGGCGCATCCGGTGGAGGCCACGATCACCTACCAGGAAATCGCACACTGCCTCGACAAGTCCATATCCAATGTGGAGTCCGCCATCCTGCACGTGCTGGAGCAGACACCGCCGGAGCTTTATTCGGACATTGTCGAAAACGGCATCTACCTTTCCGGAGGAGGCGCCCTGCTGCGCGGCCTGGACAAGAGGCTCACCGAAAAGGTCAACATTCCTTTCCATGTGGCGGAGGATCCGCTGAGAGCCGTGGCGAGAGGCACATGCATAGCACTCAAGAATACGGCCAACTACCCGTTCCTCATGAGATAGGATGGGATGCCGAGGAAAAAGAGCATAATGTTTATAATGAATGCAGCTATCTTCATCATTTTGGAGGTAGCTGCATTGGGTATGCTGAAACATTCCGGGACGCTCCAGGACTTGTGGATATCCAAGGGTATTCACACGGTGACGGCAAAGGTGTGGGGCGGTCTGGAGTCAGTCGGCTATTACTTCTCCCTGAAGAAGAAGAACGATGTGCTTGCGGAGGAGAACTTCAGGCTTTCACAGGAAGTAAGGCATTACCGGATGATCACCGGAAAAGACTATGCCATGGACAGGATCACCGTCCCTGACACCACAGGCGACTTCCGCTATCTGCCTGCGACCATAGTGAAACTCGGGAACAACAGCCAGCACAACTACATGATCATCGGGAAAGGCTCGGAAGACGGGGTGGCCCCGAAATCCGGAATCATCACCGGCCAGGGGGCTATAGGGATTGTGGATGCCGTCGGCAAGCATTATTCGTATGTCCTGTCTTTCCGCAACTCGGGGATAAGCGTAAGTTCAAGGATAGGAAGGGAAGGCCCTGTCGGCCCGCTGACCTGGGACGGGAGGACAAGCAAGGGGGCGGTCCTGAGCGAAATCCCCCACCACATCAACATAGAAAAGGGGGACACAGTCTACACCAGCGGATATTCTTCGATCTTCCCTCCGGACATACCGCTCGGCGTCACCCGCGGCTGGAAGATTGTCAACGGCTCCACCTTTGAGATAGACGTGCAGCTGTTTGAGGATTTCAGTGCCCTGAGATATGTCACTGTGGTGAACAACATAAACGGGCAGGAACTTGAAGAACTGGAGAACAGATGAAGACTTCCCAAAATTTCGGACTGTTTTATTTTATGCTGACTGCAGTTCAGATCATCATCTGCAACTGCTTTTACCTCAGTGCATACGTCACACTTTCGATTCTCCCTGTCATGGTCCTGTGCATGCCGGCATCATGGAAGACCGTCCCCGCCATGCTCACCGCCTTCGTCACGGGACTTGCAGTGGACCTGCTCGGTGAGGGGCTGATGGGCATCAATGCCCTTGCCCTCGTGCCTGTGGCCCTGCTCAGGAAACCGGTCGTCCAGGCCATTTTCGGAAAGGACCTCATAGAACGCGAAGAGGACTTCTCATTCAGGAAATACGGTGCCGGGAAAATTTCCCTGGCCGTGCTCATCATGCAGAGCATCTTCCTGCTCATATACATCGTGGCGGACGGTGCCGGGACAAGACCGTTCTGGTTCAATGCAGCACGGTTCGGGGCCTCGCTTGCTGCAGGATATGTGCTCGCCATGACAGTGGCGAAGGTGCTCCTTCCGGAAGACAGGAAATAAAGGATCCGGGGCATGAAAATCAACAGGACCAACAAACTGCTGGCAGGACTGACGGTCGCCACGCTTGTGCTGATCGTCAAGCTCTTCGTGATCCAGATAGTGGATGACAGATACAAGACCGACGCATCCAACAATTCAATGGTGCATGCAGTCATCTACCCCACAAGGGGCATAATCTACGACCGCAACGGAAAGATACTCGTCGGGAACAGGGTGGCATACGACATGCTTGTGACCCCGAAGGAGGTGGAGGCGTTCGACACCCTCGCCCTGTGCGAAATACTGGAGATCACGCCAGAATTCCTGCGTGGGAAGATGCAGGAATACCATCGCGACAGGAAAAAGATAGGATACAGATCAGTGGTCATGCTCACCCATCTCCCTCCGGAGATATTCATGAAATTCGCCGAGGTATCATACAAGTTCCCGGGATTCAGGGGACAGGCCCGAAGCATCAGGGACTATCCGTACAATGCCGGAGGCAACCTGCTTGGCTACATATCCGAAGTAAGTGCCGACGACATTAAGCGGAATCCGGATGTCTACAAGCCGGGGGACTACATCGGGAAGACAGGCATAGAAGCCACCTGCGAACAGTATCTGAAAGGGGAAAAAGGCTACAACATCTATCTGAGAAATTCCCACAACCGCATAGAATCCCGCTACAAGGACGGGGAAATGGACAAGGAGGCCATTCCCGGCAAGGACATCGTGACCACCATTGATGCCGAGCTCCAGCACTACGGGCAACAGCTCATGCAGAACAAGGTGGGCAGCCTCGTGGCGATAGAGCCGTCCACAGGCGAGATTCTTACCCTCGTGTCAAGCCCCGGAATCGATGTCGATATTCTGGCTGACATAGGAAAGCACTACAACGAAATAGCATCCGACCCGTACAGGCCCATGTTCAACAGGGCGGTCCAGTCCGCCTACCCTCCCGGCTCGGTCTTCAAGCTGGTCAACGGGCTTATAGGACTGCAGGAAGGCGTATTCACCCCGGAAACGGAATACCCGTGCCACATGGGATACCACTTCGGGAGGAACAAGCTCGGCTGCCATGCCCACAGATCCCCGCTAGACCTAGAAGAGTCGATAATGATGTCCTGCAACGCATATTACTGCTATGTGTTCAGGGGCATCCTTGAAAACGGCAGATACAATTCCATCGGAGAAGCCATGGACAGATGGAATGAATATGTGAGAAGCTTCGGATTCGGAAGGAAGCTCGGAAGCGATTTCCCATCGGAACTCGGAGGGACGATACCCGACTCGAAATATTACGACTCGGTGTATGGGGACGGGGCATGGAGGGCCACGACTGTCATTTCCCTGTCCATCGGACAGGGAGAGATAGGGTGTACGCCTCTCCATCTTGCCAACCTGTGCGCAACAATGGCAAACAGGGGATTCTATTATATCCCACACCTGATAAGAGGGACAGAAAATGTCTCCATAGACCCCAAATATTACGAAAGGCAATATACGATGGTGGACACCTCGTATTTTCCAGTCATGGTGGAAGGGATGTACAGGGCTGTCAACAGCGGATACGGATCGGGAGGTACGGCGACTGTAGCCGCCGTGAAGGGACTGGACATCTGCGGAAAGACCGGCACGGCCCAGAACCCGCGCGGAGACGACAACTCCGTGTTCATCTGCTTCGCCCCGAAAGACGACCCGAAGATAGCGGTGGCCGCATATGTGGAACACGGCTCGTTCGGGGCAAGATGGGCGGCCCCGATAGCCTCCCTGCTTGTGGAAAAGTACCTCAACGGGGAAATCGGCAAGGACAGGAAGGCATTGGAGCAAAGGGTTCTGGAAGGCAATCTCATGGACAAGGTGAAACCCGAATGAAAAGGAAGATATAGACAATGAACAGATACAACGGAAGAGGACTTATAGAAACAGTCGACTGGAAGCTGGTGATATGCTACCTTGTGCTGATAATCATCGGCTGGGTGAACATATATGCTTCCATCCATTCCTCCGAACCGTCTTCCATTTTCGACCCCGCTTTCCGGAGCGGCAAGCAGTTCATCTGGATACTGACCTCGCTCGGACTTGCCGGCCTCATCCTCTTTGTCCTGAACCCGAGAATATACGAAAGCCTGTCGCTGCCGATATATCTTGCCACCATCGCCATGCTGGTCGCAGTGATTTTCTTCGGCACGGAAGTGAAAGGTTCCAGATCATGGTTCTCGTTCGGCCCCGTAAGTTTCCAGCCTGCAGAGATATCCAAGATAGCCACATCGCTGATGCTTGCCGCCGTCATGAGCCAGTCCGGCTACAGGCTGGCAAAATTCAGGGATTTCATGCTCACAGCGGCCATCATCCTAGTTCCCATGGCGATAATCGTGGCACAGAGCGAGACAGGTTCGGCCCTCGTATATGTAGGATTCGTATTCATGCTCTACAGGGAAGGCCTGTCAGGATGGCTTCTGTTCATGATAGGGATGGCCATTACCCTGTTCATCACCACCCTCACAGCCTCTTCCTACACATCGGTCCTCATCCTTGCCGCAGTGGTCACAATCTGCAATGCCCTGTATTCGGGCAAGTTCAAGGCCTGGCTGATGACTTATCTCCCTGCATTCATCCTCCTCGGCTTCCTGCCGTTCCTGCATGAAAGGCTTGCCGCCATAACCGGTGATCCGGAGGCTTTCATCCTCAAGATAAAGCCAATATACATACTCGGGGCAGCAGCCCTCGTCCTCATTCCGTTCTATGCCTTGAGGGCGTTCCGGACCGGGAGCTCATTCAAATGGGTGTCAATAGCTGCCTTCATCGCAGGTGTCCTGTTCATATTTTCCGTAGATTTCCTCTTCCACGATGTACTCCAGGACCATCAGCGCAAACGCATAGAGGTGCTTCTCGGGCTGAAGGACGACCCTACCGGGGTAGGCTATAACGTGAACCAGTCCATGATAGCCATAGGCTCAGGCGGACTGGCAGGGAAAGGATTCCTCAAAGGCACACAGACCACCTACGGCTTCGTCCCGGAACAGAGCACTGATTTCATATTCTGCACGATAGGCGAGGAATGGGGCTTCATCGGGGCAGCCGTCACAATCATCCTGTATGTGTTCCTGATATGGAGAATCATAATAGACGCAGAACACAGCCGTGAAGCCTTCACCCGGATATACGGCTACTGCACGGCCAGCTGCATCTTCATGCACCTGTTCATAAACATCGGGATGACCATCGGCATCATGCCCGTCATCGGCATCCCGCTCCCGTTCATAAGTTACGGAGGCTCCTCCCTCTGGACCTTCACCATCATGCTCTTCATCTTCATAGCCCTCGTCCGCAACGAAAGGAAATACTTCTAGCAGATTCCGGGGCAGGCCCGGAATGACCACCTTTAAGCATAATTTCTAAACTATACCCGTTTTCTTCTGAAAAGGAGCCACATGGATGCAAGGTAGACGAGAATCAGGACGGTATTGACGGAAAGCTTGCCCGCCATGCCGGACCCGTGGGCGGAGAAGTCGGCATCAGGGAAAAGACCGTCCACGACGAAGGACAGGGCATAGACAATCCCCATGCATCCAAAGATGACGGCAATCCTTCCCCAACGGTAAGGTATCGGATAATATTTCCTGCCAAGATGGATGTTGATTACAAGCATCACCACATAGCTTGCGAGATGCCCCCATGCTGCGGCATGATAGGAATAGCGCGGCATGAACACCACATTGACCACGACCGTTACCAGGAGTCCGGCGAGAGTAATCCAGATGGCCACGGAAGTCTTGCCCGAGAGCTTGTACCACATGGACACATTGAACTGCATCCCGAGAAGCATATATGAAAGAAGCATTACGGGCACGATGCTGATCCCTTCCCTGAAATCCCTTCCGAGAATGAGGGAAATCACATCTATATATAGGAGTACCCCCAGGAACACAAGGCCGCAGAAGGCGGTGAAATATTCCATGACATCCGCATAAAGCCTTTTGGAGTCCTTGTCCGCAGCCCTCTGGAAGAAGAACGGCTCCGCGGCGAACCTGAACATCTGGATGAAGAGGGACATGATGACCGACAGCTTCACTCCGGCCTGGAATATGCCGAGGCTCGACTGCCAGACTTCCGACCCGGTATCAAAGTAGCGGAAAAGTATCCTGTCAAGGAAATCGTTGACTATGCCCGGCAGGGCCGCCACCATCAGCGGCAGCGAATAGAGCAGCATCTTCTTCAGCAGAGGCCGGTCAATCTCGAACTTCAACCTGAAAAGTTCAGGAATGAAAAGCAGGGCGCAGACGATGCTGCTGACGAATATCGCAAAGATGGGATAGCTGAAGTCCGGTGAGACCGACACAAGGCGCAGAAGCCAAACATCGTCCGGAGAGAGCATGGATACCGCCGTGCCGAGCCTTTCTGCCACCCTGGCGCAATACGCAGGGAACCAGAAGAAAAGCACAAGATTGGAGGCCGTTTCCGTGAGTATCTTTACGGTCTTGAACACCGCGAACTTCAATGCCTTGTGCTCCTGCCTGAACCTGGCAAAGAGGATGGCCGTCACGCAGTCGAGGAAAAGTATGCCCCCGACATACATCACACAGTTCTCATAACCCTCATAGCCGAGCCACGAGGCGATGTCCGGGGCAAGACATATCACGGCAGCGAGGAAGGCCGCATTCACCCCGAAGACAGCGGCAAAGGCCCCGGAATACACAGCCCGGGGATTCACTCCCTCCTTGTTGGCAAAGCGGAAACAACCCGTCTCCAACCCCAGGGTCAGCACCACCTGGAGGACGGCGATATACGCCAGGAACTCGGTCGTGACCCCATAGTCGGCGGTGGTCAGCAGCCTGGTGTAGAACGGGACGAAAAGGAAATTGATGACGCGGGCGAGAATTGTACTGAGTCCGTATATCGCGGTCTCGCCCGCAAGCTGTTTCAACGGATTTGCCATAATGGCGCAAAATTATAAATGTTCGTATGTTATTCCAAAACTCTTTCTTATTTTTGTCCTCCGGCCGGAACGGATGACGGATTTCCGACACCGGACGATGTTGAAATCAAACATTATTGTCATGAAACATATTTTTATCAGAATCATGCTCTTTCTGGGCCTTTGCGCGGCGGTGTCATCATGCGGCTGCTCCGGACAGAAGGACGGGAAAAAACAGAAGGAAGAAATGTCATTCGATCCGAACACTTTGCCGGCAGAGCCGGTATTTGACATTGTCACCAACATGGGGACAATCAGAGTGAAGCTCTATAGCCAGACTCCCCTGCACAGGGACAATTTCGTGAAGCTTGCATCCGAAGGCTTCTATGACGGCATCCTTTTCCACAGGGTGATCAACGGCTTCATGATCCAGACAGGCGACCCGCTCACAAAGGATCCTTCACAGGCCGACATGTACGGCACAGGAGGTCCGGGCTACACCATCCCGGCAGAATTCGTCTCCGGACTGACGCACAAGAAAGGTGCCCTTGCAGCCGCAAGGAGAGGAGATGCAGCCAACCCGAAGAAAGAGTCTTCCGGCTCGCAGTTCTACATCGTTCAGGATGCAGCCACATGCGCACAGCTTGACGGGGACTATACCGTATTCGGAGAGACCATCGAAGGTTTCGATGTAATAGACAAGATTGCCGCAGTGCAGACGGACAGGAGGGACAGGCCGGTGAATCCGGTGAAGATCACCACCATCCGCCCGGTGCTCCCTGAAGGGGCTGCACAGGAGGCGGTTTCTGACACTGCAGCACAGGATGCGGCAGACACGACTGCAGCGGACACAGCGGAAAGCAAATGACAGACAGGTGGACACTAAGCCATCTGCAACACCAGGCCCGATGACAGATATCAAAGGAAAATTCAGATACGTTTTCTTCGATGCGGATGACACATTGTGGGAAAACGAAAGCTATTTCAGAGAAGCAGAGCGCAAGTTCGCCCTGCTTCTTTCTCCTTATGCTCCTGAAGATGACATAGTGGAGATGCTGGCGCAGAAACAGGAGGAAAACATCCCGATTTTCGGCTACGGCTCCAAGACCTATCTGATCGGGATGCTCGATGCTGCGGCGGAAATCTGCGGGGAAAAGGCGGACATGCACCTCTATTATAATATAAAGGAGATAATCCGTGACCTCGCCTACCACGAATTCCACCTTCTCGATGGCATAGAGGATGTGCTCAAGGCACTTTACGGGCACTACCGCCTGGCGGTGGCGACCAAGGGGGACCTGCTCGAGCAGATGACCAAATATAGGGAATCAGGACTTGACAGATATTTCCACCATATAGAAGTGATGGAAAGGAAAAGCGAGGAAGACTATCTGCGTATGGCAGCCAAGCTCGACCTGCGCCCGGAAGAAGTGCTCATGATAGGCAATTCCGTCAAATCTGACATAGCGCCTGTCATAAACATAGGCGGAACTGCCATCCATGTGCCGCACAAAGTGACATGGATTCATGAAATAATGGACATTCCTGAGTCGGAAAGAGTGATTGAAGCGAAAAATATCAAAGAAATTTTGAATATTTTACTCTAATACCATCGTTTGGCACAGAGATTGCAATACTTTTTCCGCGAATAGTTTTTTCATAGGTTAAGTTTTAGGTTAGAATTGCGACACCTCTGCGATGTGAATCGCGGAGGTGTCATCTTTTTGTATCCCTCGTCAGGCAATCCCTGGTGATCCGTCAATAATTGAGGCCGAAGGCCCAAAGCGGAATGACATTGCCATGGCCGGATTCGATATTGTCCTTGACAATGTATGAATCAGGGATACCGGCAATCTGCGACTGTCCCTTTTTGGAGCCACCTATCTCAAATGTCAGATCTCCTATGCGGAAATCAGCACGAGAAGATGAAACAAGATCATGATTGACGCGCATCTGATTGCAAAAAAAAGTTTCTCTCATATTGCCTGAATTCACATTCTCCAATGCCAGGGCATGACACAGATTAGGATTGTCAAGATAGATCTTTTCCACTTTTCCAATTCCCCTGATTCCTCCGGTATCATCTCTCAGCTGGGCAATCATACCGGCCATCTCCATATAAAGAAGATAATCGGCAATATGGTTTCTCCCCGCACCGGTAGTCTGGGCCAATGAACTCATATTAGGCTTGAACGGGACACTTCTGGCAATCACCATAAGCAAATGTTTTAATTTGCGGCCAGTAGAGGCATTCATATTGGCATATTGCGGTATATCTTCCACCATAGTCCTCTCTATGACCTGATTGAGTTCGATTTCAAAGTCAACGTCATCGCCAAAAGGATAATATCCGGATTCCAGATATGACTTGAAAAGCGGAAGCGGATGATCAATGCCGGGTATTGACGCATGTCCTGAAATAATCTCATCCAATGAGCAGGCCTGCATATTGACTCCTTCTCTTATGGACAGATATTCCCTGAATGACAAACCCTGCATGGTGTAGACCGGTGCACGGCGGCTCAAATCGCCCTGCCCCTTATGTATATCCAAGACAGAAGATCCTGTAAAATAGATATGCATATCAGGATATGCATCATATATCTGCTTCAGCTCCCTGGACCAGTTTTCATATTTATGAACTTCATCGACAAACAAGTACCTGCCGCCGTTCTTGCTGAATGCATCAGCCAGGTCCACCAGCCTGTTTTCAATGAACCACATATCATCCGCCGAAACATACAAAGTGTCAGCAAGGTCATGGGCCATTTTTATCCGTTGCAGGAACAATGTTGTCTTGCCCACGCCCCGAGGCCCCACAAGACCAAGCATTCTGTTTTCCCACTTTATCCTGTCATAAATGTATCTTGTGAAATCTATAGGGACTCTCTTCAATCTGGAATCCATAGTTTCATACAACCTGTCCATATTCTGTAATTTTATGTACTGAAAAAGAAGTACCGTACAACCGGCACAATGCAAATATAGAAAAATTGCACCATAATGGTGCAATTTTTCTGGGATTTTGCACCATAATGGTGCAAATATGGATATTGCGATGATTTCTATTCGGGCGAGGACAGGACTGCGGGGGCATGAGAGGGGGAGATGCTGAATTCGCAGCCGCAGTATTGCTGGTTGTAGAAATTGTAGTCTTTGATGAGCTGGAGGCGGCGCTCCTGAAGGCCGCCTTTACGCCAGTTCTGGTCCCACCAGGTGACATCGGGATAGAGGGAGGTGGCATAACGGCCGGCTTCGTTGATCTGGTCGAGGCTTTTCCAGCGGGAAGAGGCAAGGGTGGTGGTGATGACCTTGAAGCCGTGTTCATGGGCATAGCAGGCAGTCCGCTGAAGACGGAGACGGAAACATTGCAGACAACGGCCACCGCGTTCCGGTTCGCCTTCAAGGCCCTTGACCGAAGAGAGCCACCGGTCGTGGTCATAGTCGGCATCGATGATTTCAAGGCCGAGGGACTCCGCATAGCGGCTGCACTCGTTCTTCCTGACCAGATATTCCTCCTGCGGCCAGATGTTCGGGTTGCAATAAAAGATGACAGGCCTTATCCCGTTGTTCATCAGGCATTCTATGATGGCCGATGAGCATGGGGCGCAGCATGTGTGCAGCAATACCGTCTTTTCCCCTCCGGGAACATTTATCTCAAACTTACTTTTCATTTTCCGGACCCGATATTATCCATTCCCCACAAATCATTATGATTCAGGGGACAAACTTAGGCAAAAAAGTGGAAAAAATCTATCTTTGCAGGCGGATTCCGAATGTGGGACGGATGCAAATGACAGACAATCATGGGAATAATACCGGACAAATATCTGGCGGACCTGACAATGACTTGAACTGAAAAAAGTTGACAGATTTGAGAGCATAAATCAAACGAGTCAATGAGAGAAAGACACAGGCGAGAC
>CALUTY010000018.1 GCA_944323825.1 uncultured Bacteroidales bacterium
TCGGGTGTCAGGGTAGCCCAGCGCAACAGGTTGGCACGCAGGGAGAGATGATAATCATTTGTGATTTTGGTTTCCGACGGCATGTCGGCAAGTGTATTTTGTTGAGCGGCTTTCTCTGCCTCTGCCTTTTCAGCGGCAAGTCGGGCTTCTTCCGCCTTGCGCTGCTCTTCGGCAAGCCGTTCCTGTTCGGCACGCTTCTCGGCTTCCAGTCGTTCGGCTTCCGCCTTGCGTCGTGCTTCCGCTTCCGCATCCGTCGCGGCTGTTTCCTTGACCGGTATCGTTAGGCGCACAGTGACAAAGTCTCCCTCTGTCGCATGGTTGCGGGTGATAAAGTTTTCTTCCTTGATTTCCGCACGGATAATCAGTTCGGATTTCACACGGTTCGAGCGAATTTTGGCTATCGCGAGGTTTTCTTTTTCGCCATTCAAGGAATTGCAGTAGCCATCGACATAAAGCGGCAACTTGCCGTCAAGAATTGTGGCTTTGTTTTTTTCGATACACTCCAGCAGGCGGGCAAGTTCTGTGTCATTGCCATTCCAAGGCACGTAGAACATGTCCTTCTGCGGGACGAAGCGGAAGGTGTAGGTCGTGTCTGCTTTCTGCTGCGCCATGACAGGAAAAGTGACTGCCGTCAGCCACAGAAACAGGGTAAGAAAAGTGATTTTTCTGCTCATATAAACTTGAATTTATTATCTTTGCTTCATCCAAAGTTAATAAATGACGTTTATTAGCCCAAACCTTTTCCTGTTAAATTTCAGCGCTCTATTAGAATTGTCGTTTGACCACTTTTCAAATTGTCAAATAAGCACATTTTTGTCGAATTAGCACTTTTTTGAAAATGGGTTTCTGTAACCATTTCAGCAGATTTTTACCACACAAATTATTCCAAATTCGCTTTTCTCCACTTGGCAGGCGTGCATCCTTCCTTATCGGCAAATGATTTGGTAAAGTTACTGCGGGAAAGAAAACCGGAAGCCTCGGCCAGCTTCTGTACATTGATTTCCGGATGCTCCTTCAGTATGTTTTTCGCATACTCCAACCGGAGACCGGTTATCCATTCGCGGAATGTCGCATGATATTTGTCCTTTATGTAAGCATTCAGATAAGTCCTGTTGGTGCCGAGCGTTTTCGCCATGTCCTGTATGGTGAATCCGGATTGCGTATAGCTCTTGTTTTCCAGCCAAGGCGTCAGGCTGCTTTCTATGCCGTCGAAATATTTGGGTGATTCCTTTTCTGTTTCTGTCTTTTTCTTCTCATCATCCGCCGCGTTCTCTATCTCCAGCGTACGCTCCACCTGCTCATAGAATATCATGTAGTTCTGGTAGGAATAAAACAGATAGCCGTAGAACGGGATGGATGACAGAATCCAGATATAAACGTATTTGTCAGGCAGGAATGTGAGCAGTCCGCATCCCACGCCGAATATGACAGCCCACCATGTGAAAATGGAAAGCCACTTGATATACGCGCCTATGTCATCCGAATACGTTTCGTTGAAAATCCTGATGGCACGGTTATATGCCAGAATAAGCCTGCGGGCCAGGACGAATCCATAAGTGACCAGCCACGCAGCCAGAGCAAACAGCGCAATTGTCTGCAAAATCCCTTCGGGCAGCAACATCAGCACGATGCAGGAAAGGATGGAAAACAGGAAGTAGGTCGAAAGGTTCATTAGAATGGCCGCATTGGCGTTATTGAACCGGATTCCGAAAAAGAAATGCACTGAATAATTGGCGGCAAGCAGCAGCAACGCTATCCCCATGATCCGACGGGAGCGCAGATAATTTCCGAAAATGACTTTTTCCGGTATTTTGGCCAACAAAAAATAAAAGCCGAAGAACAGCATCAACGGCAACGCAATGAAAAGCGAAAATTCGTATATTGTATAATCCATTATTACCTTGTTGTTTTAAAACCAATTTGCACATTGGCTAATCCTTGATTCTACTGATGATTTCTGAGGCCGGAATGTCACGCATAAGCGTGAACCCGAACCACTTTTTGCCCAAATCCTTAATCGATGCCCCGATGTGGTACACTTCGTCGTCTATAAGCAGAAAACGGTCATGCGCTTTGTTGAACCGCTCTATCCTGACTGGCGGATATTGGGCATTGTGACGGTCAACATCCAGTTGGAACCGGTCGCTGACACGCTGCGTGTAGATAGTGGCAGTCACTCCTTTTTCCCTTTTGTCGAGCAGGGTCAGTACCGTAATCCTATTGTTTGTGATGTCTGTGGCTTTTGCCTCCTGTACAGACTTGGATTACCATGAGTATACCGACATAAAGCCCGACATGGATCCGGTCAACGGCAATCCTGCAATTTCCCTCCGCGCGGAGCAGTCCCCGGACAACAAGGTGACCATCACATTGAATGAAGGTGACGGTTTCACTACGGCAGCTCTCTTCGCCCGGTCAAATGCCCCAATGTCTGTTGCTCAGACCATACAGCTTAAAGCCGGTGACGAAAAGATGGTTGCAGAATACTCACAGAGTACAGGTGTGGAATACAAATCTTTGCCAAAAATCCTCTTGACAATGTGCTGGAGCCTGGACGCTATCTGCTCCCAATAATCGGGACATCTGTCCTCGGAGAACTTTCTGACAGCACCGTATTCGTGGATGTTACGGTCCGCACTCCTTATGAAGATCCTGACGGATATGAACTCTATACTGGTGAGGATATGTTTACTGTCTTCTACATCAACACATCGGCTTTTGAACCGAGACTTGCCAATGATATGATACTGACAGAACGCATACCTTCAAGTGGAGTGGAATACAAAGGATTGGGAAATATAGTAAATCTCCGTACGGCATCCGTTGGCTATGACAGCACGACCGGGAAGGTTTCCATACAGCCGAGTGCAGATTTGAGATATGTACTGGAACACTCTTCTGAACGGGTCCTGCCTGTGCAGGAAAGCGGACGCAAAGTCTGTGTCTGCATGCAATGGGAGGAATCATCCCCAGAGAATATCTGAATTATGCATGGTCAGGTTATTGTGACGGAACAGAACCGGTCCAGACAGTCTATTATGATATCCGGTCTCAATAATGATAATACAGATATTTTCAGAATTGCCTGGAAACCATATTCCAACTGATTTCCGCTCATTTAATTGCCATTAAGTGAGCCTGATACTTTGGCGAATGGTATACTATAAGGCACTCATGCCTTCATACTTATCCTATGAAAAACTATTTGCCCCCTGATTCATCAACACAACTCTGCCCCTCAAGCAGCCCCTCTTCCCGACCTTTCCGGAGTCCTTCTTCCCGACCTTTCTTCAGCCCGCTTTCCATGCCTCGCTGAAGCCCTCGCTGGAGGCCCTGCTCCATTCCGGCTGACATGCCTTCAGACATTCCGGTTTTTCTGGCGGTGTTGATGGTGTTGTAGTAGTCGCGCTCGGTTATCATGTCCTTTTCGTATAAGAGTTTCGTGATCACTCGTCGAGTTAGTTCACCGTTGCATTCATGTGTCTCCATTGAAGGGCAAATAAAAAGAAGCCGGCTCATGTCAGTCCTGAGCCGGCCTCTTTTCATCGGCGGATAATCAATGGTGAATCTTCCGCAGTTTCATCAGTATCCGAAAATCTCCTCAAGTGAAACCGTCTTTACAGGGCCGAGTGTCTTGAGATATCCGGTGTCAAGGTCCTTGATGTCGCCAAGAATGCCGTAGGTGTAGCTGCGGTCTTTTACCCACTTTTCCTGGATGGCCTTGACATCTTCAATGGTCATGTCCTGTACCTTTTCGAAAATCTGCTTGTCAAGAGGTTCGGTGAGACCGAGTTCCCGGTCGCTGATATAGTTCCAGAGCACCTGGTCACGGACTGTACGCTGTGTACGGATTCTTGTGATCAGGGCTTCCTTGGCGATGTCGAAGGCAGCCTGTGATTCCGGCATGTTGTTGATGATGTCATCAAATGCCTCGATGGCCTTCTGCATCTTGTCGTTCTGGGTGGCTATGAATGCAAAGTAATAGTAGTCTCCGTCAAGGAAATACGGAGACACAAGCTGTGCTACTGCCGTATAGGCAAGGCCTCTTGCCTCCCTCATCTCCTGGAACACTATTGTGTTCATGCCTCCTCCGAAATATTCATTGTAGAGAGTTATTCCCGGCTCATCGGTGATGTCAAGCTTTTCTCCTCGGTCGGAGTACTGCATGAAATAGAGCTGTTTTGCATCGTATTGTGCCAGTACGACATTGCTTTCGTCCACTTCAAGCCCCTTCGTGTATTTCCTTTCAAGAGGCTGCAGGTTCTCTGCGGTCTTGTGATGACCGTCGAGGGATGCAAGGAATTCCTTCCTGTCCTGAGGTCCGTAGTACAGCACTTCGTGTTCCTTGCCAGTCAGTCCGCTTATCTTGGACAGCAGTTCATCTGATGTGAGGGCTTCCACCGCATCATTGTCGAGTACCGTCTTCTTTATGAATTCAGGGCCATATACCATGTATCTCTGCAATGCACCGAAGCAGCTTCCCTGGCTGAGCTTGGCATTTGCACGGCTTCTGAAGATGTCATCTTTCAGGTTGGCGAGGATTGCCTCGTCAGGCTGTGCCCCCGATATGAGGCTTTCCACTATGTCCATTGCCTCTTCCATGTTCTCGCTCAGTCCGGAAATGCGTATCGAGGTCTGGTTCGCTCCCGCGTATACTCCGAATGAGCAGGCGATATCGTACATCCTTGATCCTATTTCCTCTGCAGTCATGTCGGCAGTGCCGAGATAAGTTATGTAGTCAGAGGCAAGGTTAAGTGCCGGGTCGTCTTCAGTTCCGGTGTCGAACACATATATCAGGGTGAAGAGGTCATTCATCCCGTTCTGCTTGTACAGCACTTCCACGCCGGGACGGGCTTCGAATCTGGACATGTCTTTCGAATAATCGACGAAGACAGGCTCAATCGGCTTTACCGGAGTCTTCTGTATCTCTGCCAGGAATGAGCTCTGGCTGTCACGGTTGGTCACGATAGGCGTGATTTTCGGAGCTGCTATCTTCTGGACAGACTTGTCTTCTCCCTGGAGCTTGTACACGACGGCGTAGCTGTCTGCTCCGAGATATTCATTTGCCCAGTCTACCACATCCTGTTTGGTTATCATTGCCATCCTGTCAAGCATCTGCACCTCGTCTGCCCATGATGTGCCGTTGATGAAGGACATGACATAGAGCATTGCCCTGTTGCTGTTGTCCTCATAGTTGCGCATCATGTACATCTTGTAGTTGTTGACAGTGGCTTCTATGAGTCCCTCGTCAAAGTCCCCGTTGCGGAGTTTGGCCACTTCTTCAAGCAGGAGGTCGCGCACCTGGTCGAGGGTCTGGCCTTCCTTAGGGCGTGCAGACACGATGAACGAGCCGTAGTCAGGCTGGGTGTTGTTGTATGCATAGGCTGAGAGCACCTTCTGCTGCTGGACGAGGTCGAGGTCGATCAGTCCTGCCTGTCCGTTGTAGAGTATCGAGCTGACTATGTTTGCCACATCATGCGATTTGTCTGTGGCATCCGGAAGCCTCCATCCGAGGGTGATGTTCTCTGCCTCCAGACCGTAGACTTTTTTCACCACGGGTGTGGTGATCGGCTGCTCAGGTTCGAATTCCAGCTTCGGAATGGACGGATTGGGTTCCATGTCCCCGAAATATTTTTCTATCACGGCCACCATCTCATCAGGGTTGAAGTCTCCTGAGAGGCAGATGGCCATGTTGTTCGGTACATAGTATGTCTTGTGGTAGTTCTTCACATTTGTGATGGAAGGGTTCTTCAGATGTTCCTGTGTGCCGAGGACGGTCTGCGTACCGTAAGGATGATGAGGGAAGAGGGCCGCGTCCATGGCTTCGGATACCTTGCGGCTGTCGCTTGTCAGTGACATGTTCTTTTCCTCATAGATGGTCTCAAGTTCGGTATGGAATCCCCTTATCACTGGATGCTTGAACCTGTCTGCCTCTATCATGGCCCAGTTTTCCACCTCGTTTGAAGGTATGTCTTCCACATACACGGTCATGTCCTGAGATGTGAAGGCATTGGTGCCTTTCGCGCCTATGATGGACATGAGCTTGTCGTATTCGTTCGGAATGGCAAGTTTGGAGGCCTCATAACTGATGGAATCTATCTGATGGTAGATGGCAGCCCTTTCAGCTTCGTCCTCCGTCTGCCTGTAGACTTCAAACAGCTTTTCGATTTCGTCAAGCATAGGCTTTTCGGCTGCATAGTCTGATGTACCGAACTGTTCCGTGCCCTTGAACATCAGATGCTCGAAATAGTGTGCAAGCCCGGTGGTTTCAGACGGGTCGTTCTTGCCTCCAACATTCACCGCGATGTAGGTCTGGATCCTCGGTGTCTCCTTGTTGACGCTCATGTACACCTTGAGCCCGTTGTCGAGAGTGTAGATCTTCGTCCCGAGCGGGTCCCCCTTCACAGTCTCATACCTGTACTGTGAACAGGATGTGGCAGCCATCACTGTGACCGCCGCCACAAATAGAAAAATCCGTTTCATATAATATTGAAAGTAAGTAGGGTCAAGTCTTGTCTTTATCATATTTTCACAAATTTAACCTTTTTTTTGATTATTCATAGTATTCCATACCAAAGACCGACATACCTATGTTCAGCCCGCATCGTGATATTTCCCCCATGGCTCCGTTTCGGACATGGCTGGACTTGAAATACAGCGGGAACATCAGCTGGTTGCTGACAGAGGCTTCTGCGTATTTTTTTCCGGTCCATGTCTTTTGCTCCTCCCATTCTTTCTTGTCTTTTTCCGAACATCCGACGAATGCTATGCTCACAAAATATTCCCCCGGCTCCAGCAACAGCGTTTCTTCTGTGGAAACTTCATACAGCTTCATATCCTGGCTTTCAGCTATGTCGATATATATCGGCCTGTGCAGTATGTTTTCGAAGGAGTCGTCCGTTATCCTGTAAACATTGAGGCTGACTTTGGTCCCCTCAATGGAACATGCTGCTACTTTGAAGGAGAATTTCTTGATTATGAACCGGTTTTTCACTTTTACATTCGAACCTACTTCTGTACCTGTGTCGTCTGGATTGAAGACACCGAATGCGGCCGGAAATCGTGCACCTTTGGATACGAGCGTCTTTTCTTTTGTTTCGGCCGGATATACCACTGCGACATCAATTTCGTTTCCTGTCAGTCTGACAGACATGGTGTCCGTATGCATATATTCCGATGCCGGTATGCGTTCTGTCATGTATGACACGTGCCTGAATACAAGTGAATCCGTCTCATCTGCCGGAATTTCCAGTTCGAATTTCCCGTCTGCCGATGAAACCGTACCGGTCCGGCTTCCGGGAATCCCTACGGCTACATATTCTACCGCAGCCCCGTCTTGGTCTATTATCCTGCCTTTCAGACGGTGTACGGCAGGTTTTTCCCCTTTGATGTCAGTGCATGATGCCTTGAGACTTGCCGGAAAGGTGCCTATGGCGAGTGCCATTATGCCGGCAGCGATCATACTCGATTTCATTGTATGTGTATATTAGTTTAATAATGCACTACAAATATATGCTGATCAATCGGATTATGCAAATTTTCCTGTCATTCCTTTCCCGGAGCTATAGGCGAATCAAGGTGTTGTTCTTCCGGTCATTTATGTTTCGATAAATCAGTTATGTCTCAATAAATAAAAATGAGGGTGACCCCGATTTCCCGGGTCACCCTCTTGAGTTATATTTCTAATCTTTGATTGCCTTCAGATTAGAGCTTTGGGCCGGCAGCTACGAGAGACTTGCCGAGGTCGTTGCCTGTGAACTTCTCGAAGTTCTTGATGAAGCGGCCTGCGAGGTCCTTTGCCTTTGTATCCCATGCGCTTGCGTCAGCATAAGTGTCGCGAGGGTCAAGGATGGCAGGGTCAACGCCCGGAAGCTCTGTAGGAACTTCGAAGTTGAAGTAAGGGATGGTCTTTGTAGGGGCCTTCTCGATGGAGCCGTCGAGGATGGCGTCGATGATGCCGCGGGTGTCACGGATGGAGATACGCTTGCCTGTTCCGTTCCAGCCTGTGTTCACGAGGTATGCCTTTGCACCTGCAGCCTGCATCCTCTTCACGAGTTCCTCACCGTATTTTGTAGGGTGGAGAGAAAGGAATGCTGCACCGAAGCAGGCAGAGAAGGTAGGAGTAGGCTCAGTGATACCGCGCTCTGTACCTGCAAGCTTTGCAGTAAATCCTGAGAGGAAGTAGTACTGGGTCTGCTCAGGAGTAAGGATGGAAACCGGAGGAAGAACACCGAATGCATCGGCTGAAAGGAAGATCACCTGCTTTGCGTGAGGACCCTTTGAAACCGGCTTCACAATGTTGTTGATGTGATAGATAGGGTATGAAACGCGGGTGTTCTCAGTGACGCTCTTGTCAGCGAAGTCGATCTTTCCGTTTGCGTCTACGGTAACATTTTCAAGAAGTGCATCCCTCTTGATGGCATTGTAGATGTCCGGCTCGCTCTCCTTGTCGAGGTTGATGACCTTTGCGTAGCATCCGCCTTCGTAGTTGAACACTCCTTCGTCATCCCAGCCGTGCTCGTCGTCACCGATGAGGAGACGCTTAGGGTCAGTTGAAAGGGTGGTCTTGCCTGTTCCTGAAAGTCCGAAGAAGATTGCAGTGCTCTTGCCTTCCTTGTCGGTGTTTGCGGAGCAGTGCATTGACGCGATGCCGCGGAGAGGGTTGAGGTAGTTCATGATGGAGAAGATACCCTTCTTCATCTCACCGCCGTACCATGTGTTGAGGATAACCTGCTCGTTGGTCTTGAGGTTGAAGACAGTTGCAGTCTCGGAGTTGAGGCCGAGCTCCTTGTAGTTGTCAACCTTTGCCTTTGCAGCGTTGAATGAAACAAAATCAGGCTCGCCGTAGTTTGCAAGTTCTTCCTCAGTAGGACGGATGAACATGTTCTTTACGAAGTGTGCCTGCCATGCGACTTCCATGATGAAACGTACTTTAAGACGGGTTGCAGGGTTTGCACCGCAGAAAGTATCCATTACGAAGAGCCTCTTGCCTGACAGTTCCTTCACGGCCTTTGCCTTAAGGTCTGCCCAAGCCTCTTCTGAGCATGGTTTGTTGTCATTCTTGTATTCGTCAGAAGTCCACCATACAGTGTCCTTGCTGGCCTCGTTGTAAACGAAGAATTTGTCTTTAGGTGAGCGTCCGGTGTAGATACCTGTCATCACATTGACAGCACCGAGTTCAGTAACCTGGCCTTTCTCATAACCCTGGAGGCTTTCCTTTGTCTCCTCTTCGAAGAGAACCTCATAAGACGGGTTGTGGACGATTTCTTTCACGTCTGTGATGCCGTACTTGGTCAAATCAATTTTACTCATAATACCAAAAAATTATATTAGGGTTTAATTTTGTCCAGCTTTGTGGCCTTCCGGCCTTTTCTGTCTGAAATCAAGCGGCTTCCGCTTCCGCTGCCCTGAAAATGCGCTGCAAAAATACTTTATTTTTGCAATCGTTCAAAGGGTTGGACAAATAAATTGCCGCTTTTATTTCAAGTAATTTATTACTTTTGTCCCGATGAGCCGTCAAGGGCGGAATGTCATCCAAACCCCGGTTACCTGCACAAAATGTGCCAATGATGACGGATGTGTCCGGATGTCCCGTCGAGGCCGGTATGCGGCGGGGCCGGCGGCAGGGAAAAGCGCAGTTGAGAAATGTGTGAGAATCTTGAAAATCAGTCAAATCCTTTGGATGTCCTCAAGGAATATTGGGGATATGACTCGTTCCGTCCGATGCAGGAGGACATCGTCGGGGCTGCCGTGGCGGGGAAGGATGTGCTTGCCATCCTGCCGACAGGCGGGGGCAAGTCTGTGTGCTTCCAGGTGCCGGCCCTGATGAAGCCGGGAATCGCTCTTGTCGTCACCCCTCTGATTGCGTTGATGAAGGATCAGGTGCAGAATCTGTCAGCCAGGGGGATAAAGGCACTTGCCGTGTATCTCGGCATGTCCCGGCGTGAGATAGAGCTTGCCCTGAACAATGCGGCTTACGGTGATTTCAAGTTCCTGTATCTTTCCCCCGAGCGCCTCGGCACGCAGCTTTTCCGCAGGTATGTACAGGAGATGGATGTGAGCTATATAGTGGTGGATGAGGCGCATTGCATATCCCAGTGGGGCTACGACTTCCGTCCGGACTATCTGAAGATAGGGGAGCTGCGGGAGCTGCTGCCGGATGTGCCGGTGATTGCTCTGACCGCCACGGCCACCCCTCAGGTGGCGGATGACATCATGGAGCGGCTTTGTTTCAGGGAGAAGCTTCTCCTGAAGAGCGGTTTCGAAAGGCCCAACCTTTCCTATATAGTGAGACACACGGAGGACAAGCTCGGACAGCTGCTCAATATCTGCAGGGGAGTGCCCGGGACGGGAATAGTATATGTGAGGAACAGGAAGAAATGCGAGGAGCTTTCCGCATTCCTGAAGGCCGGCGGCATTCCGGCTTCATTCTATCATGCAGGGCTCGGTGCCGCCTCACGTTCAGAGCGGCAGGAGAAATGGAAAAAGGATGAGGTCCGGGTGATGGTCTGCACGAATGCCTTCGGGATGGGAATAGACAAGCCCGATGTGCGTTTCGTGGTGCATTTCGATGTGCCGGACAGCCCTGAGGCCTATTTCCAGGAAGCGGGAAGGGCCGGCAGGGACGGGAAACGTTCGTATGCCGTGCTGCTCTGGAACAGCGGCGACACCCGCAGGCTCAAGCAGACAGCCACGGTCTCGTTCCCTTCCATAGAATATGTCGAGGACATTTATCACAAGGTGCACATCATGTTCGGCATTCCCTATGATGCCGGTATGGGAATGCAGCTGAAATTCGACCTGAATGAATTCTGCCGCAGGTTCGGGCTGAACCGCTCATCCGCATATTATGCGATAAAATACATTGAACGGGAGGGCCACTGGACTGTGATGGACGATGTGGATGTCCAGACGAAAGTCATGTTCATAGTCGAGAGGACAGCCCTGTATGAAATCCCTTTCCCGGAGGAAGGAATGACCAGGGTCGCCGAGATACTGATGCGCAGCTATACGGGGCTTTTTTCATTTCCTGTGCCGATAGATGAGGATTATGTGGCCGGTAAGGCAGGGGTGACCGTCCCGGAGCTGAGGCAGCTGCTGTACAGGATGTCGCTCGAACATGTCATAAGGTATATACCGGCAGACCATGCGACAATAATCTATCTTCATGAAGACCGGCTGATGCCGAAAAATGTGAAGCTGACTCCGGAGCGGCATGAACGCCTGAAATCCACCTATATGGAGAGGATGACGACCATGATTGACTATGTCAATGAGAGTGACACCTGCCGGAGCCGCTATCTTCTGGCCTATTTCGGGCAGACCGAAAGCACAGACTGCGGCACATGTGATGTCTGCCGTGCTGCCGGTCTTGGAAAACGGCAGCCGGAGAAGATGCAGGACCGGACAGGGGCGTCGGATGCTGGTGGGAGAAACAGTGCTGACGGAAAAGCAGATGTGGCTTTTCGCCGGTCAATGTCCGAGTATATCGTAGAAGAGAAGTCGGGCTCCTATACTCTCGAGGACATCAATGCCCGGTACGGCAGTCCGTCTGCCGACACTCCTCCTGACTATCTCGACACTCTCCGTGACCTTATCGACGAAGGTTCCGTCCCTCCCTATATGCCATGATTCCGAAAAATGTTACCTTTGTACCATATAGACCCTATTATGAACCACAAATGGCAATACTGTTCGCTCGGAGGAGTTGTCCGGGTGAAGATTTCGACAGGAGAGGACATAGCATGCCTCGGAGAACTCGATGAAAAATACTGGACTGTGCTCAGCTGTCCCGTGAACGGGCTGGCGATGGACAGGGAAACCCTTTCCTGTCTTGATGCCGACTCGGACGGGAAAATCAGGGTGAAGGAAGTCGTGGCTGCGGCTGAATGGCTGTGTGCCTGCATAAAGGACAATGATTTCCTGCTGAAGGGGGATTCATCCATAAGCCTTGATGCATTTGATGACAGTGACCCGAATGGCCCTGGAGCCAAACTGAAGCGTTCTGCAAGACAGATCCTGGACAATCTCGGCAAGGAAGGGGACGCGATCGGCATCGGGGATGTGCTGGACAGTACGGCCATTTTCAAAGGAACAAGATTCAACGGTGACGGGGTTGTCACTCCTCTTACGGCCGGGGATGATGCCATTCTTAAAGATACGATAGCCGACTGCATTGCGACAGTGGGCTCGGTTCCGGACAGGAGCGGGGAACAGGGTGTCACTGCCGAAATGATAGGGAAGTTCTATGACTTGTGCTGGGAGTATTCCCAGTGGCAGGCCTCTGCCTCGGCGGCTCAGGACTCTATTTTCCCTTACGGAGATAAGACTGCTGCCGCATATGCCGCCTGCTGTGCCCTCAAGGAGAAGATGGCTGATTTTTTCATGAGATGCAGGCTGCTGGGATATGATGTTGCCGCCGCCGCTGCCCTTGAAGTCAAGATAGAGAAGCCGGAGGATCTCGCTTCATGTCCGATTGCCCGCCCCGCAGCATCCGGAGTGCTTTCTCTGAATGTTGTAAACCCTGCCTGGGATGAGGCCGTATCGAACCTTGTTGCCTTGGTGCCGGAGTCTGACCTTGCGGGAAAGGACGGCATTACGGAACAGGGCTGGAAGTCTTTCTGTGCAAGGTTCAATGCATACGAGGACTGGCTTGCTTCGAAGAAAGGAGAGGCGGTGGAATCTCTCGGTCTTGACCGTATAAATGCCATTCTGGACGCTGACCGCCGTCAGGAACTGCTTGATCTGGCTGCCGCCGACAGTGCAAAGAAGGAGGAATCTGACTCGATGGACGAGGTCAGGAAATTCATGTATCTCTACCGGGATTTCGGTCGCTTCCTTCGCAATTATGTCATTTTCAGTGATTTTTATGACCGTCCGGGCCGGAGGGCAATCTTCGAGGCCGGAAGGCTTTTCATTGACCAGCGCTGCTGTGACCTGTGCATCAAGGTGGACAATATGGCAGGGCAGAATGACATGGCCAAGCTCAGCGGAATGTTCCTGATATATTGCCGCTGTACATCGAAGGTGCGGTCTGAGTCCCTTGACATCGTGGCTGTCCTCACGGCAGGCGACACCGGTGACCTGCGGCCTGGCAAGAACGGGATATTCTATGATCTTCAGGGACGGGACTGGGATGCCACCATCACCAAGGTAGTGGACAATCCCATAAGCATCGCCAATGCCTTCTGGGCACCGTACCGCAAGTTCTGGGATTTCTGTGTCGGCCTGATAAGCAAGTCAGCCGAGGAAAAGGACAGCAAGGTCATGAAGGAGATGCAGGAGAAGGCTTCCCGGACATTGGCCTCGCCTCCTGACACCTCTGCCGCCGCGAAAGAGCAGACTGGCGGCAGGCAGGCCTTTGACATTGCCAAGTTCGCCGGTATCTTTGCCGCCATAGGCATGGCCATCGGATATATAGGCTCTTTCCTGACCAAGCTTGCCGCAGGGATAGCGGCTACTCCGTGGTGGCAGCTGCTTGTGGCCATTGCAGCGATAATGCTTGTAATATCCGGACCCTCATGTTTTCTGGCATGGACCAGACTGCGTCAGCGTAACCTTGGCCCAGTGCTGAATGCCAATGGCTGGGCGATGAACACCAAGGTGCTTGTGAACATTGTCTTCGGCAACATCCTCACTTCAGTGGCCAAATACCCGAAACTGAAGTTCGCCGACCCGTACAGGCCGAAGAAGTCCGCATGGAAATGGATTGTCCCGCTCCTTGTCTTCCTCCTTCTCGTGGGGGCGGCTGCAGCCGTATATTTCCATTGCTTCTAACCGTCATTCCGACCGTAGGGTCTTAGGTGTCATTCTCGACTGCGGGCTGACAACCAAGGTGGTCCCGACAGGTTGACACCTTGGGCGTACTTATGAGATAATCGGTTTACGCTTCTATGACAAGTCCGTCATAGGCAGGCCTGATGTCAGGAGGAAGTTCCGCGCACAGTTCTGAATATGTCGGGAGCTGATGAGAAAGATGGGTGAGCCATGTGTGCCTTGCCCCGACTCTCTTTGCGACTTCCACTGCCTGCTCAAGGGAAAAATGCGATATGTGCCTGCCTCTTCTTACACAGTTTATTACGAAATGCTCCAGCCCTTCAAGCTTCGAGAACTCTTCTTCCGGAATGAAATTCATGTCCGTCAGGTAGGCTATGCCGCCGAAACGGTAGCCGAGCACCGGGAGCATGTAGTGCTTTCCCCGGACAGGGATTATTTCAGCCGTCTTGCACGTGTCCGGTCCTGCATGTTCCACTTTCACCTTTTCATATCCCTTTCCGTCCACCCATACCAATCTCACCTTGGGTATGTTTTCCGTCACGGTGAAAGGATTCTCATCTATGTTCGTTATCTGCCATTCCGGGACTCCCGGGTATCTCTTTTCAGCGAAGGCGTATGAATATTCCTGCCTCAGCGACTCTTCCACATATTTTTCACAATATATTCTTATCGGAGCCCTTTCTATGTAGTTGAATGCCCTCACGTCATCCAGTCCGCCCGTATGGTCCTTGTGATTGTGTGTCAGCAATATGGCGTCTATATGGCGTATGTTTGCCCGCAGCATCTGCTGCCTGAAGTCCGGACCGGCGTCGACCAGGATGTCCAGTCCCCCGTATTCCACGAAAGCTGATGAACGGAGGCGCTTGTCATGCGGGTCGCAGGAGCGGCAGACGGGGCAGGAGCAGCCGATCATGGGGACGCCTTGGGAAGTACCTGTTCCTAAAAATGTCAATCTGACCATTTCTTGTTTCTTTTTTGTGATAACTGCGTTGGACTTCATATTATAATGTCTGCGATGCGGCCGACGATGGCTGGGTCGTAGGGGCGTTCGATGCGGATGTAGTTGCCGGTGTAGCCGGACATCAGGCCGTGGCGGTCCGTGCTTTCGAAGAGGACTTTTTCGCTGATGCCCCGGTTGGCTTCAATGAATTCTGAATGCAGGCTTTCGCACAGGTCCTCCAGCATCTTCACCCGCCTGGTCTTGACGGAATCCTGCACCTGGTCTTTCCGTGCGGCGGCAGGGGTTCCTGCCCTGCGGGAATATGGGAAGATGTGGATGAATGCCGGCTTGACCCTGTCTTTCAGGAAATTGTATGTCTCCATGAAAAGTTCGTCTGTCTCTCCGGGAAAGCCTGTGATCACATCTATTCCGAAAAATACCTTCGGTCCGCCAGGATGTTCCATCGTATGGCGTATGCGGCTTATCTTGCCTGCGAAGAATTCCGTGTCATATCTTCTTTTCATGGCCTTCAGGATGGTGTCGGACCCGGACTGGAGCGGTATATGGAAATGCGGAAGGAATTTCGTGCCTGATGCAATCCAGTCCACGATGCTGTCTGTCAGAAGATTCGGCTCGATGGAAGATATCCTGTATCTTTCAATGCCGTCCACATCGTTGAGGGCCTTCAGAAGGTCGAGGAAGCTTTCTCCGCTGCTTTTCCCGAAGTCCCCGGTGTTCACGCCTGTGAGGACGATTTCCTTTATGCCGTCTGCCGCGATTTCCCTGGCCTGCGTCACGATGTCCTTTATCGGGATGTTGCGGCTGCGTCCCCTTGCGTATGGCACGGTGCAATATGAGCAGAAATAGTCGCATCCGTCCTGCACTTTCAGAAATGACCTGGTCCTTTCGCCGCTGGAATAGGCCGGAAGGAAATTCCCGCATCCGGCATCGTGTCCCGGTTCCGGGTTGTCTGTTCGGGCACACGATGTTTTAGTGATGTCCGGCAGTTCGCCGTTGCGTATGTAGGCGGATATGACAGGTACCACATGAGTCTTTTCCTCTGCCCCGAACACGGCGGCTACCCCCTCTATCTTCTCTATTTCCGTCTTTTTCATCTGTGCATAGCAGCCGGTCACGAATATTGCCGCCTTAGGTGACACCCTGTGCAGTTTGCGTATTATGTTGCGGCATTTCTTGTCGGAATGTTCCGTGACGGTGCAGGTGTTCACCACATATATGTCAGCCTTCTCCTCCCACGGCACGACTTCTATGTCTTCCTTCAGGAGTTTCCTTTCGTATGTTGATGTCTCGGCATAGTTCAGCTTGCAGCCGAGTGTGAGAAATGCTGTCTTCTTCATTCTGCTTTATATAAAGTATTTGTGCTTACATGCTGCAGGGTCACCCGTGACCATGCGGCGATTCCGTTCACAGGCGGCCTCCTCTTGGATACCCTGACGGAGAAATGTTCCAGTTCGGGGAAAGCCTCGGCTATGGCTTTTACAATCCTTCCCGCAAGATGCTCCAGCAGGTCGGAATGGACTGACATCTCCTTTTTCACGATGTCGTATATCCTGCCGTAGTCCACAGCGTCTTCCAGCCTGTCGCTTTCCGCAGCGGCTGACATGTCGGTTTCTGCCCTGAAGTCCACCGTGAAAAGGTTTTCTGCAATCTTTTCCCTTTCAAGACACCCATGACGGGCATGGAACTCCATTCCCTCCAGTTCAAGTATTCCCTTATTCTTCATAGCCAAAAATTTATCCAACAGTTTCACTTCCCGGTCTATTGATTTCCAAAATGATAACAGGCCTGATGTCAGGCGAGGAGGAGAAAGACGCAAGGACGCTTGCCTATGATGGGGATTTCCTTTTTCCAGGATGAAACGGACCTGGTGCGGATGTAGGCGTCAGGCAGGGTGAGGTCGGCGGCTATGCATAGCCTTGTGCCGGGACGGCAGGTGGAGAGGATGTCGGAAAGAAGGGAGTCGTTCCTGTACGGGGTCTCTATGAATATCTGGGTCTGGTGCATGGAGGCAGATGCCTTCTCTATTGCCCGCAGCCTGCTGCGCCTTTCGTCGGTCTTGGCGGGGAGGTAGCCGCAGAAGGCAAAGGATTGTCCGTTCAGGCCGGAGGCCATCAGGGCAAGCATGAGGGAGGATGGGCCGACATGCGGCACCACTTCTATGCCGTGTCTGTGGGCAAGGGACACAAGCTGCGCCCCCGGGTCAGCCACTGCCGGAAGTCCGGCCTCTGAAATCAGAGCCACATCATTGCCCCCGTCAAAAAGCCTGAGATAGCCTTCGATTTCGGATTCGGATGTGTGTTCGTTCAGTTCGAAGAACTGCAGGTTCTGGATGGAGCCTTTCAGTCCGGCACGGGACAGGTATCTCCTTGCGGTACGCACTTCCTCCACCACGAATGTGTTGAAATTCTTCAGCGATTCGAGCACGGTGGCAGGTATTACCTCTTCCGGGGCATTGTCACCGAGCGGGGAGGGGATAAGGTGCAGTTTCCCTTTGTATTCAGTTGGCGCTTTCATTGTCATTCTCTTTTCTGGCTTCCGCCTTGATTTTCCTCTTTGCTTTTCTTTCTTCCTTGCGCTGATCTCTGCCGGTGGAGTCTCCGTCTATTATGACCACATTCATTTCACGCATCCTGAGTGCTTCCATTTCCTGCCGTTCCGTTTCTTCCCGTTTTTTCTTGCTTGTGAACATGTTCTTTATGAATGTGTCGAAGCGGTCGAATTCCTTCTGGTATGCCAGGCCGACGCCGTTTCGCTGGGAGTTGTCCAGATAGTTGGTGTATTCATCGGCTGAATGCGAGAACAGGTTCAGCCGCAATGCCCCGTTGCGGGTGAGCTTGATTTCTATGTCCAGGTCGCCGACGACATCGCTGTTCGAATTGCCGGAATTGTATTGCCTGTTGCCTATGTTTCCGTTGACTATCACCCTGTTGTTGAACAGCTGGGTGGAAACGGCCACATCGAAGATGTCATTCCCCTTGTCGTTGGGCTGATAGCTCAGTCCGAGGTCCAGAGGAATGTCCAGCTTCTGGAATATGTTGTTGAGCTGGTTGGCCATTATATCCGTTACATTGGAGTAGAGAATGGAGTTGTTGTTGACGATGCCGGACTGCTCGTCAGGCAGGAAGCTGTTGGAGATGATCAGGTAAAGGAATTGCTTCTGTACCTTGTCTTCGGTGCTGAGTGCACTTTCCACCCTGGACTGTACAGTCGGGTCGAGATCAGGGATGTCTATCGAGAATCCGAGTCTCGGATTCCGAAGCTTGTCCGTGATGGATATTCCGCATTCGACCGTCCTTCGGTTTGATACTGATGTGGTGTCTGCGATGAGTGTGGACAGGGATGCCTTTGTCCTGTAGACGGCATTTATGTCAAGAGTGCTTTCCATTATGTCTCCGTTGAATTTGATGGAGCTGCCTTCCTGTATGGAAAAGTCCCTTGATGCGAGGCCGAGAGCGACGAACCTGTAGTTCCCTGAAGAAATCGTGTAGTCTCCGGTTATGTTGAATATGTCCTTGTCCGGCTGTATTTCCAGGTCTATTACGCCTTCTCCCCGTCCTGAAAGTACATTGCCTGTCGACTTGTCTATTTCAATGAAGGCTTCCGTCCCCTGTGTGGCGGCGAGGCGCAGCTTCATGCTGAAGTGTCCGGATGTGGATTCGTGTTCCTTCAGCCTGGCGACCATGGTTTCATACGGGTCTACAGTCTTTATCACTACAGGTTTCTTGAATGTAAGCAGGTTCCCTCCCCCTGCGTTTGCTGAGGACGAGACCGGTACATGGAACTGTCCGTCACCGGTGGTGACAGCCTCCACCGACATCAGCAGGGACTTCATAGGCCCCGTGAGGGATACGGTTCCGGTGGCGGACACGTTTCCGTAGAATGCATCGGCGTTCCTTTCGGCTATGTCAATGCATTCCATGTTCCGGACATTGATCTCAGTGTTGAATCTTATGTTCTTGAAATGCTCATAGCTGATATTTCCCCGTACATTTCCCCGTCCTTCTTTCCTGTCTTCCATCCTGATGTCGTCGAAATATATTCCGCTCTCGTCAAGATGGAAATCTCCTTTCAGACGGTATGGCACATTGGTGTAGGCTATCCTGAGTTCAGTGTCTTCGAGCCTCATGCCTTCAGTAGCCATCGAGAGCTGCCTTACCGGGCCGTTCAGGTTCATTTTTCCGGAAATATGCCCTCCGATGTCACTGAATATGCTTTCGGTGAACGGGCTGGCGCAGGAAACGTCGAACCTGTCGAGGATGGCTTCTGCGTCCAGTGTCCGGTTCCTGGTGCCGTAGCTTCCGGAAACGAGGAATGAAGGCTTCCCGGCGAGGCTGTTGCCTATGTCAAAGCCGAACTTCCTCTGATTCTCGTCCCACGTGGTCTTTATGGTGACTGTGCCCATGCCGGTGCCCGCCATGGTTGTGGAGTCGCACAGGAAGTTCGCCGCCAGTCCCAGGTTGCCGTAAGGGGTGTACAGCTCGGCTGTACCTGTCATTGCACCTCCTATCCTGAGGTCTTTTTTCAGCAGGGGATTGATGATTGAAATGTCGAACCTTTCCATGCTGACAACGAGTTTTTCCGGGGTCTTGTCCGAGGTCGCCCCGTATATCCGTATCGTCTGGTCCCCGCTGTTGAATCCGATGTTCTCCACATTTATTTCCTTCCCCTTGATGCTGAACTTGGACGGGGCTATGCTCCATTCCCTCGAGTTGAGGTATATGCTTGACGGGAGCAGGCTTATGTCGAGTTTCATCTTGCCGTCGTCATCTCTTGTGACATCCCCTGTGGCAAAGAATTCGCCCCTGTTGGTCAGTGTGCTCTCATTGTCGTATGAGAATCCGAGCCCCAGGTGGTCATTGTCGGCAAACAGGTCGATTCTGTTGTTCATGAGCATGAGGGTGGCAATGCGGATGCTTTCGCTGTTAAGTTCTCCGTCCAGGATGCCTCCGCAGTTGCTGAATGTGCAGTCTATGTCTTTGATATACTGGTCTTTGAATGCTATACGCTGGGAATTGAGCCTTGCCTTGAAAAGCCCCGAGGTGTCGATGCTCATTCTCAGGAACGAGCTGTCGGCGATATACAGTCCCGGGGCGAGGAACGAAAGCAGGTCCATCGTGTCATGGCACCTGAATGTCAGGTCATATTTCTCTCCTTTCCAGGTGGATACCGTGTCGCGGAACATCGACGGAAGTTCCTTTCTCAGGGTGACGGACGAGAAGTCCTTGACAAATTTCTGCAGTGAACCTGTCCCCGTATAGCTGCCTTCGGCAAATTCAGAGCTGAATTTCACCCTGCTTATGTTGTCATTGGAATAGGAGCTTATGCCTATGTCGCCTATATTGTATTTCCCCATCCCGTTTTCCAGGACAATGCCTCCTATGCTGATGTCGCCGAGAAGGTCGCTGTTCCTGATCTTGTTGAAATTGGCGCTTGTCTGGAAGCTGATTCTGGAAATTCCCCTCTTGTCTATGTTCATCGCATTCAGGTCGGCATATCCCACATTCATATAGAACTTGTAGAGGGCGTTGCTGGTTTTCCTTGAAAGGTTGAACAGTCCCTGGAACATGAAGTTGAGGTTCGGGTCGTTGCATACTATCTTCCCGTCGAATGCCTCCCTGGCTATCTTGCCTGCAGCGGCGATGTTGCCGTAGTCATAGCCGTGGATATTCAGGCGGCTTACCATCAGTGAATCAAGCCTTATGGATGCCCCGTCATCGCTATTGCCGAGGTCGGCGTGCAGGCCTGCCTTCATGGAACATTGCCCTACGAGTCCGGTGCCGAGTATCGCACCGAGGTCCAGATCGTATGAACGGACGGCTCCACCGATGATTGTCGGCTGTCTTTTCGATGTCAGGTTCCTTGTGTCCAGCGAGGCTGACAGTCCGCCGATGCCTGAGGTGGCGGAAATATCCACCCCGAGCCTGTTGAGGGTACCACGGATATTGCCGTCAAGTGTGAATGTGGCCCCTTCTGCATATTTCTTCAGTTCCGGGGCCTTGCCTCCGTTCCAGTGGCCGATGAACTTTTCCAGTCCGGGCATGTCGAACTTCACATCCTTCAGCTCCATGTCCATATACATCCTGTCCGTTTCCGGAAGTCCTGTCAGCCTGCCGCTGAAGATGCCGGAAATGCTCTTGTCCGTGGCATCTATGGAAAGCCCGTCGATCTGCAGGCTGCTCACAAGGCCGCTGACCTTGCCGCTGACGGCGGCTTCCAGTCCGTTGTCCCCAAGCCCGGGGACGAAGAAGGAGAGGGTTTTCATGCTGAGTCTGCTGTCTGCAATCCCGGCATCCAGCTTCACCCTGTTGACGAAGTCCTTGAAATCCTTTGAATTTGAATAGGATATGATGAAAGACGGGATTCTTATTTCCGACCACAGGTCTGATATTTCGAGATCTTCTATCAGCGCCCTGCCGTTCCCGACCTTTGTCTTTCCCGAAAGCGACTGGCAGGAGAAGCCGCTCTTTTCATTGAACGAGAGATAGTCGAGCCGGCCTGACAGTACTCCCTTGCTCATCTTGAGATTCCTGGCAGCTATGTGGATGTCGCTGATGCCGAGGTCGTTCCAGTCTATTGTCCCTGCCGGTGCCGGCTTGTGCTCCTTCTTGAAATTCATCATCCGGAATGACATCCCGTCGATGTCCACCCTCCTTATGTCGAACACATTCTTGTCCCTCTTTTTCTCTTCGGGATTCTTCTTTATCCCGAACATCCTTTCGAGGTTGGTCCCGTTGTCCTCCACGACAAGATTCATTTCCGCATCCCTTATGTATGCGCTCCAGACATGCAGCCCCTCCTGTTTCCGCAGGCCTTTCAGCGTGAATCTGGCTATGACATATTCTGCGGCGAACAGCGTGTCGTAAGCGGCCTCATTGAAAGGCTCCCTGTCGCGTACGGTCACATTCTTCAGCACGATGGTGTTGAACGGCTTCACATGGACCTTCTCATAGTCTATTTCCGCATCTATCTTGTCTGCAATGTTTTTCAGAAGTTTATGGGAAAGGTATGTCTGCACCTGGGGAGTCTGTATCCCCAGAATCCCTGCAAGCACGAGGGCTGTCAGAGCGACAGCCGTCAACCATAATATTTTGAGCACTTTCTTGACCGTATGCCTTTCCCTTTTCGATTAAACTTACAAAGTTAATGAAAAATATACTGCAAGCCGAGTGCAGAGGCAGATTTATTTCATCAGATGACGGTCAAATGTCGGGGAAAAACCGTATTTTTGCCGAGCGAAAATTTTGTTATGGATATAATTCTCGGAATAGAGTCATCCTGCGATGACACTTCGGCAGCGGTCATAAAGGACGGCTGGCTCCTTTCAAATGTCCTGGCGAGCCAGGATGTCCACAAGGCCTACGGTGGAGTGATACCTGAACTCGCTTCGAGGGCACATCAGCTGAACATTGTGCCTGTGGTGAGCCAGGCGATAGACAGGGCGGGGATAAAGGCGGAGGACATCACTGCCATAGCCTTCACCCGTGGTCCGGGGCTTCTCGGCTCCCTGCTGGTGGGCACTTCTTTCGCCAAGGGGCTTTCGATAGCCCTGGACCGTCCCCTGATAGAGGTGAACCACCTGCAGGGGCATGTGCTTGCCAATTTCATAAAGCAGTATGACAAGGAAAATGTGCATCCTTCATTCCCGTATCTCTGCCTGCTTGTATCAGGAGGCAATTCGCAGATTGTCAGGGTGAACGGACCGCTGGACTTTGAGATTCTCGGCCAGACCATAGACGATGCGGTGGGGGAGGCTTTTGACAAATGCTCCAAGATGATGGGGCTCGGCTATCCGGGCGGGCCGATCGTGGACAGGCTGGCCAAGTCCGGCGACCCGCAGCGATTTCATTTCGCCAAGCCTCATGTGCCCGGACTGGACTACAGCTTCAGCGGCATAAAGACTTCCCTGCTTTATTTTGTGAGGGACCAGATGGCCGCAGACCCTGAGTTCATGGAGAAGAACAAGGAGGACATCTGCGCAAGTTTCCAGCGCACCCTGATAGAGATACTCATGGACAAGCTCATCAAGGCCGCCAGGCAGACCGGTATCAGGGAAATAACCATCGGAGGCGGGGTGTCTGCCAACAGCGGGCTGCGAGCCGCCGTCACGGAAGAAGGACGCAAGAGAGGGTGGAAGACATATCTTCCTGAGTTCAAGTTCACCACCGACAATGCGGCCATGATAGCCATAGCCGGGTATTTCCACTATCTCAACGGGGAAAGGACAGGCCTGGATGTGGCCCCCGTGTCCCGCATAGCAGATTTTTAATTATGAAAGAAATTGAGATCTCCGTTCCGATAGGCCGGGAACCTTCTTCCGAGCAGATCACCGCTGCGGCAGCCAAGGCTATGGGTGTTGCCCCGAAGGCGGTGTCTTCATACAGGATTGTGCGCCGCTCCATCGATGCCAGGGGCGACATACTATACCGTTACAGAATCGAGGCATACAAGGCCGGGGAAGACCTCAATGAATACCGTCTCCCGGAATACAGGGATGTGTCACAGGCTGAGCCGGTGACCGTCATCGGAGCAGGTCCTGCCGGGATGTTCGCCGCCCTCCGTCTTCTGATGAGAGGCTTCAGGCCCGTCATTCTGGAACGGGGAAAGGATGTCCATGCCCGGAAATTCGACATGGCCAAGCTTTCAAGGGAAGGCATTGTGGACCCTGATTCCAACTATTGTTTCGGAGAGGGCGGGGCCGGCACATTCTCTGACGGGAAGCTTTTCACCCGTTCTTCCAAAAGGGGGGACATCCGTGAGGTGCTGCACCAGCTTGTGACATTCGGGGCTGACCCGTCCATATTGATTGATGCCCATCCTCACATCGGGAGCGACCGGCTTCCGGCCATAGTCGAGAATATCCGCCATTGCATCATCAGCCACGGCGGAGAATATCATTTCGGTACGAGAGTCACAGACATCCGCAAAAGGGAGGACGGCGGCTTCGATGTAGTTGCAGGAAGCCGGACATTTTCTTCAAGGAAGGTGATTCTTGCCACCGGACACTCCGCAAGGGACATATACAATCTTTTTGCAGAAAAGGGTTGGGAACTGCAGGCCAAGGGATTTGCCCTCGGAGTGCGTGTCGAGCATCCGCAGTCCCTGATCAACAGGATCCAGTACCACGGAAAATACCAGCCGTACATGCCTGCGGCGGAATACTCCTTCGTGACCCAGATTGAGGGCAGGGGAGTCTTCTCGTTCTGCATGTGTCCCGGCGGCATCCTTGTGCCTTCAGCCACAGGGCCCGGGGAAACTGTCCTGAACGGCATGTCCAATTCTGCCCGCAATTCCAGGTGGGCGAATGCAGGTGTCGTGGTTTCTGTCGAGCCTGAAGACATTCCGGAGTATTCCAGATACGGCGCTCTTTCTCTCCTGCATTTCCAGATGGATGTGGAGAAGCGGATGTATGATTTCACCGGTTCCATCAAGGCTCCGGCGCAGCGGATGATGGATTTCTGCAGGCGTACTCCATCTTCCGGACTTCCTGCCACCTCCTATCATCCGGGTGCTGTCAATGCCCCGCTGCACGAGCTGCTTCCGGAGCATGTGTCCCTGCGTCTGAAATACGCCTTCCCTGAAATCGGCAACAAAAAGATGAAGGGTTATTATACCAATGAGGCCCTGCTTCTCGGAGTTGAGTCCCGCACATCTTCACCTGTCCGCATCCCCCGCGACCCTGACACCCTTGAGCATACGCAGCTCAAAGGCCTTCATCCGTGCGGTGAGGGCGCCGGCTATTCCGGCGGCATAGTGTCTTCCGCCCTCGATGGAATCAGATGCGCGGAAATGATTTGACAATCCACCTGTCAATGTTGCGGGTGTCGCTGCTGAAGTTCACACCGATGCAGAAGACCTTGCGTGAGTCTTTTGCGAAAGGCATGGCGTACTGCTTTTCCGCGATCTGCTGCAGGGCATCCTCTGCGGAGCCGTCCAGCTTGAACTCCATGACATAGACATGGTCAGGGGTCTGGAGCACAAGGTCAATCCTTCCGCGTGAAGTGTGGTATTCCACTTTTGTGTACAGTCCCGCGAGCCGGAACACTATGAAAAGGACATTCTGGTAGTGAAGCTCGATGTCCTTGGCCATCTCGTAAGGGCAGTCGGCAAGGAAGGCCTGGAGCCTTTCCATGAAGCCGTCTATGTTTCCGGACTTTACATCGCCGATGAATTCCCAGATTGCGAATCCCGTTTCAGTGTTCTCAACCGGGGTGTAGTACGGGAGGAGGAAGTCCAAGAACCCCTCCTCGACCTCCCTGTTGGGGAATCCGAGTTCATAGATTCTCGGCTCTGGGATGAATCCCTTGATGGTGAGATAACCGCTCTGGTATATGACCGGGATGGGATTGGTGGAAGAGGCGTCTATGCTGTCGAGAGTCCTTGCCGTGGTCTTTTCGTGGGCCATCCTGTAGAGGTCGTATTTGTGGGCCTTGAGTAGTTCTACGAGGTAGGTCGGGGTGCCGGTCTCGAACCAGTAGTTTCCGTACCGTTTCTTGGCAAAGGTGTTCAAGATGCTGAACGGGTTGTATATTCCCGGGCATCCCGGGTAAAAATGGTATCCGTCATAATTTTCCCGGAGTTTTTCCCGGGCCTCATCGAAGGTCTGCCCGTTGTTTCGGGCGAGTTCCCTGATGTCATCGCTGAAGTTGTCAAGCAGTTCCTTTCCGCTGATTCCGCAGATGTCGATGTACCGTTCGTCCATCGAGATGTCCTCAAGATTGTTGAGGTCACTGAACACGCTGACTTTTCCGAATTTCGTGACACCTGTGAGCATTGCGAAGCGGATGTGGCCGTCTTCGGACTTCAACGCCCCATAGAAAGCCTTGAGAATGCCACGGAACTCATTCTGGAGACTGTCGTTCCCGATAGCCTGGAGAAGCGGCTTGTCATATTCATCCACAAGTATCACGGCCCTCATTCCGGTCTTTTCGTGCGCCCGTCTGATGATTCCTGCAAATCTCCTTTCAAGTCCGGTTTCGGCTTCATTCCTGCCGTATATTTCTTCCCAGCCAATCAGTGTTTCATCGAGCAGGGAGGACAGAGATTCCGGTGAGTCATATTTCCTGGTATTGAGGTCCAGATGCAGCACGGGATATTTCTTCCATTCCGATTCAAGCCCGGCAACGGCAAGCCCTTCGAAAAGTTCCTTCTTTCCCTGGAAATATGCCTCTATTGTGCTTATCAGAAGGCTTTTCCCGAATCTGCGGGGCCTGCTCAGAAAATAATAGCTTCCTGTGGTCACGAGCCTGTAAATGAGGGTTGTCTTGTCCACATAAAAATATCCGTCCCTGCGCAGTTTTTCAAAATTCTGTATTCCGATAGGATATAACTTTTCCATGGCCGCATCCGTTATCAGTTGTCACAAAATACAAATTTAGAAAATTTTGCCGCTGCTTTTGCAATTGTCGCGGAAATTCCTACATTTGCACCTGACATTTGAGTTTGACACAGGTGTCAGACATGTATGTCAACAATGAAAATTATCGGAAAATGATAAATATAGGAATAGATGCCGGGTCTACCACGGCCAAGGTGGTTGCTGCGGATGAAAACGGAAATGTCATATTCACAGGGTATGAGAGGCACAACGCCCGTGCAAGGGAAACCGTCACGGGATTGCTGGAAAAGCTGATGGCAGTGACCGGGGATGTAAAGACGGGGGTCTGCGTCACCGGGTCGGTGGGGATGGGCATATCCGAGAAATGCTCCCTGCCATTCGTGCAGGAGGTCGTGGCCGCCACGAGAGCCGTAAGAAAGACCTGCCCGCAGGCTGCAGCCCTGATTGACATAGGAGGGGAGGATGCCAAGGTGGTCTTCTTCAAGGACGGCGAGGCTTCCGACCTGAGGATGAACGGGAACTGCGCCGGAGGCACCGGGGCATTCATTGACCAGATGGCCATCATCCTCGGGGTGACTGCGGATGAGCTGAACGACCTTGCCTCCCGTGCCGACAGGATATATCCGGTGGCTTCGAGGTGCGGGGTCTTCTGCAAGACGGACATCCAGAACCTTGTCGCCAAGAATGTCAGCAGGGAAAACATCGCGGCATCCATTTTCCATGCCGTTGCCGTACAGACTGTCGTCACCCTTGCACACGGCTGCGACATCTGTCCGCCTGTGGTCTTCTGCGGGGGGCCTCTCACATTCATCCCGTCACTCAGAAAGGCTTTCGCCGACTATCTTTCCCTGTCGGAAAATGACATAATCCTTCCGGAAAATGCCAACCTCATCCCTGCCGAAGGCGCTGCCGATGTGGCCGGGAACGGGGAGCATGTGTCCATGCTGTCAGAACTCATAGACCGGATAAATGTCGGGATGACTTCCGCCGTAAAGACATTCACCGGGCTTGAACCTGTATTCGGAAGCGAGGCGGAGCATGACAGGTGGCTGGAGAGGATGTCCGGCCACAGGATTCCGTCGGCGGAACTGAAGCCGGGAGTCAATGAAGTCTTCATAGGGATAGATTCAGGCTCGACCACCACCAAGATAACCGTCATGGACCGTTCCCGCAGCCTCCTCTGGTCATGGTACAGCCACAACGGTGGAAATGCCGTCAAGGCAGTGGAGACCGGGCTTGAGGCGTTGAAAAAGGAATGCAAGGAGCGTGGGGCTGTGCTGAGCATAGCGGGAAGCTGCTCCACCGGCTACGGCGAGGACCTTGTGAAGGCCGCCTTCCAGCTCGGCAACGGCATCATCGAGACAATAGCGCATTACATCGCAGCCCGTTATCTTGACAGGAACGTGTCCTTCATCCTTGACATAGGAGGACAGGACATGAAGGCCATCTTCGTCCATAACGGGGTGATTGACAGGATAGAGATAAACGAAGCCTGCTCTTCCGGCTGCGGGTCGTTCATAGAGACATTCGCCATGTCCCTCGGATATTCCGCGGAGGATTTCGCCAAGGCGGCATGCCGCTCGCAGTCACCTTGCGATCTCGGCACGAGGTGTACGGTGTTCATGAACTCGAAGGTTAAGCAGGTGCTGCGCGAAGGGGCCACATTGGAGGACATTTCTGCAGGACTGGCATACTCAGTGGTGAAGAACTGCCTCTACAAGGTGCTGAAACTGAAGAATTCCGATGTACTCGGCAAGAATATAGTGGTGCAGGGAGGCACAATGCGCAACGATGCTGTGGTCAGGGCCATAGAGCTTCTCACTTCCGCCGAGGTCACCCGCTGTGACAGGCCTGAGCTCATGGGGGCGTTCGGCTGTGCCCTCTATGCCATGGACCATGCCTTTGAGGCTCCTGTCACCCTTGACGACATGCTCGGAAAGGCGCAGTATGAATCAGACCTCCTGCATTGCCGCGGCTGCGACAACAACTGCGCTGTCGTAAGGTACAGATTTGCCGGAGGCAAGAAATATTATTCAGGCAACAGGTGCGAAAAGGTGTTCACCAACGGAGGAAAGGACGCCGTGAAGGGTGAGAACGCCTACATCGCAAAGAACTCCCTCCTGTTTGACCGTAAGGCCGAAATCGCCTCCCCGGTGATGACGCTCGGCATCCCGAGGGTGCTCAACATGTTCGAGGAATATCCTTTCTGGCACACACTTTTCACTTCCTGCGGCATTCAGGTGGTGCTTTCCGATGTGTCTGAATACAGGCATTACGAGTCCTGCGCCAAGATGGTCATGTCGGACAATATCTGCTTCCCTGCCAAGCTGGTGCACAGCCATATAGACAATCTCATCGGCAAGCGTCCGGACCGCATTTTCATGCCTTTCGTGGTCTTCGAGAAGAAAGGGGAGGAGCAGAACAGCTACAACTGCCCTATCGTGGCCGGGTATTCGGCGGTGGTGAAGAATGTCCAGGAGACAGGCATCCCGTTCGATTCCCCTGTGGTGTCATTCAAGGAGCGCAGGCATCTGCGCAGGCAGTGCCGCAACATCCTGAAAGGCTATGGAATAGATGCCAGGAAGGCCATGGAAGCCTTTGTAAAGGCAGAGAAGGCACAGGAAGAATATGAAAAGGCTGTTGCCGCTGCAAACAGGCGCATACTTGACAATTCAAGGCAGGACGGGCGTCTGACAGTGCTGCTTGCCGGCAGGCCGTACCACACCGACCCGCTCATCCAGCACAAGGTTTCGGAGATGATTGCCGATATGGGCGTGAATGTGATTACCGATGACATTGCAAGGGACATGGAAATACCTCTTGACGATGTGAACCTGCTGCCGCAATGGGCCTATGTCAACAGAATCCTGAAATCAGCCAAATGGGCAGCCATGCAGGGCAATGATGTCCAGTACATAGAATTCACTTCGTTCGGGTGCGGCCCTGATGCCTTCATGCTCGACGAGATAAGGGAGCTGCTGATGAGGCACGGCAAGGCCCTGACCCTGCTCAAACTTGACGACATCAACAATGTGGGCTCCATGAAGCTGCGTGTCAGATCCATGATTGACAGCATAAGACTCTCTGTGTCTGGGGACACTGAGGCTCGGAAGGTGAGGCCGTTCGTGACCGTCCCGGTATATGAGAAGAAGCACAGGAACAGGAAAATACTTGCCCCGTTCTTTACCCCGTTCATATCCCCGCTCATCCCTCCGGTGATGAAGCTCCTCGGCTACGATGTGGAGAATCTGCCGCTCAGCGACAGGGAATCTGCAGAATGGGGGCTGAAATATGCCAACAATGAAGTCTGCTATCCTGCCACCCTTGTGGTCGGTGACATAATAAAGGCCTTCAAATCCGGAAAATACGATCCGGATAACACCGTCGTCGCCATGACCCAGACGGGAGGCCAGTGCAGGGCGAGCAACTATGTCCCTCTCATAAAGACCGCCCTTGTGGATGCCGGGTTCAAGGATGTGCCGGTGATAGCCGTGACATTCGCCAGCGGCATAGACAACTACCAGCCGGGCTTCAAGCCGGACTGGAAGAAAGTCATTCCGGTGGCTCTCTATGCCTTGCTGTACAGCGACATGATAGCCAAGTTCTACTATGCCTCCGCTGTCCGCGAGAAGGTGTCCGGAAGTGCCGCCGCCTTGAAGGACAAATATCTGCGCCTTGCTGCTGAGGTCATAGAAAAGAAGGAAAGCCTCGGCAGGCTGACAGACCTGCTCTGCACGGCGGCTGACGAATTCAATGCCATCTGCCGTGACCTGAAGACCGAGAGGGTCGGGATAGTCGGAGAAATATATCTGAAATTCAATCCTTTCGCCCAGAAGAATGTCACGGACTGGTTCGTAGAAAAGGGAGTGGAGGTGGCCCCTCCGATCCTTACTGACTTCTTCATGCAGTTCTTCGTCAACCGCAGGGTAAAGGCTCAGACCGCTGTCACAGGTTCATCCGTTCCGGAGTTCATATATGACTTCATATACAGGCTTGCGATGGACCAGATAGCGAAGTTCAACCGCATAGGAAGCCGCTTCAGATATTTCATGCCGTTCAACGATGTGTTCCGTGAAGCGGAAGAGGCCCGAGATGTCATCACCCTGAATGCCCAGTTCGGTGAAGGCTGGCTCCTTCCTGCCGAGATCATCTCCTATTACAGGAGCGGAGTGAAGAATGTGGTTTCCCTCCAGCCTTTCGGATGCATTGCCAACCATATAGTCGTCCGCGGTGTGGAAAAGAAGCTGAAGACCCTTTATCCGGACCTCAACCTGCTTGCCCTTGATTTCGACAGCGGAGTGAGCGATGTGAATGTCACCAACAGGCTCCTGCTCTTCCTCGACAATATCCACAGGCGTTCCGCCACCGGTGCCGCCCGGTCTTGGGAAAATGCAGCATACGATGATACTGTTGCCTCAGCCGGGGCAGGGGAGCAGACAAATGATATTGTTGCCGCTGCATCAGAGTCGGCCATTCAGGAGTGCCGGGAAACAGTCGCAGAAGTTACGGATTATTAAAGATAATGATTATCTGCAAAAGTACCCCCAAAGAGTCATCCCGAGCGCAGTCGAGGGATCTGCCTTATTAAAAATTATCGTGCCCGGAAATTGGTAAGATCTGATGACCGATATTCTGACAATTTTCCGGACAGATTTGTAAAAATAGCCATGACAGAAAACATTGACCAGGAACACAGGATAATAGAGGCTGCACAGCGCCTTTTTACACAGAAAGGTTTTGCCGAGACCAGCATGAGCGACATAGCCGCCGAAGCGGGGATGAACCGCTCCGCCCTCCATTATTATTTCCGGACCAAGGACAGGATGTTCCAGGCCGTCTTTGGGAACATCATCATGACCGTGGTCCCAGCCGTCCATGATATCCTTGTGTCCGACAGCCCGTTTGAGGACAAGATCAGCCGTGTGGTCGACACCTATATGAAGATATTTTCAGAAAATCCATATCTCCCGTCATTCATTCTCAACGAGACCCGCCGCGACCGCGAACATCTTCTCTCCACCGCAAGAGCACTCGGCATTGCCGAATACGGCAACATGATCATCCATGACATCTCCTCCGAAATGGAGAAAGGCCACCTGAAGACCGTCCCTCTGAAGGTCGTCTTCAACACCTTCTACGGCCTTCTCCTCTTTCCGTATCTTTCCGGTAACCTCGGCTCCGTCATCTTCGGCTCCGACCGCCCCGACGATCCTTCCCCCGCCTGGCGCGACACCATCATCAGCCAGATGACCCACCTGCTCATCCCATGACCATGTTGATGGCCGGTCACCGTTTATGGTGCAGCAGATATAAGATCAATGGGATGCCTATGATTATCGTGACAACAGTGATTTCCCGGCAGCCAGCCTGCGGAACAGCATAATAGTGCAAAAGAAAATGTAGTGTAGGTGTCGTTCCCCAAAAATAGGGAAACAATGAACTGGACCAGTGAAAAGATTATTATAATGATGAAATGTTTTATTTTCATAGGGGAGGAATTTCTATAAAGGCTGCCCTCGGGCAGCCTTTCGATGTATGGTAGTATGTATGTTTCCGGCGGATCAGTTTGCCATCTTCTCCTTGGCTCTGACGAGTTTGTCCTTGAGGATGTCCACGCAGTCGACAATCGCATCTTCAAATGTCCGGGCGTTCCTTTCGATGACGAGGTCATTTCCCGGGATCCTCACATGAACCTTGACATTCTTGTTCTGGTGGTCAGGGAGAAGGGACATGGCCACTTCCACGCTTGTGATCCCGTCATGGAACTTTGGAAGTTTGGAAAGTTTCTTTTCTGCGAAGTCCAGAAGTTTCTGATCTGCATCAAACTTGATGGATTGTACTCTAATCTCCATTTTTACCTCCATTTTTAGCCCTTGGATGGGCGGTTTGATATACTTTCTGCAGTTTTTCGATGGAATTGTGGGTGTAGACCTGGGTGGCTGCAAGGGAGGAATGTCCGAGAAGTTCCTTTATCGAGAACAGGTCCGCACCCCTGTCGAGCAGTTCCGTTGCCAGCGTGTGCCTGAGCACATGAGGCGACTTCTTCCCGGTGAATCCTTCTGCGCCCTCCAGTTCGGCCCGTATGGCTCTGTCGACATATTCAGGATAGACTCCGCGTCCTCTGAAAGTGACAAAAAGCGGCCGTTGAGGGTCTTTTTCTCCACAAATCATCTCAACTGCTTGTAAATATAGTGAAATTTCTTCACATAATGAAGATGTGAGCGGAATTTCTCTCATTTTATCTCCCTTGCCCCGTACCTTGACATTTTTCCTTTCCAGGTCAATGTCCCCGGCACGCAGCGACACAAGTTCTGAGCGCCTCATTCCTGTCGAGTACAGGGTCGAAAGCATGACCCTGCCGAGCTTCTTTTCATATAGCCATCGGGAGAATTTCGCGCTGTCACCGGAAAGACCGGACATCTTGAGCCACAGGCTGTCCGATTCGGGCCTGTAGCCGCGTCTGCGGGAGGACCTGTATTGTTCCATGAATTGCTCCGGGGGAGTGCTGATGTCGCAGGATGCAAAAATGTCCGTGTCGTTCAGATATTTTTCCATTGCGGACTCCCTGTACACTGTGGGAAGCCGTTTGGGGACCTTGGGACGGGCCACTGTCCTGACGGGATTGGAGTTGAGCAGCCCTTCCTTCATCAGGAAACGGCAGAAGCCGCTGAGGACCGAGAGATGCAGGTTTACTGTCCTGGGTATCAGCTTCCTTCCGTTCATCAGGTGGACTTCATAGCTGCGGATCATTCCCGGATTCAGGATTTCCAATATTTCAGAATCCGTCTTTTCCGTACCGGAGGCGGACTGGGCCGCTTCCTTTTCGTCCCGGAAAGCGTAGGTCACGAATTCATTCAGGACATCGGTGTATGTCCTGACGGTCTTTCCGGAATATCTCCTTATCTGGCCGACATATCTTATGTATTTGTCTATAAGGTCCATTCAGTGTCCTTTGTGACGGGGACAAGTCCCATTTCTGCGGCCTTGGCCCTCATGAGCCTGTCGGCGGCTTCGAAGTCATTCTCTATCAGGCCGTCAAGGATGGCGTTCTTGACATGTTCCTGCAGAATGCCTATCGGCCTTCCCGGCGGGATGCCGAATGTCGCCATTATATATTCGCCCCTTATCGGGTTCTTGAAGTTCCTGATGGCGTCCTTTGCCTCGACTTCGGCGAATTTCTGCATCACGATGTCGAAATTATGCTTCAGCCTTTCGACTTTCTTCGGATTCTTGGAGGTGATGTCCGCCCGGCACAGCACCATGAGGTCGTCAATGTCGTTGCCGGCATCGAACAGGAGCCTGCGCACTGCGGAGTCGGTGACTTCTTCCGTGACAAGGGCTATCGGCCTGAGATGGAGGCTGACAAGCTTCTGGACATATTTCATCTTCTCGTTCAGAGGCATCTTCATGGTCTGGAAAATCTTCGGGACCATCCTTGCCCCGACCACCTCGTGTCCGTGGAAGGTCCATCCTGCCTGAGGGTCATATCTCTTTGTGGCAGGCTTGCCTATGTCATGGAGCAGGGCGGCCCATCTGAGCCAGAGATACGGCTCGGTCCTGACCTTCTCCTTCTCTTCGTTGTCTTCGAAGTACCGGTCTGTCAGCTTTCCTTCGGCAATGAGGGCGGTTTCAAGCTCCGCCACATTGTCCACCACTTCGAGGGTGTGGGAGAAATTCTCCTTGTGCCCCTTTTCGTCCGCGCTTTTCAGGGACAGCAGCTGCGGCAGAATGAAATCCAGCAGCCCGGTTTCATCCATCAGCCTGAAGCCTATGGACGGCCTGCGGCAGACGAGCATCTTGTTGAGCTCTTCCGTAATCCTTTCCTTGGAGAGGATGCTCATCCTGTCCCTGTTCCTGCGGATGGATTCCAGGGATTCGGGCACTATCCTGAATTCATGTTCCGGAGTCGTGAGCCTGGTAGCGAATCTGATGGCCCTGACCATGCGCAGGGGGTCGTCGCTGTAGGTGGTGTCCGGGTCAAGAGGGGTGCGGATGATGCCTGCGGCAAGGTCCCTTATTCCTCCGAAAGGGTCTATCAGAGCCCCGAAATCCTCTTTCTGGAGGCTGAATGCCATGGCATTGATGGTGAAGTCCCTTCTTTTCTGGTCGTCCTCGATGGTCCCGTTTTCCACAATGGGTTTCCTGGAGTCTTTTCTGTAGGATTCTTTCCTTGCTCCCACAAATTCCACTTCAATGCCTTTGTAGCGCAGCATTGCTGTGCCGAAGTTCTTGAAAACGGATACATTGCTGTGTACGGCCTCGCCTACGGCTTCGGCAAGACCGATGCCGCTGCCTTCCACCACTATGTCGATGTCCTTGCTCGGGCATCCCAGGAAGCAGTCGCGCACATAGCCTCCTATCACGAAGGCCCTTACGCCTTTCTGCTCCGCTATGTCCGATATGATTGAAAATATCTTGTGGTCGAGAAATCCTTGTGTGATCGTCATTTCAGTATGTTTTTCCGTCTGATGTCATCATTTGCCGTCAGGCAGTGCGTCTTCACGGAGCATTTCTCCGTAGGTGGGGGCATGGTCCAGAAATTCATATCCTGCTGTTGTCGGGGCGGTTTCAGTGTCTGTCCCGCTCCCGCCGGTCTTGCGGCAGATGATGGTCCTGTTCCCGTTGGTGATGATTATGTATCTGACATCCAGGACCATGTTGTATCTTATCGTCTGGTCCAGCACCTTTCTGTCCAGTTCCGTTTCCGGTCTTTTGCATTCCACCACGGCGAGCGGCCTTGCCGACCTTCCGTATATGAGGATGTCTGCCCTGAACACCTTGGAGCCGAGCTTGAAGGATGTTTCGCTCATCATCATGTGCAGAGGTACCTGCATCCGGCCGTGCAGCTGTCCGATGAACCATTGCCGCACATGTTCTTCCGGCGTGAGGGCCACTTCCTTCTTCCTGAGCGGATCCCATATCGTATTTCTGGATGCCGTTCCGTCCATAATCACTTTTTCAGCCTACAAAGATACTGATATTTTTATTATGACGGGTCCACATCGATGACTATGTGGGCTTCGTATTTTTCCTTCTGCATGAATTCGGATAGCATTTTCATCAGGTGCCTTTTGACGGCTGCAAGATGCCTGTCCTTCCGCAGACCCAGCCTTATGATGCGGATGTGGTTGTCTGCGACCTTGTCGACCGCAGGGATGTACGGCCCTGTGACCGTGTATGGGGGAGTGCCGCTTTCGAGAAGGCCGGCGAGCTTGGTTCCCATTCTTGCGGCCCTCATCTCATCGGTGTCCCTGATGACTATGTTGACGAGCCTTGTGTATGGAGGGAAGCCGAATTCTTTCCTTTCGTTCAGAAGGGAGCCTTCCGACCCGGTCATCCTGCCACGGATTATGCTGTACACGGGGTGGTCCGGCATGGAGGTCTGCACCACGAAAAGTCCTTTGGCTCCCCGTCTGCCGCATCTTCCCATGAACTGTTCCAGCAGCTGGGCTGCCTTTTCGTCCGCGCGGAAGTCCTGCACGCTCATGAGTGTGTCGGCCTGCAGCACTGCCACGAGCGAAAGGTTTGGGAAGTCAAATCCTTTCGTGACCATTTGCGTGCCTATCAGGATGTCGATTTCTCCCCTTGCGAATGCCTTGATGGTTTCCTTGCCGTAAGATGCGCTCCGTGCCGTGTCGCTGTCCAGCCTTGCTATGCGTGCTCCGGGGAAGAGGGCAGCCGCCTCTTCCTCCACTTTCTGCGTCCCTGCCCCCATGCCGCGAAGTTCGCCTCCGCATTCCGGGCACTTTTCAGAAAACGGCCTGCTGTAGCCGCACAGGTGGCATACAAGCCTGCCTCCTGCAGCTGCACCGTCAGGCATCATTGCTGCATTTTCCGCCGTGCCGGAAGCTTCCTGTCCGCTGCGGCGGCTCTTGTGCCAGCTCAGGCTTGCGTTGCAGTGCGGGCATTTCGGGATGTGGCCGCAGCTCGTGCATTGCATTGCCGGGGAGAAGGACCTCCTGGCCCTGAACAGCATCACCTGCCCGCCTTTCGAAAGTGTTTCATTTATATGCTCTATCAGCTTTATCGAAAAGGAGCCTTTCATTCCCCTTTTCTTCCTTTCGGCGATGGTGTCTATTATCTCTATGTCAGCATCTTCCGATGCATGGTACCGCACATCGAGGGTTACAAGGGCATATTTCCCGGTGTCACAGTTGTGCATGGATTCAAGGGACGGGGTGGCTGAGCCGAGCAGGATGCTGCATCCGTGTATTCCGGCGAGCATCACCGCGGTGTCCCTGCCGTTGTATCTCGGGGCGGGGGAGTCCTGCTTGTAGGAGGAGTCATGTTCCTCGTCCACAATTATCAGCCCGAGGTCATGGTGCGGGAGAAAGAGTGCCGACCTTGTCCCGAGCAATACGGTTCCCTGTCCCTGACGGACAGCAGAAGCTGTTTCCCGTCTCTGTGCAATGCTTTCTCCGGAATGGAATGTCATTAGCCTTGTTCCGAAAATCTTTTCGAGCCTGTATTCCAGCTGACGGCTCAGGGCTATTTCCGGCACGAGGTAGAGCACATTCTTTCCTGCGTTGAGGCAGTCAGTGGCCAATTTGATGTATATTTCTGTCTTTCCGGCTCCGGTCACGCCTTTCAGCAGGACCGGCTGCCTTTTCCTGAAGGCTTCCTTTATGCTGATGTATGCGGCATTCTGTGCATCGGACAGCACTATTCCGTCTGAAATGAGGCCCTTAGAGCCCACGCCGTCAGCAGAGGATTCCCTGTTTACCATTTGTATGCCGGAGGTTGCCGCTGGCCCGATGCCGTTGTCTGTGGATTTCCTGTCGTTCTTTGTAAGTGTCTCTCCTGCAGAGGCATTTCCAGTCAGCATTTTCAGGCTTTCCGCAATTTCTGCGGCTGCCTTTTCCAGTTCATGAATTTCTGCCGTCAGCCTGTCCCGGACACTGTCCTTTTGGGCCCTGGAAAGTTTTTCCTTTGCCTTTGAGAGTCTTTCTTCCGTCTTTTCAAGCCTTTCCCTCTTCTTCTGTATTTTCTCTTCTTCTCTGGCTTTCTCCCTTTCCCTTTTTTCTTCCTCTCTTTTCCTCTTGGCTTCTTCCTGCTCCGTCTTTTTCTGCGCCCTCGCCTCCATCCTTGCCTGCACTTCCTCACCCTGTATTTTCTGTGCCGGATATGCTGCCTTGTAGACTTCCCCGATGCTGCACATATAATAGTCGGCTACTGTTCTCCACAGGGCGATTTCCTGCTCAGATATGCGGACCAGCCCTTGTTCGATGCCGACTATATCCTTTATCCTGTCTTCAGCTATTTCAGGCTCGATATCAGTCCCGCTCACTATGCCGATATATTCCCTGCCTTTCCCGTTTCCGGCGAATGCGACCCGCACCCTGTCCCCGACGGACGGCATCTCATCCTCCCTGCACCTGTAGCAAGGCTCCCACCCGAGCTTGAGCGGAAGAATGACGGATATGTATCTTTTTCCTGGCATAGATTGCGAAGATAGTAATAAAAAATCGTCTGAATCAATTTTGTTTATGATTCAGACGATCAGTGTTGAGATACCAAGATTCGAACTTGGACAGACAGAACCAAAATCTGTAGTGCTACCATTACACCATATCTCAATTCCGGCTGCAAAGTTAAGATTATTTTGGCTTTCTTCAAAAATAAAAATATGTCGGCCGGCATAAATGCCCTCAAACCATCATTCCGGAAGGGTCCAAAATGTATGCTGGGGATACCTGTCGGGGTCCGGCCAGGTTCTTGTCAGAAAAGACCGTAGACGAGGTTCCAGATGAGGAAGCGGGCGAATTTGCCGATGAGCATGAGGACGATGGTCCAAAAGGGTCGGGTCTTGTAGAAGCCGAGGGCAATGGCTATCACATCCCCCACAACCGGTACCCAGCACAGGAGGGCAACCCACACTCCGTATCTGTCTATCCTTGCCTTCTGTTTCCGGAGGGTTTCGGGCTTGACCTTGAACCATTTCTCAATCCATTCCCATTTCCCGATCCAGCCTATCCAGTATGTGAAGACGCTTCCGAGCCAGTTGCCGAGGGTTCCCACAATCAGGCATCCGGCAGGGTTGCCGGTGGCGGCAAGCACGGCAAGGTACAGGGCATCGGAACTGAACGGGAAGATGGTCGCCGCCAGGAAGGTGCCGATGAAAAGCCCGAGAAGGCCGAATTCTTCAAGTCCGAACATAAAAATTTCCGATGCTATTTTCTCTTTCCGCGGAAGAAGTCTGTCACGATTGCCCCGCATTCCTCCGCAAGTACGCCGGCTATGACTTCCGTCTTTGGATGCAGCAGGGAAGGGGAGAAGAGGGAGAAGCCCCGTTTGGGGTCTATGGCTCCGTAGACGACTTTCCCGATTTGCGCCCAGGCCAGGGCACCCGCGCACATCGGACATGGCTCCACTGTGACATAGAGGGTGCATTCGTTGAGGTATTTGCCACCCATGGCTTCCGTGGCGGCGGTGACGGCTATCATTTCGGCATGGGCTGTCGGGTCGTTCAGCCTTTCGGTCATGTTGTGCCCCTTGGCTATTATTCTTCCCCGGCACACTATGACGGCACCCACAGGCACTTCATCTTCTTCGGCTGCGGCCTGCGCCTCACGCAGCGCCTCTCTCATGTATTTCTCATTTTCTTCCATTGCAGATCCGATCAAGAAAGTTTCTGGGAATCATAATGACATTCCAGGCTTGCAGACAAAAAAACAGGGACTGCACCATCATGGACAGTCCCTGAGATATCTTTCTTCCCGCAAGACAATGGAGAACATGCCACGGGCTGACAATGAATGAATCTGATCAATATCTGTCTTCAGAAGATACGGTCAGTTTCTTGCGTCCATGACGGCGGCGTGAAGCCAATACGCGACGGCCGTTCGGTGTGGACATTCTCTCACGGAATCCGTGTTTGTTGCGACGCTTGCGCTGTGATGGTTGGAATGTTCTTTTCATTATCTTATGCTTTTATATTCAAGATTTGTGTGCCCTGTAAAGTTTGGGAGTGCAAAGGTAGTGTTTTTCAGATTAATTGCAAATTATTTTCGCTGATTTTTCATCTCTTCAATGAAAATGACGAGTTTGCCCTCAAAGTACGGGTCTGCAAACTTCCCGTCTATCTTCCATACATGCACCGAGCCTTTCGGGAGCCTGAACCGGCCCATTGTTTCTGCAATTTCCTCCACCACATCTCCGCCTTTCAGATAGAATATCCCTTTGCCGTATTTTCCCCTCACCCATGGCATGAACTTGTCAAGGGATGTCACTGCACGGGACACTATATAGTCGTATTTCCCGGTGAGGGATTCGGCCCTGGCATTTACCGTAGTCACGTTTTCAAGTCCGCAGGCCCTGGCAACGGCTTCTGCCACAAGTATCTTCTTGCCGACCGAGTCGCAGAGAGTGAAGTGTGCCGAAGGAAACATTATGGCAAGCGGGATTCCCGGAAAGCCTCCGCCCGTGCCGAGGTCAAGGAATGTGCGGCGGAAATCTCCGGCGCTCCCGTCCGGGTTCGCGATTTCAGCAGGAGGCGTCTTCCCGGCATCTGATGTTTCCGGTGCGCCCTTTGGAGACTCCATGGTGCCCGTGTTTTTTCCCGGTGCGACAGATATCATGGCATAGAGTTCAGGCAGGTTGAGCCTGATGTATTCCGCTATGGCAAGTGAATGGAGGACATGGTGCAGGTAGAGGCTGTCGATGTCCTTGCGGGAAATCACATTTATCTTTGAGTTCCAGTCCTCATACAAGGGTCCGAGGGCTCTGAACTGTTCCAGTTTCTTGTCCGTGATGTCGGGAAAGAATCCTCTGACTGTATTTTCAAATTCCTTAAAGTCCATGAGTCAAATATTTATTATCACACAGATCCCTCGGCTTCGCTCGGGATGTCTCCTATTGCAGTTCGTCTGACACATCCATCATTTTCAGAAGCTGGGCCTTGGCCCTCCTTATCTTTGTCTTTACGGTATTTATCGGAAGGTCCAGTTCATCAGCGATTTCCTTGTAGCCGAAATGGTCTATCAGGTTCATCTTTGCCACAACCTTGTAGTCGTCCTTGAGCTTTTCGATGTTTGCCAGCCATTTGTCGTATTCCTGCTGGTTGATTATGTCTTCCTCAGGATTGTGCATGGCTGCAGGAATGTCATTCAGCTCGGACATGGTCTCATTGATGGATGTGGTGGGGAGGTTGCTCTTTTCCCTGTCCTTCCTGCTTATGTGGTCGAATGCCGTGTTCCTGGCTATCCTGTACAGCCATGTGGAGAACCTGTATTCGGGATTGTAGCTGCCTATCTGGCTGAAAGCCTTCTGGAAGCTTTCAAGGGCCACATCCTCCTTGTCTTCCGCCTGGGTGATGTATTTGGATATGTGGCTTTTCACTCCTGCATTGTACCTGGTGTACAGCACGATGAAAGCCGCCTGGTTCTGTTCGAGGGCAAGCTCCACAAGTTCCTTGTCAGACATATCAGTGAGCTTCAAGCCAGTTTTTTCCATAATTGCATTCGACTGTCAAAGGTATTGATAATCTGATCACATTCTCCATCTCGTCCACTGCGATTCTCTTGAGTTCTTCTGCTTCTCCGGCTTCGGCGTCGAAGACGAGTTCGTCATGTACCTGCAGCACCATCCGGCTCTTCAGCCCGGCTTCGGTGATCCTCCGGCTGACTCCGGTCATGGCAAGCTTGATGATATCAGCAGAGGTACCCTGGATAGGTGCGTTGATGGCATTCCTTTCGGCGAGGGAGCGGACAGTGGCGTTCCTTGAATTGATGTCAGGGAGGTATCTCCTTCTGCCGAAGAGGGTTTCCACATATCCCTTTTCCCGAGTGGCGGCAATGACATCGTTGATGTATGCCGATATCGCCGGGAAATTCGTGAAATAGTCTTCTATGATCTTCTTGGCCTCGGCCCTCGGAATCTTCAGTCGCTGCGAGAGCCCGAAGGCGGATATGCCGTACATTATCCCGAAGTTGGCCGTCTTGGCTATGCGCCTCTGGTCCGGGGTCACCTCTTCCGGGGCAATCCCGAATATCTTCGAGGCTGTGATGGAATGCACATCCTTCCCCTCACGGAAAGCCTCTATCAGATGTGTGTCCTGGCTCAGGTGGGCCATTATGCGCAGTTCGATCTGGGAATAGTCGGCGGACACGATGACCCCGTCCGGGAAACTCGACACGAACGCTTTCCTTATCTCCTTGCCTCTTTCTGTGCGGATGGGGATGTTCTGCAAATTGGGCTTCGATGAACTCAGCCTTCCCGTGGCGGTCAGGGCCTGGTTGAAGGTGGTGTGTATCTTTCCGGTGACCGGGGAACAGAAGTTCGGAAACGGTGCTATATAGGTGGAAAGCAGCTTCTTGACAGCCCTGTATTCGAGAATCTCGTTTATGATGGGATGTTTCGAGGCAAGTGCATTCAGGGTCTCTTCGTCTGTCGAATAGCTGTACCTGACCCCTGTCTTGGCCTTTGCCTTGGGGTCGAGGGCGAGCTTTTCAAACAGAAGGACGCCTATCTGCTTGGGTGAGGATATGTTGAGATCCGGCTCTCCGGCCATGTCCCTGATCTTCTTCTCCCTTTCTTCCAGCTCTTTTTCAAGGCTTGCGGTGTAGTCCGAGAGCTGCCCGAAATCCACTTTTACCCCGGTCCTCTCCATTGATGCCAGCACTCTCAGCAGCGGCTCTTCCATGCTGTCATAAAGCCTTGCTGCAGAAAGTCTTTCCATCTCTTCCCATATCTTGTCGGCGAGCATGGCCGTGACCACTGCCTCCACTGCCCTGGATGCAGGTTCTCCTTCTTCCTCCTCCTGGTCGAACAGTGACCTTTCCTCCGCCTGCTTTCCAAGCAGCGCCTCGTCGTTCATGTCTATGCCCAGATAGCTTTTGGCGAGGATGTCGATCCTGTGGCTTTTTTCCGGATTGATGAGATAGTGCATCAGTTCTATGTCCATCAGCTTGCCCTGCATCGTCACTCCGTTGTATTGCAGGACATTGCACTGCCGTTTGAGGTCATATCCTGCCTTTGTCACATCCGGGTCTGATATGAGGGCGGCAAAGTCTTTTACGGACCCTGCCGCAGCAAGGTTTTCCGTGCCCGTCACCACTCCTACCGTGATTTTCCGTATCTCCGAAAATATCGTATCTCCGGAAATGTCCGGCACGATGGAGCATTTCCCGGCTGCGGACGCCGCCTTCATCACTTCTTCCGCCCCGGCCTCACGCACCTGGATGGACTTTTTTTCCGCTCCGGCATCTTTTGTCCGGGCTATGTGGCTGATATATTTTCCGAGCGACTGGAATTCGTATTTTTCGAAGAGGTCTGCGATGGCCGGGTCATAATCCATGCCCAGCTCCATCGACTCTTCCGTCACATTGAGCGGGATGTCCGTCTTTATGGTCACAAGCTCATGGCTCAGCCCGATATGGTCCTTTGCGGCAATGAATGCTTCCCGCTGCCTCGGAGGCAGTTCGTCGAGGTGAGAGTATATGTTTTCGACTGTGCCGAACCTGGTTATCAGCTTTCCTGCCCCGACTTCGCCCACACCCTTGACTCCCGGCACGTTGTCCGAGGTGTCGCCGCAGATGGTGAGCATTTCAATCACCTGTCCGGGGTTTTCTATGCCGTATTTTTCGCAGACTGCCTTCTTGTCTATGATTTCGCTTTCGGAGCCGGACTTTCCCGGCTTGTACTGGAGTATATGGTCGGAGATGAGCTGGCCGTAGTCCTTGTCCGGCGTCACCATATATACTGTGTAGCCTTTCTTTTCCGCATGTCTGGCCATTGAGCCTATCACATCGTCGGCTTCATAGCCCTTTACCATCAGGACCGGGATTTTCAGGGCCCTGCAGAGCTCCGTGAGGGGCTCGAGGGCGTCAATCACAAGCTGCGGGGTGGCCTCCCTCGTACCCTTGTATTCGGGATACAACTCATGTCTGAATGTCTTTCCGGGAGGGTCGAATGCCACTGCGAGATGCGTAGGCTTTTCCTTTTCTATGAGTTCGAGCAGGTATTTCGTGAAGCCGAAGAGGATGGACATGTCCGCCCCTTTTGAATTGATCATCGGATGCCTCAGGAAGGCATAATACATCTTGAAAATGAGCGCGTGCCCATCAATGAGAAAAAGTCTGCTGTCCATAATGGCGTCCGTTCAAAAGACATTATCTTTCAAAGATAGTTTTTTATTTTGAATTTCAGAAAAAAATGTCAGGGTGACGGAATGAAACTTTCATTCCGGATAATCGTTATATTTTGTATCTTTGAAAATTCAGGTGATTTGGCCCGGAGGCAATTTTCGCGGAGATTTCAGAATGATTTCAGATTCCATGCGTTTTTTTGTCCGGACAATAAGATTTGATCATGAAGATATTGATAGTGGAAGATGAGGCTTCGTTGCAGGAGCTGATGACAAAGGCCCTCAGGAAAGAGGGATATGTGGTGGAAAATGCCGTTGACTATGATTCCGCCATAGAGAAACTGTCGGTCTATACATATGACTGTGTGCTTCTGGACATAATGCTTCCGGGTGGCAGCGGCCTGGATATACTGGAGCATGTCAGGAAACTTGACAAGAAGCTGAATGTCATCATCATATCCGCCAAAGACTCCATTGATGACAAGGTCAGGGGCCTTGAACTCGGGGCGGATGACTACCTTGCCAAGCCGTTCCATCTTTCGGAGCTTGTGGCCCGTATGAGGAGCGTGGCCCGCCGCAGCAGGAACGACGGGGACTTTGCCTACAGGTTGGGGAATGTGGCCCTGGAGCCGGATTCCGGACGGGTGACCGTGGACGGGAAGGAGGTGCTGCTCCTGAAAAAGGAGTTCGACATCCTTGCCTATCTGATGCAGCGGCCCGGTCACCTTGTGGACAAGGTGGTGCTTGCGGAGGCAGTCTGGGGCGACCATGTGGACCAGGCGGACAATTTCCAGTTCGTATATGCCCAGATGAAGAACCTGCGCCGCAAGCTTGAGGAGGCCGGTGCGGACATAGAGATAAAGTCCATATACGGTTTCGGCTACAAGCTTGTCTGACACATGAAATTCATTTATAAGATAGCCCTCAGCCTCTCCGCCGTGATGCTTGTCTTCATGGCGGTGTGGGGCGTGTTCTTCTTCCGTGTGATGGTGGCGGAGGTCAATGACGAGACGGACGACATGCTGGAGGAATATTCGCAGGACATCATCCTCAGGTGGCTTTCGGGAGTGAATATCCCCTCCACTGACAACGGCACCAACAACACCTATTATGTAAGGGAGGTCAGCAGTGACTATGCCGATTCCAGGCCGAGGATAATATATGAGGACACGGACATCTGGCTTGCAAGCGAAAATGAATATGAGCCTGCCAGGGTCAGAAGGCAGATATTCATGGATTCCGACAGCAGGTATTTTGAGCTTACGGTGGCGGTGCCCACTTTCGAGAGACAGGATCTGATAGTTTCCCTGCTCTGGAGCATGATTGTCCTCTATCTGGTGCTGCTCGTGTCCGTGCTTGCCATCACGGTGGCGGTCATCATGTACAACATGCGTCCTTTCAACGCCCTGATGAAATGGCTTGACTCATACATCCCCGGAAAAAAGAATGCCCCCGTGCCGTCGGACACCGACATTGTGGAGTTCAGGAAGCTGGCGGAGGCCGTGCAGAGTGCAGCCGACCGTTTCGAACGGCAGTATGACCAGCAGAAGCAGTTCATCAGCAATGCTTCCCATGAGCTTCAGACGCCTCTTGCCGTATGCAGCGGCAGGCTTGAGATGCTTCTTGATTCGCCTGGGCTTTCCGAGGAGCAGGCGCAGGAACTAGTGAAGATGCACAGAACATTGCAGGACCTGATAAGGCTCAACAGGACCCTGCTGCTCATGTCCAAGATAGAAAACGGACAGTTTCTTGAAAGTGAGGATACCGATTTGGGCGGGATACTGAAGGACAATGCCGGGATGTTTGATGAGGTCTATGCCCACAAGGGCATAAGGGCCGTATTCGTGGAGGAAGGACGGTTCGTGGTGAAGATCAACGGGCAGCTTGCCTCGGTGCTTGTGAACAATCTTCTGAAAAATGCGTATTTCCACAGTCCTGCGGACTCAGTGATAGAAATTGATGTCCATGAAGACGGATTCAGCATTTCCAATCCGGGTGATGAGCCGCTTGACGGGACGAAGATTTTCACGAGGTTCTATCAGGAAAATTCCAGGAAGGAAGGCTCCACAGGCCTTGGACTGGCCCTTGTCAAGACCGTCTGCGACAGTTACGGGCTTTCGGTGGACTATGAATATGACGGAAGGCACAGGTTTACGGTAAGGAAATGATTTCAGATTCTCTTCATTTTTGCCCTATACCTTTGTGCCCGGAAAATGAAAAATGATGAAAATATGAAAAAATTGATTGCATTGCTTGCCGGAATTGTGTCCTTTGCCGGTGTCGTGTCAGCAGACAATGACAGGGCCGTGACGATGGACAGGCTTCCGGAAAAGGCCCGTGAATTCATTCAGGAACATTTCGCTTCCGAAAAGATAGCATATGTCAAGCAGGAAAGGGACTTTCTGGAACTTAAATATGAGGTGATGACCGTCGGCGGTGTGATGATTGATTTTGACAGGTCTGGAAACTGGACCGAGCTGGAATGCAGGTATGACATGCTATGCGTTTCACTGATACCTGCTCCAGTGAAGGAATATGTGTCATCCCGATGGCCCGATGTATCCTACAGGAAGATATCCAGAAGCAGGAATGAATATGAGGTTAAGCTTTCTTCCGGGCTTGAACTGACATTCGACAGGAATTTCAATCTCATTGAGATTGATGATTGAATATCAAATTACTAACTACAAAAAACACGACGATTATGAGAAAGTTTTTTTTAGCGTTGTCCGTAACCGCCATGCTTTTTGCGGCCGGATGTGAGAAGTCGCCCGGGAACGGGACGGACATCAGAGTGCCGGAACAGGTACTGAGTGCATTCAATGGCATGTATCCGGATGCCGTTGATGTGGAATGGTCAGCCAGGGGCACCTATTGGGTGGCTTCATTTGATGATGCAGAGCAGACCAGGAGCGCAGCTGCAGCTGAAAGGAGCGAAGCCTGGTATGACAGTGCCGGGAAATGGTACATGACAGAACAGGACACTGTGCGTGACAGGCTGCCTGCCGCAGTTGAGGAGGCTTTTGCCGGCAGTGCCTATGCGGACTGGAAAATTGATGACATAGATGTCATAAGGAGGGACGGTGTCGCTGTGATATATGTGATAGAAGTGGAAGGCGTCAGCGACGGCGTTCATCGGGAAGTGGATCTCTATTATTCGGAAGACGGTGTCCTGGTGAAAGAAGTTGTGGATTCCGATGATGACTATTCCGGATATATTCCAAGCCGTCCGGCATCTTCAGTAAGAGAGGCGGTCGAGCAAAAATATCCGGGAGCGAAGATTACTGATGTTGAAGAAGATGACGGTGTCATAGAGGTGGAGATAGTGGATGCAGACAGGATTTTCAGGGAACTGTATTTCAGCCTGGGCATGGAATGGCTGCTGACAAAGACCGAAATGAAGTATTCCGCTCTTCCTGAGAAAATCAGGACCGCCTTGGAGTCATCTGAATACGGCAATATGCGTGTAGACGACATTGACCATTATCTCAGGGCTTCGGGTGAGGAGTATTACATATTTGAACTCGACTCAAGGGACGATGACATTTCCGTGAAAGTGACTGCTGACGGGACAGTGTCGCGTGCATCGGATGATGATATGGATCTGCCTATGGAAGGCGGCGGAGTGTCAGGTGATTTCATCAGGGAATTCGTGTCCGGAAAATATCCGGGGGCTGTGATAAAGGAAATTGACGAGGATGACGGATACATCAAGGCTGAGATTCTGCATGATGGGCTGGAGAAGGAGGTCTATTTTAACGGAAAGCCGGAGTGGGTGCGTACGGAATGGGATGTCAGATACGGCATGCTTCCGGATGCGGTGAAGAATACTCTTGCCGGATGGAGGGAAATTGATGACATCACATATGTGGAGACTCCGGATGCGGTGTATTATGAGGCTGAAGTTGAGAAGAATGACAGGGACAGGATTGTCAGGGTACTTCCTGACGGCACACTGATGCAATGATATTGCAGGATTTCCTGATTTGGACATTTGAAGTTTTCAGAAAATTTGTCATATTTTTGCAGTGACGAAACCGTCACTGCATTTTTTATTCTATACCTTTTGTTTATGAGAGCCTTTGCATTTTGTGCGCTTTGTGCCGCCGTATTTTTCCAGTCCTGCTCTTCCCGTGAAGGAATGAGCGTTTCTTCGCCGGATGGCAGCATTGTCCTTTCCTTTTCGACAGATTCTGCCGGAAGTCCGCTTTGGCAGGCAAGTGTGGACGGGAAGCCGTTCATAGAGCCTTCATCCCTCGGGTTTGACCTTGATGTCTTTCCGGGAGGCTCGTTGGAGCCTTCGTCTCATGACCTGGTCAGCGGCATGGAAGTGTCTTCCGTCAAGAAGGGCGGAGAGGACTATGTCTGGAAACAGCCGTGGGGAGAGAACAAGACCATAAGATGTCATTATAACGAGATGGCCGTGGCACTTTCTTCAGATTGCGGGGCTTTCATGACAGTCCGTTTCCGTGTCTTTGATGACGGGATAGGATTCAGGTACGAGGTGGCTTGCCCGGGGGCGGACAGCCTGCGGGTGACAGAGGAACGGACGGGCTTCGCCTTTGCGAAAGACGGTGACTCATGGTCGATTCCGGCTGACTTCAACACATACGAGCTGGACTACAGGAAAATGCCTTTGGCCGGGCTGAAAGATGCGAATACTCCGATGACATTCAGGACTTCGGAAGGCATATACGGAAGTATACATGAGGCTGCTCTGAAAGACTATCCTGAAATGACGCTGAAGGCTGATGAGGCTTCCGGAAGTCAGGCTGCAGCAGCATTCACAACCAGCCTTGCACCATGGCCGGACGGGGTGAAGGCGCGTTTTGCCGGGGATTCCTTCGTCACGCCGTGGAGGACGGTGCAGATAGGCAGAAAGGCTGTTGACCTCATCAATTCTTCTCTGATACTCAATCTGAACGATCCTTGTGAACTGGAGGACACGGAATGGATCAAGCCTATGAAATATGTCGGCATATGGTGGGGAATGCATACAGGTGTGCAGACCTGGAAGATGGACGAAAGGCATGGGGCTACTACGGCCAATGCAAAGAAATACATTGACTTCGCTGCAGACAACAATATAGAGGGAGTGGTGTTTGAAGGCTGGAACGAGGGATGGGAAAGCTGGGGAGGAATGCAGAGCTTCGATTTCACCAGGCCTTATGCTGATTTTGACATCGATGAGGTCATGGCGTATGCCAAGGAGAGGGGAGTGAGCGTGATCGGCCACCACGAGACTGGTGCCAATATCCCAAATTATGAAAGACAGCTTGAGAATGCATACAGGTGGTCTGCAGAAAAAGGAATGCATTATGTGAAGACAGGCTATGCCGGAGGCGTGCCGGGCGGGCATTTCAGGCACGGGCAGTATGCTGTGAGACATTACCGGAAGGTGGTGGAGACTGCTGCAAGGTATGAGATATCACTGGATGTGCACGAGCCGATAAAGGAAACAGGCATCAGGAGGACTTATCCGAACATGATGACTCTCGAAGGGGCAAAGGGCATGGAATGGAATGCCTGGAGTGCGGGCAATCCTCCGGTCCATTATGTGACATTGCCGTTCACAAGACTGCTTTCAGGCCCTATGGACTATACTCCTGGCGTGTTTGATGTGCTTCTGGAAAGCACAAAGGACCATCCTGACCGCAGGAAATGGAATGACCTTGACAAGGGCGACAGCAGGGTGAACACCACGCTTGCTGCCCAGATCGCATGCTGGGTGGTGCTGTATTCCCCGCTGCAGATGGCTTCGGACCTGATTGAGAACTATGAAGGCCATCCGGCATTCCAGTTTTTCAGGGATTTCGATGCCGACTGCGACTGGTCGGAGGCATTGGACGGAGAGCCGGGCGAGTTTGTTGTGGTGGCACGCCGTGCCGGGGAGAAATATTTTCTCGGAGCCGTCACAGGCGACAATGCGAGGACGGTGGAAGTGCCTCTTGACTTCCTTGCAGAAGGGAAGAGCTACAAGGCAGTGATATATGCCGACGGACCGGATGCGGACTGGAAGACCAATCCTTGTTCATATGTCATTTCGGAGCGCATTGTCACTTCTTCCGACACTTTGAGCGTGGCTATGGCTTCCGGCGGAGGCCAGGCGGTGACATTCATCCCGGAAGATCAGGATAATCTGGGTTGATTAAAGGTGTTTTGAGGCCGGTCCGTACAGGTGACCGGCCTTTTCTTGTGTCTGTCATCTGAAGATGAGGGTGAATACCGTGGCGTCCTTGTCGCTGCGGGAGAGCCTTATGCTGCCGTTGTGCAGGCGCATTATCTGCCGGGATATGCTCAGTCCTATGCCGGTCCCGGACGGTTTGGTGGTGAAGAACGGGACGAATATCTCTTCACGGCTCTCCCTGCTGATAGGAGTGCCGTTGTTGGATATGTTCATGACTATGCTTTCCGCGCTGTCTATGTATGCCGAGATTTCTATCCTGGTGGCTCCTGCCTGGGCCGCGTTTCTGAGCATGTTGATGAGTATCTGGGAGATCTGTCCCATGTCGGCATAGAGCAGGATGTCATCCGACTTCTCCTCGTAGGTGCAGCTGATCCCGGAGTCTTTCAGCTGCTTTTCCATGAGGTTCATCACCTTTTCCACGAGCTCCCTCAGGTAGAAGGCCTTCTTTTCAGGAGCAGGGATATGCGTCAGGTTGCGGTATGAGTCGACGAATTTTATCAGCCCCTTGGATGATGAGGCTATTGTCTCAAGCCCTGCCTTTATGTCGGGACCGGAGGCTTGTTCTCCTGGAGCCGTGTCGCCGGCATATCGGGCAAGGGCTTCGCTGAGTGAGGCAATCGGAGTGACCGTGTTCATTATCTCATGGGTGAGCACCCTGATGAGCTTTGTCCATGAGGCGGCTTCATTCTCTTCGATGTCGCTGCTGATGTCATTGAATGCCACTATCTTCACATTCCTGCCTCTCAATTCTGCGGATGAAGCCGTGATGGAAAATGTCATTGTGGAGGATTCGTTGCTGCAGCTGGCCTTTTCCTCATGTCCTTCTGTAACCTTTGAAAATGTCTCTGCAAGTGACGGGCTGATTCTCCTCAGCTGGCGCACATTGCTGAATGTGGCCATTCCGAGCATGGACAGGGCCTTTGCGTTGCAGTATTCCACATGGTCTCCGTTGCTGTCTATCACGACTATCCCGGTCTGCACATGGTCGAGCATCTGTCCGTAGTATTTTTCCTGTTCCCTTATTTCTTCCTTTTCTTTCTCAAATATATGCCGGAGCCTGTTCAGAGTCCTGTTGAATTTCTTGCCTAACCCCTTGTCTTCACGGAATCTGAAGTTGGTTTCATTGTCCTCCAGGGCATCCAGCATATAGGCCACCTTGTTCCGTGTCCTTGCAGTGAAGAATATGCCGGAGATGATGAATGTGGCGATGACAGCCCCGGCGGTGATGAGGATGCAGGTCGTCATATCCCGTATTTCTTCAGTTTGCTGTAGAGCGTCGGACGGCTGATGTCAAGCGACTTGGCCACGAGGGTGAGGTTCCCGCCGTAGCGTTTCATGGCATTGCGTATGGCCTTTTCTTCAAGCATTTCCAGGGTTTCTTCCCTTTCTTCGGCGGCTCCTGCGGCCTGTGTGCCGTGGATGTCAGCCTGTACATTGCAGCTTTCGTATTGGATGCCGGGGATTTCTGACGGGAGCAGGAGGTCTTCCCTTGAAAGTGTCTTCCTTTCCGACATTATGACAGCCTTTTCTATGCAGTTCTGCAGTTCCCTTATGTTCCCTTTCCATGTGCATGCGCACAGGGCAGCCTTTGCTCCCTCGTCCATTCCGGTCACTTCCCTGCGGTATCTTGCCGCGAACCTTCTGAGGAACATTTCGGCCAACGGCACGATCTCGTCCTTCCTTTCCCTCAGCGGCGGAAGCTGGATGTGTACGGTGTTTATCCTGTAGTAGAGGTCTTCACGGAAGCGTCCTTCCGCCACCATTCTCCTTATGTCCATGTTGGTCGCACAGATCAGCCTTATGTCCACCGGTATCGGCCTGGTGTCCCCGACTCTTGTCACAGCCCTGTTCTGCAGGACGCGCAGGAGCTTCGCCTGCAGGTGGAGGGGGATGTTTCCTATCTCGTCGAGGAACATCGTGCTGTCCTGGGCCTGTTCAAACAGTCCTGTCCTGTCGGACTTGGCATCCGTAAATGCCCCTTTCACATGTCCGAACAGCTCGCTTTCAAAAAGCGTTTCCGGAATGGCTCCTGCATCGGCATTTACCATGCGCCGGCCTTTCCTGAGCGAAAGCCTGTGTATTTCACATGCAAGCACATCCTTCCCGGAGCCGTTTTCTCCCGTTATCAGCACGGACGCATCCGTGGGTGCGATCTTTTCGACCGTCTTCCTGATTTCCTCCATTGCCGGGCTGTGTCCCCAGAGCATTGTGTCTTCATCCGCTCCCCGCGTATCCACCTGTTCTTTCCTGTGCCTGCTGCAGGCATTGGCAAGGGTGCTTATCAGTTTGTCGTTTTCCCAAGGCTTGACTATGAAGTCGAAGGCTCCGCGCTTCATCCCTTCCACGGCGAGGGCCACATCAGCGTATGCAGTGAAGAGCACCACCTCCACATCCTTGAACCTGGATTTGAGCTCCGACAGCCAGTACAGCCCTTCGTTCCCCGTGTTGATGTCCCTGTGGAAGTTCATGTCCAGCAGGACGGTATCCGGCTTGAATTCAGCCGTCTGGCTTATCAGTTCATTGGGGGACGGGATTATCTTCACATCCGTGAAATGCAGCGGCAGGAGTATCTGGAGTGCGGACCTTATGCCTGCATTGTCGTCCACCACGAGTATTCTGTTCTTGTATTTCCCCATATTTTTACCGAGAAATTTTATCAGTTGGCTTTTCACCCATTTTTACACATTCAAAGATAGTGCATTTTCCGATAATTTTCCGTAAGTTTGTAAGATTGAACCAACAGTAGAACTTATGAGACATTATCTGTCGCGTCTTGAGGAGACGGTCAAATCGCATTGGGATGCCCCGGCTTTGTGCAATTGGAAGGGTGAGCAGTTCACATTCGGCCAGACGGCGGAGTACATCGAAAAGTTTCATCTGCTCTTTGCGGCGGCCGGAGTGGAAAAAATGGACAAGATAGCCATCTGTGCGAAGAATTCTGCGAGGTGGTGCATCTCATTCCTAGCGGTGAATACCTATGAGGCAGTGGCGGTCCCGATTCTGGCGGATTTCCATCCTGAAAGCGTTTCCGCTCTTGTGGCCCATTCCGAAAGCATCCTGCTGATTACTGACAGCGACATCTGGAAGAAGCTCGACCCATCTGCGATGCCCTCTCTCAAAGGGGTGATTTCCGCAGGCGACTTTTCCCTTCTCCATTGTGCCGACAGGAAGCTGAAGAAGGCCATGGAAAGTCTCAATGAAATGTTTCAGAAGAAGTTCCCGGGTGGATTCTCTCCGGATGATGTTTCATATCCGGCGGACAACGGTGGCGAACTTGCCTTGATCAATTACACTTCAGGCACCACAAGCGCTCCGAAGGGCGTGATGCTGAGGTATGAATGCCTCAGTTCCAACATCGAGTTCGGGCATGACTTCATGCCTTGTACTCCAGGCGAAACAATGGTGTCAATGCTGCCGATGGCACACATGTACGGCATGGTGTTCGAGTTCCTGTATCCGTTGTGCGGGGGTGCATCGGTCTGGTTCCTCGGCAAGACACCGACTCCGACCCTCCTGCTCGGGGCGATGGCTGCCGTGAAGCCTTATCTTGTCATCACAGTCCCGCTTGTGATGGAGAAGATTTTCAAGGGGGCTGTGCTTCCGGTGCTGAAGAAACCCGCTGTCAGCGCACTTGTAAGGATTCCTTTGGTCAATAAAGTCATTTTCAAAGCTATAAGAAAGAAGCTGATGGCCGCTCTCGGCGGAAATGTGCGTGCCATAGTGATGGGCGGTGCTGCTCTCAATCCTGAAGTGGAGATGTGGTTCCGCCGTTTCAGGCTGCCTTTCACCGTCGGGTACGGCATGACGGAATGCGCCCCGCTGCTCGGATATGCCCCGTGGGACAGCTTCGTGCCCAAATCATGCGGCAGATGCGTTGACAGATGCGAGGTCAGGATAGATTCCGATGACCCGGAGCATGTCGTTGGCGAGATACAGGTGAGGGGAGTAAATGTCATGTCCGGATATTACCGCAATCCTGAGGCAACCGAGGCCGCCTTCACCCCTGACGGCTGGCTCAGGACCGGTGATCTCGGTGTTATTGATGCCGCAGGCAACATCTTCATAAGGGGACGCAGCAAGAACATGATACTTTCTTCCAACGGGCAGAACATCTATCCGGAGGAGATTGAGGCCATAGTGAACAACCAGCCTTATGTGGTGGAGTCCGTCGTGGTGGACAGGAATTCCCGCCTTGTCGCCCTCGTGTATTTTGACAGGGACAAGATGGCCGCCGACGGAATGGCTCCGGATGCGTTGTCTTCAGTTGCGGAAACAGTGATGGCGGAGGCCAACCGCTCCCTTCCTGCGTACAGCCGCATATCAAAGGTCGAAGTCATGGACACTCCATTTGAGAAGACACCGAAGATGAGCATCAGGCGTTTCCTCTACAAATGACATTTAAGACTGACAATTCGTCAGTCTTTTTTTTATTGGAACATATTTTGACTTTATGACGGCGTGTCTTGACGGGCGTCCTGCTTCCAGTCCGTTCTGACATTCCGCCGGTTTTATGTGGCCTTTCGGGGCAGACGGCGGTTTCAGATGGAAAAGAAACTGTAAAATATAATAATTATGTCAAAAGAAACTACAAAAGGTAAGATAGGTGTGACCACCGAGAACATTTTCCCGGTAATCAAGAAATTCCTCTATTCGGATCATGAGATTTTCCTCCGCGAGCTGGTAGCCAATGCCGTGGATGCAGACCAGAAGATGAAGGCGCTTGCAGCCTCCGGAGAGTTCAAGGGAGAGCTTGGGGAACTGAATGTGCGCATTGTCCTGGATGAAAAGGAAAAGACCCTCAAGGTCATAGACAACGGTCTGGGAATGACGGCCGAAGAGGTGGACCAGTACATCAACCAGATAGCCTTTTCGAGTGCAGGCGAGTTCCTTGAGAAATACAAGGACCAGATAGGCAACATCATCGGCCACTTCGGACTCGGATTCTATTCCGCCTTCATGGTGTCCAAGAAGGTCACCATTGACACCCTGTCATGGAAAGAGGGCGCCAAGGCCGTCCGCTGGTCATGTGACGGAAGCCCTGAATATGAGATGGGTGACAGCAATAAGGCTGACAGGGGTACGGAAATCACACTATACATCGATGACGAGGATGCAGAATTCGCCACAAAGGGCCGCATCCAGACCCTTCTGGACAAATACTGCAAATTCATGCCTGTCCCTGTCATCTTCGGCAAGGAGCAGGAATGGAAGGACGGAAAATATGTGGACACCGACAAGGACAATGTGATCAACAAGCTTGAGCCGCTCTGGGCAAAGAAGCCATCCGAGCTTAAGGAAGAGGACTACATGGAGTTCTACAGGGCTCTCTATCCTATGCAGGACGAGCCTCTGTTCCATATACATCTTAATGTGGATTATCCGTTCCATCTGACCGGAATCCTCTATTTCCCGAAGATCAAGGACAAGATGGAAATCACCAGGAACAAGATCCAGCTCTACTGCAACCAGATGTTCGTCACCGACTCAGTCGACAACATCGTTCCTGACTTCCTGACTCTCCTGCACGGAGTCATCGACTCTCCGGACATTCCTCTGAATGTTTCAAGAAGTTATCTCCAGAGCGATGCCAATGTCAAGAAGATATCCGGCTACATCACCAGAAAGGTTGCTGACCGTCTTGAAGAGATATTCAAGAACGAGCGCGAGGCTCTGGAAAAGAAGTGGGACAATCTCAAGCTTTTCATAGAATACGGCATGCTGAGCGACGAAAAGTTCTGCGAAAGGGCCATGAAATTCTGTCTGCTGAAGAATACCGAAGGGAAATATTTCAGCATCGATGACTATAAGAAGGCCATCGAGGGTGAACAGACTGACAAGGACAAGAAGCTCGTCTTCCTGTATGCAACAGATGCCGAGGCCCAGTATCCGTTCATCGAGGCTGCCCGCAACAAAGGCTATGATGTGCTTCTGATGGACTGCCAGCTTGATTCCCATTTCGTCAACCTGCTCGAAATGAAGATTGAGAACACCCGTTTCGCCCGTGTGGACTCCGACAGCATCGACAACCTCATCCCTAAGGCTGACAAGATCAGGCCTGAACTCAGCGATGATGAGAAGGCCGACCTCAATACCATCTTCCAGTCCGTCCTTCCGAAGGAGAACAACTATTATGTGGCTGCGGACAACATGGGAGAGGATGCTGCCCCTATCCTGATCACCCAGTCAGAGTTCATGCGCCGTTACCGTGAGATGTCTGCCCTTGGCGGAGGAATGAATTTCTATGGTGAGATGCCTGCATCATACAACATCACCGTCAACATGGAAAATCCTCTCGTCAAGAAGATAATGGATGCCAAGGCAGCCGATGTCAAGCCTGCCGAAAAGGTAGCAGACGCCGCTTCCGATGCCACAGAGGAGCAGAAGAAGTCAGTAGAGGATGCAAAGAATGCCGCCGCCGATGCCCATAAGAAAGATCTTGAGTCCTTTGCCGCCGCCAACGGCATCCTCAAGCAGATCACCGACCTCGCCCTTCTCGCCAACGGCATGCTCAAAGGCAAGGACCTGAGCGACTTCATTGCACGCAGCGAGAAGGTCGTAGCAGACGCCTACCTTAAATAAAGGATTTTGAGGTTTATTTAAAACTGGAGAACTTGTCATGAGAAAAAATTTCGGAGCAAAGCCTTATCTGTATCCTCAGCCGGTGCTTATCATCGGGACATATGACGAGGATGGCCGCCCTGATGCAATGAATGCGGCATGGGGAGGAATCAGCGAGGAAACCCAGATTTCAATCTGTCTCAGCGCAGGACATAAGACAGTGAAGAATTTACTGAAGACAGGTGCATTTACTGTCAGTGTGGCTGATGCAAAGCATGTTGTCGAGTGTGATTATTTCGGGATAGCTTCCGGAAATAATGTCCCTGATAAACTTGCAAAAGCCGGTTTCCATGTGACAAAGAGCGGGTTTGTCAATGCTCCGCTTTTTGACGAACTTCCGATGGCTCTCGAGTGCAAGGTCATCGACTATAATCCGGATACATGTATCATGAGGGGCGAAATAGTCAATGTCAATGCTGATGAGAGTATCCTGACTGATGGCAGGATAGATCCGGCAAAGCTACAGCCGATTTCCTTTGACCCTGTAAATAATGCTTATCTGCGTCTCGGGGAGAAGGTCGGGAATGCGTTCCATGACGGAGCCGCACTGAAATGACTGTGAGTCGTGTATAAGGATCTTATTCCTGCGGTTTTTTATAAAGGGCAACTCAAAGAGTATTTTCTTTCGGGTTGCCCTTTTTTTGTTTGGTATGTGTACGGCTTTTGTGTATCTTGCATGATTATCGGTTGATTTTGAGTTATGACACATCTGGGTTTATATTGCAGAAAGAATGTGCTGGCATTGCTTGCGGTATTGCTGATGGCGGTTCCGGCAATTGGGCAGCAGGCCATTTTTACTTCCGAGGGACTTGCCTCTCCGCAGATTAATGAGGATAATTCAGTGACATTCAGGATTTATGCCCCCAAAGCCGTAAAGGTGGAGGTGTGCGGCGATTTTCTTGTTTCCGACGAAGGGGGATGGGGAAGTGCCGGGCTTACTGAAGACGGGCATGGGGTCTGGAGCTGGACTTCTGCGCCTTTGGCATCCGAGCTGTACAGCTATGCATTTGTGGTGGATGGCCTCAGGATGCTCGATCCTTCGAACGTATTCCTTATGAGGGATGTGCGTTCTCTGATGAATATTTTCATAGTGCCAGGGGAAAGGGGTGCGCTTTACAGTGTAAATGATGTGTCGCACGGGACTGTCTCCAAGGTATGGTATGAGTCAGAGTCACTCGGGATGTCAAGAAGGTTGACGGTGTATACGCCTGCAGGATACGAAGACTCGGGCAGCCGGAGATATCCCGTACTTTATCTTCTGCATGGCATGGGAGGGGACGAGGATGCATGGATGATTTTGGGCAGGGCAACACAGATTCTGGACAATCTGATTGCCGCAGGAAAGGCCGTACCGATGATTGTGGTCATGCCGAACGGCAATGCGGCTCTTCCGTCGGCTCCGGGCGAGGGGCCTGACGGATTGTATCAGCCCATAACAAGGCCGCCCAAGTCTATGGAGGGGTCATATGAAGCATCTTTTTTGGAGATTGTCCGGTTTGTGGATTCCCATTACAGGACGGTACGTAAGGCTGAAGACCGGGCTGTTGCAGGGCTTTCCATGGGCGGGTTCCATTCATTCCACATCTCCAAGCAGTATCCGGATACGTTCGGATATGTCGGGCTTTTCTCCGCAGCCGTGCGTCAGCTTGAGGATGGTACCGGGGTGTATGCGGATTTCGACAGGAAGGTTGCCCGGCAGTTTGCCGACGGGGTGGAACTTTACTACATCGCCATAGGAAAGGATGATTTCCTGTATGAAGAGAATGTCCGTCTCCGCAGTTATCTTGACAGTCACGGATATCCATATGAGTACCACGAGTCGGACGGGGGACATATATGGCGTAACTGGAGAATCTATCTTACCGATTTCCTTCAGAAGATTTTCTGAGACCGGTCCCGGCATTGGTCCTGTATTCAGTTCAGCGGGTGCTGTTTGTGTATCCTGTTTAACGGATGCTGTTTATATGTCTTGCTCAGCGGATGCTGTTTGTGGGCTTTTCATATATTAATAATGTTCTTCCTCCTGAAGCTGTAGAGGTCGGAGCATCATTCCGTTCATAGGGCCTGAGCCGGTCCCGGAAGCCGGAGCCTTGTTATCTGTCAGTGGCGTATCAGATTGAGAAATTCGTTTCTGGTCCTTTCGTCTTTCAGGAAGACGCCTGAGAAAGCCGAGGTTACAGTCACTGCATTGGACTTTTCCACTCCACGTATCTGCATGCATGTGTGCGCAGCCTCAATGACAACGGCTACCCCCATGGGATTCAGGGTCTTCTGTATGCAGTCCCGTATCTGCACCGTAAGCCTTTCCTGTACCTGCAGTCTTCGGGCGTAGGTCTCCACAACGCGAGCTATCTTGCTCAGCCCGGTAATCGTCCCGTCAGGGATGTATGCCACATGTGCCTTGCCGATAAATGGCATCATATGATGTTCGCATGTCGAGTACAGTTCAATGTCCTTGACAAGAACCATCTGGCTGTACTCCTCCTTGAAAAGGGCACCGCTCAGAATCTCCGCCCCGTCCTGGCCATAGCCTTTTGTCAGAAACTGCAGCGCCTTGGCCACCCGCTCTGGAGTCTTGACAAGCCCTTCCCTTTCAGGGTCTTCCCCGATCAGCCGCAGAATCTCCCTGTAATGCCTTGCAATTTCAGCGGTTGTCTTCTCATCGTAAATATCTTCTCTGCAGTATGCCATAGCCATCAGCGAATTAATTGTTCATGTCATTTCTGTCCGGCGATACTTTATGGTACGGATATTGATTCAGTCCCGCGATATCTTTGCCGGCCAATGAATTGGAGTGCAAAAATAAGAAAAAGAAATTCATAGTAAGTTTTTTTTGTATATATTTGCGCGTCAAATGTATGGCATGACAGAGTTTGTGAATGTTATATGTTGAATATTAATTATTTAACTTAATTTTACCATGTACTGGACACTTGAACTTGCGTATAGGTTGGAGGATGCTCCTTGGCCAGCCACCAAGGAGGAACTGATAGACTATGCTACCCGTTCCGGAGCTCCTCTGGAAGTTGTGGAGAATCTCGAAGAGCTTGAGGATGACGGCGAGATTTACGAAAGTATTGAGGACATCTGGCCTGACTATCCGACAAAAGACGACTTTTTCTTCAACGAGGAGGAATATTAGTGCAATTTTAAGCGCAAAAACTACTATTAAATCCCTGTTAATCAATAAGATTGGCGGGGATTTAATTTGTTTGGACAACAGTGTTTGACCGCCTCAAATGGCGTGGTTTATTTGGACAAAATACATTTTTCGGAGGAAAAATCGGGATTTGTTTGGACAAAATTCATTACCTTTACAGAGGTTTGTGAGTATTACCGCAACC
>CALUTY010000019.1 GCA_944323825.1 uncultured Bacteroidales bacterium
AAGGGTGGGAGAGTAGGCCGCCGCCGCTTTTATCGGGTCGCCCGGAGATGGATTTCATCCCCGGGCGACCTTTTTTATATCTTTTCTTTCCAGCTTCGGCAATACAAACAGATGGGACTTGCTTGTATTGCATCCGGTTTCTCATTATATTTGCAACCTTGTCATGAGAAAGATATCTTCATACAGAATCAGGTCCGCCCGTTTCAGAAGATGGAACAGGAGTCCTTATGCTGTATTCAATTCGATCGGAAGACATGTCACCATCGGGCATCTTAAGGCAGATATTGCTGATGCTTCACTTAAAAAGGAAAAAAGCATACATTCTTTGTCTGTCGCCCGTTTTATTCTGGAACATGGCAGGACTTTCAAGCGCGGGACCTTTTCTGGAGATGAGACTTCTTCGCCTCCAGGATTGGCAGAGGTTCTTGCCGCTTTTTCATTTTCTGAAATAAGGTTTGTTTCTGAGGCTTCTGCGGGGCTTCAGAGATGTTTCGCATATAGTTGTGGTCGGAAGGCTTATTGGCTTTCCGGCCATTTTTTTTGTTGATATTATTGGAGTATGACAGAAGAGTCGGTAGAAAAAATAATAAGTGACGGCGGCCTGGATACGGCAACTGCTCTTGAATATGCAGAGAATATGCCTTTGGATGAACTTCTGGAGGCTGCACAGGCGGTAATGCAGCGGTGCTGCCCGAAGACTTTTGACACCTGTTCCATAATAAATGCGAAATCGGGAAGATGTCCGGAAGACTGCCGGTGGTGTGCGCAGTCTGCCCATCATCAGACAGCTGCTGATGAATATCCGCTGCTCTCTCCGGACAGGCTGCTGGAGACGGCCCGGCTGTGCAAGTCCAAGGGTATAGGCCGCTTTTCGATTGTCACCAGCGGAAGACGCTTGAAACCAGATGAGGTCGAGGGCATCTGTCAGGCTGCAGAGGCCATAGGGAAGGATTGCGGCATCTATATGTGTCTTTCGGCCGGACTCCTTTCAAAGGATGAACTTGTACGCCTTCATGATGCCGGGATAAGACGGTACCATTGCAATCTTGAAACTGCTCCTTCATATTTCCCGTCATTATGTACTACGCACACGCAGGAACAGAAGTTCAGGACTCTGGAGGCCGCCAGAGAGGCAGGGATGGAAATATGCAGCGGCGGAATAATCGGGATGGGAGAGACGATGGCGCAAAGGATAGAACTGGCATCTGTGCTGAAGGAGCTTGGTGTAAATTCAGTACCTGTGAATATCCTTTCACCGATAAAGGGTACTGCCCTGGAGTCGCAGCCTCTGATTCCCGAAGATGAAATACTCAGGACAATAGCCATTTTCAGGCTGATGATGCCGTATGCACGGCTAAGGTTTGCCGGAGGCAGGGCGAGGCTTTCTGAAAAGACGCTGATGAAGGCATTCCGTTCAGGCATAAATGCGGCCATCATAGGCGACATGCTGACTACTGTAGGGGCGGATGTGTCTACTGACATGCGGCGGATAAAGGAGGCGGGTTATACCCTTGCAGTCATTTGACAGATGGCGAAGCAGGACTTGATTCCCGATATTGACATGAATAAAATGAATATTATATGAACAATATTGATTTTGAAAGAATTACCGATGCGTTTGACAGGGAGCACCTGTGGCATCCCTATACTTCAGCGACAGATCCGCTGCCTGCATATAAGGTGAAGGAGGCACACGGATGCAGGATAGTCCTGGAAGACGGGACAGAACTCATTGAGGGAATGTCGTCGTGGTGGTGCGCAATACATGGCTATAATCATCCTGTACTTAATGAGGCGGCAGGAAGACAGCTTGAGAGGATGTCGCATGTGATGTTCGGCGGACTTACTCATGAGCCGGCAATAGAGCTCGGGAAGAAGCTGACGGGGATATTGCCGGAAGAGTTTACGCATATCTTCTATGCCGACAGCGGTTCGGTGGCAGTGGAAGTTGCCATGAAAATGGCGGTGCAGTACCATTATGCCCTGGGACATCCGGAGAGATCGGATTTTGTGACCATTAGGACAGGTTACCACGGGGATACATGGAATGCTATGTCGGTATGTGACCCGGTTACAGGGATGCACAGCATCTTCGGTCCTGCCCTTCCGGTGAGACATTTTGTGCCTTCTCCGCAGAGCAGGTTTGACGGGGAATGGCTGCAGGAGGACATCCGGCCGTTGGAAAAAGTGTTGGAGGAACACCATGATACGCTTGCCGCACTGATTCTCGAGCCCGTTGTGCAGGGGGCCGGAGGTATGCATTTCTACAATCCGGAGTATCTTCGCCAGGCGTCCATGCTGTGCAGGAGATATGGCGTGCTGGTGATTTTCGATGAGATAGCGACCGGATTCGGAAGGACGGGACGCCTTTTCGCCTGGGAACATGCCGGGGTGAAGCCGGACATAATGTGCATAGGAAAGGCTTTGACAGGAGGATATATGACCTTGTCAGCCGTGCTGACGACAGACAAGGTGGCCGAAACCATTTCCGGCAACAGCCCGCATGCCTTCATGCACGGCCCTACATTCATGGCCAATCCGCTTGCATGTGCCGTTGCCTGTGCTAGTGTGGACCTGCTGCTTTCTTCGGGATGGAAGGAAAAGGTGAAGTCCATAGAGTCGCAGATGAAAAGGGAACTTGCACCTGCCTCTTTCCTTCCGCAGGTGGCGGAAGTGCGTGTCCTCGGTGCCATCGGAGTGATAGAGACAAAAAAGCCGGTGGACATGGCGTGGATGCAGCGCAGGTTCATAGAGGAAGGCATCTGGGTGCGGCCTTTCGGGAAACTCGTCTATATAATGCCTCCGTTCATAATAAGCCCGGAGGAACTTTCCCGGCTGACATCTGCCCTTGTAAAAATAACATCGGAAATGCCGGAATGACAACAGATGGTGGATATTGAAAATATATTGTCGGACCTCGGGACAAAGGGGAATTTGAGGCACCTTGTGCACGCCGGGCATTGCGGCGGCAGCATGCTCATCGGAGGGCAGCGGATGCTCAACCTTTCATCCAATGATTATCTCGGCCTGGCTTCGGACACTGAGTTTTATGCGGATTTTCTCCGGAATTCAGGGCTGGGGGATTATGTCATGAAGACAATGTCCGGAGAATCTGTGTACGGGAAATGTATTCCGGAGCAATTCTTGTTTTCCTCATCTTCTTCTCGGCTTCTGACCGGGAATTTCAGCATATATGAGGCCGTGGAGAATGAATTGTGTGCGTTGTACGGCACGGAGGCAGCCCTCGTGTTCGGAAGCGGATACCACGCCAATTCAGGAATACTTCCTGCAGTGACCGGACCTGACGATGTCATCCTTGCAGACAAGCTGGTGCATGCCAGCATCATAGACGGCATAAGGCTGAGTCCGGCGAAGACTGTAAGATACAGACATCAGGATCTGGACCAGCTGGAATCCCTGCTGAAAAGGCATCACACAGCCTGCGGAAAAATCTTCATAGTCACTGAAAGCATATTCAGCATGGACGGGGATGTGACTGATCTTGCAAGGCTGGCTGCTCTGAAAAAGGAGTATGGGAATGTCATGCTTTATGTGGATGAGGCCCATGCCGTCGGGGTACGGGGCAGGACAGGGCTTGGAGTGGCACAGGAGCAGGACTGCATTCCGGATATTGACTTTCTCATAGGCACGCTTGGGAAGGCTCTTGCCTCTGCGGGGGGCTATGTGCTCTGCACGAAGGCTGTGAGGGATTTCCTTGTCAACAGGATGAGGACATTCATATTCACTACAGCCCTCCCTCCGGTCAATATTCTCTGGACGCTGCATGTCCTGAAACGGCTTCCCGGCATGTCGGACCGCCGGGACCGTCTTGCCTCGCTTTCGGAGCGGCTCAGGAAAGGGCTTGCCGGGGCAGGATATGTTTCAGACTCGGATAGCCAGATAGTGCCGCTCGTGGCAGGAGAAAGCTTTAAGGCAGTGGAAATGGCCGGGATGTTCCAGCGGAACGGATTTTATCTCCTTCCTGTCAGGCCGCCTACAGTTCCGGAGGGCACATCCCGGCTGCGGATTTCGTTGACGGCTTCCGTCACCGGTGATGATGTGGATCGCCTTCTCTCCTTATTGCAAAAAAAATGAAATAAACATGAGACAATATTTTTTGAAAAATGAAGGGAGTGAATCTCTTCTGCTGTTTTTCGGAGGATGGGGGAGCGGTCCGGAACTTTTTTCGGACTGCGTAATAATGCCGGGGCATGACTGCATGCTCTGCTATGACTACAGGACTCCCGACTTTGACTGCAGCCTTCTGGACAATTACCGGAATATATATCTTCTGGCATGGTCGATGGGCGTGTGGGTGGCGGACCGCATATTGTCAGGGGACGGGATGGAATCTGCCCGCGGCCGTCTTGTCAGATGCGTGGCTGTCGGAGGGACATTGGCTCCGATTGATGACACAATGGGAATACCTGTGCCGGTGTTCAAGGGAACATTGGAAGGGATGTCCGCCCCTGTCCTGGCGAAGTTCAGACGCAGGATGTGCGGAAAGGATCTCGGATATTTCATGGAGCATCTGCCGGACAGGGGACCTGATGAACTGAAGGATGAACTGGCCTCATTGTATGCCCAAGTGACAGAAAATCCGGGAAAATATGGCACCCGGTATGCTTCAGCCGAAGAAAGTCCGATGACACTTCCTGCAGAAAAGGGACACATTCATTGGAACCTCGCCGTTGTCGGGGGGAATGATCTCATTTTTCCGGCATCCAACCAGCTTGCGGCATGGAAAGACAATGCGGACAGGGTACTGCAGACGGATTCCGCCCATTATGACAGGGTCCTTTTCGAAAGGCTCCTGAAAGGTATATGATATCAGAACAATGCCCCATGTTGTCGTTCTGACTGTAGGGCGAAGCCCGAAGTGGAGAAACCTGCTTTGTATTTATTAATATGGACAAGGAATTTGTAAGGGAGAGATTTTCAAAAGCTGCAGGAACATACGATGACAATGCCGTTGTGCAGAGGATGATGGCCGGAAGGCTTTATGAACTTCTTGCCGGAGAGGGAGGGACTAGATTCGGCAGAGTGCTTGAAATCGGCTGCGGAACGGGATGCCTTTCACGGGTATTCCTGGAACATTGCCGTCCTGAGAGGATGTGGCTCAACGACCTGTGTCCGGAAATGGAATCTTTTGTGTCGGATCTTCTGTCTGACAGGACCTGTTTTTTCTCCGGTGATGCCGAGAAATCGGATTTGCCGGACGGTCTGGACCTTATAATGTCATCGTCCGTGATGCAGTGGTTTGTTGATCTGCCTGGATTTTTCCGGAAATGCGCATCTTCATTGGGAGATATGGGCGGCGGAGGAATGCTTGCATTCAGCACATTCGGGAAGAGGAATCTCGAAGAGATACAGGCACTTGAAGGGACTTCGCTTGAATATCTGACGGCCGGGGAACTGACGGAAATGCTGGAGCCGATGTTCGATGTATTGGTGACTGAGGAGAATACAGTGCGTCTGGAGTTCGCTTCCCCGATGGATGTGCTCAGGCATCTGAAAGATACCGGGGTTACAGGGCTGAAGAAGGAACCTTGGACCAGAGGCAGGCTTGAATCATTCTGCAGAAGGTATGCTGAAGAATTCCCGGCTGCTTCACATTCCGGAGATGCAGTAAGGCTTACTTACCATCCGATGTTTTTCGTGTGCAGGAAAAGGCATTCAAAAAGATATGGTCAAAAATGATATGAATTATATGAAGAAGAATGTGTTTTTTGTGAGCGGGATTGATACCGGGGTGGGGAAAAGCTACGCCACGGGATATCTCGCGAAGGTATGGAATGAAAAAGGCATAAGGACCATAACCCAGAAACTGGTCCAGACAGGAAATACGGATGTCTCGGAGGACATAGAGCTGCACAGGAAGATTATGGGCTGCGGTTTTCTTCCTGAGGATGACGAGAAGCTGACCATGCCTGAAATCTTTTCTTACCCGTGTTCGCCGCATCTTGCCGCGGAAATTGACGGCAGAGAGATTGATTTCGGCAAGATTGAGTCGGCAGCTGTGGCCTTGAGTGAAAGGTACGATGCCGTGCTTCTCGAAGGGGCTGGAGGACTGATGGTGCCCCTGACACGCTCCCTGCTCACTTTGGACTATGCTGCGGAAAAGGGCTGGCCGCTTATTCTTGTCACATCCGGCAAGCTCGGAAGCATCAACCACACCCTGCTCAGCCTTGAGGCTGCAAAAAGGCACGGGCTTGAACTGAAACTGCTGATGTTCAACCTCTATCCGCAGGAGGAGGATACTACAATATCTGATGATACTCAGAAATATATCCAGGATTATCTTGCTTCGGAATTTCCGGATGCGGAATACATGACAGTGCCGCTCATGAAATGAAAAAAGGGTAAGCTTATTACATCGCACCGCTACAACCTCCTGCCCTTGCTGCCTTCCGGCCCTGGGGGAGTTCAGAGGGAGCTGGTCGTGTAAGACTTACCCGGCACAAAGATACGCAAAATTTCTTTACTGCAAAAATGTTTGACAAAAGTCCGATGAAATTTAATCGGATTCATCTTGTCATTTCAGGCTGTCGAAGATCAGGGGCAGGATGTCGTCGACCCTGCTGAATTTCCATATTTTCTCCGCCCCGACCATGATTATCTCCATCGGGCGGCCTCCGCGTGTCTGGTATTCTGCCATGACCTGCCGGCATGCCCCGCATGGGGTGGCAGGTACACTGCAAAGTTTCCCGTCTTTGCATCCGGCTACCGCCAGGGTTTCCATCATGGCGTCAGGATATTGGGCGGCGGCATGAAACATGGCCGTGCGCTCTGCGCAGAGTCCGGAAGGATAGGCCATGTTTTCCTGGTTGGAGCCCGTTACAATCTTTCCGTTTGAAAGTCTGATGGCCGCTCCGACATTGAAATGCGAATATGGAGTATAGGCATTTTCAGACGCCTTTATTGCCGCTGCCGCCAGTTCCCTGTCCTCGGGAGAAAGCTGTCCGATGCTGTCGTATTCTGTGTAGCTTATGTTTATTTCTCTTGTTGTCATTTCCGGCAATGTTTGTTTTACTTTTTCCAAGTGACCATAAAGTGTTATATTTGCAGTCCAATGCGGTCACCATACAAACAAATATAGCAATTTTATCGGAAGTTGCCGTGACTGCATGCAGTTTTTTGTGATTGACAGCCGTTTATGGACGGATTTTGTCATGGATATGTTCAATTTGTCTTTCTTTTGTCTGAAATGAAAGTATGCGTAGGACTCTCCGGAGGCGTGGATTCAAGCGTTGCAGCCCTTCTTCTGAAAAGGGCCGGATATGATGTGTTTGCCCTCTTCATGCAGAACTGGCATGATACAGCCGGGACGCTTCACGGTGACTGCGAATGGGAAGAGGACCGTTTCGTGGCAGAAATGGTTGCGCGGAAGATAGGCATTCCGTTTTATTTTGTGGATTTGAGCGATGAATACCGCAGACGCGTGGTGGACTATATGTTCGATGAGTATTCGAAGGGACGGACACCGAATCCGGATGTCTTGTGCAACAGGGAGATAAAGTTCGATGCCTTTCTGAACTGCGCAATGCGGCTCGGGGCGGATTATGTAGCAACGGGGCATTATTGCAGGAAAGACAGTATCATAGGGGCTGACGGAAAGCCTGTCTACAGGATTTTCGCAGGCGCGGACTCCAACAAGGACCAGAGCTATTTCCTCTGCCAGCTCACTCAGGAGCAGCTTGCCCGTGCCATGTTTCCTATAGGTGACATTGAAAAGCCGGAAGTACGCCGCATTGCCCGGGAGGCGGATCTGCCGTCGGCGGACAAGAAGGATTCGCAGGGGATATGCTTTGTGGGGAAGGTCGATCTGCCGACATTCCTGCAGCAGAAGCTCAAGCCGAACGAAGGGGACATTGTGGAGGTCTATGATGCCTTTTATGGGCAAAATGACCAGTACGGCTTCATAAGGTCAACTCTTGAATCCCTGAAGCATGATGACATCAGGAAAAATGACAGTTCTGGGGAAAGAGAGTTTTCCGTACCGGAATTGTCGCCTGAAAAATTGGCTGCACTGGATGAGGATCTGATCGTGAGGCTGTCAGAACCGGTGACCTACGAAGGCATCCGTTTCGAAACGGAGACCTACAGGGCCGGGAAAAGGCATGTGAAGAAGACTAGATACAAGGAGAACCCTTACGGAAAAATCATAGGAAAGCATGACGGAGCGCAGTTCTATACGATAGGCCAGCGCAAGGGTCTCAATGTAGGCGGGCACAGGGAACCTGTCTTCGTGATTTCCACCGACATTGTCACCAATACGATATATGTCGGGGAGGGGTACAGTCACAAGGGGCTTTTCCGCAGCTGTCTGAGAATCCTTCCAGAGGATGTGCACTGGATACGGCCGGACATTCGGATGACGCTGGGGGAAACACGACGCTACCGTGTGCGCATACGTTATCGTCAGCCGCTGCAGGATGCCACCGTAGTGATGCGCAGCAGCGGGATATTCATCCTTTTCGATACGCCTCAGCGCGGCATCACTCCCGGCCAGTTCGCCGTCTGGTATGACAATGAGGAGATGGTCGGCTCCGGAGTCATTTACCGCTGACAAGACTGCGGGCGGCGGACTCTCCGGCGAGCATGCCTGTTGAGAAGGCTGTCTGGAGGTTGTAGCCCCCAGTGTCGCCGTCAAGGTCAAGGATTTCGCCGGCGAAATACAGGCCCGGCTGCAGCTTTGATTCCAGGGTCTTGGAAATTATTTCACCGGTGGAGACGCCTCCTGCGGTGATGACGCACCTTTCATAGCCTACGAAGCCGCGGATGTCCATCTTCCAGTTTTTCAGCCTTGAGGCAAGGTTCGTGTGGTCGATGGTCGGGTTGCAGCGGCGGAATCCCTGCACGAGGGACATGGGGATGAGCTTGCCCAAGAGGATTCTGAACCTGTCTTCGTATTTCTTGCCCTGGCTGCGCCTGTCATTGGCGATTTCCTGCCACAGGTTTCTTATCCTCGCGTCAAGAGCCTCTTTGTCCACGGCCGGTTTCAAATCGATGGACACCGTAGCCTTTGAGCCGTTTATGAGGGCATTTACACATTTGCGGCTTACCTTGAAACCTGTCGGGCCTTCAATGCCCCCGTCAGTGAAATCCAGGTCACCGAACTCTTCCTGTACGGTGTTCCCGTCTATGATAAGCGTCAGTGTCACATTCTTCAGCTGGTTGCCGTTCAGAAGCGAGCCGGTTTCGGACAGGGGTACACTTCTGTCGATATGTCCTTTAAGGGGCGTCATCCGTTTGTCCTGACCCTGTCTGTCCCCGGCGTTCCCGACCGTCTGCATGGCACTGCCTTGAATGTCGGCGGCACCTTCTCCGGATATCTTGTAGCCTTCCGGGACAATCGCAGTCAGGGACGGGAAGCAGCGGCTGATCGTGTGGCCGAACTGCCTTGCCCAGAGGTAGCCGTCGCCGGTTGAGCCTGTACCCGGGTAGGAAAGACCTCCGGTGGCTATTATGAGTTTTCTGCAGGAGAATTCCCTGCCGTTGCGGCAGAAGACATGGAAGATGCCGTCATCATTCCTTATTTCAGAAACTTCACAGCCGGTATGGAGCTGTGCTCCGGATGCCGATACGGCCTTCACAAGGGTGTCAACTACATCGGATGCAAGATGAGAGGCGGGGAAGACCCTGTCGCCGCGTTCAAGGACGGTTTCCAGTCCGTTGCCGTTGAAGAATCCGACAAGGGCTTCCGTATTCAGGTTGTGGAATGCGGCTTTGAGCGGGTTGGCTTTGGGGTGGATGTGACCGGAAAATTCATTCCACGGCTTCATGTTGGTGATGTTGCACCTTCCTTTGCCTGTAATCATGATTTTCCTTCCGGGTCGGGGCATCTTTTCAATGACGGCGATACTTCCGTCTGTTTTCCCTGCTATGGAAAAGGCCTTCCCGGCCCCTATTGCGGCCATCAGTCCTGCCGCACCTCCTCCTGTTATGATTATGTCTGAATATTCCATCCTGCAGTTTGATAAAATGTATATGCCGGAAAATCGCGGGCATTTTTCCGGCGGGCATTAAAATAAATCAAATCAATTTTCAAATATTGAAAAATTTGCTAACTTTGCAGTCCCTTTCGGAGCAGTAACCGGGCTGAAAGGCTCAGTGCGCTTCCGGGAAGGAGTTTCAAAGCCACTTTAGCTCAGTCGGTAGAGCAACGCATTCGTAACGCGTAGGTCGTGGGTTCGAATCCCATGAGTGGCTCTTCCCCTTTTACATTATTATTTTGAATCTGAACAGCTCATTGCCGCAGAATGTGCCGGATATTTCCGTACCGTTTTCCTGCGCCTGTCCTGATGTTTCCCGGCGTACAAGGCCTGCCATCGGGGCGAGTTCCATGACAGCAAGGTCGCCTATACGGAGGGATACCATCCCGGATGCGGCAGCCAATGCGTCTTCTATCATTCCGGCGGAGCCTTCGCAGGTGGAATATATTTCCCTGTCGTTGATGGCGACAGAAAAGATATTTTGTCCGCTTTCGAGTGTCACCTTGTCATACATCGGAAAGGGGAGCACTGAAGTATGGTCCATGCACGAGGCACAGGCAAAGCCTTCCGGAGAGCCGTCCAGCATGTCATCTGCATACAGCAGTATGCCGTAGCCTATTGCATCATAATATCTTGACGCGAACTTTCTTCCTATGCATTTTCCCGCCTTGCTTATGCGTGCAAAGAGTACCGGAGTCCATGAATAGCCGGATATGAAGTCGGGAACGAAAAGATCCCTGTCTTCCCGTTCCCAGCTGGTGTCCGGCCTGCAGCAGCATCTTTCTGTGCCGTATGGCTTTACTATTATGTTCATATTCAAGTCAATCCTGCTTAGTGCCGCAGTCTGCATGCATCATGTCCGTGACTGGCGCAGCCTTATCAGAACAGGCTTCCTGTCCCGGACTGGTCCTTGCCTGTCTTGGGCTTTTCAGTGCGCACATTGAATTTCCCGGCAAGCATGCTGATGGAGTTGCCTATCTCTTCGTCGGACAGGGGTTTCGGCTGTTCAGCCGCCTTGGCTGCCCGTTTTGCTTCCCTTTTCTCTGCATCGTACTGCTGTTTCAGCAGTTCAAACTGCCGCTTGGTGTCAAGGGTGAATTCCCCGTTCTCTATCCAGCTGAAATACGACGGCTCAGAGAAGTAGACTTCCCTTGTGGTCTTGCCCTTGTGCTTTCCGAAGCTGATTACAGGTTCCTTCTTGTCATTTAAGGCTATGCGGCCGGCGTAGTCAAGACTTTTCTGCCTTTCTGAGAAGTTGGACAGGAATTCCACATTGTTTTTCAGAGTATCGGGATACCTGTCGAGCTGGGATTTGAGCACCTGGTATGTGGCGAGAGTATCCGCTTCCGCAGCATGGGCGTTCTCAAGCTCTTTCCCGCAATAGAACCTGTACGCAGCCTTGAGGTTACGGGGCTCCATCACATGATATATGTTCTGCACATCCACCATCCTCATTTCGTGAAGGTTGATGTCCAGGTCGCGCTGCATGTACCTTCTCACCCTTTCCAGTTCCTCCGCGAGCATCGGAAGGTCGAACTTGGTGGAGTTGAAGCCGGCAAGATCGCTGCCTTTCAGCCATTCCACCACTTCATCGGCTATGTCTGAAAAACGGGGACAGTCGGCAAGGGCTTCATCGCTGATGCCATGGATGGCCTTGGCGCTTGGCGTGATGGGCCTCTGGCACCGCTTCAGATAATCCCACGGCTTTACCCTCCATGTCTTTATGCGTTCTTCCGAGCCCGGAAATATTTTTACAAAACTGAGTTCTATTATTGCATCAGACGCTATATTAAGACCGGTACTTTCGATGTCAAAGAAAAGTATCGGTCTTTCAAGATTCAATTCCATTTCAAATAATCGTAAATGTCTTCAGAAAAAATCCTTTCAGGCGGGTCAAATCATTATAGGCATGATGATGCCGCAGATCTTGCCGCTGTCCTCCTCTCCCTCTGCAGGTACGATGAGGGCTGCACGCTTGCTGTCGGCGAACTTCATCACTATCTCGTTGCCGGTCATGTTGCCGAGTATCTCGATGATGAAAGTGGACTTGAAGCCGATGGACAGCTCGTCCCCGTCATACTGGCACGGCATCTTTTCGTAGGCGGCAATCGAGAAGCCGAGATCCTGGGCGGAGATTTCAAGCGAGCCCGGCTTGAGGTCGAACTTGATGTGGTTGGAGGCCTTGTTGGCGCAGACTGACACCCTGCGTACCGTGTTGAGGAACATTGTCCTGTCTATCTTCAGGATGTTGGTGTTGTTCTGCGGTATCACATCCCTGTATTTCGGATATTTGCCGACCACAAGGCGGCAGACCACGGTGGTGCTGTCAAACGAGAAGACGGCATTCTTCGAGTCGAATGTGATGGCTACATTTTCCGCATTCTTGCCAATGATGGACCTGAGCACGGCAGCCGGTCTTTTGTGCAGGATAAAGGAGGCTTTTTCGTCGGCCTTCACCCCGTCCACGGTGTAGCATACGAGCTTGTGGGAATCCGAGGCCACCAGGGTCGTAGACTCAGGGCTGATGTCGAAGAAGATGCCGTTCATTGCAGGCCTTATCTCGTCGTCAGCAGTGGCGTATATTGTGCTGGCAATGCCTTCCACAAGGCTTTCTGCCGGAAATTCTATCTTTGCCGCAGTTTCGTCCGTCATCACGATTTCAGGATAGTCCTCGGCCGGGAAATAAGGCAGAGTCGATGCCCCGCTTGCCCAGCTGCATTCAAATGAGCTGTCGTTAACGGTGCTTATCGTGAGAGGCTGGTCCGGAAGTTCCTTCAGGAGGTCCGTCATGTGCTTTGCGGGAATCGCTATCTTCCCTTCTTCAATTGCGTTTTCAACCTCGATGACGGTCCTGAGCGTAAGCTCCATGTCCGATGCGGTGATCTCCAGGGTATTCCCCTTGAGCACGAACAGAAAATTCTCCAGTATCGGAAGAGCCGACTTGGCCGGTATCGCCTTTGATACGGCCAGGATGCCTTTCAGCAGCTCTGCGCTTGAAATGATCAATTTCATATTTATGCTTTTTAACAGTTCCTGTCCATTGCCATGAATGGTCCAAAAGTGCAACGGACAAATATAGGTATTTTTCACTATATTTTGGCATATAATTTGATTTTTCCTGCCCCGGTTCAGGAAGGGACTGGAATTGAAATGATTTTGCCGGCGTGAATCAGCCATCGGGTTGCCGTCCGGCGTGTTTTTTATGATAATAATTGTTAAACTTATTGTAATATGAAAAAAGGTGTTATACTGACAGTGCTGCTTTCGGCAGTGGCCGGTGCGATTGCTGCGTTTGTCGTGGTGAAGACGGCCGGTCCGGAAACCGTGGGGCAGCAGGTGGTGATTTCGGACAACGGCGGGCAGTTCCGTACCGTCAATCTGACACAGACGGAATATCCGGACTTTACATACGCTGCAGAGTCGGCGGTGGATGCCGTGGTATATGTCAAAGTGACTGTAAAGGATGTGACAAGGACGGCGCCGAGTTCTATCTTTGATTTCTTTTTCGGATATGAGGGGTCCCCTCAGGAAAGGGAGAGGATCGGGAGCGGTTCAGGTGTCATAATAAGGCCTGACGGCTACATCGTCACCAACAACCATGTGATAGAGGGGGCTTCGAAGATTGAGGTGACCTTGAACAACAACAAGACTTACGAGGCTCAGCTGGTAGGGACCGACCCTGCAACTGATGTCGCCCTCATAAAGGTGGATGCACAGGGACTGCCTACGATTCCTTTCGGTGATTCTGATGATCTGAGGCTCGGCGAGTGGGTGATAGCCATCGGCAGCCCGTATGACCTCCGTTCCACCATCACTGCCGGCATCGTGAGCGCAAAGGGCCGTTCAATGCCAAACTACAACGGTGAGTTCAAGATAGAGTCATTCATCCAGACGGATGCGGCCGTGAATCCGGGAAACAGCGGCGGAGCCCTTGTGGACAAGGCCGGGAACCTCGTCGGCATCAATACTGCAATAGTGTCACAGACCGGATCCTATACCGGATATTCGTTTGCCATACCTTCAAACATCGTGAAGAAGATTGCATACGATCTGATTGACTACGGAAGCGTGAAGAGGGCAGTCCTCGGCGTGACAATGAGGCCGGTGGATGACAAAACTGCAAAAGAATTGAAACTTTCTTCTCCAAACGGCGTATATATTGTTGAGGTTTTGAAAGGCAGTGCTGCGGACGAGGCCGGAATGAAGGCCGGTGACGTGCTCGTGGCAATAGATTCTTCAAAGGTGCTGAATGCATCGGCAGTGCAGGAACATGTGAACAATTTCCATCCGGGCGACAAGACTCAGATGACCGTCATAAGGGACGGCAAGGAAAAGGTGCTCACCGTGACATTCAAGGGCACTTCCGCAGAGAACGGCTCGGTTGACGAGGAAGGCGGTGTGGCATTCTACGGGGCAAGGATAAAGGAAGCCCCGAAGGAGACCCTTGAAAAGCTCGGGCTCAGCCACGGTGTCGAGATTGTTTCCGTAGGGCCGGGCAAGGTGATGGACGCCGGAGTTTCCGAAGGATTTGTCATACTGTATGTCAACGACCAGCCTGTAGAAAAGCCTCAGGATGTGATGGATATCATCAAGAAGTCGAAGAGGGCCGTATTTGTGGAAGGCGTGACGCCTTACGGGAAAGTTTCTTATTTCGGCTTCGGAATATAGGACATATATATGAGACAGTTAAAGATTACAAAATCGATTACCAACCGTGAGAGCGCGTCTCTTGACAAGTACCTTCAGGAGATAGGAAGGGAGGAACTGATAACGGTGGAGGACGAGGTCGAGCTGGCCCAGAGGATACGCAAGGGAGACCAGGCGGCTCTGGAGAAGCTGACAAGGGCAAACCTGAGATTCGTGGTGTCCGTTGCGAAACAGTATCAGAATCAGGGTCTGAGCCTTCCGGACCTCATCAATGAAGGGAATCTCGGCCTCATAAAGGCCGCCGAGAAATTCGACGAGACAAGGGGGTTCAAATTCATTTCCTACGCCGTATGGTGGATACGCCAGTCCATTCTGCAGGCTCTTGCGGAGCAGTCGAGGATTGTAAGGCTGCCTCTCAACCAGGTAGGATCCCTGAACAAGATCAACAAGGCCCTTTCAAAGTTTGAGCAGGAAAACGAGAGGATGCCTTCGACCGAGGAACTTTCGGAGATGATAGATGTTCCCAAGGACAAGATTGCCGACACCCTCCGGGTTTCAGGAAGGCATGTATCCGTGGATGCCCCTTTCGTCGAAGGAGAGGACAACAGCCTCCTGGATGTGCTTGTGAACAACGATTCGCCTAATGCCGACAGGGGACTTGTAAACGAATCCCTCAACAAGGAGATAGAGAGGTCGCTCTCGACACTTGCCCCGCGCGAAAGGGAGATCGTGAAGTCATTTTTCGGAATAGGTTGCCAGGAGATGACGCTGGAGGAGATAGGGGAGCGTTTCGGGCTCACGAGGGAAAGGGTACGTCAGATCAAGGAGAAGGCCATCAGAAAATTGAGAAACAATTCCAGAAGCAAGCTTTTGAAAAGTTACCTTGGCTGAGATGCAGTTGGAAATAACGGAATGAGACGATTCCGTCAGTCCGGAAGGGCTGGCGGAATGTCTTTGTTTTTATTCTGCAGGCTTCCTGCGTATGGTGAATCCGTCTGCTGACGATAAATTAGAAATTGATATGATCAAACCGGAAAATTTTATAACTGACAAGGCTTCCGTGGCCATAAAGGTCTTGTACGGAACGGATATTGACAGCTCTGCACTGCAGGTGCAGGTGACGAGGAAAGAGTTCGAGGGAGACTATACCCTGGTGGTATTTCCGCTCCTGAAGGTGTCGAAGTCAACCCCTGAGAATACCGGCAGGGCAATCGGTGAATGGCTGGTGTCAAACTGCCCTGAAGTCGCCGCCTATAATGTGGTGAAGGGATTTCTGAACATATCCTTTTCCACAGTGTACTGGAACGGGATATTTTCCGGGATTGCATCGGCGGAGGATTTCGGCCGGCATGAGCCTACAGGCAAGACCATCATGGTGGAATTCTCGTCTCCGAACACAAACAAGCCGCTGCATCTGGGACATATAAGGAATAACCTGCTCGGCTGGTCGGTGTCTAAGCTTCTTGAGGCCAACGGGCACAAAGTGCTGAAGGTGAATCTGGTGAACGACCGGGGAATTCACATCTGCAAGTCCATGCTCGCATGGCTGAAGAAGGGGAACGGAGAAACTCCGGAGTCTTCCGGAAAGAAGGGCGACCATCTTGTCGGGGACTATTATGTGGCATTCAATGACATGTATAAGGCGGAAGTGGACGAACTCGTGGCCGGAGGCATGTCAAAGGAGGAAGCCGAGAAGAATGCCCCATCCCTCAAAGAGGCCCAGGAAATGCTTTACAGATGGGAGCATGGGGACAAGGAGGTGGTAGACCTCTGGAAGAAGATGAACGGATGGGTCTATGAGGGATTTGACAAGACCTACAGCGACCTCGGGATATCCTTTGACAGGACATATTACGAGTCCCAGACCTATCTTTTCGGCAAGGCCCTCGTGCAGAAAGGTCTGGACATGGGCATCTTCGAAAAAGAGGCTGACGGCTCGGTATGGTGCGACCTCACTGCCGACGGACTCGACAGGAAGCTGCTCCTCAGGGGCGACGGGACATCCGTATATATCACCCAGGACCTCGGTACTGCAGAGCAGAGGTTTGAGGAATACAGCCTTGACGAGCATATCTATGTCGTGGGAAATGAGCAGAACTATCATTTCCAGGTGCTGAAGCTCATATTGAAGAAGCTCGGCTTTGCCTGGGCGGACAGCATATACCATCTTTCATACGGGATGGTGGAACTTCCGCAGGGCAAGATGAAGTCCCGTGAGGGCACGGTGGTGGATGCCGATGACCTCATTGAGAAGATGTACAATACAGCAAAGGAGACATCGCTGGAGCTCGGAAAGCTTGAAAATATGGATGAGAAGGAGCAGGACGAACTGTTCCGGATGATAGGGCTCGGCGCCCTGAAGTATTTCATCATCAAGGTGGATCCTAAGAAGACGATGCTCTTCGACCCGAAGGAATCCATCGACTTCAACGGAAACACGGGACCGTTCATCCAGTATACCCATGCCAGGATCAAGTCCATCCTGAGGAAGGCTGCGGCCGCAGGCATAGGGTACGGGCCTGAATCAGTGAACCCGGAAGTGGCCCTCTCCCCGAAGGAAGTGCGCATCATAAAGATACTGAACCAGTTCCCGGACAAGATAGCCGAGGGAGGGGAGGCACATTCACCTGCCATAATAGCAAACTATGCATACGACCTTGCCAAGGAATTCAACCAGTATTATCATGACACGCCTGTCCTGAAGGAAGAGGACAAGGCTCTCCTGTGCTGCAGGCTCGTGCTGGTGGACTGCATTGCAAAGGTGCTGGTGAAGGCAATGTCCATACTGGGCATTTCGCTTCCGGAAAGGATGTGACACGCCATGCCGGAAATGGACAGCAAGCAGGCTTATATGATACCGACTTCCGTCAAGGAGGTCAACGCATTGGGGTGGGATTACATTGACATCATCATCTTTTCCGGTGATGCCTTTGTGGACCACCCTTCTTTCGGTACGGCCGTGATTGCAAGATATCTGCAGAAGGCCGGGTACAGAGTGGCTGTCGTGCCCCAGCCGAACTGGCGGGATGATCTGCGAGACTTCAGGAAACTGGGGGCTCCGAGGCTCTATTTCGGAGTGAATGCCGGAGCGATGGACTCCATGGTGAACCATTATACCGCGGCCAAGAGGCTCCGGAGCGATGACGCCTATACTCCAGGCGGCAAGGCCGGGCAGCGTCCGGACTATGCCGTGACAGTGTACACGAAGATTCTGAAGGATATCTACCCTGAAATACCGGTGGTCATAGGCGGCATCGAGGCTTCGCTCAGGAGGCTGACTCATTATGACTATTGGAAAGATGACCTGATGCCGTCCGTCCTGGTGACTAGCGGGGCTGACTGGCTCTGCTACGGGATGGGGGAGAGGCCTATGCTTGAGCTGACAAAGGCGATAGAGGCAGGCCGCAATCTCTCTGACATCAGGAAGATTCCGCAGCTGGCATTTTTCATGACCGGGAAATCCAGGGACAGGGATGCGCTTGTCCTCCATTCATACGAGGAATGCCGCAGAGACAGGCGGGCCTTTGCGGAGAATTTCCATCTGATAGAGACCCATGCCAACATGATGCATCCGGCTGTGATTATGGAACCTGTCGGGGACGGGCATGTGCGTGTGAATCCTCCGTATCCTCCTGCCACACAGAAGGAGATGGATTCCTTCTGGGACCTTCCGTTCACGAAGCAGCCTCATCCGAGATACAAGGGAAAGCACATACCGGCGTATGAAATGATAAAATATTCGATAAATACGCACAGGGGATGCTTCGGAGGCTGCAATTTCTGTACGATAGCCGCGCATCAGGGCAAGTTCATACAGTCCAGGTCAGAGGATTCGATAATAAGGGAGGTCGAGGGGCTGCGCGGGCTTCCGGGCTTTGCGGGAAACATCTCCGACCTCGGGGCGCCCACGGCCAACATGTACGGTATGGGCGGCAAGAACCTTGAAATCTGCGGAAAGTGTGTCCGCAAGTCATGTCTTTTCCCGTCGCCGTGCGCCAATCTGGACCGTTCCCACGCAAGGCTTCTGAAACTGTATGCCAAGGTGGCTGTCGTCAAGGGCATAAGGCATTCGTATATAGGCAGCGGTATCCGCTATGACCTTTTCCTGGACAGGGACGGATATGTGGATGACACTTCATATCCGTATCTGAAGGAACTGATTCTTGAGCATACTTCAGGCAGGCTGAAGGTGGCCCCTGAACACACGGAGGATGAGGTACTGAAGCTCATGGCCAAGCCGTCGTTCAGGCTATTCGAGAGGCTCAGGTCTGAATTTGACAGGATAGTGCGGCAGAGCGGGAAAAACTGTGAGCTGGTGCCGTATTTCATTTCCGGGCATCCGGGATGCACCATGAAGGATATGGAGAAGCTGTCCCGCAATCCTTCGCTGAAAGGGCTGTATATGGACCAGGTGCAGGATTTTACCCCGACACCGATGACCACTTCTTCTGTCATGTTCTGGACAGGTCTGGACCCCCGTACCATGAAAAAGGTCTTTGTGGAAAGGGACATGGAGAGGAAACGCCGTCAAAAGTCGTTTTTTTTCAAAAAAAAGTGAGATAAGCGTATCTCCATTCGGAAAAATGTTCTATTATTGCACCGTGATTTTGAACAATTGATCCAAAAAGTGCAACAAAGAGAAGAAAGAGATATGGAGAAGCCTAATAGTCAGAAGAAAAGAGCGGTAGTGAGCTATGAGAACATGTCGGAGGAGCTTGCAGCTGCATTTGCGGAGAAGTATCCCAAGGGATTCAGTGATTATTTCCCCGATCTTCAGAAATATGACAAGCCTGACGGGACAAGTTTCTATGCGGTGACACTTGAAATTCCGGATGCCATCTATCTTGTCAAGCTCAAGGTCAAGACGGATGACGCTGAGGATATCGAAAGGTGGCTGGACGGTGACGATGACGATGCAGGAGATGACGGAGAGGGAGAAGATCTTCCTGATGACAATATTTCCCAGTATGCAACCGGGGATGATGAGCCGTCCGATCCGGATGCCGAAAGGTAGTTCCCGCCTTCTTTATTTGAGAACATTATCGGAGCTGCCGGCACCGGCAGCTCCTTTTTTTTATTTAATGGCAGATCAACAGATTTAATGGCGGATCCGACAGATGAGCATGGACAAGGATTGTGCAAATACAAAATTTTCAGGTTTTTTCAGGCAGGTCAGAGGGATGATGTCTGAGAAGGAGCTGATTCTTGTCCTGTCCATAGTGGTGGGAATAGCCTGCGGCCTGGCGGCAGTGGTGCTGAAACTCGCCATTGAATTCATTCACGGGGGCATCACCTCGTGGTTTGACGGGGCTGCCTACAATTATCTCTACCTGCTTTATCCCGGCATCGGAATGCTGCTGGCGATGCTCTTTGTCAGATATGTCATCAAGGACAATATCGGGCACGGCGTGACAAAGGTGCTTCTGGCAGTGTCAAAGAACGAGTCCAGAATCCGCCCGCACAACATGTGGTCATCCATCCTTGCGAGTTCAGTGACCATCGGCTTCGGAGGTTCGGTGGGAGCGGAGGCTCCGATTGTGTACACGGGGGCGGCCATAGGCTCGAACATAGCCAGGAAGATGGGCCTGTCGTACAAGAACATGACCATTCTTTTGGGCTGTGGGGCTGCAGGGGCCGTGGCAGGCATTTTCAAGGCTCCCTTGGCGGGAGTGCTTTTTACCTTGGAGATACTTCTGTTCAACATTTCGATGACCTCCATCCTGCCGCTGCTGATGTCCACGGTGTCGGCGACGGTGATTTCATATCTCTTTCTCGGGGATTCGCTGCCTTTTGAATGCACATTGTCCCCGTTCACCATGCACAACATCCCGTTTTATGTGCTGTTGGGGCTATTCTGCGCTTTGTGCTCGGTCTATTTTACAAGGACAACCCTCTGGCTGGAGGACAAGATAAAGTCCATTGTGAATCCTTTCGGCCGTTGGGGTATTTCAGCCTTGTGCCTGGGTCTGCTCATTTTCCTTTTCCCTCCACTTTACGGGGAAGGATATGAGTACATCAGCATCCTTCTGAACGGCGGCAACATTGACCTGGACGGTGAGACTGTGCTTGCGTTCTTCATGCATCACAAATGGTCTGTTCCCGTATTTTTCCTGCTGATCCTTCTGCTGAAGGTCTTTTCCATGTCCTTCACCAATGCAGGCGGAGGTGTCGGGGGAACTTTCGGCCCTACCCTGTTCGTGGGGGCGATTGCAGGCTTTGTGCTGTCGAGGACCTTCAACCTGATTTTTGCCGGGACCTCCATATCTGTCCCTGAGCAGAATTTCGTGCTTGTGGGGATGGCGGGTCTGATGGCGGGAGTGATGCAGGCCCCGATGACGGCGATCTTCCTGATTGCCGAGATATCAGGCGGATATGAGCTGCTGGTACCTCTGATTCTTACTTCGACAATATCTTTCGGTGCGACAAGGACTGTGGAGCCTTACTCCATCTATACCAAGCGTATAGCCAAGAAGGGAGAGTTGCTTACGCATGACAGTGACCAGGCTGTGCTCACCCTGTTGAGGACATCAGACCTCATAGAGTCGGACTTTACCACGGTGAAGATAGACGCCACCCTAGGAGAGCTTGTGGATGCCATATCGGCTTCGACCCGCAACATTTTCCCGGTCATTGATTCCAAAAATCATTTCCAGGGCTATGTTTCCCTGGAAGATGTGCGCAGGGACATGTTCAAGAAGGAACTGTATGACAAGATGCATGTCTACAACTACATGAAGTCTTCGCCTGCGTATGTCATTGCTGACGAGAAGATGGACAGCGTCATGAAGAAATTCGAGAAGACCGATGCATGGAACCTGCCCGTGGTGGACAGTGAGCGCACATATCTCGGCTTTGTGTCCAAGTCCAAGATTTTCTCGGCCTACCGTGACCGTCTGAAGCAGGTCTCCCATGACTGACATGGACTTTTATGTCAGTCTCACCGTATTTGTACTCCTGATGGAGGAGTCATGTTTCATTGCCTGTTGAATTCAAGGTAGCAATTATGAATGCCTGCAAGGACATCGTTGTCATGCCCTGCATCCATGTGGAGTATCATCCGTGTGGCATTGACATCATCCTTTGTGAAAAATTCGAAGAAGCTGGATGTGGCATATTCGTTGTATCCGATTGTCGCCGAAGGATTCTCTTCGGTTCCGTAATATACTGCCGCACAGTGTTCTATGTTTGTTATCGAGTGACCGAATGTATATGATGTCACATTCTTCTGAGCCTGCCATACATTTCCTGTCTCAGAAGACCTGAGGTAGAAAGGTGCGGGACTCCTGAAATTGAATGTGATTTCACTGTCGGTTATGGTGACTGACTCCAGTTCGGTGGAGATGTTGTTTTCCACATGGGATTCCCTGTTTTCATCAAATGAAGGGGACTCTGTACCTGCGCTTGTGAGAATCCATGTGCCGACCATGGCTTCTGCCTGCTCTTCGGTAGTCATGCTCATGCTATAGTCATATTTTTCCACGCAGGACTGGAACATTGCGGCTGATATCATGGCAGCTGCAATAGACATGAATTTTGGCGCTTTCATTTTCATCGGTATCAATTGTCATGAATTAAGGTATCTGCAAATATAATCAGGAACAAAAAGAAAAGCAAGGGCAATTCCCCTGTCAATGTTGCCGGTTTTTGAGGATTTTTCTAAATTTGTAAGGATTTGGTCATTGAAACTGATAATCATATATGAAGGAAATTTATATAAAGGACATAGCATCCAGACTTGGAGTGAAGGAATGGCAGGTGGAGAACTGTGCGGAACTTTTTGAGGCTGGTTCCACCATACCGTTCATAAGCAGATACCGGAAAGAGAAGACAGGAGGGCTGGATGATGTGGCAGTGGCGGAGATCAGGCATTGGACCGATGTCTTTGCCGAGATGGAGAAGAGGAAGGAAACCGTTCTGGAGACGATAGGTGCGGCAGGGGCGCTGACTGATGAGCTGCGCGGGCAGATTGAAGCCTGTGTTGATGCAAGGGAACTGGAGGACCTGTATCTTCCGTTCAAGCCGAAAAGGCGTACCCGTGCCACAGCCGCCAAGGAGGCCGGACTCGAGCCTCTGGCGGACAAGATGTATGACATTGCTGTCGCCGATCCGGTCCGGGAAGCCTCCAAATATCTGAATGATAAGGTGACGACGGTGGAAGATGCACTTGCAGGTGCGCGAGACATAATAGCAGAGCGTCTGAGCGAGACGGCTTCAGTGAGAGAAACCTTGCGGCAGATATTCGGCACCAGGAGGGTGGTGACAAAGGCGACGAAGAAGTCTTCTTCTCCTGATGCCCAGAAATACAAGGGATATTTCGACTATTCGGAGCCTGTGGCAAAAATGGCACCCCACAGGGTGCTTGCCGTGCTCAGGGCAGAGTCTGAAGGGTTCATTTCACTGAAGATAGACACTGACGCGGAGAAATGCGGCAACAAGATGTATTATGATTTCTGCCAGCAGCGGCGCTATCCTGCCAAGGCACTTGCCGAACAGATCCGGGAAGCGGTGGATGATGCCTACAAGAGGCTGCTTGAACCGTCCATCACCAATGAGGTGATAGCGCAGGCCAAGGAGAGGGCAGATCTTGCTTCGGTGAGGATTTTCGGAGAGAATCTGCGTCAGCTTCTTCTTGCTCCGCCTGTCGGGCAGAAAAGGGTCCTGGCCATTGATCCTGGACTGAGGACCGGATGCAAGGTGGTCTGCCTCGATGCGCAGGGGAATCTGCTCCATTATGAGACCATTTTCCCGCATCCTCCGGCAAACGAGAAAGTGAAGGCCATCAGGGCTGTGTCGGACATGATTTCAAAATATGGGATAGAGGTGATAGCCATAGGCAACGGGACTGCTGGCCGTGAGACCGAGGCATTCATAAAGAGGATTCCTCTGCCGGACGGCGTCAGGGTGTACTCCGTCAGCGAGGACGGCGCTTCCATCTATTCCGCATCCGAAGTGGCAAGGGAGGAGTTCCCGGACCAGGATGTGACCGTAAGGGGGGCCGTGTCGATAGGCCGCCGCCTGATGGATCCGCTTGCGGAGCTGGTGAAGATAGACCCGAAGTCGCTCGGAGTGGGGCAGTACCAGCATGATGTTGACCAGGGGCTCTTGAAGGAAACTCTGGACAATACCGTGGAAAGCTGCGTGAACAGTGTCGGAGTGAATCTCAACACTGCAAGTCCGTACCTCCTGAGCTATGTGGCGGGGATAGGGCCTTCCCTGGCGGCCAACATAGTGGAATACCGGACCGGGCACGGTGCGTACAGGTCCCGCAAGGAGCTTCTGAATGTGAAACGCCTCGGGGACAAGGCCTTTGAACAGTGTGCCGGCTTTCTGCGCATACCAGGCGCCGACAATCCTCTTGACAATTCAGCCGTGCATCCGGAATGCTATCATATAGTGGAGAAGATGGCTTCCGACCTCGGCGTTACCCCGAAGGAGCTGCTGGGAAATGTAGAGCTCATTTCAAAGATAGTTCCTGAAAGGTATGTGGAAGGTGATTTCGGCCTTCCTACAATCAACGACATCATTGCAGAGCTGAAGAAGCCGGGCCGGGATCCACGCGAGGATGCCAGGGAATTTGAATTTTCCGAAGACATCCACACCATCGAGGATCTTGTGGACGGCATGGAACTTCCTGGCATTGTGACCAACATCACCGCTTTCGGAGCCTTCGTGGACATAGGCATAAAGCAGAACGGCCTTATCCATGTGTCGCAGATGGGAGTCCGTCATCTTGATGACCCGTCAAAGGTGCTCAAGCTTCATCAGCATGTCATTGTTGAGGTCATAGGCGTGGATCTGGACCGCAGCCGCATTGCCCTGCGTCTCCTTAAAAAATTGTGATCTTCGACGGGAAAAATTTGCAGAATAAAAATTCTTTCTTACCTTTGCAATCCCCAAACGAAAAAGGCGGGGATTCAAAGTTCTTATCGGGAGCTTAGCTCAGTTGGTTCAGAGCGTCTGCCTTACAAGCAGAGGGTCGGGGGTTCGACTCCCTCAGCTCCCACCACCCGAAAGGGCAAACCGAAGCAAAATCCTGAAGTCCGGCGACTTCGGGATTTTTTGTTTTATGCCCGTGCCGAAGAATATAATGACTGTCCGCCCAAATACCCCTTGTCATGGTTCCGACCGTAGGGCGAAGCCCGGAGTGGGGTAATATTGCGGGTAAGCAAATGCAGGGAATACCTGTATTCTTTGCCGAATGTGAGCCATGAAAAGCCGGAATGACCGCGTTGATGGAGTAGAAGCGGTCGATCACACTTTTCATCTGGGCAGAAATGCCGAAGTAATACATCGGCGCGGCAAAGACCACCATGTCCTCCTCGATCAGTTTCCCTGTGCCTGCCGCAACAGTGCCCGGGACGGTCAGTGCAGACTTTCGTAAAAATTCGCGCCGTTCCATGCATACGGCGTTTTAAAGTCCGGTCATTTTCTCCTGGTCTTCCGGATATCGGGCGCCGAGTATCTCGATGCTGTCCAGATGACGGCGGATTCCTGCAAGTTCTTCATCTGAGAAATTGATGTCCGCTCCGCCGATGTTTTCTTCGATGCGTCCGATGCGTTTTGTGCCAGGAATCGGTACGATCCACGGTTTCTGCGCCAGCAGCCAGCCGATGGCGATACGGGCCGGTGTAGTCTCCTTTTGCTTTGCCAATGCTTCCACATATTCCACCAGTTCCATGTTGTGTCTCAGGTTGTCTCCATGGAAGCGCGGGATGGCGGAACGGAAATCAGTCTTGTCGAATGTCGTGTCCCGGTTGAAGCGGCCGGTCAGCATGGCCTTGCCAAGCGGGCTGAAGGGTACGAAGCCGATGCCCAATTCTTCCAGCGTAGGCAGCAGTTCAGCTTCCGGCTTGCGGTACCAGAGCGAGTATTCACTCTGCACGGCAGTCAGAGGACAGACAGCATGGGCCCGGCGGACGGTGGAAGGGGCAGCTTCGGATAGCCCCCAGTGAAGCACCTTGCCCTCCTTTATCAGTTCACCCACCGTTCCTGCCACCGTTTCAATAGGCACATCAGGATCCACCCTGTGCTGGTAGTAAAGGTCAATGTGATCGGTACGCAGACGGCGCAGCGAACCTTCCACTGCCTTGCGGATGGTCTCCGGGCGGCTTGACAGGGCTACAGGCCGTGCTGAAGCCGCCAAATCCGGAGTCTCGGACATGTCGTAGCCGAATTTGGTGGCGATGACTACCTTGTCACGCACCGGCTGCAGGGCTTCGCCTGTCAAATCCTCATTCTTGCCGTAACTGTAGACCTCGGCCGTATCGAAGAATGTAACGCCCAGGTCGACTGCCCGGCGTATGGTTTCTATCGCATCCTTGCGGTCCGGGTACGGAGGATAACTCTGCGTGAATCCCATGCAACCCAGGCCTACGGCTGACACTTGCAGCCCGTCTTTGCCTAATTTTCTCGTTTTCATCTCCTATTCCCCCTTTCCGTATCCTTTCCCGAAAGTGGTGCATTTGCCGATGGTCTCACCGGTACGCAGGTAGGTGTAGTTCGGCATCTCGAAGAGTACAGGCTTCAGCCTGTCATAGTCAGGTTTGCCTTTCTCGTTAAGGCAGACCTCGTCCACATAGGTATTTGTAATCCTGCAGATGAAATTGTCGAAGGCCTCTGTCTCGTAGTTGTCCACGACCTCGCATTCCATCACCAGCGGACTTTCATCGATGACCGGCGTACCGGCATCGCCCTTGTGCCAGGCGAACACGTCTGACTTGTCCGCTTTGACTCCGCTTGTGCTGCCTACATAGTCAGCACGCGCCAGCATTGCCTCATTGATCATATTGACGGACACCTTGCCGGTCTGCCTTACTCCTTCATTGGTGTAATGCTTCTTGAACAGGCTCAGCATGATTTGGTCGTGCCCGATGATGCCCACATGGGCGACAAGCAGCCAGTTCACTTTTCCGTTCACTTCCGTACCCACTACTGTTGCAGGTGTGGGATACAATGCCAGTGTGGCTCCGATGTTCTTTTTCATTGTCGTTTCCTTTTGTTTATGTCATTATTGTTGCCGTTCAGGGCATGCTGCTATCCTGTTTAACCCTCTCAAAATTTCGAATTCGTTGGGTTCCAGGGGGATATGTGTATCGTCGGACTTTCCGGCCTTGTCCTGGGATTCCGTGATGAGGAAAAATCTCAGAAGCTGCTGCGGTGTGACATTGTGGCGTTCTGCGATGAAGAGGACCGCCTCGTCAATGCACAGATCTTCAGGTAAATCAGTTTTCTGTTTCATTGTATCCATTTGTATCTGTCTGATGTAAAATTACACCGGAACAGTTATAGGCTTTGTGTCTGTAAGTCGGCAAAAAGTACCAAATTCACTGAAATTTCCTGACAAACAGGCTTTCGGCATTCTTCCACAGAAACAAGTCCGTATATTCGGCAGGCATTTTATCCGATGCCAGTGTCTGTTTCAGCTTTTGCAGATTGGCCTTCAGTACGGAATCCGGCTGGTAGGGATAGTCCGACCCATAAAGGATGTGCTCCGGCGGGGTGACGGTCAGTAACGAGCGGATGACCTCCGCCGTCGGGTTGCCTGCCAGGTCGTAGTATAGGTGCGACAGGTTGGCCTCCCAGTCTATCGGCCGCATATAGCCCTGCTTGACCATTGCCGGGAGGATGGATTGCATGCGCGGCAGGGCGAGCGGCACAGAACCGGAACCGGTCCGGATACCGCCGCTTCACTTCCGCAGAAATCTCGTTCACACGGCGGATGCACACCGCACTTTCTTCTGCATCACCGAAATAAGGTTGCGGCGCGGGCATGGTCAGCACGGCGGTACGGATGCCTGCACTGTCCATGAAGGCGATGTGCCGCTCAGCGTTCCATACGGGCAACGGGAAAGTTTCCTCCAGCTCCGCTCCGTGCTCCTTCAGCATTTCCATATATTCTGGCACGATAATGTGGCTGTGCATATCCATTGTCTGCTGGGCTGTGGCCGGAAATGCCAGGGATACCAGCAGCGGTACTGTAATCAGGTGCTTCGTCATTCCTTGCCTCTTTCCGTTCATTCCAATGAAAGCGTTACCTTTACATCACCCTTGCCCAATGCAGCTTTCAGTTCAGCCTGCGTGGCATTGTCAATCTTACCCAGCCGGGTGAAGTTCCACGAATTGGTATCGTAGTAGATGACGAAGTTATGCCCCTGGTAAAGGATGAGGTCGCCAGGGCCGGTTGTGGTCTGCCTGTCGTTGCGCGGCAGGCTGATGCCCAGCGAGCCGACTTTCTCCATGTTGGCATAGTCTTCCATTTCCACTGTGATGTTTCCGTTTGCAAGATGTTCTTTCAATGCCTGCGTTGATGAATTGTCTACCAATGTGGCGGTAAATGTACTCCCGCCCTCAATGATCAGTCTGATAGTGTTGCTTTCCATATTCGTCTTATTTTGATTGTTGGTGAAAGTTGCCTGTTGCGCCTGAACCGTCGCCACAAAAACAGACAGCATCAGTATTGTAGCCATAACCGGTCTGTCCATAAGCGTCTTTCTTTTTAATGGTCAATCAATAAAGTTATTGATCCGGTTTGCAGGGTTGAGCGGGGTCTGGTCTGACAATTCCAATGATTTGACCATGTGCAGCGTCCCCTGTTTGTATTTCTGAAAGTGTGCAGAAGCGATATGTCTGTCGTAAGCCTCTTTGCTTGAATAAGTTTCAAGGATGGTTATCTTGCAGGGATTATCCTTTTCGCTGACGGCATACATGGTCAGCACGCCAGGCTCGGTGCGCAGGGAGATTTCGCCGACCTCAGCAGCATATTTCATGTATTCGTCAAGAAACCGGGGATAGACTTCAATTTTCGACAGGCGTACGATGCCGTCGGCAGTCATCTTTTCCTTGGCGCACATACCCGGCTGCGTGTCCAAGTTAAGGCATTTGCCGATTATTTCCCCGGTGGCAAGGTAGGAGTAGGTCGGAAACTCGAACAGGACAGGCTTCAAACGCGTATAGTCGGGTTTGCCGTCCGCATCGAGCACATCCGGGGCGGCGTATGTGTCGGCAATGGAACATACGAAGTTGTCGAAACCCTCGGTCTCGTAAATTTCCACCACATCGCATTCCATCGTCAGTGGAGAGTCGTCAATCACCGGCGTGCCGTTTTCTCCCCAGTGGTATTTGAACACTTCCGACTTGTCCGTCGAAGCGCCGCTCACACTGCCCACATAGTCGGCTTCTGGCAGCATCTCCCGGCTCACAAGATTAACGGACAGTTTCTTGGATTCCTTTATCCCTTGATTGGTATAGTGGCTTTTGCTCATGCTGACGAGTATCCGGTCGTGGCCTATGATGCCCGTATGCCCCACGACTAGCCAGTTCACCTTTCCGTCCACTTCCGCACCGATGACAGTCATCGGTTTCGGGTAGAGGGCAAGCACGCTTCCTATGTTCTGTTTGTCAGTTTCCTGGATGTCGGACGGATGTATTTCCCTTTCTGCCGTGCCGCACGACAGCAGACCGGACAGGAGCAGTGCGGCCAACAGATTTCGTGTCATTTTAAATTTCTCCATCATCATTTATTGTCTTTCAAATCTTACGTTCATACTTTCTGTCCCTTGCAGCAGGTTGATGCCGTCCCCATCGATATGCCCGATTTTGATGAGCGAATTGCTCTCCGGCCAGTCCCGGCAGAAGATGGCTACATTTCCCCACGGCTCGTAGATGGTGATGTCGCCTGCATGCGGCTCACAACCGCGCGGTGTTTCCTCAAGGCTGAGTTCCGGGTCCGGGTAGAATATCTTTTCCGTACCGTTGTTGTAGTCCTCCAATGTGACCTCTAGGGGCAGACGGGAAAGAAAGTCGCGGGCTGCGCCGTTGTCCTCCATCGTGGCGGTGACGGTCTGTCCGCCTGCAATGATATTGATGTTCAGGGATGCGGCATCAGGCGCGTCCGCTTCTTCCCGGCTTGCGCCAAGACTTTCCAGCCATTGAGGAATGCGTGTAGCCATATTGCCCAGCGTACTTGAAGTGAGCAACAAGGATTCCTCAAACACGGCATCGGGGACAAGCGTTGCCGCATCCCTTTCGGAAGTGCCTGTGCCGCTGCTCCCGCTGCTGGCGAAAAGGGCGATACGTTTCCCTGCCAACAACCCGGCATGGTCGTTCAGGAAGGTCTGCATCGGGGTGGCCATGTGGCTGTACCAGATGGGATAGCCGATGAACACGATGTCATACTCGTCGAAACTTTCTACGGAAGTGGCGATAGCAGGATAGTTGCCTTGGGCGATGGCATCCAGTTCCGCCTGTGCCCGGTCGAGCATCGCGTTGTAGTCATCCTCATAAGGAGTTTCCGGCTCTACCACTATCATATCGCAATCCAACGTGGACCGGATGGTCTGCGCCATCCGCTCCGTGTTTCCTGTGCGGGAGCAATAGAGGACCAGATAACGGTCATTGTTGCCCTCCACATTGCCTGCATCTTCATTGTCCCCGTTTCCGCCTTCCTCATTACCACCCGGGGCTGTTTGCTCTTGTCCGTCACCTGACAGGGCATCTTCGCTGCAAGCCATCGCGCCCACAAGCGTGGCCAACAGCATCAATGGGATTAAAAATAACCTTTTCATATTCTCTGGTTTGTTGATTCTTTCCATGTCACAAAAATACAACGGCATAAGGTTTGGCAGGATAGACATATCACCTGGGTTTGTAACACTTTTACAGAAAATAAGGGACAGCACTTATCCTGAAGGATTGGCGCTGTCCCCATTGTCCTTTTTATATTTATGATTCTGTTGCAAAGGTAGCGGGGAACAATCAAAATCTCCGTAACGATAACCCGGAGGAATGTACCCGTTTTACTTTATTGGCTTCAAATATTCCGTTGAATCTGCTTTTCCATGCCATTGGATATGCTCTTTCTCCGCCCTGTCCGTTATCGACAAATGTATCAGATGACTATTGGGAGTAGCACCATGCCAATGCTTCACGTTTGGCTCGGTTTTGATGACATCCCCTTTTCTTATCACCCGCTTCGGCTTGCCTTCTTCCTGATAATAACCTTCACCGTCCAGTATCAGCAACACCTGAGATGCGTCGGGATGGATATGCCAGTCATTATGGCAACCCGCCTCAAATGCCAGCTGGCTTATATCATATCCCGTATTCCGCAGCAAGCCGGAGATACAGACATCTCCCGTATAATGTTCTGATATGGCTTTCTTCCCGGGATTGAATATCATATCTTCCATTTTTATCTTATTCTTTTGGGCAGCATTGAGAACGAATGCCTCTCCGGGAGCCAACACATGCATGCGCTCAGGGTTCACTATCCGTCCTTCCAAGTCTTTCGGGTCGGCATTAAAAGGTTTCATATCGGGAGCATCTACCGTGCCCCAATGTGAAAGCAAAAGTTGTGCGTCCGGATAAGCATTGGCCACCTTGACAGCATTCTCCAAACCGATGTGCCAGCCGTCATCCGAAAAATCAAAGAAAATGGCATCAGGAGCAGGCAAATGCAGAAACTCCGGTAAGAAACGGGAATCGCCTGGTGCCCAAATCAAGCCATCAGCGGTTTGGATAAGGAAGCCGCAGCAGTCTTCTCGTTTGAATGTACGATTGAAGTCTCCAAGCTCATTTTGCCACGTATGCCATGCCGGGGTGAGACTGACCACTATATCCTTGATTTGAAAAGTATCTGTCAAACTATGCCCGAAAGACGGCAGTCGCATATTCTGCATCAGCGAATCCACATAGACCGTAGAGTGGAACGCTTTGCAGACAGTCGATAACTGTTCACAGGTAAGTTTACTGAAATGGTCGTTATCGCTGTGCGTTATCAATACCGCATCCAACGCCGGAATCTCTTTAGGCGAAATAGGCGGCTCTATCAAGAGCGGCATGTCAAAACCAACCAGCAAAGGGTCCGCCATGATGCAAGTACCCCGGCTATTGATAAAGAATCCGGCGTTTCCCAGCCAGCGGATGACTGTCTGGTTGCTTGGGGCGAAAGCTTCCTTGCCAAAGTGCTGCGTGGCAGGAGGCATTGCCTGTCCTTTCTCTGTATATCTGACTTGTGCCGTTAAACCAGATGAAACGGACAAGCACAGCAGGATGATGAGTTTCAAGACTCTCATATCAGATTTTACCGATATAAAATGACTGAATATTATTTCGCCTCTATCCTCTTGATGAATCTGGCAGGATTGCCTCCTACGACGGTCATGGGCGGTACGTCGTGTGTCACCACGCTGTTGGCTCCGATGATGGAACCGTAGCCTATGCGCACGCCGGGCAGGACAGTGGCGTTGATGCCTATCCATACCTTGTCTTCTATCACAATCGGGCGGCCGTATGTCGCGCTGCGGTTGTCGGGATCCGGGTCGTGGTTGATGGTGATGAGGTTCACTTTCGGGGCGATGAACACGCCGTCGCCGATGGTGATGCCTCCACGGTCGAAGAAGGTGCATCCCTGCTGAATCCAGCATCCTTTGCCGATGCGGATGTTCTTGCCATAATCTACATAGAACGGAGGCAGCAGCGTGGTGCTCGGGTCAATCTCCCGTCCTGTGATGCGTTTCAGGTAGTCGTGTACCTCTTCGGGCGAGAGCCATTCTTTTGCGTTCATTTCCGCAGCTGTCTTCATCGTGTCGAAGATGACGCTGATAAGCCGGTCGTAACCGGGTTCTTCCGGCGAAACCATTGCTCCCGACAGGTCTTTTTCAAAAATGTCGTTCATTGCTTATGTTTTTTCTATTTATTGCACTTGTTTCTGTTGTTCTGCATTATAGCGGTCACCTGTTACGGGGATGGCGGCCACGGCATCTTCCAGCCGCTTCCATTCTTCCGGGGAGAGGGTGAAGTCGAGCGTGCGCAGGTTTTCTTCGAGATGCGACAGCTTGGTCGTGCCGGGGATGGGCACTATCCACGGCTCCTTCTGCAGGAGCCAGCCGAGGGCGAGCTGTGCCGAGGTCATGCCCCGTTCGCGCCCGAAGCGTTGCAGCACGTTCACGATGCGGTAGTTGGCTCGCATGGCTTCAGGGGTGAAGCGCGGCAGGGTGTGACGGTTGTCATTGGCAGTGTCGAATTGAGTGTATTCGTTCAGCTCGCCGCCGAGAAATCCCCGGTTCATCGGACTGTAAGGTACGAAGCCTATGCCCAGTTCGCGGCACACGTCCAATACGCCGTTTGTCTCCACCGCGCGGTGCATCAGGTGGTATTCGCTCTGGATGGCGGTCAGCGGGCAGACGGCGTGCGCCCGGCGGATGGTGTCGGCATTCACTTCGCACATGCCCCAGCGCAGCACTTTCCCTTCCTTCATCAGGTCGGCGATGGTTCCCGCCACGTCCTCCACAGGCGTGTTGCGGTCGAAACGGTGCTGGTAGAACAGAGGGATGGCTTCCGTGCGCAGGCGGCGGAGCGACTCCTCGCAATAGCGGCGTATAGTCTCAGGACGGCTGTCCTGCCTGCCCGTGGCTTTCCCGTCGATGACTTCGTGCCCGAACTTGGTGGTTACGCTTACCTTGCCCCGGAACTCGCCCAATGCCTCACCGGCCAGTTCCTCGTTGTTCAGCGGCCCGTAGATGATGGCGGTGTCGAAAAGCGTCACTCCGCGGTCCACTGCCTCGTGCAGCAGACGGATGCATTGTTTCTTGTCGGGATGCTGGCTGCGGTTGTAGGTCATGCCCATCACGCCGAATCCCAGTGCCGACACTTCGAATGCCGCCTTGCCAGTGCCCAACGTGCGGTGAGGCAGGGAGGAAGGTATTTCGTTTCCTGCCGATGTGCTGTTTCCGCCTGCCGGCATGGTGGCGGCTTCCACTTTCTCCAATGCGGGACCGACCGAGATGGCCGCTCCCACGGCAACCGCCGATTTCAGGAATCCCCGTCGGCTGATACCTTGTTGTGTATTCATATCCTTGTTTTTATTTTATGATTATTTTCCCATTGTCTCCTTCACCCTCGCCAGCAGAGCCGGAATATCCAGATGCTGCGGGCATTTCGCCAGACACTCGCCGCAGCCTACGCACGAAGATGCAGGGTCGCCGCGCTGCACGGGTGACATCGAGACGGTATAGTCCGCCATCGCCCGTTCCTTGTTCCGGTGCAGGATGTAGTTGTTGTACACGTAGGCGAAGATGTAGCCGATGGCGACATTGTGCGGACAGGGGATGCACTGGTAACAGCCCGTGCAGTCGATGTGTCCCGGCGCGTGGCGGTAGGCATAGATGGCTGCGCCCAATGCTTCGCGCTCGGCAGGGGTGAGCATGTTCGGGCGGGCACCGGCGGCATATTTCAGGTTCTCCTCCACATCCTCCATGCTGCCCATGCCGCTGACCGCCACGCTGACTTCGGGAATATCCCACAGGTAGTCCAAAGCCCACTCGGTGTCGGGCTTGCGGATGCCCGTGGAAACAAGTGCGTCACGCATCACCTGCGGCAGGTCGGCAAGGAATCCGGTACGGACAGGCTTCATCACCGCCAGCCCCATGCCGTTGGCGGCGGCGTATTTCGGACCGAGCACACCAGCCTCGTATTCATAGTCCAGGTAATTGTGCTGGATGAGGCAGAAGTCCCATGCAGGCGTGTATTCCACCACCCGCTTGAACAGTTGCAGATTGTCGTGGAAGGAGAAGCCCATGAAGCGTATCTTGCCCTGCGCTTTCAGCCGCTCCATCTTCTCGATGAGTTTGTAGGGCAGCACATAGTCCTTCCATGCCCTGTGCATGATCATGTGGATGTGGTAGAAGTCGATGACATCGGTGCCGATCGTGCGCCGCGACTGGTCGAAGAACTTCTCGAAGTCGTCCGCGCTTTGCATCTCCCACCACGGCATCTTTGACGTGACATATACCCGGTCGCGCCAGCCTCCGGCAAGGGCTTTGCCTACCGCCTGTTCGCTCTCGCCCCCGAGATAGACGCGACCCGTGTCGATGTAGTTCACTCCGCCTTCTATGGCTCTGCGCACCATCGGCGTGGTCTGGTCGAAGTCCACGTGCCCGTTCTTCATCGGCAGGCGCAGCATCCCGAATCCCAATGCCGACACGTTCACTCCCGTGCGTCCCATCGGGCGGTATTGCATATGCGGATTATAGTTGAGGATGTCTTTCGACAACTGTTCCCTCACCGCCTGCCTTTCGGCTTCCTGCGCAATGGCTTTCGGACCATTCATGGCTCCTGCGGCTGCGGCAAGAAGTCCGCTTTTGATAAAATCACGTCTGTCCATATTTATACTTTTTATTTATCCACGCCTATCAACCATGCCGGATTGCGACGGACAAGCAGGTCTATGTCGCTTTGGGAAACCCCGACGGCTTGCAATTTTAGGATGCAATCCCTCATGCCCTCAATGGGATGCGGCATCACCGCCTGTCCCAAATCCGTGGAGATGAAACTCCGTGTCGGGTCGAGGCGGACAAATGACGCGAACTCTTCGATGCTTTGCCGTTGGTATTGGGGCATCTTTGTTCCCTCTCCCCAAAGGCAAGGCAGGTAGCAATACTCTATATAGGCACCGAGGTCGATGCACCGCTTGATCTGGTCGGGTGTCATTGTCCAGATGGACGAATTGGCATGGGTGACAACTACACGCTTCACGCCGACCTCTTGTGCCTTTCGGACAAGCGTGATGCTCTCTTCCGGCGAAGCATGCCCTGTGGCAAGGATAATGTCCGCTTCCGCACATATTTCCATTACTCTGACCACCTCCGGCAAGACTTGTCCGTTATCGTCCAGCACGGGAATGCCTTTTCCTTTTCGTCCTTCACTTTGATATTGGTAGGCTGCATCCAAAGTCGGCATCCAGATGCAGCGGCACAAGCCTCCGCTCGTCTCGACCGCCTTTTGCGCTGCAAACGGATTCACCCTGTCGCCATGCACCCGGTTCATGCAGAAACTGCCGAAGCACTCCGCACCCGGCAAAGCCTGACGGATGACATACGCCCGGTCGTGGCAACTGAAATCGTTGGACTTGAACATCACGGCACGATAGCCCGCCGCCATCGCGTCCTTCATAAAGCCGTATTCATCCACCGACCGCTCCCGCGAATCCGGCCGGCAATGCAGATGGATGTCGCACACGCCTTTTAACAAACCGTCATTGGAAAACCTGTTGCCATTCTTCTGGTCTTGCAACAGATTCATCGATTTCTTCTTTTGTGCAAAAGTAGCGGTATATGACGCAAAAGGGCGTACCAAATTCACGGAGGATTGTTACGGTTTTACTGAATCATGATCCGTATTTTATGGACATCCGGCGGAGATATGCATGGCTTGCATAAAATTCTTCTTCCGCGAGTGATATGTCAAGGGTTCCGGCATTTTCCTCCATATGGGAGATACTGCTTGCCCCTGGTATGGCGATGAAATCCTGAGTGCGCATCACACGCGCCGGCATGATCTGTGTGTAAGAGGCATTATGCCTGTAGGCTATCTCTTTCAGTGTCTTGTGGCTGCGCAAAGTCCTTCACCGGAGGCGTGTAGATCATGCCGGGACAGTCCATGCTGTGCGGCAGGGCCCATGTCGTCCATCCCAGGTGCTCATGCCGCATTGCCGGATTTTTCATTCCTGCTCCAATTCCACCAGAGTATGGACGGTTTCGGAGAACGGACAACGGCCTGTATCCCCTCGCTGCGCCTTCGTCCCATCTGGTATGTTCCTTGGCCGGGCGGGCAGACATTCTGTCCGTCCCGGAAAATGATTTTTCTGTCCATGACTCCTGTCATTTCAGATTCATGCGGTTAAATGTCTTTATACGGTCGAAAGGAATCTTGCAGAAGTTGTCATGCAGGTCGGCGGCAGCCGTCCGCAGAAAAAGGCCGACAGCACAACATCGTGAATAACAGCAGTTCCCTTTTCATGATATTGTGTCCAATTTCTTGTCACAATGCAAAGGATAAGCTGAAAATATACCTTGCAATTGTTGCAAAGTTCAAAACATTTGCTGATGTACTTTCCTGTATTTCCCCGGTGAAATGCCTTTTTCTTTCGTAAATACCCTCACGAAATGTGGAATGTCACCGAATCCGGCAAGATAGCAGATTTCCGACACTGATTTCTGGGAATGCTCCAATAATCCGCAGGCCGTCTCCAGCCGGTATTGCATGACGAACCGGGAGAAGGTCATCCCTTTGCAGCGTCTGAACCAGGAACAGAATGCTGAACGGTTCATGCCCACTTCAGAGGCTATCTCATCAAGTGAAATGGGATGTACATAATGTGCCATTACATAGGCGCTGACCTGCCGATGCGGGATTGTACTCCCAATGATGGTGCATGGAAGGAGGTATCAGGGCGACATCGCCCTCCGCAAACGGCATCAGCATATCGCCAGCCATCCGTGTGCCTTTCCCTTGCAGCACACAGTACAATTCCCATGCATCGTGCCTGTGCAGCTTGGCTTCCAGCCGAGTATCGATACGCTGGTCGATGAAAAAGAACGAATGATTCTCCGGCTCGGGCAGCTGGTAGGGTATGGCGGCTTCTTCCATCTACTCAAATTTCAGTATTTGCAAATATGCGACAATTATTTGAAACTATAAGGCAAATATAGAACAATAAAGCGTACTGCCTTTGCAATGACAACGGCGTACATACCGCGACTTTTCTGGCCGTGAAGTAAACGACGGGATCTTGAGAAAGGTCATCGGTGCGGCATTCAAGGCACCGACCAACGACCATCTGCGCCAGCTGGAGTTTGTAGTGGTGAGAGGACATGAGAATATCGCCAAGGTCATTGCGCCGCTGGCAAAGAATATGGCCGCGTTCAGGGAGCTGGTCGCAGAAGTGGATGAATCTGGGGACAAGGACAAGATGGCGATGTTTGCCGATGCTCTGCCCAAGCAGCAGAAGATGCTGATGGAAAGCGGCCTGCTTATCATCCCGTTCTTCCGCCAGCTCACCTGTCCGTTGCTTCAGCCGACGGAGCAGAGTTCGCTCAACTGTTTCGCCTCAGCGTGGTGTGCACTGGAGAACATGCTGCTTGCCGCCACCGACGAAGGGCTGGGCGCCGTGTTCCATATCCCAGTAGGAGACGAGGCCGGGAAAATAAAGGAAATCGTCCATGCCCCCGAAGGCTATGAGTTCATATGCCTGCTCACATTGGGCTATCCTGCTGAGAATGCTTTCCTTCCCGGGCAGAAAGTCATTAAGGTAGAAGACAGGATACATCTGAACGGGTGGTGAGTTGTCATCTTCTTCCTTTGGCCGGTTCAACAGGCTCCGCACTGTTTTTCTTCAGCCATTCCATCCTTCGCTGGTCAGGCAGATGCTTGATGGAGAAGTTTTCAAATCTGGCATTAAAGCCATTGCCGTCTGGGCAGGCCCCCATAATCCCTACCATAACCGGACAGTTGTCCTGCATCCAGGCGTTGCGCATCATTGTATATTCCTTGTCATCAAAGGAATAGAAAATTTCCACGGCGTCCAGCCGGCGCACAGCCTTTATCCATACAAAAGGTACGGGATTCTCCAGCGGTATGATACTCCAGTCGCTCGTGCCGTGGGTTACGACAGTGCTGAGATTGTACTTTCCGTCCACGAACTCAATGCCTGCCTTTATATAGTTTTCGTGATCTATCCGCAGCATCAGTCCCGACTGGTCGAACCGGGTCCTATAGTCGCCGGATATTTTCACTTTAACCTCGAATTCCCCTCCGCGCAGGGTATAAAGGAACGGGGCGTCATCCACGGTAAACCCATAATGCGATATCCGCCAGTAATCAGTCTGCGGAGTGACATGCATCGAGAGAGAGTTGTCTTCTATTTTCCATTGTTCCGGTTCGTTGAACCACTGCATTTTTTCTAATGACTGTGCCATGGCCGTAAACGAAACGGCAATCATCAATACGCTTGATAGGATTTTTCTCATTTCCATATGCCTTTGATATGAATAACCATTGCTTTTAATTACTTTTGCAAAGGTAAGACATTGGCATATACTGTACAATGATTATAAATAACCATTTTTGTCCCCGTCGGATGAACACCATAGACATATTGAACAAAGAATTCTCCGGGCAGGATTTTGCCGAAGGGCAGCCGTATGCTGAGATGCTGTACAGATATAAGGACTTGGCCTGCAGCTATGCACGGATAGAAAATGCCATTGCCGTGTTAAGTGATTTGCGCACCGGTTCAAGTTACATCTATTACGGCGGTTTTTCGCGGACATTGGGAATAGACAAAGGCGGAAAGGAGGATGAATTGTCTTCTATCTGGGAGGAGGAAATCTTTCGTCTCATCCATCCGGATGATTTGTCGGCCAAGCATTTGCAGGAACTCCGCTTTTTCCATTTCATGAAGCGCCGGCCCAAGAGGGAACGCACGGATTATTATCTGGCAAGCAAACTGCGGATGAAAAACTCCACTGGTGATTATGTCCCGGTATTGCACCGGATGTTTTATATTCAGGTCCCATGCGGAGACATCTTCTGGCTTGCCCTGTGTCTTTACGGGCCTCTGCCATTTGGCATTCCCGGCCAGTGCATGGTAATAAATTCCGTCAACGGAAATGTCACAGAGTTGGAGAAACAGGACAGCAGCCGGATTCTGTCCGTCAGGGAGAGGCAGGTATTGGACCTTATAGACAAGGGGCAGACCAGCAAAGGCATAGCAGAAACGCTATCCATCAGCATTCATACTGTCAACCGGCACCGGCAGGAGATTTTGGGCAAGCTGCAGGTGAAGAACTCCATTGCGGCCTGCCGTGTGGCAAAAGACCTGAAGTTGATCTGATGCATATGCCATGTCGGGACGGCAGGCATGGAAGCGCAAACGGTGGACTTGCGAATGTCATGCCATGATCTGGTCTCCTGTCTTCTGTCATTCCCGTCACGAGATAGCCGCTGATTTCGATACTGCCGATCATATCCGTCTATTTCAATATGCCGGACATGATTCTGTCCATATTTTCCCGGAATGAAGGCGGCCGGATGCTTTTGAGGACGGTAACGGAATATTGCGGGGAATCAGTAAATCTGTTATAAATATCAGTTATCTGTCTACTGTGAGAACCGGGGATTTCATCTAATTTTGCAACAGGACATTGATTGGCACATACAGACATTTTTAACATTTCAGGATATGAAAAAGTCATTGTTTTTGTTATTGGCCATTTTGGCCGCTAATGTTCAATATGCTATGTCACAGGAAAAGATTACACAGACAGCAGGTCATGTGCAGCTCGGGGAATTTGCCCCTAAGTTTGCGGAATTGAATGATGATGTCCTTTTCGGAGAGGTTTGGAACCGTCCGGGGCTCAGCCCGCACGACCGCAGCATGGTCACGGTGGCCGCATTGATAGGCAAGGGCATCATTGACTCTTCGCTTGCTCATCACCTTGAATTTGCAAAACAGAACGGTGTCACCCGTACGGAGATTTCGGAAATGCTGACACATATCGCCTTCTATGCAGGATGGCCTAATGCGTGGGGTGCATTCCGTCTGGCCAAGGATGTGTGGGCAGAGGACGGCGTTTCCGATGACAACGGGAAATCCGTTTTCCAGCAGGAAATGATATTCCCGATAGGAGAGCCGAATACTGCATATGCGCAGTATTTCATCGGCAACAGTTATCTTGCCCGCATTTCAGAAGATCAGATCCAGTTTTCGAATGTCACATTCGAGCCTCGCTGCCGCAACAACTGGCATATCCATCACGCCACGAAGGGCGGTGGACAGATGCTTGTGTGTGTGGCAGGGCGCGGATGGTATCAGGAAGAAGGCAAGCCTGCAGTGCAGATGCTTCCGGGAGATGTCATCCATATCCCGGCAAATGTAAAGCATTGGCATGGCGCGGCTGCTGACAGCTGGTTCGCGCATCTCGCCTTTGAGATACCGGGCGAAAATGCATCCAACGAATGGCTTGAACCGGTGAGCGACAAGGAGTATGACAAACTGGGGAAATGATGCCGGGTGATGTCTGCCGTTGACGAGAATCCTTCCTGACGTATGCACAGGGAGGATTTTTTGCAAATTCGATATGAGAATAGGAATAAATTGGAAATGAGCTGCCTATAAGTTCCCCTCAAACAAAGAGCGGGGTAATGACTTGGCGGCAGTCGCAAATTCTGTGATATGCTGTGTGTTTCTGTCTGACGACTCTGTGCAAAGGCTCACAAAAAATCAAAGCGAGAAACACTAATACAATTCTGATGTGCTGATATCTGTCGGAATTGAGTGTAGAATTGAGCCGATATTTTCGTCAAGGAAAATCAAATCAGTCATTCTGTCTTGTGCATTGGGATAGTTCCAACAAAAGCGTATTGTCTTCGCATTCTTGCTTTGGCGTGGGTTTGCCGTCACGCACAGTCGGACCGACCGTGTGCAGCACATACCGTGCAGGCAGGTTATATTCATAATGTTCGAGAATGGGAGGTGTCGGGGCCAGGTCGTAATAGTCCAGCCTGTCCACAGCCATCCGGAAATACACCATGTCGGTATATTGTCTGTACAGGCGCTGCAGGACAGGATTGGTGTCATAGATTTCGCGTGCCACCTCGTCAGATACGTCAAACATGGCACGTCCGGTCACCCGCACGGAGATGTTGCCGTCCATGGCAAGCAACTCGATGTTGGGGTTTTCTTGCAGTTGCCGATATACTTCCTTGCGCTGGGAAGTGGCGAAGTAGAGCGTATGCCCTTCCTGCTTCATGATTTGGAACACCCGGATTTTGGGCTTGTCTTGTTCCACGGTGGCAAACGCCACATCCTTATGGCTGCTTAAGAAATCAAATGCCTTTTCCATCATTGAAATTCGTTTATCCATTGCTTGAAAAGACTTCGGACGGAGCTTGAAGTCACACCGTCCGAAGCGTCATTGCCCAGTATGCCTTGCTCTTATTTATAGAGTGCCTTGCCCAAATCTTCTAATCCGGCTTCTCCGGGCAATCCCGGATAGGCTTGTTTCATGGCATCCACGAAAGCCTGTGCCGTCTTGCCGGCCGCAAGCAGCTCTTTCATCTTTTTCAGGTAAGCGATTTTGAACTCTACCGCATCACGCGTGGCCGCGCCACCATGTCCGCCGATGAATAGCGTTGCGCCCGAAGCCAATGAGTTTTCAGCCTCTGCTATTTCTGCGTCAATGGCTGACGGAGAAGATACCTGCAAGTGACTGGCGTGTGCCTTGGCCGGAGTCCAATGGGTGTAATAAGCCTTTCCGCCAATCAGAATGCTGGCTGCAGGAAAGTCACTCGATGCGCCGTGAAGGAACTCAAATGTCACGCCTGCCCATGTCTGTGTGCTGCCGAAAGGCACTTCGGTAACGGTCCCTGTAGGTATTTCAGTCATTGTGTCGCCCCACATCTGCTCGAAGCCTTTCATCATGCCGCCATAGATGGGGCCTTTGGAGAATGCCTCCATGCCTTCAACCATAATTTGGTCATGATTGCCGGTTCCTCCCACATGGTAGTCGGAGATGATTTTCACGACAGGCTTGCCCAATTTCTCAATGTAGCTGTTAAACTCTGCCCTTTTGTCTGTGCCATAACTGTAATTGTCAAGAGATTGAACAAAATAAACAATACCTTTCTCATCGTTTTCTGAATTTTATTGTTGCTTACTAAAAGTATCTTTGTCTCTTTTGCGCTGCAAAATTAGAACGGAATTTTTAACGCTGCAAGTAGGCACTTGAACATCAGATGCTTACTGTTAAGTAACCATTGTTGTGTATGAGCAGCTTACAGACAAAAATATTTTGAAAAAGGTTTCTTGCAGCCTGAAGGAAATTTGATAGCCTTTATATGGTGATTTGATGAACATGGTTTTATGGATAAAGCAATGATGGAAAATGCGGTATTCCCGGATTGTCCGATTCGGAATATTTTAGCCAAACTCTGTGTCAAGTGGGCGTTTTGGGCCATATATATGCTGAATAAGGCAGACAAGGAAACGGTATGTTTCAAAAAGGTACAGTGCGGAATACCGGGCATATGACAAAAAAAGCTGACTGTGTCTCTGCACACATTGGAAGATGACGGATATGTCACACGCACCGCATGTCCCGAAGTTCCTCCAAGGGTCGAATATGCACTGACAGAACGAGCTCGCTCTTTATTACCGCATATCAATGCCCTGATGGAATGGGCTTTGGAAAACAGAACGGTTTTGGCCTGCCCGAAACACAAACTTGCTGCCCTCTCGTCGGCATTGCCTACAATCTCCCATGACTTTGCTCTTCCCGGGCGGTGTAACCGTCCTCCGAATGGACGAGAACAATTTGTCGGACTGCTTCTCGAACCATTCGCCAATCAGTCGTCCATTGGCGGCAGACGCAAGTTCCGATTTGTCTTTCGGGTCTTTCATCATTTGGACGCCTGCCCTTTCGGCCGTGAACTTCTGCCTGTGTTCCTTCCGCTGTCGGTCCATCTGCTTTTTTCATGGGAAAGGGAATGAGGAAAGATTGTTCATCGGGAATGGAAACGCCGGCAATATTCCGACGGAGTGATTCCCTCCACTTTCTTGAACATCCTGCTGAAGTGCTGGGAGTATTCGAACCCGAGACGGTCCGACACCTGTGACACGCTTTCTCCGGCTGCGAGCCCGTTCTTGGCCAACCGGATGACGAACCGGCGGATATGGTTGCCGGCGGTGTCACCGGTGGTCTTCCTTATCACGTCTCCGAAATAATTGGGCGACATGCACAGCTTGTCCGCACAATACTGGACTGCAGGCAGGCCGGAAGTATGCTGCAGCCCCTCTTCGAAATAATCGTGCAGCAGCCTGTCGAAACGGACCAGGATGTCCGAGTTCTCTATCTTGCGGGTGATGAACTGGCGGTTGTAGAACCGCTGGCAGAAATTCAGGGCAAGTTCAATGTAACCCGCCAGAATGGCGTTCTGCAGCCCGTCGGGATTCTTTCCCAGTTCTTCGCGTATCTGGCGCATCAGCGACACCATGATGTCATGTTCCTCGTCAGTCATGTGCAGGGCTTCATTGACACGGTAGTCGAAAAAGGAATAATCCCTGATGTGCTTCTCCAGCGGAGTGCCGTGCAGCAGGTCGGGATGGAACAGGAGTGCCCAGCCGGTAATGCTGACCCGCTCACCGTTGTCCTCCTTGCCTCCTATCTGCCCCGGAGCCACGCACAGCAGTGTCCCTTTGTTGTAATCGTATCTGCCGCAGCCGTAGTCAAGATCCACATCGGCATCGTCTCTGAGAAACAGGGCATACACGCCGTAATTGTTCAGACTGTGGCGGATGGGTGACACTTCGGAATAGTCAATCACGCTGACCAGCGGATGCTGCTCCCCGCAGCCGAGATAGCGGCTGTAGTCATTGACGCTTCTGATCTTGAGTATATTGCTCATGGCGGTTCTGTTTACATGTGTCCTCAGGGCAAAGATATCGCATTTTGCGTACGGCAGCATGGGTATTCTTAAAAATCAGTAAAAATGGTAATGTTTGCAGGGCTATGGTTAAAGATGTATTGCCGGGATGCGACTATATTTGTTGTAATCAGGTAGGTTTTATTTGACTATCAACAGATTGGATAAAACTCACACGAGAACGGGCAATGGATAAGAAAAAGCCGGACTGTTCCGAACCGCCATATTTCTCATGCTTTCAAATAACTCTT
>CALUTY010000020.1 GCA_944323825.1 uncultured Bacteroidales bacterium
AGTAAAGCATGGACTCCTTGTGCAAACAAGTGAAGGGAATGAAACCTAATGAAAATGGAAAAGGTTTGAATTTGCTTTAATTGATTGTTTTGTTTCTGTGTTGTTTCTTAATCAGAGGGTTGAAAATATTAAAATACTGATTATAAATAAATTGTATGTGTAAAACCCTTGTTAATTTCAAATTTACCAGATTTGTCCAGAAAGACAGAGCCAAACACTTTCACAGTCTGTATGTCACATGCAGAAAACTGACCGGAGCGGACAGGCAAAGCCGTCAGACGGAATCCGGGCAGATAATCCGCATTTTGACAAAGTTAGAAAATGTTTCAGAATAAACAAACACTCCTTGACAGGGGTATTGCGGAAATGCAAGAGCAAGGCTTCCGGAAATCATAAGAATTCCGGAGAACCGTAGTAATCAAGGAGATCGTTATAGTCAACATCGTCCATGAGCTGCTGTATGGCTACATCCGGAGGAAGGTCGATATGGACGACAGACCCGTCGTCAAGACGCAAGTTTGTGCCGCCGGAAGCGGAATTGTCATAAACTGGACTGTCCTGCACGGGAAGGCCATATCTGCCGGATGCCTTTACACCGGAAACTGCTCCCGGGTCATTGTATTCGTAGTAATGGATCACCTTGTTTTCATAATCGACAGACTTGATGTCAGTGGCCGGACGGGACGGATCATAATTCCTGAAACAGCTGACGGCATTTCTCTCTGATGGGCTCCGGGGCTTATACTCAGGAAACGAAACCTTGCCAAAAATTCCTAAAGCAAGAAGGATTCCGAAAAAGATGCTGAACCATTTGAAGAGCCATCTTGCAATCATGCTGTAACCTTCATCATCCATAAATCTTTTCATTTTACGGTTTCAAGCTGTTTCCCGGACAGCCTTTCCGGAGTTCGCGAAGAACCATGCTCCGGAACTGCTGCAAAAGTACCCCTTCCGGACGACAAAACATGTCGTCAGGCAAAAAAATGCCTCCTATTCATTACGGAGCAGGGAAGCCGCATAGATGTCATGCAGCCGCCTGCGGAGATGCAAAGGACTGATTACTTCAACGGAACGGCTGCGGGCAAGCAGTGCCATTACGAAATCATTGGTAATACGGAGCCTGACACGGACTGTGACACTCACAGAAGATTCTGAAACTATTTCCTGAGAGCTGTGCAGCGGAAGCGTCTTTACAAAAGCTCCGTCAACAGCATCATACTTCAAGATTATTTCCTCAACAGGGGTGGCCGGGTCATTCCATATCCCGAAACTGTCCCTGAAAAGGGAGACAATGTCAATATCGTCATTACGGCTGAATTTTTCATTCCTGAGCACAGACAAGGCGGTTATTCGGTCCATACCGAAAGTCTTCAACACCCCGTCTTCGTCATACCCGACAAGATACCACCGCTGCTGGGACTCTTTCAGGAAATGAGGATGCAGCCTCTTGTGTACGGTCTTGCCGCCATGACGGACAAGGACATAATCGAATTCCACCGGATGACATTCCCTTATGGCAGACAGAACATCTGATATATTGAGATGAAATGCCGGACGACGGTGCTCGGCAAGAACATATTTCTGAAGCGTGCTGTCAGCGTCCAACGAACTCAGCAATTCAAAATTGAGCAGAAGGGATTCATAATCATCAGCACTGTCTCCCCTTTCTGCTATATGGTATCCTTTTGAAGGGCTGTACACGATTTCGATATGGAAAAGTTCCGAAATAGTCCTTATGTCGCGCTGGAGAGTCCGCAAGGAAATCTCCTGATGCGAATCATCGAAAAGCGCCATGGAACGCGAAATGTGGTCAAGAAGCTCTTCCGGAGCAGCACTCCTTCCTCCGCTTAAACGGTTGAGAATGATGGCCATGCGCTTAAGCTGATATATTTTTGCCATAAGAAATCGGAATCTGTGTATCAGAAAAGAGTCGGATGGTTGTCCTGGAGTTCGGAGAGGACTTTTTCCATGACGGCTTCGCGGTAGAGAACGGCCCTGGTGTGGACATTGAAGCGGCTGCAATATTGCTCTATGGCGGTCATTTCACTGTCATTGAGGTAGATGACCTGCCTGTGACGGCGCACAAGGGAGGCCTTCTGCTTTTTGAGATATTCTGGATCTACTCCTGATATGGTATTTTTCTTCTTTTTCATCCTGCGCTTGAATCCGTATTTTCCGGAAAATTTTACAAAAATAGCAATTTATGCGAATTCACACGGACTGTCACGCATGAATTCAGTTGACATTTTAATTAAATTTCATTCCGATATTGCAGGATATTCGGAAAAAGGTACTACATTTGCCGACAATTATGGAAAACAGAGGCGAAATACAGGTTTTCAATTTTCAGCTGTGGATGGTCAGATGCCACGGCAATCTCGCCTATAATCTTGTCCGACGACGATAAGACCGGACACCGGAAAAGGCACAATTCCCTTTAAAATACGTGCATAGTGGATTGCAATGGACAATCGAGGTTTGTCTTGCCGTTAGGGGACTTGTATCTCATACAGAAAAAGAAAATAAATCACAAGATGAAGATTGATGTAATGGTGGCAGACGGAAGCCACGCGATTTATGCCCGGGAAATATGCGACGAAATGTTCATATCGGCACAGGAGAGAGGCACGGGCATAGCCAGGAGAACTCCCGAATATGTAATCGGGAAAATGAAGGCGGGAAAGGCTGTGATAGCCGTTTCCGAAGACGGGCAGTTCGCAGGATTCTCCTACATCGAGACATGGGGAGGGAAGAAATATGTCGCCAATTCAGGACTGATTGTGGCGCATCCTTTCAGGGGGCTCGGGCTGGCGAAAAGAATCAAGGAGCGCATATTCCGGCTTTCGCGCGAACTGTTCCCCGATGCAAAGATATTCAGCATCACCACAGGGGCTGCCGTGATGAAGATGAACTATGAATTCGGGTTCAGGCCTGTGCCCTTTTCGGAACTGACTGACGATCCGGAATTCTGGAAAGGATGTCAGGGATGCAGGAATTTCCAGATACTGCAGAACAACAATTACCGGATGTGCCTCTGCACGGGGCTGCTCTACGACCCGAAGGAGCATATAGCGATACAGGAAATAGAAATCCGCAAGGCACAATAGATGCCGGAGGCAAACTACACTGACAATAAAATATCCATACACAAAAGTATCCCCAAGGAGTCATCCCGAGCGCAGTCGAGTGATCTGTGGAATAAAACTGACAACATGGGGAATTATTCCAGACAATAATAAAAACAATGCATATGAACAACAAGGTGGTGCTTGCATTCAGCGGCGGTCTGGACACTTCATTCTGTGTCCCTTATCTGAAAAATGAAAAAGGACTTGAAGTCCATACGATAATGGTCAATACGGGAGGCTTCTCCAAAGAGGAGGAGGAACGGATTGAAAAACGCGCACTGGAACTGGGTGCAGCCTCCCATGTGAATGTCAATGCTGTGGACACATACTACAGCAAGGGGCTCAAATATCTGATATTCGGGAATGTGCTGAAAAATGCGACCTATCCGCTCTCGGTAAGTTCCGAAAGGATATTCCAGGCTCTTGAAGTCCTGAAACATGTGAAGAAGCTCGGGGCCGCCTGCGTTGCCCACGGCAGCACAGGGGCAGGCAATGACCAGGTGCGCTTCGACATAGTCTTCAACATCCTGGCTCCGGAAGTGAAGATAATAGCCCCTATCAGGGAGCTGTCTATCACCCGCAAGGAAGAGATTGACTATCTGCAGAAACACGGCTTCGACTGGTCGTGGGAAAAGGCAAAATATTCCATCAACCAGGGACTCTGGGGCACGAGCATCGGAGGTGTCGAAACCCTTTCGTCAGACGGATGGCTGCCTGAGGAGGCATATCCGACCAAGGTCACGAAATCCGGACAGGAACACATCAGAATCGGCTTCGAGAAAGGCGAGCCGGTGTCATTCAACGGCAAGAAGATGTCCCCGGTGGAAGTGATACTTGCAGTGCGTGAGGCGGCTGCCCCATACGGAATCGGAAGGGACATCCATGTGGGCGACACCATCATAGGCATCAAGGGACGCGTGGCATTTGAAGCCGCAGCCCCGCTCATCCTCATCAAGGCCCATCACCTCCTCGAAAAGCATGTGCTCACAAAGGGCCAGCTCTACTGGAAGGACATGATTTCCGGATGGTACGGCCAGCAGATGCACGAGGCCATGTACCTCGATCCGGTGATGAGGGACATGGAAGCCATGATGGACAGCATGGAGCAGAATGTGAGCGGAGAAGTGGAAGTGGCGCTGATGCCTTATCATTTCTCGGTGCTCGGGTGCAAGAGCAGCCATGACCTGATGAATTCATCATTCGGTGCCTACGGAGAGATAAACAAGTCATATTCCGGGGAGGATGTGGTCGGATTCACGAAAGTGCTTGCCAATCCGCTGAAGATATATTATAAGGTGAACGGAGTTGACGCGGCAAGGTCCGTGGAAGGAAAGGAATAAGACCATCCTGAAAAAGGAAGGATTACTACGGACAATCAATAAAAATCAGACAATGATAAGAGCAGCAATAGCAGGAGGCACGGGATACACCGGAGGGGAACTTTTCAGGATACTCCTGAACCATCCGGAGGTGGAGATTGTCGCGGCGACTACCACTTCTTCCGAGGGTACGCCCGTTTGTGAAGTGCACAGGGACCTCATCGGGGAAACATCACTGAAATTCGGGACGGAACTGAACGACCCGGATGTGCTTTTCCTTTGCCTCGGGCACGGAATCTCCCGGGAGTTCCTGGAAAGCCATGACATCAGCCCCGACTGCAGGATAATAGACCTCGGGAATGACTTCAGAATCGACGGGGAGCATGCAGGAAGGCATTTTGTCTACGGACTGTGCGAAGCCGCCAGGGACAGGATACGCAATGCGCACGACATCGCCAATCCCGGATGCTTCGCCACGGCCATACAGCTCGCACTGCTGCCACTTGCAGGCTCCGGTCTGATAAATGACGAAATACATGTGACAGCCATAACCGGCTCGACAGGTGCGGGGAAAAAGCCCGGAGAAACGACCCATTTCAGCTACAGGGACAACAACATCTCGATCTACAAACTTTTCAGGCATCAGCATCTGGCTGAAATCAGGAAAAACATCGGAGCCGTCTCCGGGGCAGAACCCGTCATCAACTTCGTGCCCATGCGCGGGGATTTCACACGTGGAATATTCGCAAGCGTCTACACAAGGGCTGCCGCAGGAATCACCGAAACGGAATACAGGGAACTGTATGAAAAATATTACGAAGACTCGCCTTTCGTGTTCGTATCCGACGACGGGATATCGCTCAAGGAGGTGGTGAACACCAACAAAGGGCTCCTGCACATTGAACTCCACGACGGATATGTGCACATCAGCTCCATCATCGACAACCTCGTGAAAGGGGCATCCGGACAGGCGGTGCAGAACATGAACCTGATGTTCGGGCTGGATGAAAGTGCAGGACTGAAACTGAAGGGCTCGGCATTCTGAGATTGTAAAAGATTTGATGAAAATGGAACTTTTCAAGACATACAAACTTTGGGACATAGAACCTGTCAGGGGACTTGGCACGACTCTGTGGGACAGGGACGGAAAGGAATACACAGACCTCTACGGGGGCCATGCCGTCATTTCCGTCGGGCATTCGCATCCGCATTATGTGAAGATGCTGACTGAACAGCTCGGCAGGCTCGGATTCTATTCCAATGCCGTGCAGAACTCCCTGCAGAAGGAGCTTGCCTCACGGCTCGGGAAAATCAGCGGTTATGACGACTATTCCCTTTTCCTGTGCAACTCAGGAGCGGAAGCCAATGAGAACGCGATGAAACTCGCCTCCTTCCACACCGGGAAAGGCAAGATCCTGGCTTTCAGGAAGGCTTTCCACGGCAGGACATCCGGAGCGGTCGCAGCCACTGACAACCCGGAGCTCCGCTCCCCTTTCAACGGATGCGGCAACGTGACTTTTGCAGGGCTCGGTGACCGTGACGGGGTGGAAAAAGCCCTTGCCACAGGAGAATATGCAGGAGTGATTGTAGAGGGGATACAGGGGGTCGCCGGAATATATGAGCCGGGGGATGACTTCCTCAGATGGCTGCGCACGGCCTGCGACAAGTACGGGACAATGCTGATACTGGACGAAATACAGTCAGGATACGGCAGGACCGGGAAATTCTTCGCCCACCAGTTTTCCGGCATCCGTGCAGACATCATCACCACAGCAAAAGGCATGGGAAACGGCTTCCCTATAGGCGGAGTGCTCATTTCCCCTGTGATAAAGGCTGAATACGGAATGCTCGGCACCACCTTCGGAGGCAATCACCTTGCATGCACGGCGGCACTTGCCGTGCTGGACATCATCGAAGACGAGCGTCTGATGGAAAATGCGGCGAAAGTCGGGGAATATTTCCGCAGGGCGTTCTGCGGTGAGGGTACCGGCACGAAACAAAATGCACCCGACCCGGCGCTGAAGGAATACCGCGGACGGGGACTTATGATAGGCCTTGAAATAAAGGAGGAATACAAGGGGCTGCGCGACAGGCTGCTGTTTGAGAGGCATTTCTTCACCGGAGCCGCCGGAGCCGATGTGATAAGGCTGCTGCCGTCACTCACGATTTCCGAAGAAACGGCAGGAAAGTTCGTGAAGGCATGGAAAGAGCTGACAGGACAATGATTCATTCAATGCCCCCGGATGCCAATCTCCGTTTCTCATTTTTCCTTGATTCACGGCCCTCACGTTCAACATCGGCCCTTGACTTGCTCCTGTTGACAAGGAGGACTCCCGAAAATACAAGGATAACGGCAACAAGCTTGATGATGTTGAATGAATCCATGCCCCAGAGCACGGCAATGAAGGTGGCGACCACAGGCTGGACATAATTGTACATAGCCACAAGGGTCGGGCGCAAAGTCTTCTGTCCCACAGGGACAAGAAGGTAACAGATGAATGTTCCGCAGAAAAGGATGAAGGCAAGCCCGGCATACTGCTCCACAGGGACTGAAGCCCATGGCTCCGACACGAACTGCACTATGGTCAGAGGCAGCATAACGGCGGAAGCGAAGGTGAACATCCATTTCATGAGCGTAAGCGGGGAATATTTGGCAATGAGATCTTTGAAAAGAACGAGATATGTGGCATAGGAGCATTGGGCGAACAGGCAGAGCAGGTCACCCCAGATATTGGAAGATGCCCCTTGCGCCGCAACGGACTGCCCGGCTCCAGGCATAAGACGGTTGCCGAAAACGAGAAGGATGGCTCCGCCCATGCCGAGAAGCACTCCGGCGGCTTTTCTGGAAGTTATCGGCTCCTTCAGGAATATGGCAGCCAGAACCATGGTGACGATAGGCATGGAAGTGGTGATAATGGAGGCATCGACAGGAGAGGTCATCGAAACTCCGGTAATGAAGACTCCCTGGTTGAGGATTATTGCAAACATGGCGGCACCGAAAAGCTTGACATAGTCTTTTCTGTCCACCTTTTCCTTGGGTGCGAAAGGAGAGAAAAGCCAGAAAAGCAGGGCTGCACCGAAAATCCTCACATCAGTGACGGCAACGGAACCGAGCAGACCGGCTGACATCACAAACTTTGAAATGGGCGCCATCGCACCCCACATCATACTCGCCACCAGCATCGAAAGATGCCCTTTCCTCTGATCTTTTGTCATGGTCTTGAATCTTTTGAGCCGGCAAAAATACAACAAAAACAAAAGATATGAAACATTTTACGTCAGTCACGCAGCTCGGCGACCTCACCGCCGCATTTGAAAAGGCAAGGCATGTGAAGGAAAATCCTTTCGCCGACCAGGATCTGGGCAGGAACAGGACCCTGCTGATGATATTCTTCAACTCCAGCCTGCGCACAAGGCTCAGCACACAGAAAGCCGCGATGAACCTCGGCATGAATGTGATAGTCCTCGACATCAACCAGGGCGCATGGAAACTGGAGACGGAAAGAGGCGTTGTCATGGACGGCGACAAGCCTGAACACCTGCTCGAAGCCATTCCGGTAATGGGATGCTACTGCGATGTGATCGGCGTCAGGTCATTTGCAAGGTTCGAGAGCAGGGAATATGACTACAACGAAACCATCCTGGAGCAGTTCATAAGATACTCCGGCAAGCCGGTGTTCAGCATGGAGGCGGCGACAAGACACCCGCTCCAGACCTTTGCGGACATGATCACCATAGAAGAATACAAGACCAAGGCAAGACCTAAGATCGTGATGACATGGGCACCGCATCCGAAAGCCCTCCCGCAGGCCGTGCCTAACTCATTTGCCGAAGGCATCAACATGACGGGATATGAATTCGTCATCACCCATCCTCACGGATATGAGCTTGACCCGGCATTTGTGGGGAATGCAAAGGTGGAATATGACCAGGACAAGGCCCTCGAAGGGGCGGATTTCGTCTATGCCAAGAACTGGGCGGCATACAGCGGCGACAACTACGGCAAGGTGCTGAGCACTGACCGCTCCTGGACAGTGGACAGCAGGAAAATGGCACTTACTGACAACGCATATTTCATGCACTGCCTTCCGGTGCGCAGGAACATGATAGTCACCGATGAGGTGATCGAAAGCGAAAGGTCCCTTGTCATCCCCGAGGCGGCAAACAGGGTCGTTTCCGCCCAGGTGATACTGAAAGAAATTCTCCAGGGGCTATGAAAATAAAAGTAATAAAGATCGGCGGGAATGTGGTGGACAACGAAGTCCTGCTGGAACAGTTTGCAAAAGACTTCGCGGCACTGGAAGAGCCAAAGATACTCGTCCACGGAGGCGGTGTGGCGGCAAGCCGCATGCAGAAGCAGCTCGGCATGGAGCCGCAAATGGTCGCAGGGAGAAGGGTGACCGATGACGGCACCCTGCAGATCGTGACAATGGTCTATGCCGGCTGGTGCAACAAGCACATCACCGCCCTGCTGCAGAAGAACGGATGCAATGCCATCGGGATGACAGGAGCCGACGGGAATGCCATCTGCGCATCAAGAAGACCACCGATGATGATTGAGGGCCATGGCACTGTGGATTTCGGCCATGTCGGGGACGTCACACCGGAAAGCATAAACCCGGGATTCCTTATGCAGCTGCTCTCCGCCGGACTCACCCCGGTGTTCTGTGCCATAAACCACGACGGGAACGGGCACCTGCTGAACACTAATGCCGATACGGTGGCCTCGTCAATAGCCGTAGCCTTCGCCAATTTTCCGGCACCGGACGGAAACGGTGCCGAAACATCCTCAATAAAAGATCCGGGACAAGCATCGGACAGCCGTGAGAAGACAGACAAAGGCACCGGCCCGACAAAAAACAGCCGACATGAAGTGGAACTCATATACTGTTTTGAAAAGGACGGGGTCCTCCACGACAAGGACGATGACAGCAGCCTGATTCCTGTGCTCACCCATGATTCATACATGGAACTCAAACAGGAAGGCCGCATCGCAGACGGGATGATTCCGAAATTGGACAATTCATTCCAGGCCATGGATGCCGGAGTCGCAAAAGTAATAATAAAACATGCCGGGAACCTCAACTCGGACAAAGGGACAGTCCTCACAAAGGACAGACAATGACAATAACAGACTCCGGACTTGACCCGGATAAATCCCTTGATGACATGAAAACTTGGCACAAATACACCGGAGATGCAGCCGGGCTGCTGAAGGAAATGGTGGCAATCCCCTCCCCTTCTTTTCATGAGGAGGATGTCTGCCGTCACATTTCAGCAAGGCTGACGGAATTCGGAATCGGACATAAAGTGGCGGGAAACAACATCGTGGCGTACAACAGGCATTTCAAGCCCGGGAAAAGGACGCTGATGCTGAATGCCCACATCGACACCGTTGGCCCCTCAGACGGATATTCCTTTGACCCGTACAGACCGGATTATGAAACTGCTGTCTGTCCGGTAAAGACCACCCTTGAAGAAGAGATGAAAGGCTGCCCCATGACATCCAAAGACACAGCCTCTGAATATACAATGCCGCTGAGCAGCAATGATTTCATCTGCGGATTGGGCAGCAACGACGACGGAGGCTCCGTGGTGGCCATGATTTCCGCATTCAGGCATTTCTACGAAATGGAACTGCCGGTAAACCTGATGCTTGCACTCACATGCGAGGAAGAGAGGTCAGGGAACGGAGGCATGACATGGCTCTGGGACCATTTCCCATATCCGGACGGACAGCCGTACAGCTGTGCATTCCATCCGGACTGGGCCATAATCGGAGAACCTACAGGGATGAAGGCGGCGATTGCCGAAAGGGGGCTTCTCGTGCTGGACGGGGAAGCACGAGGGGTCAGCGGACATGCGGCCCGGGAAGAGGGGGTGAATGCCCTTTATATTGCCATTGAAGACATTGAAAGGCTCAGGAAACATGAATTTGCCAAGATATCCCCGGCAATGGGCAAGGTAAAGCTTGCCGTCACTCAGATAAATGCCGGGACTGCACACAATGTGGTGCCGGACAGCTGCAGGTTTGTCGTGGACATAAGGCCGACAGAAATGTACGGCAATGAAGAAATTCTCCGCGAGCTGCAGGCGGAATGCCGCAGCACCCTCACCCCGCGCAATCTCCGGAACAAGTCATCCGCCACAGCTGCAAACTCCCCTCTCGCCGGATGCGCCAAGGCCCTCGGACTGGAAACATTCTCCTCACCCACCACATCGGACTGGATGAGAGTGCATTGCGATGCAATGAAGATGGGTCCCGGAGAATCCTCCCGTTCGCACAGGAAAGACGAGTTCATCCTTGTCAGCGAAATCAGCCATGCCATCGGCACATATATAAAATTCATTGAAACATTCATTGAAAACCGACTCTGAAATTTTCAAAAACGAATTTTAAGAAGTATTTTCGGGAAGAAATAATTCATCATTTATGATACGGAACATTGCTCTTGTGGCGCATGACGCCAGAAAATCAGAACTTGTGGACTGGGTGAGATTCAATGCAGGCTCCCTTGAATCCTGCACATTATACTGCACCGGCACCACCGGAAGGCTCATCCGGGAAGCCTTGAAAGAAACTCTTGGAGAAGAAAACATGCCTGAGGTGAACTGCCTTCTCAGCGGCCCTCTCGGAGGGGACGCACAGATCGGGGCCATGATTGCCGAAGGGAAGGTGGACATGCTCGTGTTCTTCTGCGACAACCTCATAATGCAGGGGCACCAGAACGACGTGATGGGCCTTGTGAGGCTTGCATCCCTCTACAATGTGCCTTTCGCAACCAACAGGAGCACAGCGGACTTCATCATTTCATCCCCGCTCTATCAAAGCACCGAATACGAAAGGATAATCCCGGCCTGCATAGAGTCCTACAAGAACAGAAAACTTTAATAAAATGGCTGAAACACTCTGGAACAAGGGAAAAGGAGCAACAGACCTTGTGGAGGAATTCACTGTGGGGAACGACAGGACCCTGGACATGAGGCTGGCAGAATACGATGTGAAAGGCTCGATGGCCCACATAAGGATGCTCGAATCAATAGGCCTTCTGAAAAAGGAGGAACTTGAAAGGCTCCTGGCAGGGCTTGAAGAAATCCAAGATGAGATAAGGTCGGGAAAGTTCGGGCTTGAGGATGATGTGGAGGACATACATTCCCAGGTGGAACTGCTGCTCACACGCAGGCTCGGAGAAATCGGCAAGAAGATACACTCCGGACGCTCGCGCAACGACCAGGTCCTCGTTGACATAAAGCTGTTTCTGAAAGACGAGGTGAAGAAGTTCAGGGATGAGGTCCTTGGCCTTTTCAACCTGCTCCAGAACCTGAGCGAGAAATACAAAGATGTACTTCTGCCCGGATATACCCACGGACAGATAGCCATGCCGTCATCCTTCGGACTGTGGCTCGGGGCGTATGCGGAAGCCCTCGCAGATGACATGTACATGCTCCACGGGGCATATATGGTCACTGACCAGAATCCTCTCGGCTCGGCGGCAGGATACGGAAGTTCCTTCCCCCTTTACAGGGAAATGACGACGGAACTGCTCGGCTTCGGCTCCATGGAATACAATTCAGTCGCAGCCCAGCTCAGCCGTGGCAGGACAGAAAGGGCAGTGGCCTCGGCAATGGGAGCCATAGCCTTGACCATCAACAAATTTGCCTCAGACTGCTGCATGTACATGTGCCCGAACTACGGTTTCATATCGTTTCCGGACGAGCTGACCACCGGCTCCAGCATCATGCCGCACAAGAAGAACCCGGATGTCTGGGAAATGATCAGGGGCAACTGCAACCGCATCCTAAGCACCGAAAACGAAATCTCTCTTCTCTGCAGCAACATGCCGCACGGCTATCACCGTGACTTCCAGCTGCTGAAGGATATCCTTTTCCCTGCCATTGAAATGCTGCACAAATGCATATTCATGACCGGCTACATGGCTGAAAACATGAAGGTCCATGAGCACATCCTTGACTCTCCGCTTTACGAATATCTCTTCACCGTGGAGGAAGTCAACCGCCGTGTCCTCTCAGGAATGCCGTTCAGGGACGCCTACAAGGCCGTCGGCATCGAAGTCAACAACGGCACCTTCCGCTACCGTGGCAACAGTCCGGACACCGCAGACGACACAGTCACCGCAGGCAAAGCCCCCGAAGCCAAGGACCTGCACCACACCCACACCGGCAGCATCGGAAATCTCGCCACCGAGAAAATAAAGGAAAAGATGCAAAAAGCTTCAGAGTGGATAAAATAAAAAATGGGGATCAGCTGTCAAGCCGGTCCCCATTTTCAGTAAAGAATTCATTCTGCAGGACTGTAAAATCTGTGACTTCGACAAGTCTGATCTTACATCTGTACTTCGATTTCCATTTTCCGAGTATGGAAGAAAAGACTCCTCTGCTCAGATACGCTCCCAGTATAGGACTCACCTTCAGGACGAGAGACCGGATATTCTTCTCAGCGACATAATAGGCAAGACGGCGCTCTATGCTCTCGTCTATCACCACGCTGGATGTAATCTTTCCCGTGCCGTGGCAGACCGGGCAAACTTCCGTGGTATTTATCTCCGTGGCAGGCCTGACACGCTGCCTTGTTATCTGCATCAGACCGAACTTGGTCAGAGGCAGCACATTGTGCTTTGCCCTGTCGGACTGCATGAGCTCCTGCATGTGCTTGAAAAGCATGTTCCTGTGCTCATTGCTCTCCATGTCAATGAAATCGACGACAACGATGCCGCCCATGTCCCTCAGCCGGAGCTGGCGGGCTATTTCCTCGGCGGCGTAGCAGTTGATGTCGTATGTGTTCTGCTCCTGTTCCTTGTTCTTGGAACGTGTGCCGCTGTTCACGTCTATGACATGCAAGGCTTCCGTGTGCTCTATGACCAGATAGGCTCCCTGCCTGATTGGAACCACCTTCCCGAAGGAACTCTTTATCTGCCTCGTGACCTCGAAATGGTCAAAGATGGGAGTGGTGTCCTTGTACAGCTTGACAATCTTCTCCTGTTCGGGAGATATGAGGGAGATATACTTCCTAGTTTCCTCGTAGACAGCCTCGTCATTGACATAAATGTTTGAAAACGAGTCATTGAGAAGATCTCTCAGGATGGTGGTGGTCTTGCTGTATTCGGTGAACAGCAGCTGGACCGACTTGGACTTGGCCAGTTTTCCCCATGAACTCTCCCATTTCTCTATGAGGGACATCAGTTCGGCATCAAGCACAGCGGCATTCTTGCCTTCGGCTGCCGTACGTATGATCGCCCCGTAATTTTTCGGGAGGATATTCTTCACAAGGGCTTCAAGCCTCCGCTTCTCTTCCTTTGAAGATATTTTCTGGGATACGCTCACCTTTTCTGCAAAAGGGAGGAGTACGATATTCCGTCCTGCCAATGAAATTTCTGCAGTCAGTCGTGATCCTTTTGTCGAAATCGGTTCTTTGACAATCTGCACCACCATCATCTGCCCCGGAGTGAGGACATTCTCTATGCGCCCTTCCTTTTCCAGGATGGGACCGAGCTTTATGCCGGAGAATATCCCCTTTGCGTCGGCATTCGGATTGAGCCGCTTGACGAACTCATCGAAAGCCTTGAAGTTCAGGCCGAGGTCGAGATAATGTACAAATGCTTCCTTTTCATCGCCGATGTCAACAAAAGCAGCGTTCAGGGCAGGAAGGATCTTCTTCACCTTGCCGAGGTAGACATCCCCCACCGAGAAGGTGTGCCCGTGGCTGGACTCTTTGTTAAGTTCGATGAGCCGACGGTTTTCCATCAGTGCTATCGAAACTTCTGTCGAATTGACATCAACAATCAGATCTTTAACAGATTCCATCAAGAAAGTTCATTTTCAAGAACGATGAAATAGAAGAGGCATCCGCCTCCTTAATCACAAAAGGGCGACCAAATTCCCGGTCACCCTTTTAATTTAGCAGACTGCTAAAATGGCAGACACCAAAGACTACTTTCTCTTCTTATGTCTATTCTTGCGCAAACGCTTCTTGCGTTTGTGCGTAGCCATCTTATGTCTCTTACGTTTCTTACCGCTTGGCATAATCTAAAAGTTTAACAATTATTTCTTTACTACGTTCACAAATACCTTTGCCGGTTTGAACGCCGGGATATTGTGAGCAGGAATAGTCATGGTGGTGTTCTTGGTGATGTTACGTGCAGCCTTCTCAGCCCTGTGCTTGATGATGAAGCTGCCGAATCCGCGGAGATAAACGGCATTGCCCTTTGCGAGGGAGCCCTTTACACTCTCCATAAATGACTCGATTACTGTCTGGACAGTAATCTTTTCGATACCGGTTGCCTTTGCAATCTCGTTTACTATCTCTGCCTTTGTCATAACAATATAGAATTAAAAACCCAATTTTATTTTTCGTCATTAGGGCGCAAAATTAGATTTATTTTTTTAATATTCAAAATCGTAACCGTCATTATTTTCATTTTTTTTACTTTTGTCCGACAGGGTCTGATGCATGCCTGGAGCATTCCGGCACCGTTCCGGGACATAAAACTGATGGCATTCCGGCATTTGGCACAGAGATTGACCATAGAGCACGGCGGTTTTTCCGCAGCGGCTTTTCCTGCCATTTTGGCAGTGTCATGCGGAAAAATCCTGTATAATATAAGGAAATATAGTATGAAAGACATTATCAAAGACATTTTATCTCCGTCAGGGACAGAAGTCAACATTATACCTGTCATGCAGGGTGAAGGGTTCATGAAGGTAGATGAGGCTGAACTGCCGGACTCGCTTCCCATCCTTGCGCTGCGTAATGCCGTAATGTTTCCTGGGACAGTCTATCCCATAACAATAGGCCGGGAGAAATCCATCAGGCTGATAGAAGATGCCGAAAAGAACAACAGATATATAGGCGCAGTGCCACAGACGGACATTTCCGTGGAGGATCCGAAAAAGGAGGACCTGTACCGATATGGCACGGTTTCAAAGATTCTCAAGACGCTGGAAATGCCGGACGGCACCATCACCGCCATTCTGCAGGGGTTCAAGAGGTTCGAAATCGAAAGCATCACAGAATATGAGCCGTATATGCTGGGGATGGTGCACTATCTTAATGACACCACCCCTGACGCGACCGACAAGAATGTGAAGATGATAGGCGAGGCCCTCAAGGAAAAGGCAGTGACAGCAATAAAGATGTCAAGCTACATGCCGAGGGAGGCAGCCACTGCCCTCAGGTCCATCGACAATTTCGAATTCCTGGTAAACTTCATAGGCTCGACCCTGGAAGTGGAGAACTTCATGGACAAGGTGGAGCTTCTTCAATACGGGGACCTGAAGGAAAGGGCAATGAAACTGCTTGCCGTGCTTGACACGCAGATTGAGCTGCTGAAAATCAAGCAGGACATCAACCAGAAGGTCAAGACGGAAATCGACCAGCAGCAGAGGGAATACTATCTGAACAGCCAGCTCAGGACCATCCAGGAGGAGCTGGGAATGGATGAGATGGAGGATTTTGAGAGGCTCAGGGCAAGGGCTGAGGAAAAGATATGGCCGGAATCCGTAAAGGAAATCTTCGAAAAGGAGATGGCCAAGCTGGAAAGGTACAACCCGAGCTCTCCGGAATACAGCATACAGTTCAACTACATCCAATTCATGCTGGACCTGCCATGGGGAGAGATGTCGCAGGACAACCTGGACCTGAAACATGCCCAAAAGGTGCTGGATGAGGACCATTTCGGACTGGAGACGGTCAAGGAGAGGATAATCGAATACCTTGCGGTGCTGAAGCTCAAGGGCAACATGAAATCCCCTATCCTCTGTCTGTACGGCCCTCCGGGAGTCGGCAAGACCAGCCTCGGCAAGTCCATAGCAAGGGCTCTCGGCAGGAAATATGTCAGGATAGCACTCGGAGGCGTTCATGATGAATCAGAAATCCGGGGGCACAGGAAGACATATGTGGGAGCATTGCCGGGAAGGATACTGAACGGAATCAACCGTGCGGGCACTTCCAATCCTGTGATAGTCCTGGACGAGGTGGACAAGATAAACAGCGACATCAAGGGAGACCCGTCCTCCGCATTGCTGGAAGCACTCGACCCGGAGCAGAACACCACCTTCCATGACAACTACCTCGACATCGACTACGACCTGTCCCATGTGCTGTTCATCACCACGGCCAACAACACATCCACCATCCAGCCTGCCCTGCGTGACAGGATGGAAATGATACCGGTGACCGGCTACCTCGCAGAGGAGAAGATGAGCATAGCCAAGGACTACCTGATACCTCGCCAGCTGGAGGAGCACGGGCTGGACAAGAAGCAGCTGAGAATAGACAAGGCCGCACTTGCCGCCATCATCGACCAGTACACAAGGGAGTCAGGAGTACGCGGGCTTGAAAAGCAGATAGCCAAGATAGCAAGGGTGACAGCCAAGAAGATAGCCCTCGAAGAGGACTATCCAAAGGTGATAAAGAAGGAGCACCTGAAGGAATACCTCGGCCTGCCGACCAATTTCCACGATGTGCAGAAAGGGAATGAGGCCCCGGGAGTGGTGACCGGCCTTGCATGGACAGAAATGGGAGGGGAAATCCTTTTCATCGAAAGCTCCATCAGCAACGGCAAGGGAGTTCAGACCATGACCGGAAACCTCGGCGACGTGATGAAGGAATCCGCCACCATTGCATACCAATATATCAAGGCACACCCGGAAATGGCCAACATGACCTCCGAGGAGTTCGCCCAAAAGGACATCCATGTCCATGTGCCTGAAGGCGCCGTGCCGAAGGACGGCCCGTCCGCAGGAATCACGATGGTAAGCTCCATGGTATCAGCCCTCCGCGGCCAGCAAGTCAAAAGCGGGATAGCCATGACCGGAGAAATGACCCTCAGGGGCCGTGTGCTGCCGGTGGGAGGCATCAAGGAAAAGATTCTCGCCGCCAAACGCTCCGGCATCCACACCATCATCATTTCCGAAGACAACCGCAAGGATGTCGAGGACATCAAGGAAATCTACGTCAAAGGCTTGTCATTCATCTATGTGAAGACCATCGACGACGTGATGAAGGCCATTTTCTGACAATCCCTGAATTTCAGAAAATTGCAGATTGCAAGCAATAAAGAAACATGCAGATTCTGTTGTCAGGTACGGAATTTTTTTTGAAATTTGTCAGGATATTGCCGGATGTGGAAGGGGTTTGCCTTGCGGGGGCATTCTGTTCAGCAGGAAAACGAAATCCGGCAGAAAACTGCAACAGGATAATTCAGAAATGGAAGTAAAGATAGAGCAGAGCTGGAAAGAGGCTCTGAAAGACGAATTCGACAAGCCTTATTTTGTCCAGCTTGTTAAATTCCTGCATGAGGAAAAGGCGGAAGGGAAGACGGTCTACCCTCCGGGCAGGCAGATATTCAGGGCATTCGAACTCACGCCTGTGCAGCAGGTCAAGGTGGTGATCCTCGGACAGGACCCGTATCACGGCTATGGGCAGGCCATGGGACTTTCCTTTTCAGTGCCGGACAATGTACAGGCTCCTCCATCGCTCCAGAACATCTTCAAGGAAATCCATGACGACCTCGGCATCACAATGAGCGGCCGGCCCAACCTCGAAAACTGGGCAAGGCAGGGAGTGCTGCTGCTCAATGCGATACTTACCGTAAGGGCAGGCGAACCCACATCGCACAGCAAGATAGGCTGGACCGACTTCACGGATGCCGTGATAAGATACATTTCGGACAATCTGGACGGGATAGTCTTCCTCCTGTGGGGAAACTTCGCAAGAAGCAAGCGGGCGCTCATCGACACCTCCAGGCACCATGTCCTCGAAGCGGCCCACCCCTCCCCTCTCGCCCGCGGGGCATTCTTCGGCTGCAGGCATTTTTCAAAGACGAACGAAATCCTCTCCGCCGAAGGCAAGACCCCGATAAACTGGCAGCTATAGCGTGTAGTCCATAAAAGAAAAAAGAATGAAGAAGAAAGCTTTGTTCCCGGGGTCTTTCGACCCGTTTACGGCAGGACACCTCAACATACTCAGGCGTGCCCTCACCATGTTCGACGAAGTGGTGGTGGCCATCGGCGTCAACATCGACAAGAAGGGCTTCTTTCCGACCGAAGTGAAGATGGAGATCATAAGGGAAGCCACCAAGGGGATGCAGGGAGTGGAGGTGACATATTACGACAACCTCACTGTGGACAAATGCAGAGAGCTGGGCATCAGACACATAGTCCGAGGTGTCCGCAACATGATAGACTTCGAGACCGAAAGGTCGATAGCAGATGCCAACAGGAAGCTCGCCCCGGAAATCGAAACCATCATCATCCCCACCGCCCAGGAATTCGCACACATATCCTCCACGGCGGTCAGGGACATACTGAAACATCACGGGGACCTGTCCCTGTTCATTCCGGAAGGAGTGGACCTTCACAGGCTCATGACTGAAAAATGACTGAAGAAATGTGTGTTCGATGAAATTTAATTCATTGAATTTCATCGGACAACCGATTATGGAGCAGGATGTAATCCTGCGACAGTCCTCCCGGAGAGGGTCGTGAGCGGTTTATGAGAATGTCCGGTGGACATTCGAAAGCGAGCAGCAAAGGTGGGTGACGCCCCTTAATAAGGGGCTGTCGCGAAGCGACTGGGGATTAAGACAGACGGATTTCGAAGAAATCCTTAACGACGGTTCGACGAATTCCCTGGAGCTGAGTATAATAAATTCGTCGAACTGATGTTAAGAAAGATGCCGGTACGGAAAATCATATACGCGGCATTGTCCGCCGTCATGCTCTCCTTCTGCCATATCCAGGCAGCGGAAGGGCAGGAAAATCAGGCAGTACAGCCCGGAGGGAATACCGCCGGACCAAGGCAGGATTCATTGCTGACTGCAATCCTGACGGACAAGCTTGAAGAATATCTCGATGTCCTGAAGACCGAACCGACTGATGTGCAGATCAAGGAAGCGGACTTCCTCATAAGCAGCTGCAACGATTCGCTTGTGCGGCAGACGGTGGCTCTGAAGATATTCGACCATTACCTCAATTCAAACATAATGGGAGCGGAAGCTGTGGCGGTGCATCTGTGCGACAGCTGGTTCATCCCGGGTAAGATAGCCATGCGCAGCCCTGAAGAACTTATGGCGGCAAGGGTATTCGCAGAGTTCAACAGGAGTTCGCTGATCGGGATGAAAGCCCCGGAACTCACGCTGAAGGACACTACAGATACAGAAGTAACCCTGTTCCCCGAGAATCAGTCAGGTACGGGAAATGGGTACTCAATCCTGTATTTCTACGATACAGACTGCGCAAAATGCAGACTTGAAACCGTCATGCTGCGCAACATTCTTGAAAATGACAATTTCCCTGTCGATCTTTATGCAATATACACCAAGGATGACAGGAGGAAATGGATGGATTGGGTCCACGGGAATTTCAACATCGACGCCCCGGCCACTACAGTCCTCCACCTGTGGGATCCGGACTTCAGTTCCGGTTTCCAGCTGAAATACGGCATCATAGAAACTCCGGGCATGTTCCTCATATCTCCTGACGGGACCATAGCCGGACGCAGACTCGACAGCCGGGCACTGGAACAGCTTCTGAACCTGATGCTTGCACCGCCGGCCCCCATGGAATATGGATCAGAAAAGTCCGCAGCATTCTATGAAAGGCTGTTCAACGGCATGGGGCCGGAAACCGATTGCGATGATGTGAAAGAAATGGTGGAGCATATTGCCGTAAAGACGCTTGAAGACGCCCACGACACCCTGCTATTCAAGCAGATGACAGGCGATCTGCTTTACTGGCTCTCCGGAAAGAGAGGTGAAGCCGCCAAATGCGGGACAGAATACCTCATCCGCAGCCAGATACTGCCGCATCATGACATATGGGACACATCTGATGACTCGCTGAAAGTGGTGCAGTTCGCGGAAGTGATGCAGGAGCTGCTGGAAAGGGCGCAAGTCGGCAGCCCGATGCCGAAGATAAAGGTCCATGCCACCATGAAAAGCAGCAGAGGAGAAAAATATGGACAATACCGGCTTGACAGGCTGAGGCATGACCGCACAATCTTCATCTTCCATACGGAAGGATGCAACATCTGCAAGGCCGAACTCGCTGCAGCCGACTCCCTTCTCGCATCCGGCACAAGGGAAAGCCGCAGTACAAGAGTGCTGCTCATCGACATGGATGAAATATTCAGCTCCTGGCCCGAAACTGCAGAGCAACTCTTCAATGCATTTGACCTGACAGCCCTCCCCTACATCACTGAAACAGACAGCAAGGGAATTATAATCAGAAAATATATGACCCTATCCGGAAACGGGAAGGCCGCCACAAAAAGTCGTGATAATTGACCTCACGGAAAAAGAAGAAAACGGGGATGGCTTTCAATTTTGAGTCATCCCCGTTTCTGTTATTTGAATCTCAATGTAATGAATGCACGGAAACCGGACTTGTCCAAATTTCCGACAAGAGTGCTGTCACCGACAAGATTCCTGTAGTTGCAGTTTCCGAAACGGTACTCCGCACCGATACCTATCACACCCCAAGATACCATGCCTCCGGTGACGAACATCGTCGCATAATTTCCGGACAGGGCAAATCCGTCATTCGTGGAAAGAAGTGCCGAGAAAGTCGGCGCATAACGGAAATATGCATTGATATTCAGTTTTCCTACCGGATTTATGGCAATCGAAGGTCCCACATGAAGCGAATATTCGATCTGGTGGGCAGCCGAAGACTCCATACCGACACCTTCAACATAGGAATCGTACGAATAATTGTTGTAGTTCAGATCCACCCAGGTGGCATCAAGCCCGAACTTGATCATTCCCGCAATCGGCTTCCCATGCAGGAAATAAGTGCGTCCGCTCGTAAATGCCGCACCAAAGTTTGACTTCACCGGTTCATCCTCTTCAAAGTCAGAAACGGACATGGACATTGAAGACCAGCTGAAATTTCTGTATTTCCTTCTGAAATCCTCTCCCCTCGCATCCGTAATAGCCACAATGCAGAAAAATACCGGCACCAATAACAAAACCTTTTTCATATCAGATGATTTTAATTAAACTTCACACTCTCAATCCCTCACACTTCCTTTCCCCACACATTCTGCAAATATAAGAATTTATATCCACCGCCAAACAACAAATCCAACGATTACTCGTAAAACTTCCTATTTATCAGCATTTTCCCTATGCCGCTGTGTCTGCCATGCAAGGGAAAACTGCATGAAATATCTGTCAAGCCATTCGAGGGATGACATCGAGCCGGCAATATATGATTCGCAGAACAAGTCACGGAGGCGGCAAAGCTCCTTCAGCATCGGGAAACGGTTTTTCATTCCTATACGGCCGAACTTCAATGTAAGATCCATCAGTTCAAGAGCCCGTTCAAAAGAAGAACCGGCCGGAACTTCCTTTCCCTTCTTCATCCACGAAACAGTCCTGCCCACTTCGCTTCCTATATTCGCCATCTGCTCCACAAAAGTCATCCCGCCCCATTTTCCTTCTGACAATTCCTTATGCTGCATCATCTGACAATATATTTTTTGACAATGTCACATATCTTTTCCCTCACTTCCGCATTCTCCACATCACGGCTCCTGTTTCCCCGCCACGGGCACGCCTATCTGCGTCTTGAGGGGATGAGGAGACGGACGAAGAGGGCGGCAAGGAGAAGGAGGAAGACGAAGGAGGAGAGGCGGCCGGTGATGTCGCCGTGCTCGACGAAAAAGGTCACCTTGTCGTTGCGGTTGAGGGTGCCGCGGATGACGGCAGGCTCCCACCAGGAGGTGCGCCCGACTATCTCGCCGCGCTGGTTGATGATGGCGGAAATGCCGGTGTTGGCACTGCGGGCTATGCTTCTTCTGGTCTCGATGGCCCTGAGGGAGGCGTATGAAAGATGCTGACGGTAGCCGGGGGTGTCCTTCCACCAGGCGTCGTTGGTGATGACGGTCATCACTTCGGCTCCGGCACGCACATATCCGGTATAATAGTCCCCATAGACGGATTCATAGCAGACGGCACAGCCGACAGGAATGGACTCTGCCACATAAGAAACATTCCCCGCCGGGGCGTCACCGGCTGCAGAGGTCCCGGCTGTCTGTCCGGATACATCGACGGAATCTGCGGCAGGACGGGAGCCGTATGTCACGCAATGGAGCACGGTTATTGAGTCCTGCCCCACACAGCGGCCCATCACGCCTCCGAGCAGGTCGTCCACCTTGCAGAAGAAGGCCGGATACGGGGTCATTTCCACGGCAGGGACAAGCTTGCTCTTGTGGAAGATCTCGTTGCGGCCTGTACCGTCTATCATCAGGGCAGAATTGTGGGACTCCACCCATCGCCCGTCACGCACTTTGCGGGCAGTATGTGACGGAGGTTCAGGACTGTCAATGTATGTGTAGGAGGAGGCTCCGAAAAGCATGTTCACTCCGGGATAGTCCTTGAGGAAAGACTCGAAGCGGCGGAATGTGCGGCCTACGGGGATGTTGTTGGTGACTACATCGTTGGTGAATGTTTCAGGAGCGACTATCAGCAGAGGTTTCAGAGTATCCGGGGCAGAAGACGGCACTGGCACGGCAACGGAGCCGGCATCCACTTTCCTGTCCGGAATCGCCCGGCGGATCTGGTCGAGAAGGATGACATTCTGCTGGTCCTGGCTCATGGCCTGGAACTTATTGTAAGGGTCAATGTTCGGCTGCAGGATCAGCACCTCAAGAGGGTCTTCCTTTTCCTGATAAGAATCGAACATCACTTTCGAGAGGACAAGCGGACCGGCTATCACAAGCACTATGGAAGAAACCATCGCAATCTTGGCCTTGATGTTCCAGCGGAACGGCCAGCTGCCGTCCGAAAGTGCCACCATAAGTCCGAATATCAGCAGGTTGGATATCCATATCCACAATGACCCTCCGAGATGGCCGGTGAACTCATACCACTGGATTGCCCCTATGCTCCTTGCGAAGGAATTGCCAAGCACAAGCCACGGCCATGATATCTGGGCATCGAAATAGACATGTTCCCACGCTATCCATCCGGCGGCAAGGAAAATATATGGAAGGATGCCCTTGAAATATTTCTTGCTGAAACGGAACAGGCCGAAGATCAGAGACATCTGGAAGGCATTTGCAAAAATGGCGAAAAGTCCGCCCCCGACAGTGGCATTGCACACCCAGAAGGTGGTGGCGGCATTCCAGAGCACGAACGCGCTGTAGTGGTATATCCATCCTCTGCGCATTCCGGACAGGGACACTATCCTCTCCATCATGAGCAGGGGGACAATCCCGAAAAGCGAGAAAAAGCCGCAATGCGGCACAAGGAACGGAACGGACATCAGCCCTGCAAAAAGCAGGACAAGCACCCACACAAGCAACACAGGCCCCCGTTCACGCGCGGAGGGCGCATTTTTCTTTCTGTATTTCATACCAAAATCATACTCTTCCGAGAATCATACTTGTGCAAATATAAATCATATTATGATAAAATTTCTTAAGTTTGCGGGGATTTTGGATCTTATGCTGACAGATATATTGAAAGCCTTCCTCATCGGGATATGTGCATCCGCACCGATAGGGCCCATAGCCATATTTGTGATACAGAAGTCTTTGAGCAAAGGACACAAGGCCGGATTCATAGCCGGACTCGGAGCTTGTCTTGTGGATACCTTCTTCTCGGTGATAGCGATATTCTTCCTTGCGATAGCCCAGAAGTTCCTCAATGACTACAGGGAGCTGATACTGATTGCCGGCGGTATCCTGGTGGCCGTAATAGGATGGTTCATGATGAAATCCGACCCGTTCAGAAAGCTGAAGGCAGACAAAGGAGGAAAGACCGCCATGATGAAAGACTTCATGCAGGCCGTTGTCATGGGGCTGTCCAATCCTGGGGCAATACTCGTAATATTCGGACTGTTCGCATTCTTCAGAATAGGCCCTGACGGACAGAATGACTGGAAAATGACTCCCATCATCATCTCCGTAAGCCTCGGGGCGGCAAGCTACTGGTTCATATTCACAGCCATACTGAGCCATTTCCGTAAAAAATTCAAGATGTCATCCATAGAGTGGATAAGCAAGATAACCGGGGCAGCCGTCATAATCATCGGCGTGGTTCTGCTGGGCGAAGGACTGTTCAGGGTCATTTTTCTCGGAATGCCATTGCCGTAACCGGAATGCTCCCGGAAAGGAGTCCCGGGCCCCGTATGACGGGAAAAAGAATTTTTGAATAATTTCAAAACAGATTCTAAATTTGCATGTTAAAAAATCTCAATCAATGGAAAGCAAAGTATATTTCACCGATCTCAGGACTACTCCGGGCAACGATCTGATGACAAAGCTGATACGCCTCGTGAAGCGGGCCGGGATCGAAGACATTGCGTTCAGGGACAAATTCACTGCGATAAAGATACATTTCGGAGAACCCGGCAACCTCGCCTACATCAGGCCGAACTATGCCGCCAGGCTCGTCGACCTGATAAGAAGTCTCGGAGGCAAGGTGTTCCTCACGGACAGCAACACTCTCTATTCCGGAGGCAGGTCCAACGCCGTGGACCATCTCCATGCAGCCATGGACAACGGTTTCAATCCGATTTCCGCCCATGCCGATGTAATCATCGCGGACGGGCTCAAGGGGACAGACTACAGGGAAATCCCCCTCGACGGGGAATATTGCAAGGCCCCGAAGATCGGTGCAGCCATAGCCGATGCCGACATCATCATTTCCATGAACCATTTCAAGGGACATGAGCAGACAGGCTTCGGCGGTGCGCTGAAAAATCTCGGAATGGGCTCCGCAAGCGTCGGAGGCAAGCTTGAGCTGCACTCGTCTTCTCAGCCGGTGATCAATGCCGAAAGCTGCATAGGATGCCGCATCTGCGAGAAATACTGCCGTCACTATGCAGTGAAAGTGGTGGACAAAAAGGCGCAGATAGACTACTCGAAATGCGTGGGCTGCGGACAGTGCGTGGCCGTATGCCAGCACGGAGGCGCAGTGATAAAAGACTGGGACTCTTCCGAGACATTGAATTACAAGATTGCAGAATATGCGCTTGCAGTGGTGAAGGACAAGCCGTCGTTCCATATCAATTTCATCATGAACGTGTCTCCGAACTGCGACTGCTGGAACCACAATGACGCCGCCATCATCCCGGATCTCGGCATCGCTGCATCATTTGACCCTGTCGCCCTCGACTGTGCCTGTGCTGACCTCGTGAAGGCTGCTCCGACTCTTGACAGGAACGTGATATCCGACATCGACAGCAAGGCAGGGACCGGCTGCGGACATCACCACCACGAAGGTGAGGACAAGTTCCACATCGTACACCCTGACACCAAATGGGAAGCCGGAGTGGAACACGGGGAAAAGATCGGCCTCGGCAGCAGGAACTATGAACTTGTCATAGTAAAATAGCAAAAAAAACATGGGAGCAAAGAAATTTTCCGGAAAATGGATTGTGGTGAACATATTGGGGGCTGCGGTATTTTTCTCCGCCGTCATCTTAGGCGCCAACCTCCTTCTGAAGGCAGTCACCAGGCATAACGAAGAAATCAATGTGCCCGACCTCTCAGGAATGACTGTGGCGGAGGCTGAAAAATATCTTGCCGCCAGAGGAATGAGATCGGAAGTCACCGACTCCGTATATATCAAACGGATGGAGCGGGGCGTGGTGTACAGGCAGAATCCGGAAGCCGGGAACCATGTGAAGAAAGGCAGGCGTATTCTTCTGACCATCAATGCCGTCAATCCGAAGAAAGTCACCATGCCCAACCTTGTGGGCTATTCTCTCAGGCAGGCCAAGGCCGAACTCCTGTCACGGGGGCTGAACCTCGGTACGCTGATATATGTGGAGGACATAGCCACCAACAATGTCCTGAAACAGCTCTACCGGAACAGGGAAATCAAGCCCGGGGTGCCGGTAGAAAGCGAATCAAGCATTGACCTCGTGGTAGGACTAAACGACATGGACAACATGACATATGTCCCTTATGTCACCGGACTCAAATACATCAGCGCCGTGAGTGCAGTCCAGGACAATTCCCTCAACATTCAGGACCTGATATTCGACAATACCGTCAGGGACTATTCCGACTCCCTTGATGCCGTCGTCTACAGACAGACTCCGGAAATATCGGAAGAACCGCTTCTGATGGGCTCATCAGTGACCCTGTATCTCACCAAGGACATTACCAAGGTGCCTGAGAAGCCGGAGCCGTCAGACTCCACCGACCTTGCTGAAGCTTTCTGACATTTATGAACAATCATTCCGATTCCGACATGAAGGAAATGCTGACGGCAGATGAAATGGCCGGAAACTTGGCATTCGCAGACTGTGATACTGCTGACGAAGAAAGATACGAGGACGAAGAACAGGAAATGTTCGAGCATTTCCGCTTTGAACTCGACAAGGGACAGGCGCCTATGAGGGTGGACAAATACCTCGCCACCCATATGGAAAACACTTCCCGCCACCGTATCCAGCTTGCCATAAAGGAAGACTACATCCGTGTCAACGGCAAGGTCGCCAAGGCCAACTGCATAGTGAGGCCTGGGGATGTGATCACATTCGTGATGCCGTACCAGAGGCGCGGGCTGGAAATACTGCCGGAAAACATTCCGCTTGACATAGTATATGAGGATGACGACCTGCTTGTGCTCAACAAGCCGGCAGGCCTTGTGGTGCATCCCGGCCACGGACATTTTTCCGGAACGCTGGTAAATGCCCTCGCATACCATCTTGGCATCAGCCAGGGACCGGATGCAGAAGACGAGAGGATGGGAGTGCTTGTGCACCGCATAGACAAGGACACCTCAGGTCTGCTTGTGGTGGCAAAGACAGAGGAGGCTCAGCTCGACCTTGCAAAACAGTTTTTCGTACATTCAATTGACCGCCGATATGTGGCGATAGTATGGGGTAATCTGAAAGAAGACGAGGGCACCATCACCGGCAACATCGGCAGGGACCCTTCAGACAGGATGCGGTTCAAGGTGTTCCCGGAAGGGGAACACGGGAAGCATGCCGTCACTCATTACAGGGTCATAGAAAGATTCGGATATGTCACCGTCGTGGAATGCAGGCTCGAAACCGGAAGGACCCATCAGATAAGGGTACATTTCAACTGGATAGGCCATCCGCTCTTCAATGACGAAAGGTATGACGGAGCCGAGATCAGAAAGGGCACCATATATGCCAAATACAGGCAGTTCATCGAAAACTGCTTCAAGCTGCTCCCGCGCCAGGCTCTCCATGCAAAGACTCTCGGGTTCGTGCATCCACGCACAAAGGAATACATGTCATTCGACTCCCCCATTCCTGACGACATGCAGGCTCTCATAGACAAATGGCGCAAATACGCTGAGCATCTTACTCCTGAACTGGAATAAAGAATTGTCCGGACTTGAAATGAAACAGCCCCGTTCCGGATATTACCGGGGACGGAGCTGTGATTTTATCAGCGCCTGTGTGGAGGTCCCATAGGGCCGCCCGGACCGCGGTGTCCGCCGCCGGCCTGGCCGAAATTGCCGAAACGGTAAGTCAACGAAACCATTATGTATCTTCCGAGCGTATTGTTGCGTGTCTCAAGATGATAGTTGGACTCATCCGTCACGGAAAGATTCTTGGACTGGTTGAATATGTCGTAGGCCTTCACTGCAAGGGTGAACTTGTCCTTGAACAGAAGCTTGTTGATCTCCGCATTGAAGACAAACTCATCATCCTGCGGAGTGGTGTATCCGCGATACCAGTTGTAGTCACAGTCCGCAATGAGGCTCACGCCTCCAGGCAGAGACCAGTTCATTGAAGCATCAATCTGGTTGTTCCATGTGGCATTCTGGCTATAGGAAGCAATGGTGTACCACGATTTCGAGATTCTCATCCTCCCCCCTACATTCAACTCAAGAAAATCATTCCTGAATGTGAAGCGCAGCCTCTGGGTGAAATTGACGCTCTGGGTCTTGTTTTCCGTGAACATGGCATCCCCATTGGCAGCAAAATCTTCATGGAATCCGGCATAGTCGAATTCGGCAGTCCCGCTGTCATAATAGTCTTCAGTATTGAATCCGCCGGTCTTCCCGATGTATGAGGCCGATTCATTGTATCTGGCATAGGTCATCGAGAATATCGAGAACTTGGAATTCTTCCCGAACGGAGAATTGATCATCACGCGCCCGTCCACAGAGCCGGATGTCGGACCGTTGACCGGAATTGAATACTGAGCCCCGTTGCTGTCATACCACTGGGCATTCACTATCGGGTCCTGCACGATGCTTCCGCCGAAACGGCCGTGGATGGACATGAAGGTGTCTTTGTCGGTATATCCGAACATTGCCCTTATGTTGTGGCTGAAATAAGGTATGAGATACGGATTTCCGAGGGAGACGTTCAGAGGGTCCGAATTGTCCGGGACAGGCATGAGCTGGGATGTCGACGGCTGTGACGAGCGCCCGAAATAGAACATCCTTATGTTCGTGTTGTCGTCTATGTCATATCCGAACATTGCCTGCGGGGACCAGTTTATCACCTTGCTGTCGTAGTTCTCCCCGTTGGTCTCATTATGGGTGTCCGTAGGGCGGATGGCGGCACCGAGCTGTGCCCTGAGCTTGTCTTTCTGATACATGAAGTTGAGCCCGGCGCTCTGGTTGATGTACCGGTTCAGGATATTGTTGGAATATGTGCCGTCGTATGCCTCTCCCGAAGGATCGTAAGCAATGTGTTCCCGTCCATCTTCGGTATAGACCAGATCTGATACATTTCCGCCGCTGTTGTATGTGTCCTTGGCAGATTTGCTGCGGTTCCAGCTGTAGGAATAGTTCGCCTCCAGATAGAAGTCATGTCCGAGAGGCTCGGTATATACCACCCTTCCCGTCATGGATGAACTTCTGGAATTCTGGTCATATCTCTGGTTGACAATGTCATCAGCAGTAGCATCACTCTCGAATGTTTGTGTCCGAGACTGGTTGAATCCCCAGAGGTCATTGTTGCTGAAATTGTAGCTGAACATCACTGACACTGTCCTTCCGGGCTTGCCGAGACGCTGGCGGAACAGGAGGAAGCCGTTTGCAGTCCAGTTTCTGTTGGTCCCTGTATTTTCATTGAAGCCCCTGTTGGTCGTATCCCTGACGGAATTGCTTTCACTCAGGGTGAGGAAGTCGGAATACTCGGTGTAGCTTCCGTTCCCGAAATTGAACTGCGGCTCAAACAGGATGGAGGTGTTCTCGCTGAACTTGTGGTCAAGCCGCACGCCGAACCTGTGCCCGTCGCTGGTCGAGGTGTTATATCCGTCATTGTCATATCTCAGGACACTGCCGTCATCCATGTATGTGGTCCTGGAGCTCTGCTCCTCCACATATCTCTGCGAGCCTCCGTACATGTAGTTCCCGTTGAGTTCCATGTTGTTGTCCAGCAGATTGAATGCCCCGTTGGCACCGGCCATCCAGGATGTGGTGATGCCGTTGCGGCCCCAGCCGCCTGTGCCGCGGCCCATTCCGCGGGAACCTCTCATCGTCTGCATCATGCTTCCCGCAATGTCATTGAATCCCCTGTTGTTGGTATTGTTCCCGTTCAGAATGATGCTGATCTGGCTGTTGTCCGTAAAACGCCCGGCCATTCCGGCTGCCTGATAGCGCCAGTCGCCTGCATCTCCGGTATTCTTCTGCAGCATGTCATGACCGCCGCCGGCCATCACATTGCCGAACCATCCGTCCATCATTCCGGGCTTTACGGACAGGTCTATAACTGTCTCCTCGTCACCGTCATCTATTCCGGTGAACTCGGCCTGCTCGGATTTCTTCTCCACCACACGGACCTTCTCGATTATCTTGGCCGGGATGTTCTTGGTGGCAAGCTGCGGGTCGTCAAGGAAGAATTCCTTCCCGTCTATCATCACCTTAGTTATGGTCTCCCCATTGGCGGTGATAGATCCGTCAGAGCCGATCTCCACACCTGGCAGTTTCTTGAGCAGTTCCTCCAGCATGTCATTGTCGGATGTCTTGAAGGAAGATGCGCTGTATTCTATGGTGTCCTTTTTGACTATGATGGGGTTGCCGACAGCTTCCACTCTCGCAGCTTCAAGGACTTCCACATCAGGCACCATCTTCACCTCTCCCAGGTCGATGAGCCTGTCCACCGTCAGTTCCTGCTCATACGGCTTGTAGCCCATCAGCTCCGCCTTCAGTATGTATGTGCCGCGGACAATGCCTTCGAAGACAGCCTCGCCTGTCTCCGTGCTCATTATGTATTTCAACGGCTCCTTGGCCCCCTTCAAGGTCATGGATACGGTGGCAAAGCCGACCGGCTCGCCCGTAGCCTTGTCGGAAAGCTTCATCTTCACGGGAAATCCCACCTGCGCCCAGGCATCAGCACACAGAAGCGCAACAGCAAGACTCACTAAAAATTTCACAAGAATCGTCCCTCGGCAATTCATCTCTACAACAAACTGATTATGACATACTTAAAACATTGCCGACATCCGCCGGGCAAAAACATACGGAAATTAGACACAAATGTGCAGACAAGGTTTAACGGACGGGCAAAAATTTATGATTCATTTCACCCTGTCAGGGTGCGCTTCGATGAACTTCTTCCAGTCTGATCCCGCCCCGGACGGCACCAGCGGACTTGTCATCTGATAATAATGACACAACGCAATCGCCAACGCATCCGTGGCATCAAGATGTTCCGGTCTGAAGCTGACATCCAGAATCTTCTGGCTCATGATGCACACCTGTTCCTTGGATGCCGCCCCGTTGCCCGTGATGGCGATCTTGGCCTTTCTCGGGGCATATTCAAAAACCGGAATCCCTGCATTTACCGCAGCCGTTATCGCCGCTCCCTGCGCCCGTCCGAGTTTCAGTGTCACCTGAGGATTCTTCCCGTAAAAAGGAGACTCGATGGACAGTACATCAGGAGAATACATGCCTATGAGGCGGGACACCTCCCGGAAAATGTAAGCGATCTTCTCGAAATGCTCCGGAATCTTCCGCATGTCCAGCACTCCCATATCCACATATTCCGGATGCCTCTTTCCAACACGAATGACCCCGTAACCTAAGATATAAGTTCCGGGGTCAATTCCCATTATTATCTGCGGCTTCGTACCGTCCATGACAGTGTCAGCCGATGAAGTCAAATCCTGTGTAAGGCCTGAGAGCCTCAGGAATCACGATGCGTCCGTCCCTGTAATTGTTTTCCAAAAGAGCGGCCACCACCCGAGGCAGGGCGAGTGAACTTCCGTTGAGGGTATGGGCAAGCTGTGTCTTTCCTGCCTCGTCCCTGTATCTGAGCTTCAGCCTGTTGGCCTGGTACGACTCGAAGTTGGACACGGAACTGATTTCCAGCCATCTGCCCTGTGCAGCAGAGTACACCTCGAAATCGTAAGTGATGGCGGAAGTGAAGCTGAGGTCTCCGCCGCAAAGGCGAAGTATCCTGTAAGGCAGTCCGAGCCTGTTCACTATCCCCTCCACATGGGCTATCATCTCGTCAAGGGCCTTGTACGAATTCTCAGGCTTCTCGATGCGCACGATCTCCACCTTGTCGAACTGGTGAAGCCTGTTCAGTCCGCGCACATCCTTGCCGTATGACCCGGCCTCGCGGCGGAAGCATGGGGTATATGCCGTCATCTTCACAGGGAAGTCGCTGTCATTGAGGATGACATCCCTGTAGATGTTGGTCACGGGCACCTCTGCAGTCGGCACGAGATAGAAATTGTCAAGATTGGCATGGTACATCTGCCCCTCCTTGTCCGGAAGCTGGCCTGTACCGAAGCCGGAAGCCTCATTGACCATTACAGGCGGCTCCACTTCAAGATAGCCGGCTGCGGTGTTGATGTCAAGGAACATGTTGATGAGGGCGCGCTGAAGCCTTGCACCCTTGCCCTTGTACACAGGGAAACCGGCTCCTGTCAGCTTCACGCCGAGGTCGAAGTCTATTATGTCGAACTTCTTTGCAAGTTCCCAGTGAGGAAGTGCATCAGGACCGAGGTCAGGGATTTCATTCCCCATCTTCACCACCACATTGTCATTGGAGTCCTTCCCTTCCGGAACGAGGTCGCAAGGTATGTTCGGAAGAAGGACAAGAAGCGAATTGAGCTCCGTATTGTTCTCCTCTGACTGCCTTTCCAGCTCTTTCGAATGCTCCTTCAGGGCAGCGACTTCCGCCTTCACGGACTCGGCCTCATCCTTCTTTCCCTCTTTCATCAGCCCCCCTATCATGGCGGCCTTCTGCTTCTGCTGTGCGAGGCAGCCGTCCAGCTCTGTCTGGAGGCGGCGTCTGTTCCCGTCCAGGTCAACTATTTTCCCGACAATCTCGCGGGCATCGAAATTCTTGACTGCAAGCTTCCTGATCACATATTCCGGATCATCACGAAGCAATTTGAGTGTCAGCATGATATCTTTGTTTTAAAAAAGAAAAGAGGACTGAACCCTCACGGAGTACCAATCCTCTTTATTGTTCTTCTTTCACTCCGCCTCAGTTCTCAAAAGGGATAACCGAAACGAATGACTTGTTGTCTGCTTTCTTGCGGAAACATACGGTCCCGTCCACAAGAGCATAGAGAGTGTGGTCCCTTCCCATTCCGACATTCTGTCCAGGGTTGTGCACCGTACCTCTCTGGCGGACGAGGATGTTGCCGGCTTTTACCGCCTGGCTGCCGAATTTCTTTACGCCAAGTCGTTTGCTTTCTGATTCACGGCCGTTCTTGGAACTGCCGACACCTTTTTTATGTGCCATAATCCTTTTCCTCCCGTTGCGTTAATTAAGCGATCTCTTTGATCTGGATTTTTGTAAGATTCTGACGGTGACCTGTCAGCTTCTGATAGCCTTTGCGGCGTTTTTTCTTGAACACCAGGACTTTCTTTGCCCTGCAGGTGTCATCCAGCACGGTAGCCTTCACGACTGTACCGTCAACATAAGGAGAACCTACCTTCACTGCCCCGTCTGCATCCACCAGAAGCACCTTGTCGAACTCGACATCCTCTCCTTTCTTTGCTGCAAGACGCTGAACGAAAATCTCCATGCCAGCCTCAACCTTAAACTGCTGGCCTGCAATATCCACGATTGCGTACATAAATGTAAAAAACTTAAAAGTTCCGGCTGCAAGCGGCCGTCATCATAAACGACTCTTTTTCAACGGCTTGACAACCCTGTCAATAATTTTGGTCTGCAAAGATAACACTTTTCCCAAAATCTGCAAAACAAATGCATCACATCTATTCATCAAATTTGCCCCGTTCTCTGTCAGACACGGAACAAAAGACTGGACACAATAAGCACGGCAAGCCATTAAGCAGACCCGGCTCAGATCCTGAGCAGCCAGAATGTCATCTGCATGGACACGCCTTCCTCAGTGACAGAAGTTGAAAGCGACATCTCATTCCCCGAAAGGGCATTTACAGTAAAGACAAGCGTTTCAAGGGGTTGCTCCACGACAAGGACATTGCCGTCCAGACTGTAGGCAAATGATTCTTCGGAGATGTCTGTACCCCAAGTCGCCCCTGTCCCGTCATCATCGAACCTGAAACACAGGCTCATGCCAGTTTCCGACAGATCAATGTCGATTTCAGAGCCGCCGGATACCAATGTGGTCCTCTGGATTTCCCAGTTACCGACAATGTCCGATGCATCGAATGAATCATTTTCCTTGTTGCAAGATCACTAGTGTCCCGTTAAAGGACTGTTAAGAGTTTACAATTGATTTATTTTTAGTTAATTACAAAGGTTTTTTCT
>CALUTY010000021.1 GCA_944323825.1 uncultured Bacteroidales bacterium
GTCTCGCCTGTGTCTTTCTATCATTGACTCGTTTGATTTATGCTCTCAAATCTGTCAACTTTTTTCAGTTCAAGTCAAATTAAGGACTTTGGAAGAGGCGGCCAAGCCGGAGGCAACTGGCGATGATGTGGATCTGATGTTCAAAAAACTATGCAGGGCTGACGGTATTGCAACTGTATTGAAGCAGGAAGACGGGCTCTTTACAATATGCCTGAAGTTCAATCCGTCTATGTTAGTAGATGGAATTAAGATTTCGCCGATCAGTAAGGATGTCAAGAAACCACTTGAATCTGAAACCGTTTTTGAATCTTTGACCCTTTTGGAGTTGACGGAATACTATCAGATAGTCATGACAGGTTCAGACGGAAATGAGGTTCGACACATCCTGCAGATTCCTACGCAAGGCATACCGATAGAACGGGATAAGCAGATATGCAACAGCATTTTGGATAGTAAAGAGAAACTCTATGAATACATCTCGCTGATTCTGAGTGACGACAGGGTGCAATGTGTGTTGGAGTGCAGTGATAACGCCTATGGCGAAAGCAGATATGGTAATACTGCAGTTATGCCTGCAATATACGAACGCATGCTCGAGGCTTCACTGCATCATCGGGAACGCTTCGATGAAATTAAGGACTTAATGGGAATGCTGCCGGATGACAGTCCTCTACTGGAAGAATTTAAGAAACTATATGATGTTTTTTGCAAAGCATTAAAATTTTAATCATGGAAGAGAATGTAATGCGGGAAATAGAGCATGACGTGATGGCAAATCTGAAAAATTTTCAGAGAGCCACCGTTGAGCGTATCGACCAGTTGTTCAGAGAGGGAAGGAATCGGGTGCTGGTGGCCGATGAGGTAGGGCTGGGCAAGACTCTTATTGCGCGAGGCTGTATTGCTAAGACTGGTCTTTTGTGCGCAGAGAAACATGATGATCTGTTTAAGGTTGTATATGTATGTTCCAATCAAAATATCGCACGGAAGAATATCGGAAAGCTTGATGTTTATAATGTCGGAGGATTTGACAATCTGTCGGACAGCAGGCTGTCTATGCAGCATTTGAGGATAGTTGAGCAGGAGATAAACTATACTGAAATCAATAGAGATGTCCAGCTCATTCCGCTTACGCCGTACACATCGTTTAAGATGACTTCTGGAAAGGGTACCGTGAATGAGCGAGCGTTGATGTTTGCCATATTTCGTCGTATGCCGCAATTCGGGGAACATATGGCATCTTTGGAAAAGAATTTAAGCAAAGGCGCAGATAAAGGCTGGTGTTCTTGGGCAAGGGATTTCTATGAGCATAAGGTTGAAACTGCGGCACAAAAAACTTCACAGACAAGCAATCCTTACCCCGAGACATTGATAAATGATATAAACGACAGGTATCCGGATCTGATTAGAAAAATAATAGGATCTCTTGAGGCAGATAAGGAATTTGATGCATCATTGATTAACGAAATGAGAAAAATGTTTGCGCGTATCAGTGTGGAGCGCCTTGAACCGGATCTTGTAATAATGGATGAGTTTCAGCGTTTTAAGTTCCTGCTTGCAGAAGACGATACTGACATGGGTATGATAGCTCAGAAGTTCCTTTCGAGTGACAGGACGAGGGTACTTTTGCTGTCAGCCACTCCGTATAAGTTGTATGACACACTTGAAGAGATGGAAGAAAAGCCGGACGGGAACCATTACGAGGAGTTCATGCAGGTCATGCACTTTCTCTTCAACAGCGAGGGGGAGCGGCGCCGTTTTGATGCTATATGGGCAGAATATTCTGAAATGCTGCAAATCATCAGAAGGTTTGACATACAATTGATAAAGCAGGAGAAGGACAAAGCGGAGAGGGAACTGTATCGTGGCGTATGCCGTACCGAAAGACTTTCGGTTATGAACGGAGAGGATTTCATAGACAGCGATTCTGCCGGACATCCATTGGATGTCGATCCGTTGGAAATACAGTCGTATGTGGAAGGATGCCGATTTGTCGAGAATATATTTGGCAGAAGCGGCAAGATTCCGATGGATTATGCCAAGAGCTGCCCGTTCCTGCTGTCTTTCATGAGCAATTATGTGCTGATGGACAAATTGCGGCACTACTTCGAAAATCATAAGGAAGAGTTGCCGAAACGGCGTGGATTGCTATGGGTGGATACAAACAAAATAAATGACTATAAACCTCTGCCTAAGACAAATGCAAGACTCGAACTTTTGAAGAGGCACATGTTTGAGCAGTATAAGAGTCATTTGTACCTGTGGGTTCCTCCGTCTATGCCATATTATCCTCTTGAAGGCGTGTACCGTGGGAGTAAAGGCTTCTCTAAAGTGTTATTGTTCTCGGCATGGGAGATGGTGCCTCGAATGATAGGTTCTCTTATTTCTTATGAGGCTGAAAGACTTACCATTGGCAGGATTTCGGTTTATGCAGCTAAAGAAAACAGAAGGAATACGCATTACTATTCAGCGCGACGCTATCCGTATGGTCGTTTAAATGGTGGCAATGAATGGTTTTTATTATACCCAAGTAAAACTTTGGCAGGGCTTTATTCCCCAATTTCATGCTTTAACGAGAAGATGACATTGGCGGAAATTAAGCGTCTTATATCAGCGAAAATAAGAGAAAATCTGTCCACGGTCAAACAGATTGGCGGAAGTCCGGATAATCGCTGGTATCTGGTCGCTCCAATGCTCATGGACGGATTGGAATATGCCAAAGAGTGGGCAAGCAACTGGGATGATCCTGGCAATAAGACGAAATGTGACGCCCTCATTTCTGAACTGAAGAGGGATGGGGCGAGCATGGATGATCTTGAAATGGGGGCAATGCCCGGCGACCTTGTGGACATATTGCTGCTTATGACAATAGGTTCGCCTGCCGTCTGCATCTATCGAAGCAACGGAGGTAATGCCCTAAATGCTGCGAAATTGGCGGATGTATTTGTCAATCGTTTCAATACAACCGAAGCTACAGCCGTTGTCCAAATGGCATATTCTAGAAGAAAGTCAGACGAAAGTCATTGGGTGGATGTGCTGAATTACTGCGTTGACGGGTGTTTTCAGGCAATGTTTGACGAGTATCATCATTTGCTGATGGAGGAAGAGCAATTCAGTGCTGATAAAGATAAAGAGCAGAAGATTTTTGAGAAAATGTATGGAAGTGACGGGAAAAACGGTACGATTTCACTTCATTCTGCCACATATACGATTGAGACTCCGGATTCTTTCCGCCGAAAAGTGATGAAAGAGCAAGACGGCAAAAAACGGCGCAGTTCTATGCGAGCCCATTTCGCTGTGGGTTTTATCAACAACAAAAGCGACAGCGACCAATTGGTAAACCGCAAAGAAAACATCCAGGATGCCTTCAACAGCCCTATGCGCCCGTTTGTTCTTGCATCTACCTCAATTGGACAAGAAGGTTTGGACTTTCATAATTATTGCCGAAAAATCATGCACTGGAATCTTCCCGGCAATCCTATTGACTTCGAACAGAGAGAAGGTCGGGTGAACAGGTACAAATGTCTTGCAATACGACAAAATCTGGCTGAGCAATATGGCGGCGGCAGTTTTGTGAACGATGTCTGGAAGGAAATTTTTGACAAGGCCAGCGCCGATTTGCATAGAGATGGCGAGTCGGAACTCATACCTTTTTGGTGCCTTGGCAGGAAGCAGGCATTCAAAATTGAGCGTATTGTTCCGATGTATCCTTTAAGTCAAGACCAATTACGTTATCAGAGGCTTATCAAAATCTTGTCTCTGTATCGCATGACTTTAGGGCAGGCCAGACAGGAAGAGCTGCTGCAATACATCTTTCAAAATTTTGACGACACAGAATCCCTCAAAGACCTCTTCATCGACCTGAGCCCATTCTCAAGACAAAGTGATGGGACGAAACAATGAATAGAATTAGAGATTACCCGAGGTCTCCCACGAGACCGATTCATATGTTTCTTGGCAGAAGAGCTGATAGAGAACTCGAACAATCGGATAAGCACTACATACTCAGGTCCTGTAAGCCGTTTTCTTTCTCCGTATGCTTGCATATCAGCTTGGAAAAGCCGTGCAAGCCGAATGCAGAGTGAAGTTTGCCTTCTATTTCCCTTTTAAAATCAACAACTGTCATGCTCTTCTCCATTTGAGCATTCAAATTTTTTGAATGTGGCTTAGCGCTTCAGATTTATATTTTTAACGACCCATTTCCCGTTTCTTTTTCCGTTTTCGCGTTCCAGCAGGCCTCGCTCTATCAGAGAAGGGGTCATTCGCTTGATGGTTCGGAGAGATTTGCCGATATGTGCAGCGATCTCAGTCTGAGAGCCCTGTTATGCAGTTCGTTTTTCTCGCCAAACAACAAGTTTCATATTTGTCAAAATCACTCATTCAATTTTTTTTGAGCATTCAAAGTTAATATATATTTTTGAATACAAAAATGGCAGGAAAATGACAGCGAAATTCAGAAAGACAAGCATAATGTCCGCTGCGGACGGGCTTCAGATCGGGGTGATGACATGCGAACCGGAAGAAAGGGCGCGGGGAGTGGTGCAGCTGGTGCACGGGATGTGCGAGCATAAGGAGAGGTATGAGGGGTTCATGGAGTTTCTGGCGGGGAAAGGATTTGTGAGTGTGATACATGACCACAGGGGGCATGGGGAGTCGGTCGGGACAGCGGCGGACCTCGGACATTTCATGGAAGGCGGATGGAACGGGCTTGTGGAGGATGTGAGGAAGGTGACGCAGCTGGCACAGATGGAATATCCGGAGCTGCCGGTCGTGCTTTTCGGGCATAGCATGGGATCGCTTGCGGTGAGGGCATGCGTCAGGCGCAGCGATGAGGGGTATGCAGGACTGGTGGTGTGCGGAAGTCCGAGCCTGAATTCCGGGGTCGGGGCAGCGAAGGTGCTTGGCAAGGCGTTTGCGGCCGTCGCAGGGGACAGGCGCAGGCCTGCGTTGCTTGAAAATCTCACATTCGGCTCGTTCAACCGGAGGTTCAGAGGCGAAAAATCGCCGCACGCATGGATATGCACTGATCCGGAGGTCGTCAGACGGTACGATGCGGATCCTCTGTGCAATTTCCGCTTCACTCTCAACGGCTTCATCGGGCTTTTTTCGTTGATGCAGAACGCATACGATGTGCGGGGATGGAGGCCGGGGAATCCGCGGATGCCGGTGCTGTTCATGTCGGGAGAGGAAGATCCGTGCATGATCAGCCGCAGGAAATTCCTGGAGGCGGCGGAGACGATGAGAAAGGTCGGCTACATGGATGTGGAGACAGTGCTCTACCCAGGGATGAGGCATGAGATATTGAATGAGAAGGGGAAGGAGAAAGTCTGGAATGACATAGCCGGTTTTCTGGAAAAATGTCTTGCCTGAGTGAGGCAGGGTCAGGCAACCGGCAGGAAAAGTTAACAGTATCAATTTATTTAATTGATCAGATATGAAGCACATAGAAGTTGTTGCAGCGGTCATCAGGGAAGGGGAGAGGATTCTGGCGACGCAGAGGGGGTATGGGGATTTCAAGGATATGTGGGAGTTCCCGGGAGGGAAGATGGAGGCGGGGGAGGAGCGGGAGCAGGCTCTGAGGAGGGAGATAATGGAGGAACTGGAGACGGAGATAGACATTGAGGATTTTCTGTGTACGGTGGAGTATGATTATCCGGCATTCCATCTGATGATGCATTGCTATCTGTGTACGGTGAAGGCGGGAAATCTGGTGCTGAAGGAGCATGAGTCGGCACGGTGGCTGTCCGCAGACGAACTTTATGGGGTGGAATGGCTGCCTGCGGACATGGAGGTGATACGGAAGCTGGAAAATATTCTGAGAGCCCTGTAATAAGCCTGACCGCTCAGTCGCGGATGTAATGGGGCATTTCGTCGGGGAGGACGATGGAGATTTCGCAGAGGCCCATGACTTTGCCGTCTTCTTTCCAGGCGCTCTGGTAGATCATCTTGCGGAGGCCCTGCTTTTCGATGGTGTAGACATTCTGGCCGCCGGTTTCGAGGAGGTGGCTGATGATGGACTTTGAGCGGTCGTTGTGGCAGGACATGAGGTTCTTGCCGATGAGGTCGCCGTGCTTCCGGTATGTTTCGCGGGATTTGGAATTCATGTAGAGGATGACGCCTTCGGCATCGCACACGGTGATGGCGCAGTTCATTTCCTCGGCCCAGGACGGGATGTGGCGGCGGACGGAATTGATGCGGTTGCGGATGCGGGTCCAGCCGGCTGTATCCTTGAGGCAGCATTTGTCCATTGTGACCGACATTGTGCCGAAGCGGCAGGCGGGGATGACAAAGCTCAGGTCGTTTTCATCGAACCATTGGCGGGCGGAAGGGTCGGTCAGGCCGACATAGCAACGGAATCCGTTGTGGCGGTTCTCACGGACGGCGTTGGCAACAATGGAGGAGCAGCCGGAGCCGAATATGAGGGAAACGGTATCGTGGTCGTTGCGGTCGTAGAAGGCCCAGGCGCAGAGTCCGGAGATGACATCGGGCGGGGCAATGAAAAGCAGGCCTTCCATGCCGTCGAAGGTTTCGGCCTGGTCAACCCTGACGAAGTTCAGATACTTCCTGCCGGTCATTGACGGGCCGAAAAGGCTGAGATAGTCCAGGGTGAGCTCCGGAGATTCCTTGTATTTCTCTTTTTCGGACACGAAGCCGGGGACATGGGGCGGCATCTCGGTGAATCCGGCATAGAATTTTCCGCCGCCGCATGTGATGTTGTCCATGCTCAGGCTGACGGAAGTCCCTTCCTGCGCCAGACGGATGTATTTGAGAAAACATCCCGGAACTTTTTCCGTTTCGGCAGCCGGACTGTCGCTGTAATAGAATACGAGAGGAAGAGGCGCGGCCTCACCGAAAGCTTCTTTATATTGGCTTGTAAATGCTTTTGTGTCCATTGCAGATGTATTTTTGATTATGCAAATATAAATGATTATCCGGAATAATGCTCCTTGTTGTCCAGACACTAGGGCGGAGCACGGAGTGGGGGAATATTGAGGGAATTGCTATATTTGCGGCGCAAACGGAAAAATTATGGAAAAGATGGCATTTCTTTTTGATTTGGACGGGGTGATATTCGACACGGAAGGGCAGTACACTGTGCTTTGGAACAGGATAGGTGCAGACTGGCTCGGTGATGCGGACTTCGGGAAAAAGATAAAGGGGCAGACACTGGTGCAGATATTCGGACGGTATTTCCCGGACAATGAGGCGGCACGGAAGGACATACGGGAGAGGCTGGACCGGTTCGAAGGGGAAATGAGTTATGAATATGTGCCGGGAGTGGAGGATTTTCTGCGGGCTCTTGCCGGCAACGGCATTCCGAGGGCGATAGTGACGAGCTCAAACAGGGCGAAGATGGAGCATGTCTACAGGGTGCATCCGGAGATCCGGGACATGTTCACGCATATCTTTACGGGCGAGGATTTCACAAGGTCGAAGCCGGCCCCGGACTGCTATCTGCTGGGGATGAAGACATATGGAACGGCTCCGGAAGCGACTTTCATCTTCGAGGATTCTTTCAGCGGGCTGCAGGCGGCGAAGGATTCGGGAGGGAATGTAATTGCGCTTGCGACGACGAATTCCAGGGAGGCTGTGGCGCCGTATGCGGGGCTTGTTATTGACGATTTCAAAGGGCTGGCGCCAGAGGCCGTGATGAAGAATTTCTGTAAAGACGAATAAACGATTTGGCTTGAGGAAGATGTTTGAAGCGCAGGAATTCCTTTGACTATATTGGGAATGACGCATGGGATATTTCTGGCTTTGTCCAATGTGACAACTTGAAGGTATCCTGTACTATGTGTCGGGAGGACTATGGAAGAGTCCCGGACACCACGAGATAATAGTTTGAAAGTATCTTGTTCTATGTCCGAAGGAGACATTTTGCGTGTGTCAACTTTGTTCCCGGATGACAGCAAGGGGCAGTATTCCGCGGATGGGGACAAATCATGCTGGAGATATGCTGAAAAATGAACTAAATTGCGGAGATATTTTCGGATTCGGGGGAAATTTGTATCTTTGCACTTTGAAATCTTGAAACTGGCATACGATGATCTTGTCAAATGGTTCATATTCTCCATTGAGCGCATTATCAGGTAATGCAGAAGTTTCTGTTTCCTTGAAGATTCTCAGTTGATATACCGGCCGTCCCGCCTGCGGGATGGTCGTTTTTTTATGCATTGATGCTTTGAAGAGTTTATTATATGCATTGAAAAATTGGAACATTGAAGGATAAAGAATTTAATTGATATTATAGATATGGACAGAAAACTCGGTGCAACCCTAAAATTGGAGAACGGGATGGAGTTCAGGGGCTATTCCTTCGGGTATGACGGGCCATGCGATGGAGAGGTGGTGTTCTCGACGGCGATGGTGGGCTATCCGGAGAGCCTGACTGACCCTTCCTATTCCGGGCAGATACTCTGCGTGACATATCCGCTGATAGGCAATTACGGTGTCCCGGCGGAAGGAAATGACGAATACGGCATCTCGAAGAATTTCGAGTCGGACAGAATCCATGTCAGGGGGCTGGTGATCTCGGACTATTCGTTTGAATACAGCCACTGGAAGGCGGTCAAGAGCCTTGACGAATGGCTGAAGGAACAGAAGATACCGGGAATATACGGCATCGACACCCGTGAGCTGACGAAGCTGCTCCGGGAAAACGGTTCTATGCTCGGGATAATCGTGCCTGAGGGGCATACGAGGAATTTCCCGATTGAAGACCCGAACCAGGTGAACCAGGTTGCCGTCGTGAGCTGCAAGGAGGTGATAAGGTACGGGCACGGGGACAAGAAGATAGTGCTGGTGGACTGCGGGGTTAAGAACAACATCCTCAGATGCTTCATCCGCAGGGGAGTGGAAGTCATCAGGGTACCTTGGGACTACGACTTCAATACGCTTGAATATGACGGGCTGTTCATATCCAACGGGCCGGGCAATCCTGCGCTCTGCGGGGTGACTGTGGAGCATATCCGTGAGGCAATGAAGAAGGACAAGCCGATTTTCGGCATCTGCATGGGCAACCAGCTGCTCAGCACCGCCGGAGGGGCATCCACATACAAGTTGAAATACGGGCACCGCAGCCACAACCAGCCGGTACGCATGGCGGGAAGCAACCGCTGCTTCATCACTTCACAGAACCACGGGTTCGCTGTCGACAACAATACTCTCGGTGACGAGTGGGAGCCGCTGTTCATAAACATGAATGACGGGACCAATGAGGGCATAAGGCACAAGACGAAGCCTTTCTTCTCGGCGCAGTTCCATCCGGAGGCGACGAGCGGGCCGACAGACACGGAGTTCCTGTTTGATGAATTCCTGGGAAGGCTGTAGTATTGATGCATTGTAGAACAGATAAAAGAAAACGAAATGATTGACAACGATATAAAGAAAGTGGTGATCCTCGGGTCGGGAGCCTTGAAGATAGGCGAGGCCGGAGAATTCGACTATTCAGGTTCGCAGGCACTGAAGGCGCTGAAGGAGGAGGGCATAGAGACTGTCCTCATCAATCCGAACATTGCCACCGTGCAGACTTCCGAGGGTATTGCCGACAAGATATATTTCCTGCCGGTGACCCCGTATTTCGTGGAGAAGGTGATTCAGAAGGAGGCACCGCAGGGCATCCTGCTCGCGTTCGGAGGCCAGACTGCGCTGAACTGCGGAGTGGAGCTGTACCGTGCCGGAATCCTTGAAAAATACAATGTCCGTGTGCTCGGCACACCTGTACAGGCCATCATTGACACGGAGGACAGGGAGCTTTTCGTGGAGAAGCTGGACCAGATAGAAGTCAAGACTATTAAGTCCCATGCGGCTGAGAGCATGGAGCAGGCCAAGGCCGCTGCCGCCGAACTCGGATATCCGGTGATCATCCGTGCGGCGTATGCCCTCGGAGGACTCGGCTCCGGATTCTGCGACAATGAGCAGGAGCTCGAGGAAACCTGCGAAAAGGCATTTTCCTTCTCTCCGCAGGTGCTCGTGGAGAAGTCGCTCAAAGGGTGGAAGGAAATCGAGTACGAGGTGGTGCGTGACCGCTATGACAACTGCATCACGGTCTGCAACATGGAGAATTTCGACCCGCTCGGCATCCACACCGGGGAGAGCATCGTGGTGGCTCCGTCCCAGACCCTTACCAATGAAGAATACCATTATCTGCGTGAGCTTTCCATAAGGATTGTGCGTCACATCGGGATAGTGGGCGAGTGCAATGTGCAGTATGCCTTCAATCCGGATGCAATGGACTACAGGGTGATCGAGGTGAATGCCCGCCTGAGCCGTTCTTCGGCCCTCGCATCCAAGGCCACCGGCTATCCGCTTGCCTTCGTTGCGGCGAAACTGGGCCTCGGCTACGGGCTCTTCGACCTGAAGAATTCTGTCACAAAGGTGACTCCGGCATTCTTCGAGCCTGCCCTTGACTACATCGTGTGCAAGATTCCTCGCTGGGACCTCTCCAAGTTCCACGGGGTTTCCCGCAAAATCGGCTCCAGCATGAAGAGCGTGGGCGAGGTGATGGCCATCGGCCGCAGTTTCGAGGAGGCCATCCAGAAGGGGCTCAGGATGATAGGCCAGGGTGCTCACGGCTTCGTCGGCAACAAGGAGCTGAAGGTGGCTGATGTGGACCAGGCCCTGAGGGAGCCGACCGACAGACGCATTTTCGTCATATCCAAGGCGATGCGTGCCGGATATACTGTGGACCAGATACATGAGCTGACCAAGATAGACAAATGGTTCCTCGAAAAGCTGGCAGGCATAGTGGCCACATTCAATGAAATGCACGGATATGACAGCTGCGAGGCCATGCCTGTGGAACTGCTCAGACTCGCCAAGCAGCAGGGATTCTCCGACTTCCAGATAGCCCGTGCCCTGTACAAGGACCGCATCGACAACGAGCAGGCACAGGGGCTTGTGAGGGTGTTCAGGAAGGCGCATGGGATAGTGCCTTGTGTCAAGCAGATAGATACCCTTGCTGCAGAGTTCCCGGCACAGACCAACTATCTTTACCTTACCTACAACGGCACTTTCAATGATGTCAAGTATCTCCATGACCACAAGTCTGTTATAGTCCTCGGGTCTGGTGCATACCGCATCGGAAGCTCGGTGGAATTCGACTGGTGCTCCGTGAATGCACTCCAGACCATCCGCAAGGAAGGCTACAGGGGTGTGATGATAAACTACAACCCTGAAACCGTGTCCACGGACTACGATGTCTGCGACAGACTCTATTTCGACGAACTGACCTTCGAAAGGGTGATGGACATCTATGAACTGGAGCAGCCGCACGGCATGATAGTGTCCGTGGGCGGCCAGATTCCGAACAATCTTGCCCTCAGGCTCGACCAGAGCGGGGTCAACATACTCGGTACCAAGGCATCGAGCATAGACAAGGCCGAGGACAGGCACAAGTTCTCCTCCATCGTGGACGCTCTCGGTATAGACCAGCCTAAATGGAAGGAGCTCACCACGATAGACGATGTGAATGCCTTTGTGGACGAGGTCGGATATCCTGTGCTTGTGAGGCCGTCCTATGTGCTTTCAGGTGCAGCTATGAATGTCTGCTACAATGAAGACGAGCTGCGCCGCTTCCTTTCCCTTGCGTCGGAGGTGTCACAGAAGCATCCTGTGGTCATCAGCCAGTTCATGCAGAGGTGCAAGGAGATAGAGTTCGACGCCGTGGCCGACGGGGGAGAGGTGATAGCATACGCGATTTCCGAGCATATAGAATTTGCCGGAGTGCATTCGGGAGATGCCACCATCCAGTTCCCGCCGCAGAAGCTGTATGTCGAGACCGTCCGCCGCATCAAGAAGATAGCGAAGAAGATAGCTGCCGCCCTTGAAATATCCGGACCGTTCAACATCCAGTTCCTTGCCAAGGAAAATGCCATCAAGGTGATAGAATGTAACCTGCGTGCATCCCGCAGCTTCCCGTTCGTGTCGAAGGTGCTGAAGATAAATCTCATCGAGCTTGCCACAAAGGTGATGCTCGGAAAGCACCCGACCGCTCCGCACAAGAGCGCATTCGACCTGGACTATGTGGGCATCAAGGCATCGCAGTTCTCATTCTCCCGCCTCCAGCAGGCTGACCCTGTGCTCGGTGTGGACATGGCTTCGACCGGCGAGGTGGGCTGTATCGGTGATGACTTCAACGAGGCTCTCCTGAAGTCCGTTCTTTCAGTGGGATATACCATACCGGAAAAGAACATCCTCATATCTTCGGGCGATGTGATGCAGAAGGCCGACCTCTACGGAGCCTGCAAGCTGCTTTCGGAGCATGGCTACACCATCTACGCCACTGCCGGGACATACAGGTACCTGGTGGAGAACGGCGTCCCTGCCACAAGGGTGCTCTGGCCGAGCGAATGCGACGACCCGGAGCTTGCCGGACAGTATGAGTCAGCATTGAAGATGCTTCAGGACAAGGAGATAGACCTCGTGGTCAATATTCCGAAAAATTACACCGCCCAGGAAATGGACAACGGCTACAAGATCCGCCGTGCCGCAATAGACTTCAACATCCCTCTCATCACCAATGCCCGCCTCGCGACGGCCTTCATCAGGTCCTTCTGCGCAATGGGCGTGGACGAGATAGGAATCAAGTCCTGGGACCAGTATTGATGATGGCCCGGAACACATGCAATAAGTAACCCTGCCATTACTCTTGAATGGAGTTGGCAGGGTTCTTTATGCATTATCCTTGCAAGCATTTATGGCTTATGGCAGCCTTAACGCTCGGAAACGAAATCCATTTCTTCAAGCAGGTGTCCGGCTCCGGCCACCTTGTCGATTATGAACAGCACATACCTTATGTCTAGGGAAATGTTCCTGCACAGGTCAGGGTCGAAGACGATGTCGCTCATGGTCCCTTCCCAGACACGGTCGAAATTGATTCCTATGAGGTCGCCGTCGGCATTGATCACCGGGCTGCCGGAATTTCCTCCGGAGGTATGGTTGGTGGCTATGAAGCAGACCGGAACAGTGATGTTACCCTTGCTGTCCGTCACTGTATATGGTCCGTAGTCCTTTGCTGCATGGATTTCCCTTAGCCTCTGCGGTATGTTGTAGTCGAAGATTTCAGGATTATCCTTTTCCATGATGCCTTCAAGCGTGGAGACAGGCTTGTAATATATGCCGTCGGCAGGGGAGTAGCCCTGCACCGAGCCGTATGCCACGCGGAGGGTGAGATTGGCGTCAGGATAGAAGACCCTGTCCGGGCTGAATTCCATCTGTCCGCGCATGTAGTCGCGGTTCAGAAGGGTGATTTCACTGTTGATCCGCTTTGTCACCGGGCGGATTTCCTTTTTGTACCAGTCGTCGAAGGCATCTCCGAACTTCACTGCAGGGTCTTCCGAAAGCGAAAGCAGCCTAAGGCTGTCCGTCGCCTTCTTGAGCTTCAGACTGTCGGCAAAGACCGAACTGTTCCAGAGCGAATCTGCCCATGCCTCCATTGTCCCGTAGCGTGTGAGGCTTTCCTTGAAATATTCCGGCTTGAAGTCATCCGTGACATTCCTGTCGAATGCTTCCATCACGGCGACGAATGATTCCCTGTCAATAGGAATGAAATAATCCTTGTAGAAGTCAGCCGCCATCTTCTTCATTTCTTTCCTCAGCTCCGCTATCCTGTCAGTGGAGGAGGAAAGCATTGATTCCGTCAGTTTCTTATTGTATCCAAGGGCAAATCTGACCAGTTCGATTGAATATGCAGTCTCTCCGTAATAGTCCGTGGCGTAGGAATACGGTTCAAGAAGCCCGTAGAGCGAATCAAGGCGTTCCACCACCCCTTCATATTCCGTTCCCCGGGCCCATTCCATGAAGGCCTTTTCGTATTCCTGCTTTTTTCCGACAGTTCCCATTTTCCTGATTCCCTTCACCTCTCCCTGCCATTTCTTCCAGGAATTCGCCACTCCGGCATTCTTGGAGGAATACTGTATGCGTACGGCCTGGCCGGCATCCATGTATTTCTTCTGGATGTCAAGCCGCATTGTCCTCAATGCGATCCTGTGCGGGTCGGACACTTCCGAAATGTATCTCACTCCTTCCGACATCAGGTATTCCTGAGTCCTTCCCGGAAATCCGTAGACAAAGGTGAAGTTGCCTTCCTCCACCCCTCCGAGGGAAATCCTGAAATGCCTTTTCGGCCTGTAAGGGACATTCTCCTCAGAATACGGTGCAGGATTGTTGTCCCTGTCCGCATAGATACGGAAAATGGAAAAGTCCCCCGTATGGCGCGGCCACATCCAATTGTCCGTGTCACCACCGAACTTGCCGATTGAAGAAGGCGGTGCGCCGACAAGGCGCACGTCGCTGTATTCCCTGTAGAGGAAAAGGAAATACTGGTTGCCGTAATAGAGGGCTTCCACAGTGGCTCTCAATCCGTTGCCGCCTGCAGTGGCTTTTTCGACAAGCTTTCCGGAATTGGCCTTGACCACCGAATCCCTCTGAGACTCCGTCATTTCGTGAGAATACCCTTGCAGCACGGCATCAGTCACATCTTCCATCCTTTCGAGGAAGCTGACCGTAAGCCCTTCATTCGGCAGCTCCTCGTCACGGGTCATTGCCCAGAAGCCGTCCCGGAGATAATCGTGCTCCACGCTGCTGTGCTTCTGTATCTGGGAGTAGCCGCAGTGGTGGTTGGTGAGCAGCAGCCCTTCATCCGAAATGAGTTCGCCGGTGCATCCGCGGCCGAACAGCACCACTGCATCCTTGAGCGATGCGCTGTTGATGCTGTATATGTCTTCTGCGGTGAGCCTGAAGCCTTTTGTCTGCATGTCTTCTATCCTCTGCGAAATGAGGGATGGGAGCCACATGCCTTCATCCGCATGTGCATCGAAAAAAGCCGCGGACAGCATACATGATGCCGCCGCAGCCGTCAGTGTCTTTAATGTCCTGCTCATCTGAACATCTCATCCAGTTTCTCGTACATTGCCGGATCTTCGCCGAGGAATGCTTCCACGACCTTTCCGTCCGGCCCCACAATGATCTTGGTAGGGTAGCCCTGGATGCCGTATTCAATCACGATTTCCTGGTCATGTCCGTTGTAGAGATTGACCCACGGCAGTTCATGCTTCTTCACGCCTTCTCTCCAGGCTTCTTCGGTGTCGCGGCAGTCAATGCCCACGAACTCGATCCTGTCCCTGTACTTGGCGTAGTATTCCTTCATTTCCGGAATGCCCTTGATGCACCATCTGCACCATGTGCCCCAGAAGTCCAGAAGGACATATTTCCCCTTGAATGATTCGAGGGTCATGTATTCGCCGTCAAGGTTCTTGAGCCTGAAGTCCGGCACCTGGTATCCGGGCACAACCTTTTCCCAGTTCTGCTTTTTCAGGGCCACAGTGTCCACGGGAGCTGCGGCAGCGGCAGGTACAAGGTCAGTCATTCCGACAGTTTCCCCTGCCTTTGCTTCGTCGGCCTTCTTTCCCCTGTTGCCGCATGACACCGTCATCATGAGTGCCGCTGCGGCCATTGCATATATGAATATCCTTTTCATGTTTTTTAGAACTTTTATTGGAGCTTGTCTCCGTTCATGGTGAGGAGGAACTCTTCGTTCGACACGGTCTTTTCAAGCCTTGTCTTTAGGAACTCCATTGCCTCCACGGAGTTCATGTCGGCGAGATAGTTCCTGAGCACCCATATCCTGTTGCTCTGGTCAGGGCTGTAGAGCAGGTCGTCGCGCCTCGTGCTGCTGAGCGTCACGTCCACCGCCGGAAATATCCTCTTGTTGGCAAGCTTCCTGTCGAGCTGGAGCTCCATGTTGCCCGTGCCCTTGAACTCTTCAAAGATCACATCATCCATCTTGGACCCCGTATCGGTGAGAGCCGTGGCGAGGATGGTGAGGGAGCCTCCGTTTTCGATGTTGCGGGCCGCTCCGAAGAATCTTTTCGGCTTGTGCAGGGCATTGGCGTCCACACCTCCGGAGAGCACTTTGCCGGAAGCCGGCTGCACAGTGTTGTATGCCCTGGCGAGCCTGGTGATGGAGTCAAGGAAAATCACCACATCATGTCCGCATTCCACAAGCCTCTTGGCCTTTTCAAGCACCATGTTGGCCACCTTCACATGCCTTTCCGCCGGTTCGTCGAATGTGGATGCCACCACTTCCGCCTTCACGCTGCGGGCCATGTCCGTGACCTCCTCCGGCCTCTCGTCAATCAGGAGCACTATCATGTAGGCTTCCGGATGGTTGTCTGCTATAGCATTGGCTATGGCCTTCATCAGGACTGTCTTACCTGTCTTCGGCTGCGCCACGATGAGTCCGCGCTGGCCCTTCCCTATAGGGGTGAACATGTCCACCACGCGGCATGAAAGGTCGTTGTGCCCGTGTCCCAGAAGATTGAATTTTTCATCAGGGAAGAGAGGCGTCAGGAAATCGAAAGGAATCCTGTCCCTTATGAATTCAGGCGTGCGTCCGTTGATGTATTTTATCCTTACGAGAGGGAAATACTTGTCCCCCTCTTTCGGAGGCCTGATTTCGCCGGTGACAGTGTCGCCGGTCTTCAGCCCGTTCGCCTTTATCTGTCCTGAGGACACATAGATGTCATCCGGGGAATTGAGATAGTTGTAGTCTGATGACCTGAGGAATCCGTAGCCGTCAGGCATGATTTCCAGCACACCCGTTGCCTCCACTACACCCTCGAACTCTATCTTGTGATACTGGTTAGGCTGTACGCTCTGGGCAAAAGACCTCTGCCCGTTCTGCTGGAAATTGCGGTTCTGCTGCTGGCCGTTGTTCCTGCCGTTTCTCTGCTGGCTGAATTTCTGCTGTCCCGGCTGGTTCTGCTGATTTTGCTGGTTCTGCAGGGCAGGTAAGTACTGCTCCTGCTGGGTCTGGGGTGGCTGCTGAGGCTGGGCATGCTGGGCAGATTCCTGGATTTCCGGTGCTGCAGCCTGTACAGGCTCTTCAGCTGCCAGGTTCACCGGCGCTTCCTCTGTCCTGTTTTTCTGTATCCTGGCCCTTCTGCTTCTTTTCTGCGGCATGACCTCTCCCTGCTGTCCGTCGGCTGCCGGGGCATCAGTCCGGGTCTTCGGCGCTTCCTGAGCCGTTTCTTCCTTCTTCACGGGAGCCTCTGCCGCTTCCGTCTTTTCTGCGGCAGGCTTCTGCTGTTCCTGCTTAGGTTTCCGTCCGCGTCTTGCCGCAGGCCTGGCTTCTGCTGCAGGCTTCTCCTCCTTCGGCTCTGCAGGCGCCTTCACCTCAGCTGGCGGTGCAGCCTCCTGTACCGCGGCCTGCGCCTGGACCTTCTTCGGACGCCCTCTCTTCTTCGGCTTTTCCGGTTCTTTCTGTGAATCAATCACTGCTTCAGCGTCGAGAATCCTGTAGACAAGGTCCTCCTTGGCAAGCTTCTTCACTCCCTTGATCTTCAGCCCGGCAGCAATCTCCCGCAGCTGTTCTTCCTCCATCTCTTTCAGATCGAAAATCTTATGCATATAAAAAATTGGTGTTAGTCCGATATGGAAACCGGTCAGAAAACAGACTTGAAAAAATTCTGTTCCGAAAATAAATAAAAATAAAATTCAAATATCGGAAAAAATGTCCAGTAGAATCAGCCATTCAAGTTGAATGACATGCAAATATAGACATATTTCCGTTTTTTCCAAAAATAAATTATCCCAATCAGTTGTCCCAGTAGCTGTTGCTCTTCTTGAACCTCAGGAGGTCCGCAAGGGCGGCGGCATTTGCCGCAATCCTGAAGCTCCAGGACTCCCACTGGCCGTTAGGTACCCACGACACCGAGATGTTGAAGCAGTGCAGGTCGTATGTCGCGCTCAGCTGGGTCGTGGTCATTTTCATGGCCATCAGGTCAAATCCTGTAGTAAGATTTATGGCAAGGGCAGGGGTTATCTTCACATTTCCGGAAATGCCCAGCGTCTGGGTATGCCTGTGGTTGGTGATCAGCTGGTTGTTTGAATACTGGTAGGACCTGCTGTAGTTATAGGAGTAGTTCAGGTTGACTGACCACGGTGCATTGGGGTTCATGTAATACAGCCATCCTCCCGGTATATATTCCCCGGTGACGGGATGGTAATATATTCTGGTATAGTTGGCAGCCGGGGTGTTGCTTCCGCCTCCTCCGGTCGCATTGGATGCGTTGGAGCCGTCGTTCCCGTTGATCTTGCCCTCACCGGAAAATGAATAGGATATCGATGCGCTGGCATTGGTGAGGCGAAGGGGCTTGCCCCATCCTTCTGTCTGTACATTGAACTTGTTGATCCTCTGTCCCCTTTCGTTCACCGCATACGGGTCAAAGTTGGCATTCGCACTGATACCTACCTTGCCGAAGACGGAAGTGGACATGGTAATGCCGATGTTGTTCATGTTGAGGGAGTCGGCAAGGAAATTGTATCCGGTGGTGAGGTTGAGCTGGTCTATGAGCTTGATCTTCTTCGTGCCCGTTCCCGTGGTGTCGCGCAGGTCCCTGACCTTGGCTTCGAGGTTGTTGCCTATCGATAGGTTCATGCTGGCCGTCTTTCCCTTGCCCGGGGCCGAGTAGAGCTGCCCGGCATAGATGTTATAGTCTAGCGTGTGCTGTTCTCCGCCTGCGTCCACATAGTTGAGCGTTCTCCAGCCGTTGAAGTATGTGCCTTTTTCAGGACTGAAGTTGAACGATATGGTGGGTGATATTATATGTCTGATAGCCTGCAGCTTGCGGTGTTTGCCGAAATTGAAGAGCCCGTAGAGCCTGGTGCTCATCGAAAGGCTTCCGGAATAGTTGTGTGTGGCTCCGAATGTCCCGAACTGTCCTGAGTCTATTTCTTCCACTTCATCCGTCACGGGATTGTACTGCTGTTCGGTCTTTCTGAAAAACCAGTTCATGCCATATGTCACGCTCGGCGTGAAGTTGATGTACTTGAATATTGTGAAATTCGGAAGCCCTATCGTGAAGTTGTGGGTCATCCCGTTCTGGAACTTGTCGATGAAGCCCGGCTGGTTGAATTCAGATGCCTTGAAGTTCACCTTGTTCTGCAGCGTCGTGCTGTAGGCGAGGGAAAAGTCTTCATAGAACTTCTTTTTGCCCACCCTGTTCTTCTGTTTGAAAGGATAGAACCGGCTCACTGAAAAGGTAAGGTTCGGCAGGGTGAAGGAATACGAGCTGTCCCTTGAGTTCTGGCTGTGCAGGGCGTTGATGGACAGGTTGAACTTGCCGTTCCAGTTTTTTGAGTAGGATATGGAGGACGACGCCTGGTTCTGCAGGGCTTCGTTCACGTTCGTGGAATTGTACCGGTTGTTTGACGGGCTGGAAAAGTTCACCGATGCGCTGAATGTCGTTCCCGGCCTTGCCTTGGAGTCCTGGGAATGGCTCCATTTCACCGAAAAGTTCCTTGTCTGGAAGAAGTCGGAGCTTCCGCGTTCACCGGTCTGGTCGTTGGAGTAGGTAAGGGCGAAGTTGCCGTTGCACTTATAGTTTACCTTGTATCTTGAGTTTATGTCCAGGGCCCATGATCCGAGAGTATAGATGTCGCCTGTCACCGACAGGTCGAAGTAGTCGCCTATGACGAAATACATGCCGGCGTCCCTGACGAAGAATCCTCGTGCGCCTTCCTCACCGAATGTAGGCATCAGCAGTCCCGTGGCCCTGTCAGGCCGTTTCGGGATGAATCCGAACGGCAGCACAATCGGGAACATGGGCACCCCCTCCACCACCGGGTAGGCCGGGCCGAAGACCGTTTTCTGGGACGGCTTGGTCATCACCTTGGCCGCAGTCAGGTGCAGATAGTAATGCGGTTCCTCGCAGTCGCATACCGTATATTTTCCGTTGGTGATGTTGATGGACTGGTCCGGCATCATCTTTATGTTCCTTCCGTGGAGGATGCCTTCCGACTCCTGGGTGATCATGTTGGTGATCCTGGCCTTTCTCGTGTCGAAATTGTAGCGCAGCTCCTCCATGGTATAGGTCTTTCCGTTCTCCTCCATCTTCGGCTGTCCTATGAATGCACCCGTGGAGTCCCGGGTTCCCCTTGCATATACCGTCTTGGTCTGCAGGTCATATTCCATGTAGTCCGCGGAGAGCTTCATGCTTCCGTAGGTCACGGTCACGTCCCCGTAATAGTATATCATCCGCTTCCCGTCCGTGAAGTCCTCCACGATGGAGTCCCTTGCCGTGGTGAATGCCGGCATGTCGAGGGAGCTCTTTTCCATGAGGGCGAGGGAATCCGCCCTTGCAACGGAATCTGCCCGCGCAGTGGAGTCCATCACCGCACGCATGGAATCAGAAACGGCAATGGTGTCGGGCCTGCTTTCCGTCTTTTCCATCCTGTCCCGCTGCCTGTTCCTGCGCGAACGCCTGTCCTCTTGTGAGGAGACGGAGAAGGAACTGATCAGCAGGAGCATGAACGCCACCGCCACAAGCTTTTCCCTTGCTGTCTTATGCCATACTTTATATTGGGACATCAATAATATTCTATGAGTTTTGCAAGATTTTTTATATTTTTGCAAGATGCAAAATTAAAACTAATTTCAAATATTACAAAATATACAACAGGGGCATAATGAATTTAGTTCCTCACCACATATCATCCGTCATCCTTTTTCTGTTCCTTGCGCTCCCGTCCGCGCTTAATGCGCAGCAGACCCCTTCGCAGCTGAAGCTGAGGACGGTGGTCCTTGATCCGGGGCATGGAGGAAAGGATGCGGGATGCGTCAGCCGGGACGGGAAGACATACGAGAAGACCCTCACCCTCTCCGTCGCCAAGCTGCTCGGCCAGAAGATTTCCAGTGCCTATCCTGATGTCAAGGTGGTCTATACGAGGTCTACGGACCAGTACATCACTCTCAACGACAGGGCGGAGATAGCCAACAGAAATCATGCCGACCTTTTCATTTCGATACATATCGACGCATTCACCAATACTTCAGCCAACGGATTTTCCGCCCATGTGTTCGGCCGTTCAAGCGGAAAGGACAGCGACCTCTTCCAGCGGAACCTTGACCTCTGCCGCCGAGAGAATTCCGTGATCCTGCTTGAGGAGGACTATTCCACGGAATACAGCGGCTTCGACCCGAATGATCCCGAGTCATTTATCTTCTTCAACCTGATGCAGAACGCATTCTACGAGCAGAGCATCCTTTTCGCCGCTGAAGTCGAAGGGGAGCTGTCGAGGGGTCCGATAGCGCACAGCAGGGGCATCTGGCAGAATCCTTTCTATGTCCTCTGGCGTACTACGATGCCTGCCGTACTTGTGGAACTGGGATTCATGTCGAACCCTTCTGACCTGAGCGTGCTGAAATCCGCCTCCGGAAAGGAACAGATAGCCACGAGGCTGTTCAATGCCTTCAGGAAGTTCAAGACGAAATACGACGGGAGCGTCGACCTGTCATCTGCCCAGGCGGTCCCTGAGCAGAAGTCTGCCGCTGCAGCCGGTCCGTCCGTGCAGCAGAAGAAGGATGCGGAATACGGGATACAGATACTCGTCCTGAGCAAGAGGCTCAAGAAAGGGGACAAGGCTTTGAAAGGATATTCGCCGGAGATATTCCCGGCAGGCAAGGTATATAAATATGTGGTGGGCATATCCTCTTCCGAAAAGGAGATGATGGACACCTACCGGGCAGTCAAGCGCAGATTCCCCGACTCGTTCCCTGTGGTGATAGAGGGAGGGAAGGTGTCGGCGCTGAAATGACCTGCCGCACATTTATAATATAGAGTCCGATGAATTTCATCGGATAGCCGATTAAGGAGCAGGACTTGTCCTGCGACAGTCCTCCCGGAGAGGGAGGAGAAAGGAGGGTGACGCCTCTTGAAAAGGGGCTGTCGCGAAGCGACTGGGGATTAAGACAAACGGATTTCGAAGAAATCCTTAACGACGGTTCGACGAATTCCCTGGGAGCAAGTATAATCAATTCGTCGAACTGACGTTAATACCATGAAGGCAAGCAAGGAACTGAAAATAGGAATATTCGTGACAGTGGTGCTCATCCTGTCATTCGTCATCATCAATTTCCTCAGGGAAAAGGACATCTTCAACAGGGACATGGAAGTCAGCGCCGTCTATGGCAACGCCTGCGGACTCACTGTTTCCGCCCCGGTCATGGTAATGGGCTACAAGGCCGGGTCCGTGACTGACATATCATATGAAAGCGCTGAAAGGCATTTCAAGGTCACATGTTCCGTCATGAGGCAGTTTGACCTGCCTGCGGATTCCCGGATGGAGATATGCAGCATGGATATCATGGGCGGAAAGGGGGTTGAAATCATCCCCGGAACCTCTGCGGAAAAACTTTCCGACGGTGACATCATAGAAGGTACCGTCCGTCCCGACCTGCTTTCTGCACTTGGGGAGAACATAGTCCCCGTCCTGGACAAGGTGTCCGTCACGGTTGACAGTCTCCGTGTGGCTGTCGGGAACATAAACAGCATCCTCGGAGCCTCAGGCAGGCAAAGCGTGGCATCCTCCCTTCTTCATCTCGAAAGGACCATGGCCAATGCAGAAAAGATTTCAGCTGTCCTTGAAGGCCGTTCGGAAGAGATGGATGCATTCATCGGAAATCTTGCTGCGGTCTCGGACAGGCTGGTTTCCGTCATGGAAAGGGCTGACACTGCGATGACCGGAATAAACGGAGTTGTGGCTTCACTAGACAGCAGCGACATAGGGGGACTTGTCTGCTCCTTCAATGCCCTGCTTGAGAAAATCCAGGATCCCGACGGCACTCTCGGCAAGCTTCTTTACGACGGCAAGGTGTATGATTCCCTTGACTCGCTGCTTGCCGATGCCGACAGCCTTGTGAGGAAGATAGGGGAGAATCCCAGAAAATACATAAGGATTTCAGTGTTCTGATGTCCTTCCTGCGGTATGGGAACCTTGTTTTGCAATTTGGAATTATTCAAAATTGATATTAGGCGAAATTCAACATATTAGAAATTTTACATATTGTAAAATATTGATTTTTAAGTAATTATAAAATATCCGTTTCTGAAATCCGGAAACGTTTAGAATGTAAAATAAAATTAAAATACAATAGAAAAATTAATTTTTTATTACTTTTTTTTCCTCAATTTTGCCTCTCGAAATCTTAAAAACTATATACCCGACAACTAATCCGAGATGGCAGATATGGCGCAGGAAAAACATATGATGGTGTGGGACAGGTGTCTTAAGGTGATAAGCCAGATAGTGGAGCCTCAGCATTTCAATACATGGTTCAAGCCGATAAGGCCTGTGGCCATGCAGGATTCCACTCTGGAGGTGGAGGTGCCGTCAGAGTTTTTCCGCGAGTACCTTGAGGAGTACTACCTCGACGTGCTGAAGAAGACCCTCAAAAGGGAGATCGGCGCCGGGGCCAAGCTCGTCTACAGGGTACGCCCGGTGTCCGTGGAGCCGCCGATAAGATATCCTGAAGCACAGGGCAACACCCCGGTCAACAGGACCATTTCGATCCCGACATATCCGCACGGCAATCCCGGTCCGTTCGTATATCCCGGTCTCCAGCGCGTGCAGGTCAATCCTCAGCTGAATCCGGTCTACTGCTTCGGCAACCTTGTGGAAGGCGAGTGCAACAAGATGGGAATCACGGCAGGGGAGAGCATTTCTTCCGCCCCCGGCAAGACAGCCTTCAACCCCCTCTTCCTTTTCGGAGGACCGGGGCTCGGCAAGACACACATCGCCCAGGCAATAGGAATCGCCATCAAGGAGAAATATCCTGAGCTGGTGGTGCTGTATGTGTCTGCAAACAGGTTCAAGACCCAGTATATGGATGCTGTCAATGTGAACAACAAACTGACTGACTTCCTTGCATTCTATATGAAGATGGATGTGCTCATCATGGATGACATCCAGGAGCTTTCCTCTCCGGGTACGCAGAATGCCTTCTTCCACATATTCAATCACCTGCACCAGCACGGGAAGCAGCTCATATTCACTTCCGACAGGCCGCCGGTGGAGCTTGAGAAATTTGAGGAAAGGCTTCTTTCAAGGCTCAAATGGGGACTTTCGGTGGAGCTGCAGCGTCCGGACTTTGCCACGAGACTGGCGATGCTCAGGGCGAGAAGCTTCAGGGAAGGGGTGGAACTTGACGATGATGTGCTTATCTTTCTCGCCACGAGGATCACTTCCAATTTCCGCGAGCTTGAAGGTGCCCTCATATCCCTCATAGCCAACGCTACCCTGGCCCACAAGCCGGTGACTGTGGAACTTGCAGAGAAGATTACAGAGAAGATAGTCGGTGAGCAGAAGAATGACATCACCATAGACAAGGTGCAGAAGGCCGTCTGCGAGTATTTCAACATCACCCGCGATGCCTTGATTTCCAAGTCCCGCAAGAGGCAGATAGTACAGGCAAGGCAGATAGCCATGTACATGAGCCGCAATCTCATCAACTGCTCCCTTGCCACCATAGGTGCTGAGATAGGAGGAAAGGACCATGCGACTGTGCTTCACGCCTGCACCACTGTCGCCGACCTGATGACATTCGACAAGACTTTCAAGCAGTATGTCACGGACATCGGCAAGATGCTTGCGCCTTCCCACAGATGAATTGAACCACAAAATCATGAAATATGACATCCGATGAAGTTCTGTCCATATTCAAGGACATTACCAGGGTTCCGCGTGAATCAGGACATGAAGAAAAGATAGTGGCCTGGCTGCAGGATTTTGCGGCCAGGCATTCGCTTGAATGCAGGACCGATGCGGCCGGCAATGTCGTAATGGTGAAACCGGCCTCACCCGGCAAGGAGAATGTGCCGGTAATAGTGCTCCAGAGCCATTCCGACATGGTATGCGAGAAGAATGCAGGCGTGGAGCACGACTTCGCCAAAGATCCCATAAAATGGGAGATTGAGAACGGATGGATGATCGCCAAGGATACTACCTTGGGGGCGGACTGCGGGATAGGAATGGCTGCGCAGCTTGCCGTCCTCACTTCAGATCTCCGGACAGGGCGCATAGAGGCGCTTTTCACGGTGTCTGAGGAAACGGGGCTTGACGGAGCCAAGGCTCTGAAGCCCGGCTTCATCACAGGGAATGTGCTGATCAACCTGGATTCCGAGGATGAAGGCGAACTTTTTATCGGCTGTGCCGGAGGTATTGACACTACGGCAAGGTTTTCATACAGGACGGAGCCCCTGTCCGGGTCCGGCTTGAAATTCTTCCGCGTATCCGTGGGCAATGCCCTCGGCGGACACAGCGGCGATGACATAGACAAGGGGAGGGCCAACGCAGTGCAGCTGCTTGCACGGTTCCTCTATTCACAGCTCGGGTGCGGCTTCAGGCTGTGTTCAGTTGACGGCGGCAACAAGCGCAATGCCATAGCCCGTGAGGCAATGGCTGTCGTGGCCGTTCCTGAAGCATCTGTCTCCGGCTTTGAGGCTTCCTTCACGGATTTCGCCTCTGATGTCAGGCAGGAGTATGCGGTGACGGACCCTGATGTCACCTTCGGGTGCGTGGAGGTTTCAGTCTGTCCTTCCGCTTTGGAAGATGCCGTCGCAAAGGCTCTGGTCACATCACTTTATGCCTCCCCTCACGGTGTGCTTGCCATGAGCCCTGACATAAAGGGGCTGGTCGAGACATCCACCAACCTCGCTTCCGTAAAAATGGAAGGGGAGGGCGTCATCCGCATCGGCACGAGCCAGAGAAGTTCGGTCATTTCCGCCATGCGTGCCGCCGCTGCCAAGGTGGAGGCGTGTTTCAGGCTTGCCGGAGCTGAAGTGACGCACGAGTCTGAGTACCCCGGCTGGAAACCGGACACCCGCTCTGCACTCCTTCAGGAGTGTGTCGCCTCATACAGGAGGCTTTTCGGAAAGGAGCCGGTGGTGCGTGCCATCCATGCAGGGCTTGAATGCGGCCTTTTTCTGGAGACTTATCCGGACCTTGACATGATTTCCTTCGGCCCGACACTTCGCGGAGTGCATGCCCCGGGAGAAAGGCTGGACCTCGCCTCCCTTGACAGGTTCGTCAGATTCCTTGAAGATGTGCTTGTAAATTATAGATAACGAGTATGCCGAAGATAGCCCCGTCAATGCTTTCAGCCGATTTCCTCCATCTCGAAAGGGATGTGGAGATGGTCAACGGCTGTGCCGACCTGTTTCACCTTGACATAATGGACGGTGTGTTCGTTCCCAACATATCCTACGGCTTTCCTGTCGTGGAGGCCATAGCTGCAAAAGCTGCCCTGCCTCTCGATGCCCATCTGATGATAGTCCATCCTGAGAAATATGTTGAGCGTTTTGCCAGGGCGGGGGCATCGATGATAAGTTTCCATGCCGAGACAGTTGATGATCCGGACTCCTTGTTGTCAAAGATAAGGAGCCTCGGCGTCAAGGCCGGTCTGGCCTTTAATCCCGACTGGCCCGTGGAGAAGGTCTTTCCGTATCTGAAGTCCTGCGACTTCATCCTTGTCATGTCCGTCTTCGCCGGCTTCGGCGGCCAGAAATTCATTCCCGAGACATGGTCAAGGCTTGACGCCCTCAAATCCGAAATTGCCCGCCAGGGTGCGGACTGCCTGATCGAAGTGGACGGCGGCGTATCTCCTGACAACGCCTCCCGCCTCTCAGCCGCCGGAGCCGACATCCTCGTCGCCGGCAGCGCCGTCTTCAAGTCTCCCGACCCTTCCTCCACTGTCTTCCGCATGAAAAATGCATAACTCTTCTCAAAACAGACCTTCATCCGCTTCAAGTCCTTTCTCCCGGCAATATCCGTTTACGAGTTCGAGGATGCGGGCTCCGTATTTTTCAGCGCCGCGCTTGCCGAAATAAGGAATGAGGCCAAGAGCCTGACTGTTGGTCGGGAGCAGGTTGGCGATGCCGAGGATGGCCTTCTGCTGAATGACTATATAGACAGGGACGCCTTGGGAGGCGGCTTCGGCATTGCGCCATGCGATGAGTCTCCGGTACAGTTCGGGATGGAGGATGTCAGAGGGCACTTCCGTCTTGAGCATTGAGGCCTGGGACTTCCTGTCCCGGCTTGAATTTCTTGCGGCGATGTTACCTCCTCCTTCGGCTTGGAACTCTGTGTCCACGGTGGCGGATGAAGCATTGTCTTTTACTGTTCCGGTATCTTTGCCCGCAGCCGTCAAGTCTTGAGTCTTTTTCTTTGGCTTCCGCTTCTTGTCCGGAATTTCTTCCAGGGAGATTACAGCCTTGCATTTCAGATAGGATGCCGTATGGAATCCTTCCTCAAAGACATGGTCCAGAAGTCCGGTTTTTATCCGGAGTCCTGATACAAGTTCCTCTGCGGCTTCTTTGAGCCTTTTTCTGACCTCCTTGTTGTCCGAATTGACGAGAGCATCCGCAAAGGTCTTCCCGGCGGACTCCAGCTGCTCCTTGAAATAGCCTGCACCCGAATGTATGCGCCCCTGAAGAGCAGGGTCTGAGGCATAATCCTCTGCCGCAGAGGCGAGCCGTGTATATTGCGCCTTGAATTTGCGGGCCACCTCCATCACATTCACGGAGAAGCTCTGTTCGGCCTCCCGATATGTGGCCACCTGCTGCGGATAGAGCCTGTAGAAATGTTCATCGGCGATGCGGACATACCTCTTCATTGCAAGGAATACGGTCTGAAAATCGAAAAGTCCTGAAAGCAGCTCGCAGAAATAGGTTTTTTCCAGAGACCGGACTTGGTCCCGGTCGGGTGCGGTCCGGCGTGCCTTTTCGGTGAATTCCTCCACGGCCCGGTCACTTATGACGGCCCGGGCGGAGAGGGGAGAGCTCAGCACAAGCCCTTCCAGCGTCCTGCAGCGGCTCAGAGCCACATATGTCTGACCGTGGGCGAAGGCGGAGGCGGCATCTATGATTGCACGGTCAAATGTCAGGCCCTGACTCTTGTGGATGGTGATGGCCCACGCCAGCTTGACTGGGTATTGCCTGAATACCCCGTCTATTTCTTCCCTTATTTCCTTGGACTCCTCGTCGAGTACATATCTGGCGTTGGTCCATTCCTCCTTCTGGAGGACGAAAGTTTCGGCAGCACCGCGGCTGCGTACTTCTATCCTGCCGGAGGAGATTTCTGTCACCTCGCCGATCATCCCGTTGAAATAACGGTGCTCTCCGGAAGTGTCGTTTTTCACGAACATTATCTGCGCTCCCTTCTTCAGTTCGAGGGATTCTTCCGTCGGGAACGAATATTCCGGGAATTTCCCTTCCACTTCGGCCCTGAACACAAATGAACGCCCGGGCAGGAGGGCGAGTTCATCGGAATTGATGGCCTGCGCCTGATGGTTGTGGGTCACGAGCCTGATCCAGCCGTCTTCCTTGGGCGGACGGAAATTCGGCACGTGCCTGCTGTTGAGAGCATTAAGAATCTGGGCGTCACAGCGGTTTTCCCTGATGCTGTTGAGCAGGTCGAGAAATTCGCTGTCTTTCTGCCTGTAGACGGTCTTCAGCTCAATCGTGCAGTATTCCGTTGACTTGAGCGCCCGGCTTGAAAAGAAATACGGGGTTTCGTAATGCTCCTGCAGGAGCTGCCATTCTTCGTCTTTGATGACAGGCGCGAGCTGCTGCAGGTCACCGATCATGAGCAGCTGGACTCCTCCGAAAGGGAGATTCCTGTTCCTGTAGCGCCGCAACACATTGTCCATGGCATCCATCAGGTCGGCTCTGACCATGCTTATCTCGTCTATGACAAGCAGGTCGATGCTCCGTATGAGCTTCACTTTTTCTTTCCCGAACCGGAAGTTGTATTTTGCTCCGTCTGCACTGAATGATGTCTCAGGCACATACGGGGCAAAAGGGAGCTGAAAGAAGGAATGTATGGTCATTCCTCCGGCATTTATCGCGGCAATGCCGGTCGGGGCAAGCACAACCATCCTTTTAGGGCTCCGCTCCTTCAGCCTGCGGAGAAAGGTCGTCTTCCCGGTTCCGGCCCTGCCGGTCAGAAACAGATGTGTCCCGGTGTTTTCAATGAAACTCCAGGCCAGACTCAGCTCCTCATTCTGCTCCATCTGCCCGTTATTTCTCCGTCCTTCCCGGGTATTGCTTCAGGCCTTCTGCCAGACAGCGGAGGGCCTTTTCCATTTCAGGGATTTCAAGGACATAGGCAATGCGGGCGTAGTTGGTGCCGCGGTCAGGAGTCTTGAAGAATGATGCGGCAGGGGTAACCATCGTCGTGGCGTTTTCGTAGCGGAATTCCTCCAGCATCCAGCGGGCGAATTTCTCCGTGTCATCCACCGGCAGTTCCGCCACGGTGTAGAATGCGCCCATAGGAAGAGGGGTGTATACTCCAGGCATTGCATTCAGGCCGTTGATCATGTAGTCCCTTCTTCTGATGTATTCTTCCCTTACGGCATCAAAATATTCCTGAGGTGTGTCGAGGGCCCCGATTGCGGCTATCTGTCCGAGGACAGGAGGGCAGAGGCGGGCCTGGGCATATTTCATGGCGGCAGCCATAACTTCCTTGTTGTGGGAAACTATGCAGCCGACACGGGCTCCGCAGAGGTTGTATCGCTTGGACACGGAGTCGACGAGTATCACATTCTGGTCAAGGTCCGGGATGTTCATTGCCGAGAAGTGCGGCTCGTCGGTGTAGCAGAATTCACGGTACACTTCATCCGAGATCAGGAAGAGGTCGTGCTTACGTGCTATCTCGCCGAGGGCGAGCATGCTTTCTTTGGTGTAGAGGGTACCTGTAGGGTTGCCCGGGTTGCAGATGAGGATGGCTTTTGTCCTGTCCGTGATGGCCTTTTCGAATTCGCTGATGTCCGGGACCTGGAAACCTTTGCTGATTTCCGTAGGGATTGCCTTCAGGGAGATTTCATTCATGAAGGCGAAAGTGTTGTAGTTCGTGTAGAAAGGTTCGAGAACAAGCACTTCGTCGCCTGCATTGCATGTGATTTCAAGGGCCAGGAGCACGCTTTCACTTCCCGCTACGGTCACAATGAGTTCCGGCACCTCTATGTTTATCCCTATTTTTCTGTAATACTTTTCCACAAGTCCCTTCCTGAGTTCCATCAGACCGGCTGAATTGGAATAGGAAACATTTTTCAGCGAAATGTTTTTTACTGCATTCAGAGCGCATTCCGGAGACTTTATGTCTGGCTGTCCCATGTTGAGACGATATACTTTGACTCCTTTTTCAACTGCCGCATCGGCGAGCGGTATCAGTTTTCTGATGGCTGAAGCAGGCATCTGCTGAGCCTTGGTGGAAATTTTTGCCATAATAGATAGATCGTTTAATGGAATTTGATGTACCGGGCAGCAAAGATAATGTAAATTTTCATTCTGAGACATAAGAAACTTTTAAATCAATGGACTTTCCGGTCTGCTTTTATCGGTATTCAGTCCGTACTGCCTGTCCATTATGCCCAAGTGACTTGAACTGAAAAAAGTTGACAGATTTGAGAGCATAAATCAAACGAGTCAATGAGAGAAAGACACAGGCGAGAC
>CALUTY010000022.1 GCA_944323825.1 uncultured Bacteroidales bacterium
AGAAAAAACCTTTGTAATTAACTAAAAATAAATCAATTGTAAACTCTTAACAGTCCTTTAACGGGACACTAGTGATTCTGTTTTTTGAAAGCAAGCTGTTGAGCTGGTCACCGGTCAGACCTGTCAGAGAGGATATCCGGCCAATGTCCATCCCTGCCGCGAACATTGCTCTTGCAACTTCCGCACGCCCTTCCATCCTACCTTCAACGCGGCCTCTTTCAAGGCCTTTTTCCATTCCCCGCTCCTCGGCGGAGTCCATGATGTTCAAATAATCTCTTTCGCTTATCATATCTCTTTCGTATTTAAGGCGTTTCTCCCTGTCAAAGCCGGCTATCTCACAGGCACGGAACAGACGATTCTTACAGGGACGAAGATAGGATGCCGACGGGTGGTTGTCAAGGGGGTGAAGGACGGTTTTTCTGAATCTTTATGAAGATTTTTCTCTTTTTTGAAGAAATTTTCTGTTTTTTTTATGAAGCGTGTCGAGCCAGGAGATTTGGAATGCGTGGAGGGTGAAAAAGTTATAGATTGTCGGAGAAGGGGGCGGTTTGGTGACAAAATGATGATGTAACTGAAATTTAATTTGATATTCAGTTGGTTTCTGAGGTTTATTTGCATATATTTGCGGTTCCAAGCAAGGGTAAATAGAGGAAACTATTACATCTTAACAGATAAAAGTTATGAAACTTAGACATTTATTGTTTATCGGTCTTGCATCCGCAGCATTGTTTGCAGGATGTAAGAAAGATGAGATTCAGGAATCCCCGTCTTTGACAATAAATGAGGATTCTGCTTCTCTCCAGTTCTCTGCACAGGGGGGGGAGAGTGAAACTCAGACTATAACGTTTACAGCCAACCGCAGTTGGACAGCGACATGTGATGCAGACTGGGTTCATATGGATCCGGTAGACGGTCCAGCCTCTTCAGACCCTCAGACATTGACGGTATATGTCGACCAGAATGACGGTTTTGTCCGTTCTGCTACTATCACATTGACTGCAGGCGGAGTTGTTGACAAGCCGGTCGCAGTCTCTCAGGAAGGAAAGGACATCAATTATACTTCAATTGCCGACCTCAGGGCAATGGCCAAGGATACGGAGACTCCTGTCAAGATTGAAGGAAGCGTATTCATCAAAGGTGTTGTCATCTCCGATAAGGATGAGCTGAATAATATTTCGGAAAAGAATGTATTTATTCAGGATGAGACAGCCGGTATACAGCTCCGTTTCGCTTCAGCCGGCACATATAGCCGCGGAGACGAACTCTCTATTAATGCGACAGGGCTTACAATCGCTTTTTATGGAGACATGTACCAGCTTGTGGCATCGTCTGACGGGGAAAACTCCACAGGTATGCCGGCAACTGCCGTGACACGCCTTTCAGAGGATAACGAGATTGTTGCAAAACAGATTACCATACAGGATTTCCTTGGTCTGAAATATGAAAGCCAGTATGTGGAGATTACCACTCCGGTACAGGTCTCTGAAGAGGATATGGGAAAGACTTTCATTGTAGGCGATGAACATACAAACATCAAGTTTACGGATGCCGACTACAATACTTTTGTCGTAAGGTCTGAAAAATATTCCGACCTGCTCAAGGAAACGGACGTCCCTGAAGGCTCCGGGCATATCAAAGGTATTGCGACAAGATTTGGCGCTACTCCACAGATTGTCTTCTCGACAGTATCCGACTGGGCCGGCCTGACAGATCCGAGATTTGATGTCGACGCTCCGGATCCTGCTCCTGACAACGCAGTATACTACAATGATTTTGATAAGGAAGCTGCCACTGAATCATATGGCTCTACCGGTGATAAGTGGCCGTATCTTGACCAGTTTGAAGGCTGGAAGAACGAGACAGGCACAGGCGTTGAAAATGTGTCATATGACTATTCAGGTGCATCGGCACGCAACAATTCGAATACGGATGGCTCTTACTCGGATTATCCGGGATCAGGGCTGAACAATATCCTGTTCGGCTCCGATGCATATCTTCAGATTAACAATATAACTGTCGATGCTCAGAACTATACCTTGTCATTCGGTACGGAAAAGTATGCATATGGTGTCAGCGACAATACATTCAAGCCTGAGGAATTCCATGTGTATATAAGCGATAACGGGGAAAGATGGGTTGAACTTGAATATGCATTCCCTAACGGCTTCAAGAACGGAAGATGGGATCTTGCATCTTCTACATTTACCATCCCTTCCGGCACATCTGCACTTTATATCTACTTTGCATCAGACCTTTCAGGTGCTCATCGTCTTGATGATGTGGCTCTTGCTCCGGCAGAGTCTGCAGGCACTGAGATTGACTTCTCCAAGGGTACTGCCATAGGTGGCGGAGACGAGCCGGGACCTGTTGAGGTCCTTACCGTTGAAGAGTTCCTTGCAAAACCGGAAGGCGATACATATTATCAGCTGACAGGAACTGTCGCAAATATTTCAAATACATATTTCGGTAATTTTGACCTAATTGATGAGACCGGTTCTGTGTATGTTTATGGGCTTGTGTCGAGTGAAGGAGCCGCAGACGGAACATTTGAAAGTCTTGGCCTTAAGGAAGGGGATGTAGTCACAATTGCCGGCAGAAGGGCATCGCATAATGGAAGTGCTCAGGTCGGAGATGCGTATTATATTTCGCATGTTGAAGGTCAGCTTCCTGAAATCAAGAATGTTTCTGTTACCGAATTCTTATCTTCTCCGGTAAGTGATCTTCAGAAATATCGTCTGACAGGTCGTATTGACAATATCGTAAATACTTCTTATGGTAATTTTGACCTTGTTGACGAGACCGGTACTGTCTATGTATACGGACTGAAGGCCAATGAATCCGCTAGTAATCAGTCGTTCTCTGAACTTGGTCTTAAGGAAGGAGATGTTGTTACACTTGTCGGGACAAGAGGAGAACATAATGGAGACCCTCAGGTCGCAAATGCATACTATGAATCTCATGTGGAAGGCCTCAGCTTCTCGGTATCTCCGGCTTCGTTGAGTGCTTCCGCTGAAGCGGGTACTGCGAAGTTTACCGTTACCGCAAGCGACGAGGTGTCATGGACAGTTTCCACAGCATCTGATTTTGTGACACTTTCCGATCAGTCGGGTACAGGCACAAAAGAGATTGAGGTAACCTACACTGCAAATGACGGTGCGGACAGCAGGACTGCCGAGATAACAGTCTCCACAACTGCCGATGTCCCGACCAAGTCTTATACAGTAGTCCTTACACAGAATGCAGCAGGGGCAGTTGACCCTTCTACACCGCCGTTTACAAGTTCCATTACATGGACATTAGGTTCGCAGGCTTATGACAATACCTCATCAGGAAATAGTAAGCAGTCGGCAACAATAAATGGGGAGTCTGTTGATAATCTGTTGAAATTAGGCTCATCAAGTAAGGCCGGCACAGCAACTTTGCATATACCTGCAGGTGTCTCAAGAGTAGGATTTTATGCAGTATGTTGGAAAGGGCAAACAACTGAAATAGAATTCAGTGGTGCTACGGTATCTCCGGTTCCGGTAAATGATAATACTGGGGCTACGGGAAATCCTCCATACACAATGACAGTAACGGAAGATGATTATTATGTGATAGATGTGAATACATCAGAAGCTCTGGATCTCGGTGTTACTGCTTCTAAGCGAATTGTAATATGGGGAATTAACCCGGTTGAGTAAATTAATCGTTGTATAATATAAACAAAGGGATGCCCTTTCCCGGGGCAGCCCTTTGTTTTCTAATTCAGGTATTGTCCGTTGAGGACATTCCATTATTATTTTCTATTGATGCATATTATTTCCAGATTCAAGAATATCATCATCCTTTTGCTGGTGCCGGTGCTGTCGGCGGTCCTGTTCACTACCTGTGAGAAGTCCGATGTGGCACCGTCCCTGTCTGTCTCTGAAACGACTGTGCCATATGCCGCTGGGTCTACGACTGTCTCGGTGACTGCTTCGGGAAACTGGCTGCTTGCCGTGTATTTCGATGCCGGGGTGCGTCCGTGGGCTACATTGAGCACTGGACAAGGCGAGGGCAGCCGTGACGGGATTGTGCTGGAGTATGATGAAAACAGTTCGGAGGATGCCCGTACGGCAAAGATTGTACTCACAGCAGGAGCGACGGATGTGATAGTCACATTTACCCAGGCAGGCAACTCATCAGACCCTGGACCAGGTCCGGATCCCGATCCTGACCCTGATCCTGATCCCGAGCCGGCTGCGATACCGGAGTGGCTCGAACTCCCTGAGGTGGTACAGGATGCGGACAGGCATTTCTACAGCCATGACATGACTCTGAGGGGCCGCACCTGCAGGAACTATTCTTTCCTTTGGGACAGGGACAATCTGCTTGCCCATTGGGTTGCCTATCCGCTGAATGACGGCCTTATAGGCGACGGCGACAGGACGGATGACTGGGGATATGACCCTCTTGTCCCGATTGAAGAGCAGCCGACACTATTCTCCGGGTATAGAGGTGGATATGACCGCGGGCATCAGTTGCCTTCGGCCGACAGGTACACTGACAATGAGTCTACATTCTATTTCACTAACATGACTCCTCAGCTAGGAAGGCTCAACCAGAATATCTGGAGGAAATTTGAAGAGAAGGTTCGTGTCTGGGCAGGCAAGTCAGATACCTTGTATGTGGTCACCGGCTGCGTGCTCGATGGCAGTCTCGGAAAGGCATATGACAATGACGGCAAGGCGGTTACCGTCCCTGGCGGTTATTTCAAAGCATTGCTGAGATATCAGCAGTCATCTACGGTAGGCTATGGCGGTTATGTCGCTGCGGGGTTCTTCCTGGAGCACAGGGGCTACAGCGAAGCATCTGTTACAAGGGACATGTGCATGTCCATAGACGAGCTTGAGGAACTGACAGGGCTCGACTTCTTTGTCAATCTCAAGAAGAAATACCCTACAATTGCAGACATGGTTGAGGCACAGGACCCGGATAATGTAAATTTCTGGTGGAATTAGCCGCAGACAGACAACAGCATTTATTTATCATATGAGAAAAATTTCAGTCATCTTATCTTTTCTCCTGCTGGCCACAATCGCTTCTTATGCGCAGGATACTAAGACAAAGTATTATGTTGTAGGATTCTACAACCTTGAAAATCTGTTCGACACTTATAACGACCCCGCCAAGAATGACGAGGAGTTCCTTCCTGACGGCAAGAACCAGTGGACGGATGCGAAATATCAGAAGAAGCTCCACAACATGGCTACTGTCATCAAGTCCATGGCCGAGACCAACGGGCGGTTTCATTCGGTGTTGGGCGTCAGCGAGATAGAGAACAGGCTTGTGCTCGAAGACCTTGTGAGTCAGCCGGAGATTGCCGCTGCCAACTATCAGATTGTCCACTATGACAGTCCGGATGTCAGAGGCATAGATGTAGGCCTGCTTTACAGGCCGAGCCAGTTCAAGCTGCTCGACAGCGAGTCGATTCCGTTCGACTTCAACAGTGCTGAAATCGAGTTCTCCCTTGAGGGGGAGGACCGTCTTTCATTCAAGACGAGGGACATACTTATGGCCCACGGCCTGCTTGACGGAGAGGAGTTCGCATTCTATGTGGCCCATCTTCCGTCCAGAATCGGAGGCAAGGGCTGGGACTTGAGAAGCCGCGGTGCGGAAATCATCTATGACCATGCGCAGAAGATGATGGAGAAGTATCCGGGCATAAAGATAGTGGTCATGGGGGACATGAACGACAATCCTACCGATGTCAGCATGACGGAATACATGCACGGAAAGGAGACACCTGAGGAAGTCGGCAAGGCGGACTTCTTCTCTCCGTTCTATTCGATGCTGAAGGCCGGCTTCGGGTCACTGGCATACCAGGGCACATGGAACATATATGACATAATCCTTGTCAATGAGACGCTGCTCAATGCTCCTGATGGAGGCTTCAGGATAATGCCTGTCGGGAAGAAGGGATTCTATGGCGTCGTGTACAAGAAGCCGTTCATGATGACACAGCGCGGCCAGTACAAGGGGACTCCGTACAGGACATTCTCCAACGGGGCGTTCATCGGCGGATACAGCGATCATCTTCCTACCTATATCGTACTTGAGAAAGAAGCAGAATAAAAATCATCACGAAACATATGAAAAGAAAATTATTGTCAATCCTATTGTTGGCTGTCTTCATGCTTTCTGCCGGTGCATTGCAGGCACAGGAGAAGAAGAACAGGTATGGCGGCAGGATAGAGTGGTTCGAGAGCCTTGTCTCTGAGGATAAGGGAGGCGTGGAAGGCACTGTCGTGAACCGCAGCGGCCGTGTCCCTGTAGCCGAGGCTGTCATGGAACTGTATCGTGGCGACAAGCTTATCGCCAAGGGGTATTCGGCTGAGGACGGATACTTCATCTTCGACAACCTTCCTAACGGGAGCTACCGCCTGGCCGTGTCAGCCCCGGGATTTGTGGGCACTGATGTCAATGTGTCTGTCGAAGGATATGTCAAGGACCTTATATTCGTGTCGCTTGTCTCCAACAGCATGGTGCCGGACTTCGATGAGTCGAGCTTTGTGGAGTTCGACATGCAGGACTCGGGATATGAGGATTCCCCGTCACTTCTTTACGGCAATGATGTGTATTCAAATATCGCCGGATACGGGTTCAGCGCCATCCGTTTCAAGAACAGGGGATATGCGAGCGAATCCCAGGATGTGTATCTGAGCGGTGTGCGTATGAATGACGCGCTCACAGGCTATACTCCGTGGTCGCTCTGGAGCGGCCTCAACGAGGCTATGAGAAGCAAGGAGACGACGATGGGTACCGAGACATATGAATACGGATTCGGAGGATATAACGGTGTGACCAACATACTTGCCAATCCGTCGAATGTCCGCAAGGACTGGAGGTTCAGCGTGCTGACCAACAGCGCCCTCTACCGTCTGCGGCTGATGGCCTCATATGCTTCAGGAGAGCTTGACAACGGATGGTCATACGCATTCAACGTGTCAGCCCGTCTCGGTGGAAACGACTGGGTGCAGGGTATATACTACCGTTCATTCGCATATTATGCCGGGGTCGAGAAGAAGTTCGGGGATATGCACAGGCTGAGCCTCGTGGCGTTTGCTTCCCCTGGTCAGAGAGGTGCGCAGAATGCATCCACCCAGGAGGTGTATGACCTTGTCGGGGACAACATGTACAACTCCAACTGGGGATACCAGAACGGCAAGCTCCGCAATGCCCGTGTCCGCAAGACCCATGAGCCGGTATTCATCCTCAAATATACCGCAAACCCTCTTGACAATCTCGAGGCTGTGGCTACGGTGACCTACAGGACAGGAAAGAACGGATATACGGCACTTGACTGGTATGATGCCCAGGACCCGAGGCCGGACTACTACCGCTATCTTCCGAGTTACTATTACAATGAGAATGACGACTATGGAAGATTGGACCAGGAAAAGGCGGATTTCGCTGAGCAGGCATGGCTCAACAACATCAACAGCACCCGGCACATCAACTGGGACCATCTCTATAATGTCAACTACCATAATGTCGATGACGGCGGCATCTACAGCCGGTCCAAGTATATAATAGAGGAGCGTCGTACAGACCAGAATGACCTGAACCTCAACGCAAGTGTGAAGTGGCGTGCAAAAGACTGGGTCACTCTTACCGGTGGCATAAACTACCGCTGGAACAGGACCGAGTACTACAAGGTCGTGGATGACCTGCTCGGAGGAGACTACTATGTCAATATCGACCAGTTCGCAGAGAGGGATTTCGCATCGACTCCTGCAATGATCCAGAATGACCTCGACTATTATTTCAGTCATAACAATCAGGCCCAGACACTGTACAAGGGAGACAAGTACGGCTATGACTACTATGCCAATGTCCGCAACGCGGGCATCTGGGCGAATGCTTCGTTCGAGAAAGGTGCGTTCCGCGGCTATGCTGCACTCGAGGCCGGGTATTCAAAGTTCTGGAGAGACGGACGTGTGAGGAAAGGTCTCTTTGCCGGTCTTAAAGACAACGGGGAGCCATATATCGTGACAAATGCGTCCGGAGAACAGGTGTCGCTGACTTCCTATGACAAGGACGGGAATGTGATTACTTCAAAGGGCCGTTCGGATGTGGCGGACTTCTTCACATATTCGGCCAAGCTCGGAGCCAGCTGGTTCTTTACGGGCGGACACCGGGTATATGCAGATGTGGCATATCTCAACGATGCCCCTACGTTCAACCAGTCATTCGTGTCTCCAAGGACAAGGAATACCCTTGTGCCGAACCTGACGACGACAAAGACTTTCTCCGCAGACCTCAACTATACGTACAGCAACAACGGCTATGATATCCGCGTTACCGGGTTCTGGACGAAGATCATGGATCAGACGGACATGATGAGTTTCTATGACGATTCGCAGAACTCCTTTACCAACTTCGCGATGACAGGCATAGACCAGAGGCATATGGGTATCGAGGTCGGATTCAAGATTCCGCTTTTCATACAGAATCTTGCACTACAGGGCGTCCTCAGCTGGGGCGAGTACATCTATACTTCGACACCGTATATGACCCAGACTGTCGACAACAGCGCCGATATAATCATAGACAACCAGCCTGTGACATACTGGAGGAGCAATCCTGTATACAAGAAGACTGTCGTGGACGGCATTACGATGTATGAGACTGACGCCAACGGCAACTATATCGTGGAGAAGGAGCAGAAGCATTATGTGCCGAGCACCCCTCAGCTTGCCATAGACCTCGGACTCAAGTACAGGACCAATTCGTACTGGTTCTTTGAGGTAAACGGCCAGTTCTTCGCCAATTCCTATCTCGACATGAACCCTCTCTACAGGACCATGACCGCTGTTGCCGGGCCGAACAATGCCATGACGGCTGCCGCAATGGAAGAGCACGGCAGGACATGGTTCCTCAGCGAGTCGATGAAAGACCAGATGGGCCTTGCTCCGGAGGAGATAGAATATATGGCTGCACAGGAGAAATTCGATCCGGCTTTCCTACTCAATGCAAGCATCGGAAAGTCATGGTATATCGACAGGAAATATAATTTCGGGTTCTCTCTTGAAGTCAAGAACATCCTCAACAACAGGGGTGTGAAGACAGGAGGCTATGAGCAGACCCGCCTTATCGACAGTGAAAGCGGGGAAAGATACTACAGGTTCGACCCGAAATATTTCTATATGTGCGGAGTGAACTATATGCTCAACCTTTATTTCCGCTTCTGACAGCACAGGGAAAGTCACAGTTAAACAAGAAACAGATGAAAAGCATTATGAAATATTCCATATTTTTTGCAGGGCTTGCCGTTGCAGGGTTGTCACTCGCTTCGTGCGATGAGTTCCCTCCGGTAAAATATGATGACCCGCAGGAAGAGAGGATATATACTGAGGAGGATTTCGCGGGCTACACTTTTGTCTCGATAGCGGAATTGAAGGATATGTATCAGGGTACGCCTGTCGAAATCGACAGCGACATCATGATTGCCGGACAGGTCATAAGTTCCGACCAGTCAGGAAACCTCTACAGGACAATGTATATCCAGGACGCCGCCGGCGGAATAGAGCTCAAGCTCGGGACACGCAACCTGTACAACGAGTACAAGATAGGGCAGTGGGTATATGTCAACTGTAACGGACTTACCCTTGGAGATTACCGGGGTATGGTAGGCCTCGGCTACAGGTCGCTTGAAGACAAGTATGAGACTTCATACATCGAGGTGCCTGAGCTTGTGAATTCACATGTGTTCAAGGGCAAGCTTGACAAGCCGATTGAGCCGAGACTGCTTGAGGAGTCCCAGCTGAGGAATGAGGAATTCCTCGGCACATACGTGAGGATTGAGGACCTTTCATACGGCAACCAGATATTTGTTCTGCTGTACTATGATCCGAACGGGGACAGGGAGGACTATGAAGGCAACTGTCTCTTCCTCGATGATGATATCCATGCACAGTACGGGAACTGCGGCATAAATACCTGGGCCATGTCTGAGACCGGTTTCTATAAATACCTTGACGAGGGTTTCGGCGGTGCCGTGCCAGATGAGGATAAGGGGAGGTTTGTGAACGGAATGGCATACAGTGTCAGCCAGTATTTCAAGAAAGGCTCTGTCGATGTTGAAGTGAGGACAAGCGGTTATGCGAGATTTGCTGACACCAAGATTGACCAGCGCATTCTTGCCGGAGCCCATGTCAATTTTACAGGCATTTTGACAAGATATGATGAAAAATGTCAATTCACTTTGATTGATCTCAATGGTGTTGAAATCGTATCGGACAATTCAGGCGTGGATTCAGTGACAGAATAAGTTTTCCCGTCATGTTTTGCAAGGAAGATTGACAGGGGATTTGAACTGTCCCGAATGATCTGTCATGTGTTGCTTTGCGCTGTCGGACACTGAAGTTTATGAATCGTTTTTTAGAGTCACCGCTTTGCGGTGACTTAATTTTTATGCAGGCAGACAAGAGAATTCCCGCAGACTTGATGTGTTGTATTCAGGATGTCTATAAAAAGGGTATTTGCATAATCAGTCTTTGAGGCATCCAATTGTCTGTTTTGTTCGGTCATTTGACGGGACATCTTATCCACATCGCAATAAAAATTGTCGGAGGCAGATTACTCGGTCCTTGTACGGTTCGTGGAGGGAAGTGGGGAAATACTTGCAGGCGACGGGGCATTTTCAGTTTTGATTTTGCTGATGATGATTTGCAGCGGAAGACAAAGTCCTCAGACTTTTGTCTTCCGCTGCCGTTTTTCATAAGATAATTTCAGGCCGTTCCTTCTGAGCTTGTATCAGACCTTATTCAGTTGAGCCGTTTTATCTGTTCCTTTGAGAGTCCTGTAAGGACAGCAACAGAATCTGCATCCATCCCCGAGGAAAGCATTGTCCTTGCCACCTGTATGATGCCTCGCTGCATGCCTTGTCGTACACCTTGTTGCATGCCTTTTTTGTGCCCCTCCAGCATGCCTTTCTTCTTGGCGAAGTCAAGGGCGTTTCTGTAGTCATTTTCGTTCATGATATCGTAATAGTTTCCGGCGGTGATCCGCTTGCAGGACAAATCTATGAAGGAGTATTGTCAATGGCAAAAATATGTGGTGAAATGCGGTGGGATTTTTCTCTTTTTTGAAGAAATTTCTCTTTTTGTTGACATCCAAAATTTGTTAAAAAAGAGAAAAAACAGATGTCAAAAAGAGAAAATCCTTCATGCCTGACTCCAGTGCTATTGTAAAAGACATGAGTGATAGCCTATCTTTGCATATGGGCATTTTTGATGCTGCATGATGATTTAAGTTAGTCAGGAACTGAACAGGAGGGTAATATGGTTCAGACAGAGAAAAGAAGACCCTGGAAGGGCAATGCCGATGCGGGAAGGTATGTAAGTGTCTTGAGTGACGCCGGTTTCAAGGCGGTTTTCGGTGGCGAGAGGAATACTGATGTGCTTCTTGACCTGCTGAATGCAGTCCTGCCTGCCGAGCGCAGAGTGCATGGGGTGAATTACAATACGGCGGAAATTCCGGGACTGACGGTTGACGGAAAGACGGGCAGGTTTGATTTGTGCTGTACCGATGTGTTTGACGGCACGACGTATATAATCGAGGTTCAGAATTATTGGCAGCGGAATTTCTTCAAAAGATGTGTGGATTATGCAGCCAAGGTATACGACCTTCAGGCAAGACGAGGGGATGGTGGCCAGTATGACATACCTCCTGTTTATCTGATAGGCATACTCGGAAAGGATGAGATGTTTGACAGAAGTGATGAACGATGGGCTGACAGGTTCATTTCAAGAAATACGGTCATGGACAGGGGTACCGGGCTTATCCACTGTGAAACTATCAATCTGACATTCGTTGATGTTTACCGGTTTGGAAAGGAATTGAAGGATTGCCATTCGGTTGAGGACCGGTGGTGTTATGCGCTCAAGCATGGAAATGAGTTCCGTGAGATTCCCGTGGAGCTGGATTCGGAAGAATTCCGGAGGTTTTTCAGGGCATGTGAGATAGCTGGATTCGATGAAATGCAGAGATTCAAATATGAAAAGGATATGATTACTGACAAGGATTGGCTGAACATACAGCTTTCAGCGGAAGAAAGAGGTTTTGACAGGGGAGTATTTGAAGGTGAGGCGGAAGCAAAGGCTGAGATTGCCCGGAATATGAAGATCAGGGGACTGGCAGGGCAATTGATTTCGGAGGTGACGGGATTGACTCCGGAGGAGGTGGCTTCGCTTTAGCTTGTCAGAGTCAAGATGGTTGCGGACGCCGGAGGGCATGAAAAGACCCTGCCGGATTCCAAGTCTGGAAAATGACAGGGTTCTTCAAAGTTCTGTCCGGATTGCATTTTCACATTCCGGTCGGATTTTCATGTTTTCAAGGCGGTCCCGCCTGTATTATCTAACATAGCTGGTGAGGAACTGTATGTTCCCGTCAGGGACGACTTTGATGCCGTCAGTTGAGGCAGGAATGAGGATGGTTTCGCCTTTGCGGAAGGATTCAGTGTTCCCTTCTGAGTCGGTAACCTTGCCGCTGCCGCCGATGCATATCATGATGAGGAAAGAATCAAGGGCTTTCAGGTCCATGTCGTATTCCTTGTCAAGGTCGTAGAGGGAGGTGGTGAAGTATCTGCAGTCTACGAGCACATTTTCCTTGTCCTTGCCTTTCTCGTAATGGGTTCTGTAGTCAGGGTAGACCTTGTAGTCAATGGCATCCTTGGCGAGGTCAGTGTGCAGTTCGCGGGGCTTGCCGTCAAGTCCGAGCCTTCCGAAATCGTAAATCCTGTAAGTGATGTCTGAAGTCTGCTGGATTTCGGCTATGAAAGAGCCGGCGCCTATGCTGTGGATGCGGCCGGCAGGGAGGAAGAACACATCTCCCGGCTGGAGGCTGAAGTCCTGGAGAACATCTGTGATGGTGTTGTTTTCCACCCTTTCCACATATTCTTCCGGGGTGATCTCCTTTTTGAGTCCTGCCATAAGGTGGGCATTTTCGTCTGTGGCGACCACATACCACATTTCGGTCTTGCCCTTTGAGCCGTTGTGCCTTTTGGCGGCAAGTTCATCGTCGGGATGTACCTGGATGGAAAGGTCCTGCTTTGCGTCGATGAATTTGATAAGGAGCGGGAACTCCTCTCCGGTCCTTTCGTAGTTGGCCTTCCCGATGAGCCTGTCCTTGAATTCCCTTATGAGGTCGGAAATGGTCCTGCCGGCATATTCGCCGTTTGCCACCACGGATTCATTTCCTTTGACTCCTGAAAGTTCCCAGCTTTCCCCTATGTTGTGCTGGTCGGTGGAAATGGCCTTGAACGGGGCGATCTTCTCTCCTCCCCAGACCATTGATTTCAGTATCGGTCTGAATTTTAATGGATACATGATATTGTGTTTTTGTTCTATTTTCTGTCGAGCTGGTCAAGGGCGAAGGTATATGCCCCGACTGAGATGGCCTTGCTGGCTCCCATCTTGGAAATGGCTACTCCAATGCGTTTCTGCGGGTCGTATGAAACTTCCCTGTCGGTGCCATAGACCTTGATGTAGCGTCTGTCGCCGCGGGCGAAGTCTGCAAATTCGGCTTCATTGTCCAGATCATACACCTTCATCTGTACGCGGTTGAGCTCTTCTCCTGAAAGTGTCCTGATCTTGCTTCGCAATGCTCCGAACAGGCCCGGCATGATGTATTTCCTGGCTGCGATGATGCCGCCTCCGATCACAATGAGCCCGTCGATGAGGGTGACAGCCGTGGCCATTGCCTCTCCTGCCACTTCTCCCATCTCGTTGAAGGCTTTGATGGCGGCTTCCCTGTTGCCTTCGCGTGTGCCTTCAGCCACATCAAAGATATCTTTCGGTTCGAGACCGTGGTCCGGATTGTCGGAAAGCTCACCGTATACCCTCTTGACGGCCCGGATGGCGGCACCGTCTTCCACGATGACCCCGTTGATCTTGCTGTGTGGCAGGCAGAAGGTCTCCACACATGAATTGTCTCCACGGTTGAGTTCCCCGTTGATCACTGTCCCTATGCCGAGTCCGGTGCCGAATGTGTATCCGATCAGATTGTGGTAGCGTTTGTCGCTTCCGGCTGCCTCGAGCTTTGCGTTGATTTCCGGAAGAACGCCGCCGAGGGCTTCCCCGTAAGCAAAGAGGTCTCCGTCATTGTTGATGAATACAGGGATTCCGAATTTTTCATTGAGGAACGGTCCGAGCGCAACCCCGTCGCGGAAGGACGGGAAATTTGGAAGGTAGCCGCCGATGATGCCGTTCGGGTAGTCTGCCGGTCCCGGAAATGCGAAACTGATGGCAGCCGGCTGTTCTTTCAGCTTGTTTATCACTGAACTGAAGCCTATGACCATGGTGTCGAGACAAAGGTCAAGGTTGTTTGCATTTGATGGCAGCGTTATGGGGTCGACAATGAATTTGCCCCCCTGCATTGCTCCGAATACCATGTTTGTGCCGCCTGCGTCAAGTGTCAGGACGATGCGTGAATCTGTCTGGAAGTTTGCCATTTGTGTTATCTTTTGTGATTTGTTTCCATGTATTGTTTCATACGGTCTGCCTTATGGCACATCTTACAAAGATAAGAAGAACCCTGCAATAATTCAATCTTTTTCTCCATGCCGGTCCTGGATCTGCAGTGCGCCCGGGTTGCCCTGGACCCTGAGCCGGTGCCGGAAACGCAGGAAATAGAAGATCCCTGCGGTAGTGAGTCCGATCGGGAAGCCCATCCAGATGCCTGTGACGCCGAGTCCTGTCTTGAATCCGAGGAGATATGCCGCCGGGATGGCTATGATATAATAGCTGATGAAAGCCATGACCATGATGGGCTTGACATCCTGGATGCCCCTGAGTGCATTGCAGAAGCAGAGCTGGAGCCCGTCGCCGAACTGGTAGGTGAACAGGACGAACAGGAGCGACAGTGCTGTTGCCGTCACTTCCGGGGAATCGGTGAACATGCCGATGATCGGGTATCTGAACAGATAGATCATCGCACAGAAGAACACGGAGACGGACAGTATCATGAAATATCCTTTTGTAGAATATTCCTTTACGGATTTCAGGTCATTTTTCCCGTATGAATTGCTGACAAGCACCGACACTGCCGTGGCAAGTCCGGTCATGAGCATGAAACATATCTGGGAGATGGTCAGTGTCACCTGGTGGGCGGCGAGGGCTGTGGCCCCGATCCATCCTGCCATGACTGCGCTGACGGAGAATGTGGATGTCTCCATGCCGGTCTGGAGGGCGAGGGGATAGCCCAGGTTGAACAGCCGCCTGATGCCGGTCCCGCTGACCCTTGCCTTGCGGAAGCTGTCGGTATATTCCCGGAGTCTCCTTGCCTTGGCAATGTATATGACGAATATCACCAGCATCACGATCCTCGAAAACAGGGTGCTGAGCCCGGCCCCGAGAAGTCCCAGTTCAGGGAAGCCGAGCTTGCCGTATATCAGGACCCAGTTGCCGAAGATGTTCAGCAGGTTGCCTCCCATGAGCAGCGACATCGACACCACGGGCTGGCAGATGCCGTCCGTGAACTGCTTGAGAGTGTTGAATCCGAAGGCGAATATGGTGGACAGGCCGACCACTATGAAATATGGCCTTATCAGCGGCAGGAGATGCGGCTCCTGTCCGAACCTGTCAAGGAAAAGATAGATGACGGCAAGAATTGCAAGCCCCGCAACGCCGATGATGCCGTTGAGGGCGAGGCTGTTCTTGACTGCCGTGCCTATGCCCCGGCTGTCTCCCTGTCCGAACATCGAGCCCACCACGGGCGTGAGCCCGCAGGCGAAGCCGAGTTCGGTGAATATGAACAGGTTGATGATGCCGTTCACAAAAGACGAGGCGGCCAGATCGTCCACCCCGTACCATCCTATCATTATGTTGTCGGCAAAGCTGAGGATTATCACGCAGGCCTGTCCCAGCATTATCGGGACGCCTATCCTCAGGATGTCCTTGATTTTCTGCATGTCAATTGACCGTAATCAGAGGCGACGCCATTGCCTTTTTCAGCTGGTCGTCGTAGCGGAGGGCAATCTTCACTCCGGCTTCCTGATACCAGTAGCGGACTGCAATCTCTTCTTCGATGAACGGCCTGATTTCTTCACGCTTGAGCCTGATGAACCTTTCCTTGTCCATGTCGAGGGCCTTTTCGAGGGCGTCGAGTTCCGCCTTCATCGGTTCTGTGAGCCCGTCTTTTTCAATCTCCTTCTTCATCTGGTCGAAGAGTGTCTTTGCGCTGCTCCTGTAGTCAAACTCCTGTGTCTTGGCGAATTCTATGAACTCCTCGAAGTCCTTCTCCGACAGATGGAATTCATCCACAGGCAGGATGCTGTCATGCTCGCGGACATATTTCAGCACGAAGTTGTCTATTACACCGGAAAGGACAAGAGAATAGACGAGCCTGCTGTATGAAGGCGACTCTATCATCACATCAGGAGTGATGCCGCCGCCGTCACGCACCGTGCGTCCGTGGGCAGTCTTGAATTCATGTGTGAGGGAGTCCGGAATATGGCCTACGCTGCCGTCCTCATTGCGGTGGCTGTAGTCGATGGCCTGCACGCATCTTCCGCTCGGGGTGTAGTATTTGGCGGTGGTCACCTTCAGCTGTCCGTTGTAGGTGATCGGGCGGATGGACTGTACCAGTCCCTTTCCGTATGTCCTCTGGCCCATGATGGTCCCCCTGTCAAGGTCCTGGATGGCTCCTGACACGATTTCAGAGGATGATGCCGAGCCTGAGTCCACCATCACCACCAGCGGTATCAGCGTGTCCACCGGCTCGGAAGAAGTCCTGTATTCCGTGACTGACGCAGGGGTATTGCCCTTTGCCGTCACCACGAGCGATCCTTTCGGCACGAAAAGGGAAACAATGTTGATTGCCTCGTTCATGAGCCCGCCTCCGTTGCCGCGCAGGTCGAGGATGAGCTTTTTCATGCCCTGCTCCTTGAGCTTGAAATAGCCGCTGCGGATGTCGTCGGACACATTTTCCGTGAATCCGGTCTGCTTGATGTAGCCGGTGGTGTCATCCAGCATCCCTACATATTCCACATCCGGGATGTGTATCCTTTCGCGCACTATGGCCACATCCACGGTGTCTCCGCTGCGGAGTTTCTTTACCTTGAAATTGACGGTCGTGCCCGGCTTGCCCTTCATCCTGTCGCTGCTTTCAGCTGCGGCAAGACCTTTGGTCGGCTTCCCGTCGATGGAAATTATCTCATCTCCGCAGACAAGCCCGTTCTTATAGGCAGGGGAGCCGTAGTACGGCTCGTTTATCACCACATTGCTGTCCACCTGCTTGTAGATGATGGCTCCGATGCCTCCGTATGTCTTTGACAGCATCATCTGGAGGTCTTCATTTTCCTCCTCGGGTATATACATGGTGTACGGGTCGAGGTTTTCAAGCATTGCGTCGATCCCGCTTCTCATCATCCTGTCAAGCGGCAGCGAGTCCACATAGGACCTGTTCAGTTCCTTCAATATGGAATTTTCTATCTCTACCCATTGCCCGAGCTTGAAACTTTTGGACTGGGCACAGGCTGACGCCGAAATGAGGACGGCGGCAAGCGCAGCCGGTATGAATCTTATCATTTTCATCAGTAATTTTCCAAAATCGCAAATTTATGAAAAAAATGCCGATAATAAAGCAGATTTAAAATCTGTTTAATACCTTTGCACCGGTTTTAAGAAGTGAAAATATAAAAGCAGTTGATTATGAAGATCGTTTTTGCAACGGGCAATGGCGGAAAACTGCGTGAGGCATCTGAGATCCTCGGCGAGGGATTTGAGCTCGTTACCCCCGCACAGTCAGGCATTTCTGAAGAAATTCCTGAGACAGGCAAGACATTGAAGGCCAATTCTGTACAGAAGGCCCAATACATCTGGGACAGATGCGGGCAGGCTTGTTTTGCTGATGACACAGGTCTTGAAGTTGATGCCCTTGGCGGTGCTCCGGGCGTATATACGGCCCGCTATGCCGGTGAAGACAAGGATTTCAACAGGAACATGGACAAGCTTCTCTATGAGCTTTCAGTCCTGGAGACCGAAGCCTCGATGGCCGCATCCGTAGGCCTGAAAATGCGTCCTGTTTCGCGCAGGGCAAGGTTCAGAAGCGTTGTCACCCTCATCCTTGACGGCGAAAAGCACATTTTTGAAGGCACTCTCGAAGGCACGATTGCCCGGGCCAAGGCCGGGAACGGCGGCTTCGGCTATGACCCGGTGTTCATTCCGGACGAGTTCCCGGACAGGACCCTCGCCGAAATCACCGAGGAACAGAAGAATGCCATTTCCCACAGGGGCAAGGCGCTCAGGGCCATGGCGGAATACCTGAATTCTCTGAAGTAATGACAGTTTCTGCGGAGCTGATAGTCCTGCACACCACCAAGGTGGGGGAGAACTCCCTCGTCATCCATACCCTCAGCAGGGAGTACGGGAGGAGGAGTTTCCTCGTGCGCGGTGTGGGGAAGAAGTCCGCGATGTCATTGTTCCTGCCGATGAATGTGGTCGAGGCTGACATAACAGAGTCTTCCCGCTCCACCCTCTTCACCGCGAAGAACATAGCGTCAAGACATCCCCTTGTCGGCATCCGCAACAGCGTCAGCAAGAATTCCATCACCCTTTTCCTCAGCGAAGTCCTGTACCGCACGGTCAAGGACGGCGCCATGGAACAGGGTCTTTTTGAATGGTGCGAGAAGAACATCCTCCTGCTGGATGCCATGGAGTCCGACTTCAGCAATTTCCATATAAGGTTTCTGCTGGAGCTGACCGTCGTCCTCGGCTTCAGCCCTGCGACGGATGACTTTCTTCCTTTCGCCCATGACCATATCGCCATCATGGACCGTTTTCTGAAGGCATCCTTCAGCGAAAGCATGCTCATTCCTCTCTCCGGCCCTCTCCGCAACACCCTCGCCGAAGAGATTCTCCGCTACATCGAATATCACATCGAGTCTTCCCTCAATGTCAATTCCCTCCGCGTCCTGCGTGAACTTTTCGGGTGACTATGGGTGCAGGTGATGCCGGTACAGAGCGATGTCATGTGTGATGCGGTTTGCAGACAATGTTGAAATTACTACATTTGTATCTCTGAAAAAATGGACGATGATACGGAGAAAGAATGACAAGTCAGGCTTCGAAGACAATTATTCCAACTATTTCAGGCGCTGCGTCCTTTTCGCCAGGTCTTATGTATTTGATCAGAATGTTGCGGAATCGATAGCGGCGGAAGCATTGTCTTTGTATTGGGAGCGCCGTTCGGCAGGTGAAGAGATACAGATGGTCCTTCCGTTTCTTTTTTCGGTCATACGGAACAAGGCGCTGAGGCATCTCCGGCATGAGAGCCTGAAGTCAAAGGTTCATGATGACATGAGCAGGGACATCAGGGATGAACTCAAGTTCAGGATAGAGGCTCTCGAATCCTGTGATCCGCATACATTGTTTGCCGGGGATGTGCAGAAGATACTGCATGACACCCTTGATTCACTCGGCGGGAAGACGGGTCGTGTCTTCAGTCTGAGCCGTTTCAACGGAATGACCAACAAGGAGATTGCGGAGAAGATGGGCATTACGGAGAAAACGGTCGAATACCATATATCCAAAGCATTGAAAGCCTTGAGGGTATCGCTGAAGGACTATCTGCCTTTGATAGCCGTTTTCCTCGGTCTGTGACAGCCTTCAGTGACAAATTTTCATAAAAATCAGAAATTTTTTCAAAAATATTCAGGGTCTTTCCGTTCTGGAGGGACTTATTATTGTTGTTTTACCCGAAAAAGACAGCCGTTATGGAGAATGATTATGGACAGATATTGAAATATCTGAGAGGCGAGGCTACTTTGGAAGAGAGACTCAGGATCATGGAATGGGCAAAGTCCGATGATGCCAACAGAAAAGAGCTGCAGGCTTTCCGGAGAATATACGAGGCCCTGCTTCTTTCGGATGAGGAAGTTGCCGCGGCCCCGGCAGGAAGCGGAAAGTGGCACAGGATAATCGGATGGATTGGAAGTGCCGCAGCAGCTGCTGCAGTGGCCGTGGGGGTCTGGTTCTTCAGACCGGATGACGGAGGACAGGCAGAGGATCTGGCCATTGCTTCCCTGTCGGCGCCGTTCGGGCATCAGACCGAAACGGTTCTGAATGACGGGACGAAGGTCAGGCTGAATTCCGGGTCAAGACTTGAGATTGTGGACTGCGGCAAGACCGAAAGACGCGTAAGGCTTGAAGGGGAGGCATATTTTGATGTGGTGCATGATGAAGACAGGCCGTTCGTGCTGCAGACACCCCAGGGTATGGAAGTCCGGGTGCTTGGGACAGTCTTCAATGTGACGGCATACGATGATGTCCAGTCCGTAGTGCTTGTTGACGGGCTTGTTGAGGCCGGAGGAGCGGATTCGGAGGAAGATGTGATGATAGAGCCGTCCCAAAGATTCGTCTATGACACGAAGTCCGGCGCCGGCACGGTGGAAGATATTGATCCTGAAGAATACACGTCATGGACAAAGGGATATATAATGTTTAGACAGGCATCCGTATCCGACATATTCCGCAGGCTCGGGCAGTATTACGGCGTAACGATATTATGGGATGAAAAAGACTTCGAGGGGATAACGGTCAACGGCAAACTGGTGCTCGATGAAGGTCTCGGAACGGCTTTGAACACGATTTCGATGATGGTCCCGGCTGAAATACGGCAGATTTCCGGAACGGAGATATCGGTGACGGCGAAATGACAGTACGGGCATTGACCACATGGATTATGACACTATTATTAACAACTGAAATATGTTAAAAATTTTTCTGTATTGCAGGCGCCGGCTTGCAATGTTATTGATGGCTGCATTTATGCTGCTCCCGACCGGCATTTTCGCACAGGGGGGGGAAGGCATAAATGTCAGGGCCGTGGACCGGCCGTTGAAGGAGGTCATATCGCAGCTTGAAAAAGATTATGGCTATCGTTTCATATTCAGGGATGATGCCCTGGATATGGAAAAGAGGGTCACAGTTTCTCTTGAAAATGCTTCGATAGATGCCGTCCTCGACAGTATTCTCGGGCCAGGAACGGAATACAATGTCCGCAACCGGCAGATAACCGTATGGAAAAAGACGGAAAAGGACGGTAAAGTACAAGGGACATCCTATAAGGAACCGGGGAAGCCCGTGGTTGTCCATGGATGTGTAAAAGATCCGGAGGGGGAGCCGGTGGTCGGGGCCTTCGTCCAGGAAAAGGGAACCCGGAACGGTGTCACTACCGACCTCGACGGAAACTATTCCAT
>CALUTY010000023.1 GCA_944323825.1 uncultured Bacteroidales bacterium
CTGCGTAGTCTGCAAAGCAGTCTCGCTTAATCGCCGGCCGCCAAGGCTGCGGTCGCGACGGGTATCCCTCCGGGCTTCAGGCCGGTCATGTCCGGAATACGGGGTATCATCCAGACCGGATGCACAGGAGGACTCCTTTAAATCCTGCCAAGACTCAAAGGATAAGCGCATGATAGCCTGCCTCCCGGCAGTCCTGCGCCGACAATCAAAGAGAGGATAAGCGTGTAGAAAGCTGCCTGGTGCCATGTTTGGACGGCGGTTCGAGTCCGCCCATCTCCACATCTGCCGCAGGATGGCGGAAGTTTTGTCATAAGGAAAGGACTGTTGGGGGACTTTCCTTTATTCTTGTGAATTATGGCCAATAAGTTTTCCGACACAATGACATTCATGGATGCCATGAAGCTCTCCGGGCCTATGGCGTTCAATATCATGATAAAGCCGGCAGGGTCGCTCTGCAACCTTGACTGCCATTATTGCTACTATCTTGACAAGGCTGAGATCTACGGGGGCAGTGAGCCGAGGATGAGCCTCGACATGCTTGAAACCTGTGTCAGGGAATACATTGCAGCCAACGATGTCCCGGAGGTGACCTTCAACTGGCACGGAGGGGAGCCTCTCGTGATGGGGCTTGACTTCTACAGGAAGGCGGTGGAGCTCGAACAGAAATATGCCGGAGACAAGATCATCCACAACACCCTGCAGACCAACGGCACCCTCCTCACGCAGGAATGGGCAAGCTTCTTCCGGGACAATGACTTCCTGATAGGCATCTCCATCGACGGGCCGCAGGACATCCATGACAAATACAGGAAGGACAAGGGCGGAGCCCCGACATTCGACAAGGTGATGCGGGGAATAAATCTTCTTTACCGCAGCAATGTCCAGTACAATACCATGTCCACGATAAACAAGGCCTGCGAGGGCAGGGGACTGGAGGTCTACAATTTCCTGAAATCAATCGGCAGCCGCTACATGCAGTTCATGCCGGTGGTGGAGCATGTCAAATATCCGCTCGGAAAGAATGGAAAGCCGATGAAGGCTGCGAGGCCGTATATTGTGGACCCGTCAGAAGAAGGGGCTGTCATCGCCAGATGGTCAGTGGGGTCGCTTGCGTTCGGCAAGTTCATGTGCGACATCTTTGACTATTGGGTCCTGAATGATGTGGGCAGGTATTTCGTCAATCTTTTCGATGCCGCCCTTGCCTGCTGGTGCGGGGAAATGCCCGGGACCTGTGTCTATGGGGAAACATGCGGAGGCAATTCAATCATAGAGCACAACGGCGACCTCTATCCGTGCGACCATTTCGTATATTCGAAATACCGTCTCGGGAATGTCTTTGAAAATGACCTGAGGGAAATGATGACTTCTCCGGAACAGACAAGATTCGGCATAGAAAAAAGGAATTCCCTCCCGAACAAATGTCTGAAATGCAAATACCGCTTCGCCTGCAACGGAGAATGCCCGAAACACCGTTTCAATGTGACGGAATCAGGTGATACCGGTCTGAACGCCCTGTGCGACGGATATTACAAGTTCTACTCCCATGTGGAGCCGTATATGGAAAAGATGAAGGAACTTCTCAAGCAGAAGCAGGCTCCCGCCGGTGTCATGCCTTGGGCAAGGATGAGGTCCGTGGCCGGAAAATGAACGGTCATGTCGGAATATTTTCTACATTTGCAGTCGCAGGCTTTTGAATTACAGTTTACAATATAGGTTTAATTCAGTTAATCTTTTACATTATGAAAAATTTATTCGTGATGTTGCTGTTGTTTGTCAGCGTTCCATGCATCTATGCGTCCAATACCGGGACAGATGACCTCTCTGATGAAAACGGGAAAACTGACAAGGTAGTCAGAAAGAAATTTTTCAATTTCTCGTACCTTTCTGACAAGATCCGCCTTTCCGACGGGAACTTTGATCTCAGGGATCTCGGAGGTGTGTTTGACGAGGCTGGTGATATTGTAAATGACAATGTTGCCGGTGTGAGGAACAATTATGGCTTTTCCTTGACCCGCGGACGCACATTCATGTTCCATAACAAGCCTATTGCCCGTCTTGTGAGCATCGGGCTTGATGCGGTTTTCTTTGATGTTTCATATTCGAACTATACGGTGGTCCCGGCTTCTTTGGGAGTGACGGTTCCCGGGGAAAATGACGGCATTTTCACGATTCTTGAAGAAAGGACACTCAACAAGATGGAATACAGTCTGCAGGTGGGGCCTTCGGTGACAATCACTCCTGGACAGAAGCTCACCATAGAGGCGTATTTCCGTTATGCTCCGACTTTTTCCGTGTTGATGATGGACAAGTCATTTGCAGGCAATTATGCCTCATTGTTTGTGACAGGGGCATCCGTGACCTTCGGCAAATTGGGAGTCGGCATGGAAGCCCGCCTCGGGAGTGCCGAATACAAGACATTTTCCGGAGATCTGTCATATGAAAGCGGCCTGAAGACATCCGGATTCAGGGCTTTCCTTCAGATACGCTGGTAATCACCGCAAGACATCGGCTGTTGCGCTGTGCCCGGACTGATCAGCATGAAAGTTCGAGCCAGCGCATTTCTTTTTCGTCAAGTATGGACATGAGCTCGCCGATGCGTGAGGAGGCCTTCTGAAGCTCTTCGAAGCCGAGAGTGCCGCTGTTCAAGGCTTCTTCAAGTGCCGCCTTTTCTGCATTGAGTGCTTCAAGGTCCTTTTCAAGCTGCTCCAGTTCACGCTGCTCCTTGTAGGTGAGCTTCTTTTTGGCGGGCTTTGATGCAGCCTGCCCCTCGGCCTGCATGCCGGAGCCGTCTGCCTGTCTGCTGCCGGGCTGCCTGTTGCCGGATGCTTCCCTGTTCTGGTTTGCGGTCGCCTTGGCTGCTTTTTCTTCTGCCCTGGCGGCTGATCTCTGCCGGGATTCGTATTCCTTTATGAACTCGCGGTATTCGCTGTAGCTCCCGGTGAAGTCCTTCACCACGCCGTCCCCGCAGAAGACGAATAGATGGTCCACAAGCCTGTCGAGGAAATGCCTGTCGTGTGAAATGATTATCAGGGTGCCGTTGAATTCCTTGAGATATTCTTCAAGAATGTTCAGGGTGACTATGTCAAGGTCGTTTGTAGGTTCGTCCATCACGAGCAGGTTGGGCTGCTGCATAAGGACGGTGAGCAGGTAGAGCCTGCGCTTTTCTCCTCCGCTGAGCTTTTCTATCCTGTTGTTCAGCATGTCATGAGGGAAGAGGAAGCGGTTGAGCAGGCGGGTGTCGTTCACTATGTCAAGGACAGTGTCGTCAGGGTTGAAGGTGATGCCCTGTTGGCGGTAGTAGCCTATTTTCAGGGATTCGCCCCGTTCTATAGTGCCGGTCAGAAGTCCCTGCCCCTCCTTTCCTCCGTATGTTTCAGGGTCGGTGGACACCATGTCTGGTGTGTAGCTGCCGGTGAGGAGATTGATGAATGTGCTTTTCCCGGCTCCGTTCCTGCCCACTATGCCGACCTTCTCGTATCTCTGGAAGTTGTATGTGAAGTGGCTGAGATAACAGTCGTCGCCATACCGGAAGGAGACATCCTTACAGTTGATTATCTTTGTGCCGAGGCGGGTGCTTCCCTGGACTTCTGACATTGATATCCTGCTTTCGCTTCTTGTCTGGTCCGCCCTTTCCTTGAGTTCATGAAAGGCGTTTATCCTGTATCTTGCCTTGCCTGTACGGGCCTGCGGCGTGCTCCGCATCCATTCGAGCTCGCGGCGCAGGATGTTGCGGACCTTGTCTGTCTCAGCGTTCCAGTTGGCGATGCGTTCCGACCTCTTTTCAAGGTAGTTCTGATAGTTGCCCCTGTACACATAGAGTGCCCCGTGGTCCAGCTCCATGACCGTGTTGCAGACCTTGTCGAGGAAATATCTGTCGTGGGTCACCATCAGCAGGGTGCATCGGGAGCGGGAAAGGAAGCCTTCGAGGAATTCGATGGCGTCTATGTCGAGGTGGTTGGTCGGTTCGTCCATGATGAAGAAGTCAGCCTCGGATGCCAGCATTTCCGCCAGGGCCACCCTCTTGACTTCCCCGCCTGACAGTTCCTTCATCTTCTGGTCCGGATCGGGAAGCCTGAAGCTTGTGATGTATTGCCTTACGCGTCTTTCGTATTCCCAAAGATGTTCCTGGTCCAGATGGTCCGTAAATGCCGTGCTGTGGCTCATTATCTGGTCGAAGATTCCCTTCTCCGGATCGAAGTCGTATTCCTGCTGCAGGAATGCTATCCTTATGTCCTTCAGGAACATTATCTTTCCGCCGGAATCCGATTTGTCCTCCCCGGCCAGAATCCTCAGCAGCGATGTCTTGCCGGTCCCGTTCGGCGCAATCAGCGCCATCTTGTCCCCTTCATTTATGTTGAAGCATATATGGTCGAACAGCACCTTGGGTCCGTACGACTTCGATATGTTTTCTATCTGCAGGTAACTTGCCATTTTCAGTCATTCTTTGTTTTGAACAGGGCTTCGGGGATTATCCATCTTTTGTGGAGTCCTCTGATTTCTATGTGTCGCGGGCGGGACCCTGCGGCTTGAACGGTCCTGCTCCCGGCAGGGATGATGCTGAGGCTTTCGAGGTATTTCCGTACCTCATCGGAGCTGATTCCCTTGCGGAGCCTGCGGAACTCGTTGTGCGCTTTCAGGACGGACAGGAAATATCTTGGATGGAATGACAGGAGATATGCCATTGCGGAGCAGCCGTCCAGAAGCATCCTTGTGAATATTGTCCGTCTGGCTTTCCGCGCTGCTTTACGGGAAAGTCTTGTGATGTCCGGAATTTCTGTTCCTGGTCTTCCATTGTTGATGGTGGCATCAGCTTCTTTGCCCCTGTCAGCGCGTCCGGTTGCCTCTGTCGCCTCATCGTCTGCGTATGCTGCAAAGCCTTTGCCGGCAAGTGATTCAATGGCACAGGTCCGTGCGAGGTTGTTGTCCAGCATGAGGAGGTTGTTGCGGAAATTCAGGAACAGTTTCCACGGCGAATCCTGCGGCAGCGTCCCACCTCCGATGTGCCATACTGTGGACTGCGGCACGACGGTTATCTTCCATCCGTTCAGCTGCGCCCTCCAGCACAGGTCAATTTCCTCCATGTGGGCGAAGAATCTCCCGTCAAGGCCGCCGAGTTTAAGGTATAGCGATGACCTTATCATCAGGCAGGCCCCGGTGGCCCAGAATACATCGGCCGGTGTATCGTATTGTCCTTCGTCCTTTTCGAGCCTTTTCATGACCCGGCCTCGGCAGAACGGGTAGCCGAATCTGTCCAGAAGGCCGCCTGCAGCCCCTGCATATTCGAACATGTCCTTTTCCTGCCATGAGTGCAGTTTCGGAGAGCAGGCTCCGCAGTCCGGGTGGCGTTCCATCCATCTGAAGAGGGGAGTGAGCCAGTCTTCCGGGACTTCAATGTCTGAATTGATGAGCAGGAAATACTCCGATTCAATCTTTTCGAATGCCTTGTTGTAGCCTCCCGTGAAGCCGTAGTTCCTGTCAAGGACGATGGTCTTCACAACGGGGAACTTTTCTGCCATCATTTCCATTGAGCCGTCCGTGGATGCATTGTCGGCGACTATGACCTCTGCGGATGTCTTGGCATTCTGCCCGTTGAAATGTTCCACAGAATGAAGCAGGGCAGGAAGGAATTTTTCCAAAAATCCCTTTCCGTTCCAGTTGAGGATGACTACGGCAATGCCTCTGACGGTAATCTTTGCGTCATTGATGGCGGGGCGCCGGCTTATGTCGGAGGATTTTTCCATCTTCGTTTATCGTGAGCCGAAATATATGAAAATCATTCCTATGAGAATCAGTATGAGATCAAGGGCCTTGGCTTTCAGGTTTTTCTCCTTGAACAGCAGCACTCCGCAGGCGAATGAAACGAGCACGGAACCACGCCTGATGAGGGACACTACGGATATCATCGAATCAGGCTGGTTGAGCGCCGAGAAATAGGCGAAATCCGCCGCGGAGATGAATATGGAAATGAGCGGAATGGCCCAGCTCCAATGGAACGGGGTCGTGTGCTTTCTGTTCGGATACCATAATATTGCACAGACTATGGCCATTATGATCATCTGGTACAGATTGTACCAGCTCTGGACGAACATCGGGCTGAGTTCGCGCATTATGTATTTGTCATACAGTCCGCTTATTGCTCCGATTACTGCGGCGGCAGCCACAAACCATATCCATCTGTTGTGCACGAAATCCACATGTTCTTTCTTGCTGGAAATGCTCAGGAGATAGAGGGATATCATGGACAGGATGACTCCGGTCCACTGGAAGCCGTTGAGCCTTTCCCCGAAGATCAGCATTGCTCCAATCAGCACCAATACGGGCCTTGTGGCATTTATCGGCCCCACTATCGTGATGGGGAGGTGTTTGATGCCGAAATATCCGAATATCCAGGATGCAAGGACTATGAAGGACTTGATGATGACCAGCAAGTGGGCATGCAGGACCGTGCCTCCGTCTGCTCCGGATGTTTCCGGATGTCCGGCGTAGGGGAAACTGTCGAAGGCAGTCCCGGTAAACCAGCCTGTCCCCGCCGCACTGTCGATTATAAAGGGGGAGAAGATCAGGGATGCAAACAGCGTATTGAAAAACAGCACCGGAAGGACGGCGTTGTCCTTCAGTGCCGATTTCTTAGCGGTGTCATACAGTCCTAGCAGGGCTGCCGACACGAATGCCAGAGCCAACCACATTGTCTGTCAGCCTTTAATCGCATTTCCCGCAGCATCCGCCGTGGTGTTCCGTGTCTTCACCGTGTCCGTGACATCCGCCTTCGTGGCAGTGTCCTTCTCCGTGTCCGTCGCCATGTCCGCAGCATCCGCCGTCTTCGTGGTGTCCTCCGTGGCAATGTCCGCCGCCGCATCCTCCGTCTTCATGCCCTTCACCGTGTCCGTGGCATCCTCCTTCGTGTCCACCGCAGCAGCAGGTATGGACATATTCGCCGTGAAGTCCCTCCTTGAGTTCCTTTTCAGTGGCATCCCTCACCGTGAGGATTTCGCCGGAGAAATTGAGCGTCTTGCCTGCCATGGGGGAGTTGAGGTCCATTGTGACTGAATTTTCATGGACTTCAAGCACCTTTCCCGGAACCACGCCTCCTTTTCCGTTCAGCATCGGGATTGTCGTGCCCGGAACGAGGAGATTCTCCTGCACGACCCCGTTTACTGCGAAGGCCTCTTTAGGAAGTTCTATGATCCTGTCCGGATCTATCTCGCCGTATCCTTCCGCGGGAGCAAGAGTGAATTCAAATCTGCTGCCCGGCTCCAGTCCGGCTATGTTCGCCTCGAACTTGTCGAGGAGCGACCTTGTCCCGTGAATGTAGTCGAGAGGCTTTTCCTTTGTGGTCCTGTCTACAATTTCCCCGTCCACTTCGAGCTCATAGCAGAGCTCCACCACCTTGTTGTCTTCAATTTTCATTGTATCTTTCCTTTTGCTATTGTTTCACAATATATTTTTTTTGTCAGTTGTCATAATTCCTTTAATTGAGGCAATTATGATACGCATTATGTGTCATTATGCACTGAAATCCACTCCTTCGAACGCCAGTGTCGGTATCTGCCATCTTGTGCAGGCCCGCGCATCGCTTCCGGCTGCCAGAAGGCTGTTCCAGAGGGATATCATGTTTCCGGTGATGACCATTTCACGCACCGGATGAGTGATTTTCCCGTCTTTGAAGGCAAAACCTTCTATCCCGTAGGAAAAGTCGCCCGTAGTCTGGTTGCAGTTGCCTCCGTTGAAGCCGCAGACATAAATGCCGCTGCCGCAGCGGTGCAGAATATCCTGCAAAGATACCTCTTTTTCTTCTGAAACCAAACCGGTCCCGGTACTGCTTCCGCCTTGGATGAACGGCATAAGTACCGGCCTTGAAACACCTTCTATGGTAGGGGCGAAACCTGTCTTGGAGGCCATGTATGTGTTGACGAAATACTCTTTCACGACGCCGTCCAGTATGACGGGGGCATCGGCAGTGGCCACGCCTTCGGTGTCGAACAGCCTGCTGCCCGGCCTGCCGCAGCATCTGGCAAGGTCCATTATCGTCATCCCTTCCGGAAATATCTTTTGTCCGAGGCTGCCGTCAAGGAAAGAGTTCTTCTGCTGTATGGCCATGGCATTGAGGGCAGAAAACAGCGGCGAAACAAGCCGTGAGCTGACGCTTCTGTCCACGACCATGCTGTATTTCCCGCTCCTGTGCCTCTTTGGTCCGATCTGGCTGACAGCCTTTCGTAATGCCGCTACAGAACAGTCTTTCAGGTCAAGTCCGCTGCGGAACGGGGATGATTCCCACCAGTAGCCGCTGAATCTGTTGCCGTCCTTGTCCGCTATCGTGACTTCGCTGCAGAATGCAAATGAGGTTTCCGTATGCCTTCCGGCAAATCCCTGCGAGTCTATCGTATAATTGTCGTCAACTGAATCCGAATATTCACATTCTTCGGAAATCATTTTCCAATTGTCGCCTGCCGGCATTCCCGTTTCTGCTCCGTTTCTGTCAGCCTGTCTGTCTTTTCCTGGCACCAATGCCCCCGTCAATCCTCCTTTCCGTTTGTCTTCTCCGCACATCAATGCACCTGACAGTGCCGCCGCAAGCCTTTCTTCGGATGTCACATTCCCGTATTCCTCATCGTACAGTCCTGCCTCCCTGCCTGTCTGCGCATCCTTTGCCGTCCTTGCCGGGTCAGGCAACCGTCTGTGCGGGTCCGGGGCAAGCATCTTTACTGTTTCGATGGCCTTGGACACAAAATCCTCTGCCTTGTCAGCATCCGTCATGTTGGTCGAGAAAGTACCGTAGCGTCCTTCGGCGAAGATGTACATGTAGATGGACCTGTCTGCCGCGTGAGTCACCTTGTCCAGTTCTCCGTTGAGGACGGAAAATGAGTCAAGCACGCTTTTGCTGAGCGAGATTCTGGCCTGGGAGGCGCCGAGGCGCAATGCTGTCTCCATGAAGTGGCGGGCACTCTCCATCTCTTCCTTCACGATGAGGCTCCCGCCTGTTTCACCGTATTTGTCTTTTGTATGTTGCATGAATTTTTTTCTGATTTTTTTCAGTTGCCGCCGACGGTGAGGCTGCGGACCAGGACGGTAGGGATGCCGCAGCTTACTGCCGCGCTCTGGTCTTTCCCGCAGGTCCATGTGCCGTTGTCTATCTTCAGGTCATTTCCCACGGCAATTATGTCGGCAAGAGCCTGCGGTCCGTTTCCGATGATGTTTATGTCCTTTACCGGTGCCGTGAGCCTGCCGTTTTCTATGAGCCTTCCGCTCTTGACATAGAAGGTGAAGTCGCCCTCGCCGATCTTGACCTGCCCGTTGGAGAATTCATCCACATAGATGCCTTTTTTGACGGAACTTATGATGTCGTCCCGGGATGCCTTGCCGTTCTCCATATATGTTGCCCGCATTCTCGGTATCGGGTTGAACCTGAATGATTCCCGCCTGCCGTTGCCGGTAGGGGAGACCCCGAACCATTTTGCGCTGATCCTGTCATGGAGATATGAATTGAGGATGCCGTCCTTCACCATATAGGTCTTCTGTCCGGGGATGCCCTCGTCATCGAAGTTGCATGCCCCCCTGTTGCCTGCAATGGTGCCGTCGTCGACGATGCTGATGCTGCTGTCGCAGATCTTTTCTCCTGTCCTGCCGGAAAATATGGACTGTCCCTTGCGGTTGAAGTCTGCCTCGAACGAATGTCCCATGGCTTCGTGGAGGAGGATTCCTGATGCTCCGGCCCCCATCACGACCGGCATCTGCCCTCCTTTCGGCCTTTTGGCTTCGAACCTTTCATCGATTCCGGCAACAGCCTCAGCAGCCATTTCGTCAATGAGCTCTTCCGTCACCATTTCCGCCCCGGCCCTGAAGCTTCTGGACACGGTCTTGTTCTCCGTCTTTCCTCCGCTGCAGAAGATGACGGATGCCGTGATGCTTCCGAGAGGCCTTGTGTCGCATGTGAGTTCCCCCTCGGAATTGAACATCATGATGTCGCTCTGCGAGTCGGAAAGCCTTGCTATCACCTTTGTGACCCTTCCGTCCTTTGCCGTTATCTTCTGTTCAAGGCTTTTCAGAAAAGGCAGAAACTCTTCCGCCCTTGCCGACCGCCAGCTTTGGCGCATCGGGTACAGGTCCTGCCATCCCTCACCAGAGTCTGTTCCGCCGTACCCTGCATTGCCTATGTCTGTCTTTCCGGCATCGTTCCCCATCATTCCGGATGCGGCCCTCTCTACCTGTTTCCTTGCCTGCCCTCCGGCAATCATCGCCGCCGCCCTCGCCGCAGCGAGCATGTCCGTCATCCCTGTGTTTTCCGAGTAGGCATATCCCGTCCTCTCTCCCTTCAGCACCCTGATTCCTACTCCGAAGTCAATGTGGAAACCTCCCGAGGAAACCTCCCCGTCCCTCAACAGCAGGTCATTGTAAGTCGTATATTCAAAATAGAGGTCCGCATAGTCCCCTCCCTGCGCAAGTGCCTCCGCCACCAGCCTTCCCATCTGCTCCTCCGTCACCTTGAATGTGTCGAGATAATATCTTCTGTCAGTCATTTTTCATTCATTCCTTTGTCATTCTTTCTCTGCGGCGTCACTGATGTCTTCTGCCAGTGCGGAACTGCGTACCTTTTCGTATGTTTCCTTGTCCTTTATGTTCATGATTTCATCCCTGGAGCCTTCGGCTATCACACGGAAAGGTGTCCTGGAGTTGTCGGCCAGGATCCATCTGTCGCAGACAGGCACATAGTCCCTGAAGAAATACCTTATACCCATGCCGTATCTTCTGCGGACCGTTTCCTCCGGGATGTTGTGTCCTCCGGCTTCCACCCGTGCCCTTACCCTTGCGACCGCAAGGTCCGGCGAATTGAGCCAGAAATAGAGGAGGGTCACTGTGTATCCCTCGTCCTGGGCGGTGCGGATGGTCTTCAGAAGCGTCCTCGTGGCGAGCGTAGTTTCAATTGCGAAGTCCTCTTTTCTTTTCAGAAGGTATCTTATCTTCATCAGCATCAGCCTGCTGGCCTGTATGGAGGCCCTTTCGGGAGAAAACGGTGCAAGTCCTTTTGCAAATTCGTCCGAGTTCACGAATTGGCTGCATTCCAGCATTTCTGGCAACAGGGTATAGGACGCCGTAGTCTTTCCGGCCCCGTTGCATCCTGATATTATGTACAGTTTAGGCATGGTTGTGTCAGATTTTCATGGTTGTCAAGCTTGTCTTGCCGTTCTGCTGCCGGCGGCCTGTCATCATTTGCCTTCGGCAGCCTTTGTCACCCCGTATCCGAAGAGTGCGAAATCCCCTTTGCAAGGGTCGCCTGGGAAAATGTCCTTGAAGGCATCCGTGATCTCGTGCACGGTGGTGATGTCCTTCTGCTTTCTTGCGGTCAGTCCCAATGCTGCGGCTTCGTCATATACATGGACATCCAGCGGGATCAGCAGGTCCTTCTTGTCTGAATTCTTCCACAGCCCGAGGTCCACCTTCCCGTCATCCCGCACCATCCATCTGCGCATCATGTTGATTTTCTTGTCAGGCGCCTTCGGATCCTCCTTCCTGCCGTAGATCCTGCATCTTATCTCCCCGTTTGTAAGCCCTTCTATGCTTGGGACTTCCGAATATATTTCCCTCAGTCTTCCGCATATCTGCGCGAATTCGCTCCATTTCACCGTCCTGTGCAGGCTCGCATTCTCATCCCTGTATTTCCCCCTCATCACATAATCATATGGCTTCCAGCCCATTTCATCAAGTGCCCTTGTGCAGTCCCTCACTATCATGGCCCTGCGCCCCCATGCCAGATGCGCAGCAATCAGCGCCGTAATCTCCACATCCGCCAGCAGGCACTGCCCTCTGCGGTATATTTCCGCCATCCGTGTAGGGAAAATTATCGGGTCTTCCTGAAAATATTGCGGGTCATTGTACTTCTCCGCCCACCCTATGAGTCTTTCTCTTGTATCAGTGTCCATAATGTTGCAAATTTAGAAACTGTTTTGAAAAATTTCAAATCGCCTCCCATCTTGTCCGGCAAACATAAACGGCGGAAACCTGCCCGGTTCCCGCCGCCTTTTCCGCGTTCCGCATCGGAAGTTTTCAGTTTCCTCCCGACAATATGATCAGAGCCAGGCCGGCGATGAAGAAGAGGAACATTACGGAGAGGAGGCCGTAGATGCCTTTGCCGGCGCCTTTGAATTCTTTCCAGATGAATACGCCCCAGATGGCGGCGATGAGAGGGGCACCCTGGCCGAGGGCATAGGAGATGGCGGCTCCGGCCTTGCCTGAGGCTATGTAGCTGAAGGCTGTGCCGAGGCACCAGATGGCGCCGCCGAGCATGCCGACAAGGTGGGTCTTGAAGCTGCCGGCGAAATACTCCTTATAATATACGCGCTCACCGATGAAAGGATGCCTCATCACAAGAGTATTGAAAATAAAATTGCTGAGGAAGACTCCGACAGAGAATATGAAGATGGCGCTGTACGGGGTGAGCATTCCCGGAGCCGGGTTTTCAAAGTTGTCAAGGTCCATGGCCTTGGCCACGAAGCGGTAGAAGAACGACATCAGGACGCCGGCGATGACGGCGAGGATGATGCCCTTGCGGTTGCGTCCGGAGTCGGCGGTGTCCTTGCCTTTCTGCATCTTGCCTGAGGCTATGCCGTTGCAGATTATGGCTATGGCTATGAGTGCCACTCCGGTGAAGAGGATGACAGGGTCGCCTTTCGGGGATCCGAGCCAGTTGATTATCACGCCGAGGACAAGTGAGAGCCCTACGCCGAGAGGGAATGCGACTGACATTCCGGCTATCGATGTGGAGGCGGAGAGCAGGATGTTGGAGGCGTTGAAGATGATGCCGCCGAGAATCACGCTCCAGATCTTGGCGGCGTCCGCCTGAGCGAGGTCTTCAATGAATGGCCTTCCTTGGGAGCCGAAACTGCCCATTGTGAAGGATATCAGCAGGGAGAACAGAAGCATTCCTATCACATAGTCCCAATAGAAAAGTTCGTATCTCCAGCTTTTGGCTGCGAGCTTTTGGGTATTGCCCCATGAGCCCCAGCACATCATCGTGATAAAGCAGAATATCACGGCGAGGGGATAACTGTTGACTATAAACATGGTATCAGAGTTTTAAAGTGTTATTCCGGTTATTGTGCAAATGAAGGGCTGGTGCATCTGTCATCTGCAGATTCCATTGCCTTGTCCACCTCATCCCTTGTAGGTATTGATTCCTGGGCACCTGGTCTTGTCACTGCTATGGCGGAGGCAGCTGTCGCGAATCCGGCTGCGGCAACAATGTCCCGGCCTTCCGACAGGGCTACGCAGAGGGCTCCGCAATAGGTGTCGCCTGCCGCAGTGGTGTCCACCGCATTCACTTTTCTTGAAGGTATCATTCTGGAGCCCGTACCGTCGCATATCAGCGAGCCTTTTGAGCCCAATGTGACGATGACGCTTCCTGCCCCCTGATGCATCAGTTCCCTTGCTGCCTTTTCCGCAGAATCACAGTCGGTGACTGTCACTCCTGACATCTGGGAAACTTCAGTTTCATTCGGGATGACAATGGAAATGTATCTGTAGATTTCTTCCGGCAGAGGACAGGCAGGAGCCGGATTGAGGATGACGCGGGCTCCGGATTTGAAGCCTATCCTTGCCGCCTCAAGCACAGCGTCCACCGGAATCTCCAGCTGGAGAAGCAGGATGGCAGCCCTGCTGATGGCGTCTGACATTTTTTTGATGTCTTCCGCCGTAAAGTCAGCATTTGCGCCTGAGGCAACGGATATTGAGTTTTCAGCATTGCTGTCAACGGTGATCAGTGCCACTCCGGACGGCTTGTCCGAAAGCATTATGCGTGAAGTGTCTATGCCCTCATTCCTGTATCGTTTGACAGAATTTTCCCCGAAGAGGTCATTCCCGACCTTGCAGATGAATGTGACATCTCCTCCAAGCCTCTTGGCCGCCACTGCCTGATTGGCTCCCTTGCCTCCGGCTCCCATTGAGAAGGAGCCTCCGAGGACGGTTTCTCCGGGACCGGGCAGTCTTGATGTCTTGATGGTCATGTCAGTATTGCTGCTGCCGATGACCAATATGCCGTGTTTGTCCATGTGGTTGTTGTTCAATTGTGGTACATTCGATGCGCAATCGTTTGTGCAATTTTAGCAATTTTATAGTTCAAATGCAAGGATTTTTTGAAAATTATGAAATTGTTCAAAAAAAAGACGACCCGGGACTTCCGGACCGTCTGCATGTTTTTCTGTTTTTGTATATCCTGTTATACGAGTCCCTGTGCCATCATTGCGTCAGCGACCTTGATGAAGCCGGCGATGTTGGCGCCCTTTACATAGTTGATGTAGCCGTCAGGCTCCGTTCCGTATTTCACGCAGGCTTCGTGGATGTCGCTCATGATGCGGTGGAGCTGGGCATCCACTTCTTCGGCTGTCCATTTGAGGCGTATGGAGTTCTGGGTCATTTCAAGCCCGGAGACGGCCACACCGCCGGCATTGGACGCCTTGCCTGGGGAGTAGAGCAGTTTTGCCTTCTGGAATATTTCTATTGCTTCCGGCTCCGTAGGCATGTTGGCGCCTTCGGCCACGCAGATGCAGCCGTTGTCCACCAGGGTCTGCGCTTCGGAGGCGTTGATCTCGTTCTGGGTGGCGCAAGGCATTGCTATGTCGCATTTTATGCCCCATGGGCGCTGGTTCTCGAAATACCGGGCGTTCGTGTATTTCTCTGCATATTCCCTGATGCGTCCGCGGTAGACATTCTTCAGTTCCATTACATATGCGAGCTTTTCTTCATCTATGCCGTCAGGATCGTAGACGAATCCGTTGGAGTCTGAAAAGGTGAGCACCTTTGCTCCGAGCTGAAGAGCCTTCTGTGCAGCATACTGGGCCACATTTCCGGAGCCGGATATGACTACCGTCTTTCCTTCGAAGCTGTCTCCCCGGGTGGCGAGCATGGCGGCAGCAAAATAGCATGTGCCGTAGCCTGTGGCCTCAGGTCTGAGCGGACTGCCTCCCCAGTTGAGCCCCTTGCCGGTGAGGACTCCGGCGAACTCGTTGCGGAGCCTCTTGTACTGGCCGAACATGAATCCTATCTCCCTGCTTCCTACTCCGATGTCGCCTGCCGGCACATCAGTGTCCTGTCCGACATGCCTCTGGAGTTCCGTCATGAAGCTCTGGCAGAACCTCATCACTTCATTGTCCGATTTTCCTTTCGGATTGAAGTCTGAGCCTCCCTTGGCTCCGCCCATCGGCAGGGTAGTGAGGCTGTTCTTGAATGTCTGTTCGAAGGCGAGGAACTTCATGATGCTGAGGTTCACGCTCGGATGGAAGCGGATTCCGCCCTTGTAGGGCCCGATGGCGCTGTTCATCTGCACACGGAAACCCCTGTTGATGTGGATTTCACCTTCGTCGTCGAGCCATGGGACACGGAACATGATGACGCGCTCAGGCTCCGCTATGCGTTCGAGGATTTTCTGGTCCATCAGATAGGGGTGTCCGACGATATAGGGAGCCACGCTTTCGAGCACCTCCCTGACTGCCTGGTGAAACTCCTTTTCTCCCGGGTTTCTGGCGATGATGCCGGCCATGAAGACCTCAACATAATTTCGGGTAAACTGGTCCATTGTGTCTGAGATTTATTAAGTCCGTAAGATTGTGTCAATCTTCACAAAGATCATAAAAAAATTCTGCAAATGCAAGAACCGTCCTACTTTGCGGAGGCTTATCGCCATCTGGATATTCTTGTGCATGCCTTTGTCCGGAACTGCTGCCGTCAGACAGAATTATTTTGGATATTTCCGTATAAATGAATATATTCGCAAAACCTTGTGCAGTTTTGGCACGATGAGTTTTGCCGGGATCAAGCAGGGGGTGTCCCTGGAGTATTTTGACAATGTTCATTTAACAATAGTTCGTTAAAAATCAGCCGAGCCTAAGCGGCTCTGGCAGTAAATAAAATGAGTTCCTTGAAAATTTTGTCA
>CALUTY010000024.1 GCA_944323825.1 uncultured Bacteroidales bacterium
ATAGGGTTTGAGCCGGCCTTATCCGACTCGATTGTTAAATTTTAAAATTTTCGGTTAAAATTTACCGAAGTATTGATTTCTTTAAGACTATCCAAAAAGTCAATTTGGAAAAATCTTACATAATACGGACTGAGCCCTGGCTCGAATTCTTTTTGCATTAGATTATTTACATACTTTGCTCCATAGCTGTCCACATCTATGTCCAAAAACATATATTTTGAGTGTTTACCGGTCAAAAATCTTTCCGCCAGAAGTCCAAATTGCAATGGATCTATATCGGTAATTCCAAGGAGATAGCACACAAGACATCCGGGGATACTGCTGCGTCCTGGACCTACTATACCTCCTTTTTCTCTGATAGAATCCAGAATATCCGCCAACAGAAGCAGATGTCCAGCCGAGCCAATACTCCTGATTCGTTCAAGTTCGTAATTAAGGCGGTTCTTATGGGCAGCATCACTACAACCTTTACTGTACATTGCAAACTTTGTCTTAAGTTCCAACAATTCATCTGATGTCATAAAAGTCTTTTTTTGAATCCGGAACAAAAATAATCCCCTCCTGCGCCATAACGTGACACAGGTGAGAATTATCTATAAAACAAATTGGAATAGATGTCAGTATTTCAGAACAACGCTCCAATACAAATACCCCATTACGGAAAAAGTAAACAGTATGAACATGAAGTGAAGGCTGTTTTGCCGACAGACAGGCGTCCGCCTACCAATGTCAATTTCCCTTTTGGAAAATTCTTCAATAAAGCTTTGATAATCATAAAATTTATCAATAGTTCGTTGATGCAAAGAAACAGTCCACTTGTGCCAAAGTACGACACATGACGAAAAATGTTTGTAAAACAAAATCACCCCGTCTATTTCAGGCGAGGTGATTTTGTCCGATCATTTCTTAAGGTTATCAATTCGTTTGATTACCAGGCTCACCAATTGATTTTCTGACAGCATCTGTATTCTTTTCAATCAATTGTCTGCATTCTTCCACGTCTTTTCCTGAGAACATTGTGTCAATTGCGTCGGAATAATGACGGAACTTGGCCAGATCAAATTTACCGGTTTCATCAAAACTCCAACCAATGAGCACAGACAAGTCTCCATTCCATATCTCATGACTCTTTATGTCGCGTCTGCACACTCTCCAGAACTCCTCTTCAATGTCAGTAGGTCTGTTAAATATTACAAGCAAAGGAATAGGAATTTCATTGACAGGTATTTCTTCGTCATTTCCGATGCATGAATTCCAAAGGATCTGAACCAGCAGACATTCCTTTTCGTCAAAAGGATTATTGCCGTCATTGCTGTTCCAATTCTTCCCGCAATTCTCCAGAATGATTTCATAAAATCTCTTTTCGGCACCTTCCTCTCTATATTTCTTCAAGATTTTCAACAAAGGGATGTGTTTCAGTATTTTACGACGATAGAGCGAATTGTAGACCCGCTCATAGATCCTGCGCATGTCATATTTGTCGTCATAATGACGGCCAGCGCTGACGAGGGACTTCAGAAGCAGCATATCGGGATCTTTCTTCCCGTTTACATCTTCTCCGAAAAGCCTGTTGATTTCATCTTTGTATTCAGAGTCACTCAATAGATATAGACCATTTAGATAAAGACGGATTTTGTCGAGATCAATGTCTTCTTTTGCCTTTGTCGGATCAAGCACATCGTGCTCCTCGCATGTCTCCAATTCCCAGATAAGCCGTATGAAATTGGTCATTGCCGCCGGTGACGTCCACCACTTTGAAGGAGTCAGAAGTACCTCTGACCCGTTATGGATGACAAACTATGAGCTTATATACTCTCATCCGGACCTGATGATCCCTTGGTATCCTGTGTGCGGAAACCACGAATACAGGGGCAATACCAGTGCTGTCGTTGATTATAGCGGCATAAGTGCCAGATGGAATATGCCGTCCAGGTACTACACATTCGTCAAGGAAGCTGACAGCGTCTCCGTAAGAGTCATAATGACCGATACTACACCCCTTATCGACAAATACCGTAAAGATACATTGAAATATCCCGATGCTTCAGCCGCTGCCTATGAAGACCAACTCGCCTGGCTTGACAAAGTACTTTCCGAAGCAGATGAAGACTGGGTAATAGTGGTCGGGCATCATCCGGTATATGCATCTAGCGGCAAGAGCAGCACTGAACTGACCGACCTTCAGGAAAGGCTCAATCCTCTACTTGTAAAATATGGAAATGTCGACATGTATCTCTGCGGCCATATCCACACTTTCCAGCATATACGCAAAGACGGATGCGACATTGACTATGTTGTCAATTCTTCATGTTCACTCGGCCGCGATGACATCGTCCCATCTGATGATCTGCAGTACTTCAGCGACAGGACCGGCTGGTCCCTGCTGACTGCCGATGAGCATGAGCTTGACCTCTATATGCTTGACCGTGACGGAAGGGTGCTGGACAAGGTATCCAGAACAAGATAAGACACCATGTTCACGGCCGTTGTCCGGCCGGGAACGGGAAAAGAATATGGGAATCCCTGCTGGACAGATAATTCGGCAGGGATTTTTGACAAATAATCCATGCCTTTTGTCTCCTTCCGGAGTATCTTTGCCAATATAAAAATACCGCATAATATGAAAACACTGGAACGCATCTGCGTATACACAGCTGCTCTTGCTTCGTGCATAGCTGTCTCAAGTCTCATCTCATGCCAGAAAGATACTGAAGCTGACACTCCTGAACCAGCTCAACAAAAAATCCTTCCTCAGGAACTTGACCTTGATGTCTGCAAGGTATTCCCATCAGGGGAAAATGCCTGCGTCGATTCATACCTTACTCTTGAGTTCGGGTCAGCCCCTACAGCGGGTACCCAAGGTCGCATACTCGTAAAGGACAGCGACGGCAAGATCGCCGACATGATTGACATGGCGGATATCGCCGCAGCAGTTTCCCGGCCACAGCTCTCTGACAACAGCATATTCACCACAGCGATGGATGCAATAGGCACGGCCGGCTACTACAGGGTCGTCTACTACGATGCAGTGACTGTAGAAGGCAACACCGTCACCATCAGGCTCCACAACGGCAAGCTTGACTACGGCAAGACCTACAGCATAGAGATCGAGCAGTCCGCAATCTCTGCTGACGGCTTCTCCGGGATCAAGGAAGGAGCCTGGACCTTCACAGTGATGCCTTCCCCTCAGGGCGGCAATGTGACTGTAGGAGAAAGAGGCTGTGACTTCATGACAGTCCAGGGCGCCATAAACTATGCGGTAGAGCGAGGCCAAAGCGCAGAGACAGTAATATCCGTATCTGACGGCATCTACTGCGAGCCTCTGTATATCCGCAACAAGGACAACCTCACAATAAAAGGAGAAAGCAAGGAAGGCACGATCATCCGTTTCGACAACTGCAACAGCTATGCGAACGGCACCGGCTCAGCAGTGAGGAATGTCCCTGAGCCAGGAGAGACAATCGGCAAGCACGGAGGACGCAGCGTCATGCTGGTCGAAAACTGTGACATGCTGACCCTTGAAAACCTTACGCTCGAAAACTCACACGGGCACGGCAGCCAGGCCGAGACCATCTACTTCAACTGCGAGAACGGCCGTCTTATCGCCAAGAACTGCATCTTCACAAGCGAACAGGATACGATCGAGATGAAAGGCTGGTGCCTTTTCCGCGACTGTCTTGTCAAAGGTGATGTGGACTTCATCTGGGGCTATCCTGATGCAGCACTCTTCGAATCATGCGAGATCCGTTCATGCGCAAACGAAAACGGAGGCTACATCGTCCAGGCCCGCTGCGGCAGAAACGACAAAGGGATCGTCTTTCTGAAATGCCGTCTGACAGCCGAATCTGAAGTCGGCGACGGCACAATCTACCTTGCCCGCTCAGGAGGCAACAGCACAGACTACGACAATGTCACATACGCCAACTGCAACATGGGAAGCCACATAGCCAAGACCGGGTGGTTCTCATCCCCTGCTCCCAATCCGTCGACCGCAACAGCTGAAAACGGATGGAAAGAATACCGGAGCATGAACATATCCGATGTCCCGATGGACCTTTCAGCCAGATATTCCGGCATGAAGGAACTCTCCCAGGAAGAATATGAGATGCACTACAAAGATGCGGCTGCCGTATTCTCCGCTTGTCCGAAAGGCTACGATTGGGCGATGTAGGCCCTCCGGCGGAGCATCCTGTTCTCAATGTACACGGCAAGGCACGACAGCAGATAATAGACCACAATCTGTATCGTAAGGGCCATGATCTGGTCCCTGACCATAGGCAGGTCGGCACCCGCTGTGTTCATGTCTATGAATGCCTGGGCGGCAAATGTCGAAGGAAATATATATGAAAACAGTTTCCAGAACATCGGGAAGCTTTCCGTCGGCCAGGAAAAACCTGTAAGGAACAGACAGACCGGGGACATGAACAGGAAAAGGACAAATACCGTCTCCCTTCTTCTGATGAGTGTGCTGAACGTGAAACTAAAGAGGACGCACGCACTGACATAGAAGACAAGAAGGATGAAGATGTCTCCGAAACGGCCGTTCTGAGGCAGACCGAATATCCTTGGCACCAGAGCCGCGATATAGGCACCTATGGCCATATATATCAGCCAGTAGGCAGCACCGCGGCCGAGCACGGTCCTGGATATTCCCCTGCCTTTGAGCTTGTCCGGCATCACGGCAAAGCTCCGGTTCTCTTCCCTCATGGTGCCTGCCAGCAGGGACGACCCGTAGAACATGGTCTGCTGGATGACAATCATAAGTGCGGCCGACAGGAAGAAGATACCATAGGAGAAAGCCCTGTTGTACGGGATATTCTCCTTATACCGTATCGGATGCACCATCTGCGATATCTCCTGACCGGTGAATCCGGCTGAAGCATACCGTCCGGTCTGTATTTCATGCATCTGGTCAAGCATCACATGGTTGGCTGCCATGAGAAGGTTCTTGTAGTACAGGAAACTGCTCATGTCAGCATAAGTTGAGACAGCAGCCTGCTCCATGGCTGCCAGCCTCTCACCGAAATCTTCCGGGAACATCACTATGCCGTTTACCTTACGTTCCTGAAGCAGCTTTTCCGCCTCACCCATATCTGTGCACCTGTAGGCGACACGGACTTCCCGCGTTGCATCAAGCTTATGTGTGAACTCCCTGCTTTCCGCACAGGATGCCTTGTCTACAACCGCTATAGGCATGTCATCGACAGTTCCGTTCATGTAAATGAGATTATAGATGACAGGATAAGCCAGCCCGGCGAGGAAAAATATTATAAGAGCACCGCTGTCACTGAATATCAGACGCAGCTCGTTGACAAATATCGAATACCAGTCGGAAAACCACTGGCCTATGTATGTGATTCGTTTCATTTCTTTGGATAATTCTGCAGACTGTAGGCTCTGTACAGTCTCCTGTACACCGTGAACGGCAGGAACATGAAAAGCAGCATATATACGACCTGCATGTACCATCCCGAAAAACCTGATGCGAAATAGGCTTCCTGAACATAGAAGAGATAATAGTGCCTGAGAGGGAAAAGCGCAGCAAGGCCCTGGACATACGGCGGCATGGCTTCCACAGGGAACGTGAATCCGGCAAGCGAGAATCCTAGGACACTGTATATTGCCGATACGCTTATCGCATCTCTGAGCACAGGCAGTGTGCCTATAAGGAACACAGCCACAGCTTCGCATGAGAGGACATAGACGAATGTCACGGCGAAGATATTCCATACCGACCCTGCCATAGGGAAATGCATCCAGTGGTAAAGCAGCAGGTCGCATGATATCCCGAGGAAAGTGAACAGCAATGTATATGGGATCAGCTTACCGGCCATAGCCGCAAGCATCGAGCCTCCGGCCTTTTCAAGCAGATGCCTTGAGGTCCCGTACTTGAGTTCCGCACCAAGGGAATATACGGTGACAAGTATGATTATCATCTCCAGTACCCCGGGAAGAAGCACATTGGTAAGATATACCCCGTAATTTGTAGTAGTATTGCCTATCTGGTGGGAATCTATTACGATAGGCTGTATCTGTCCCATGATTGAAGCCTCGTCCATGCCCCGGGCACGCAGGAATTCCCTCTGAACAGCCCCTGAAGTAAGGTTTACCATCGTCAGCACATCCTTGTAGGCCAGGGCTCCGCCGACAAAATACAGCGAGTTCACATAAAATGTGACAGTAGGCTGACGGTATGAGAGCAGATCATCATACATGTTTTCAGGAAGCACGCAGAATGCGTTTATCCTGCCGGTCTGAAGTGCCTCCCTTGCCTGAGTGTATGAGCCGAACCTCACAGTCTTCCCGAGCTGGGTCGCGTCAAGCTGCCTTATGAACTCCCTGGATACCGATGAGTCATCATTGTCCACTATCCCTATGGCCAGGTCCTGCGGGATTCCGTCTCCCAGGAATGTTAGGAAGAATACCGAACAGAATGCCATGACCGCGACCGAGGCCAGCAGATATACGGGTCTCTGCCTCATGAGCCGCAGCTCCCTGGCAATCACCTTGTAGACATTATGCCAGAATTTCATTTCTCCTCCTTTGCTTTCCCAGGAAACATCATCTGTTCACTATGATGGCGGTCATCCCAGGCCTCAGGCCTTCTATATGGATTTCAGGAACGGCCCTCACTTCAAATGTCTTCGCATCATAGCTGCCGGTCTCCTGTGTCGCCCTCCATGTGGCATAAGACTCAAGTACGCTTATATATTTCACTCTTGCCCTGCAGAGTCCGTCACCCAATGCAGGAATGTTCACCTCTATGATGTCTCCGGTATCCATGCCGCTGAGCATATCTTCCCTTATGCTGAATGTAAACCATACATCGTCAAGATCTGTTACCGTCATTATAGGCGAACCCTGTCCCACAAGCTCCCCTGCCTTCGGGAATCTTGCGGATATGACACCGTCGGCAGGTGACGTCAGATAAAGCTCACCGAGATAGGACTCCACTTCAGCCAGAGCTGCATTTGCCTGGTCCACAAGCGCAACGGCAGTCTCCCTGTCTTCCTTGCGGGCACCGTTGACTGCCATGTCATACTGTGATTTCGCGGCAGCGCACCTTGCCTTTGCCGCCATATATCCGGCTTCGGTCTCATCGTATTTCTGTGCGCTTATCACTTTCTGATCATACAGGCGCTGTATCCTCTCGAACGATTTCCTCATGATCTCTTCACCTGCTGCAGCCTGCTGCCATAGTTCGTATGCCCCTGCTATCTGTTCTTTTCTGGCACCGGTAAGTGCTTTTTCCTTCTGTGCTTCGGCAGCTGATCTGACCGCCATTGCCTGGACAAGCTTCGATCTGACTTCCGGACTGTCTATCTCGACCAGAGTATCTCCCTTATGGACGAAGTCCCCTTCAGAGGCGTAGAACTGCTCTATCCTTCCCGGGACTTTTCCCGATACCCTGTATTCTGTAGCTTCCACTTCGCCCTGGATGACTGAAGGTTCAGGACGTGATACGGCAAAACCTATGAGAGATACCGTAACAACTATTATGACCAATGCTGCTACTCCTATCAGGAGATTGTAGCTTTTTCTTTTCTGTTCCATTTTTACAATATTCTGTTTAAATCAAAAACTATCAGGTAAATCGATGCGTCCTTCTGCTGTCTGGAGATTCACAGCACACAGCTGAAGTTCCACACCTGCATCAATGTATTCTGAATGTGCCTTCATCCATGCGGTCTGTGCTTCCAGGACGACATTTGCAGGGACCACCCCTTCGCTGAATCCTATCGTGGCTGTCCTCAGGTTCTCTTCCGCACTGGCGAGACTGCTTTCCGCCATATCAAGCTTTTCAAAAGCTTCTTCTTCCTGTTTCCTGAGCTGGGCGACCTGGAGCGTGATCTTTTCCTTGGCATCCTCCAGCTGATAGTGAGTCATGACAGCTTCAGCCTTGGCCTTCCGCACCTTGTTCATCGCCTCGCAGCCATGGATTATCGGAATATTCACTGCTACTCCCACATTGAAGATACCTGCGAATTCATTCCTGAAACCATGGTAGAGGTTCGGATTCGTCACAAAATAGTTGGCAGTAAGTGCAATCTTCGGCATCATGTCAGCCTTTGCCATAGCTGTTTTCCTGTCATATATCCGGCATGCGAGATCGAGGCTCCGTATTTCCGGTCTTGCGCTGAAGATCTCTTCGTCGCTAATCTGCGGACTCATCTTCGGAAGCGGAACCATATCAAGTGCCTCATCAGCAAGGACAATATCAGAAAAGAGATCCATCCCGCACACTTTACACAGGAGCATCTTGCTCAGCACCAGTCCGTTCGTGGCTTTTGTCAGGAGCATGTCGGCTTCATTGGCCTTTACCTTTATGGTCAGCACATCCGCTTGTGTGGCGACTCCTTCCTGTTCCATTATTTCCGCATCATGCAGAAGCTGATGAAGCAGGTCCGAATAGTCCTGCGCGAGCCTCTTCTTTCCCGCTACTGACACAATCTGCCAGTATGCCTGGTCAACTGCCGATACGACGGCTCTCTGGCTCATGTCGTACTGTGAAATGGCCAGTTCCTCCGCAAGTTCTGCCATCTTGTTGGCTGCCACAATCTTTCCTCCCATGAATATCGGCTGCTGGAGGGACACTCCCCCGGCAAACATATTCCTGATATTCAGCTCGAATGCACTCTCTATCTCCGAGCCTATGGCATTGAGCGGAGTAGCGATATCAAGTGATGAAATCTGTGAGAAGAGTTTCTGCAGTTCCGGACTGTTCTGGATGATACTTCCAAGGAGCGGGTCCGACATAAGTTCCGACAGACGCTGTCCGAATGCCTCCTGGACAGTACTGCCTGCGTTGGAAAGCGCATCAGATGTACTCTTGTCCAGAAGGTTAAGGTTTCTGCTGTTGAACTGATAGGTCGCATTGGCAGATATATTCGGGAAATAGTTGGCAAGAGCTATCTTCCTGTCATAGCCCGCTATTGTGATTTTCTGTTCTGCCATCTTCATGTCAATGCTGTTTGCCAGGGCAGAATCCCGGCATTGCTGCAGGGTCATGGTCTGAGCGGCATACGAGCAGACCGGGACGGCCGCAGCCATTGCTGCTGTTACAAGCATTTTTCTGATTTCCATATCTTATTCCTTAAAAAACGCCGTAACGCATATACAAAACAATTGCCCAAAAAATCGCCGGAAGATCCGTTTCGGCTCCAAAAATTGTCAGAAGGTCGCATTTGCCATTTATAGCTGGCGCTCGGCAAAATCAAATAAATTTGCCTCTGCTCTCGCTTAATCATTATATTTGTACCGAATAGAGATGACATATGACAATATGCCTGCATCCAGTCCTCATACAATAAGTCTGGCACAGTTCCGTCAGCTTTTCCCATCTTCCTCATGCATAGGCATCAGGGACGATTTCTGTATCATGGACCTCAGATATGACGACAGACTGGATATTCTCAACCATCCATGCCGTTTCGACGGTTATCTTGTGTTCTTCTGCATATCCGGAAGACTGGAAATGACAATCAACCTCAAGGAGTTCGAGGTAGCAGAGAATTCTCTTTTCATAAATATCCCAGGCAATATAATACAGATCACAGGTATAGAATCCTCTCAGAAAGACCAGATCCGTTTTCTGGTCATGGCCATGACCGGTGAATTCATGTCCGACCTGAAGATGGATATAGGAAAGCTGATCGAGAAGGGCATGCTTCTGCTCGACAATCCGAGCTTTGTACTGTCACAGAAAGAAAAGGATATAGCAGAAGAGTATCTGCACCTGGCTGAAAGCATCCTCGGCTCGAATCTCATGTACAAGAGGGAGTGCATAAGGTCAATGCTCTCGTCTGTCTTCTATCTGGCAGGAGGAGTGATAGAGACAAAGATAATGGAGAAAGGAGCAGCCGTGCAGGACACAGGTACGGAAAGGAGCAAGGTGGTGTTTGACCGGTTCATGAATCTGGTTTCCGAATACCATATGGAAGAGCACAGCGTGGCTTTCTATGCAGACAGGCTCTGCCTCTCCCCAAAGTACCTTTCCAAGCTGATAAAGTCTGCCAGCGGCCGTTCTGCCTCGGACTGGATAGACTCCTATGTGATACTTGAAGCGAAGAACATGCTCAGATATTCCGATGCTCCCGTAAAGGAGATTGCCGCGAGACTCGATTTTCCCGATCCAGCCTCATTCCATAAGTTCTTCAAGGCTAGGACCGGGATGACCCCGACCCAGTACAGGAGGTCGTGACTTCCGGTGTCTCCAGATTTTCCCTCTTGTAAAAAATTCATTATATTTATCCACTACTGTCCCGTTTAAACTAACTCAAACTGAATAAGTTAGGATATTCATCAGAAGAAACGGAATTTTGGTTTTTGTTAAAT
>CALUTY010000025.1 GCA_944323825.1 uncultured Bacteroidales bacterium
AGCTGGCGTGACAACTGGGAAAGGCTCAGCGCGTACTTCCAATACTCCGAACACATACGGCGCATAATATACACCACCAACACCGTGGAGGGCTACCACCGCCAGTTGCGTAAGGTCACCAAGAACAAGGGGGTCTTTCCGAACGACACAGCCCTCGAAAAACTTATGTTTCTGGCATTTACAAGAATCAGACGCAAGTGGACGCAGCCTGTCCAGAACTGGGGTCAGACTGCCCAGCAACTGGCCATCCTGTTCCCGGACAGGTTCAGGATACTGTCCTGAAAAAACACTATTATTTGGAGTTCTTTGATAGGTTTGATAAATTAGCGGTCGGAGTAGGCGGCCATGGCCGCCTACTCCGACACAACAAAACTAAACTTGACACAGTTCAGTTTACACTCCCATCTTGCCTCAGCGAACTGAAGAAAGTGCTTCTGGTATTCATCATGTTTCTCATGATAAAATGAATTTCTCCGGCAATCTTCAGGAAATCTTCAGTGAGAATATGAATTCCAGTCCGCCCTCCTTGCGGTTCACGGCACGGATGTCACCGCCGTGGAATGCGATGGCGTTGCGGACGATGGAAAGGCCGAGACCTGAGCCGCCGGCATCACGGGTACGGCCTTCGGAAACGCGGTAGAAGCGCTCGAAGATGCGTGAAAGATGCTCTTCTCTTACTCCCTTGCCGGTGTCATAATAGGTGAAATGGTAGTGGCCGTCGCTTCTGGCGTAGCATTCAAGATGTATACGGACACCATCACCGGCATATTTCAGGCTGTTCTCGACAAGATTTCTGAATACGGCATATATCAGGGATGCGTTTCCGCTGATGACAAGATCATCAGAAAGCATGTTCTCCACTTGGATGTGCCTGTTCTCAAGAGACTCCCTGAACTCCTCGAAAATCTCATCTGAAACGGACTTGAGATTGACCTTCTCCTTCGGAAGCTGCTCCGGGGCCTCCTCAATCTTGGTGATGAGGGCGATGTCCCTGATAAGATCAGAGAGGCGCAAGGTCTGGACATACGCACGGTCTATGAAGACCTGTTTCCTTTCATCCGGCACATCAGGACAGGATATCAATGTTTCAAGATATCCGCGTATGCTGCTTACCGGAGTACGCAACTCATGCGCGATGTTGTTTGTCATCTGCTGTTTCATGTTCCGGTTCTTCTCGGTCTCGGTGACATCGTTGATGGTGATCTCAAAACCGTTGTCCGGATATATCAGCATCTGTATGTCATAGCTGCGTCCGCCCTTGGGCAGCTTGAAACGGAAGACGGGCGGAAAATCAGTCTTTACGGGAGTGCTATGGTCAAGAAATTCATACAGCGGCGCGAACACGCTGCTTTTCCAGATGTCGTTGATGTCCGGGGTCGGACGGTCAAGAAGGGTATTGACAATCTGTATGAACTTGTAGTTGGCATAAAGCTTTTCCCTTTCCGGGGAAAATATGGCAATGCCGCCGTCATAATAATGTATGTGCAGGAGAAGCCGTTCCTTTTCAAGGGCTATCATATTGTTGCTCTGCTCCAGGCGGCGGTAGCTTTCCAGCATCTTGTTGCCGATGGCACCGAGCTCTGAATCCGGGAAGGTGATGCTCGCATAATCCACAGCGCCCTTCTCCGCCGCCTCCGCGAAACTGTGCAGACGGGATATCCCCTCCCCGAAATGGTCGGCAAGAAATATAAGAGAAAAAAGCGCCACCACAAACAGGGAGAACACAAGTATCAGGAAAAGGGTGTCCGGCTGGAAAAAGCGTCTGACATCCACTTCATAAGGAAGGGCCACACGCACCACGAAACCGCCGTATGATTTGGCAAAATAGAAATAAGGGATGCCCGTCGTGTCTGAAACCCTTATGGCAAAGCCATCGGAAGAAGCAAGTGACTGCTGCACTTCAGGGCGCATGATGTGGTTGTCCAGAGAATCCACATCGGCCCTTGAATCGAATATGACCTTCCCGTCCTTGTCGATGACAGTCACCCGCAGCTCAGACGGCATGACGGAAAGCACGGAACGGCAGTCTTCAGCCTGGGCGATTATGTCGGCATATACTGACAGCTTGGACTGCAGGATCTCTTCCTTGTACCTGCGCTCGCTGCTGAGCTGGAACAGCACGATCAGTGCCGTGAATACGGTGAAGACCCCGGCAAAATACAGAAGCAGCTGCTTTTTATATGTCCAATTCCTGCGCATCCGAATGTCAGCAATTAATCATCATACATTTTCCGTGACACTGAAACAGTATCCGTAGCCGGACCTGTTGGTAAGGTAGTTCTTATATTCCCCCAGCTTGCTCCTTATCCTCGCAATGTGTACATCCACTGTCCTGTCAAGGACATAAGGGGCGTCTTTCCACAGTTCGCCTATGATTTCCTCACGGGAATACACCCTGCCGGCATGGCTTGCCAGAAGGCTCAGTATCTCGAATTCCTTCTTGGACAGCACTATGGCCACATCATCGGCATAGACCATCTTTCTCATGAGATCTATCTTCAGGTGACCAGCCACTACAGGTTCCACATTCCGGACCTTTTCGACCTGTGCCCGGCTTCTCTTGATGACAGCCTTGACACGGGCCAGAACCTCGTGGATGGAAAAAGGCTTGCCGATATAATCATCCCCGCCGGCCGAAAAACCTGTCAGCAGGTCATTCTCCCCGCTCCGGGCCGTGAGAAATATGATCGGCACCTGGCTTTTCCTGTCCTTCCGCAGCACCTCCGCCATCTTGAAACCGGACATGCCTTCCATCATGACATCCAGAAGTATCAGAGAATATGCCGATGAAAACATGGACAAGGCCTCTTCGGCAGAAGATGCACATTCCACCTCGTACCCGGCATTCTCAAGATTGAACTGCAGGATTTCCCTGATGTCGGCCTCGTCGTCGACGATTAGAATCTTCTCCTTGTTCATAGAATCAGAATTTCCGGACAAAGGTAAATGTTTTTAATCTGATGATAGTCATGACATGCAGAAATATTTGGTTACGGAATTGTTAAGATAATATTTCAGGATATCGTAACAATAATTTAACATCATATCGCTTGAATTTAATTTATACTTGGCTACCTTTGCCGCCTAATCTATAGAATTCTGAATCTGATGGACTGGATTTACCTTGGATTTGTAATTTTCCTGTTTATACTCGCCATCTCTGACCTTTGGGTGGGGGTAAGCAATGACGCCGTAAATTTCCTGAATTCGGCAATCGGTTCCAAAGTCGCAAAATTCCGTACAATTATCATTGTTGCAGCTGCCGGTGTATTCATCGGAGCAATAATGAGCAACGGCATGATGGACATAGCCAGGCACGGCATCTTCAGGCCGGAGCAGTTCTGTTTCCAGGAAATAATGTACATATGTCTTGCCGTTATGGTCACTGACATAATACTTCTGGACGTGTTCAACTCTCTAGGCATGCCGACTTCAACCACGGTTTCCATGGTATTCGAACTTCTGGGAGCGACATTCGCCCTCTCCATGCTTAAAATAGCGGGAGCCGGTTCTGAACTGGGATTTTCGGATTACATGAATACGGAAAAGGCACTGTCCGTGATAATGGCAATATTCGTGTCTGTCGCACTGGCATTTGCATTCGGTCTCCTGATACAATACATTTCCAGGCTTATCTTCACATTCAACTACAGGAAAAACCTGAAATGGAAAATAGGCATCTTCGGAGGGATTGCAGCCACCATGATAGTGTACTTTCTCCTGATAAAAGGAGCCAAGGACCTCTCGTTCATGACCGCCGATGTCAAGGAATGGATACATGTCAATACATGGCCGCTTCTGGGAGCATGTTTCGTGTTCTTTACGGTACTGATGCAGATTCTGCATTTCTGCAAGGTGAATGTATTCAAGGTCGTAGTGCTGATAGGCACTTTCGCCCTTGCAACGGCATTTGCTGGAAATGACCTCGTCAACTTCATAGGTGTGCCGCTTACAGGATATTCATCCTATCTGGACTATATGGCATCCGGCAGCACTGACCCTACTGCCCATATGATGGGAGTACTCAACGGACCTGCAAAGACCCCGATGATATTCCTGTTCCTGGCCGGAATAGTTATGGTGATAGCGCTTGCCACATCAAAGAAGGCGCATAATGTGACCAAGACTGAAATAAGCCTCGCCAAACAGGATGAGGGAGATGAAATGTTCGGGTCATCAAGAGTGGCAAGAAGCATCGTCAGATGGTCGACATCGGTAGCCAATGCCCTTATAGCAGTCACGCCGCCGAAAGTGCGCACCTGGATAGGAAAGCGTTTTGATTCATCCGAAATAGAAATCGAAGACGGGGCCTCCTATGACCTTGTCAGGGCGTCAGTAAACCTGGTTGTGGCATCCATGCTGATAGCATTCGGAACATCCCTCAAACTCCCGCTTTCAACGACCTATGTGACCTTCATGGTGGCAATGGGTACCTCACTTGCGGACAGGGCATGGAGCCGTGAAAGTGCCGTATTCAGGGTAACAGGTGTGCTCTCAGTGATAGGCGGATGGTTCGTCACTGCCGGAGTGGCATTCACCTGCGCCTTCCTCATCGCCCTGCTGATGCATTTCGGAGGCAATGTCGTTGCAATAATAATCGTCATCGCCGGACTTGCCGCACTTATACACAACAATATCCGCTATAAGGCAAAGAACGAGGACATCAACGGCGACAAGGAATTCAAAGCCATTCTCGCATGCCAGGACAATGCCAAATCATGGGAGCTGCTCAGCAGATATGTGGCGGAAAATGAATCAGGATTTCTCAACGGCATAGCTTGTCAATACAGAAGAATAACAGACGGCCTGATGGAAGAGAATGTCAAAGTCCTCAGAAAGTCAAGCAATGAACTCAAGCAGGAAAAGATCAAACTCAAGAATCTGCGCAGAAAAGAGACATTGTGCCTCCGGCATATAGACGCCGAGGAAGGCCTCAGGAAGAGCGCATGGTTCCACCAGGTGTTCAACAATATGGAACAGCTGTATTATTCTATCCGTCGCATCTGCGAACCGGTATACGAACATGTGGACAACAATTTCTCCCCGCTCCCTGAAAAGTATGCAACAGAATTCACCGCAAGCCGCGACAAGGTACTCGGCATAATCGGCGGCATTTCCAATCTCTGCAACGAAGGGGACTACGGTGACCTGAGGAAATATGACGAGCAGATCAGCGGTCTCCAGACCGAGTTCTCCGACATGAGAAAATCCCTCATGACAGACATCCAGGGAGGAAATGTGAACCTTACGGTTGCCTACCTCTACCTGAATCTTCTTCAGGAATCGGAACAGATGACCATAGTCCTGCAGCAGATGTCCCGTGCTTCCAGGAAGTTCCAGCAGGGCTGATACAAATGCCATAAATGAAAAATGTGCGAGGCTCACAGTGAACCTCGCACATTTTTTATATGCTTATCGGCCAAAGTGCCTCTAAACCATACGGGCATCCTGAGCTTGATTAAGACACTGCGTGTCTTTTCCCGTTACCTTCGAATTCAAACATGTTTGATTGCTCCCGGTTTGTCTCCGGTTCAGGATCCTTTTAAAAAAACAGCATTGGATAAACAGATTAAGACCGCAGGTCTTAATGATCTTGGGGATTATTATACGGATTAAAAAAGGTCGCCCGGGGATGAAATCCATCTCCGGGCGACCCGATAAAAGCGGCGGCGGCCTACTCTCCCACCCTT